>JAGCVS010000003.1 GCA_017962235.1 Bacteroidales bacterium | reverse complement strand
CTACGCCCGAAGATACGGGGTAGAGAAGGGAGCAATCAAGCTTATACGTCCTTTCGTCCCGCCGGAAATACACCTGCGAGAGCGCGGAGAACGGATATGAGGGTACGGGGTTGGAGCAACTGATGATCTCAGGTCCAAGCGCCCGCACCACTTGATGGGTCGGGTACTTTGTCCACATAACGCGTTATGTTGCTCCGTTTGATCGAGGACGGAAAACCTGAGAATTTCAATTACAAATATACGATTTGGTGGGAATTATTGCAAATCTGTCCATGCGGAACTTGTGGCCGGGGAAGGTGTAGGCGCACCAGCCGCGGGCGTTCATCCATTTCATGCTGTTTCCAACTACGTGAGTGTAGGGATACTACTTCCCGATGCAGAACTTGCTGAAGATGTTTTCGAGGATTTCGGAGGTGGAGATTTCGCCCACGATGGTACCGATGGAGTAGAGGGCTTCGCGGATGTCCTGGCTGATGAGATCGGCGGGGCGGCGTTCGTCAAGGGCGACGGTTGCCTTAAGCAGGGAGTCGGAGGCTTCTTTGAGGGCGGTGTAGTGGCGCAGGTTGGCAACCAGTACCGATTCGGTGCCGATGCTTACATCCTGCTGGGAGTGGGTGAGGAGGTTGCGTAGTTCGTCGAGGCCGATCTTCTTCTTGGCCGATATCGGGAGGATAGCCAGAGGTGTGAGATTATTGGCGGCGGCGATGCCGGAGATGATGTCGCACACCTTGTTGATGTTCTCTTCCGGGGTGATGGATTCGGGAGCGCGCCCCTCGAACAGATTTGTAACCACCACCGGTTTCTCATCAATCTTATTGAGCAGGATTATAACGCGTTGGTCGCCTCCACCTAAATTGACAATTAAGTTGCGTACCGACTCTTCAAAATCGTCCTGACGGGTGTAATCAAGCACCAGCATCACAATGGAGGCCTGTTTAATCTTATAGTATGTACGCTCAATACCGGCTATCTCAATTGTCTCCATTGTACGGCGAATGCCGGCGGTATCGATGAACCTGAAGAGGATTCCGCCCACATTCATGGTATCCTCTATGGTATCCCTGGTGGTGCCGGCGATGGAAGATACAATGGCGCGATCCTCTCCCAGAAGAGCGTTCAGCAAGGTGCTTTTGCCGGTATTTGTTGCGCCAACAATAGCCACAGGCACACCATTTTTAATAGCGTTACCCAATTTAAAACTTGAGATAAGTTCACCGATATGCGCGGAGGCTTTACCCAGCAGGGAACGGAGCTCTGAGCGATCGGCAAACTCGACATCCTCTTCGCTGAAATCGAGTTCCAGCTCCATGAGCGAGACGATGTGCAGCAGCTGCTCCCTCATGGCTGCGAGTTCCTTTGAAAAACCGCCCTTAAGCTGATTGATGGCTATCTTGTGCGAAGCTTCAGTTTCACTTGCGATAATATCAGCAACAGCCTCTGCCTGAGCTAAGTCCATCTTGCCATTTACGAACGCACGGCGGGTGAATTCGCCCGGAGCCGCATACTCGCAACCATATGCTACAAGCGCCCTCAGAAGCTCAGAAACGATGTAAGGGGAGGCATGACACGATATCTCTGCCATATCCTCTCCGGTGTACGAAGCAGGGGAGCGGAAGACGCTTAGCAGGGCATCGTCAAGCATGGTACCGTCCTCTTTGTGCAGCGCGCCGTAACAAAGGGTAAAACCTTTCATATCCTCCAGCCTGCGCCCCTTGCGGGAGGCGAAAACCTTGGATACTATCTCGAAAGTACGGGGTCCGCTGACGCGTATAACGGCTATCGCACTCTGTCCGAGGGCGGTTGCCTGCGCACATATCGTACTGTTATTCTGGTCTTGTAACATAATGGTTTCAAATTTTGCCCCCAATCCGCCTTGCGAGGTATACTACATTCTCTACATGGTGGGTCTGAGGGAACATATCCACCGGCTGGACAGCCAGTATATCGTAGTCATCCGTAAAGGCTGCCAGGTCTCTGGCCTGGGATGCCGGATTGCAGCTGACATATATGATCCTGGCGGGAGCAGCCTCCAGCAAAACAGTTGCTACATCTGGATGTATTCCCGCCCGCGGAGGGTCAAGCACAACTATAGATGGAGTACCATTATCAGCTATGAAAGAAGCGTTTAAAACATCTTTCATATCGCCTGCATAGAATTTAGAATTGTCAATTCCGTTGAGCGCGGCATTGGTCTTGGCATCTTCTATAGCCTCCGGTACATACTCGATTCCAACCACCTTGGATGCCATCGCAGAGAGGAACAGGGCGATGGTGCCGGTACCGGTGTAAAGGTCGTATACAACGGGCTTATCGGGCACGGAAACATACTGAGCACCCGACGACAGCCCGGCAGCATCCACAGCAAAAGCACGTACTACCGAGTACAGCTTGTATGCCTGGGCGCTGTTGGTCTGATAGAACGACTTGGGGCCGACCTTGAACCGGAGGTTTTCCATCTGCTCATAGATGCAGTCACGCCCGGCCCAGGTGTGCGTCATCAAGTCATTTATAGAATCATTCCGCTTACTGTTTATCACATAGTTAAGCGATGTGATTTGTGGAAATTCTTTAAGTATCGCATCCAGCAGGAGCGCGGCCGGCGAACCGGGACGCAGGGTGAGGGAAGAGACCTCTACCGGGTCGGGAGCGCCGCCCCCGGCATCACCGCTACAACCTTCGGCACCTTCGCCACCAAACACCACCGTAACCATGATCTCGCCGGTGGAGGCGGTGCGCACCACCATATTGCGCAGCAAGCCGGTCTGTTCGCGGAGATCAAAGAAGCTCAAACCGTGCGAAACGGCGTAGGAACGCACAAAGTTGCGCAGCGCATTGGACGGTTCCGCCTGCAGATGGCAGAAATCGATGTCCAACACCTTATCGAACATCCCGCCCACGTGGAAGCCGAGGCCGCAGCGGTCGGCTGGGGAGATGCTTTCGGGGTCTTCACCCCTCAGAACCCACCTGCGGGAAGAGAAGGTATACTCCAGTTTATTCCTGTAGAAATACTGCAGGTCACTGCCTATAATAGGCGATATCTCAGGCAAATCAAGATGACCGATACGCAACAGCTGGTCCACTACCTGCTGCTGTTTTGCAGCCAGTTGCAACCGGTAAGGAAGTATCTGCCACTTGCACCCGCCGCAGTCGCCGTAATGCTTGCACACCGGCTCAAGTCGGTCGGGGGAAGGGGAGACCAGCCGCACCACGTACCCCTCCATGTACCCCTTGCGCATACGGTTCACCTGCACGTCCACCACATCGCCCGGCACGGTCTGCGGCACGAACAGCACTTTGCCATCCACGTGCGCGAGGGAATTGCCCTCTGCCGCTACGGCCTCAATACGGACGTTTTCAAGCAATGGCTTCTGTTTGCGGTTTCCCATACTAATAATCATACTTTTTGCCCCAGAGGTGCCTTAAACGGTCTCTGAGAGGGGATTCCTTGGCATTGTCGCCGGGTTCGTAGAACTTGGTGCCGGAAATCTCCTCCGGAAGGAACTCCTGATCCACGAAATTGCCCTCGTAAGAGTGGGCGTACTTATAATCTTTGGCGTAGCCAAGATCTTTCATCAGCTGGGTGGGGGCGTTGCGCAGGTGCAGTGGAACGGGGAGGGGAGTGCCCTTCTCCACCGCTGCCAGCGCGCTGTCTATGGCCATTATCGCACTGTTGCTCTTGGGCGAAGTGGCCAGATAGATGCACGTCTCCGCCAGGATAATACGCGCCTCCGGCATGCCCACCTGATGCACGGCATCAAAGCAGCTCTGAGCCAGCAGGGCGGCGTTGGGATTTGCAAGGCCGACATCTTCGCTGGCCAGAATCAGCATGCGGCGGGCGATGAAGAGGGGGTCTTCGCCGCCGGCCAGCATGCGCGCCATCCAGTAAATGGCGCCGTTGGGGTCGCTGCCGCGGATGCTCTTGATAAAGGCCGATATTATATCGTAGTGCTGCTCACCGTCCTTGTCATAAAGGGCTATGTTTTCCTGCAGCGTTTCCGTAACTGTCTTATTATCAATAATAACCTTACCAGCGGCGACCTGGTTCATGCACACCAGCTCCAGAATGTTCAGAAGCTTGCGACCGTCACCGCCGCTGAAGCGGAACAGCGCCTCTTTCTCTAAAACTTTGACATTCAGCGCTTTAAGCTCCGCATCGGTGGTGAGCGCACGATCCAGCAATACATCTAAATCACTAACTTCCAGCGACTTAAATACATACACGCGGCAGCGTGAAAGCAGCGGGCTGATGACTTCGAAAGACGGATTCTCAGTTGTAGCGCCTATAAGCACCACGATACCGCTTTCCACGGCGCCCAGGAGCGCGTCCTGCTGCGCCTTGTTAAAACGGTGAATCTCGTCTATGAAGAGGATGGGAGCGCCATGCACGGCGAACATCCGGTTGCTGGAGGCCTTGGCGATAACCTCTCGGACGTCCTTGACGCCGGAGGTTACGGCAGAAAGGGTGTAGAATTCCCGCTGCAGCGTGTGGGCGATTATCTTAGCCAGCGTAGTCTTGCCGCAACCGGGCGGGCCCCATAATATGAAAGACGACATCGAGCCGCTCTCAATCATCTTGCGGAGCACTGCGCCGGGGCCCAGCAGATGCCGCTGACCCACGAATTCATCGAGAGTCGTGGGGCGGAGTCGTTCCGCCAGCGGAGTGAGCTTGATTTGAATATCGTCTTCCATGGAGGAGGGCTTCTACAAACCCTATTTTACATAATATAAATTGTGTTAAAAAGAACCTTAGCGTCTCCTCTTGCCGCTATAGCGGTTTGTATGCCTGCGTGAGTTCTTGCGCATGCGGGCCACTACTGCCAGGATTACTGCTATCGCAGCGACAACAAGAATGATTACAGTTGATACATTCATGGTGTTGCCTTTAACGCGTGACCACATCGATACCAGATCGGCGGTGTGCTCGCCCCAGTCGTGCTCCATGGTGCTGCGCTCGATATCCGCCTTGTCGGGATAAAGCACTGGATCCAGGCCCACTGCCGTGGCTTCGGGTCCGAAGAAATAGCTCACGTCAATTGGATCGAATTCGTCCGATGCGAATGCATCCATCACTTCAGGTGCGCCGGATGCCGACACATAGCCGGTGACATCCACGTTACGGATAACTATGTCGGGACGGCTCATGAAGTTGATCCAGTAGCTGGCAGCCTTCACGTTATGAGCGTATTTAGGGATTACCCAGCCGTCGAACCACACGGTGAAGCCCTCTTTGGGGCATACGTAACGCAGGTCCACCCCTACCGTCTGAGCCTCTTCTATGGCCCAGACAGCGTCTCCGCTCCACGTAAGATTCACATAACCAAGCTCTTGCGTCATCTGATCCTTGCCAAAATCGGCCTCCCAGCCCGCTACGAGCTCCTTTACCTGCCTCATGTAAGCCTCCACGGCAGCGATATCATCGTCGCTGGTGTAGTTCATCAGCTCATCGCGGGTGATCCTCCCCTCCTCTATGTCTTTCTGGTGGATATAGAGGATGATTTGAGAGTAAACGTCTCTGGGTGAGTCTTTTATGAAGATTCTGTCGGCAAATTTGGCATTGCGGATGATATCCCAGGTGGACGCCTCCTCATCGGTGACGTATTTGGCGTTGTAAAGGATGCCGGTGGTGCCCCACATGTAGCCCACGGCATAGTCGTTGGCGTTCTTGTCGCCGCCGTCAATCTTATCGAACTGCGCGCGTATATAGGGCGAAAGGTTGTCGTCTATATAGTTGGGCGTGTCGCCAAAATCGCGGTTGAGCGGCAGCAGAAGGTCGTTTTTCAGCATCCTCTCAATAATATAGTCTGAGGGGCACACCACATCGAAATCCTCTTTGCCGCGCTCTATCTTGGAGAGCATCGTCTCGTTGATGTCGAATGTCTGGTAAATCACTTGGACCTTCTCGCCCGTCTGTTCTTCATACCACTGTTCAAACTCCGGAATCACATCTTCGTCGATGTAGTCGGACCAGTTGTAAACTTTGAGGACTGTGCTCCGGTCGGCTTTGCAACCGCCAATCAGGAGCAATGCAGCCAAAGCTGCAAAGGAAAAGAATCTTTTCATCACTTTAAGAGAGCTTTTTTCTTTGCCGCGCGCTCCTGACGGATATTGAAAATCAGCAGCAACGCGAAAACAACAATGAATATGATGGTCATCAGAGGCCGCAGTTCGGGGGTCAAGCCACCTTTGCGGGCGTCTGTATAGATGAATGTCGAGAGGGTCTCGAGGCCAACTGTGCCGCGGGTGAAGAAGGTCACGGCAAAGTCATCAAGAGACATGGTGAAGGCCAGTATGAAGCCGGTGACCATGCCGGGCATCAGCTGCGGGATAAGCACCTTTCGCAGCGCCTGTCCGGGAGTCGCCCCCAGGTCGAGGGCCGCCTCATAGGTCTTGGGATTCATCTGGTGCAGCTTTGGCAGCACGTTGAGTACCACGTACGGCGTGCAGAAGGTAATGTGCGCCAGCACCACCGATACGTACCCCTGGGTAACCCCCAGGAACACGAACAGCAGGAACAGCGACACACCGGTAATCACATCGGGATTCACCATGGGGATGTTATTCAGGAACATCACCACGTTCTTGCGCCTGCCGCGCGAATGGAAGATACCGATGGCGGCCAGCGTGCCCAGCAGCGTGGATACCAGAGCCGCGATAAGGGCTATGAGCAGCGTGTTGTTCACAGCGCTCATAAGGCCGCTGTTGCTCATTTCCCCTGAAAACAGATTGCTGTAAAGCTTGGTGGAGAAGCCGGTCCAGTTGCCCAGCACCCTGCTCTCCGTGAAAGACGATACTGCTATGAAGATGAGCGGAGCGTAGAGCATCAGCAGTATCAGGCCCAGATAGAGTCGTGCAAAAAGTTTTTTCATACCCTATATAAGCCCTCCTTCTGCCACGTTATCCTCTTCAGAACTACTGGTGAGCAGCGATGTCAGGCCAATGATTATCAGCATTATGAACGACAGCGCAGCGCCGTAGCTCCACATGGAGGAATTGATGTTCTCCTGAATGATGGTACCAAACAGCTTTATCTTGTTGTTGGTAAGGAATTCCGATATGGCGAACGTGCTCACGGTGGGCATGAACACCATCATGATGCCGCTGGTGATGCCGGGCAGCGAGAGGGGCAGCGTGACGCTGGTAAAGACCTTTGCAGGCTTCGCCCCCAGATCCTGCGCCGCCTCTGCGTAAGAGGGATCCATGCGCCGCAGCACATTATATATTGGATAAATCATGAAAGGCAGGTAGTCGTATACCATACCAAACAGCAGGGTCCCCTTGCCCAGGGTGATGCCCAGCATGTTGAACAGGTCGGCGGTGGCCAGCGTACGCATCAGTGCGTTGATCCACATCGGGAGGATGAAGATAACGATGGTGATGCTGCTCTTGTTGAACTTGCTGTTGGCCAGCAGCCATGCCACCGGATAGCCCAGCAGCAGGCAGATGGCGGTGGTTTCCAAGGCAATCTCAATGGAGACCGCAAAGGTGCTCAGAGCGTCGGAATCGGTAAAGAAACGGGTGATGTTGGAGAATGTGAATCCCCCACCCTCCTTCACAAAGGCGTAGCCCATTATGAGCACCATGGGGAGCGCAACAAACAGTATCAGGAACACCGCATAAGGGAAGCTCCAGTTGCTGCGCTTGCCAATGATATTCTGAATCCTTGCCATCTCCTACGCCTGTGCGCCCTCTTCTATACGGGTAATGCGCATGTCCTCCGGACGGATGTTGATGCCCACGATGTCGCGGTCTTCCCATACGTCCTGAGTGTCAACGTAGATATACTCCCGGTTCACTGCCCGCACGTGAAGATGATAGTGGTCTGCCTTGTAAAGGATAAAGCGGATGTCACCCTCGCAGGTTCCGTCGCGCTTGTCGTCGGTGAGGTCCACCTTGTCAAAGTCCACCTCTACCCTCACCTTGTCGCCGGCAGAAAGTCCTTCCTGAGGCAGGCACTCGAATTCGCCGCCCAGGATCTCCACATGGCTCTCGTCTGTCATCTCGCCCTCAAAGGTGTTGCAGATGCGCTCTTTGCGCATCACCTGGATGTCGTTGGGCTTGATAATCATGCTCACCTCCATCCCCGCCTCAAACGGGTTGTAGTCCTGGATCATGAGCTCGTAGCCGTCCGGGGTGTTGACCGTAATCTCGTAATGAACGCCCTTGAATATGCAGCTTGCCACAACGCCGTCAAACTGACCCTTGTCGGTCTTGGGCATTATGTAGATATCTTCCGGACGTACCACCACATCCACAGGGACGTTCTCTCCAAAGCCCTCGTCCACGCACTCGAACTCGTGTCCCATGAACGATACCTTGCGGTCTTCAATCATGGTGGCGTTGAAGATATTGCTCTCCCCTATGAAGTCTGCAACAAAGCAGTTAACCGGCTCGTTGTAGATATCGGTGGGAGAACCTATCTGCTGAATTACGCCGTTGTTCATAACCACCACTGTGTCGCTCAGGGTGAGCGCCTCTTCCTGGTCGTGAGTCACATATACGAAGGTTATGCCCAGCTGCTTATGCATCTGCTTCAGCTCTATCTGCATATCCTTGCGCATCTTGTGGTCCAGGGCGCTGAGCGGTTCGTCAAGGAGCAGCACGGCCGGCTGGTTCACAATCGCGCGGGCGATGGCCACCCTCTGCTGCTGACCGCCGGAGAGAGAATCGACGTTGCGCCACTCATAGTCGGTCATGCTCACCATCTTCAGCACGCGCATCACGCGGGTCTCTATCTCGCTGCGCGACATTCCCTTGAGCTTGAGGCCGAAGGCGATGTTGTCGAACACATTCAAGTGCGGGAAGAGCGCGTAGCGCTGGAACACGGTGTTCACCGGCCGCTTGTGCGGCTGCACGTCATTCATCAGGTTGCCCCCGATGGAGATGTTACCTTCATCGGGGGTTTCAAAACCTGCTATTATCCTCAACGTGGTGGTCTTTCCGCAACCGGAAGGCCCCAGTATGGTGACGAATTCCCCTCTTTTTATATTGAGGCTTACGTCTTTCAGAACTCTTTTTTCACCGAACCACTTTGAAACATGGTCCAGCGAGATGATGATATCTTCGCTCATTTACTGATTGAACTGCTTCACACAGCGTACGGGATAACCCCTCTGACGGATTGCATTGTACAGTGCATCAAAGTGCATTTCGTCCCAAGTGAACGGATCTCCTTTGTTAATCCAGCAGCACATCGGTCTTGCACCAAACCAGCTGGAGGCTAAAGACGCAGGATAATCATCACTCGGCTGTTTTCCGGTACATGATGTATGAGAGCCGGCAACAACCTGATCGTTGTGGGTATTAGTGTAGTTCATACCCTTGAATCCAAACCAGCCAAGTTCATTTATCCAGGGTGCCTCAGTAGTATTGATATCAGAGATATATCCCGCAAACGGATAGAAGCTAGCGCCCGATGCTGTGGGCATGAATACACCGTCTTCAGTAAGGATGATATCCTCTTTTGAAATACCGTTCCAAGTGGTCTCCGGCGGTACCATGTAGCCCGGAGGGCACGGGTCGTAGATAGTCTTCTTGAGCTCTGAACGCAGGGCTGCGAACGGGTGTGGATTGCTTGTAGAACAAAGCGTCATGTACGGATTACCCCACAGGTCTGCGCATACGGTTGCCAGAGTAGAGCTGCCGTTGTTGAACCACTCGCAGGTCTTGGTATTAAGCATAAAGAACCAGGTAGGGTGATTTACTGCATCCACCAGCTCAATCGGAGCCTGTTTCTGGTCCCTGGCCATACCGGCATAAGCTCTCAGCGGGTCTTTGCGGCCAAACTGGTAGAACAGACCCCAGGTAGCACTGCCGTCTGCAGGGTCTGCACTGGTTGCACCTATGTTGCGGTCCAGAATTATATACTCCTGCTCTGTAAGGTCATACTGGGTCAGGCGCCTGGGAGCGTCAGTGCACCAGATATGCCAACTCCACAATGCCAGCTCGTCAGGGGCATTAGTAGTGGTCACGTAGTTGTTATCATAAAGACCGATGAGTACGTTACCCTTCTTGCCTGTAGCGGTGAAGCTGATGGTCTTGGTGGATGAGTTGTACTTGACGCTCTTCACGGTGCCGTTGGTACCGTTGTCATCCCAGATTACTACTGCAGACTTCGGTTTGCTGGAGCCGTTGGCGAAATAAATACCCTCGGGGTCATGAGGCCAGAGGTGATAATACTTGAGCAGGTCACCATTCCAGATAACACCGTCAGGGCCGTTACCCATCACGGATGCATCAAAGGTAAAGTTGCCAGCCTTGGTAACAATGTAGCAGTTTGAAGTACCGTTTACAGAGAGGTTGCTGCCCACGTCAAACGGGTCTTCTTCTTCCTCAGAAGGCTCCTGTACGATGGTCACGAATATCGGGTCAACGCCGTCGCCGGTAAACATAACCATTGTTGTACGGCTCACGGTATTGGGGTTGGTTGCAACTTCAAAAGTGCATGCTGTAGCACTCTTGCTTACCAGAGATACCCAGCTGTCGGTTGCGTCAACTTCATAGTCGATATTGGTGCTTACG
>JAGCVS010000010.1 GCA_017962235.1 Bacteroidales bacterium | reverse complement strand
GCTGCTCTCTACCTTGTACTCAAGGTTGGTCTTGAACGAGATGGAGAACGATCCGCCCTCCGCACCAAGGGTGTATTCTGTCTTGACAGGTGTGAGGACACCCTCCTCTACCGGCTCGGGCTCCGGACATCCCCACAGGATAAAGACGCTCACTAGCGCCAAAAGTGGATATATTACTCTCTTCATATCTTGGATTATTGTATTTTCATGCAACGCACGCTGCAGCAGCGATGGCGTATGTGACTGTACTGGGTATAGAAATATGCGCGGGAATTCTCATTGACCATGACGGTGTTGCCGCTGAGCTCTTCATTCTGCATGTAGTAGAACATGTAGACGTCCTGATAGTTCACATCGCCGGTGCGCTCGAATGAATTGGCGCAGCCTGAAGACCAGCATGCCATTACGTTGCGGACATTGTGATGCCACTTGGAACCGTCGCTGTTAGGGGTGTAACCGGGATAGCCGTACCAGCCGTTGTCGCCGCCGTACATATCGCCCGCATCACCGAAACCGGCAAACGGATAGAAGCTTACGCCATTGTCTTCCTGGAAGGAGAGACCCAAGTCGCTGATGGTACAGTTATCCATGCTCATAGTCTCCCATGCCCACTCCGGAGGTACCATATATCCCGGAGGACACGGGTCGTAGATAGTCTTCCTGAGCTCGTTCACTTGTGCCCTGTAAAGGTGCTCAGTGCCGTTGTGCAAGGCATAAGGGTTGCCCCACATATCGGCGGTGATGGTCTTAACGGAACCGTTGAACCACTCGTTGGTCTTTCCCACCATCCTGAAGATGACGTTCGGATGCTTCACGGAATAAGCCACCGACTGGTCACCTTCCCACATATAGCCCGCCACGCCGTAGTAAAGTTTGAGCGGATCCTTACGGCCCCACTGATACCAGTAGCCGAAAGTCTTCTCGCCATCTGCGGGATTTGCGCTGGTGGCGCCAAGGTTGCGGTCCAGCATAACCACGCGGGAACCGTCAAGCACATCGTGACGGATGCGTGCGGGGCTGTCGGTGCACCAGATGTGCCAGCTCCAGAGCAGCTCGGTCTTGTTGTACACAACAATCACAGCGTTGCCCTTGTTGCCGGTGGCGGTGAAGGAGACTATCATGTTGTCGTCTATGGAGACGTTGGTAATCACGTTGTTATCGTCCCAGAGCACCTCTGCGCGGGAAGGTTTCTCCGCGCCGTAGTTGGCAAAGGCAACTTCTACCTTGGACCAGGGCCACAGATTCTGCTCTACGGCAGCCTCGTCTTCCCAGATGTAACCCTGAGGGCCGTTGCCCATCACGGAGGCGTCAAAGGTGTAATCGCCAGCCTTGGGCACTATGTAGCAGTTGGCCTGTCCGTTCACGGAGAGGTTGCTGCCCACATCGAACGGGTCAAGGTTGCTCCCCTGTGCCAGCTGGTATATGGTGAAGTATACTACAATGCCTTCGCTTGAGAAGAGCATCATGGTAGAACGCTCTATGGTTTCAGGGTTGGGTTGTACAAAGCATACAAAAGTCTCGCCCGTCTGACGGATTTCAACCCAGTCGGCGTCACAGTCCACGGTATATTCGTAATTGGCATGTACCGGGAACGATATCTCGCCGCCATACTCATCAACAGTCCTGTCGGAAGCGTCAATCTCAAGATAAGGCTCGTCCGTTGTGGGCGGGATGTATGCGTTCTGGCTGACATTGACGCTGAAGGTGAGTTCGCTGCCAAAGGTGAAGGAAACCACCGCCTGACGCGCATCACCGTCGTTTGCATCCACCGTAAAGGTGACGCTCTGCTCCGTAACGGTCTTGGTGATGGCCTGGTGAATCCAGTCGGCACCGCAATCCACAATATAATCCACATTTGAGCGAACGGTTACGGTGAAACTGCCGCCGGCGTAAGGAATCGCGTATGCCGATTTGCCACCGTTCTCCAGCACATCTTCCTCTGGAATCTCTATTGCGGGCTGGGTCACGGTGACGGTTTTCATGAGATTGCCGCAGCTGAAAGTGACTGTGCCGGTGCGTTCGCTGCCGGTATCATTTGCTGCCACTGTGAAACTCTCGGTGCCGTTCTTACCGCCGTTGTGGGTAATCCAGCTGTCGCTTACCGATACCGAATACTCCACGGTGCTGCCCACGGTTACGGTGAAATCACCACCCTCTGCCGGAACGGTGCAAGAGGCTTTGTCTATATCAATCTGCACATCCACGCCCGACTGTTTGACGGTGATTTCTGCGGTCAGTTTGCCGCCGGAAACGGTCACCTTGGCCTGACGCGGCTCTGTGGATGGATTGGCCGCAGCCTTGACCACAACCGTCTTGAGTTCAACCGCCTTGGTGGCCTTTGTGACGATGGTGAGCCAGTCGGCATCCTTGTTTACACTGTACACCAGATTGGTGTTGAAAGATATCGAAATCTCACCCCCTTCCGCGCCAATTGTGTATTCAGTTTTGACGGGTGTGAGCACATCTTCTTCCTGAGGTTCATTCGGACAGCCCCAGAGAATCAGCAGGCTAAGCAGGGAGAAAAACGGTAATAGTTTCTTCATCAGCAATTTGGGCTTATTATGCCATTATAATAAATGCCCAAATATACTAAATCTCACTTATAAATAAAAGACCATTTTTCAGAAACGGTCCTTTTCTCTACTGCAGGAAAGGATTGTTGCGGCGTTCGTTGCCCAGAAGAGTCTGCGGGCCGTGTCCGGGATAGATCTCCACATCGTCCGGAAGTGGCAGAATCTGAGATATTATGCTGCGCATAAGAGTCGGATGGTCGCTCCCCTTGAGGTCGGTGCGCCCCACTGTGCCGCACATAATCGTATCGCCGGTAAAGATAACCTTGGCCGCCTCGCTGTAAAGCGACACGCCGCCAAGGGTGTGACCCGGAGTTGGAAGCGGCACCAGAACCGTCTCCCCAAATGTCAGCGGCGCCCCCGTGGCCAGGTCAATCTCGTAGGGCACCTGTTCAAAATCGAACTGATAGCGGCTGCCGTCAAATGCGCTGGTGCAGTAGACATATTCGTCCGTACTGCACAGGGCGAACGGAACCCCGTAACGCTCTTTGAGGAAGCCCGCTCCGCATACGTGGTCGTAGTGGCCGTGGGTGGCCGCTACGACCCGCAGACGGATATTGTTCTTGTCGATGAAATCAGCAATGGCGGCGTGCTCCTTTGGGTAGTTGTTGCCGGGGTCAACCACAATCCCCTCCCCGCTTGCATCCCACACTACGTAGGTGTTCTCGCGGAAGGGATTGAATACGAACCTGGCAACCTGGAGCATTACCGCAGAGGTGTTACGGCCTTACGCCAGTTTGTCGGCGTGGGCCAGCAGGTACTTCTCAGCCTCGGCGCTCCAGAGACCGTTGTTGGCGGCGCATATCTCTGCCAGACGGGCGTACACCGGATTGGTCTTGCCTTTCTCTGCGAAGTCGGCAATCGCGGTGAGCGGCATGGTGATATGGGTGTAGATAAGCTTCTTTCCGCCCGGTATCTGAGGGAGGTTCAAAGTGGTCTCTATCACCGCGTTGAGACCGCCGATATGGGTCACCAGACCCGCCGGGTCAAGCCCTTTGCCCATGTAGTGCAGCGCCTCCTTCATATCGTCTGTATTGCCGCCGCTGGTGCCCACGATGTGGGTGGATGCGTAGTGCACGTTGTAGAAGTTGAACGGAGCCTTGAAATCGGCACGGCCGGGGCCGGAGAAGAAGTTCAGGCAGCCGTCGAATGCCAGTATGGCGTCGGCCTGCTCAATCACGGCCGGCACGGGTGCCATAACCACCACCTCGTCGTAACCGTCACCGCCGGAAATCTCGCGCAGAGCCGCAACGGGGTCCGCAACAGCGCCGGTGTTCACATAGCGGAGGTCGATGCCGCGGCTGGCTGCATACTCCTTGGTGTAAAGCGTTGCCGCACGGTCCAGACGCGTCTGGTCTATATCGGTGACCACGAACAGCTTGGGACGGCGGTCTTCGCGGTGCAGCACATAGTTGATGCAAGCCAGACCCATGGGACCCACACCTGCCAGAAGGGCCATCTTGCCGCCATCCTTAATCTCCATCTGGTGAACGTAGCTGCCGGGAGTGGTATGATAGCAGGCATGCATGGCGCCAATCACGCAGCTGAGCGGTTCGCTGAGCGATGCGGGATAGAAGGCGTCGCCCTTGTAGTGCAACAGGCAACCCTGCTCCATCACCTCGTTGGGGATGACCACGTAGGTAGCGTCACCGCCGATATTCTGATATGAATAACCGGGTGCCGAAAGCACACCAACAGGGCCGCCCTCCCATGTGAGCGCGGGCTGGATGGAGAATTTGTCCCCCGGCTTGAACTCGTGAGCCCACTTGCTGCCCACCTCGATAATCTCACCGGCAAACTCGTGGCCGATGATTACGGGATGCTGCGCAGCGTCGTTGGGGACGCGCTTGTGGTCGGTGCCCTGATGCGCCGCCTTGTAAGAAGACATGCAGATGGAATCGCTCACCACCTTGGCGAGGATTTCGTTATCCTTGATTGCGGGAAGCTCAAATTCCTCGAGCCTCAGATCATCTTTGCCGTAAAGGCGTACTGCTTTAGTTTTCATATAGTTATCGATTTATTTCAGCATTATTTGACCACCGGTTATGGGGAGTGCCTGACCCGTTTCGCAAGTCTGCTCAATGAGGTAGAGCACACCCTTGGTAACGTCGGCGGGGTTGCAACCCTTGTGCATGGGCACCTTGGAAAGGTAGTACTCGCGCACGTCGTCTACAGTCTTGGCGCCGGGCACCTTGCCGGCGTTCAGGTACTGCACGTAGAGCCCCTTCACGGGGTCGCTCCACAGCGGACCGTCCAGGAAGTTGCCGGGGCAGATGCCGTTCACCTTGATGCGGAACGGTGCCAGCTCCATGGCGAACGACTGAACCAGACCGAGCCCTCCGAACTTGCTGCCGGCGTATGCAAAGTTGGCCTTGCTCCCCTCCAGACCGCTCTTGGAGTTGATCTGGATTATGTCGCCGTAGCGCTCGGGGTCGTATTTGTTCTGCGCCTTGAGCACCGGAGCAACCACCTTGGAGCAATAGAAGAAGCCGTGATAGTTGATCTTGGTAACCAGATCGAACTTCTCCGGAACCATCTGGGTCAAATCGCCCGCGATGGCGATGCCGGCGTTGCTTACAAACACGTCCACACCACCAAAGTCACACACGGTGGCCTTCACCAGCGCAGACAGGCAGTTGATGTCGGTGACGTCGGTCTTGAAAAAGGTCACTCGGTTGTTCTTGCACATCGCGTTCAGGTTGGCGGCGGTGGCGGTGCCGGTAGCCTCGTTAAGGTCGGCCACAACCACATTGGCCCCCTCCTGTACCAGACAGCGGGCGATGCCCTCGCCAAAGCCCTGGGCTGCACCTGTAACGATGAAAATCTTGTTCTCTGCGCGGCCGTGGGTGCCTGCAGCGCTCACCTTGCGGCGGTAATTTTCAACCTCCCAGTTGTCTATAAAGTCGATCTGAGGTTTGGTCATGGGATGCTCTCCGTCGAAGGCTGCGGCGTAATGCGCCACCTTTATGCTGTCTGTGAACACCTCCGCCACGATGCCGGCAGCCTTTGCGCTGTCGCCCACCGCGAGCAGACCTATACCCTTGACAGCTATCACCTTGGGAGTGTAACCGCGCTCTGCAGTGTACTTCTCAATGGCAGCCTCGGCATTGGCAACCTTGGCCTCTGCATCATCGCCGTCAATATAGAGATAAGCCGATTTGCAATAAACGATGCCGTC
The DNA here is from genome assembly GCA_017962235.1 of Bacteroidales bacterium. GTDB lineage: Bacteria > Bacteroidota > Bacteroidia > Bacteroidales > UBA932 > Equibacterium. Next base: position 235,846 of record JAGCVS010000010.1, on the reverse strand, counting down.
AGGAGTGAAAGGAGCAGCAACGTGCGCAAACGCCTTCTCTGATGCGATGAACTCATCCACCAGAGCGTTCTTGACGACCCTGATAATCTTGTCACCGCGGCCGGCGCGGGAAAGGATGGAGCGGATTGCCGGCACGACCTCTGTGGCGCAGTCGCACACCTCGGTGGGAGTCATATCCACCGGCGATACCTTGGCCTCTATCTTGGAGAGCATATCGGCATAAAACGCATCTATTTCCTCTACGGTATCGGCCCCCACAAACACGCCGTGGTTCTGCAGCATAATCACCTTGGGCTCGCGACCCTTGTTGCTGCGGAATGCGCAAATCTCATCGTACACCTTCTTGAAAAGGGTGTAGCCGGGATCGGTGTAAGGGATGTAGAGAGCATCCTCTCCAAAGAGCTCGCGGCACGCCTTGGCGGCGTTGTTGGAGCACATCACGCCATTCACCGCCGTGGGGTGCAGATGCACAATAAAGCGGGCGCTCATGGCGTTGTGCAGCGATGTCTCTACCGAAGGACGACGCCCCTTGGTGATGCACGCCGCCGCCAGGTCTTCCTTAACCTGTTCTTCTCGCTCTGCGGGATTGGCGCTGTATGCCTTCTCCCCCATCTTGTTAAGCAGGGTGCGGTCCAGAACCGCGAAGCCGTCTTCAGTTATGGTTGCCAGGGCGTGGCCGCTGGCCTTTACCCAAAGGCGTTCGTTATCTTTATACGAGGTATTTCCGCCACCCGCAATAACATAGCGGGAGTCGGCGCCGTAGCGCCTGGAAACTTCTATAAGCTTATCTATCTCTTTCATTTTATAGCTTCTTTGATAATCTCGTCACCCATCAGAATGAATCTGTCGCGATATTCAAGCAGGGGACGTCCAATCGGGTCAAGATACCCTTCGGACCATTTGGCCGTCAGCGCCTGATGCGCCGCGGTGATGCAGGCGCCCCAGTAGTTGAGCTGCTTCAGACGGGGGGTAAGGTCCACGCCGCCGCGGGCCGCAAGCTTTATCGGCTCCATGGCAGGGGTGTTGTGCTCGCTGCCAAGCGTTACCACAAAACCATTGTCCCACAGATAGTTGCAATACTTCTCCAGAACCTCAACGCTGTTGCGGGTGGTGATGAATTCCACGCTGTAAAAGCCGCGCGCCTTGAGGGTCGCAGCCGCCTTGGGCAGGTCGCCCTCAAAATCGGTAAAGCCGCCCTTCGCATCATCTGCCAGGAAAGGATAAGTGGGGATGCCGCCGCCCGCCAGGATTATGTTGCGCACGGTGTCCATGGGCAGGAACGCCTTGGGATCCTCGGGCACGAAAGCCGCGCCGCCCGCCTTGAGCAGGTTGCCGCGAATCTCGTTCTCTACCTTGGCGTCGTTTGCAATATCGCTCTTGAGAGCCTTCCCGCCAAAGAGCTTCTCATAAAATGCAAGTTGCTCTTCTGCAGCAGGATACAGCCGCGCCACAGCCATACGGATGGCCTTTGCCAGATGGCGTTCGCGCACGCTCCCCTTGGTGAGGTCGCGCTTTATCGACTCAAAATCGAAGCCTGCGTCGGCGCCCAGTTCCTTGAACAGAGCCAGCACCTTCTCGCACATGGCAGCCACCTGACGGTTGGACTCTTCGCGCACCGCAGCCAGCTGGGCCGCCGGCACGCCTCCAAGAGTCACGGGGAATGACATACCCTTGCCGCTCAGATAGGTTCGCCCGGGATTGTTGGGGTCGTTGACCCTCACCCCTGCCGCCTGATCCTCGCTGTTGAGGGAGATGAACTCTATGTTGAAGAGGGGGTAAAGATGCTTCTCACGGGCTGTCCTATCCCACTCTTCATATCCGTCCATGGAGTAGAAATCGTTGATACCTATCACCTTGACACCCTGCTCCGCAGCCATGCCGGCCGCCTGAGAGACGCTGTCAAAGGCGCTGAATGAATACGGAGTATGGAGGTGGGCGTTAACGTCTACCACCTCCATACGGCGAATCTTGTTCTTCCTGAAGAAACACATATTAGATACCCTTCTTTGCGCGAGTCTGCAGTTCAGCGTTGGTCAGGTTAGCTGTGGGTGTGTAACCGGCGATGGGCGCGATGCGCTCGTGGTATGCATCCACAAACCAGCTGGGCTGAGGGAAGAATGCCTCTTCCAGCTCGTGGCAAGGGGTGATCCAGTTGCGGCTTCCCAGAACCACCGGAGCAGCGTCCAAATAATCGAAGCAGAAGCTTGCGATGTTGGCTGCGAGGTCGTTCAGGAACGATCCGCGCGCGGAAGCGTCGGCTGCGATAATTATCTTGCCGGTCTTCTTCACGCTCTCGATAACCTTGTCGTAGTTGAACGGCACAAGGCTGCGGGCGTCGATAACCTCTGCGCTGATGCCTTTCTCCTCAAACAGCTTGGCTGCCTTCATTGCGCGGTACAGGGTTGCACCTATAGAGAGGATGGTGACATCCTTACCCTCTTTCTTCACATCGGGTTCGCCGATGGGGATCTCGTAGTACTCCTTGGGAACGCCGCCCTTGTGGAACTCCTCGCCCTGGCCGTAGATACGCTGGCTCTCGAAGAAGATGACGGGGTCGGTGCCCTGCAGTGCAGAGTTCATCAGACCTTTGGCATCGTAAGGAGTAGCGGGGAACACGACCTTCAGGCCGGGGATATGGGTGCAGAGAGAAGTCCAGTCCTGGCTGTGCTGTGCACCGTATTTGCTACCAACGGATACGCGTACCACAACGGGCATCTTGAGGATGTTGCCGCTCATGGCCTGCCACTTGGGCAGCTGGTTGAAGACCTCGTCTCCGCAGCAGCCAAGGAAGTCGCAGTACATGATCTCGGGGATTACGCGGCCGCCGCACATTGCATAACCGATGGCGGTACCGATTATGGCAGCCTCGCTGATAGGCGAGTTGAACAGACGATGGTAAGGCAGAGCCTCTGTGAGGCCGCGGTATACTGCGAACGCGCCGCCCCAGTCACGGTTCTCTTCACCGTAAGCTACCAGGGATGCATCCTTGTAGAAGCGGTCTACAATAGCCTCGAAGAGGGCGTCCTTGATACCGAAGGTCTTGATTGCGCTGAAGGGCTTGCCGTTCTCGTCAAACGCGAAGCGCTCTTTGGTGGCCAGCTGCTTTACGCGGGGGTTCTCTTCCAGAGGCATGTTGACCTCCGGCTTAGCGTCGCTCATGGAGTCTACGCTGCCGTTGCTGAACATCATGTCGCCCAGCAGCTCGCTCTCCTTGACAAGATCCATACGGGGAGATACCTCCAGGTCGATGGCGAGCTTGTACATCTCGAAGATGATGCTCTTCTGTTTAGCCTGAATCTCCTCGAGTTCCTTCTCGGTTGCAACGCCTGCCTCAACCAGTTTCTCACCGAAGCACTTGATGCAGTCGATAGCTTCCCACGCCTTGATCTCTTCAGGAGTACGGTATGTGGAGCTGTCGGACGGTGAGTGACCTGCGTAGCGGTAAGTCACGATATCGAGCAGTGCGGGACCCTTCTTCTCTGCCAGAAGCGCCATCTTGCGGCGGAAGCCGTCGATGACAGCCAGAGGATTGTAGCCGTCCACGCGCTCAGCGTGCATGCTGTCGGGGTTGAAGCCGGCACCGATGCGTGCTGCAAAGTTGTAGCCCTCTGTCTCGCCGCGGGTCTGGCCGCCCATTGCATACTGGTTGTCCATGATGCTGAACAGGATGGGCAGACCGCCCTTCATATCGCCTTCCCAGAGCTGGGTGAACTGATCCATGGATGCGAAGGTCATACCTTCCATAACGGGGCCGCGGCCCAGGGCGCCGTCGCCCAGGTTGGCAACCACAATGCCTTTCTTGCGGTTAACCTTCTTGTAGAGTGCAGCACCCACTGCGATGGAGCCGCTGCCTCCCACGATGGCATTGTTGGGATAGATGCCGAACGGGGTGAAGAAGGTGTGCATACTGCCGCCCAGACCCTTGTTGAAACCTGTGGTGCGGGCAAAGATCTCTGCCATTGCACCGTAAAGGAGGAAGTGCATACCCAGATCCTTCACGCTGCCGCCCTTGAAGCCATTCTTGGCAACTTCCAGGGTCTTGCCGCCCCAGAACTCTTCCATGATCTTGGTGAGTTCCTTGTCGGAAAGGATCTCTATGGAACGCAGGCCCTTGGCGAGGATTTCGCCGTGGCTGCGGTGGCTGCCGAAGATAAAATCGTCTGTGGTGAGGTTGTAAGCCATACCCACAGCAGCAGCCTCCTGACCCATTGAGAGGTGGGCGGGACCGGGGTTGTTGTATTCCACACCGTTGTAGCCGCCGGTGGTCTTCACGAGGTTCAACATTGTCTCGAACTCGCGGATGGTGAACATATCGCGATAGATATGCTTCAGGTCATCCTTGGTGAAATGTTTCTCCTTGAGTTCGTCCTTGATGGTCTTGTTGTACTGGTTTACCGGAATCGGAGCAATCTTCACTTCGCCTGCCTTGCGCAGGAAATCCGGATCCGCAAATTGTGATTTAGGCATATTATATTTTTTTGATTATTTGACAGAGAAAACAGCTTCCTTGATAATTTCGCTCACTGTAGGGTGAGGATATATAATCTGTTTGAGCTCCTCCAAGGTCATCTCCATTTCAATGGCCATGCAGCAGCCGTAAAGCATCTCGCTGGAGGGGTTACCCATCATGTGGACGCCAATTATCTCGCCGTGCTTAGCACCCACGAGAATCTTGCAGAAGCCCTCTCCCCCTTCATTCTCAGCCACAAAACGGCCGGCATAAGCCATGGGGAGGTTGACAATCTTGAAATCCTTGCCGGCAGCCTTTGCCTGTGCCTCTGTGAGGCCCACGCTGGCAACCTCGGGGTTGGTGTAAACCACGCTGGGGATGGCATCTGTACGCATGTGGTCGTTGCCGCCGGTGAGGTTGTTCACCACAATCTCGCCCTGACGGTTGGCCACGTGTGCCAGCATCGGATAGCCGCTCACGCAGTCGCCGGCAGCGAACACGTTGGGCACGTTGGTGCGCATCTTGTCGTCTACCTTGATGCCGCGCTCCGCCTCAACGCCGATACTCTCCAGGCCGATGCCGCGGATGTTGGCACGACGGCCCACTGATACCAGTATCTTGTCTCCTGCGACCTTGTTTACCTTGCCGTCCGGAGTCTCGTATACCACCTTGTTGCCCTCGATTGCGGTAACCTTGCAACCCAGGCAGAACTCGATGCCGCGCTTTGCATAGATCTTCTGAAGAGAAGAGCTGATCTCGTCGTCCAGGGGACCCAGAATCTTGGGGAGCATCTCCACCACGGTAACCTTGGTGCCGATGGTGTTGAAGAATGCCGCGAACTCCATGCCGATTACGCCGCCGCCGATAACCACCAGCTCCTTGGGCTGCTCTTTGAGCGCCAGAATCTCACGGTTGGTTACTATCACGTCGCCAGCCTCTTTCAGACCGGGGATCGGGGGAACTGCTGCCTCGCTGCCGGAGCATATCAGCAGGTTCTTTGCAAGATATTTCTCACCGCCGCAAGCGATGGTGATGCCCTCTGCGCTGCGACCCTCAATCATGGCCTCACCCTTCACCACGGTGACCTTGTTGGCCTTCATGGCAGCGCCTACGCCGCCCACCAGCTTCTTGACCACCTTGTTCTTGCGGTCCATCACCTTGGCAAAGTCGCACGCAACGTTCTCTGCACTCACGCCGTATTTGTCGCCGTGTGCGGCATAGTTGAAAACCTTTGCGCTGTAAAGGAGGGTCTTGGTGGGGATGCACCCTTCGTTTAGGCACACACCGCCAAGTTCGCGTTTCTCAAACAGTGTAACGGCCAGGCCCTTGGCTCCGGCTCTTTCGGCAGCCACATAACCTGCGGGGCCGCCACCTATAATAGCAAGATCTATCATATGTTGTACATTTTGGAATTCAACTACTCAAATACCACTTCAAGGGTTTCCAGCTCGGTTGCAATCTGCTTCAGGAAGCGGGTTGCCTCACCGCCGTCTATGCTGCGGTGGTCGTATGTAAGTGAGAGGCCGATATGAGGCACGAATGCGTAAACTCCGCCGCCCAGGTCCTTGGGACGCGGCACGATTGTGTTCACACCCAGGATGGCGCTCTGCGGCAGGTTGATAATCGGAGTAAACACCTCAACGCCGTAGTTGCCCAGGTTGGAGACGGTAAAGGTTGCAGCCTCAGGACTCAGGATATCGGGGTTGATGCTCCCCTTCTTGCAAGCGTCGGCAACCGCCTTGAGCTGGCGGGAGAGGCCCACGATAGAGAGGTCGTCCGCATTCTTCACGCAAGGCACCATGAGGCCGCGCTCGGTATCCACTGCCAGACCCAGGTGAACCTTGTTGTAATATTTGATGCTGTCGCCCAGGAAATGGGTGTTCACATTCGGGAACTTCTTGAGGGCACGGATAACCGCCAGGCAGATGAAATCGTTGAGGGTGATGTTCACATCCAGCTTGCCCTCTTCGAGGAGCTTCTTGGCCTGTTTGCGCAGCGCCTGGATGCGGCGGGCATCGGCGCTCAGGTGGTGGGTAAGCTGTGCGGAGTTCTGCAGACTTGCGTACATGCTCTTTGCAATCACCTTGCGGATGTTGGTGAGCTTGCGGACCTCGAAGTCCTCGCCGCTCTCCAGCACGTCCTTGCCCTTGGCTGCAGGTGCTGCTGCGGGAGCAGCCTTGCCCAAATCGCATGCGCGGGCCATGCCTGCCAGACCGCTGCCGGCTGCGGGAGCCGTTGCTCCGGTTTCAGCAGCAACCTTGGCAGCCAGTGGAGTCTGACGTGCGCCGGATGCTGCGGCAGCCTCGATGTCGCGCTCAATGATGCGGCCTTCGGGGCCGGTTGCAGTTACGTATGCAAGGTTGATGTTAAGCTTTTCTGCCAGCGCCTTTGCGCGGGGGCTGATGGCGCGCTTGCCCTCCACTGCGGGGGCAGCGGGCGCGCTCTGATGCACGGTAATCTCGGGGGCAGCCACCGGTTTCTCTGCCGGTGCAGGTGCCGCAGCTGCAGCGGGAGCCTCTGCCGCCGGCTGTGCTCCGCCAAGCAAATCGTCTATATTCTCGCCCTCCTGACCAATTATCATCACGTTGGCCAGCACGGGGATTTCATCGCCTTCGTTGTAAAGAACCGCGAGCACTGTGCCCTCTACCTTGGATTCTTCTTCAAAAGATGCCTTGTCGGTTTCATAAGCAAAGAGGATATCCCCCACTGCCACCTTGTCACCTTTGTTTTTCTTGAATTCCGTGAGAATGCAGCTCTCCACGGATTGCCCCTGCTTGGGCATGATTACAACGGAAGCCATAAATGATTGTTTTATAGATTATTATTTGGAAGTTAACCGATTTATCATTAAATTATCGCACAAAGGTAAAAAATAAAGTTGTTTGGTGTATCCAAAACTCACCGAAACACTTTGATTTTGTATTATAAAATTGATGTGGTACATTTGTAAGAACATGATTCATTTCAAAACGATGAAAAGATTCTTCATAATAGCGCTGCTCGCCCTTGCCCTGCAGCCGCTTCGCGCCGGGACGGTGGTCACCGACACCCTTTACAGCCGCATCCTTGGCGGGTCGTCCATAATCTACAACGTATACCTGCCGGACGGCTATGAAATAGCCAGCCGCACCTTCCCTGCAGTGTACCTGCTGCACGGTCTGAGCGACGACCACACCGCGTGGCGTGACAAGGGCCAGATGCAGATAGTCACAGACGAGCTTCTGCGCAGCGGCGAGGCATCCCCCATGGTGATAATAATGCCAGCTGCTGGCGGCCCCGACGTACGTCACACCTGGTGCGGTTACTTCAACATGCCGGGCTGGAATTATGAGGATTTCTTCTTTGGCGAATTCATCCCCGCCGTCGAGAAAAAATACCACTGCGGCGGCGCTAAATCACAGCGTGCGGTGATGGGCCTCTCGATGGGCGGCGGCGGATCTGTTGTATACTGCCAGCGTCATCCCGACATGTTCTCCAGCTGCTACGCCATGAGTCCCTGGCTGGACGAGCCTAAAGGTGAAGTGGGCGGCTGGAATGAAGAGAAAGACTGCCTGTACTACACCTGCAAATCGGTGCACGAGCACTCTGCCAACGACTTTGTGGCTAATGCCGATGAGGCCACCCTTGAGAAGCTGCGCACCGTGGCGTGGTTCGTGGACTGCGGCGACGATGACTTTCTGCTGCACCTGAGCATGGACTTCCACATGAAGATGAGAAACGCCGGCGTTCACAGCGAACTGCGCGTACGCGACGGCGTCCACAACTGGGAATACTGGCACCTGGCGCTGCGCCTGGCCCTCCCCTTCGCCTCCAGGAATTTCAAATAGACTTCAAATGAAACGGCTGTTGCATCTGGCGGCCCTGTATCTCTTTACGGCGGCATTCACCGCGGGCTGCATATCCAACCTGCACCATACGGATCCGATCCCGGACGATCCGGACGATCCTGTAATCGACCCCGCAGACCTGACGCCGTTCAAGGTTGAAGTGCCCGTCACAGACGACTGGGTATGGGAGAGCCGGCCCTCTATCACCCTCCGCATCATCAACTTCAATGAAGTGGTGGCACCCGCCGATATCAAGATTGTAATCTCCACCGACAAGAAGAAAAACGTTTGCACTGAGACCGCCACCGATCAGATTCCGCTGAACAGCTCGAAAGATGTCACTTTAACCACCAGCATCGACCTTGAACCGGGCTTCTACCGCGCCTCCTGCGCTGTAAACGGCAGAACCGTGAGGGTCTTCACCTTTGGCATCAGCCCCACAAAGATTGTATCGGAGCCCGACAAGCAGACCGATTTTGACACATACTGGGACGCCGCCGTCGCCGCTCTGGAAGCGGTGGACATGGAGGCGACCCTCACGGAGATTCCCACCAAGAGCACGGAGAGCCAGAAGGTCTATCTTCTTGAGATGAACTCCCTGCCGGACGGCGACGGGGAGCCGGTTGTGATACACGGCTACTATCTGGAGCCGCAGGACGGCGAAAAGCACCCCGTGATAATGCACTATTACGGCTATGACGACCAGAATCCGGGCAAGTTGACCTGCCCCTCCGCCGGTACCGATTATGCGGAACTGTTCCTCTCCACCCGCGGCCAGGTGATAAACAACCGCACCGCCGCCCAGCGCGAGCCCGACGGCCACGGCGACTTTGTGAACACCTATGGCGACTGGTTTGCCTGGCACTTCGGGCAGAAAGACAGCTACTACTACCGCGGCGCATTCATGGACTGCGTGCAGGGCATCCGCTTTATGGCGACCCGTGAAACCAGCGACATGGACAACGTGTTCGCTGAGGGGAGCAGCCAGGGCGGCGCATTCTCATATGCGGCGGCCGCACTCAGCCCCTATCCGTTGCGCGCCATCGCCCCCGGCGTGGCGTTCCTGGGCGATTTCCCCGACTATTTCACCATTGTGGACTGGCCCGCCAACACCGCCCGCGCCAGCAAGGGCAGCATGACAGATGAGCAGATGTTCGCCTTCCTGAGCTACTTTGACACCAAGAACCTGGCCACCCGCATCCACTGCCCGGTGATAGCCAACTGCTGCCTGCAGGACGGCACCTGCCCCCCGCACACCAATATGGCCCCCTTCAACGTGCTGGACAACCCCGACAAGGAGATTTATTTCTACCCCACGCTCGGTCACGAAATCCCGTCCAACTGGATATCCAGATACAAAAAGTTCTTCAAAGCCCGCATCGTAACAAATCAATAGACACAATATATCATGACTTTATCCAGACGATCATTCATCAAGGCCGGCGCTGCCGGCGCAGTTATGCTCACCGCCGGCTCCCTCAACCTGAACGCCGCCGAGCCCTGCAAGAAATCCACAAAGAAAGGACCCGATGCCTTCCACCTCTCATGCGCCGGATACACCTTTGTAAAGTTTGACCTTGAGACCACCCTCAAGACCCTCCAGAAGGCCGATGTGCACTACCTGTGCATCAAAGACTTCCACCTCCCCCTCAACGCTACCGACGAACAGATTGCCGCCTTCCATGCCAAGTGCGCCTCTTACGGCGTCACCGGCTACGGCGTGGGTCCTATCTACATGGGTACCGAGGCGGAGGTAGACCGCGCGTTCGCATATGCCCGCCGCGTGGGGGTAAACATCCTGGTGGGCGTGCCCGGTTACGAGCTCCTGGATTATGTGGACAAGAAGCTTGAGGAATACCCCGAGATCAAGCTGGCCATCCACCTTCACGGCCCCGACATCGACATCTACCAGACCGCAGAGGTAATCTGGGACAAGGTCAAGGATCACAACCCCCGCATGGGCATGTGCCTTGACATAGGTCACGACCTTCGCGGCGGCGCCGACCCCGTGGAAGACCTCAGGAAATACCATACCCGCGTATTTGACATGCACTTCAAAGACGAGTCGGAGGCATCCAAGGCGGGCTGGTGCGTGGAGATTGGCCGCGGCAAGATAGACTTCCCCGCCCTTGTCAAGATGATGCGAAAGGTGGGTTACAGCGGCATGTGCTCCCTCGAATACGAGAAAGACATGGACAACCCCTTCATGGGCATCGCCGAATCCTTCGGCTACCTGAAGGCAGTCTGCGACCTGACGTAATCACCGCTCCATACAACAAGAAAAGCCGTCCTGGAAAGGGCGGCTTTCTTTGTTGACGGCAGTACCGTTAGAAGTTCTCTGCGCAGATCTCGAAGAACGCCTGTGGATGGTTGCATGCAGGGCATACTTCCGGAGCGGCGGTGCCCACTACGATATGTCCGCAGTTGCGGCACTCCCATACCTTCACCTCGCTCTTCTCGAATACCTTAGCGGTCTCGACATTCTTGAGCAGGGCGCGGTAGCGCTCTTCATGATGCTTCTCAATGGCGCCCACCAGGCGGAACTTCTTTGCCAGCTCGGGGAAGCCCTCCGCATCGGCGGTCTTTGCAAAGCCCTCATACATATCTGTCCATTCGTAGTTCTCGCCTTCTGCAGCTGCAAGCAGGTTGGCGGCGGTGTCGCCGATTCCGTTCAGCTCCTTGAACCAGAGCTTTGCGTGCTCCTTCTCATTGTCTGCAGTCTTGAGGAACAGGGCGGAAATCTGCTCGAAGCCCTGCTTCTTTGCTACGGAAGCAAAGTAGGTGTATTTGTTGCGTGCCTGGGATTCTCCTGCAAATGCAGCCTCCAGGTTCTTCTCTGTCTGTGTGCCTTTGTACTTGTTGTCCATGGTTTGTCAGTATTAATTGTTTGTAACAAAGGTATGAAATTTGTACATTTGATAAAAATTATACACAAAAACTGACACAGAATTATGAAAAAGATTTTTTATTCCATTTCTATACTGCTCGCAGCGGCAGCCATGTTCACCGCCTGCAAGAGCGTGGAAGAGTCTGACCAGTATCAGCAGCTGCTGGGCAAGGTGGATTCGCTGAACCGCGTGAACAAGCAGCTCAAGACAGATTACAACCAGACCCTGGACATGCTCAACGAGATTGAGAGCGGCTTTAACGAGATTTCTGCCGCAGAGAGCAGCCTCATCGCCCTCAACCTGGAGAATCAGGCTGACACAGTGTCACGCCGCGACATCATGATGAATCAGGTGGACAACATCAAAGAGAAGATTTAGCAGCAGCAGAAGCGCATAGACGATCTGCAGGCAAAGCTCTCCAGCAGCAGCGCCAAGAACAAGACCCTCACCGCCACCATCACCCGCATGCAGCAGGAGCTGGACGAGAAGACAGCCATCATAGAGGATCTGCAGCGCACCGTGGCAGACCAGCGCAACCGCATCAACGAACTGGGCAACACCGTGGCCTCCCTTGAGAAGGATGTGGCCGGCCTGCAGGAGAAGAGCGCAGACCAGCAGCAGCGCATCAAGACCCAGGACACCGACATGAACCGGGTACACTACATCTGCGGCACGGAAGAAGAGCTCATCGCGTGGAACCTGTTTGAGAAGAAAGGCCTCTTCGGCTACGGCCGCCTGCTGGACATCTCCCACAACGATGCCGACTTCAAATCCTTTGACCGCCGCCGCGTATCGGTAATCCCCACCAACGGCAAGCGCATCAAAGTGCTCACCAACCACCCCGACGGCAGCTACACCATTGAGCCCGAAGCCGACGGCACCGAGAGCATCCTCATTACCGACAAAGACAGCTTCTGGAGCATCTCCCGCTACCTGGTAGTGAAAGTAAAGCGCTAAGCGTACCGCGCGGAGGCTTCACGGATCATGGCGGCAACTTCTGCCACATAAGGGTCCGGGGAAAGGACCTGGACAAACTGGCCGTAGGAAAGCAGCTTTCTGGTGAAGTCTATCGTGGGATGAATGTGATACATAAAATCTGAGAAGGGTTCGGAGGTTTCCGGGCCCTTTTCTGTTATATGGACCTCCACCTGCGACTCGTGCAGCGGCAGGGAGCGGAAGTAATTGACGTACTGCTCCGTGAATACTCTTATGCGGACGTCCATAAGCGGAACTGTATCGTCTATCAGCACGCCGTAGTAATCGCGGAAATAATCCTCCGGAACGGCCCCGCGCCCCCCCTTGAGCACCGTTTTGGCCACCCTGCGGGCGTCGAACTCCTCTTCTGATACAGCGCACGAGATGATTCGGTCCAGACCGTACATGCGCGCCTGACCGTCCGCCGGCTTATATGCCAACATGTACCACCGCTGCTCGCGCAGTTTGAGGCAGACGGGATACACCAGAGACGACACCGGCTGTGCGTCGGGCTTGAAACTCTTGTGGACGATGTCCAGCGCTCGCGAAGAGCGCAGCGCCTGCATGATGGCCGGCAGTGCCACGCCGCCCGCGGAGGGAATGTCCTCCAGCAGGATTCGTTCCGACAGCTCTCCCCCGCCAGACACCGCCTCGTTTATGCTGAGCGAATTGAGCAGCAGCCGCTTCACCTGATTCACCTGAAGCGAATCCTCCTCCGCTATGCGGTAGCGGAAATGACCGTCTATGCGCACCGCCTCCAGCGTGATGTCAAAGAGGCTTTCTATCTCGCACTTGTAGTTGTAGAAAGTCTTGCGGGGAATCTCCCGCTCGTGGTTCTCGTTGTAGATGCAGTCCCGCCAGAGACGGTTGATGTCAGCACGCGAGATGCCGCGCGAGCCCGCCTCATAAATATTGTTCAACAGCCAGATATACCTGGCCACAAGATACGATGTACTGGTTTTCATGGTGCCGGAAAAGATTTTGGAACAAATTTAAAAAAACTTTTTATGTGTTCCAAGATTTGACACACATAGCGCCCCATCTTTGCCTCAGAAACAAAAACGTAAACGCAATGAAACTTATCTTGGCACTTGCAATTATCGCCGCTTCCGTGGTATTCGCAGCAAAGGACTGAACCCGCAGCCAAAAGCCTAGGCCAGTTTGCCGTTGGAGATGTCGGTGAGTTCTTCCGTGATATCCTGCTGCCGCTGCTTGTTGTATGTCAGCTGCAGCTGCTGGAGCAGATCCTGGGCATTGTCGCTTGCAGTCTGCATGGCAATCATCCGGCAGGCATTCTCGCTGGCATTGCTGCTCAGAAGGGTCGCGTACATGTCGGTGCGCATGGCCAGCGGGAGCAACTTCTCCACCACCTCCTCTGCAGAGGGTTCTATGATTACATCGTCGTCAAATGCGCCGGCTTCCGCCTCGGCGGCGGGAATGCCGGGGAGCGGCAGCCACACGTTGCTGGTTATGGTCTGCCGGGCGGCGCTGTGATAATGCATGTAGAGCAACTCCACGCGGGTAAAGCGCCCCTCGCAGAAGCTGTCCATGAAACTCTGCGCCATCGCCGCCATATCGGCATAAGAGAGGGCGTCTCCGGCCGCCACAAAATCTGGGCACACATCGCGGCCCGCCTTGCGCGCCATCTTGGCGACCTTCTCTCCCACCGGATAGACCATCACCTCACCCCCCTCTTCAGAGATGGCGGCAATGCGCGCCTCCAACGCCTTGAAGATGTTGGAGTTGTAGCTGCCGCACAGGGCGGTGTTGGAAGAGAACACTATTATGGCGACACGGGCCGGTGCCGCAGCGGGCGCCTCGGTGAGCGGCGAGCCCGCCATGCAGTGTCTCAGGCGCGATAGGATGTCGTTCAGGGCGCTTTTGTAGGCATCCAGCCCCGCCACCATCTTCTGCGCCTTGCGCAGTTTGGCGGAGGCCACCATCTTCATCGCCTGCGTAATCTTGAGGGTGCTGCGTACAGACGATATCCGGGCTTTTATCTCTTTGAGGGATGCCATTTACCTTGCCTTGCTATGAGTTTAATATAGAGTCGCAGACAGCCGCCGCGGTCTGCCTTATGGATTCTTCCACCTCCGGGGTGAGCCCCTTGGTGCGGATTGTCTCCAGAGTATCTCCGCTGGAGAGATGCTCCAGGAAGAGCTTCTCAAATTCATGAACCCTATCCACCGGGATATCCTTCATGAGCGCCTTGGTGCCGCAGTAGAGCACCGCCACCTGCTTCTCAAAGGGCATCACGGCGTGCAGCGGCTGGATGAGCAGCTTGGTGTTCTTGCGACCCTTGTCCAGCGTCATCATGCTTATGGCATCCATATCGCTGCTGTATTTGCTGAACGCCTCCAGCTCGCGGTACTGCGCCTGGTCTATCTTGAGGGTGCCGGCCACCTTCTTCATCGCCTTGGTCTGGGCATTGCCGCCCACACGGGATACCGAAATACCCACGTTGATGGCGGGCCGGTTGCCCTGGTTGAAGAGGTCGGTCTCCAGGAATATCTGTCCGTCCGTGATAGAAATCACGTTGGTAGGAATGTATGCCGATACGTCGCCAGCCTGGGTCTCGATAATAGGGAGCGCGGTGAGCGAACCGCCCGCCTTCACGCGCCCCTTCATGCTCTCCGGCAGATCGTTCATCATCTCTGCAACCTCCTGCTGCTCAATGATCTTAGCGGCGCGCTCCAGCAGCCTGGAGTGGAGGTAGAATATATCACCGGGGTATGCCTCGCGGCCCGAAGGACGGCGCAAAATAAGCGACACCTCGCGGTAGGCCACAGCCTGCTTTGAAAGGTCGTCGTAAATCACCAGCGCATGTCGTCCGGTGTCGCGGAAGTACTCTCCCACCGCGGCGCCCGCAAATGGAGCATAATAACGCATCGCCGCGGAGCTGCCGGCGGTGGCGGCAATCACCACCGTATAATCCATCGCCTTGTGGGCACGCAGGGTCTCCACAATGGTAGCCACGGTAGAGGCCTTCTGCCCGATCGCCACATAGATGCAGTATACCGGGTCGCCGTTATCGTAGCCGGCGCGCTGGTTGATTATGGTATCTATCGCGATGGAGGTCTTGCCGGTCTGACGGTCGCCGATAATCAGCTCTCGCTGGCCGCGGCCGATGGGAATCATGGAGTCGATGGCCTTGATGCCGGTCTGCAGCGGTTGCGCCACCGGCTGACGGAAAATCACGCCCGGCGCCTTGCGCTCCAGCGGCATACTGAATGTCTCGCCGGTGAGTTCCCCGCCGCCGTCCAGAGGTTCCCCGAGCGGGGTTATCACCCTGCCCAGCATCTGCTCGCCCACATCTATGGAGGCGGTGCGGAAGGTGCGCCTTACAATGTCGCCCTCCTTCACGTTGTCGCTGGAACCCAGCAGCACCGCACCCACGTTGTCGGCTTCGAGGTTCATCACCACAGCCTTGCCGCCGTTCTCAAACTCCAGCAGTTCGCCGGCGCCGGCCGCGCCAAGGCCCCAGATGTGCACCACGCCGTCGCTCACGCTGAGCACCTCCCCCACCTCTTCTGTCTTGGCGGTGAGATCGATGTTGCGGAGTTCTTCCAGCAGCACCTTTGATATTTCCGAAGGTTTAATGTTCTCTTCCATGAAACCTATATGATTCTGTTCTTGTTGTTAAATTCAAATGCTTTCTTGAGGTCGTTTATCTGGCGCAGGACGCTGGCATCCAGCCTGCGGTCCTCCACCTTGTAGATAAAGCCGCCGATTATGGCGGGGTCCGTGACGACCTCGATTTCTACGCTTTTGGCGCCGGTGTGCTCTTTGGTGAGCGCCTCCAGCTTTTCCAGCAGCTGGGGCGAGGCTTCGCCGGCTACCGTGAGGCGGGCTGCAACTATGCCGCAGGCCTTCTTGTATGCTGCCTGATACGACTTGAGGATGGTGGTCAGGCGCCCCTCGCGGCGATGCGCCACAACCAGCTTCAGAAAGCCGTCAAAGGCGCTGCATCTGCCGCTCACCGCCTTCTGCAGGAGCTCCAACTTGCGGGCGGGCTCTACCGGCGAACGGAGAAACTCCGCCATGGGCGACAAAGCAGAGAGCAGCGCGCGCGAATCGCGGTAGCATTCTTCCTGCTGCCCGCATTCCGCCGCGTACTGCTGCAGCGCAGCCGCGTACCGTTTAGCTATCAGTCCGCCGTTCATATCCCGCTATTTCCCCACTTCAGAAGCCTCTTCTCCAAGAATCTCCTGCAAGGCCATCTGCGCCTCTTTGTCGGTAAGCTGGCCTCGAAGCACCTTGGTGGCCATCTGCACCGCAATCATGGCCACTTCGCCACGTGCGCTGGCCAGAATGGCCTCCTTCTCTTCGTTGGCCTGCTTCTTGGCCTCGGCAATTATGCGCGCCGCCTCTTCTGCGGCAGTCTCGCGGGCATCGCCCACAATCTTGTCGCGGCTGGCGGCGGCATCCTTGAGGATATTCACCTTCTCGCGCTCCGCATCGGCAATAATCTTCTTCCCCTCCTCTTCGAGGCCGGCCACCCGCACCTCGGCGAGACGGGCGGCATCCAGCTGCGTGTCGATATACTCCTCACGCTTCTGGACCGAACCCAGAATCACCGGGAAGGCGAATTTTGCCAGGATGAAGAATACCACTGCAAAGGCGATGGTCATCCAGAACAGCAAACCTCCTGATGGTGTCAGAAGTCCCATAATCTGTCTGAATCTGTCTTTTTAGAGAGCCATGAAGCAGACAACCACTGCGAACAGGGATACACCCTCGATGAGCGCAGCCACGATAATCATAGAGGTACGGATGTTACCGGCACTCTCCGGCTGACGGGCGATAGACTCCATAGCCGATTTACCGATCTTACCGATGCCCCAAGCAGCACCAAAAACGCACAATGCAGCGCCGATTGCTGCAGCCACTTTTGCAAGTTCCATAGTTAATTCTTATTAATGGTTTATAAATATCATTCTGTTAATGTCCTTCCTGCGCCAGCCCTATGAAGACAGACGACAGCATTGTAAATACGTATGCCTGGAGAAATGCCACCAGCAGTTCCAGGCAGTTCATGAAAATCATGAACAGCAGCGCCACAGCCGTCATGGAGCCGTTCACCGCCGCACCCATGTGCACGGTGACGAATATGATGCAGGCCAGGCTCAGTATGATGGAGTGCCCCGCGAGGATGTTTGCAAAAAGACGCATCATCAGCGCGAAGGGCTTGGTGAATATTCCGATAATCTCAATGAGAGGCATCAGCGGAATGGCCTTCAGGAAGATAGGCACGTCGGGCCAGAATATCTCCTTGTAATAGTGCTTGCTGCCAAACAGATTCACCGCCAGCAGCGTCATCACCGCCATGAAAAGGGTTATGGTTATGTTGCCCGTCACGTTCGCACCCGCCGGGAAGATGGGTATCAGACCCAGCAGGTTGGTGACAAAGATGAAGAAGAACGCGGTGAGCAGATACGGGGCAAACTTGCGCCAGTTACTCCCCACGCAGGGCTTTATCACACTGTCCAGAATGGAACTGATAAGCCACTCCATCAGGCCGGCCAGCCCCTTGGGGCAGTAGTCCACCTCGTTCCGCTTCTTGTATGCGGCGGCCGCCACCAGAAAGAGTATCATCACCACCAGCAGCGAGAATATCGCGCCGCAGGCGGTCTTGGTGAGCGAAAGGTCTATCGGGCGCTTCTGTGCGCCGCCCACATCCTCTACAATCTTGTCTTTGTATTTGCCCTCGTGGGCGATATAAAGCCCGTAATAAGTTGCTCCGGGATGGCATATCTTGTCTGAAGAGAACACATGCCAGCCGGTGGAAGAGCGCACAATCACCGGCAGCGGCACAATTATGTCGCGCCCCTTGATGGATGTGATGTGCCACTCGTACGAGTCGGCCAGATGCTCCATGACCATCTCCTTGGGGCTGAAGTTTTCACCGTCGTGACCCGACGCCGCCAAACGCTGCGGTGCGGCAAGCATAAGCAGCGCAGCAAACGCGAATATGAGGGCACGGCGCATCATTCTTCTGTGCAGACAGTTATGGTGTTATCCTCAACCTTTACAAAGCCCCCCTTGACGGCATATTCCTGCAGCTCTTCGTCCACTCCGTAGCGCACCACGCCTTTCTCCAGCGTGCTCACCAGCGGGGCGTGTCCCTGCAGCACCTCGAACGCCCCCGCTCCGCCGGGGAGGAATACCTTCTCCACCTCGGCCTCTACGGGACATCCCAGAGGGGTTATGATCTTTAAGGTCATCATTGCTTAGCCTCCGCAAGCATCTTCTCGCCCTTGGCGAATACATCTTCTATGGTGCCGGCGTTCAGGAAGGCCTGCTCCGGCAGGTGGTCCGTCTCGCCGTCCAGAATCATCTTGAAGCCGCGCAGCGTGTCTTCTATGGTCACCATCACACCCGATATGCCAGTGAACTTCTCCGCCACGGTGAAAGGCTGCGACAGGAAGCGCTGCACGCGGCGGGCGCGGTTCACGGTGAGCCGGTCCTCGTCGCTGAGCTCGTCCATACCCAGGATGGCGATAATATCCTGCAACTCTTTGTTGCGCTGGAGGATCTGGATTACGCGCTGGGCGATATTGTAGTGCTCCTCACCCACGATTTCCGGAGCGAGGATGCGGGAGGTCGATTCCAGGGGATCCACCGCCGGGTATATACCAAGCTCAGCAATCTTGCGGCTGAGCACCGTGGTGGCATCCAGGTGGGAGAAAGTGGTGGCAGGCGCCGGGTCAGTCAAGTCGTCAGCCGGCACGTAGATGGCCTGCACGGAGGTGATGGAACCGCTCTTGGTGGAGGTGATGCGCTCCTGCATCTGACCCATTTCGGTGGCCAGCGTGGGCTGGTAACCCACCGCGGAGGGCATACGTCCCAGCAGTGCCGATACCTCACTGCCCGCCTGGGTAAAACGGAAGATGTTGTCCACAAAGAACAGTATGTCGCGGGGGCCGCTGGCAGAGGTATCATCCGCGCCGTCGCGGAAAGACTCCGCCACCGTGAGGCCACTCAGCGCCACGGAGAGACGCGCTCCCGGAGGCTCGCTCATCTGCCCGAAAATAAGGGTCGCCTGGCTCTTTGCCAGCTCTTCCTTATCCACCTTGCTCAGGTCCCACTTGCCCTCTTCCATTCCCTTCACGAACTCTTCGCCATAACGGATTACGCCAGATTCTATCATCTCGCGCAGCAGGTCGTTGCCCTCGCGGGTACGCTCTCCCACGCCGGCGAACACGCTATAGCCGTGGTGCTTCTTGGCGATGTTGTTGATGAGCTCCATGATGAGCACCGTCTTGCCCACGCCGGCGCCTCCGAAGAGGCCGATTTTACCGCCCTTTACGTAGGGCTCCAGCAGGTCGATGACCTTGATGCCGGTGTAGAGCACCTCCTGACTGGTGGTCAGGGTATCGAACGGCGGCGGGTCGCGGTGGATGGGAACGGCGGCGCTGCGGTCCAGCTGCGACATTCCGTCTATCTCATCTCCCGTCACGTTCATCAGGCGCCCCTTTATCTGGCTGCCGACGGGCATGGTGATGGAGGCGCCGGAGCTGATGACCTCCATCCCGCGGCACAGGCCGTCGGTGGAGTCCATGGCGATGCAGCGCACTGTGTTTTCTCCGATATGCTGCTGGACCTCTATGGTGAGGTCGCGGCCGTCCTGCCGGCGGATAGTCATCGCGTGATGGATGGCCGGGAGGTCCTCTTCCCTGATACCGGCGTCAAAAGCGACGTCGATCACAGGACCAATAATTTGTGATATAGTTCCTTTTGTCATACGCTATTATTTCTAACCACAACCGATAGTGCGCTAACAAGCCCACCGCACATTATTGCTTATTACGTAACCCCATCCCTAAATCCCTTCCCTCGGGGAAGGGACTTACCCCACGCCCTTCGGGCTCTAATCTCCCAAACAATCCAAACAACTGCGAATCAATCTGATTAGTAATCGCAAAAAAGTCTTCTGGACGGGTAACGAAATCTAACTTATCAGCGTCTAATACTATCTTTTGTCCTTTGTACTCATCAATCCATTTCTCATATCTGGAGTTCAGGCCTTGCAGGTACTCCAGGCTCATGCCCTGTTCGTATTCGCGGCCGCGCTTCTGGATCTGGCCCACGAGGTGCGGCACGCTGCAGCGCAGGTAAATCAGCAGGTCGGGCAGGCGCACCATGCGCATCATCACGTGGAACAGCTCCATGTAGGAGTCATAGTCGCGCTGAGAGATGTTGCCCATCGCCCGGTTGTTCTCCACAAATATATTAACGCCCTCCATAACCGTGCGGTCCTGGATCACCGTCTTGTCGCTCTCCGCTATGTCCAGCAGGTCCTTGAATCGCTGCGTGAGGAAATACACCTCAAGGTTGAAAGACCAGCGCTGAATATCCTTGTAATAATCTTCCAGATAGGGGTTGTAGGTCACGGCCTCGTACTGCGGCACCCACCCGTAATGCTCCGCGAGCATCCGCGTTAGGGTCGTCTTGCCGCTGCCGATATTTCCCGCAACTCCGATATGCATAACCTACTCTTTTTCGCTCCAGTCAAAGCATCCGCCAAGGCCGTCGTCAAACCATGCCTTGTATTTCATATATCCCTGCGCATTGTTGTGCGCCATCTCAGCTATCTTCTCGCTCCCCTCTTTCACCTGCTTGGCAGGGATGCCGGCATACACGCCCGGCTCCAGCACCTGGTTGCTGAGCACCACGGCGCCGGCGGCGATGATTGTATTGTCCGGAATAACTGCGTTGTCCATCAGAATGGCGCCCATCCCCACCAGCACGTTGTTGCCCACCTTGGCGCCGTGAATCACGGCGTTGTGTCCCACGGAGACGTCGTTGCCAATCTCCACCACGCTGCGCTTGTGAAGCGTGTGCAGAACAGCTCCGTCCTGGATATTGACGCGGTCCCCCATGATTATCGGATTCACATCGCCCCGCAGCACCGCGGAATACCAGATGCTGCAGTCGTCACCCATCACCACATCCCCTATAACTGCAGCATTTTCTGCCAGAAAACACCTCTTTCCAAACTTGGGCTTGACGCCGTTCAGCTCTCTTACAATCGCCATAAGAATGATTCTGATTAGTAGCCTACAAATTTATTAAGAATAACCGATTTGTCAAACCGTTTTTTTACCTTAGCACCGAATATAAACAGATAACTGATGTTAAAGAAAATACGCATAGTTCTGGGCGTGCTGTTCTTTGCCGGCATCACCCTGATGCTGCTCGATTTCACCGGCACGCTGCACCTCTGGCTGGGGTGGATGGCCAAGATACAGCTGCTCCCCGCCATAATGGCGCTCAACGTGGCGGTAATCGCCGCCCTCATCATCTTCACGCTGCTGTTCGGCCGCATATACTGCTCTGTGATATGTCCGCTGGGCGTGTTCCAGGACGGCGTGGCGCATCTGAGTGTGAAGAGCAAACGCCGCCGCAAGAACAACAAGCCGTACGGCTGGAGCAAAGAGAAAAAGTGGCTCCGCTACATCGTCTGGGTCATCTTCGTGGCCGCCATTATAATCGGCGTCCAGGCGCTGGTGGCGTTGCTGGCACCCTACAGCGCGTGGGGCCGCATAGTGCAGAACCTCTTCCAGCCGATATACATCTGGGTCAACAACCTGCTGGCCGCAATTGCAGAGCGTGCTAACAGTTATGCCTTTTACAACCGGGAAGTGTGGATGCGCAGCCTGCCCACCTTTATCATAGCCGCAGTTACGCTGGTGGCGATAGTGATTCTGGCATGGCGCGGCGGACGCACCTACTGCAACACCATCTGCCCGGTGGGCACTACCCTCAGTTTCTTCTCCCGCTTTGCGATGTTCCGCCCCGTGATCGATACCGAAAAGTGCATCAATTGCAAGATATGCGAGCATCACTGCAAGGCCTCCTGCATTAATATCGATGAGCACAAGATAGATTATTCGCGCTGCGTGGATTGCTTCAACTGTCTGGAAGACTGCAAGATGGGCGCGATGAAATACAGGTTTGCGTGGAAGAGAGATTCCTCGGCTTCGCTCGGAATGACAGACGACAGCAGTGCCGGTAAGGCAGCAGAAGGCAAGGCCGGGCAGACAACCTCCGGTGGCTCAAAGAACGGCCGCCGCGCATTCCTCACCGGCGCCGCCCTAGCCGCCGGAAGCATCGCCCTCAAGGCGCAGGAAAAGAAAACCGACGGCGGTTTCGCCATGCTTCTGGACAAGCAGGTCCCGGAGCGCGAAGTGCCCCTCACCCCGCCCGGCAGCAAGAGCGTGAAGGACTTCTACAAGCGCTGCACCGCCTGCCAGCTGTGCGTGGCGGAATGCCCCAACAACGTGCTGCGTCCCAGCGCCTCCCTGGAGCACCTGATGCAGCCGGAGATGTCGTTTGAAAAGGGGTGGTGCCGCCCTGAGTGCACCCGCTGCAGCGAGCTCTGCCCCACCGGCGCCATCGGCAGGATAACCCGCGAGCAGAAGACCCGCTATCAGGTGGGCCTTGCCTCCGTCAACCGCGAACTGTGCGTGGCGGAAAAAGGCACCGAATGCGGCAATTGCGCCCGCCACTGCCCCGCAGGGGCCATCGAGATGGTACCCATAGAGGGAGGTGAACTCAAACATCCGGTAGTGAACGAAGCGCTGTGTACCAGCTGCGGCGCATGCGAAAACCTCTGCCCCGTGCGCCCCTTAAGCGCCATCACAGTGAACGGCCGTCATAACCACATAAAAGAGTAATCGCCATGGACAGAAGAGAATTCATAAAGATATCGGGTGTGGCGGCAATTGGAGCCGCAACCAAGACAAAACCCGGCAAAGACAGTGAGTCAGCAAAAGGCGGGATGGAATACCGCATCAACCCCACCAACGGCGACAAGGTATCGCTGCTTGGATACGGCTGCATGCGCTGGCCCATGATAGACAAGGATGGCGGACAGGTCATAGACCAGGAGGCGGTAAACGAACTGGTGGACTATGCCATGGCCCACGGCATCAATTACTTTGACACCTCCCCCGCCTATCTGCAGGGACAGTCGGAGAAGGCGGCCGGCATAGCCCTGGCCAAGTATCCGCGCAGCAGCTATTTCCTGGCCACCAAGCTCTCCAACTTCAGGATTTCCGACAAAGAAGCTTCGATAGCCCTGTACCGGGACTCTCTAAAGCAGCTCAACACAGATTACTTTGACTATTATTTGCTGCACAACATCGGCCGCAACATGGAGTCGTTCAAGGCGCGCTATATAGACAACGGCATCCTGGACTTTGTAAAGGCAGAGCGGGAGGCGGGCCACATCCGCAACCTGGGCTTCTCTTTCCACGGCATAAAGGAGATGTTCGACCACTTCTTGCAGATGCACGACAGCGGCGAGGTTCACTGGGATTTCTGCCAGATCCAGATGAACTACAAGGACTGGACCCACGCCGACCCCAGCCGCAACGTGAACGCAGATTACCTCTATGAAGAGCTGGACAAGCGCGAGATCCCCATCGTAATCATGGAGCCGCTGCTGGGCGGCCGACTGGCCAGCGTGCCGGACGGAATCGCTAAGCAGATGAAAGAGCGCGAACCGGACAGATCAGTGGCATCGTGGGCATTCCGCTTCTGCGGCAGCTACCCGCGCGTGCTCTGCATCCTGAGCGGCATGTCTGCCATGGACCCGCTGCTGGACAATCTGGAGACCTTCTCTGACTTCAAGCCGCTCAATGAAGAGGAACTGGACTTTCTGGAGAGGATGGCCAAATGGATGGAGGAATATCCGCTGGTTAACTGCAACTATTGCAACTACTGCATGCCGTGCCCCTGGGGCGTGGACATCCCTGGCATTTTGCGTCATTACAACGAATCCGTAGCCACCGGCTTGTATCCCCAGACGGCCGCACAGAAAGACTACAAAAAGCTGAAACGGGCCTTCCTGGTGAGCTACGACCGGGCCATGGAGAGCATCCGCCAGGCCGACCACTGCATAGGCTGCAAAGAGTGCCTGCAACACTGCCCACAGAGCATAAACATCCCCGACGAACTGCAGCGAATAAACCACTACGTAGAGAGACTCAAACAAGACACCCTGTAATAGCGCAGAAAGATGGAACGGAAAGAGGAACTGACACTGGTAACGCTGCTGGGGAGCGCCGGCAACCTGGCGCTCACTGTATTCAAGTTTGTGGCTGGTATACTGGCGCACAGCGCCGCGATGACGGCAGATGCGGTGCATTCCCTCTCCGATTTTGTCACCGACCTGATTGTGCTGGTGTTCATCCGCATCGGAGCCAGACCGCAGGACACATCGCACGACTATGGCCACGGCAAGTTTGAGACGCTGGCCACCTTGTTCGTGTCACTCGCGCTGGTGGCGGCCGCCATCGGCATCATAGTCTCCGGCTCGGTCAAGTTCGCACACTGGCTGGGCGGCGAGACGCTGGTGATGCCGGGCAAGCTGGCGCTGTGGGCAGCGCTTATCTCCATCGTGGTTAAAGAGATCCTGTACAGATATACGGTGGCGCGCGGCAAGGCGCTCAACTCCGCCGCGGTGGTGGCCAACGCATGGCATCATCGCAGCGACGCCCTCTCTTCAATCGGGGCCGCCATAGGTATCGGCGGCGCGCTGCTGCTGGGTCAGAAGTGGGCGGTGCTGGACCCGCTGGCCTCCATAGTTGTGGGGGCGATGCTTGTTAAGGTTGCGTGGGAACTGCTGCGCACCAGCACCGGAGAACTCACAGACGAATCGCTGCCGGCAGAGACTGAGAAGGAGATTGAGGATATAATCCACTCATTCCCCGATGTGAGCGAGCCGCACAACCTGCGCACCCGCCGCATCGGTAACCGCATCGCCATAGAGGCGCACGTGCGCATGGACGGCAGCCGCACCCTGCACGACGCCCACGAACGGGTGACCCAGATAGAGCACAAGATAAAGGAGCGCTTCGGTAAGGAGACGCTGGTTACGATTCACATGGAGCCCATATCGGGCAGCAAGAAGCAAGAATGATTATCTGCGGAACAGCGCGCAGGTAACGGCGGTGGCGATGGCCACGTTGAGCGATTCACTGCCGGCACTTTCGCGCGGATATGGCGGAATGTAGAGCCTTGAGGTGACACGTTCCGCCATTTCTGCACCTATACCGTTCGATTCGGAACCCATCACAATCAGGCCGCTGGAAGACAAATCCTCGCGGTAGATGTCCTTCCCGTCCAGGAAGGTGCCGTATACCGGCATCCCCGCCGCCGCAAACTGGGCAGCCACCGCCGGCAGGTCGCAATAAATCACCCTGCGGCGGAAAATAGCCCCCATGGTGGCCTGCACCGTCTTTGGATTGAAGAGTTCCACGGTGTCGCGCGATGCAAACACGGCGTCGATGCCGAACCAGTCGGCGATGCGCACAATGGTGCCCAGATTGCCCGGGTCGCGCACGCAGTCCAGCGCCAGGCACAGCGGCCGTGACGCTATCAGCGCATCGATCTCAGAGGCCGAAGGCTCCGCCGGCATCCGCACCACGGCCAGCGCCGGAGAGGGCGAACTGAGCTGGGAAATGCGTTCCATCGCCTCCTCGCCGATATCGTCTGTACGATAGACCTCTACCACTTCAAAGCCGCTTTCAAGCGCCTCTGCCACCATCTTCTCCCCCTCAACCAGGAACAGTCTTTCAGAAAGCCGCTGCTTTTTATCGTGCAGCGCGCGTATCCTTTTTATATCTGCCTTTGAAATCATACACAAAAATAATTAAATTTGCATAATTTGGATTATATGGCTAGGCGTATCGGCATATTCTCAGCTCTGGCGGCCGCAGCGGCGGCTCTGGTGGCGGTGGCGTGCTCCACCACCTCCCGCGTCCCGGAGGGAGAATACATGCTGGACAAGAACAACATAGTGTTCGAGAACTCCCGCACCTATCCCAAAAGCGACCTTTCTGCCTACATCAAACAGAGCGAGACCCCCAGCTTCATAGGGATCTACTCCCCTTTTGCCGACCCGATTGTGTTTGACAGGAGCACCATCGGTCCCAGTGTGAGCGGCATGCTCCGCCACCTGGAATACCGCGGCTACTACAACTCCCGCATAGACACATCCGTCACTATCAAGGGCAACAAGGCCGCCGTTAACTATAACGTTACTCTGGGCAAGCAATATCCCGTAAAGAAGATAGAGTATTCATTTGCGGACCCCGTTATCCGGGACATCTTTTATGCCGATTCTCTGAACCACACCCTGCACGAAGGGCAGATGCTCTCCGAAGAGAGCCTGGAGGCTGAGGCAACCCGTTTCTCCAGCCTGCTGCGCAGCCAGGGATACTACGGCGTAACCAAGAACTACCTCTTCAACTTTGCCGACACCTTGTCGGTGCCCGACTCCGCCCTGCTCAAGGTGGAGATGCGCAACTACACCCGCAACGAATCGCCGCTGATGGCCAAGCCGCTCAAGAAGCACACCATACGCAACGTGAGCTATTCCATGCCGCCCAACATGCGGGTAAAGCAGTCTTTTCTGGACGACATCAACCTGATAGAGAGCGGGATGACATACAGCGAAGAGCTCATCACCACCACCTATCAGCGCTTCTCCGGCAACCGGATATTCAACACCGTTAACATCAGCCTCACACCGATAGACACCACGGGCGATATAGACTGCGTGATAGCGCTCACCCCCGCCAAGATGCAGAACTTTGAGGTGAACATGGACGCCTCCACCAACTCCTCCGGGTTGATTGGCCTCACCCCTTCGCTCACCTACAACCACCTCAACCTGTTCGGCGGAGGCGAGGTGCTCAGCCTTGGTTTCCGCGGCAACTTCCAGTTCAAGCTCAAGGATTCCGCCCATAGCAACGAGTTTGCAATCACCACCGGTATCAAGTTCCCCAGACTGCTGCTGCTCCCGTTCATCAAGAGCCGCACCACCACTCTGCCCGCCACCGAGATATCGCTGGCATACAACTACCAGAACCGGCCGGAATACACCCGCAACATCCTTTCGAGTTCATACGGCTACAGCTGGAGTCCCTCACGCAACCTCCGCTTCGCGGTGCACGTGCCCCAGCTCAGCATCATCAAGATTTACGACGTAGACCAGGAGTTTTACGCCAACCTGAACAGCAGCTATCTGCAGTACCTGTATCAGAACCACTTTGACCTAGGCTCCAACGCATCGGTATATTACACCACCAACACCAACGTCAACCCCAAGGTAAGCTACTTCTACTTCCGAGGCGACGTCTCCTCCTCCGGTCTGGCGCTCAGCAGCCTCAACCCCCTCTTTGAAGAGAACCGGCGCGGACAGCACCTTATCTGGGGCATCCAGTACGCGCAGTACATCAGGGCCCAGGTGAGTGCCGTGAGCACCCTCCGCTTTGGCCGGGAAGGCAAGATGGCGCTGGCCACCAGGCTGCTGGCAGGTGCCGGTTACGCTTACGGCAACTCCCTGTTCTCCATGCCTATGGAGCAGATGTTCTATGCCGGCGGCGCCAACTCCATGCGCGGCTGGCAATCCCGCACCATTGGCCCCGGCCTTGCCCAGCTTGACGACACCTTCTACATCTACAACCAGGTGGGCGACATGCGACTGGAGGCCAACCTGGAGCTGCGCTTCCCCCTGTTCTGGAAGCTGGACGGCGCCCTGTTCACCGATATCGGCAACATCTGGAACCTCCCCAAGCGGCCCGGTTTCTCAGACGACGAATATGAACTCTCCGTGTTCAAGGCAGAGAACTTGCCTAAATCCATCGCTATGGACTGGGGTCTTGGCGCCCGTCTGGACTTTGGCCTGCTGCTGATACGTGTGGACCTTGGCGTAAAGGCATATGACCCCGCCCGCCAGAAGTGGCTCACCGCAGAAGAGCGCTGGTCAAATGACGGCTTTGCAGTGCACCTCGGTATCGGATATCCATTCTAGACTATATAAACAAAAACTGATATGAACTTCATCATTGAAACTTCTGCACGACACGTGCATGTTACCCAGGAAACTCTTGAAATACTCTTTGGCAAAGGATTCCAGCTGGAATTCAAGAAGGCTCTCTCCCAGCCCGGCCAGTTTGCCACTCCCCAGAAAGTTGAGGTCGTAGGTCCCAAATCCAGCCTCAAGTTCTCCATTCTGGGCCCGGTACGTCCTGAGAATCAGGTAGAAGTTTCATTCACCGATGCCCGCACCCTGGGCATCACCGCCCCCGTGCGCGAAAGCGCCGACGTCGCCGGCAGCGCCCCCTGCAAAATCATCGGTCCCTGCGGCGAAGTAGAGCTCTCAGAAGGCGTTATCGTGGCCAAGCGTCACGTGCACATGACTCCTGAAGATGCAGAGGCCTTCGGCGTGCATAACGGCCAGATAGTAAACGTAGAAGTTGAGCAGGAAACGGGCCGCAAGATAATCTTTGGCGACACCGTGGTGCGCGTTTCGCCCAAATACGCCCTCGCCATGCACATCGATACCGACGAGGCCAACGCAGCCGCCTGCAGCGGAGAAATCACCGGCAGAATCGTCTCCTAGCCTATGGATTCAAAAGTCATCCTCATTACCGGTGCCAGCAGCGGCATCGGCTTCAATACCGCTAAGATGCTGGCGGAGCAGGGTCACAAAGTGTATGGCGCCGCCCGCCGCGTAGAAAAGATAGAACCGCTGGCTCCGCTGGGCGTAACCGCCCTCAAAATGGATGTTACCGACCAGGCCTCCATGGAGGCTGGCGTGAACGCCGTAATCGCGGCGGAAGGGCGCATAGACGTACTCGTTAACAACGCCGGCTACGGCTACTTTGGCGCAATTGAAAACGTCACAATGGAAGAAGCCCGCCGCCAGATAGAAGTAAACGTATTCGGCCTGGCCGCCCTCACCAAACTCGTAATTCCGCAGATGCGCGCCCAGGGTGGCGGCCGCATCATCAACCTCGCCTCAGTTGCCGGCAGAACAGTATTCCAGTACGGCGGCTGGTACCATGTATCAAAATACTCCGTAGAAGCCCTCAGCGATGCCCTCAGGATAGAACTGAAGCCCTTCGGCATCGACGTAAGCATCATCGAGCCGGGCGCCATCAAGACCGACTGGGGCATAATCGCCGCAGACCATCTGGTAGAATCCTCCAAGGGCACCGTATATCAGCAAACCGCCAACGAACAGGCCGACACCATGCGCAAAGCCTACACCGGCAACTTCATATCGTCGCCCCTGGTAATCTCCAAAGCCATCTCGCGCGCCGTGAACTCCCGCCGCCCCAAGACCCGCTACCGCACCGGCTTCGGCTCCCACATCGCCGTCTTCTTCCACCGCATCCTCCCCGACCGCTGGTGGGACGCTTTGATGCGCGCGATGTTCTAAGCGACAGCATTCCCCTCTCACCAAAAAAGTAGGGAGAAAAACCTCAAAAAGTAGGGAGATATTTTGAAAAAGTAGGGAGAAAAACCTCGATCGTATATACAAAAAGCAGGAGAAACCCTCCTGCTTTTTCTATGTACACGACCTAATCTCAGGTCGTAATCACTCCTTACAAACAGACAGAATTCCGATGGCATCTTTCTCGATGTAATCCCCCTCGTGCACCGAGACCCACCCCTCTGCCGTCTCCACCGTCAGCATAGAAAACCCCATGCAGAAATAAGGCGCCATCACCCGCTCTCCGCAAAACCTCTTAATCTCCTCGAAATTCGTCCCGGTATACTGAATACGTTCCACACCTCAAAGGTACGCAAGAAATCGCTTTTTAAGTATACCTTTTAGCTCCTCGTACGGGACAACCGCCTTTGCTGAATTGGCCCCCACTCGAACACACTCGGAATCGGCACATCATCAAAGAGTCTTTGAAGGACAACAAATAGAGGAAGTCTGGATACTGGAAGGGGATAATCTGAGACAGTTATATAAAAAGTCCAGGGAGCAATCGAAATGATTACTCCCCGTTCTGGCAACGAATCGGTAGTCATTAGCTACGGAATCGTTGTTGCATATATAGGGCACATTCCTTAAGGATGCAAGCCTTTCTTCGATTTCTTTTGCCCGGCAAACAATTCGCGTAGCAGACAGAATGTTTTGGGCAAAGTATCTTTGATTGCTGTCGCGGAGCGGTTTGCCGCAAAATTACAAAGTATTAGTGCTCTGGGAGATATGATTCTCCAACAAGTTATTGGAGAATTACAACGACCTAGTGCACGGCACGATACAATTCTGTCACAGCTTGTGACAGAATTCTCTGATTGAATACACCAATCGGAAAACAGCTAGTACTCCTCGGCGGGTTTGATGCTGATGTCGTCCAGGGTCATGGAGCAGATGGCGCGCACGAAGGCGGTGGCCAGGCGGGCGTTGGTGATCAGGGGGATGTTGAAGTCGACGGCGGCGCGGCGGATGCGGTAGCCGTTGGTGAGCTCCACGCTGGTGTAGTTCTTGGGGATGTTGATAACCAAATCCACCTTCTTGTTCTCCAGCAGATCCAGCGCGACATCAAACTGCTCTGCCAGGGCGGGATTCTGCTCATACTCGCTTGGCCATACGGCTCGGGCGGCGGCTATGCCGTTCTCTGCCAGATACTTCTGGGTGCCGCCGGTGGCGTAAAGCTTGTACCCTTTATCGGCCAGCAACTGGCAGGCATCCAGCATGGAGGCCTTCTGATAAGCATCACCTGAAGAAATCAGGATGCCCTTCTGAGGAACCGGATAGCCCACAGAAACGATGGACTTGAGAAGGGCGTCGTCGAAATCATCGCCCAGACAGCCCACCTCGCCGGTGGAGGCCATATCCACGCCCAGCACCGGGTCGGCCTGCAGCAGACGGGTGAAGGAGAACTGGGAGGCCTTTATGCCCACGTAATCGAAGTCGAACACATCCTTGCTCACCGGAGCGGGATGCTCGCCCATCATGGCGCGGGTGGCCAGCTCTATGAGATTGATCTTGGAAACCTTGCTCACGAACGGGAACGAACGCGAAGCGCGCAGGTTACACTCGATAACCTTAACGAAATTCTCCTTGGCCAGGAACTGGATATTGAAAGGACCGGTGATCTCAAGGGCGGCGGCAATCTTGCGCGCCACACTCTTGATATCGCGCATGGTCTTCACATATATCTTCTGCGCCGGATAAACGATGGTGGCATCGCCACTGTGGACGCCGGCGAACTCTATATGCTCGCTGATGGCGTAGGCCAGGATGTTGCCATTGTCTGCCACTGCATCGAACTCAATCTCCTTGCAGCGCTGCATGAACTCGCTCACCACCACCGGATGCTTCTGGGAAACCTCCGCAGCCATGGCCAGGAAACGCTCCAGGTCATCGTCGCTGTAGCAAACATTCATGGCTGCGCCGGAGAGGACGTAAGAAGGACGCACCAGCACCGGATAGCCCACCTCGTCTACAAAAGAACGGATTTCTGCGAGCGACGTGAGCTCCTTCCACTTGGGCTGGTCTATGCCAAGGGCATCTACGATGGAAGAGAACTTGTTGCGGTCCTCTGCCTTGTCTATGCACTCTGCACTGGTACCCAGAATCTTCACGGAATGATTGTGCAGGCGGAGCGCAAGGTTGTTGGGAATCTGGCCGCCCATAGAGACGATAACGCCGTGGGGCGCCTCCAGCTCGTATATATCCATCACCCGCTCGAAACTCAGCTCGTCAAAATAGAGCCTGTCGCAGATGTCATAATCGGTAGACACCGTCTCTGGATTGTAGTTTATCATGACGCCACGCCAGCCTGAAGAGCGGATGGTCTGCAGGGCGTTCACGCTGCACCAGTCAAACTCCACGCTGCTGCCTATGCGGTATGCGCCGCTGCCCAACACTATCACGCTGCGGCCGTCATTGTAAAACTCAATATCGTGCTTACTCCCGTTGTATGTCAGATACAGGTAATTGGTCTGAGCGGGGAACTCCGCCGCCAGAGTGTCTATCTGCTTCACGCAGGGCACTATGCCCAGCTGTTTGCGGCGGGTGCGCACGGCATCCTGCATCGGCTCTATATCGTCCAGATCCTTGTACAAGGCGCGGGCCAGCTGATGGTCTGAGAAGCCCTGCCGCTTTGCGGTGCGCAGCAGTTCGAACGGGACATCCTCCACAGAAGAGAAGCGCTGCAACTCATTCCAGGAGGAAACCATGTTCTGCAACTTGTGCAGGAACCAGCGGTCTATCTTGGTAAGCTGATATATCTGATCTACGGTATAACCACTCTGCAGCGCCTTTGCCAGCACAAAGATGCGCTTGTCGGTGGGTTCGCGCAGCGCCTCGTCCACATCTGCCACCTGCAGCTCCTTGTTGCCCACAAAGCCGTGCGCCCCCTGCCCAATCATGCGCAGACCCTTCTGCAACGCCTCCTCAAAGCTGCGGCCAATGGCCATCACCTCCCCCACACTCTTCATGCTGGAGCCAATCTTGCGGGAGACGCCGTGGAACTTGCCCAAGTCCCAACGGGGAATCTTGCACACGATATAATCGATTGCCGGTTCGAAGAATGCCGGTGTAGTCTGAGTCACGGAATTCTTGAGCTCGTACAGGCCGTAGCCCAATCCCAGCTTGGCCGCCACAAACGCCAGCGGATAGCCGGTGGCCTTGGAAGCCAGTGCAGATGAGCGCGACAGACGGGCGTTAACCTCAATCACGCGGTAATCGTCGCTGTCGGGATCGTATGCATACTGCACGTTGCACTCGCCCACTATGCCCACATGCCGCACAATCTTGATGGCCAGCTCGCGCAACAGATTGATATCGTGGTTATTGAGAGTCTGACACGGCGCCACCACAATACTCTCACCCGTGTGGATGCCCAGCGGATCGAAGTTCTCCATGTTGCACACTGTGATGCAGTTGTCATACGCGTCGCGCACCACCTCGTATTCAACCTCCTTCCACCCTTTGAGCGACTTTTCTACCAGCACCTGCGGCGAATATGAAAACGACTTCTCTGCCAGTTCGCGAAGCTGCTCCTCGTTATCGCAGAAGCCGCTGCCCAGGCCGCCCAGGGCATATGCTGCGCGCAGGATCACCGGATAGCCCAGATTCGCCGCCGCCTCTGCCGCCTCTTCTACAGAGGATACCGCAGCGGAGCGGATAATCTTCACGTCTATCTCCTCCATGCGGGCGGCGAACGCCTCGCGGTCTTCTGTATCTATGATGCTCTGCACCGGGGTGCCGAGCACCTTGATGCCGTATTTCTCGTAAATGCCACCCTTGTAAAGCTCCACGCCGCAGTTAAGGGCGGTCTGGCCGCCAAAGCTGAGCAGGATGCCGTCAGGATGTTCGCGGGCGATTACCTTCTCCACAAAGAACGGCGTCACGGGGAGGAAGTAAACCTTGTCCGCAACCCCCTCCGAAGTTTGCACCGTGGCGATGTTGGGATTGATGAGAATGGTCTCTATCCCCTCTTCGCGCAGCGCCTTGAGCGCCTGGCTGCCGCTGTAGTCAAACTCGCCCGCCTGCCCTATCTTGAGGGCGCCGGAGCCCAGAACTAATACTTTTTTGATTGACTTATCCATAGGCTACAGCATCGAGGCGAATTTGTTGAAGAGATATTGGGTGTCCAGAGGACCGCTGGAGGCCTCGGGATGGAACTGCACGGAGAAGAACGGCAGGCTGCGGTGGCGGATGCCCTCGTTGGTGCCGTCGTTGAGATTCACGAACCAGGGCTCCCAGTCGGAAGGCAATGTATTGTCATCCACCGCGAATCCATGGTTCTGCGAAGTAATGAAACAATGCTCTGTGCCCAGCATGCGCACCGGCTGGTTGTGGCCACGGTGTCCGTATTTGAGCTTGTAGGTCTTTGCCCCGGCCGCCTTTGCCAACAGCTGGTTGCCCATGCAGATGCCGAATATCGGCTTTTCAAAGGCCATCGACTGGCGGATATGCTCTACGGTGGCGGTGCACAGGTCGGGATTGCCGGGGCCGTTGGAGATGAACAGACCGTCCCAGTCGCGGGTAGCGGGGTCGGCGTTGAAATCGTAGTCCCAGGGGACGCGGATTACCTCAACTCCGGTGGCCAGCAGACAGCGGATAATATTGTGCTTGATGCCGCAGTCCACCACCACAACCTTCTTGCCGGCTCCGGCGCGGTAACGTATCACCTCGCGGCAGGAAACCTCCGCAATCAAGTTGGTCTTGTTGGGGTCTGATATGGAAGCGGCGGGAGCGTCTCCCTCCAGCACTATCTGCCCCAACATGGAACCGCTCTCGCGGAGCACCTGCGTGAGGGCGCGGGTATCCACCCCCCAGAGACCGGGTATGTCCTGCTCCCGGAGCCATTCGTCCAGGCTCATGGCAGCGCTCCAGTGGCTGTAATCAAAAGAGAGGTCGCTGATAATAAGCGCCCTTACATGGATTGCTTCAGACTCGAAAGTGGCAAGTATACCGTCGGCATCGGTGTGTGCGGCGGGCACCCCGTAGTTACCTATCAGCGGGTACGTCACGCACAGTATCTGACCCTGGAAAGAGGGGTCGGTAAGAGTTTCCGGGTAGCCTACCATCGCGGTAGAGAACACAGTCTCTCCGTTGGCGGGGCGGCGGGCGCCAAACGCGTAGCCGTCGAACACCATCCCGTTTTCTAGAATCAGCGATGCCTTGGGGTAATTTGCCATTATTGTACGTTGAATGCTACTCTTAATTCTTCAATCTCCTTGTCGGTGATGGGCTTGAGCTCCCCTATGGCAGAGGCCATTACCAGCGAGTGGGCGCTGAATTCAGCCACCTCCAGATAATCGAAGGTCTGCATCAGCTTGTCGCCGGTAACCAGGAAGCAATCGTTGTTCACCATGATCGCACGGTTGTGCGAGAGGATATCGGCCACCTTGTCGGGGTTCTCGTAGTGCTCGTTGAACTCCAGACGCGGCACGTCCTTGAGGAATATCCAGCTCTCCGGGATGGTGCGCACGTCAAACTTCTTACCAGAGACGGCAAAGGCCATCAGGTTGGGAGTCTGGGTGGTGATTATGCTGTTGATGTGGGGATTCTTCTGATAGATGCGCTGGTGCAGCGCCACGCTGCGGCTGGGTATCTTGCCCGCCTCCGCCATACCGTCGCGCACCTGCACTATGTCTTCGCGCTGCATGTCCCAGCGGGGCTTGCCGGTGGCGGTAATCAGAAAGTCATTCCCCCTCCAGCGCATGGACACGGTGCCGTATGTGGATATCATGAGCCCCTGTTCGCAGGAGCGGTGAATCATGGTGCACATCTGCTCGCGCAGGTCGCGCTCGTCGCTGGGATGGTCCACATCCATGAAATGCAGGATGTTGTGCGGGATGCGGCGGTGGAAGTCGTCTATCTGGGCATCGCTCAAGGTGTTGATACCGCCCAGATGGTTGGCGTTGATGATGGTGCGGCAGCAGAATTCGAGCGTTTCGAAGCGCTGGTACGCGTCCATCAGGTCGGTGCCGCCCAGCACTACGCCGTGGTTCTCCAAAATCACGCAGCGATATTTTTCGTCTTCAAACACCTTGGAAATCTTGGCGCCCAGCTCTTCGCTGCCTGGGCATGCGTAGGGGGCATATCCAATCTCGCCGCAGATATCCTTGGCCTGCGGGATGATGTTGGTGTTGGGTATCTTGTGTGCTATGGAAAATGCCACCAGTCCCGGAGGATGGGCGTGTATGATGGCCCTGATTTCGGGGCGGGTGTTGTATATAGCCCTGTGGAAAGGATATTCGGATGAGGGTTTGTGAGGGCCGATAATCTCGCCGTCGCGGGTCACGCGCATGATGTCGCTCTGCCTGAGGGTGCCCTTGTCTATTGCCGACGGAGTAATCCAGATATCGCCGTTGTCGTCTCTGATGGAGACATTGCCACCTGAGGTGGTGGTCATTCCGCTGCGGTAGATGCGCTTGATGATTACCGCGATCTGCTCAGCCGGATGCATGAAATTGACGTCTAACTGCTTCATATGCTTTGCTACTTTAACTTAACCGTTGCGGGCTCTAACTTACCGCAAACTATACCTTAAAAGTACACTTTGCCTTTTCTCTACCCTTAGTTTATACCCTTTAATCAGTTCGCTGCCGGAGACTATCTGGGTACTCTGAGTGTCATAGTCGTAGAGCTCGTAGCTGGCGGCGGGATCGACCGCCTTTATACTCGCGGCAAATGTAGCATTTTCTGCCGAACTGCGGCGGAAAGCTATGATAATTCCGCTGCCGGAGGAGGCATCGTGATACTGCTTTGCCACCCAGATGTCATTATGCAGCAGCGGCTCCAGTCCGCTGAGCGGATAATAATCCTTGTTCAGATAGCTGCGGATGTCGCCGTATTCCTCTGCCCTGGCACGCATCGGAGCCGAATCGCCCCCTATGCGGAACATCTCAAAGGCGTGGTTGAAGGTACCGCCGTAGCAGCTGCGGGCATCGTATGCATCGTAACTGCGGGCGATGGAACCCTGCAGTGGGAGGAACAACTCCAGGCCGTACTGACGGCACTGTGTGGCTTCCGGCGATACATATCCCGGCCGCGACACGGCCGCCGAACGGGACACCGCCTCCAGATCCAGGCGCCGCCCCTGCGAGCCGTTGTCCATGGCGCACTGCGGATACTTCTGGAGAATGTAATCCCAGAAGCGGTAGAGGCCCGCCACATACTTCATCTCCACTATGCCGGCGCGGTCGGTTTCATCGTTCTTATCCCAATAGGTGCCAAGGTTGCCGTCCACGTCGCAGATTATACCGTCTATGCCCCCCTCCGCCATTATTTCATCGAACTGCTTGCAGATGACATCAACCGCCTTGGGGTTGGAGAAGTCAAACACGTAGTCGCTCCCCTTGTCGCCGGTGAGGATATACTCCGGATGGGCCTTTACTACCGGCGTGCCCCTGGCAATGTTCTCGGGTGCGAAGCGGACCATCAGGCGGGCGCCGTAAGAATGAATCAGTGCCGACAGGCGGCCGAGCCCCTCGGGGAAAAGATCCTCTTTGGCGCGCCAGTCACCATCCGCCACATTCCAGCCACTCTCCATGGTGAAGACCTCCGGCATCAGGCCCAGCTGTCTGCAGCGCTTTACGGTGGCCATGGCAAGTTCTTCAGTGAGGCATTCCGCCGCTTGGCACGGCGCGGGAGAGCCCATGTCGAATGCGGCGGCCATGGGGGCCCAGAGGGCGCCAGCAACGCGCGGAGAATGATACTGAACGACAAAGCGCCTGAGAGCATTGAAGCCGGCGGCGGCATCGCTCCCCTTCCAGAATACGGTAGCCACCAGCGGCGTGCGCACCTCCTCTCCGGGACGCAGATAGAAGTTGGCCTTTTCAAGGCCGGCGTACAAGCGATATTCCAGACTGGTAACCCCCCTCAGGCGGGCATTCCAACGACCCGTCCAGCCGACGGCCATCACCACGCCCGCATCCGCACCGCGCGAAACTATGTTATAGAACGGCAGCGACGCCCCGGTGGAGGACATTCCATCCTCCGGAGTGAAATCGCGGATAACTCCGGCGCGAAGGTCAAACTCCTCCGGCTGGGCATCCTCTTTGACACCGTTGATACCGTTGCAGTAACGGGCGGTGAAGCCGCTCGCTCCCGGTTCGTTCACCTTATAGTCCGCCGACCGTATCACCGCTATCTTGGCGGTGTTGCCGCGGGAGATGTTCTTGAAGCGCAACTTCCACTCCACGGCGCCAAAGCCGGTATAGCCGCGCACGTCGCAGCACACCCGCACGGTGTTGTCGGGGTCGGTCCAGGAGAAAGTGTAGGCGACCACACCCTTGGGAGCGGTGAGCCTCTTCTTTGAGAAGCGCCAGTCGGTGATAAATTTGGCGCTGGATATCTCTTCGTATGCAAATGAGAATGGCGGCACCTTGTCGGCTGCAAAGTAGCTGTTTATCCACTTGTCCGGATTCTCTATGCCGGTGCGGGAAATCACCCCCTGCGCGCCGGCGGCGGTGCTCAGCAAAAGCGCCGCAGCTGTCAGCATTATGGTAACTGCTCTTCTCATCTATTGCTTCTCGTATTTAATCAGTATCGATTCGGGGGCGGTGTCCAGCTTTATTACATAGCCGTTCATCATGTCGCCGCCGTAAAGCTCCTTGCTCTCGCCAGTGTTGCAGTCGGTCACCAGATATGTGCCGTTGGGGCTGAGCGCCTGCAAGTCCACTGCATAGCTGGTTTTGGGGCAGTCGTCGCGGCGGAAGGCCACCACATAACCGTTGCCGGTGGCGGGATCGTGCAGCTGATATGCCACCCAGATGTTCTTGCCGGTGATGTCGCCAAAGCCTGAGAGCGGATAGTAATCCTTCAGGAAATACGGCTGCAGCGCCCTGTACTCCTCCACCACCCGCCTCATCTGTGCGGCGTCCTGTCCGGAGGAGAGCATGTTGAAGTTGAGCACCATGGCGCTGGAGTAGCTGGAACGGCTGCGGTAGAAATCGGTCTCGTATATGCCGGTACAGCTGAGCGGCAGGAACATGTTCAGGCCGTAGGTATGGCACTGGTAGCCCAGCGACTCGCCGTAATGGTAATCGGTACGCCAGAGAGGTGTCGCCCGTGAGGTAGTCTCCAGGTCCAGGCGGCGTCCGCCGGAGGCGCAGTTGTCTATTTGCAGGCGGGGGAAGCGGGTCTCAAGGTAATCCCAGTAGCGGTAAAGTCCCTCGATATATTTCATCTCGGTGATGCCGCGGCGGCGGGGTTCGTCGTTCTTCTCCCAGTAATCCGCCAGCTCCGAGGTGTTGAAATCCTGCCGGTAGTGGTCTATCCCGTTGACCTCAATAAAGTCGCCGATATACTTGCACAGGTAATCCACAGCCGCCGGGTCGGAGAGGTTGAAGAGGTACTCGCTCTCGTCAATGGTGAGCATATACTCCGGATGCTCCGTGACAAACTTGCTGCCGGGGCGGACCCGCTCCGGTTCAAACCAAACCATGAGCCCAGCTCCGTAGCTGTGCATAAGGTTGGACATGTTCACAAAGCCGTCCGGGAAGCGCTCGCGATCGGCAACCCAGGTGCCCGTCTCGGGCCAGCTGAAATCGCCTTTGAAGTGCGCCCCATCGGCTGTCTCATACCAACCTGCATCCAGCCAGAATACGTCGGGAACCATGTCGAACTGCTTGTAGCGGCGCACTATGGCGCGGGCCAGTTCGTCTGTAAGGCAGGTATATTCGTTGCACGGTGCCGGGTCGCCCCAGTCCAAACCGCCCAACAGCGGCGTCCAGGGCTTGCCGTCCACCTTGCGGGAGTGATGTGCAAGCACGAAACGTCTGAAAAGGTTATGGCCGGCCATAGTATGGCTCCCCTGCCAGAAGAGCACCGACACCATGGGCGCGCGCACCTTCTCCCCTTTCTTCAGATAGAAATCGGCGTTCTTTAGGCCGATGCCGACGCGGCACTGCCCCTTTTCGCCGATAAAGTCAGCCTTCCAGTCGCCCGTCCAGCCGATGGATACCACCGCACCGCAGCCGGCGCCCTGCGCTGTAATGTTGAAGAACGGCAGCGAAACATAGTCCGATGAGCGGCCGCGGATGGCCTCCAGGCTGACGCTCTGCCCCTCGCCCAGCGGCTCCTCCACCACGGCGAAATCATCCACCTCGGCGTCACTCCCCTTGCATCGGCGCATCATATAGCCGGTAGCGCCCTTATCCTTGAGGGTGAAATCGGCACTCTTCACGTTGGCAATCTGGCCGGTGTTGCCGCTGCCGGTGTTCTCGAAGTAGAGGACCCATTCGACTGCACCGAAATCGGTGTAGCCCGTAACGGTGGCCGTAACCTTGAGGCCGCTGCGGCGGTCGCGCCAGCTGTACTGCCAGCACACACTACCCGGCTGAGGAGCCTGCTGCTTGCTCTTGGTATACTCCCAGCTCTTGATGAAGGTGGCGCTGGGGACGCCGTCCAGAGTGAAGGAGAACGGCGGTATCGCCCCCTTGCCAAAGGCGGCCGACATCCATTTCTCGGGGTTCTCAACCCCCTTTCTGCCAATCGGCGCCTGTGCCTGCGCGGTCAAGGCCAGCGTCAGCGCAAACACAGTAAGTATCGTCTTAATTCTTCTCATATCGGTACAGTATTGAGCCGGGGGTCTCATCCACCGTCATTGTAAATCCCTTGGCCAGGTCGGCGCCCATCACGTCCAGCCGGTCGCCGGTGTTGCAGTTAACCAGCAGGTAGCGGGCGGCGGGGTCTATGTTGTACAGGTCCGCGGTAAATGTCTCCTGCGGGCAGTTGATTCGGCGGAAGCCGAACACATAACCGGTGCGGGTGTCGGGGTCATCCAGCTGATATGCCATCCAGATGTCGCCGGCAGTCACATCGCCCACTCCGCTTAGTGGATAGTAGTCTTTCAGGAAGTACTCGCGCACCTGCTTGAACTCATCGTATACTCGGCGGATGGCCGCGGCGTCGTAGCCGGGCTGCAGCACCGGGATGTGGGCCACCATGGCGCTGGAATAACCGCTGCGGGCGGTGTAGAAATCGGTGTTGTAGCAGGCAGTACCGTTCTGAGGCAGGAAGAAGTGCAGGCCATAGGTCTGGCACTGATAGCCAGTGGGTTCTCCGTAGCCATAGTCGGTGCGCCACAGCGGTACGGCACGGGAGGCGGTCTCCAGATCGAAGCGGCGGCCTCCGGAAGAGCAGTTGTCTATCCTAAGGCCGGGGAAGCGGTTCAAAAGGTAGTCCCAGTATTTGTAGAGACCCTCTATGTATTTCATCTCGGTCACGCCGCGGCGGCCTTCGCCGTCGGCAACAGCCCAGTACAGATCCACAAAATCGAGGTTGAAATCCTGACGGTAGTGGTCTATTCCGTTCGCCTCCATCAGGTCGCCGATGTACTTGCAGAGATATTCCCGGGCCTTGTCGTCGGCCAAGTTGAACACCATACGCTCCCGCTCCGGGATGCGGAGCCGGTAGGCCTCAATCATATCCTCTGTAAGGCTGTCGGAAAGCTTGTAGACTTCTTTCACCACGGAAAGGTCATTCAGATTCAGCCGCAGCATATACTCCGGATGCTCTGTGGCAAACTTGCTGCCCAGCGTGACGCGCTCCGGCTCGAACCAAACCATGAACTGGGCGCCGTAGCTGTGCATCAGGTTGGTCATATTGATGAATCCGTCGGGATAGCGCTCGCGGTCCACCACCCAGGTGCCCACGGCAGGCCAGCCGAACTGCCCGCTGAACACCGGCCCGGTGGGAGGCTCGTACCACCCCGCGTCCAGCCAGAAGACCTCCGGCATGATGTCCAGCTGCTTGTGGCGCAGCACTATACCGCGCGCCAGAAGGTCTGTAAGACAGGTATACTCGTTGCAGGGAGCGGGGTCACCATAATCCAGACCCGCGCAGAGCGGAGTCCACGGCCTGCCCTCCACCTTGTGGCTGTGGTGCGCCATCATGTGGCGGCGGAAGGCATTGTGCCCCGTCATCATATCCTCGCCCTTCCAGAACAGTACCGATGCGAGCGGCGTGCGGACATCCTCGCCCGGCTTCAGATAGAAATCGGCATCTTTCAGGCCGCTCTCCACCACGCAGGTCTCGCGGCCGCCGGTGAAATCGGCGCGCCAGTTGCCGGTCCAGCCGATGGAATATACCGCACCGCAGCCCGCCCCCTCTGCCGTAAGGTTGAAGAACGGCAGAGAGATTATGTCGGAGCTGCGACCGCCGCGGGTGGCGAGATTCACCGTCTGACCCTCTCCCAGCGGCTCTTCCACCACCTCAAAGTCGTGGATGTCGGCGTTGCTGCCGCGACAGCGGCGCAGCAAGAACTTGGAAGCCCCTTTCTCTCTGAGGACGAAATCGGCTGTCTTCACTTCGCTTATACGGCCGGTGGGGGCGCCGCCCTCGTTTGCAAACCGCATCACCCATTCAAAGGCGCCGGTGTCGGTGTAGCCGGTAACGGCGACCTTTACCCTGAGGCCGCTCTTTGGGTCCTTATAAACGATGCTGTACTGCACCGCATTATCTTCCGGGGCCGTGACTTTGCTGCAGCTGTATTTCCAGCTGCGGATAAACTTCTCGCTGGGAACTCCGTCCAGCTTGAAAGAGAACGGCAGGACCACGTTCCGGCCAAAGGTGGCGGTTATCCACTTGTCTGGGTTGTCAGTACCCTTTCGGTTCAGGGTAGCCCGGGCAGCAGCCGGCTGTGATGCCGCCAGCAGGCATAAGGCGGTCAGGATTGTGAGCAGTCGTTTCATCTGTCGGTCATTAGAATGGTGCCGTCGTGCGGCTCAATGTGTATCGTTTCAAAGAAGCTGTCGCACCTGGGGATGCCCAGGTAGCTGAAGGCGTCGTCGCAGATATTCAGCTTGATGTCGGCCGGGGTGTCGCCAAAGTTGGCCACAACCAGAGCTCCGCGCCCTTCGTGGGCTCTCAGGAAGGCGAACTGCTTTCCGGGGTCAAAGTGTTCGCTGGCGGGGTTCAGCCACATCAGGTCGTATGTCCTGCCCTGTGCGAACACAGGGTCTGAGGCAAGGGCCGTCAGTTGCTTGTAGCGCTTGTACAGCCATTCGTCCCGTTCTCCGCTAAGGGAGCAGTAATCGTATATGGAGGTGCGGCCATCCAGCCCGCTGTAGCCCTCCTGCAGCATGCCGCGCTCGCCGTATTCCTGCCCAAAGTAAATCATGAACGGGGCGGTGTTGAACAGCATGGACACCGCCAGCGGCGCCAGCGCCTTGCGGCCGCTACCAAGGAAAAAGTCGCTGCCGATGCGCTGCTCGTCGTGATTCTCCAGGAAGTTGAGCATATGCGGCTGCAAATCGCCCAAAAACTGCCATTCGCCCGTGAGCCAGTATGCGGGCCGGTTGCCGGCGCATATCTCGCGCAGGGCGTTGTAGAAGCCGGTCTTGTCGTACAGATAATCGAAGCCGGCATCGGCATAACGGCGGTAGTTGCCCTTGTCGTAGACCTCCGCGATAAAGACTATGCCGGGGTACTTGTGACGCATCTGCGCCGTTGCCCAGCGGAAGAAGTCGGCGGGCACCAGCTCCACCATGTCGCAGCGGAAGCCGTCCACTCCCTTGGAAGCCC
This sequence comes from Bacteroidales bacterium, assembly GCA_017962235.1. Taxonomy (GTDB): domain Bacteria; phylum Bacteroidota; class Bacteroidia; order Bacteroidales; family UBA932; genus Equibacterium. Next base: position 192,898 of record JAGCVS010000010.1, on the reverse strand, counting down.
AGAACTGGAGCACGTCCAGCATTATGTTCCAGGTGTATTTGTTGTCGTAGTTCAGCTTTACGGTGTCGTACCAGTCGTTTCTGGAGGGCTCTGCGCTGCCGGGACAGTTGCCGGTGCCCAGCGCGGGACTCTCGCGGTAGTCGGTCTCTATCGGGAGCTTGAGCGACTGGCCGTAAAGGGTATAGAAGTTTATCTTGGAGAAAGGTTTCTGATACTGACGGAACACGTGGTTGGGAACAAAGTCTATGATGACCTTGAGACCGGCGGCATGGGTGCGGGCCACCAGGGCCTCGAACTCTTGCATTCGCTTTGCTGGCGTTGAGGCCAGTTCCGCCGTCACGTCAAAATAGTCTGTAATGGCATACGGACTCCCCGCCTCTCCCTTCACCAAATCGGGATGGCAAGGCTCGATGCCTTCAAACACCGTCTTGGTGGCGTGCGCAATCACGCCGGTATACCACACCGCACTAATGTGCAAATCGTCGCGCAGCCCGGAGAGCACATCCTCCGTGATGTCGTTGAACTTGCCGCTGCCGTTGCGCTGGTAAGTGCCGCCCGGCACCCAATCCCTCTGCCCGAAAATCCTGGGCAGCATCTGGTATATTATGAATTTTCCCTCCATAGTCTGTCACTTAAGAAGATATCGCTGCCGGTCCTCTTCAGAAAACTTTTCTATCGCATAGCGCAGCATGGTGCGGGGCATCGTCTTATAGCGCGGCTGCAGCCATGCCTTCAGTTCCGCCTCGTTCCGTTTGCCCGCCTCCCGCAGCAGCCAGCCCACCGCCTTCTGAATCAGATTGTGCGGGTGATGCAGCAGTATGTCTGCAATCGCATAGGTGTCCGCCGTCTCTCCGTGCCGTATAAAGGTCATTGTGCTCACCATCCCGATGCGCTTCTCCCATATCGTCTTTCCGCTGCGCGCCAAATCGTACAGCAGGGTGCGCTCCTTGTCCAGCAGCCAGACGCCCAGCAGCGGATAGCAGCTCAGATCCACCAGGTCCCAGTTGTTGATGTACTGTGTGTGCGAGAGGTAGAACTCCACGCACCAACGCTGCCTCTCCGGCTCCTTTTTCGCGTGCGAGAATACCTCAACCAGGGCCAGCAGAGCAGCGAGACGCACCTCGTGATATTCGCTGCAGATGCACTCTTCAAGCGCCTCCGGGGTCACCTCGCGCCACGTCCGTTTAACCACTTCCCGTGTCACCGGCACCTTGATACCCAGGAACTTGTCCCCCTCTCCGTACTGCCCCGGCCCCGTCTTGAAAAACCGCGACAGCCCCTCCACCTGCGAAGGGTCGGCACTTGCCATCATCTCTTTTAGCAGGACGTTCATGGGTTATCTGTTTTTAGAATCGATGCAGATTGTAACCGGGCCGTCGTTAATCAGCTCCACCTTCATGTCGGCGCCAAACTCACCGGTGCCCACAGGCCGGCCGATGGCTTCCGACATCCGACGGCAAAACTCCTCGTAAAGAGGGATGGCCGTCTCATGCCCCGCGGCGGCGATATATGAAGGACGGTTGCCCTTCTTGGTAGAGGCCATCAGCGTAAACTGACTTACAACGATTATGTCGCCGCCGGCATCCACCACGCTGCGGTTCATAACCCCCGCCTCGTCGTCAAAGATGCGCAGCGCCGCCGTCTTCTTAACCAGATAGTCGATGTCATCGTCACCGTCGTCGTGACCCACGCCCAGCAGCACCAGAAGGCCGCGCCCGATGGCCGCCCTAACCTCGCCGCCAATGGTAACCGACGCCCTTGAAACACGTTGTATAACGACCCGCATAGTGAATGTCTTATTATCCAAGCAAAGATAACCAAATGCGGGGAAAATTGAAATCAATAACCGTAACGTTTGCGGTATCTCAATATAAGAATTACGCTGAGCGCCAGACAGCACACTTCAGCGGCATTTACGGCCTGCCATATTCCGTCCGGGCCAAAGATGGCAGGCAGCAGGAACACGAACCCCAGCTCCAGCACCAGATTACGGATAAAGGCCAATGCAGCAGACACTTTACCGTTACCCAGGCCGGTGAACCAGGCCGATACAAACAGGTTCACACCCACCATCACAAAGCTGGCCATGGAGATTCTGAGGGCACGTACCGTGAGCGCCGTAAGTTCCGCATCGTAGCCCACAAAAAGCCGCGCAACTGAACCGGCAGAAAGTTCGGAAACCAGCGTTATCAAAATGCCAAGCGCCAGCAGCAGAGTCCAGGAATGACGGAGCAAACTCTTCAGCTCCTTCTTGTCCCCGGCCCCGTAGTTGAAGCCGATAACCGGCGTTACGGTGATGTTGTATCCAAAGAACACCGCCGCAAATATGTAGCTGTAATATAGCAGCACGGAATACGCCGCCACGCCGTTCTCTCCCATCATCCTGAGCAGCTGCAGGTTATAGCAGATCGCCAGCACGTTGAAGGAGATGTTGCCCACGTATTCGGAGAGGCCGTTGGAGCAGGTCTTCAGTATCGGGGCGCGCTCCAGACGCGAGCGGGTCAGCCTCAGGGAACTGTCGTTCTTTTTGCTGGAGAAGTACCAGAGCGGGAAGCCGCCGCCCACGCAGCATGCCAGCATAGAGGCGGCCGCGGCACCCGCCAGCCCCCATCGGAACACCAGTATGAACAGCGCGTCCAGGGCCATGTTGGTCACGGCGCACACCACCGACATCATAGTGCCCAGATGCGGCTTCTCCGCCGTCATGTAGAACGACTGGAAGGCCATCTGCAGCATGAATGCCGGCAGGCCCAACGTGCAGATACTGCCGTAGATGACGCACTGGCGCACCATCTCCCCCTCTGCCCCCAGCGCCCGCGCAAGCGGCTCCATAAGCAGCAGCATCGGCACCATGAAAACCACAGACAGAACGATGATGAACTTGATAAGCATGCTGAAGATTTCCGAGGCCTGTTCGCGGTCGCCTTCGCCCATCGTCTTGCCGATAAGGGCGGATCCGCCGGTGCCCACCATGAGTCCCAGGGCGCCCACAAGCATCACCGCCGGCCATATCACGTTCAGCGCCGCAAAGGCGGTAGTGCCCACCACATTTGAGACGAACAGGCCGTCCACCACGCTGTATATGCTCCCCACCAGCATCATGCCGATGCTGGGAAGCGACGATATTACCAGCCGCCGGTATCCGTAATGTCCGTCCAGTGCTACTTTCATGGGAGGCGCAAATGTAGCGACTTTTAGCTATCTTTGTATGGATATGTGCAAAGTCCGCAAAATACATCTGCTGGCCATAAACGGCCTGATGTGGACCGCCATCGGGACCAAGATCTCGATAACGGGCATCGTCAACTATCTGCAGGCTCCGGCGGGCAAACTCTGGTGGATGATACCCCTTTCAGTGCTGATATTCGCCGGCTTCTATATGATGTTCACCGGCATCGTGCGCAAATACGCAGAGCGGATCCACTCCCTCCCGGGGCCAAAGGAGCCCGTATACAAGACCTTCAGCCTCAAGGGCTATCTGATAATCGCCTTCATGATTACGCTGGGCATCACCCTCAAATACATCCCCTGCATCCCACAGCCCTTTTTCGCCTGGTTCTACCTGGGGCTGGGCCCCGGCCTCCTCTCCGCCGGCATCCGATTCCTGATCCGCTGGCTCAAAAGCATGAAGACCGGTTTGTAGTTCCGTTATAAATACTACCTTTGGCATTATGAAAAAGATGAATATCCCCTTGATGGCCATCCTGCTTGGCCTCTCGCTGATTGTATGTCCCATACTCTACTTCTATGTGGGGCCCGTACTTGACGCCAACCAGCTTTCCACTCTCAAGATACTCGGCATCATTGCCGCCTGCAGCGCAGCCTTCTGCTTCATAGTGGGAGAAATCACCGGCAACAACAGCCAGATGGACAAACTCTGGAGCCTGCTCCCCATCGCATATACCTGGATTATCGCAGTCCGCGGCGGGATGAACGCACGCCTTGTGGTAATGGCTGTCCTGGCCACCCTCTGGGGCATCCGCCTCACATACAACTTCGCCCGCAAGGGAGCTTACAGCATCAAGTTCTGGGAAGGCACTGAAGACTACCGATGGGCGGTGGTGCGCTCCGGCGCCGCTTTCAAAAAGCGCTGGGCGTGGGCTCTGTTCGACCTCGGCTTCATATCGATATATCAGAATGCCCTGGTGCTGATGACCACCCTCCCCGCCCTTGTGGCGATGCGCTCCAGCGCCCCCTTCGGCTGGGTGGACATCCTTGCCGCAATCCTGATGCTCTTCTTCATAATATGGGAAACCGTTGCAGACGAACAGCAGTGGGCGTTCCAGACAAAGAAATGGGCCATGATCAAGGCCGGCCAGAAACTGGAAGAACTCCCCGAACCCTACAACAAAGGCTTCAACACCACCGGCCTCTGGGGCCGCAGCCGCCACCCTAACTACTTCGCAGAGCAGAGCATCTGGGTCGCCTTCTACATCTTCTCCATTGGTGCCGGCACCGGCATCCTCAACTGGAGCATCATCGGCGCCCTGCTGTTAATAGTCCTCTTCCAGGGCAGCTCCTCCCTCGCAGAAGAAATCAGCTCCGGCAAATACCCCGCCTACGAATCCTACTGCAAATCCATCCCCCGCTTCTTCCCCGGCAGACACAAGATGTAACCTGTTAGCACTTCACCTTCACCACGACCTTTTTGACAGGACCGGGGGCGGAGGTGCAGAGGCCGGGCATATGACCGTCCTGAGGGAAGTAGACGGCGAAGCAGCCGTTGCCGATAACGGATTCCAGTGGACGGACGGCATCTTCCTGATAGAAGGCGGCATCGATATCCGGGTTATAGGCTTTGGTCTCTTTAAGGTATTCCAGCGGCAGTGAGGCTATCTTCTCCGTGCCGCTGATAAGAAACTGGATATCAATATATTCGCGATGGGTCTCATAGCCGTATTCGTTCTCCGGCTTGGTGTCGTATTCAGAGACTATGGCGCGCACACGGGGCGAGAGGTGGTGTACCCCCTTCTCTATTGCGGGATCTATGTTGTTCAGGAATTCCAGACCCAGACGAAGGTCCTCAGATATACCGGAATAGGTGGCAAAGTTTTCTATCTTGTCGAATATCATAACTCACTGATTTAATTTATTCAAAGATACGTACAATTTCGCGGAATTCTTATATGTTTGCACCATGAATCACATCGGTGAAATCATATCGCTGCTGGTGGCGGTCTCCTGGACCTTCTCTGCATGGTTTGCAGACAAGGCCAGCCGCCGCATAGGCTCTATGGTGACCAATGTGATAAGGCTGGCCCTGGCGGCCGTCTTTCTGGCGATTCTGCTGTGGATAACCACCGGCCACCCCTACCCGGCTTTTGCCGATGCCAAGGCGTGGCAATGGCTGGCGCTCTCAGCTCTGGTAGGATACGTGTTCGGCGACTTTTGCCTGTTCAACTGCTACGTGCACATCGGCCCCCGGTTCGGGCAGCTGCTGATGACCCTGGCACCGCCGGCTGCGGCAATAGCAGGCTGGTTTATACTGGGCGAAAGCCTCACCTGGAAAAGCATCCTGGCGATGACCGTGACCCTGGCCGGAATCGCCATCTCCATCCTGAGCCGTGACGCGGAGCACCATGTGAAACTGCAACTGCCACTGAAAGGCATCCTGCTGGGAATCGGCGCCGGCATAGGACAAGGCGTCGGGCTGGTGCTGAGCAAGGTGGGCATGGAGCATTACGCCGCCGCCCTGCCGCAGGAGGCGCCCCACGCCATGCAGGTGATGCTGCCGTTCGCCTCCACCCTTATCCGCGCCATAGTGGGCTTCGCAGGCTTCTTCATCCTCCTGTCGATTCAGAAAGGACTGGGCCGTCTGGCCAGCGGCCTCAAAGACCGCAAGGGCATGACATACGCCACCCTGCTCACCCTCTTTGGGCCGGCATTCGGCGTTTCGCTCTCGCTGATGGCGGTGCAGTATGCCGACGCCGGCATCGCCTCCACCCTGATGGCGCTCACGCCAGTGCTGATTATCGCCCCTGACGTGATTATCAACAAGAAAAAGATATCCCTGCGCGAGATTATAGGCATCGCGGTCACGATGCTGGGCGTGAGCCTCTTCTTCCTTTACCAGTAAGATTATTTGTTGAGCGCCAGAAGTTCTTCGAACTGGTTGCGCTTTGACGACAGGCGCGGCACCTTATGCTGACCGCCGAATTTGCCGCGGGCGTCCATCCATTCGTAGAACAGACCGGGGCGCGCCTCAATGATTTCCAGAGGCTGGAGAATGCCGCCCGCATCCACGCTGAAGTGTTCATAATCATGGTCTTCTGCACGGACCGCCTTCTCCAGGACGGCGGCGAACTGCGCCATGTCGGCGGGACGCTTTTCAAACTCGATGAGCCACTGATGATGGCCGGCGGCGGAGTCGGCATAAACCAGCGGAGCCACCGCGAACTCGATAACTGTGGCGCCGGTTGCGGCACACGCGTCTGAGAGCGCCTTTTCTGCCTGCTGCACGGAAAGGTCCTCGCCCCAGATATTGATGCACTGATGGGTACGGCCCACAATCACAAACTTGTAGGGCGCCTTGCGGGTAAAGCGCACCACGTCGCCGATATCGTAGCGCCACAAGCCGGAGGATGTGGACACCAGCAGCGCATAATCCACGCCCGGTTCGGCTTCCCAGAGGGGCACTGCATGAGCGCCCGGCTTCCCGTATTCCGACATCGGGATGAACTCGTAGAATACATCGTAGTCCAGCATGAGCAGCATTGCCGGATCTGTGGTATCGGTCTGCACCCCGAAGAACCCTTCGGATGCGTTGTAGTTCTCTATGAAAGTGATTTGGCGCGGAGCGAACTGGGCCTCGTATATCGGCCTGTAAGGCATCATGCTCATGCCGCCGTGAGCAAAGAACTCCATGTGGGGCCAGAGCTCGCCGAACGACTTGGCGCCGGAGCGCTCCAAAGTGCGGTTCAGCAGCACCAGCAGCCAGTCCGGAGTACCGCTGATGGATACCAGTCGCTTGTCTTTTATAACATCGCCAATGGCCTCGTACTTCTGGTTGATGTCCTGAATCTGGGCGATCTCAAGGTCGGGCACTATGTGCAGAACGGAGCGGAGGAACTGCGGGATGGCGGAGGCCATGATTGCGCTCACATCCCCCACCTTGGCCTTCTCCGTGGTGTATTTGGGATTGAAATTACCCGTGAGAATCAGGGAGTAACCCTTTGCGACCTCACTCTCCGGATGGGCATGCAGATAACTGGCGGTGACATCGTGGCCGCCCTGCATGTGACATTTGTGCAAGCCGCGGTAAGACACCGGGATGAACTTGATATTGTCGCTGGTGGTGCCGGACGATGTGGCAAAGTACTTCACGCGACCCTTCCAGAGCACATCGTGCTCCCCGTCCATCATCCTGAGGATGTACGGCTTGTGGGTGGCATAGTCGCCAAACGGGACGCGCGCCGCAAAATCGGCATAATCCTTTATGGAATCGTATCCGTGCTCCCTGCCCCATACAGTCTTGGCAGCACGCTGCACCAGAAATGCGAGAGTGTCGCGCTGCAGCTGCTCAAAATGGTCATCGTACCGCTTCATGGCGGCGATACGATAGCTGAAATAGCTGCGGGCAATTGAGGTCAGGGGATCCATATCCGTTTTTTGTCGCCGCGAATTTACAAATTATTTGTCAATCTGCCTAATAATGAATACTTTTGGATATTGCGTGTTAATCCCTTCATACTAATGACGATAGCTATGGCGATGATGCACGGTTGCACCGGGCGCAGCACGGCCGTCAGTCTCCCTTTTGACCAGATTGCGGAGGGCGATCTGGCTTTCCGTTGCGGACGCGGAGTGATGAGCCGCGCGGTTACGGCGGCGGAGGGCGACGGCATCTACAGCCATATCGGCCTGCTGTTCAAGGAAGGCGACAAGTGGGTGGTGGTGCACGCCGTGCCGGGCGAGAAAGAATCGACAGAAGATTTTGACCGGGTGAAGGCGGAAAGCACCGATGTTTTTTTCTGCAGCGAAAGGGCCAAGCGCGGCTGTCTGGTACACACCGGGTTGCGTGATTCCGCCGCTGTGGCAAGTATGAAGGCCGCCGCCCTGCGAATGGCCCGCGACAGCGTCCGCTTTGACCACGATTACAATCTGGAAGATTCCACCGCGGTATATTGCACAGAGCTTGTCTGGCGCCTGTACCGCGCCGCCGGCATCGACCTTGCAGAGGGGCGCAGCCGCAACGTCCACCTGCTCCACATAGACGGCGAATGCCTGCTCCCGGAGCATCTGCTGAACTATTCAAATAACGAAAGATACTATCAATTTTAAACTCAAAGCACTATGAAAAAGTTAATTATGGCTCTCGCGCTGGTGGCTGTGATAGGCTGCTGCGCCGCTTGCAAATCCAACTCTGCCGACAAGGCTGCCAAGGGCCCCGAGAAGGTGGCTGCACAGGCAATGTCCGCCATCCAGAAAGGTGACTGGGACGCTTATGCAAAGACCTTTGGTCTGGACGAATCTGACACCAAGATGCTCACCGGCCTGGTAGAGGAGAAACTCTCCGAAACTATTAACGAGAAGGGCGGCATCAAGGACTACAAGTTCACCGGAACCGAACTGAACGAAGATGGCGACAAGGCCACCGTCAAAGTCCACATCAACTACAAGAACGGCACTGAAGAAGACGAAACCATGTCGTTTGTAAAAGAGGAAGACACCTGGAAGCAGCACATAGACAAATAGTCTGCCTCCGGCAACATTCTTCAAAGAAAAAGCCCGCCCCCTATAAGGGAGACGGGCATTCTTCTGTCTGATAAAGACTGTTATTTGAGCTTAGTGTAACCGTACTTTGCAACCTCGCCCAGCTGCTCCTCGATGCGGATAAGCTGGTTGTACTTGGCCATACGGTCTGTGCGGCTCAGGGAACCGGTCTTGATCTGACCGCTGTTGGTAGCAACTGCGATGTCTGCGATGGTGGTATCCTCGGTCTCGCCGCTGCGGTGGCTGGTAACGGTGGTGTAGCCGTGACGGTGAGCCATCTCGATAGCCTCCAGAGTCTCGGTGAGAGAACCGATCTGGTTAACCTTGATAAGGATGCTGTTTGCGGCACCCATCTTAATACCCTTCTCCAGGAACTTGGTGTTGGTTACAAACAGGTCGTCACCAACCAGCTGGCAGCGGTCGCCGATGCGCTTGGTAAGCTTAACCCAGTTGTCCCAGTCATTCTCGTCCAGACCGTCCTCGATAGAGTCGATAGGATATTTAGTGATGAGCTGCTCCAGATATTCGATCTGCTGCGCTGCAGAGAGCTTCTTGCCGTTCGGATCCTTGGGAGTGCCGTTCTTGAGCTGACGGTAGTCGTAGAACCACTCGCCGTTCTCCTGAACTGCGAACTCGCTGGCAGCGCAGTCCATAGCAATCTTTACATCCTTGCCGGGCTCATAGCCGGCCTTCTTGATAGCCTCTACGATAGTGTCCAGTGCATCCTCGATACCGTCAAAGTTGGGAGCGTAACCACCCTCATCACCAACTGCAGTGCTCAGGCCGCGAGCCTTGAGCAGTTTGGCCAGGTTGTGGAATACCTCGGCACCCATGCGGATAGCTTCCCTCTCGCAGCATGCGCCAACGGGACGGATCATGAACTCCTGGAAAGCGATGGGAGCAGCGCTGTGTGCACCGCCGTTCACGATGTTCATCATGGGAACGGGAAGTGTGTAAGCGTTGCAGCCGCCGATATAGCGGTAAAGGGGAATTTCAAGATAGTTTGCAGCTGCGTGTGCGCAAGCGAGCGATACGCCCAGGATTGCGTTTGCACCCAGGTTCTGCTTGGTGGGGGTGCCGTCCAGCTCTATCATTGCGCGGTCAATTGCGCGCTGGTCCAGAACGCACATACCCTCAATTGCGGGGGCAATCTTTTCGTTGACATTGGCAACGGCCTTGAGGGTACCCTTGCCCAGATAGCGACCCTTGTCGCCGTCGCGGAGCTCGAGAGCCTCGTTTTCACCGGTGCTGGCGCCGCTGGGAACGGCTGCGCGACCCATCACGCCGCATTCGAGAGTAACGTCAACTTCTACTGTCGGATTACCTCTGGAGTCGAGGATTTCCCTTGCAAATACTTTTTGGATTAACATAGTTAAAGTTTATTATTAATTGTTCGTGTTTATGTCTTTTCAGAATTGCAAAGTTATAAAGAAATGATAAATTTGCGCGCCAAAACACCAAAAAATAAAACTTTATCACTATGCAAGGATTCTGGACTGTGTTGATGCTGATATTCAGTAACGTGCTCATGACGTTCGCCTGGTACGGCCACCTCAAGTTGCAGGAGATGAACATCACCACAAGCTGGCCGCTGATACTCATCATCCTCTTTTCGTGGGGCATCGCCTTCTTCGAATACTGCCTGCTGGTGCCCGCCAACCGAATCGGCTTCCAGGGCAACGGCGGCCCGTTCAACCTGCTCCAGCTCAAGGTGATACAGGAGGTCATCTCGCTCACTGTCTTCTCCATTATAGTGATGTTCCTCTTCAAGGGTCAGCCCATCCAGTGGAACCACCTCGCCGCCTTCGCATGCCTGGTGCTGGCAGTATTCTTCGTGTTCTTGAAATAGTTTTTATAACTTTGCTCAGAACGATTTGAGCAAATTATGAATACCTTCTTTCCCGAAATCAAGAAAAACTTCGGATTCGGCTGCATGCGCCTGCCGCTAAACGGCTCCGAGATAGACACGGCACAGATGTCACAGATGGTAGACCTCTTCATTGAGAAGGGTTTCAACTATTTTGACACCGCCCACGGCTATCACTCCGGCCTCAGCGAGAAAGCTATAAAGACTTGCCTCACCAGCCGCTATCCGCGCGAAAGCTACCTGCTGGTGGACAAGCTCTCCCACGGCATGTTCGAGCCCAATCCGGAAGGCATCCGCAAGTTCTTTGCGATGCAGTTGGATGCCTGCGGTGTAGACTACTTTGACTTCTATCTGCTGCACGCCCAGACCCACGATTATTACCGCGATTTCAGGGCTTGGAAGGCATACGAAACCGCATTCGAGCTCAAGAAAGAGGGCAAGGTGCGCCACGTGGGTCTCTCCTTCCACGACAAGCCGGAACTTCTGGAGCAGATCCTCACAGATTTCCCCGAGCTGGAACTGGTTCAGCTACAGTTCAACTATATCGACTTTGACGATGAGGGTATCCAGTCCCGCCGCTGCTACGAGGTATGCGAAAAGTTTGGCAAGCCCGTGGTGATAATGGAGCCGGTGAAGGGAGGCATGCTGGCCAATCTGCCGGAGGATGCCGCCCAGCCGCTCAAAGACCTTGGCACCGGCGCAAGCCAGGCCAGCTACGCCATCCGCTTTGCGGCATCGTTCCCCAATAACATCATGGTGCTCAGTGGCATGAGCTCCCTGGACCAGATGCGCGACAATCTCTCTTACATGACCGATTTCAAACCCCTGGACGACGTTGAGAAAGCCGCCATCGCCCGCGTGAACCAGATCATGGCCGGCAAACGTCTGGTGGCCTGCACCGGCTGCCGCTACTGCACCGACGGCTGCCCCATGAACATCGCCATCCCCGACATCTTCTCCGACCTCAACTCCAAGGAGTTCCACCCTACCGACTGGAACAGCGACTGGTATTTCTCCATTCACATCCAGAACCACGGCAAACCCTCAGACTGCATCGAGTGCGGCCAGTGCGAAGGCGTCTGTCCCCAGCACCTCCCCATCATCGCCACCCTCAAGCAAGCCGCCGCCACCTTCGAGAAACAATAAAAAACAACCTCCACCGAACGATGGAGGTTGTTTTTTATAGAATTTCTGGAACGGGTTACCAGTTCAGGATCTTCTTGAAGTCGTAATCTGCGGGGTTGGGAACGAATGCCTTGGCGGCTTCGTAGTCGGCGGGGGTGATGTAGTGGCAGATGTGGTTGTAGTAGTTCTGCGCGATGCCGCCGTCGATGGCTACGCGGCGTGGCGGAATCTTGCCGTCGGCCTGCTGCAGATCCTTCAGGTAGAGAGGATGTGCCTCGCCATTGACATCAACATAAACCATGCAGCCGGTCTCGCCCTTCTTGAAGAGCTCGTATGCGCCCATAGCCAGCTCTGAGCAGTAGGTCAGATCGTAAGCGATGGGGTCCTGGCAGCGGACGTCGTAGCCGATTTCCACGGGACGGGTCTTGATCTTGAGGCCAATTTTCTTGAACTCCTTCTCCAGGATGTCGTTGAACAGGACAGCCTTGCTTATCTTGCCAAGCTCGGGGTGGCCGTGCTCGTCGTATGTCATGTGCACGCCGGTAGCCTTGATGTCCTCAGGCTCGAGGTCGTGGAACACACCCTCAGCAACTACCACGGTACCGTAGTGGATACCCAGGAGTTTGCGCTTGATGATGGCGGAAACGGTGAGCTTGATTATCTTGTCTATGGAGATGGTGGTCTTGTTGAACATCTCCGGGATGATGGTCATGGGGCAGTGGGTAGCCTCGCCTATGCCCAGTGCCAGGTGGCCTGCAGAACGACCCATGGCGCTGATAAGCAGCCAGTTGCCGGAAGTGCGTGCATCCTCATAAACGGTGCGTGCAATGTGCGCGCCCTCGTCTTTGGCGCTGTTGAAGCCGAAGGTGGGGGTGTTGTTGGGAAGCGGCAGGTCGTTATCGATTGTCTTGGGCACGTGGATGTTGCTGATGGGATAGTTCTTCGCGGAGAGGAACTTGGCAATGCGGTTGGCGGTGGATGCGGTATCGTCGCCGCCCACGGTTACCAGCAACTTGATGTTGTTCTCCTGGAACAGGGGGAGGTTGAAGTTCTTTTCAAAATCCTCGTCGGTGGGTTTGAAACGGCTCATCTGCAGGTAACTGCCGCCGCGGTTAAAGTATGCGTCCGCCTTGAAGAAATCGATGTCCTCTGTGCGGGGATTCTTGCTGAAAAGCCCTGAATAACCGCCGTGAAGGCCAATTACGCGATAACCGTTGGTAAGGAAAGTTTTTGCTACGGAGCAAACGACGGTGTTCATGCCCGGAGCGGGGCCGCCGCCGCAAAGGATAATGATGGAATCTTTCATATAATTGAATGTTGTATTGCTGCCGCAAAGTTAGAAAAAAACCGATTTTTAAGTATATTTGCAGATTATATTTCTTCTTACATGGCAAGAATTTCAAAATCGGCTGCTAAAGAGCGTATAGAGGCGCTTTCTGCGGAGCTCAACCGGCACAATTACGAGTATTATGTGCTGAGCAGCCCCGTGATTACCGATTTTGAATTCGACCTCAAGATGCAGGAGTTGCAGGCGCTGGAGGCGATGTACCCGGAGCTAGCCCTGCCCGACTCCCCCACCCAGCACGTCGGCAGCGATCTGGCCGCCCCTAAGCAGGAAGAAAAACGGGGCTTTGAACAGGTAACCCACAAGTACCCCATGCTCTCCCTGGGCAACACCTACAGCCGGGAAGAGATGCTTGCCTTCTGCAACAAGATTGAGGCTGAAAACGGCGAGAAACTGGAATATTCCTGCGAACTGAAATTCGACGGCGTGGCGATATGCCTCACATACGTTGGCGGAGAGCTGAAGCAGGCCGTGACCCGCGGCGACGGCGTCAAGGGCGACAACGTGCTGGAGAATGTGCTCACAATCAAGTCGATTCCCCGCCACCTGAAGCCGGGCAACTGGCCCCGCGAGTTTGAAATCCGCGGCGAGATATTCATGCCGTACGCCGCCTTCGAGACGCTTAACAAAGAGAAGGAAGAGATAGGCGAGCAGCCGTTCGCCAACCCCCGCAACGCCGCCAGCGGCAGCCTCAAACTGCAAAGCAGCGCCCAGGTTGCGGAGCGCGGACTGGACTGCGTGCTCTACCACATGCTTGGGGAAGAACTCCCCTTCTCCACCCACAGCGAAGCCATAGCCGCCGCATCGGCTTGGGGCCTTCCTACCAGCGAACTATCGCAGGTGCGCAAAGGGGCCGCGGACGTGGTGGATTACATCGACTGTTGGGATTCCCGCCGCAAGGCGCTGCCATACGCCACAGACGGCGTCGTTATAAAGGTTAACGATTTGCAGCTGCAGAAGCGGCTGGGCTTCACCGCCAAGTCGCCGCGCTGGGCCACGGCATACAAGTTCAAACCGGAGCAGGCGCTCACCCGCCTGAACAGCATCGACTATCAGGTGGGCCGCACCGGCGCGATAACTCCGGTGGCCAATCTGGAGCCGGTACCCCTCTCGGGCACCATCGTGAAGCGGGCCTCGCTGCACAACAAAGACCAGATGGACCTTCTGGACGTGCGCATCGGCGACTGGGTGTATGTAGAGAAGGGGGGCGAAATCATCCCCAAGATAACGGGCGTGGAGCTATCAAAGCGTCCCGATGACGCCGTCAGGCCCGACTTCCCCACCCTCTGCCCCGACTGCGGCACCCCGCTGGTGAGGGACGAGGACCAGGCGCGCCACTACTGCCCCAACCGCACCGGATGCCCCACCCAGACCAAGGCGGCCTTCGTGCACTTTACCAGCCGCGACGCCATGGACATCCTGGCGGGCGACGCCACCATAGACCAGCTTTACAACCTGAACCTGATACGCCGTCTGAGCGACCTGTACCGCCTCACCAAGGAGCAGCTGATGCAACTGGACGGCTGGCAGGAGCGCTCTTGCGACAACTTCCTGGGCAGCCTTGAGAAGAGCAAGACGGTGCCCTACGCCCGCGTGCTGTATGCGCTGGGCATCCGCCACATAGGCAAAACCACCGCCAAACTGCTGGCAAAGCACTTTCCGGACATCGAAGCTCTGGAGCATGCTAGCGCGCAGCAGCTATCTGAAATCGAAGACATCGGCGACATTGTGGCGGCCTCGGTTGCAGACTACTTTGCCGACCCCGACAACCTCAAGCTGATAGAAGAGCTTAAGGCGGCCGGCCTGCAGTTCGCGGGCGGCGCAGCACAGAAGGTCTCCGACCTGCTTGCCGGCAAATCGATAGTGGTATCGGGCGTCTTCTCCATCTCGCGCGAAGAGATGAAGTCTCTGATAGAGGCCAACGGCGGCAGCGCCACCGGCAGCGTGAGCGGCAAGACCAGCTACCTGCTGGCGGGCGACAAGCCCGGCGACGCAAAGGTAAAGAAGGCCAACTCGCTTGGCATAGAGATAATTGACGAACAGCAGTTCTATAGCATGATTGGCAGATGAACGAGTTCTGGGGACATATAAAAGAGTGCGTGGGCAAGTGGATCGAGGCCTTGAAGAATCTCCTCGAATTCCTCACCTACGATATCTGGCGCCTGGACTTCTCCAAGCCGCAGAGGCTCAGCCAGACGGTTGCGCACCGTCTGCAGGTGGCCATACTTACCGGCACCCGCTTCACCACCGGCCGCATCGGCCGTGAATCGGTATTCCTGAGTTTCTACTCCGCCATGTCGCTGGTGCCCCTGGTGGCCATAGTGCTGTTCGTATCGTGGAGCTTTGGCCTGGACCGCCAGCTGCTCTCCCTGATACAGCCCTACCTCGGCGACAACAAGCACATCGCCGACATGATTCTGGGCTGGGCCAACAACATAGTGCGCCAGACGCGCAACGGCCTGTTCGGCATCATCAGCTTTCTCGCATTCCTGTGGATTGTGATATGGCTGATGCTCAGCATAGAGGATACCTTCAACCACATCTGGAAGGTGAAGCGCACCCGCAACTTTTTCAAGAGCATCGGAATCTATCTGCTGATACTGATTCTGATTCCGTTCGTGCTGCTCTTCTTCCTCTACGCCGCCGGTTATTACACATCGGTTATCAGCGAGCTCAGCGCAATAGGGAGCAGCCCTCTGGTGAGGTTCTTCGCCTCGGGGTCGTACTGGCTCATCTTCTATGGCGCGGTGGTGCTGGTGCTTGCGCTCATGTACAAGTACATCCCGCACATGAACATCAAGTTCCACGACTGCCTCAAATCGTCTGTATGGACCGGCCTGCTTTTCATCTTCCTGCAGTTCCTGTACCTCAAGACGCAGATGATGGTGACCCGCATGAGCGGCGTCTACGGCGCCTTTGCCGCCATCCCGCTGATGATGATATGGCTCAACTACAGCTGGCAGATAATCCTGTTCGGAGTCTACCTTACCTACTCTTTTGAGAACGTAGACGACTTTGACCCCGACAAGGACGAGTGGTTCCAACAACGGCACGCCCGTCGCCTGCAGAAGCGCGAAGAGCGGCGCAAGGCCTTCCGCAAAGCCACCAGAAAGGCGCAGGAGATACCGGAAGAGGTGGAAACCGGGGCCGAAGCTGAAGTGGCAGCGGAACCTGCACAGGGCGCGAAGCAAACCAAGGCAAAGAAGGTAAAGAAGGAGGACAAGTAAATGGGCAGCAACTTTACAGCGGCGGACGAACTCACCATCAGACGCGAATTTGAAAAACTGCGTCTGGTGAGCCTCAAGCGCTGTGCCGACCAGCAGCAGTACAACCTTGTGCTGCAGGCGTTCGAATTCGCCAACAAGGCGCACTGGAATGTACGGCGGCGCAGTGGCGAGCCCTACATCATCCACCCGATTGCGGTGGCGCGCATAGTGGTGCAGGAGATCGGCCTCGGCTGCAAATCTATCTGCGCGGCGCTGCTGCACGATGTGGTGGAGGATACCGAATACACCGCAGACGACATCCGTCAGGTGTTCGGCGACAAGATTGCCAGCCTGGTGGAGGGGCTCACCAAGATCAAGAGCGCCCTGGACAACGACAACCTCAAAGAGCACCCCTACTCCAACAGCCTCCAGGCAGAGAACTTCAAGCGCATCCTGCTCACCCTGAACGACGACGCCCGCATAGTGCTCATCAAGCTGGCCGACAGGCTGCACAACATACGCACCATCGCCTCCATGCCGGAGTACAAGCGGATGAAGATCCTGAGCGAGACGATGTACATCTTTATCCCGGTAGCGCACCGTCTGGGCCTCTACAACATCAAGAGCGAGATGGAGGATGTGTGGATGCGCTACAACGAGCCGCTGGAATACCAGCGCATAGACAGCGAACTGGAGCGCACCATGTCCACCCGCGGCGAGAACATAGAGAAGTTTGTGGCGGAGCTGAACGGCATGCTCCGGGAGAACAAGATACCCGCCCGCATCACCAAGCGGCTCAAGAGTCCCTACTCCATCTGGCGCAAGATGCAGGTGAAGCACATCCCCTTTGAACAGATATACGACACCTACGCGGTGCGAATAGTGTTCGTGCCCAACGGCAACACCAGCGAGGCGGACCAGTGCTGGCAGATTGCCCGCATCATAACCCGCCGCTTCCCCTGCAACGAGAGCCGCAACCGCAACTGGGTGGACACCCCCAAGGTGAACGGTTACGAGGCGCTGCACCGCACGGTGATGTTCATGGGCATGTGGATAGAGGTGCAGATCCGCACGGAGCGCATGAACGCCATAGCAGAGCGGGGCGTGGCGGCCCACTGGGCATACAAGCAGGGAGTCTTCATCAACGAGAGCGAGAGCAGCCTGAACCACTGGCTCAAGTTTGTGCAGGACATCCTTGAGAATCCCGACGCCGATGCGCTGCAGTTCCTGGACGACGTGCACACGGAGCTGCTCGCATCAGAAATATACGTCTTCACGCCGGACGGCGAGGCCCGCTGCCTCCCCAAAGGCTCCACCGCCCTCGATTTCGCATACGACATCCACAGCCATATCGGCAATCACGCCATCGCCGCCAAGGTCAACATGAAGCTGGTGAAGCTCTCCACGGAGCTGGTCAACGGCGACCAGGTGGAAATCATCACCTCCGAATCGGCCAAGCCGAAGAAGGAGTGGATAGACTTCCTGAAAACGGTGTCGGCACGCAGCGCGGTGAAGAACGCCCTCAAGGAAGAGGATGTGGACTACACGGAGCTGGGCATGAACATGCTCAAGGACGAACTGGCAAAGCGCAACATCAAGTTGCAGAACCGTGTGATACGCAAGCTGCAGTCTTACTACAAGATAAAGGAGGGCAAGGATGCCCTCTACAACCAGATCGGCGTGGGGATGATAGACCTCGGCGAACTGGACAAGGTGCTCACCTCAAACCCCAAGGAGCGCGAAGTGCAGATGTGGGGTTTCAAGCTGCTGGACGCCAACTCCAAGCACATCAAGATCCTGCTGGACGAGGATAAGGTCAAGTTCCTAGCCTCCGACTGCTGCCACCCCATCCCGGGCGACCAGGTGGGCGGTGTGTTCGACGGCAACAACACCATCACCATCCACCGTACCAGCTGCCCGGTGTACACCAACATCGCCGCTACCCAGGGCGACCGGCTGGTGGCCCTGCGCTGGTCAAAGCACTACATGATGTCGTATCTGGCGCGGATTTCGATAGAGGGTATAGACCGTATGGGCATCCTCAGCGAAATCACCAACCAGCTGAGCAACAAGCTGGACATTAACCTGCGCAAGATATCCATCGAGGCCCACGACGAGGTGTTCACGGGCTTCATTGACCTGTATGTACACGACCAGGCCGACGTGGACAAGATTATCGACGCCTTTTCAAAGATAAACGGCATTATCAAGGCCGGCAGAGAAGAGATAAAATGATGAACCGCAACAGACTCATAGCCGCACTGCTGATAATAACGACAACCATCTGTTGCGTTGTATCGCACTCGTGCGCCAATACCAAGGCCTCCCCGATGGGCGGCCCCAAGGACACCCTTCCGCCGGTGATACTGGCGGTGACTCCCCCCTCCGGCGACACCGCTTTCCCCCTGACCGGCGGCACGATAAAGGTCCGCTTTGACGAATATACCGTGGTGAAGGATGCCGCACAAATACTCCTCTCCCCGCCCCACAAGAAGAAACCCAAGGCAAAGGTAAAGGGCAAGGACATCGTGGTCACCTTCCAGGACACCCTGCGCCCCAACACCACCTATACCATAGACTTCGGCAACGGACTGGCCGATAACAACGAGGGGAACATTGCTCCCAGGTTTGTGTATTCGTTCTCTACCGGCGACACGCTGGATTCCATGTACATAAGCGGCATGGTGCTGGATGCCGAAACCATGACCCCCGTAAAGAACGCCCTGGTGATGCTCTACCGCGAGTTCCGCGACTCATCCACCATGCTGCTGCTCCCCGATGCGGCGGGCCGCAGCGACGACTGGGGCTTCTTTACCGTGCGCAACATCAAGAAGGTTCCCTATTGGATTTACGCCAATACAGACGATAACAAAGACTATCTCTACAACCTCGGAGAAGAGAAGATCGGCTTTTTGGACACCGCCTTCACCCCCAATCTGGTGGTACGCGATTCCATATACGAGCTGGGCAGCTTTGACATGAAGGACACCCTGGCCTGCCAGGCCCGCAAGGGACAGTTGGAAATCACCGTGTTCAAGGAGTTCTACTCCACCCAGTTCATAAAGGAGAAGGGCCGCAAGCGGGACAAATGCGGCTACGTGACATTCGGCGCCCCCAACGTGGAGGTAAGTTCATTCCAGATTCTGGGCGTGGACTCTTCAGACATTATTATCCAGTATTCTCCCCAGAGGGACAGCTTTGACTTCTGGCTCAATACCAAATATCCGCCGGAGGACAGCCTCTTCATGACCATATCCTACATGAAGACTGACAGCACCGGTGCCCTGTCACTCGCCACGGAAGAGCTGGCGGCCGCCCTGAGCAAAGAGCAGGTGGCCAAGGCCAAGACTGAGGAGGGGCGCAAGGCGGCCGCCGCCGACACCCTCACCGACATGAAGATAACCCTCACCGACACCAACGTAGAGCAGGACGGCATCAAGATAGAGTTCTCAGTGCCCATCATAGAGATGCACCTCGACTCCATTGTGATGCTCACCACCAACACCCGCAACCAGACCGACACCAGCACCTTCACCTTCACGCAGGACACCACCAACATAATGAAGTTCGTGCTGCAGAACACCGAGGCCTACAAACCGGGCTACAAATACTCCCTGGAGATACCCGAGGCGACCTTCATAGACGTATACGGGCGCAAGAACAAAGAAGAGAAGAAAGACTTCCAGCTGCCCAAGACGGAGAACCTGAACTCCATGGTGCTCAACATCACCGGCACCGCCGGCAGGCGCTTTTTAGTGGATCTTACCGACGACAAATGCAAGAAGGTGTTCCGCAGCTACGAGGTGATGCAGGACGGCGAGTACTTCTTCCCCTACATATCAGACGGCAAATACTCCATCCGCATTACCGAAGACCGCAACAACAACGGCCTGTTTGACTCCGGCAACCTGCTCAAATGGCAGCAGGCGGAGCCCATGAAACTCTTCAAGCTGGCCGACGGCACCTCCGTGTTCGGCATCCAGGAGCAGATGGAGATATACCAGGATATCGACCTTTCTACCATATTTGACTGATGATAAGAAGACTGATATATACAGTAGTGCTTTTGGCGGCCGCCGTCCTCACTCTGGACGCGCAGGAGGCCGATATGCCCAAGCGGGGCAAATCTGCGGGTTCACCGCCCCCGGTGGGCGGCACCAACCCCGCCGGAGGTAAAAAGACCCTGGGTGGCGACAAGCCCGTGGGAGGCGACACCCCCGCCGACCTCGATGCAAGCGGCGCTCCCGGCGCCCTGCAGGACACCGTGTTCACTATCCCAGATTATAACGCAGACCTGCCCACCGGCAGCGACATCTTGCGTCAGGACGTCTCCCTGAAGCCGGTGAAAAAGTTCCACAGTACCCACATGGTTGGTGTGCGCTACGGCGTAAGCCTGGCCACCGCCAAGTTCAGCCCCGACCTGCGTCCCGGCAAGGTGCTCCTGTTCAACGACTACGGCATAGTGTACACATATTACAACGATTTGTGGGACATGCTGGACAACTTCGGCACCCAGCTGATTGCCCGCGTGGGGCACGAAGGGTTCACCACAGAATACGATGTGCCCGATATGCAATACACTGTTGCAGAGGTAGATTTGATGACTAACCTGAGGTTTAACATCAAGAGTTTCCGCCTGCTGGCAAACGTGGGACCCTACGCCGGATACCGCATTGCCAACAACCGCGCCAGCGGCGAATGGCTCTACACCGACAACCGCTTTGACTACGGTTTGATATTCGGCGGCGGCGCCGGCATCTCCATGGGGCCGTTCGAATTCCAGCTGGAAACCAACTACAAGTGGGGCCTGAGCAGCTACTTCCATACCTACTACTACAGCGACGAATACTGGCTGTTCGCCTTCCCCCGTGTATTCCTGTTCAGCGGCACCCTCTATTATAAATTCTAAATGAAGTACCTCTCGTGTAAAATAGGCGGCGTAACCATAGGCCACGGCTACCCCGTCGCCGTGCAGTCGATGTGTAACACAGACACTTTGGACATTGATGCCAGCGTGGCCCAGTGCAGGGCGCTGCATGCCGCCGGCTGCGAAATCATCCGCCTCACAACGCAGGGTCTGCGGCAGGTGGAGGCGCTCGCACAGATCAAGGCGCGCCTGCGCGAAGAGGGCATAGCCACCCCGCTGGTGGCCGACATTCACTTCAATGCCGATGCCGCCCTGGCCGCCGCAAAGGTCGCGGAGAAGGTCCGCATCAATCCCGGTAACTTCTCCAAGGACTTCGAGGTTGCCAAAGCCAAGTTCGCCGAACTCACCCGCGTCTGCCGCGAAACGGGCTGTGCCATCCGCATAGGGCTCAACCACGGCTCGCTGGGCGAGCGTATCACATCGGCATACGGAAATACTCCGCTGGGCATGGCGCGCGCCGCCATGGAATGGCTTCAGATGGCGGTGAAACTCGATTTCACCAACATCACCGTCTCCCTTAAATCGAGCAACACAAAGGTGATGGCAGATGCCTACCGGCTGCTTTATAAGCTGATGGCGGAAGAACTGGGGATGGTGTTCCCCATGCATGTGGGCGTTACCGAGGCGGGCGCGGGCGATACCGGCCGCATCAAATCTGTGGTGGGCATCGGCACGCTACTGCGCGAAGGCATAGGCGATACCATCCGCGTCTCGCTCACGGAGGACCCTGTGAACGAGGTTCCGGTGGCGCAGGCGCTACGTTCTCTGGCCTCATCAGCGGCCCCCGACCCCTCCTGCACATCCTTCAGCATAGATGCCGCAGACCACTACGATTTCATAATTCAGGCTTCATTTATGGCGGGTCCGGCGCTGCTGGACGGCCGCATAGATGACTTTACGATGCACGCCACGGTGGCGGGCCGCGAACTCACCAAAGATGAAATCGACGCCTTCAAAGACGACCTTATGCAGTCCTGCCGGAGGCGCTTCACAAAACCCGAGTATATCGCCTGCCCCGGCTGCGGACGCACCCTGTACGACATCCAGTCGCTCCTCAAGAAGATAATGGAGGCCACCAAGCAGTTTGCCGGCGTCAAGATCGCCGTGATGGGGTGCATAGTGAACGGCCCCGGCGAGATGGCCGATGCCGACTACGGCTATGTGGGCGAAGGCGGCGGCAAGGTGACCCTCTACAAGGGGGGCGAACCGGTGCTGCGCGGCATCCCTCAGGAAGAGGGGGTGGAGAAACTCGTGAGCCTGATAAACGGAACGCTGTAAACCATGAAAAGATTAGCTGCCTCCTTACTGATAATTGCCGCACTGCTGTGCGCTACCGGCGCCGGGGCCCAGTCCAAACGGGAGCTGGCACGGCTGTTCACCCCGATGTGCGACTCGCTGGGCGCCTATCTCAAGGACCGCAGCTCCATGAAAGGGACCATCCGCGTAGAGCGAGTTGCCGTGCAGAATCAGAAGAAGCTGCTGATTTATTTCTCCCGCTACCTGTGTGACTGCCCGCTGCGCAGCGGCGACGTGGAACACATATACGACATTATCTCCCGGATGATGCCGGAGAACTACCGCAGCTACCGTTTCAACTGCGACGCCTTTGCCAACGGCACCCCGCTGGAAGACCTGGTGGGACGCACCGCCAGCGGCCTGGGACGCGACGCCATTGCCAAGAGCAACGTCTCCGCCCCCGCCAAGGTGCCGCTGGTGCGCAACATCTCCCGCCGGCTGGAGGCGCCCAAGGGGCTGCAGGGGCGCCACATCGCCCTCTGGCAGAGCCACGGCTATTATTACGACCAGAGTCAGTGCCGCTGGAAATGGCAGCGTCCGCGCCTGTTCGAGACGGTGGAGGACCTCTACACCCAGAGCTACGTGCTACCCTACCTGGTGCCGATGCTGGAGAAGGCGGGGGCGGTGGTGATGTTGCCGCGCGAACGTGACGTAAACAGCCGCGAGCTGGTTGTGGACTACGACAACAACGGGCGCGACGGCACCTATAGCGAGACCACCGGCGACAAGCAGTGGCACGACGCGGGGCACAAGGGCTTCGCCCATATCCGCGACGTATATCACGAGGGGGAGAACCCCTTCCTGGACGGCGGCGTGAGGTATGTAGAATCTGTGCTGCACCCTCAGGACGCCTCTACCGCGACCTGGACTCCAGATATAGATGAGGACGGCGAATACGCTGTGTATGTATCATATATGTCTCATCCGGAAAGTACCGCCAACGCAGAATACACAGTGCACCACAACGGCGGCAGCAGTGTGTTCAGCGTGAACCAGACCATGGGCGGCGGCACCTGGATCTACCTTGGTACATTCGGTTTCCGCAAGGGGGCTAAGGACCAGGGGGTCACCCTTAGCAACTACACCGGCTATTACGGCGAGGTGGTCTCTGCAGATGCGGTTAAGTTTGGCGGCGGCATGGGCAACGTGGCCCGCAGCCCCTGGCCCACCGGCGAAGATGACAAGCCCCGCAAGTTCGACTATGAAGCCTCCAGCGAGATATCGGGCTACCCCCGCTGGTGCGAAGGCTCCCGCAGCTGGCTGCAGTGGGCCGGGATGAACGACACCATCTACTCCACCACCCGCTTCCTGGACGATTATGTAGACGACTACCGCAGCCGTGCCCTCTGGGTGAACGCACTTGCCGGCGGATCGTCCCGTAACCCCAAGGAGCCGGGCTACCGCATTCCGATAGACCTCTCGCTGGCCTTCCACTCCGATGCCGGCATAACCCCCACCGACTCCATTGTGGGCACGCTGGCCATCTACACCCGCATTTCAGATAACAAGGACCACTACCCCCACGGCGGCGACCGCAACATCGCCCGCGAGTATGCCGACATGATTCAGACGCAGATTGTAAACGACATCCGCGCCACCATAGAGCCCGACTGGAGCCGCCGCAGCATGTGGGACAGTGCCTACTTCGAGAGCCGCGTCCCCTACGTGCCCGCCATGCTGCTGGAGCTTCTCTCCCATCAGAACTTTGCCGACATGCGCCTGGGACTTGACCCCAACTTCCGTTTTGTGGCCTCCCGAGCCGTATACAAGGGGATGCTCAAGTTCCTCGCCTATGTGAACGATACCGACTATGTGGTGCAGCCTCTGCCGGTGAGCGCCTTTGACGTGAAGCTGGAAGGGGAATACGCCCGCCTGAGCTGGGTACCGGTGAACGACCCTCTGGAGCCCACCGCCGCCGCGGAGAGTTATGTGGTATACACCCGCGTATGCGACCCCGACAGCGTGGGGCACGCCACCGCAACCCCCGAGGCGGGGCTGGACGGCTTTGACAACGGAATTGCCATCGACTCCGACACATACAAGGTGAAACTCACCCCCGGCAAGATATACAGCTTCAAGGTGGCCGCCATGAACGCCGGCGGCGAGAGCATGTGCTCCGAAATCCTCTCGGTAGGCATCGTTCCCGGTGCGCCTCAGGCCGACGTGATAGTGGTGAACAACTTTGACCGCGTATCGGCTCCCGCATCGTTCGCCAACCGTGACACCTCCCTCGCCGGCTTTATGAACGGCATAGACGGCGGCGTGCCCTATCTGCGCGACATCTCCTTCACCGGAGAGCAGTACGAATTCAGGCGCAACGCCACCCACCTCACCACCGAGCCCTCCTCTTTCGGCGCCAGCTACGGCGACTGGGAGACCCGCGTGATTGCCGGCAACACCTTTGACTACCCGCTGCTGCACGGCGCCGCCTTTATGAAGGCTGGGCACAGTTTTGTGTCCACTTCCCGCGACGCGGTGTGCAAGGGGCTCGTAAAGCTCGAAAATTACCGCATTTGCGACGTTATATGCGGCAAGCAGGTACGTACCCCCGTTGCATACAAAGTGGCCGGAAAAGGGGCAAAAAAGAGCCGTAGCAGGGTTATCTCTTTCAGCGTGTTCCCTGCACCGCTGCGCGACGCCCTCACCGCCTTTACCTCCAAGGGTGGCGGACTGCTGGTTTCCGGCGCCTACGTGGCCAGCGACAGCTTTGACCGCATCTACGACTATGACGTGGACGAGCGTATGCTCAAGGAGGAACTGGAGCCGGAGCGCAAGTTTGTGGGCGACGTGCTCAAGTGCCAGTGGATTACCAACAAGGGGAGCCACTCCGGCGAAGTGAGGGCCGTAGAGAGCCCCTACAGGTTCTCTGCCGGCAAACGCTACTACTTCTACACCATCCCCAATGCCGCCCGCTACTGCGCAGAGTCGCCCGACGGCCTGGGAACCTCCGCCAAAGGGGCCTTCCCCGTGATGCGCTACTGCGACAGCGGCCTGGCCGCCGCCATCGCCTACAAGGGCGATGACTACCGCTCCCTCACCATTGGCTTCCCCATCGAAACCCTCACCTCCCAGCGGGATATCAACCAACTCATACGGGACGCGGTGGAGTTTCTGAAGTAGTAAGCACAGCACGCTACGTGTGTCTCTGCCCGCCTCGAAAAGCGAAGAAGAATCTCTGCTAAGCTGAGCACACTTCGCGTATATGCTGTGCTTACATACAAAAAAGAGGGTAACCACAATGGCTACCCTCTCTTCATTCTGAAATAGAATTCTACTCCAGACCCTCTGCCTTAGCCTCAGCTTCAGCAGCCTCGATCATCGCCTTGTTAGCGCTGATGTAAACCTCCACGCGGCGGTTGAGAGCCTTGCCCTCTTCAGTGTCGTTGGAAGCAACGGGCATGGTGTAAGACTTGCCCTCTGCAGTGATGCGGTCAGCAGCGATACCCTGAGCTGCAAGATACTTCTTTACAGCGTCAGCACGCTTCATAGATACGCTCTCGTTAGCCTTAGCGGTACCTACATTGTCGGTATGACCCCAAACGGTGATGTCGGTGTCGGGCATGTCCGCCATCTTTGCAGCAAAGTCCTTGAGGGATACCTTTGCAGCATCGCTGAGCTCAGACTTGTTGAATGCGAACAGGATACCGTTGTCAAAGGTAACCTTTACGGATTTGAGGTTGTTCACGTCGGTTACCAGGTCTACCTGTGCACCTTCCAGAGCTGCGAGCTCCTCTGCTTTCTTGTCCATCTGGTCGCCGATAATCACACCTGCACCGGCACCGATGATAGCGCCGATAGCCGCGCCGATGGCAGCGCTGTTGGCATCCTTGCCGATAAGTGCGCCTGCAGCTGCACCTACAGCAGCGCCTGAGCCGGTACCGATAGCGGTGCCCTTAGCAACGTTTGACCAAGTACCACAGCTGCTCAGAATCATTACTGCGCAAGCAGCCAGCAAAAAGAATTTCTTCATGGTTTCAAATGTTTTTTGTTAGTAATATGTGTTCTATTATTCGTTCAAGTGAGCTGCATACAGCTCTAATAATTTGCCCTTTATCTCTTCCGGCATCCCCTCGGTTTCCCAGCCTATGCGCTCCAGCAGACGATCTTTGTCTTCCAAAGTATAATGGCCCTGCTGCAGGTATTCATCGTTGCCCGCCAGTATGTCGGCTGCGGCATAGTTGGTGGGCCAGAGTTTGAAGGAGGCGTTCAGCCTGTCGTCCAAAATCTTAGCTAAAATACGGAATTTTTCATTATGCTGCGCACTGTCGGCCTCCAGCAGTTCCTCGCGGGTGAGCGGCTTGCCAAAGCTGATGTGGATGCCTCCCTTGGGCTGCTTGAAGCCCTGGATCATGCTGTTCACATCCTCGCCCGGCTGTTTATGGTAGAAACCCTGCTTTGCCTTGGTATAGAGCTCCAGCGCCTTGAGCGCACCGCAGGTCTCATATTCATACGATATGGTTACGGGCATGATGTTCAGCTGAGTGAAGTTCTCCAGGAACGACCCCTCCCCGCTCATGTCCAGCATCTTCAGCAGTCCCTGCTCCGTGCGGTCGAAGCCGTCTTTGGTGCGGCCTCCACGGTGCGCTATCCAAACGGAACGTTCGTTAGCCACAACTTTGCTGCGGATGTATGCGGAGAGCACCTTGGAGGTGGTGTACACCACCCTGGGGTTATCGCTGCGGATAACCTTGATCATGCGGTTCACCCGCATCACCGCCTCGATATCTTCGTTGGCCAGCAGGTTATCGCCGGCCGCGATTTCGCAGGTGGGTATATGGTTGTCGTGCAGCGCCAGCGCCACCAGCGCCGGGTCCAGAACAATGTCGCGGTGGGTGGAGAGAAGCACGAAGCTATTGATTGAACCGTCGCTGTTAGTGAACGACTCCAAACCGCTATAACTGAGCTTGCTCTGTGTTACAGCCAGATCCCTGTAAAGGACGGGGGCGATTATCTTGTCCTGGAAGTCGTCCGACGTCTTGCAGCTGCGGATTATGCCGGGCAGATAGTCCGGATCCTTGTCGGGGAAAAAGTACTTTGCGGTGGCGGCCGCCAGCGAGCTGGCAGCTATGCGCGGCATGGCCTCCTCCGCCTCGGCATCGGTATAAGGTCTTATATTTTTATATAAATCTTCCATTCTACCGCTTATTGAAAGTAAGAGATACAAGAGCCGCAACCAACAGTGCAGCAGCCGCTAAGGTGCCTGTGAGCACCGGCAGCGCCGCAAAATCCACCGCCGCGAGCTTGTCCAGCAGGAAGCAGACGGCAAATGCGGCAATCGCGATTGCGCACAAGGCATACCAGAGGCGCCAGCGCAGCAGGGTGTGCAGCAGCAACCCCACGGCCGCCACAGCCACCGGGAACATTATCAGATAGAACTCCCAACCCATTGCCAGGGCAAATGCGGAGGCAATCACAAGGGCGGTGCAGATACCGAACGACCATCCCAGCGCATGCTTCTCCGCCGCGGTGCCGGCCGCGCTGGTACGGAGGGAATTGGCCGTTGCCTTACGCAGCGCGGCCTTATGACCGGCGATGTATACCCATACTGACGCCACCAGCACCACTGCCAGGGCCGCATAGAACACAACCTCCAGCCACAATCCCTTTACCGGGATGAGCGACACCAGAAAACCGAAAAGGACGGCCGCAGCCACCGCCACAACCGCCTTGCAGATGTAATTGAGGATTTGCCTTACCGCCATGCGTCCGCGCACCACAGCGGCGCAAATAACGGCGCACAGCACCGCCAGGGCCACTGAACTGAGCAGCAGCGCGAGACCTTTATTGACCGCAAATCTGTTTAAAAAACCGAACATCGCCTTTGTTGTATCCGATATTTCTACAAATATGCAAAAAAATCCAACAAATACAATGCCTAACGTCTCTTTAAAAGAGACGAATCTCCATAACTGAGGAATCGGAAGCCATTGTCCAGGGCAAAGCGGTACATGTCGCGCCAGCCGTCACCTATGAAGGCGGCGATGAGCAGCAGCAACGTGCTCTTGGGCTGATGGAAATTTGTAACCAGATAGTCCACAATCCTGTAAACAAAGCCCGGAACAATAATTAATCTTGTACGTGCGGTAATCTTATCTAAATTATTATCGCTAAGATATTTAATTAAAGCAGATATCGACTCTTTTGTGGTTACCGCATAACCCTCTTCGCGGTATGGTTCCCACTGCTCCACCACCCCCGGAGCGCCTTTTTCAATACAGTGGACACCCAGATAATAGAGCGACTCCAGAGTCCGGGTGGAGGTGGTTCCCACCGATATTACGCGGCCGCTGCCGATATACACCAGAAGCTTCTCCAGAAAGGCTTTGGAGACCACGAAGGGTTCGCTGTGCATGTGATGTTCCGCCACATTGTCACCCTTGACAGGCAAGAAAGTGCCGGCACCCACGTGGAGCGTGACATAATCTATATCGATGCCGCGTGCGCGTATACTGTCCATTACCCTGTCGGTAAAGTGTAAACCGGCCGTAGGGGCCGCCACAGAGCCCTCCCAGCGGGCATAAGTGGTCTGATAGCGGGTATAGTCCAGATCCTCCGTATCGCGGTTCAGATAGGGCGGAATGGGCATATTGCCGCACATCTCCATCACTTTCGAGAACGAATCGCCGCCCTGCCAGGTGAACTCCACTATACATGTATTGTCTATACGCTCCACAAGAGTGGCGGTAAGGTCATATGACTCCAGCTTCTGCCGGTCATCGCCAAAACAATGGTCCGTGACCAGCTTTACAGCCCCCTTGAAGCGCTTGAGATTACCCACCATACACTTGAAGCGACAACTCCGGTCACACGCAAAACATATTTGATAATCAGATGGTTCGTACGGTTCAAGACAGAAGATTTCTATCAGGGCGCCGGTATCCCGCTTAAAGAACAACCGGGCGGGTATCACCTTGGTTTCATTGAATATCATCAGGCCTTCCTGGGGCAGATAGCCCGCAATGTTTCTGAACTGCTCCTTGGCAAAATCGCCCCCCAGGTTAACTAGAAGGCTGGAATCGTCCCTGTTAGGCAAAGGATACCGGGCAATCCGCCCCTCGGGGAGGGGATATTCGTAATCGTTAATATCGATGTTAACCGCCATGTTTTCTCTTGTTTGAAACAAAGATAAAAAATGCACAAAAATTTCGACAAAATAATTATTTAAAGTATCGCTTTAGGTTGTCAGTTTGTAGACTTTTGTAAAGCGGTATACCAAATTTGGCAACAATACAGACGTATTAGGGTATTAACATTTGTTTGGGCCACTTTGTGCCACAATTGTTAAAAATGTTGCATAACTTTTGGTTATACACTATTACTCATACTTCTAAATAGCGTATTTTCAGTAATTTATATGGTTTATATAAACTATTAGCACATATTTCAAGAGGGCAGAATTGTAACTTTTTGCCCAAAAGTGCCCCAGATGGGCATAAATAGGGTGTTTTCTATATATTAACACACGAATACTCAGTATTTTATGATTATTTATATGCTTCTGCACTTCAATATATTTTGGCACCGTTTTGCTTGTCAATAGCGCCCCAGCCGTGGTTAACTTTGTAATTTACAATTGTGATTTACAAAATTAATTTGCATTGTAACTTTAGGTTTACTACATTTGTATCGGATAGTTTACAAAATTTGTATGGAAGAAAGACTTAAACTTTTCCTTGCAATGGAAGGGCTTTCCCCGAGCCAGTTTGCAGACAAGATTGGAGTTCAGCGTTCCGGCGTCTCTCACCTACTCTCCGGGAGGAACAAGCCGAGCTTCGAATTCATAAATAAGATGATGGCCGCCTTTCCCAAGGTGAACCCCGACTGGCTCATCATGGGAACCGGCAAGGCATACCGGGACTTCCCCGCCCCGTCCGGTTCGCAATCAGAACCTCAACCCCAAACCGACGCTTACCAGGAAGATTCCTGGCAACCCGCAGGAGATCAGGCCGGCCTCTGGCAGGAAGCATACACCCCCACCCCTCAGCAACCAGCTGAAGCTACGCTTGAAGAGAGCGCAGAAACTACCAATGAACCAGACCTTTTCAATATACATCCGCAGCTTCAGATTGCGCCCCAACAGCCCCAAACTGCCCCTGTACAGGCCCCGGTTCAGCCCGTTCAGAGCGTTTCTCCGGCTTCCCAGCCTGCAGCTCAGCCAAGCGCAACCCCCGCTCCCAAACCGGTGGCTCCCGCGCCTCAAATGGCTGCTCCTCAGCCGGTTGTGGCTCCTCAGCCGCCAAAATATCCCGCTGAGAATCGCGTAAAAGCCCAGCCGGCCGTAGCCGGCGGAAAACGCATCGCCCAGATCACCATTTTGTTCTCCGACGGAACCTACGAGGTCAGGTAGGCACCCGTCACATACATTCTCCCACGCACGCGCACACGTTTATTATAGGTGCGCGTGATTTTTTTCATATATTTGTAGTGTATGTACAGATTGTTGATACGACCCCTGCTGTTCCTCTTCCCCGCCGAAACCGCGCACAAGATTGTGTTGGCGCTGCTGCGCATCGCCCGCAGCATCCCCGGGATGCGTTCCATTATCCGCATGATATACTGCCGCCGCTCCAAATCTCTGGAGCGCGAGCTTTTCGGCATAAAATTCCCCAATCCGGTGGGCATGGCGGCCGGTATTGACAAGAACGGCGAGCTTTATAACGACCTGGCCAACTTCGGCTTCGGCTTTGTGGAGATAGGCTCCCTCACACCTGAGGCGCAGGATGGAAACCCTTCCCCGCGCGCGTTCCGCCTCCCCAAGGACCGCGCCATAATAAACCGGATGGGCATCAACAACCACGGCACCAAGGCGGCCCTTAAAACCCTGCGGAAACGTCCTCCGCGCGTGATTGTGGCGGCCAACATATCTAAGAATACATCCACCGCAAACGAGGATGCATACAAGGATTACTGCCGCTCGCTGGCCCTGCTGTACGACTTTGTGGACTTCTTTGTGCTCAATGTCTCCTGCCCCAACGTGCAGGATCTGCAGCAGTTGCAGGGGGGCGACATGCTCTCGCAGGTGATTGACAGCGTGGTGGAGGTGCGCCGTTACAACGAGAACTCCATCCCCATCCTGCTCAAGATATCTCCGGATTTGACTCACGAGCAGCTGGATGCGGTAATCCACCTGTGCCTGATAAACGGCATAGACGGCATCGTGGCCACCAACACCACCCGCAGCCGCGAGGGCCTCAAAACGCCGGAGAAGGCGGTTGCCGCGATTGGTGAAGGAGGCCTGAGCGGCGCTCCGCTGTTTGAAAAGTCACTGGAAACGGTGAAATACGTGCACGAGAAGAGCAACGGCCTGCTCCCCATCATAGCTGCCGGCGGCATCATGACCCCCGCCCAGGCGGCGCAGATGCTGGATGCCGGCGCCTCTCTGGTGGAGGTCTACACAGGCTTCGTATACAACGGCCCCGGCTTTGTAAAACGAATCATCCGATATCTCAAAAAGCGTAAGAAATAATGAAAACGGCTGCCATTTGCGCCATCGGCGACGAGATTCTGATAGGTCAGATTGTGGACACCAACTCCTCGCACATCTCCCGTGCGCTGGGTTCCATAGGGGTGCGTGTGAAGGGGATTTCTTCCATTGGCGATGACCGCGAAACCATTATTTCACATCTGGACAATCTGCTTAAAAACAACGATATAGTTATAGTCACAGGAGGCCTTGGCCCAACCAAAGACGATATCACAAAAGAGGCCCTGGCCACCCTATCCGGCGCCAAGGGATACTACCGCAGCCAGGAGCAGACGGCGGTGATTGAGAGCATCCTGAGCCGCCGCGGCATAGCTATGCTGGACATCAACCGCGCGCAGGCCGATGTCCCCGACACCGCCCGCGTGATTGTAAATAAGCTGGGCACCGCCCCCATCATGGAGTTTGCATTCGATGCGGCAAAATACGGCCACCGGGCGCTGCTCTACTCGATGCCCGGCGTCCCGTACGAGACCCTCGCCGCTTTGGACGATGTAACCGCAGCCATCAAGAGCCACTTTGAGATGGACGAGATACTGCACCGCACCATCTGCACCTTTGGCATGGCGGAGTCGGTGCTGGCAAAGACCATAGAGGCGTGGGAAAGCGCCCTGCCCGATTATCTGCACCTGGCCTACCTGCCCAACGCCATCTACGGCGTGCGGCTGCGCCTCTCCCTCTACGGCGCGCACGAACAGGGGCGCAAAGAGGCCATGGAGGCGGCTGTAAACGAGCTTTATGCCCTGCTGGGCAACTACATATACGGCGAAGGGGAAGACACCCTGCAGACCGTTATCCCCCGCCTGCTTCAGGCTCCCCCCGCTGCCGCATACCAGGAGACGATCTCCGCGGCGGAATCATGCACCGGCGGCCTGGTCTCCAACCTGATAACCAGCGTGCCGGGCAGCAGCGCATATTACAAAGGGAGCGTTACCAGCTACGCCAACGAGGTGAAAACCAACCTTCTGAACGTCTCGGAAGAGATACTTGAAAAATACGGCGCCGTGAGTCGCGAATGTGCTGAAGCCATGGCGCGCGGCGTGTCCATATTGCTGGACACCGACTGGAGCGTGGCCACAACCGGCATCGCCGGTCCAACTGGCGGCAGCGACGCAAAACCGGTGGGCACCTGCTGGACGGCGGCGGCGCACCGCAACCCCTTCACCGGCGAAGTGGAGGTCGTCTCCAGACTGGTTAAAAGCGCCTCCGCCAGCCGCGAGGTAAACATGCAGCGGTTCGCCTCCAACGCCCTTAACCTGCTGCGATTATTCATGCAACAAAAATTATTATAAATAATTGTATATGAAGAAACTGATTGCCATTATCGGATGCATTGCGTTAGCATCATCCACCCTGCTTTCCGCACAGCAGCGGCAGGAGCTCAAGACCAAGGATTACACTTTCACCACGGTAAAAGAACTCCCCGTGACCTCCGTGAAGAACCAGGCCAGCAGCGGCACCTGCTGGTGCTATTCCACCCTCTCTTTCCTGGAGTCTGAAATCCTGCGTATGGGCGGCCCCGAGACCGATCTGGCAGAGATGTTTGTGGTGAGCAAGGCATACGCCGACAAGGCAGAGAAATATGTCCGTCTGGACGGCGTGCTTAACTTTGCACAGGGCAGCTCCAGCGAGGATGTATTCCATATCTGGGAAGATTACGGAATCGTGCCCCAGGAGGTTATGCCCGGCCTCAACTACGGCGAGAAGCTCAACCGCCACAGCGAGCTGTGCAACGGCATGAAGGGCTTCCTGGACGCAGTTATCAAGAACCCCAACAAGAAGCTCTCCACCGCTTGGAAACGAGCTCTGCAGGGTATTCTGGATGCATATCTGGGCCCCTGCCCGGAGGAGTTCGAATACAACGGAAAGAAGTATACCCCCAAGAGCTACGCCGCTTCCCTAGGCATCAAGCCTGAGGATTACGTATCCATCACCTCTTTCACCCATCACCCCTTCTACACCCAGTTTGTACTGGAAGTTGAGGACAACTGGCGCTGGGACTACAGCTACAACGTCCCTCTGGAAGATATGATGAACATCATTTACAACGCCATAGACAAGGGCTACACCGTGGCGTGGGGCACCGACGTTAGCGAGGCGGGCTTCACCCGCACCGGCATCGCCGTCAACCCCGACCTGAGCGAGGTGGAGGCGGCCGGCAGCGACCAGGAGCGCTGGGTGGGCGTATCTGCAGAGGATAAGGCAAAACAGCTGGAGAAGATGAAGGCCGATGCCCCTGAGATCAAGGTGACCCAGGAGCTGCGTCAGCAGGGATACGACAACAAGACCACTACAGATGACCACGGCATGCACATCTACGGCACCGCCAAAGACCAGGACGGCAACCTGTTCTTCATGGTTAAGAACTCCTGGGGAGAGACGGGCAAGTACAAGGGCATGTGGTACGCATCCGACTCTTTCGTACGCCACAAAACCCTGAACATAATGGTGCACAAGAACGCCATCCCCAAGGATATCCGCGCCAAGATGGGCATCAAATAAACCGTTTCTGACATGAAAAAATACATCCCCAGCCTGATTACCTGCCTGAACCTGATGTGCGGCGTATGCGCCTCAATTCTGACCATGTGGGGCTATTTTTACCAGGCATACTGCTTTATACTGGCCGGGGCGGTATTCGACCTGTGCGACGGCGCGGTGGCCCGCCGGCTCAATGTCGCCTCGCCCCTCGGGGTCCAGCTGGATTCCCTGAGCGATGTGATCACATTCGGCCTGGCCCCGTCGCTGATGATGTTCAGCTGGTATTTCAAGACAATCTGCGAGGGGGCATCCCATCCGCTGGCGTTCGTGCCGCTGTTGCTGGTCCCCTTCTCCGCCATCCGTCTGGCACGCTACAACGTGTATGACACGAAAGAGACTCTGTTCAGAGGGCTCCCCACCCCCGCCTCTGCCATGATTGCCGCATCCGCCATAGCATACGGCCACTGCTGTACCATGGCGGGCGCCCAGAGCGCGCTGCTGGCGCTGCTCAGCACCGACTGGGTGATTCCGGTGATTGCCGGCACCCTCTGCGTACTCATGGTGAGCCGCATAAAGATGTTCTCCCTGAAGGGAAAGATTGGCAAGAGACACTACGCTCTTCTGGCCGGAGTGGTTGCAGTGGTAGCCGGGATAGCCGCCGTGGCTCCCCGCGGAATAATGTTCATAGGATACATCGCACTGTTCACGCTGCTGCTGTTCTGCGTGTATATCCTTATGGCCATCGTGGGCCTTAAAGATTAGCTGCGGAACTTGAGCTTGTTATAGTCCGATTCGGCTTTTACTTTATCGATAATCGCCTTTACCAAGGCAAACATGTCGCCCTCGCCGGTATAATCGGTGGGGGCGATAAAGTTTACGCGGTCTTCTGCCAGCAACTGCTGCGCCAGAGCCATTCTGGAGGGGGTGTTGTATACCGCTATCGCGTTGCCGCCAAACATCTTCACAATCTTCATGCAGGGGATGTCGGTGGTGCCGTCGCCAAAATAGATCATGTTGCTGAAGGGGACCGGCTTGTCCTCGTCCGGCACGCTCTCGTTCACCCTGCGGTTGTCCGCGATGTCCATGATGCCCTTGGTTATCTTGAACAGGAACTGCGTCTTTGCAGTGAAATCCACCGCCACGGCGGGCCATACGGCGTTCCCCTTGTCGTTGTAGAGGAAAGAGCTGGCAAACACCTTCTTGAACTCGCCGCCTATGGGAGAGCCCTCTATCATCTCCGTGAGGCCGGAGGATATGATGTAGTGCTCTACCTTCACCCCCCTCTCGGCGCCGTAATCGTTCACCATGGCGAACCATTCGCGCACGCCGGGATACAGCTCTATGTTGCGGCCGAACTCCACAAATGACTCCCGCTTGAGGGAGATGTTGGCCTTGCGCGCCTCGTCTATCATGATTTTCATGTAGGCGAGGATGCTGTTCACCTCCAGCTCTTCGCTGATGCTGTTGCTCTTGTGCCAGAACTCCTCCGGCGACTTGCCCAGCGCCTGGATAAAGCCGTATTCCTGCATGTTCCCCGGCGACAGGGTGCCGTCGAAGTCATACACCAGGGCAACCTTTGTCCGCTTGTTCATCGCCTATTTGAACTGCTCTTTAAGCTGTGCAATCTTAGTGTCCGCATCGGCGCCGGAAGCGCCAAAGTAGAACTTGATCTTGGGCTCGGTGCCGGAAGGACGTACGGAAACTATGGTGCCGTCCTCAGAGAGGAACTGCAGCACGTTGCTCTTGGGGAGCTTGGTCTTTTCAGTTTCCAGATAGTCGATAACCTTAACGACCTTGCTGCCCAGCAGCTCTTTGGGAGGATTTGCGCGATAATCCTTCATTATCTTCTGGATCTCTGCGGCGCCCTCCTTGCCCTCGCGGTAGATGCTGGTGAGGCCCTCTTTATAATATCCGAACTCCTTGTAAATCTCCTGCAGATAGCCGTATACGGTCTGCCCGCGGTCTTTGAGCCATGCGGCGCACTCTGCCAGCAGGCCGCAGCTTGCTGCAGAATCCTTGTCGCGTACAAAGTCGCCGGGGTTGAAGCCGTTGCTCTCTTCACCGCCGCCGATGTATACCCGCTTGCCCTCATTCTCGCGCACCACGGTGGCGATATTCTTGAAGCCGGTGAGCACGCTGTACAGCTGCACGCCGTACTTGGCGCAGATAGCGTCTGCCAGACGGGTGGAAACGATTGTCTTGACCATATACGGGTCACCTGTCTTGAGCTTGCCAAGGGCGCTCCAGCGCTCCAGCATATATGCGAACAGGATGCTCAGAATCTGGTTGCCGTTGAGCAGCACAATCTTCCCCTTGTCGTCGCGAACAGCCACGCCGATGCGGTCGGCATCGGGGTCGGAGGCCAGCACCAGGTCGGCGCCCACCTCGTCTGCCTTCTCCATAGCCATCTTCATGGCTGTGGGCTCCTCCGGGTTGGGCGATACCACCGTGGGGAAATCACCGCTGTTGAGATCCTGCTCCGGCACGTGAACCACGTTCTTGAAGCCCATCTTGGCCAGGAACGGATACACGGTGCGGCTGCCGGTGCCGTGCAGCGGAGTGTAGACTATCTTCATGTCGCTGTGGCGCTGCACTGCATCCAGCGAGAGCATCAGCGTATAAATGGAATCCAGGAAGGCTTTATCTACTTCAGCGCCCACCATCACGGGTTTCAGGGCGGGATTGTCGTTGAACATAACCTGCGCCGGATCTGTGATCTTGGCCACCTCCGCAATTATATTCTTGTCGTGCGGCTCCACTATCTGCGCGCCGTCCTCCCAGAACACCTTGTAGCCGTTGTACTGCTTGGGGTTGTGGGACGCCGTGATCATGATGCCGGCGTTGCAGTGCAAATGACGGATGGAGAAGCTCAGCTCCGGCGTGGGGCGGATATCCTCGAACAGATAAACCTTGATGCCGTTCTTCAGAAGGACGCCGGCGGTGATATCTGCAAAGAAGCGGGAATTGTTGCGGCAGTCATAGGAGATAACCACCGAAGTGGGCTTGCCCGCATAAAGCTGCTTGAGATAGTTTGCCAGGCCCTGGGTCGCCATCCCCACGGTGTATTTGTTCATGCGGTTGGTGCCCACGCCCATCACGCCGCGAAGGCCGCCGGTACCGAACTCCAGAGTGCGGTAGAAACGGTCTTCCAGCTCTTTCTGGTCGCCCTTTATAAGCTCCGCCACCTCTGCGCGGGTGGCAGCGTCAAAACTTTCGCTCAACCAGCTTTTGGCTATGTCCAGGTATGTCTTTTCCATATATTTTGTATTTATTATTTCCGTATCCTCAAATGTAAGAATTTTATCTGGATTTCAGAACATCGGGAAGCTCCTGCTCCAGCAGATAATTGTACCAGAAGCGCATGTTCTGCATCTCAAAGTGGCGCTGCTGGGCGCCGCGGTAGCCGTGCATGCCGCCCGGGTAGAGCATAAGCTCAAACTCCTTGCCGTCACGCTGCAGCCGGTCTATCACCTGCAGGGTGTGCTGCATGTGCACGTTGTCATCGCCCGTGCCGTGGGTGATGCGCAGCATGTTGGTATCATCGCCGCGATAATTGCCCATACGCTCGAACACGGCAGCGGCGGCATAGCCGTCAGGGTTGTCCTGCGGACGGTCCATGTAACGCTCCGTATAGTGGCTGTCGTAAAGCTGCCAGTCCATCACCCCGCCGCTGGCCACTGCATACTGGAAGTACTCGTTCCCCTCGGTTACGGCCAGCAGCGCCATGGTGCCGCCGTAGGAATACCCCTCTATGCCCACCTTCTTGGAGTTGATGTACGGCAGTGAGCCAAAGTACTTTATCTCGTCTATAAAATCGTCCATCTCCGGGTGGCTGAGCCTGCGGTATATGGTGTTCACACCGTTGCGCCCCAGATGCCCGGCGGAGCGGGTCTCCAGAGTCACCTGCACCACCCCGTGGTATGCCCACCACTGCGTGTAAAAGTTGGAGCGGGGGTAGCGGTCGTATACCTGCTGGCTGTCGGGGCCGCCGTAGATATCCACCTTTACGGGATACTTGGTGCGGCCGGAGCGGTCCATATTCACGGGCCAAACCACCGATACCGGCACCTTGCTGCCGTCGCGGAGGGTGATGTACACTATCTCCTTCTCGGCTATCTGATAATCATGATATTTGGGTCCGCAGTTGTCAAACAGCACGGTGATGTCCTTCTCCTTTACTTTGCCGTTGGAGGGAACCTTTATCTCCACATCGCGCGGCGGGGTGTGGCAGTTGGAGAGGGTCGCCGTAACGCTCTTGCCGTCTTCAGCCACCTTCACCGCGGTAAAATCGTAGTCACCGAAGGAGATGCGGTCTACCTTGGCGTCGCGCAGGGTCACCCGGTAGATGTCGTTGCGCAGCGACGACTCCCCGCCGCGGGCGGTGAAGAACAGATACTTGTCGTTCAAAAAGAGCAGCCGTATGCCCCAGTAATTCTTCCGGTCTGAGGCATACTTGAAGGTCTTGCCGTCGTATGAGAGAAAGTAGATGCGCTGCCACATCTCATAGTCGCGCACCAGGTAGATTCCCTTGGAGTTGCACAGCATGTTGTCGGGCCAGTCCACCCAGGTATCCTGATGCTCGCTGTAAATGGATTCCTTCTGCCCGTATAGCGGGTCCACGCTGTAGATTATCATGTTGTCCTGCTTGCGGTCCATCCAGGGCACCAGCAGTTTGGTCCCTTTCCAGTCCCAGAACGGAGTACCGAAGTACTGGTCGCGCGCCGCATTGAAATCGCTCCAAACCACGCTGTCGCCCTCCACGCTCACAAAGCCCACCTTCACCTCCGGGTTGGGATCGCCCGCCTTGGGGTAGCGGGTCTCGCGCAGGGTGCCGTGCTTGCCGGCGGCATCGTAAATGGGGAACATCGGCACCTTTGTATTGTCAAAACGATAGAACGCGATAACCTTGCTGTCCGGACTCCACCAGAAGGCGCGGTAGCGGCTCGGGCGGCCGAAAATCTCTTCATAATAGACCCACGATGCAAAACCGTTGCTGATAACGGCGCTGCCGTCTTCTGTATGACGATGAATACGATGGGTGGCCACCTCTATGGAGTAAAGGTCGCCCTCCATGGTATAAGCGATATGCTTATTATCGGGGGAATACGTGGGGTTCTCCCATCCTTTCACCAGCTCCGGCACGGCCGGCTGAGCCGCATTGCTGGCCGCTGCGGGCGCTTCCTCTCGCTTGTTGAAGATTCCCTCCGGATAATTCCCGGAGATTATCTGCGCGTCTGTAAGGGGCGTTTTCTGCTGCGCGTGGGCGGCTGAAGTGAAGGCCGCCAGAATCGCGGCCGCAAGTATCATTCTTTTCATACGAAACATTTGTCGGGAAAGTTAACCAGATATGCCTGTTCGCTGGCGCGGGTTACGGCGGTATAGAGCCATTTTATGTCCTCTTCCGTGACCTCAGGCCCCCAGAACGGGTTGTCTATGTATACGCACGGCCAGCCGCCTCCCTGCGACTTGTGGCAGGTGATTGCGGTGGCATATTTTATCTGCAGCGCGTTGAAGTACTTGTCTTCACGCACCGCCTCGTAACGTTTCTTCTTGGTGGTGATATCCTCGTAATCTGCCCAAACGCCATCGAACAGCGCCTGCTGCTGCTCGTTGCTCAGGGCGGCCGATTCGCTGGTGAGGGTGTCCAGTATCACCTTGGCGGTGATCTCCAGATTGTCGTAATCGGGGAAAGAGAGGGTCGCCTGGGCAAAGTGCAGCCCGTAGCGCTCCTCGTACTTCTTGATCTTTATCAGGCGCGCCATGTCGCCGTTGGCGATAAAAAAGCCGGGGTCGTCCACCGCCTCCAGAAACTGGTAGCAGTTCTTCACCACCATCAGCTTGTCGCTGCGGGTGAGCTGTTCCTCGCGGTAGAGCACCTGCGCGCGGATGCCGGCGTTGTAGCGATTTGCCCGCTTGTTGCTGCGGGTGAGTACCACCACGCTGTCCAGCCCCCACTTCCCAATCGCGTCGCTCATGCTCTCTATCAGCTCGCCGCCGCCTATGCGGGCGATATCCTTGTACGGCTCCAGTTCCAGCTTGGGCATCGATATGTCGCCGCGCTGCTCCATCTTTCTGAGAATGGTGGCGTTGTGCAGTATACCGGAGCCCTCCGCCTGCCGCAGCACCTGCTGCAAATCGGCACTGTGGACCTTGCCAAAGGCGCTCTCCATGAAGTCCAGATCCAGCGCCGGACTGGCGTCCATCCCCACCGGAGGGAGCTGCCCGCGGTCGCCCACAAATATCATCTTGTTGCCCGGGGCGCTGCGCACATAGCTCACCAGGTCCTGAAGCAGATCGCCGCTGCCGAACACCGCCCCGCCCGCATCGCCGCCAATGGTTATCAGCGACGCCTCGTCTATGATGTAGAACGTGTTGCGGCTGCGGTTAATGTCCAGCGAAAACTTGCCAAATGCGCCGCTGGTGGATTTCTGACGGTAGATATGCTTGTGGATGGTGTAGGCCGGCATCCCCGTAAAGTTGCTCAGCACCTTTGCGGCGCGGCCGGTGGGTGCCAGCAACACAAACTTGTACCGATGCTGGTCCAGAGTCTTCACAAACGCGGCGATGGCGCTGGTCTTGCCGGTGCCGGCATAGCCCGCCACCACCATTATATCGGAGGCCTGGTCACCGCCAAACGCCTCCAGGGCGCCGAACAGCCGGCTCTGATCTTCAGTTGGTTCGAAAGCCAGATTACTTGCTATAGCCTGCGAAAAGCCCCCCGCTGCCATACCCTACGCCTTCTTGAGTGCGAACATGGCAAACGCCGCATAGAGTCCCAGACGGCCGATTATCATCTCCAGGCCCATGATCACCTTGGCAAGGATGGGGACGGCGCCATAGTTGCTCATGGAGCCGATGCTGCCGAATGCCGGGCCCACGTTGCCCACCATGGCGCAGGAGCCGGTGAAGGCATCCACCAGGGTCATGCCGCACGCCGCGTAAATCACCGCGCCAATAAAAAGTATCGCCACATACAGCAAGGCGTACATCGCTATGGAATTCACCTGCTCCGAATCTATCACGTTGCTGCCCGATTTCACGCGGATCACGGCGTTGGGGTGGATGGTACGCACCACCTGCGCCCGCACGGCACGGGTCAGCACCCAGATGCGGTCTGCCTTCAAACCGCCGGTGGTGGAACCGGAGCAGCCACACTGAATGGAGAAATAGAGCAGCAGAAGTATGCAGAACGCCGGCCAGATGGATGTATCCACGGTGGCCAGGCCGGTGGAGGTGCCAATTGAAACCACGTTGAAAGCCGACTGCCATACCGCCTCAAACGGGTTGGTGATGGTGCGGGTGAGCAGCAGGCTGGCGGTCATCAGCACTATGCCGATGCCTATGGTGGAGAAGAAAAAGCGCGAGATTGGGTTGCGCAGCACATTGAGGTTGCACCCCGTGATGGAGGAGTACAGCAGGCCGTAATGGAGCGAACTGGCCAGCATGAAAACCATGGCGATGAGCTCCACCCAGTGCGACCCGTAGGTACCTATGGATGCGTTCTTGGGGCTGAAGCCGCCGGTGGCCACCACGCTGAAGGCGTGGGTTACCGCGTCAAAAACGGAGAGCCCCGCCGCCATAAACAGCAGCGCGCAAACCACCATCATGGAGATGTAAACCGTGAGCACCACCCTCACAATCTTGTTGGAGCGGAAGTTATAATCGCCCGCCGACATGTCGGAGACCTCTATGCGGCGCATCTTGAGCTTTACGGTGCCGGTGGAAGGGAGAATCATCATCATGAAGACGACCACTCCCAAACCGCCTATGAAGTGGGTGGAAGAGCGCCAGAACAGCAGCCCGTGCGGCAGCGACTCGATGTCACTGAGGATGGTGGCGCCGGTGGCGGTGAAGCCCGATACGCTCTCGAACCAGGCGTTCTCCAGCGAGAACGGACCGCCCCAAAGGGCGTACGGCAGCAGGCCGAACACGCACGAGAGCAGCCATGCGAAAAAGAGGATGAAGAACCCCTCGCGGGTGGTGATGCGGTTTTGCCCCTTACCCACAAAGATTATGGGGAGCACCCCCACCAGCAGCGTCAGCGTGGCGCCGATAAGCAGCGGGGTGAAAGAGGAATCAAAATGATACAGCATCGCCACAATCACAGACAGGAACATGAATCCGGCGTCCACCAGGAGCGCCAGCCCTATGTTCTTGGATATGGCTCTGAGGTTCATCTAAGACTTCTAGCTTGCGTTTGAGACCGCCTTGTGGTCTTCTATGATATCCCGCACGGCGTTGTTCAGCGAATCCAGTTCATCGCCGTTGTTGTCCACCTCAACCGTATAGTCCTTGCGGACGTTGCGGTAACCGGTGATGCCCTTGTTTATCTTTATCAGCGGGTTGATCAGGTAAAAGTTGATGAAATAGTTGAAGAGCATCACCACCAGCAGCCCCACCACCACCGATGCAATCGCGGGGGTTATGCTGCGGTAGAAAGTTTCATCCACCTTCTTGGAGTTCTCCAGAAGCGCCTGCTGACTGGCGTCGGTAAGGCGGCGGATATAGTTGCGCAGCTTCATGTAGAAGGGCTGCAGGCGGTTGAAATACCACTCCTGACGCTCTTCAAGGTTGCTGCCGGTCATGTCCAACGATTCGCGCAGCACCTGCATGTAGGCCGTATAGGCCAGCAGCACGCTGTCGGCATAATTCTTCTCCTTGAAAGAGGTGCTCTCGGTGAAAGAGCGGCGCATATCCTCCATCGTGTTGGAGAAATCCTGGATAAATTCTGCGTTGGTGGCGTCTGCGGGGCCGCCCGTCACAAAGCCGCCTTCATAATCGGCCTCGCTCATGGCGTCCAGCACGCCCAGGTTATAATCTTCAGTAAGGATAATCAGGTCGCGGGCTATGTTCACGCTGTTCACGTTCTCCCCGATCTGCTGCGTGAGGACACGGTTCATGCGGGTGTACTCGAACAGCGACACTATACT
Organism: Bacteroidales bacterium; assembly: GCA_017962235.1. GTDB lineage: Bacteria > Bacteroidota > Bacteroidia > Bacteroidales > UBA932 > Equibacterium. Next base: position 149,528 of record JAGCVS010000010.1, on the reverse strand, counting down.
GGAGAAAAACAGAATGAATGCAAGCACAGTAAAGCCCGCCCCCACCTTGCTTTTTATGCTCCTTACGCGCTTCTTATCTGCTTTTTTATTATTCATAGACGCAAATTTATACAAATTATGTGAGATTTTGCCCACATTTGCATTTAGTAATCAGAATTGTTATGGACGGTATCGAAGCTCTGGAGCAGGCATACAAGGCCGACGGGGCATATCTGCTGTCGGTCTGCAGGCGCTACGTGCGTGACGCCGCAACGGCTCAGGATATGTTCCAGGACGGCTTTGTGAGCGCGTATCTGAACTGGAGCCAGTTCCGCGACCGGGGTCCGGGCAGCCTGAAGGCATGGCTGTCGCGCATCATGGCCAACACCTGCCTGATGTACCTCAGAAAGAAAGACCCGGTGCGGGAGAGCGAGGACATCGGCACCCTGAACCTCCGCTCTCTGGATGCTTCCGACGGCGATATGGCCGGCATAGACGGCGTGAAGGATGAAGACCTCTATAACATGATTTTGGAATTGCCCGATGTGGAGCGTACCGTGCTGAATATGTTTGTGTTTGAAGGGTACTCCCATCGCGAAATAGCCGCTGCGCTGGGCATCCGGGAGAGCGCCTCCGCCATGAGGTTCTTCCGCGCCAAGGCGCACCTGGCACAAATGATTAAGGAATATGAAAAAGAATAACGATATGGATTGGATGGAGAAGCTGCGCAGCAAGGTTGGATCCTTCGAGGGCGCCGCTCCGCAGATGAGTTTTGAACAGATCAAAGAGAAGATGCTGGCCGCGGAGGCAGAACGTGCCGCCGGGGCTCAGAAGCAGGCGTTTGCCGCCGTTGGTGGCGGACAGAAGGCTGCTGCTTCGCGCCGCCGCACCGCCGTGTGGATGCGTGCCGCCGCTGCCGTGGCAGTTATCGCCGCAGCGGGCGCATGGCTCCTCTGGCCGCGTCAGGATGCAACTGATAAGCTGGCAGAAGTATCTTCCCAGCCTGCAGAAGAGCAGGTGACTGTTGTAGAGAAAGCCTTGACAGAGAATGAGGCTGTGGCTGTAGCAGAAGAGGTTGCTCCGGTGGATGAGCAGGTAGCTGTGGCTTCCGGTAGTGATAAGACTTCCGGCCGCTTCAACGCGGGTCGCACTTCAGGCTCCTCGTCAAAGGCAGCCGGCCGTGCTCTCTCCCACTCCGGGTCCAATCAGACTGAGGCTCAGAAGTCCGGTCTTCAGCAGACCAACGTTCAGTCATCCGACATTCACTCATCCAACGCTCAGCCGGCAGCTTCCGATAATACCGTCGGCACAGAAACTTCCTTCGCAGAAGCATCCGCTCCGACACAGGAGCAAAAAGATAACGCAGACAGCGGTTCCCCGGCAAACGATACCAACCGCACCAACCAGAGCCTCGCAAACAATACTGTTACAGGCAATGCCGGGGACCCGTTTGCGGATCCTTTCGCCGACCAGTTTGATGAGCCGGTGAAGCCGCTCCGCAAGCAGATGCGCAAACTCTCACTGGGAGCCTCAGGGTTCCTGGCCAGCAACTCCGTGGGCACCAACAAGGACAACCTGCCCAAGGGAATGGTGATGTACACAGATGAGAAGGGCAATGTGTTCTACTCTTCCGGCGCACCCACCATGCGCTACCACCACACCGCGCCCATATCCGGCGGCGTGTCGGTACGCTACGACCTCAACAGCCTGCTCTATCTGGAGTCCGGCGTGCGGTTCACGTTCCTGCACACCTGGATCACCCCTTCCGGCGCTAGCCAGGACCTGCTGTATGTGGGCATCCCCGTGGGGGCCGGCTGCAACATCGCCTCCTGGAACAACTTTGACTTGTACTCTTCAGCATATGTAATGCCCTCCAAGTGCATCTGGGGCCGCAACAATTCCAACTTCCCCTCCAACTACACGGAGCTCTCCGACATTCCGCTGATGTGGAGTGCCGGCGCATCCGTGGGTGCAACCTACAGGTTCAACAGTCTGCTGGGAATCTTTGCGGAACCCACAGTGTCGTATTACTTCCCCAACGACAACGCCCCCCAGACCCTCTACAAAGAGAATCCCTGGTACTTCACCCTCAATGTGGGTCTGCGGTTTAATCTGCAATAGAACGGTATAATACGTCGGCGATACGCTTTGCCGCTCCGCTCTCGCCCAGGCGGGTGCGGAGGGTGGCGTAGTCGGCGGCGATGGCGGCGCGGCAGTCAGTGTCGCCTGCTAGGCACTGCAGCTCCGCGGAGATGGCCTCCGGAGTGCATTTCTCCTGCAGCAACTCTTTGAAGATGGGCTTATCCAGAATTAGATTCGCAAGGCTGATGTATTTCACCTTGAGAATAGATATGGCGATGCGCCAGGTGATCGGATTCATGCCGTAGCACACCACCTGCGGAGTGCCTATGATGGCCGCCTCGAGGCTGGCGGTGCCGGAAGCGACGGCGGCCGCGGAAGCGTATTTGAGCAGCGCGTAGGTATCCCCCTCCACCACCGGAACGCCGGGGAAATACATGTCATAAACTTCCGGCGCTATGCCGGGCGCGGCGGCAATGGCATACTGATACCACCCGTCTTCCACCACCTTCATGAAGCGTGGCTCCAGGTACTTGATCTCCTGCATGCGGCTGCCGGGCAGCAACGCTATCAGCGGCCCCGAATCCAGCCCGTATTTCTTCAGGAACTCCTCCCGCGAAGGTGCGGCGGCCAGAGCCGTATCAATATGCTCCACCAGCGGATTGCCCTCATACACGGGCTCTATGCCGCGGCTGCGGAACCATTCCACCTCGAACGGGAAAATGACGAACAGCTTGTCTACATACTGCTTCAGCTGCTCCACGCGACTCTCCCGAGAAGCCCAAACCTTGGGCGCGATATAGTAATACACCCGAAGCCCGTGTTCATGCGCAAAGCGGGCAATCTTCAGATTGAAGCCGGGATAATCTATGAGGATGACTACGTCGGGCGCGTACGCCAGGATATCCTCCTTGCAGAAGGCGAGATTGCGGCGCAGCCGGCCCGCCTTGGAAAGGACCTCCACGATGCCCATCACCGCCGTATCGCGATAGTCGCGCACCATATCTCCTGATACCGCCGCCATCTTCTCCCCTCCCCAGAAGCGGAAATGCGCCGCCGGGTCGCGCTCAATCAGCGCCCGCATCAGCATGGAGCCGTGCAGGTCGCCGGAAGCCTCGCCCGCTATGATGTAGTATTTCATCGGGGGTCAAAGTCCCAGAGCTGAGACAGACGGTCCAGCTCTGCATAATCGGTAGTATCTATGGTATGGGGCACTATGGTTATCCAGCCGTCGTGCATCAGGTTATGGTCGTCCATCGCATCGGGGTCGGCGCTGGCCAGGTTCAGAAACTCTCCCACCATCCAGTACATCTCCACGCCGCGGGGGCTTGTCTGGCGCACGAACTCCTTGTGCCAGCGGCCGCGACCCTGACTGGCCAGAGTGATGCCGCGCACCTGGTCCGGCGATATGTCGGGGAAGTTCACGTTCAGATAGACGTCCTTGGCCGGCGGGTTCTCAAAGAAGCGCTCCAGAATCTCATCTATATAAGCGTCCACAACAGAGAAATCGGGATTCTCATCGTGCGTGTCAATGGAGAGGCCAATCGCGGGGATGCCGTACAGGGTCGCCTCCATGGCTGCCCCAAGCGTGCCGGAATAAAGCGCCGCCGCAGATGCGTTGCTGCCGTGGTTGATGCCGGACACCACCAAGTCGGGCATGCGCCCCTCCTCCACAAACATGTTCACCCCCATCTTGGCGCAGTCGCACGGGGTGCCGTCCACCGAATAGATGCGCACTCCGCCAAGCTCGCCATCGGGTGCGATGTCCCTCAGATGCTGCAGATGAAGCGGCCGGTCCATGGTGAGCGAAGCCGCCTTGGCGCTCTGCGGATCCTTTGGCGCCACCACCGTCACGTCGCCGTAACGGCGGAAAAGCTGCACCATGTGCATCAGCCCGGAGGCAGAAATTGAGTCGTCGTTGATAGCCAGAATCTCCCGCGTCATAAAGCGAATAAAAAAGTTGTCTATTGGTTTACAAATATACTATAATTCTCACATTTTTATTACATTTGCACCGCCTTTGGAAGGTTAATATATTAAGTTCAATTAATCATACAGTTATCAAAATGACAAACGTAGCAATTAACGGCTTTGGCCGTATCGGTCGTCTCGCATTCCGCCAAATGTTCGAGGCAGAAGGTTATGATGTAGTCGCTATCAACGACCTTACCAGTCCCAAGATGCTTGCCCATCTGCTTAAATATGACACAGCACAGGGCGGTTTCGCAGGCAAGTTTGGCGAAGGCAAACACACCGTTACTTATAAGGACGCCGTAATGGCAGAAGACGGCAAGACCGTTGTAACTCCCGGTTCCATCATCGTGGACGGTCAGGAGATCACCATCTATGCAAAACCCAACGCAGCTGAACTCCCCTGGGGCGAGCTCAATGTAGACGTTGTTCTCGAGTGCACCGGTTTCTATACATCCAAGGCTAAGGCTGCAGCTCACATCCAGGCTGGCGCCAAGAAGGTCGTTATCTCCGCTCCCGCAGGCAATGACCTCCCCACCATCGTGTACAACACCAACCACAAGACCCTGAAGCCTGAGGATACCATCATTTCCGCAGCTTCCTGCACCACCAACTGCCTGGCTCCCATGGCAGCTGCCCTGAACAAGTACGCTCCCGTGGTTAGCGGTATCATGAGCACCATCCACGCTTACACAGGCGACCAGATGATTCTGGACGGCCCTCAGCGCAAAGGTGACCTCCGCCGCAGCCGTGCAGGCGCAATGAACATCGTTCCCAACAGCACCGGTGCTGCTAAGGCTATCGGTCTGGTAATCCCCGAGCTGAACGGTAAGCTCATCGGCAGCGCACAGCGCGTTCCCACCATGACCGGTTCCACCACTATCCTGATTGCAGTTGTCAAGGGTAAAGACGTTACCAAAGAGGGTATCAACGCCGCTATGAAGGCTGCTGCAAACGAGAGCTTCGGTTACAATGAAGATGAGATCGTTTCCAGCGATGTTATAGGCATGAAGTTCGGTTCCCTGTTCGATGCAACCCAGACCATGGTTAGCAAGATCGATGACGACACCTATCAGGTACAGGTTGTTTCATGGTACGACAATGAGAACTCCTATACTTCTCAGATGGTTCGCACCATTAAGTATCTCGCTGAGCTGAAATAGTACAAGCTACGATATTATAAGAAAGACGGCCCTGAATTGGGTCGTCTTTTTTTTGTGTCAGGTCTGCTATCGCTACGCTTCGCGGCAGTAACGCCTTCCGAGGAGCTTCGTTCGCTTCGCTCACTCCGGCCCTCCCACAATCTTCTTCGTCATCGCTGCGCGATAACTCGTATCTTGCGGGCCCCTCCCACTACTTGACTCCGTGGGTGGAGACATCCTCTGAAGGCATTCAGCCGCTACGCTACGCGATAGCAAAGTTTACTTCACGCGATACAATGGCTCATCGTATAGCAAATACTTTTTAGCTTTGCGGAGCCATTTCTGTTCTTCGGATTTCAGGTGGTCGCGGATGGTGTCGTAGTCTGTGTCGCCGCGGAGGTAGGAGACAACCGTGTCGCTGCCGGCAAGGGAGTCGATGCGTTCGTTGAAGGCGAATTCGGGGCAGGTCTCGCGCACAAAGCGTATCAGCCGCAGGGTGTGCAGCAGCGCGTTGTACTGGGGCTCGCCGGGGTTGGGTATCATCTGGAAGCCGAAGCATTCCTGCCCGGCGTACAGCCCTGAGGCGGGGGTGAAGCTGCACCAGCGCATATACACGCCGCGGTCGTACACCGGAGAATCCACATCGTTCCAGGTGAGGGCGTTCTCCCAAACAAAGTCGCGCCCCCGCTGCAGCCGCTTCATAAACGGCGCGCCAAACATCTCGTACGGGCGCATGGTTCCCTCGCCGCAGCTCACGTTGGTCCCCTTCCAAAGGGTCGCGCCGCTCATAAATACGGCGGAGAAGAGCGACCCCAGCCCGCAGCTCTGCGGGATGCTCCACGGCATCAGCTCGCGCGCCGCATCGTTGGCCGCAGCCGATATTATATGCAGCGGGAAGCTCGCGCTGATTTCCGTATAATACATGTTGGCGAGTTCGCCGGTGGTGAGGCCGTGTTTGTGCGGCAGGCCGTCGTAATGGCCACCCTCCACGCAGCGCCCGCTGGGATTCAGCCGGTCTACTATGTATACCGATATCTGCCGCTTGCTGCGGTTCTGTTCCAGGAAAAAAGCGCGCAGCTGCTTCAGGAACGGATCGAAGCGGCTACCGGTGCACTGATGCTCAATCACCACGGCATCGCATGCCGCCAGCGTCTCGCGCTCTTCCAGCGAGCCCAGGCGCACCACATTGCGGTAACGGGCCAGCGTATAGAGCAGATACTCACCGTACTGCGGATGCCACGCCGTGGCATCGTCCAGCACGGCCAGCTGTCCGCGGCGCAGGGTGGTATCCTCCTGCTCCAGCAGCGGCGTTGTCCTGAAAGAGAACATGCTTTAGAGAATCTCCTTTGCCAGCGATACTATATCCTCTGCCAGCGCGTTGGCATCGGCCTCTGTGGGAGCCTCTGCATATACGCGGATGATGGGCTCTGTGTTGGACTTGCGCAGGATGACCCACTTGCGCTCCGCCTCAAAGTCTACGCGTACGCCGTCTATGGTGGTGAGCTTGGCATCGGCATACTTCTCCTTAACCGCTGCAAACACCTTCTCCGCCGCAGAAGCGTCGGGCAGGTCTATGCGGTTCTTGGAGATGGTATAATCAGGATATGTTGCGCGCAGAGCGGTGGCTGATAAGCCCTTGTGCGCCATGTGGCTCAGGAACAGTGCAACCCCCATCAGGGCGTCGCGGCCATGGTGCAAGGCGGGATAAATCACGCCACCGTTGCCTTCACCGCCGGTGACAGCGCCCACCTCGTGCATCTTGGTGGTGACGTTAACCTCGCCCACTGCAGAGAAATAATACGGGCATCCGTGCGCCTCAGCGATATCGCGCAGCGCGCGGCTGGAGGAGATGTTGGACACAGCCGGACCCTTCACGTTGCTGAGGACATAATCGCCCACAGAGACGATGGTGTATTCCTCGCCAAACGGTTCGCCGTTCTCGCAGATGAACGCCAGGCGGTCTACATCCGGATCTACGCTGATGCCCAGGTGCGCGTTGTTCGCCACCACGGTGCGGCTCAGGTTAACCAGGTTTGCCGGCAGCGGCTCCGGATTGTGTGCAAAATGGCCGTCCGGAGTGCCGTTGATGGTGATGCACTCCACGCCCAGCTGCTCCAGAAGTTTGGGCATCACCACGCCGCCCACAGAGTTCACGGGGTCCAGAACCACCTTGAAGTGGGCCTTCTTAATCGCCTCCAGATCCACCAGACTGTCTTTCATCACGGCGTCAATGTGGATCTGAGTGTAATCCTTATAAGTGATGCTGCCCAGCTCCATGACATCCTTGAAATCAAAATCTTCCGCCTCTGCGGTTGCCAGCACCGCCTTGCCCTCCGCATCGGTGAGGAACTCGCCGGTGGAAGCCAGCAACTTGAGGGCGTTCCACTGCACCGGATTGTGGCTGGCGGTGATGATTATGCCGCCGTCCGCCTTCTCGCCGGTAACGGCAATCTCGGTTGTGGGAGTCGTTGCCATACCTATGTTAATCACCTCTACGCCGCACGCTATCAGCGTGTTACAGATAATGCCGTCCACCATGGGACCGGAGATGCGGGCGTCGCGGCCCACCACAATCTTCTTGCGCCCCTTAGCGAAGGCAGCAGTAAATTTAACTATGTCCACGGGGGTCAAAGCCTCCCCCACCTGGCCGCCGATAGTACCGCGGATTCCGGAGATAGATTTGATAAGTGTCATATATAAATCAAATTAGTTACGTATTTTCCCAATAAGTGTTTTGCAAATCTACGAATTATTTTTACATTTGCCGTCCCAAATAAAAACCTTATAGAGATGAAAAAAGGAATCCATCCCGAAAGTTACCGTCTTGTTGCTTTCAAGGATATGTCAAACGACCACGTGTTCATTACACGTTCCTGCGCCAACACCAAGGAGACCATTGAGGTCGAGGGCGTTGAGTACCCGGTCGTAAAGGTCGAGATTTCCAACACTTCCCACCCGTTCTACACTGGTAAGATGAAGCTCGTGGACACCGCCGGCCGCGTTGATAAATTCTACAGCCGCTACGGCAAAAAGGACCAGAAGAAATAGCTTCCAGCCCTTTTTAGCACAAGATATAACTTAAAACGCCAGCCGAATCGGCTGGCGTTTTTTATTACTTAAGCAACCCCTTCAGGATTTCAGTAGTCACCCGCCTAGTGGCTGTATTCACGGCAGATTTCGCCGCTTTCTTCACAGTGCTGCTGGCGGTGGATTTCTTGGTAGACTTCTTCGCCGTAGTCTTCTTGGTTGTAGAGCTCGTGCTCTTCTTCTTGGTGCCGGTGATGCTCTTCGCGGCATTGGTGGCCAGACTGCGTGCAAACGAGGTGGCCGCTGCCGCAATCATAGTGCCGAATATCGTCCGCTTGATGCTTGAGCCGGAAGATTTCTTCTTGGCAGCTTTCTCTTTCTCCTTCTCTTTCTGCGCCTTGGCCAGCGCCTTCTCTTCCTCTTTCGCCGCCTTCTCTGCTGCCTTAGCGGCCGCCTCGTACTGCGCTGAGAGAACCTCGTACGCGCTTTCGCGGTCAAAGAAGCCGTCGTAATTCAGGATGTTCTGCGGCGCGCTCTTGTTGATGTCCAGCCGCTGACCTTCGCTGATTGCACCGATGGAGCTCAGCGGGAACAGGATCTTGGCGCGCTCCACCACCGTGGGGGCGCCCTTCTCGTCCAGGAAACTCACCAGCGCCTCGCCGGTCTCCAACTGGGTGATGGCCTCCGCGGTGTCAAAGCCGGGGTTGGCGCGGAAGGTCTCCGCCGCCACCTTCACCGCCTTCTGGTCGCGGGGCGTGTAGGCGCGCAGGGCGTGCTGTACGCGGTTGCCAAGCTGACCCAGGATGCTGTCAGGAATATCTGTGGGCGACTGGGTCACAAAGTATACGCCCACCCCCTTGGAACGGATCAGGCGTACCACCTGCTCAATCTTGTCTGTGAGCGCCTTGGGGGTATCTGTGAACAGCGTGTGCGCTTCGTCAAAGAAGAACACCAGCTTGGGCTTGTCCAAGTCGCCGACCTCGGGGAGCGTGGTGTAGAGCTCCGTAAGAAGCCAGAACAGGAAGGTGGAATAGAGCCTGGGGCGCATCATCAGTTCGTCCGCCGCCAACACGTTCATTACCCCCTTGCCGTCCTCAGTGACCATCAGGTCGGAGACATCGAACGCCGGCTCGCCAAAGAAGGTGTCGGCACCCTGGTCTTCCAGCGTGAGGATGGCGCGCTGAATGGCGCCGATAGACGCAGCCGAGATGTTGCCGTATGTGGTAGTGTACTCACTTGCATGCTTGGACACGAAGTCCAGCATCATGCGCAAGTCCTTTATGTCGATGAGCAACAGTTCGTTATCATCGGCAATACGGAACACTATGTTCAGTACGCCGCTCTGCACGTCGTTGAGCTCCAGCATGCGGCTCAGCAGCTGCGGACCCATGGCGGACACGGTGGTGCGCATAGTGTGTCCCTGCTTGCCAAACACGTCAAAGAAGCGGGTCGGGCACCCTTGGAACTGCGGATTCTCTATGCCGAACTCAGGCATGCGCTTCTCTATGAACTTGGAGAGAGCGCCCGCCTGGCTGATGCCGCTAAGGTCCCCCTTCATATCGGCCATAAAGCACGGCACGCCCGCCTGACAGAAAGTCTCCGCCAGCACCTGCAGAGTCACCGTCTTACCGGTACCGGTAGCGCCTGCCACCAGACCGTGGCGGTTCAACATCTTGGGATTGATATAAATCGGGCCATTGTTGCAGTGGGCCACATACATTAGATTCTCTTGCGTGTACACGGTTTTAAACGTTTAGAAATGTTTATAATCGTTTATATATGTCTTTTTTCGTTTCTAAATACTAGTAACCGTTCCGTTTGTTTTTCAGCGTTTATAGACGTTTTTAAATGTTTAAAAACGGATATCGGGTCGGTTCCGAACGGTCTGTTACCGGACGGCCGGTCTCCGAGTCCGGGAGCATTACCGTAACGGCTGCACTTCGAACACCGGTTGCCCGATGCCGAAGCGCTACCAGCGAGCCAGGAGCCGAACGCAGGTTGCCGGTCTATCGGGACAGCGTATACCTTACCCCCAGTGACGCACCCACGTTGTGCGGCAGGAGGTCACCGTAGTCTGCGTAAAGGCCCCAGGTGAGGGCCAGGCACTTCCACGGGTACTCCCCCATCAGCGCTGCAGAGAACTGGTTCAAGGCCGTCTCCTTCACGGTGCCCCACTCTTTGTTCCATGCCTTCTCGCCAACATATGGACTCCAGTATAAACCGTAGTTCTGACTGTACGTCAACATCAGCTTATAAGGAGCCACCTTGAACAGCTTACCCGCCAGACTGAAGTGATGCGCCCGGATGCGGTTGTTCTCCACGCCCAGCACCATCTGCCTGCCAGTCCACGTCTGGTTATGCGTTCCATTTGGTGAAAACAGCGGATTGCCTATTGTGTGTCCGTAATAGGTCCAGCCGGACCTATACTCGCCATTATTAAAATAATCATCACCACCACCAATGATGTGCTTCCAGTAATGATACTGGTCCGAGGGGTCCAGCTTCTCCCGCTCCTCTTCAGTAGTGGGCCGGTCGTGCATAGAGCCCGACTGCCAGCGCGAATACTGGAACTCATACAGTACATCGGAGATCCAGCGGTCCTTATCGTCAAAGCCGAACCACAAAGTATTCACACCGTCCGGGAAGTTCTGGAAACCCATTCCGGAGCCGTCGGCATAAGGTATATCGTGCAACAGAGAAGCCTTCCAGCCATTGCCGCGATAGTCCAGACGCAGCAGCTCGCCCCCACCCTGGTCCCCAATCACGTTTATCTGGTCGCTCTGCGAGCCCGTGCTGGAAGCATGCTGCCCTGTGATTACGCGAAAGTAGTTATCGAACGTGACGGGCATGCTCTCTTTCATGGTCTCCCCCGCCCACATCGCATAATGGTCCAGCCCCCAGTGGAAGTCCAGTCTGTCCGTTATCCGGAACTTGGCGAACATCTTGGTGCGGTGTATCAGCGCCCCAGGTACACACCTGTTGTCCAGCGTCTTGAAGTCGCCAAAACTGCCGTACAGCCACATGTGCTTGTTGGTGAAGGGTACCGGAATCGGGTCGACATTGAGCAGATAGCCCGGCATTGTGCGGGAATTCCCGCTGAAGATGATGTGGCCGCCGGTAGTGGACATAGAGCCCAGCGAGGGCGTACCGGCACCGTAAAAGTCCAGGTCAAAACGCCGCAGACCTGCATCCAGCGAGAAATACTTCCACTTTACGCTGGCATACAGTTCGTCTGCCATCAGGTTATAATCGGCAGCCTTGCCGGTCGCAGCCTCTGCAGCCGCAGTCCCGGTATCGTAATTCGCCGCCAGGGAAACGCCCCAACGCCACTGGAAATCCTTTGTCTCGTCGTACTGGGTGCGCGCCTGAACCAGCGCCAGCGCCCCGTCGTTCTCCGGCATCAGCCCCCACTGGTTGGTCGTTGCCCAGAAAGGAAGCGCCCCGCCAGAGGCCGCCGCCCCCGTCAGAAGCAACGATAACACAAAATCATTCATCTGATAATCGTTCAAAAATAATTCACACCGACTCCACCACCATCATACAATCGAAAAAAGTATATTGTTAGGCAAAATTAGTAAATCTTTATCGATTTCGAAATCGGCAAAACAGAAATGGGCCGGCACTCGTTCGGGAACCGACCCATATTATTATGAAGGATGATAAGTCCGTTAGCTCCTGATTTCCATCTTATATACGTTGGTCTCCTTTTGATGAAAGCCGACCGACTTATACATTTCATTGGCGGCAACCCTGTGCGGACGCGACGTAAGATACACGTCCACCGGCGCCAACTCCTTGCGGGCATAACCGATAATGTGCTCTATCAACCGCTTGCCAAGATGCTGCCCGCGATAAGCCGACAGAACCACCACATCCTCAACGTGTGCCTTGCGCCCGGTCGGACTGTCAAACACGCACAGCGATGCGCACCCGATTATACGCTCGCCATCCATCACCGCAAAGAAATGCGTCCTGGGCGCCTCCACCGCGCGCTTCAGCATCTGTTCGGTGACTTGAATCTCCGCATCCAGCTCCCTCATCAGCGCCATCAGATCCGCCACTTGGGAATCCGTCAATGATTGTAGCCTGTCTATCGTCATAATCGTTGTGTTGTGTTCACCAAACCGCTGAGCGGCCATTACGCTATCGAGGAATAATACGCCTTGTACCACTCCGCAAACTTTCGCAGGCCTTCGCGCAACGTCGTCTTGGGTTTGAAGCCAAAATCAGGCTCCAGCGCCGTGGTATCGGCATAAGTCACGGGGACATCTCCCGGCTGCATCGGCACAAGCTGCATGTGCGCCTCAAAATCATAATCGGCAGGCAGCACACCGACACGCACCAGCTCCTCCTGCAGAATCCGCACAAAGTTCAGCAGATTCACCGGCTGTCCGCCACCTATGTTGTATATCTTATACGGCGGCACCGGCTGGCCATCGTCGACCGTTTTGCGCTCCGGAGCACCGGCCATCACCTGCACAACCCCCTCCACAATGTCATCGACATACGTAAAGTCGCGCATGCAATTGCCATGGTTGTAAATCTGGATGGTCTCGCCCTTTATCAGCTTGTTGGTGAAATCAAAATACGCCATGTCCGGCCGCCCGGCAGGCCCATACACCGTAAAGAACCGCAAACCGGTTGTGGGGATGTCGTACAACTTACTGTAGCAGTGCGCCATAAGCTCGTTGCTCTTCTTTGTCGCCGCATAAAGACTCACCGGATTATCCACCCTGTCCCCCTCCGCAAACGGCACCTTTATATTGCCCCCGTACACACTACTGCTCGACGCAAACACCAAATGCTGCACGCCACGGTAACCCTCGTTGTGGGCTCGGTAATCCTCATTGCGGGCTTGACCCGCAATCTCCTGATACTTCTTGGAATGCCGACACGCCTCCAGGATATTGTAGAACCCAACGACATTACTCTCTATATACGCGTCCGGACTCTCAATGCTGTACCGCACCCCCGCCTGCGCCGCCAGATTCACTACAATATCGAAATTATTCTCTGCGAACAACCGATCCACCAGCGCCTTGTCAGCGATATCCCCCTTCACAAACTCATACCTGATTCCTTTGGGCACCAACGCCTCCAACTCCCTCAGCCGCCACTCCTTGAGCGACACCTCATAATACGCATTCAGATTATCGACATTCACAATCACCGCCCCCCTCAACTCCTTAAAAAGCCGCTTCACCAAATTACTTCCAATAAGCCCCGCCCCACCCGTGACAAGGATTGTCTTATTGTTTAAGTCTATTCTTTCCATATCTATTATTTCCTAGATAATGACGATTATCAAGGTTTTACCTGATATTACGGTATTATCAGTTCTATACACGTCAAACTATCAAACTGAAAAACAAAATAATCTTTATAAAAAGCTCAAGTAATACCAACCATTCTCTGATAGGTAATGGGCCCAGCATCTCACGAAATCCTACTTCGCGTGCGGTAAGACTATCCTTTAAGACGTGCGCCACACTGCCTTACATGACTCAACGCTCATAGAAACCGTGCAGCACCTCACCTATAGTCCTTTCATAGTCGTAGAGCCTACGGCGAGCAGAGCGGAGGTCGAAGCGGGCGGGGTCAAACCCTTCGCCCAGCTGGGAACGAAATTGCTCATAGGTCAAGTCCTTCGGGTCTTTAATAACACGGAGAATATCCTCATAGCCACTTACGCCACCACAGTCCTCAGGCGGACAAGCGCCTGTGCCGGAGAGTATTTCTACGCCAATGTTGCTGAAACAAATGTCCTTGTCCTCGTAACGTCGAATCTCAACCAGACGGACGGTGTGATGCCATGAGTCACCCAAGTCGTAGGTCAGGGAGCACTCATCCCCCACCTTCTTAAGCAGCTGGCTCACCATCGCGCGGAATGAATTCCGGACCTTCATTCCCGAATAAATCTCATCATACTCAAGTCCTGACTCAGCATCAATCGCTTTCTCCTTTGTCGAACGCCAGAGCGTATCCCCTTGCGTCAGCTCAGTCAGATGATATCCATCCCAGCCCATGGCATAGACCAGCACATACACAAAGTGCCCGACATACAAATTCGACGGCACACTCAGCCGCCTCAAAACTCGCACCGGGGCATCATCCAATGAAATCTCCACAACATACTCCCGCGCCCGCTTGGACACGTCCAGCAGCGGCACAATCACGGAAGATATTATTTCGTGAGGGTCAACGTAATTCATGGCATGATTATGCTTGTTTGTCGTACATCTTTCGAGGCTCGGCTGGGAATCTCATTCTTTTCAAAGTAGAGAGTAATCTCCTATTCAGTTTTCTACGGCAGCTTTCATTTTTCTGCAAACTCTTCGTGCGATTCTGAAGTAACTCACATTAACCAGCACCAGGCTCTTCTTTTCCGTTTTTATTCCTCGATAAGACGCCCTTCTTTTCGCAACACATTACAAAAGCAAAAAACCACCAAAGACTCATAAGCGTTTGAGGCAAAAGTCAATCCTTCTTTTGCTTCTTCAGACAGAGGCAAGATTCTGATCTTTAACTTAAAGATAGCCTCATCAACTTTTGCCACTTCATCAACTGTTTTCTTATGGACAGTCCCTTGCTCGCACTCTTCCAAAAGTCTATATGGTGAATCCGATTTCAACAAACTGGATATGATGTCTAACTCCTCTTTTTGTTTCTTTGACAAAGTAGACCGAAGAATAACATCCGTCAAACGGTCTCTCCAAAAAGAAAGGAAACCATCAAGAAACTCTTTAGCTGATATCATATATTTGCATTAAAAGCCACTATAAACATGCAAGTCACCTATTATCAACAACTTATCGGCCTGATTATTAAACGTATATCGTACACAATTTCTTCTTACCCAAAAAAACATAGGGACAAAGTTAC
Source organism: Bacteroidales bacterium (assembly GCA_017962235.1). GTDB lineage: Bacteria > Bacteroidota > Bacteroidia > Bacteroidales > UBA932 > Equibacterium. The sequence continues at coordinate 134,448 of JAGCVS010000010.1, read as the reverse complement.
TACTGGTGCTATAACACCCCAAATATTTCCAGCCAGCCCCTTATTTTTTTCCACGCGTATGCATACATTGTTTACCGGTGATGCCTACTGCTCTGTATCTTTCTGTCTTCGGCTTCGCGACATCGCCGGCTTTATCGGATTCGGGAAGAATGCCCCACCCGGCACCAGCTGAAGAAAGTCTTTTTTTTAATGTTTACGCGTATATAATGTGCCGTCTCAGCACATTTTCCGCATGGAGACCAACAAATTTTCTGAGAAATTTTTAGTTGGTCCCCGGTTTCAGTTTTTTACCAGGTTTCTTCATACTAAAAATACTTATAATTAAACAATTATGCTCAACTGTCACTTTATAGTAAGCGGGTGCAAATTTACGAAAATTTCTGCACCCGCCAACGTTCCTTATCAACATTTAACCGTTGTTAACGATCTAATCCTCTGGGTCTTCAGTAATGTCAAGCATTGCCTGAAGCAGCGGGAAGATATGGTCCCAGAAACCATTCAGGTACTGTTTGTTCAGATACTCAGTACTTTTACTGTGAACATAGCCGTTAAGGATATCAAGGCTATATGTTTCCTTCTCATTTATCAAGTCAAGAAGAATCTTTTTGGCGGTTTTATTATCCTTAAGCTTGCTGTATCTCGTTAGGAAATCTATTCGTGTCTTTAAAAGAATCTTTTTCAATTCTTTGCCGTCTCTACGCTGGAACTCTTCAACTAGCCCTTCTGATTGGATAAAGTCCAGAATAGCCAATTCTAAGAAGATTCTTACAGCAGCGGCGCAAACGCTTACATAGCTGTTCACCGACAACCGCTTCAATTCATAGAACAACTGGCTAAGACGAGCCTCGCTAGTATTAAGCTGATAAAACGACAATATCAGTCGGTTACGATAGATATTACCCTTCTGCTCTCTATGAGACGGTTTGGGGTCGGGTTGCGGCTCCGGTTCTGGAGTCGGGTCCGGTTCAGGTTCATCCTTATTCCCAACCTTGAAGGGGTCGGACATCTCAAGATTCACCTTTGGCAAAATATCAAGCAGGTCATCTATTCTATCCGCAGAAACATTACGGGTATCAAGTTTGTAGTCTTGTTTGTTGCTGACAATACGGCGTATCACCTCTGTAAAAGCGGTCAAGAAACCCGCTTTATTCTTAAAAATGATATTTGGCCCGTCAAAATCGAATCCCCAGGCCTCGCGCACCTTAGTCAAATTAAAGAAGCGCTCAAAGATGGTGATGGGGAAAGTGTGAGCCGTAGCCCTACGGTACTCATCTTCTGTTAATACTGACTTCACCTGCTCTTCATTCACCAGATTCAACAGCCTGATATAGCGGATAATCTGCTCAATCTCGCTGAGCGACATATTACTCTTCTGTACTAGAACTTCCGGGTCGTCCGCATACTTCTCGTACAGGAACTCCACCCATCGCATCTGCTGCAGACGAGACCAACGTTTCAAGATACTCGAAGTACTGTTCCTCTGACTGATGTACCATTCTGCATCCTCAAGCGACGGGGCAATATTCACATGTATTTTATCAATACGAGTCCATGTCTTGGAGAGGCTTTTCACCGTTCCACGTATCTCGCGTGGTGCCTTGCTCGGGTCACGCAGCAGTTTCAGTGCCAACACCCTTCGATTACCCTCTGCCACATAGTAACGGTCGTTCTTCGCATCCTTCCACACCACAATAGGGTCAGCAGGTATAAAACCATTCGTGGCTATAGATCGTACCAAATCCATGAAGTTGGCCTTATCACCATCTTCCTGAATAATGTCCTCTACGAAGTCACGCAGATTCACGTGCTGCTCCTCGGGGTTCAACCGGGGATTTCCGCTCCACGGACGCAATTGGTCAATGGAGCGTTGATAACGCTTATTAAACCAGCTATAGTCTGCCATAGGTTGTCTATTTGTTAGTATTCTTTACCCTCTTCAACTTCACTATCTCTGCCTCGGGCAGAATCAGACCATTAGAATAAACCATGATTTCCTTACCCTTCGAGGGATTGCCGGCACTATAACTCAGATAATATTTCTTCTGACGATAGTCCTTATAGAGTTCACTGATGAAATCCACAGCATCGTATGATATTATCCATTGCCCCTTGAACTTCTGGATTGCCTCGGCAATATCCTTGTGGTCTTCATCGCGGTAATAGTTCAGATACAAATCCTGCCCCTTTACATAGTACGGAGGATCCAGATAGCAAAATGTCTTGGCCGCAGGTGTCCGCTTATACCGCTTAATCAGCGCCACAGCATCCATACTCGTCAGCTCAATCAAATCTGCATAGCCTGCGATGTGCTCTATCCTCTCTATCAGGTCCTTTTTGTTGAACCTTGCGTCCATCTTGAAATTCCCATCCTGGTTCTTTCCGCCAATCACGCCTCCATTCAATATACCGCTCCGGTTGGTACGGTTCAGGAAGAAAGTGCTGAAACCAAGTTCCAACAGGTCCACTTCATCCTTATGCTTCTGAAGCTCATGCTGTGCCTGCCACACATCCATTGTCACAGGTGTATCATTAATCAATCTGCACAACGAGTCGGTCTCATTCAATACGGCATACCAGAATGCGTATATCGCACGGTCCTTATCGTTTATCTTGATCTTCCCCGCATACTTGTCAAACAGCAGGCTCAATGCCACACTCGCGCCACCCGCATACGGCTCAATATACGTACCACCCTTTAGGTCGTTGACTTCCATCAATTGCTTGACATAGTCAACCACCTTCAACTTACCCCCAGGGTATCTCAATGGCGATACGTACTTACTCATACAACAGTGTTCTTTTTACACCGGATCATTCTTCCCTGGATTTCTATCAATCGGTTCATAATGATTCCCAGCATCAAAACATGCTGCGCATGTGCCAGGCACTCCATTAATCAGTCGTGCTCTCACTGCATCACAGCCCTTGAATACTGTAAACCAAATCGACCAGCCGCCTCTGTTTGTAACCAAGTCCAGTATCGTATCCTCATCAACCTTGCCAGCCTGGTATTTCTTTAAATACCTATCAGCCATCTTCCAGTCTTCTCCTCTTTTCAAACATCTTTTGTCGCCCGGACAAGAGGTTGCAGGAGTTTTGTTTAACCCCACCAATTCCAGCAAGGCTTGGGCATGTACTTGAGAATCCCCTGTCAATGAAGGATTTACTATCACCACTCCGCCGGCCATATATACCAGACTTTTATAGGTATTATTCAAATGGGGAAGGTGGTATTCAGCTAACACCACATCTTTGTCACCTTTGTTGTCTGTGCCATTACAGGTAGCGCATCCCAACAAGAAGTTCGTCCAAACTGTTTCCAAATGAGCATATTTTGCCAAGCCTTTTGCTTGAATATGCTCCACGTGCATATCTCTGTCATAATGATAGGCTTCCTCGCAATATGAGCAGAATCGTCCCAAATTGGCCACCAATGCAGGCTTGGCGTCCTGGTAGGGGGCGTATGTGGCGGTCACACTGTGCCGTGTTCCGTCTGCCAACGTCACCACATCTCCAACGTTCGCTTTAGTTACAGGTCTCATACCGACTTCCTTTCTGCTTTCAGCAATGCCACATACGCAGGGTCGTTAGAGAACTCCCGCTCTATCTCATCCAGTTCTTTGTCCACTTGACGTGCTTCATCAGTGTCTCCCTTGCCGTCCTTCACCAGCTGATAGTATCTTTCAGCCTTTTCTACCATATGGTTATAGGCCTGACTTCTAGGCGTATCCATATTCATCTCAGAAGTAACAATCTCCTCAATACTCCGATAAATCGGATCAGTATCATCGTTAACTCCGTCAAGGGTAATAAGATTCTGTTTTCTCACACTCTGTATAATGAACGGCGAATGTGTTGAGACAATGAACTGTATCTGAGGGAAAGCCGCTTGAAGGTCATTTAACAAGTGCCTCTGCCAGCGGGGATGAAGATAAAGGTCCAGTTCGTCAATCAATACCACTCCAGGCGTCCGTTTTACTGCCCCTCTACCCAAGAATCCGTTTAATTGCACACAGCGGTATGCTGTCTCCGCCACAATACAAACCACCGACTTGAATCCGTCGCTCATATGGTCAAAAGTCTGATAGGTTGGCTCTTGGCCTCTTACAGTCACTTTTGCGGTGAGTTCATTGTTCTTCGAGTCCACCATCACATCCGTCAAGGCAGGTATTGCCGTTGTCAAAGCCTCTAACACGGCTTCGTATGTACCCTCAAATTCCTGCTCCTTCTTCATGTTCTGTTCATAGCGGTAAAGCCAGTCAAAAGCACTCTGAAAATCCACGGTCTCACGAAGACTCGACTTATAACCCTTGGTTATTTTCGATGCACGCTCTTTTGTCTTGGTAGCGGCTCTGTATTGGTTATCTATTCTGTTTGCGCCAAACGAGAGGACTAGCGGGTAAATTGCATTGTCGCCCTCTGTCGCCCTTTTTTGCTCCATTTCTTCGACCTCATCCATCAGGTTACCCACGCACTCTACAGAGTGAGTTGTCTTGTTTCCGCGAAGTTCAAGCCACCAATTAATTGATCTTTCTTCCAACCTGTAGTCGTCTCTTCCTACCGTTCGCGGGTACAATGCCTCTACTTCTATCCTTGTGGCTTCGTCATTCTTAAAGAAGTCCTTTTTTTCACGGTCATACCGCTGAAACTCGTCGTCTTTAGTAAAATTATGTCTATAGGCTGGTTCATTAGGCAAGGCCTTGAGCGATGCCAGATATGCGCCTAATGCCACTTGTACTGCTTGGAGTAAAGCCGTCTTTCCTGCAGTGTTGTTACCAACAACTACCGACAGCCGTTCGTCAAAATCAAAGCTTTTACGTTCGTAGCCTCTGAAATTGCGAATATTTAAGTGCTTTATTCTCATTATACAAAATTATTTCTTATATTATCTTGCAAAATTAACGATTCTATCTCACTTTTATTGCATTTGTTAGCAACATTTATAATTAACTATTTCTCTCTCAATCAAACCACAAAATACTCAATGTCTGTCCATACTTCTCTTGGTAAACGCAATGCTCATTAACCGAAACCCCTTCAAGGTCATCATAGGTTGAAAACCATTCTTTAGCATCAACTTGCTCCGTATCGTCACATTTCACTCCGTTAGCAAAATAATCGCCTGCGCACGTCAATAAAGGCACCTTTTGGGTATAATCAGTTTTAAGCCATTTGTATGGGAAATCATCCGTAAACAACTTATACTGAATCTTTCCGTTCTTCGCACATACCAAAGCAATAGGCATAGAGCCATAATCCATGTACCGTGAGGCTACAGCAGGAAGACTTACGCCAAACCGCTTGCCAAGCTCTTCTAATTTCTTAAAGGAAAACTTGCCTTTGCATTCTTCACTGAATACGCTACTTGGCATCAACAGGCAAGATGCAAAAAAGTCTGCTTCTTTTTCCACAGGGTTCCGTTGTTCAAAGCAATACTTTGATGTATGATGCAACGACGTGCCAGACTCTAAAACCAATCTGTGCTCATCGATAAAGAAATGACCGAGTTCATGCGCAAATGAGAATCTGATACGTGCTGTGCTTAATGAGAAATGCCCTCGGTTGTTAATGTATATATGAAAACGTCCGTCTTCATACTCCAACATACCATCAAAGTACTCCTCATAATCGCCAAGACAATAGGTCAATCCGTTGTCTTTGGCGATGGCCGCCACATCTACAGGTAAATCGTCTATGCCATTCTCGGTAGCAATGAAATCGGCCAAATCTTCAAGTTCTCTTTTGCGCCAATCCCCCTTAATCATTTGTTTTGAGATTTCTTTTTATCCTCTTTCATCTTGTCAAGGATAGACTGAGGCAAATTCTTTCCGTTTCTTGCCGCTAAAGCCCAGTTTCTCGCGGTTCCGGAAAAATCAACAGTATTAATACTTGCCCTTTTCATAGGAGCGTGAACGTCCTCTTCGAAAATAAAATCGGGTGTTTGGTATTTCTCTGGCAACGTCACGGGATCCGTTTGCTCCAAGAAATGTTCCATTTCTCTGTCCGTTGTGGGGAACAGATGACCTGACGCTCTCAAAGCAGAGCCAAGCTTTGCTTCAAATACATCCAAGTCTTTAATCATTTTATTCATATTACTTATACTTACTATCTTACCTACGCTTGTCAATGTAATCCTTCACTTTTTGCAGGGCTCTGCTTTTAATCTTGCGAAGGTTGACGCTCGTAGTCTGATATTTTGTTTTTAATGCTTCAATAATCTGATCTGGCACATGCTTCTTTTGATCAGTGTCATACTCTATATAAGTAAGCAATACATCGTATTCTTTTTCACTGAGCTGATGCAATGCCTCTTCAAGCAGTTTTTCGTTAATACTGATAGACCCCTCCACCTCATCACAGTCAAAGTCTTCGGGTGCAACAGCTATCTCTGGCATCTCAGCATCAGAGCCTAAGATTGCTTTGACTCTTATATCCAGCCAAGCCCTATTTGCGATTTTTGACATCCATGAGTTAAATGACACACCGTATTTATTATAATCATAATTCGGGCTATTCCATATCTTTTTCCAGGTAGCCTCAAATACCAAATCGGCATTGCCGTCATCTCCACAAACACTTATGCAGAGTCTCCAGAGATCGTTTTTGTATTTATTGTATATCTTCCCAAAGGCTTCTTTAGCCTCTCCGGTATCCTTTTGCTCACGAACCACCCGCATTAGTTCGTGAGCCTCCTGGCATTCGACGTCTTTATTTTTATCCAACATATGTTACAATTGTTTTTGCATGCATTATATATACGTTCAAGCGTGACATCCTCCGCCTTTCTTTTCTTGTCACGCTTCATCGTATATTTAGCAGAAGCGCCGGAGAGGAGTACTACAATTCAATGGCATATTTATAAACTAAATAAAAAATAATTAAAGATGGAAACTATTAATTCCTCAGCCCTTAAGGGCCCCAAGACCTTCCACTTCAAAGTAGATGGTCACAATTACCAAAGTAGTAAGCAGATCGTTTCTGGTCTGGAAATCCGTCAGTCGGCAGGATTGCCCGCCGATGCAGAACTCTATGTTGACATGCCGCACGGCTGGCAAGACCATTTCGTAAGTTGTGATGACCAGATTGACCTGGGCAAACCCGGTGTCGAGAAATTCATCACACTTGGCAAGAAAACCGTCATCTTTGTCAATGGCACCCCCTATGACTATCACAAGGAAAAAGTGTCATATGAGCAGATAGTGGAACTTGCCCACGTGCCAGGCCAAGGAGCTGTTGGTTATATCGTCAAATATAGCAACGGCCCCAAGGAAAATCCGTCAGGCCTAATGTCACCTGGAACTGAAGTATATGTACGTAACAAAATGGATTTCAATGTTAAAAGCACTCATCAGTCTTAACGCTGACTTACAGCGCCTGCAACAGGAGGGCTTTGTGATGGAGGAACGTGGTGGATGGCTCATCGTCCACCACATCCCCTATCTCAACGACGCCCGTTTAATCAGGGAAGGCACTCTTCTTATGCCTCTATGCACATCGGGCGACCGTACTATACGACCCAACGACCACACGGCCTATTGGATTGGTGACCGTCCATGCGATGTAAAATGGAGTCCACTGCCCTCGCTTGTCAACTCTGCTGTACAGAAAGCCATCTGCAATGGTTATACAGCCAACTTCTATTTCTCCTGTCACGCTGAGAAAGAGGAATTCCCTCCCAACGGTGACTATCCCGACTACTATGAGAAGGTCAAGCATTACTTTGACATCATTGCCGCTCCCGCGCTCAACCTTGATTCAGACGCATGGCTACGAATGAACATCGGAATTGAAACAATACACGAAGAGACTCCCTTACGATACATGGACACCAATGCCAGCCGTGCCGGTATTACCACTCTTAACGATAAGTTCAAGGGGCTGAAGATTGGCATTATTGGTCTCGGTGGCACTGGCTCCTACATTTTGGATTTGATTGCCAAAACACCTGTCGCAGAGATACACCTTTTCGATGCGGATGAGATTAACACCCATAACGCTTTCCGCGCTCCTGGTGCGATGTCGGAATTGGATCTCTCTAAAGCGCCAAAGAAGGTGGAATACTACGCTATTATCTATGGCAACATGCACAAAGGTATCATACCTCATGCAGAAATGATTAACTCAGAGAGCCTGCCCCATCTGGATTGTCTCGACTATGTTTTTCTTTCACTTGATTCAGTTGAAGCCAAACAACAGATTGCGGCCTATCTACTTGACCGCGGCATCCCGTTTATCGATTCAGGTATGGGTATTGAGCAAGAACAGGATGGCCGTCTGTCTGGAATGCTTCATGTTGCTATTGGTACTGCCGGTTGCTACAAGCATCTTTCTCAAATCATGGGAAGTGTCGATGCAGAGAAAGACATCTACGCTACCGATATTCAAATTGCAGAGCTAAATGCGCTTGCGGCTGTTTCCTCCGTAATCCGCTGGAAGAAGATGCTTGGTTTTTACGTTGACAAACGCCAAGAGCCCTTCTCTGTTTACACCATCAATTATAATGAACTTGACAATGCTAAAGAAGAAGAGACTTAAACATTTGTTCGTAGATTCGATTCCTGCCACATTGCAGGAGGGTGTCATCTATGTGTGCCTTAAGCACAACATCGTTTCTCATCTATGCGCCTGTGGTTGTGGTCACCGCATCGATACACCCCTTGACCCAACGGAATGGAAACTCACCTATGATGGTGAGAGCATCAGCCTATATCCATCCATCGGAAACTGGGATCTTCCTTGCAGAACCCATTATATCATTTCAGGAGACATGATTATTCCCGTGCCTCCTGCTAAGAAAAAGAAGAAAAAATGGTTCTGGTTTTAAAGCATCCTACCACTACCGTCGTTGAGAAAGTGAAAGTTGGTCCGACTAAACACCACAAGTAACAATCCCAACATTCTTTGATGACCAGAGGGCTTATCAAGATTGCCGCCAAGATAAGGCCTCTTGTTTTCTGGCAATACCACCCTTTCCCCTGCCCCCCCATTATCTACTATTTCTTCGATGCACCAGCGGCCCAACCAACCCCTCAACATCATAAGTCAGATGCGTATATTCTTTCACCCCTTCCGGAGTATGCACTATCACACCCTCAAACCACGACGTCTCACCTCCGCCATACTGCCTCAAATAAAAATACGAGTCCTTTTCCTCGTTTTCTACGATGGTTTTGTAGCCGCCTCTTGGTGCCATAATCCGCCCGCCTGATATAGTTGCCTGATACTTTGATATCAGCAAATTCCACACTTCATAGCCCAACACGCTACCATTCACTTCGCGGCCATCGCCCAACTTGAATGTGGCTCCAAGCTTAGTCGTCCCCCACAAGTTTATCAGCGGCACAAACTCCATCTCATGCAGCGGCCCCCACAAATTTCTCGAGTCCCTTATTTCCAACCTCTTCACTTCACCATCCTTCACCAGAATCCTCGCCCCCTTGTAGAAATGCGATTTCAGCATGGCGCAATCCTCCAGCGAACTGCCCAAGTCAACATCCTGCCCGCCCTTCAGCATCTCTTTCACTTTCAGGCTATCAGAATTCAGCGCGATGCGAAATTCCTGTTGCTTCTCAAACCGCGCAGCCTTATGAAACAGCTCCGACGTCACCTCCTTATAGATGAACCATTCCCCCTCTTTCCTGTACTGCACACAGCCCATATAGTAGTCGCGTCCCTCTTCCAGTTTGAAATCCGCAAAGCGCCTCTTCACCTTATCTAGGAACACCCGTGGCCGATGAATCACCACCATCGCCTTCCGGTCCGGCAAATCCGTCTTAAACCTATTCTCCCATGTTTCCTCACCGCTAAAGTCCTGGGCATACGCCTCGCTCATGTCATACTCCGCGTAATCCCCTTCTCTGCCGATAGGTTTTGTCTGATCACTTATGCTATAGAGACAATAGCACGGCCAGTTCACGATGCTCCGCGACCGCAGATACTTCACCCCCTCAATCGTCTGGTCATCCACATTTTCGCGCTTGTCGAAGTTCTCTGGAGTTATCTCATTCGAGTAAACACCCTCCAGCTCATCCCCCTGTCCGACGTTCCCATTCCGCCCCTCCTCAATCCACTTGGAGGGATAGCCGAAGTGAAGAACGCCTTCGTAGAACAACATCTCTGCATACCGCCGCTCCACGCATTTACTAAGAAGAGGTATCTCGTTTTCTGGCATGTCTATATAATTCCACATTTATTCCCTCACGTGTGACAAGGGACTGTCCCCTGTCACAACATTCCTGTATGTGAGGGAATAAAACATCCATACTTGAGGGAATAAAATAACTTCATAGGATATCCCCGCTTCGTAAAGAGCCGCGCTGTCACGCGGCACATTACTCCGCTCCCCACGCAGGCCGTGCAGCCGCAAGCGTCAGCACCGCCTGCCTTAGCTCCCCGTGTTAATCTTCCTCTTATTCTTCATCCCCTTTCTCTGCCAGAGTCGGGTATAATTTCTCTTTAAAAGACTCGTTTCTTTTCCTTGCTCTCTTTAGTAATTCAGAGAATGAGATGGCTTCCGTATACATTGTACCATCTTGGCTTCCAGAAGTATCGCCAAGACAAGCAATAGACTTGAACGGCCTGTAGCAGAAATTGAATTTAGGATCATATTTAAAGTCATTATCTGCAGCCCTAACATCATTAGGCTCAAGGGCCTCACCTACCAAATAGCCATAGAATGTATCTATCCTAAAGTCCTCCGTCGTATAACTTCTAATAAAAGTAGCATATTTAGTAATCTGGCTCAAATAATCAGACACATTAGCGTCAAGGGATTTTAGCTCAACAATAACGCATTTATGCTCGGAAGGGAACAAAAGAATATCTGGCCTTTTATTCAAGCGCTTTTCACCTAATGAATTCAAATATCTTTGTTCTTCTTGATCTATTATTTCCTTGAATAACTTTTTTCCATTTATTGTAATATCGCAAAGACGATGCTCAGAAAAGCCGCTATAATGGAGGTAATCTTCATTCAAAAGCCACATGTCGCTTTTTGAAGAATCCTCGCTATGCTGGTTAAATATCAAGTTATGAATCAGTTTTTCATCATAAGCCCTTTCGGTCGTTTTTTGAATTACCGTTTCCTTGTTAATGAGTTTATCCAGCAAATCAATTACAAGTGCTCTTCTTGTTACATATCGTGCCAAAGCTTCTTTGCTTTGTAAAGGAATTGTTTCGGATAACTCTTTCACTATTTTTCCAAGGTCATCTTGATATGTCTCTGATGTGGTATCCAAGGAATCCAGCTCCTTCATCTTCTCATTATACGCAGCGTCTTGTTTAGCAACAAGTTTTGCATCGTAAGCATAAGCTTTAGCAAGAATATCTTCTACGGAGTCATTGATATTGGCATCAGCCAATGCTTCTTCAGATAACATATACGTGTTTTTTAGCTCCTGCAATTGTTGTTGATGTATCTCTTTTTGTTGGAGAATCTCTGTAAATATTTCAGAAGCTTTAGAGCTAACATTTGATTCAATGTCATCTAGAACAACTTGTGGGGCAATACTTCCGTACTGCTTTGCTTTCTTTTTAAAGTCAGTTCTGTTAAGGATTTCAAAAGAATCTCTGGTATCGCCAACATTATCGTCAAAATAATCACTAGACAGTAAAAACAAATACCGTTTGCCTTCTATTTCCATTTCTGCAGGGAGGCAATCCATCTTCACCTTAACAGAATCAACTATCTCTTTCTTACAAGTCATTTTAACAGCATTTCTTCTTAGTCTAGAAGATGATAGCTTAAACGACTTTATACTAATGCTCACCTTATCATCTGTAGGCTCAATTCTCTTCATATCCGAGGATATCCTACACTTTGGAACCTCTATTGTTTGATCTTCTGTAGAAGGTTGAGGTATATCACTGGTAGTAATAAAACGCCTATCTTTTAGTTCAACGTTTTGGAAAAAAGAGATGGTAATCGAAGGTAGATTACTGCCATATGCGCAAAACTGCATTATATAGTGGTCGAGTAAAGCTTCCTTTATCTGGTCGATATCTCTTTCTTTATAAAACTTTATATCAGCATTCTCTCTCAGATCTTTGAGAACCAGTCTTGTCTTTATTTCAGTGTCGGCTCCGCAATTTTCCTCCGACAATAATTGTAAAATAGCATTTTGATCCAAGAAAGCCTTCCCTTTTGACAAAACGAAGTCTCTCTTTCCAATAGCCTCTCCTTGTTTATATGTGCTAACAAATTTGGCACTACCAAAGAAGTGAAGTAGTTGTAGTCTACCTGAGCCCCTATTGCTAAAGCCTTTAGATTCATCTTTGAATATCTGTAAGCGTCTAAAATTCTCATCATCGAAGCCAATCCCATTGTCTGTAATTACCATCTGGGCCAGTTCAACATTATCCCCTTCCAGATCTTTATTAAAGAAAAAATCCACGAGAATACTTGGCAAAAAATGATCTCCTCGTTTTTTTCTAAGCTCTATGGCTTCAAGACTATTTGTAAATGCTTCGTAAAGCGGCTGTAAAGAATCAGCTGCTTTTGCTACACCCTTTAAGACACCGCGCCAATTCAAGTCTCTTGCCGGGATAAACTTCGGGAATACTATTTCGTCCATATTTCGCAAATGCTCTTAAACATCAATTAGTTAAAGAAAACAATCACACCCATTGATTCTTATGCTTATATTGTTCTGCCATAGATAGCAATTCTTTAAACTTCTCCATTCTATCCTCTTTCATCTCCCCCGCCGCATACAACTTCCTATTATGCTTAATCCAATTCAGAAACCTTCCCCTCTCCTCGCCATTATGCTTTGACGGATTCCGCTTATTGGTTTCAATAAACGTCATCACCTCTTGGTATTTATTAAGCCACAACTCGTCCTGTGTCATCTAAATTCACAATTTTCTTTGTGCCATCTCAAATCACCCCCATCTCATGCAAGATATCATGTTTCATCTTGCTCAATGGCCGGTTTAAGAATTTTTCTTCTTTTAATTCAACTCCAAACAACATCCTATACACTTCTTCCAGAGTCAACATCTGCCCATTATCCACGGCCTTTTTCAGCACATCTTGCATCAGTTGTTTCAGATAACCTGTCGGATATTTATGCTTAAACTCCATAAGGTCATTGACTTCCGTAGTTCCATGCATAGAGTATATCTCGTTAAGGCATAAATCATGGATGGTCTTTTCTTCCTTACTCCTTGGCGCAGCATCCAATATCACCTCCCATAACAATTCTTTCTTTGCTGCCGCTGCAACCTTAAAAGTAAAATCAGGATGTCCGTCCTCATGCACGTAAGGATGAATATGCGTGTCCAACGTATACTCATCACTCCCCTTCACTGAGCTGTTACAGATGTGACAACTTGGAATTAGGTTAAACAGACTCAGCGACAATAACGGATGCGTGATCTTGGGGAACCAGTGGTCAAATACTGGCCTAACAATTCGGTCTTCAGCAACATTACCATCTCCTCTTTCAACCGTAAAGATATACTGTCTGTTGCAGTACACGCAAATATTCTTCCCTACTGCTTTTGCCAACCAATAAGCTTTGGATTTAGAAGGGCTGTCAAATACTGATGTATAACCCATAATAGTTACCAAATCCCCCTCATTAGGCCTGTCAGCCTCTGGCAACAGGTCAAATTCATCTTTAATTTCTTTTTCCAATCTCACCAATTCTGCCGGTTCACTAACAAGAAGATTCTTCAGTCTATCTGTTTCCTTTGGTTTATCTAAGTTCCAATCAGGCAGTAATACAGCCTTGGCATTAGCCGACAATTGAGTTGCAGGATTCTCATAAGGCACCCCATTCTTTATCCGCTTAATAAGAGCCGGCAAGAGCTTTCGTGCATAATCATCTCTTACCTTCTGGCTGGGTTTTTCCAACTTCAACATCATAAGCTACGCTTCTGCATTGAGTTCAGCAAGTTGCCTCTCCAGTTCACGCCTTTTGGCAACTTTATACCCGCCATCGTTTTCTGGAAAAGTGCGATGAAACTCTCCCAAAAGAATTTGTTTCACAACTGGCTCATCAAACATCTCAATTCTACTCAAGAGTCCTTCCTCCGGGAAGTCTTTTTTAAAGTGTTCAAATGAAAATCTATTCTCATTCTTGCCATCCACATTTTCCCCATAGCAATACCTTTTCAAGAACTCAAATGACGCATCTTCATCATCAACATCAAACTTCTCCGGCAAATGTAATGTATCGATTCCTGGCGTTTTCGCCCACTGGTACACTTTCATACAAGCCACAAGATGCCCAACTTCCCATTGTGCGAAGCATCCCATAGAGCCACCTTGTAGAAAGAAACTATCCTTCAGCATATCGTGAATATTAGCGCCAAACGTTCTTAAGCCAACCACCGGTTCCTCCTTGTCTTTCTTTAATGCCAGCACATTTGTTCTGGGTATGTCTGAAAGCACGTATGGCGAGTGTGTCACTATCTGGACATGAATGCTTTTAATGTTCTCTAACCTCATTTGGTTAAGCCCATCTATCAAAAACTTCACAAACTGCTGCTGTAACTCTGGATGATAATACAGTTCAATTTCTTCCAATATCACATTTACATGCTCGTATTGAATCCTGTTCTTATTCAAGTTGTCTTCCTTAGCTGAATTCAGATTGTCCAAATGGTACAAAACAGAACTGATACTATATATTTGCTGTTTCTCACCAGAGCTAAGGGTTTCAAAATCTATGCTCGTCATCTCATCGTCTAATTCACAAACATTGATTTGAAAGCAGAAGAATGGTGGAACTGTCAAGGCACATAGCCTGATGTGGTTCCAAAGTGGTTGGTACATAATATCATCCGCCCGCTTAGTAGTCTCTTCATGCCATTTTGTAGCGAGTGTTCCAAAATCAATGTCCGTCTGATTCCGTTCAAGCTTCCCCTCTTCATTCTTTATGGTTGGGAGGTCGAAAATACCGAACACTAGATAAGCAAGGGTCTGCATTACTTTTCTGGTTATATGTGAATGGTCAACAGACTCACCTTCTATCAACTTGTTCAGGGTTTCCTCATCATAATCCTCATTCTTCTCCTTGTTATTCATGAAGAAATCGTGATGTTCTTTATACTGTTTAGAAACCTTTAGCGTCTTATATACCAGATAGTCAACCGCTTGTTCGTAATACGGTCTCAACCCTGCATATTGAGTCAGGTCTTCTCCCAACAAATTACCCCAGCCTTTCAGGATACTGCCACGTAATTTATTATACCCGACCTTTGTCAGCTGCTGGAAACCTAAATAATCCTTCACAGACTCATAGCCATAAAAAGTTTCCGTCTCATATGAGTATGATAAGCTTTTAACTTTCAAATGACCGTTGATTATTCTTAGCTCATCCTGTAGCACCAGCAAAGTCATCAACCTTTCAAGCGCCAATAGATTTTCGTTATTGATATCAATATTTCCCTCATCCCTAAATGGCGTTATTACAATTGGTGTCTGGTAGCCATCGTTTTTGTGGAATATGCCATGTAACCAACAGAGTTCCTCCGTAGTATAGGGTTCATTATCCTTTTTCGGGCCAAGTGCTTCTATCTCTTTTTCTTTGCTATTACACTCTGTGTAGAAATCGTTGGTATTATAGGCGTAGATAGACTGATTGGCAACCAGTGTATAGAAGAAATTATCATATATCTCCTTTAACTTAACCTCATCACCTTCGCCGCCCAGGACTTCTTTCACCTCCAACTCTTCTTCCTTTCGTTCGTTATCAAAGATGGGACTTCCATTGCTCCACTTTATTTGGTTCTTGTCACGAGCAATCTCTTTCAGATCTTCAAGAAGCACGTGAGCATTCTTCACTTTCAGGTGATAAATAGATCCTTTTTGAGCATACCATAATTCTCCATCTAATTTGTCAATAAAGTGCAAGCGGGTTGCAGCTGGTCCCTGTTTTTTTTCGCCCAAAGAGGCTGCTGCAAAGTTATTGATGAGCCTCATCATATATTCCACAATGCTGCTCTTTCCTGCGCCGTTTTGACCCACAATTGCTGACACTTGAATATGTGGCTTGCCCTCAAGACTCTCTGTATAATAGTCATCATACAGTTTGTCTTGCTTCTCTCTCCAAATAGCCTTCGTTACTTCCCCCTCTTTTATTTCATATCCATCAAGCAGCAGATATAACTGTCCAGGAGTCATCTTCCGTTTTCCGGTACTATCTTTTGAATTACAGCGTAGGCCAATAACGGAAAAGGAAGAATCTTTATCTTTAAGGGTCCTGATAAAGATATTCTGGTACATTTCTTCTGCTTCTTTGTCTATATACATATTAATGGAATCTTTTGTATCTTCGTTTCTCCCTTCATTCTCTTTTGGCCTGCTCTGCGGCCAAAACAAATAAGAGCAAAAAGCCCAAACTCCTTTTGCCAAAGCGATGATCTTTTTGCTCTTCATACTTCCCATTTTTTTACTTCACCATTATCTCATCCTCTTCCAACGGATGATATGGTCCATCCTGTACCTCTAATAGCACAGTCCCGCTCTCTAAAGACTTAATGGAATGCCAAGTGCCAATGGGTAGATTTATCACATTCTCTCCAGGTTTCATATCTATGGAATGCATCAACGCCCCATTGTCATCATAGATAAGCTCTTCAAAATGGCCTCGGATGCACACAATAGTCACTGAGCTATTCAAATGTCTATGAATTGGCAGAACAGTGCCAGGTTCAACCGCATTCAACATACGTTGCGACTGGTCTCCAGAGCTATTCCGCAAATCAAGGTTCATTCTAAGTCGAGGATCCTCTTTGGCTTTTGCAACCAACTCATCTAATACCTGTTGTGTGATAACCATATCCTATTCCCTTCTAAAAACCGCCCAAAAACCCATCACAATAGTTCTGAACCAAATAAAAATGGTGTGTCCCGGGAATATAAACAAATGACGGAAAGAATCTTTTGTCTGTCTCCAGAAAGACATCGCCTTTCTTTTAATCAAAGACTGGCTTTGGTAAAAACTATTATCACGATTATGACCAAAATTACCGGTTTCAAGGATACATGCAAGAATCCGACTTGCCTTCCTTTTCCAGCACTTAGAATCTGAATACAGCGGCATGGCTTCAACCGGCATACCCAACCAATCCTCCGCCAATGCAGCAAATGCACGCCATTCTGACACTAAACCTGCTTCCTTGATTCTTGATTCCAACAGTATATAATTCAGTGTTTCTCTATAAGTCCAGAGCAATCTGCACCAGTCGCATATCTGTCTCAATCCCACCCCTTCTGTTCGCAAGAAGTGCTTGATAAAATGGGTGAAAACGAAAATCACATCATTATCTGGCGCAGGAAGGAATATGCACGTACCACTATTATTCCAAGACCGCACTTCCCCACCGTAGAATATGCTATTTTGAACCCTCGTAATCATGCGGTCTATTCGCGGAGTTATCATGGTAGGCATTGAGCCATGCACCTCAACAACCCACGTTCCGATATTGAAGGCAACATGTTTTTCGCCATTCAACTCAGGGTCTTCCGAACTTGCTATAGGGCGTAAATACTCTTGAGCCAGTTTGTATTATCTCCGTGAACAAGGAAATCCACATCACCAGAAGAACGCCACTCGGGTTTATCATAACACTGTGCGACACCTTGCCCCTTTACTAGTATGAGATAGATGTCTCTACGGCGCATTTTTGAAACCAAGTCCGCGATGAAAGCATTCATCTCTTTGTTGCGCTGCTCTATTTGCAGAGTTTGCCCTATGAATTGCAACAACCACTCCTGTGGCACCTTCACATCAGACACATGCTCAAGACCTGCAGTCACAAGTCCAACTACCGACTGTTCTTCAGCAAGGCGCATTATCTCCTCATAATCTACCTTACTAAACGCCAAAAGTTGAGCCTCCTTTCCCCAAAGCCCGGCTCTCAACAAAGCAAGAAATACTTGTGTATTTATATCTATTGATTGCACTCTCGATAGTCTCCACAATGAACTTCACATCCTCATCACTCACGTAAGGACCTGCAGGTAAACACATACCCACCTTGAAGATGGCTTCAGATACACCGTTTACGTATGCAGGGGCATTCTTGTACACAGGCTGCTTATGCATAGGCTTCCAAACAGGACGAGCTTAAATTCCGGCCTGATCCATAAACACGCGCAAAGCCTCCACATTATCATTGGGCTGGCAATCTGTTGTCGCGCTATCTGCCAAATGAATTACACCAGCAGCTCCACCTACAGCGCCCTTCACTATCGTCTTATATGCGTCCTCCTGACCCTTAACCTTGACAGACGGATCAATTGTTATCGTACACAGCCAATAGTTGGAATCATAACCGCCGGTGGCGGGCTGCGAATGAACCGTAATGCCCGGCACGTCCTTCAACAGATCTTCATAAAGCGACTGGACATGCTTATGATGCGCGATATGACTGCCCGCAACCGTCA
Source organism: Bacteroidales bacterium (assembly GCA_017962235.1). Taxonomy (GTDB): domain Bacteria; phylum Bacteroidota; class Bacteroidia; order Bacteroidales; family UBA932; genus Equibacterium. The sequence goes on along the minus strand of JAGCVS010000010.1, from coordinate 116,048 downwards.
TCTGACCACGACCGATACCAGCACAAATATTGCTCATGCGATAATTATAACCTATCTTTTCATGCTGATAATAAGGATAGCTCTCACGATACTGGGTGGCGTACATCATTATCTCGCGCCACTCATTGTCGTTAGCAGTGATTAACGCACCGCCACCCGACGTAGTAATCATTTTATTGCCGTTGAACGACAGGACACCATATTACGGTTCCAGCACATCCTCCGTCCCTAACGGATCATAAGCCTGATCTTTGGCTTCAAATATCACGCTTCCGGGTTCCAGGCAGCGGCAGGTATGATATACGCCACGGGGCACCTGAATTCCAGGGCAAGGGCCACCGTACCGCAATACATGGCGCTCCAAGACAGCACCTGAAGCGTCAAAAAACACTTCTTCTACCGCACCCCGAAGCACAATCACCGTCTCAGAGGTCTCATTATGTCTATGAATCGGTATCACGGTCCCGGGCGTAAGGACATTTAACATCCTCTGAGATGTATCAGACCATTTGTGCCCGGAATGGTCGGGCTTGCCAGCCTCAAAAGCCTGCGTGCGTAAGTCATAATTCATCCTACCACGTGCCGATGATTCTGCAGCAGGCAGAATCGAATCAAACAGTTCAAAATCCAGCAACATACACAATCAATCAGTAGAATCAAGACCCACCTTTGGATGGGATTCTTCAGCCAAAGAAGAAGTCGACTCAGATGATGAAACTGGCTTCACGGCATTATTGGTCGCTTCTCCAAGACGCGGGTCAAGTTTTGGCTTATTGGTTTTCGTGACAGCGGCTACCACCGGCTTCTTTAACAGGCCTTCGCCCAATAGTTTACTATCCACTAAATGCCGTAAGAACCGCCAAATGGGTGTTGAAGAAAGATGAGTTTTGGCACCTCGTCTACATGCACGCTGCCACAGAACTGTTCCATCGCCATCATTCCTACGGTGATGCCCTTCCATAAAGAAATAAAAGCCCCATGTGAATAATAGAGCAGAAGCAATCACAATAAGCGTCTGGCCCGTTGCTCCTGCACCAAGCCACCAACCCAAAAGAAGAACTCCTACAATAACGATATTACCAAGCACAATCAGTCCACTTGTTGCCAGATGTGAATAACCCATCTCGATAAACAGATGATGCAAGTGCGTCTTATCAGGATGGAATGGACTGTGTCCTTTGATGACCCTGAAAATCATCACCCTAAGTGTATCAAATACAGGCACTGCCAAAACAGCAAGGCTTAGAGCGACCAGAGAAAGCCCTGTATCTCCAAAGACGATATCACACTGCGAACCGTCTGTAAGGATGCTAAACACAAGGTAGGACAATAGTGTACCAAGCATCAAACTGCCACCATCGCCCAAAAACATCTTGCTTGCGCGTCCAAACACATTGTGGAAAAAGAATGGTATCAAAGCACCTATCCCTATAAGCGACAAAGCAAACATGGTCATATCGCCTGCTGTATAAAACACACATGCGAATATAGCACATGCCATCATACCGTATGTAGAACAATACCCATCTACCCCATCGATCAGGTTTATGGCATTCATTATCCCAACTCCTGATACAAGACTTAGAGGAACGCTCACCGAATCCGGGACACCATGAATGCCAAGAAACCCGTGAAAATCGTTGATTTCGACATTCAAGAAAAGAATCATCATCCATACAACAACCAGCTCTACCAGGAATCGGAAAGCGGCTGAGACATCTTTGATATCATCCCAGACACCAATGGCATACATTACCATTAAAAGAATGGTAAAAACAATAATGTTATTATTAGGAACGATAGCTATTCCAACAATTACTGCAAGCAAAAAGCCTATAGAAACCGCACTCCCACCCATTACAGGCACAGGAACTCGTTGAAGTTTACGTGCGTTGGGGTTATCCACGATATTGTGCTTGCGAGCGAACGCCAGCACATATGGATACGCGAAAGTTGTTGCCGCAAAGGCAATAAGCATCAAAACGATTGATAACCAGCTACTTATCATACCCCCCCCCACTTTTTATTTCCATTTTACGCTATCGACCCATCTAGCATAATCGTCAAGCGGAAGAGCATGCTTCAACTCCAGTCTATAATACTTATGATAGTCGTGTTGATGCTTGACAGTAGATAGCCTGAGCTCACTTACATCAGGCTTTCGCATTAGCGCAACCGGCATATGCAAATCCTCAGAATATGCAGCGATAATATCCACAATATGCGCCGCAAAAAAGGCCGAAAAACCGTACGCAACATAAAGCCCAACTTCTGGATTAAAATAGAGGTAGATGGTCTTGCCATCGTTGTTTACCTCGTTAAGGGTAATATCTTCTTTACTCATTACAGATTTATTAAATAACTAATACTTCCGCCAAACCATCTTATTCACCACGCCGGTGTAGCTCTGAATTATGCGTACAACCTTTGTTGATACGTTTTCGTCCGTATAATCGGGCACCGGAATGCCGTAATCACCGTTGCGAATCAGATCCACGGCCAGGTCCACACTTTGCAGCAGGCCTTTTTCATCTATGCCGCTCAGCACAAAGCAACCTTTGTCCAGAGCCTCGGGGCGCTCGGTGGAAGTGCGGATGCACACAGCCGGGAACGGCTTGCCGATAGATGTAAAGAACGATGATTCCTCCGGCAGCGTACCACTATCGCTCACCACCGCAAAAGCGTTCATCTGCAGGCAATTGTAATCATAAAAACCGAGCGGCTCATGCTGAATTACACGACGGTCAAGCTTGAAGCCAGAGTCCTCCAGGCGCTTACGCGAACGCGGGTGGCAGGAATACAGGATAGGCATATCATACTTTTCCGCCATCTTGTTGATAGCCGTAAACAGCGAGAGGAAGTTCTTCTCCGTATCAATATTCTCCTCACGATGTGCACTCAAAAGGATATACCTGCCCTTCTCAAGGCCCAAAAGACGATGGATATCAGAGCCAGCAATCTGCTCAAGATTGTTGTGCAGCACCTCCGCCATCGGGCTACCGGTCACATAAGTACGTTCTTTAGGGAGACCCGTATCTGCCAAGTAACGGCGCGCATGCTCAGAGTAAGCCATGTTCACATCGGAGATGATGTCCACAATGCGGCGATTGGTTTCCTCCGGCAAGCACTCGTCCTTGCAACGGTTGCCCGCCTCCATGTGGAAGATGGGAATATGGAGCCTCTTGGCGCCGATGACCGAAAGACAAGAATTAGTATCGCCCAACACCAGCACCGCGTCCGGCTGAACCTCAACCATAAGCTGATAGCTCTTGGCGATGATATTGCCCATCGTTTCGCCAAGATCAGAGCCCACAGCCTCCATGTACACATCCGGGTCGGCCAGCTTCAAATCCTTGAAAAACACGCCGTTCAGGTTATAATCGTAATTCTGCCCGGTATGCGCCAGCAAGCAGTCAAAGTACTCACGGCATTTGTTAATTACTGCGGCCAGGCGGATAATCTCCGGCCTTGTGCCAACTATGATGAGAAGCTTCAACTTCCCGTTATCTTTAAATGCTGCCATATTTCTTATTTTACAGGTACAAAGAAAGTGTCCGGTTTATTCGGATTGAAGATTTCATTACAGTACATCACGGTCACCAGATCCTCAGTCTCTGAAAGATTGATGATATTATGTGTGTAGCCAGGTAGCATGTGAACGGCCTCAATCTTGTCGCCACTCACCTCCCATTCCAGCACCTTGCCTTCGGGGTCGTTCAGGTTGCGTTGCTGAATCAGACCGTGCCCCTTAACCACGATGAACTGCTCGAACTTAGTGTTGTGCCAATGCTGCCCCTTTGTGATGCCGGGCTTGCTGATATTGATGCTCACCTGACCGCAATTGAGCGTATGGACAAGCTCCGTGAAGCTGCCGCGATCGTCCACATTCATCTTGAGCGGGAACGCCACCTTCTCTTTGGGCAGATAGCTCAAATACGTGCTGTACAGCTTCTTGGCGAAACTGCCCGACGGAATATCAGGTATCATCAGCGTCTGCGGCTGTGCGGCAAAACTTTTAAGCAGATTGACAATCTCGCCCAGCGTCGCCTTATGCGTGGTGTGCACGTAACAATAGCGGCCACCTGCCTTTGGCAGCACTTCCAGCCCCTCAAACTCGCAGTGATGCTCCTCTCCCTTGAGCGCCGCAATCATCTCATCCACAAGGTCATCGATATAAAGCAACTCCAGCTCCACGCTGGGGTCATTCACCGTATAAGGCAGGTCGTTCGCAAGCGCATTGCAGAAAGTTGCCACCGCACTGTTGTAATTAGGTCTGCACCACTTGCCAAACAGATTCGGGAAACGATACACCAGCACGCGCGCGCCCGTCTGCTGGCCGTACTGCAGGAACAACTCCTCCCCCGCCTTCTTGCTACGACCATACTCGCTGTTGCCGAAACGCCCCGTAAGCGATGCCTGCTGGCTAGAGCTAAGCATCACCGGGCACGCATTCTTATGTTTCTTGAGTATATCCAGCAACGTGCTGGCGAACCCAAAATTACCCGCCATAAACTCCTCCTGATTCTGCGGCCGGTTCACCCCCGCCAGATTAAAAACGAAGTCAGCCGATACGCACCACGCATCCAACTCCTCCGGCGTGGAATCCAGATCATACTCATAAACCTCCTCAATTTCCAGCCCCGGAAACCTCCGGTCCTTCCCATCCCTAATGTTCTTCAAAGCCGCGCACAGGTTCTTCCCGACGAACCCCTTAGCGCCAGTGATTAGTAATTTCATTGATTATATATTATTATGACAAATCCCACCGACTTCTTTAATATCAAGAATCCGCTAGACTCCTTTCTCAGTAATAGTACTCACCAAGTGCAATCTCTTTACAACCATACATTGATGTGCTATCAAATCATTGCAATGTAAGAAGAAAACCGCCACACATATTCCTTAGGCATCACCCGTTGTAATATTTTCCTCAACAAGAAGCACTCTACTGAAAAGCGCCAAACGCAAGTTTACTCAAAGACGACAACTGCCGGGGTTTTAATAAAAACGGCATTAGACGCTCGTAGCTGTGATAGAAGAGATTATCTTCTCTTCCACAACATTTACAGGTTCAGACAACTTGTATGTGCCATAGAAGTCTTTATACCTGGTTTTCAAGTCTTGGGCTAAATCAAACCCATTCCCAATCAGATAAACGATATTCATATCACACAGCGACCCATCACAACAACTCCTCCGTCTTGGCTGGGTCGTACTTGGTATTCTTAAACTCGATAATTACTGTGCCGCTTTGCAGGCTCCGACATGTATGATACTGACCGATTGGCACATGTATGACCGGTGCCGAGTCGGGCTCAGCGCCACCTGGTATCAATAAAAAACGCGCCGTCTCAACGCCAGACTCGTCAAAGAACACCTCCTCCGCCCGACCGCGAAGAATAACGACATCCTCTGACGTCATTGAATGACGATGAACCGGAATTACCGTCCCCGGTTCTATTGCATTCAACATCCGCTGACACTCGTCTTCCGACGAATCGCGCAGGTCATAATGCTGACGGAGGCGGGGCGATGCGGAAGCACGTATCGAAAGAGTATCCAAAAACGATTTGTCAAGAACCATAATGCCGATAAAAGCTATTCTCGATTAATCCCAGTAATCACGTCCATAAGGCACTGAAGATTTACATTCTTAGTTAGATGTAGCTGACTATACATGTAGCCATTCTCTCCTTTCCGTTCCAATTCTTCCTGTGAAACACTGGGCAATTCTTTAAACATTTTTTTCAAAGCAGAATCATCGTCCGGTTCGACCACCCATCCACAGTCTGCCGCCTTGATGGTACAGTCGACATCAGATCCTGACTCCACACAAGCCAAAATAGCCCGATGCGAAAACATGTATGCCGGCAGTTTAGAGGGATTGCAACGTAAAGCGATGGATTTACGCAATGGTAAAAGAAGGACATCCGCTTCAGATTGAATCTTATTAACTTCTGCAGAAGGGGCATCTCTGAACACAATCTGTGCATTCGGGTAGCCGCCTGCCAACTCAATAAGAGAATCTTTAATGTTTCCTGTCCCAGCTATTACCAAGCGAGTATCCTTGGCACCAGATTCCGCATAGCATCTTAACAAATAATGGAGGTTAGCGGCTGATGACAAATTACCCAAAAACATGTAAGTAAAAACGCTTCTACTCGTATCGTACGGAATATGCTCTTTAAAACGAGATTCATCCTGCCAGTTCATAACAACATACATCTTCTTCTCATCGGTTTTTCTCGTTCTAGAAACATAATTCTTGATTCTGTCACCAATGCATATAATCCGTGTAGAATGTCGACAGATAAACTTATCTATCGGCAGAGCTAACTTAAAAACGAGTTTTCCAAACACCGGAATTCTACGAACTATCGGCTCAGGAAAGACATCTTGGATATGTCTTACTAATGGTAGATGATACTTAACAGCTGCTTTGGTTATATAATACTCTGCGAAATAAGGGCTTACCATCATGTATAATACATCATATTCGTCATGATGATTCTGAATGAACCTCGCAACTGACTTACCTAAAGAAATCCCCTCTTTAGAACGCCCAACTATTCTTGAAGCAGTATAAATACTTGTTTTTACTCTTATCAAGTTGAACTTCCCTTTTACTGGTGGACAATTCGAGAAATCATAACCGGCCGGGCGACTTGGATGTGGTGCCAGAACCGTCACATCATGGTGTTCCGCCAAAGCAGTAGCCAAATCATACGGGAGGGATGCCATCACATTTGGTTCGGGGGGAAAATTACAAACAGCTATTAGAATTCTCATTACTAATTATTACTAAAGAGGAACTGAATCTGTAACGATAAACTCAACACATAAGGTCATTCGCTTTGGAATTCAATAGCATCCGGCTTAGGATGAACGAATTCAAACTCTAAGGTTCGAGAAAGACCCTCTTGAAGAGTAAACGGGGGCACAAAACCAGAGGTCATCGCCTTAGTAGAATCAAACTGTGTGACAGCACAGAATTTCTTGACACGAATCGAACTAACAGTGAATTTTTTACCGGTAATCACAGAGAGAAGATCAAAACAATACCCACCTAACATACCCATCCAATATGGGAAGTGTTTAGATGGTATGTGTTTGTTCAGCACCCGCTCTACCAATGCAACCAAATTATTCATATCTGTATCCGGCTTATCGATATAGTTAAATACATTATAACCACTATTGACTTTGTCTATCATAAACTTGACGAACGCAACAATATTTCCCACATAAGCCATAGACTTCACATTGGTTCCTTTACCCACCATAAGAAACTTTCCACTGGAAATCTGTTTCAAAAGATTATAAACATTTCCCCTATTGCGTTCTCCAAAAATGACTGTAGGCCGGACTATATCTATGTTCCAATCAGGATGAGACTTATACCATTCTTGTAACACTTCTTCTGCCTGCCATTTGCTTTTACCATAGTGATTGAACGGATCTGATGGATAATCTTCTGACGGATTAGGCTTGTTTAGGCCGTAGATAGCGACAGATGAGAAAAAAATGATTCTTTTAATCCCATTCTTTTCCATGGCATTAAGAGTCACTCTCATTCCTCCGACATTTGTATCGTAATACAATGATGTCGGCTGTATATCATCCCTATGCTGTGCAGCCAGAAGAACCACGACATCAGAACCCGCCAGTTTGACATCCATTTCACTTTGACTGCGCACATCCCCAATAACTGTAATATCCGGGAAGAAAACACTCTGTTGGAGGTCGATATTACAAAGTTTGTAACCCGGACAGTCTTTTAATAAATCCAACAGACGCGTTCCCACAAACCCACTGCCACCAATCAATGTAATGTTCATATCCTTAACCATTAATTTCGCTTCTTAGTTGTTCAATCGTAACAAAAGAATAGCCATTCTTCTCCAACAAATCCAATACTTTATTGAATCGTTGAAGCATATGTCGCCGTCCTATGTGAGTACGCAAATACTTATTAATGCCCCCGACCTTTACTTTTGGCATCCTCCTATGGGATAAGTCAATTGGATGAATATACATTATGTATGGATTCCCTGTTCTGAGATAACGTTTTGTCATCCACTTCATAAAAGGCCAAGGAAGCATCCTGAAGTATCCACCGCCAAGCAGCATATTCATACTTCCTATCTTCTGTGTACTGACTTCAAATTCCATGAAACCCTCTTTGTTACTGTAGATGCACGGTGAAACCTCCGTGAAACCGGGAAGAGCCAAATAACCATATTTGGTACTCTTCTGGGGTTGAAGTTTGCTAGAATCCCACTTAAAACCCAAATCCTCTACAATTGACAACCGTTCATCATCAATAGCAAAACTTGGCGCCCTATATCCGAGCACGGCATGGCCTAAGATTCTTTCTACCTCTTGTTTAGCCTTTAAGAGTTGTGATCGAAATTGCTCTTTGTCCATTGACAATGGGCGTATATGCTCATTATTATGACATGCGATATCATGACCTTCACTATCCATACGCTTCAGTGTATCTGACAATGACGCTGCAATTTCTCCAACCACAAAGAAAGATCCTTTTATACCCCTTTTTCTCATAACGTCAAGGGCAACGTCAAGACCATCCATTAGAGAATATGATCTATCAACATTATCCTCGGGAAAATATGTGTGGTACCAGTCCTCCACATCCATTGTAATTATTGCTACCTTCTTGCTCATATTGTTAAGATTTCAAACCAGGTCATAATTTGACAAGTTCACGTTCCATTTATTTATATCATACAGTGAATCATCAAACGATTCATTGTCTAAAGGCTTACACGTAAAGTTAAAGTGCTTTGGCTCAAACTTATGAGGCATTTTGAGCAAGCTCATAGGCTTGAACGACAAATGCCCAACATACATAACCAAATCTATAGACTTATGCTCTCTGGTGTATACTTCTCTCACCACCGCGTCAAACAAAGCCTTGCAACGCGGCTCAACATCAACAATAAATGCTGTTTGAACTCCTTCATGATTTAAAACCCGATAATGAGCCGTAACACCTTCAATTGTCACAATACGATAATCACCGCCATACCATTTGTAGCGAATCGAATCAAAAGATTCTGATTCTTTTTGGTATTGATATACACACACCTCTCGGTCACTGGAGAATCTTGACAACTGGATAACACACCACGAAAAAAACTTTGACAGCGGATTCAATAACCTAAAGTAATGTTTTATACCTCCAATTCTGATAGGAAGGAAATATGTATCCAGTTTACCGATGTCTTTATATTTGAAGCCTTTCTTCAGAACAGGGTAAGACTTATCATTAGGGAAACCTATACGCAATACACATCCTTCGGCCTTCATGGCTTTTTCACACGCAGCAAACATATCCCTGACATTGAAGAAATCCCTATGACCCTCTGCTGTCATGGTATCGATCCCCAGACCAGCAATAAACCTTTGCCCTTTGTTCTCGTAATAGAATGGCATACCGGAATGGAAGCCTATGAGTTCATCTCCTTCATACATCATTACATGGTATGAATAACCCAAAGGGGTGTTCAGATACTGATTCTTGAACACCTCTACTGTCCTGACATGTCCAAAAACGCTGTTGAACAATTGGTTTATCCGGACAATCTCTCCATCAGTCAATTCTATAGTCTTCTTAACTATCAAGTCATTCATAGTATCACGTTAATCAATATTTCCTATTTCTATTGCACAGAATGTCCAGGCATTATACTACAATTGGACGTCAATCGCAGAATCTTATCCAAAGAAGAAGCTGCTTGCTTTCTATTAGAGTGTGGGAAACCAGTAAACACTTTTACTCCTGGGATATACGCATCCCCTGTAAACGCCAACCCGGCAACGATGAAAGTTAAACAACTTGGGGAATGGCCAGGGGTTTCATAGATTTGCACAGTATAGCCAAATAACTCAAAACTGTCTCCCTCTTTCAATATGAATATATTTTCTGGCGCATCAATTGAAACGTCATTATAGTCAGAATGATAATGAGAAAGATTCTGTTTGGGGGATTTTAAGGCCTCGGCGCCAAACCCATTTGTATAAACTAACACCTTAGGGTATTTTGCCATTAACTCTTTCAATCCATAAATATGATCAAAATGCACATGTGTAAGTAATACCCCCGCTACTTGTTTTTCTCCAATACTCTCTACTATTCTATCAACATCTCCACAATCCACAAGCCAAACGATATTACTATTCGGGTCTGAGAGGATATATGTTCTCGAATTAAAGATTCTATTAGTGATATAACTTACAGTAAGCATCACCTTACACTAAAACCGCCATCCACAAACAGATTAGTACCCGTCACCCATCGGCTAGCATCACTTAGCAGGTAAATACAAGCATACGCGATATCTGTTGTTTCACCCAAGCCCAGCAGATGCTGTGACTCCAATACTGCACGCTTTTCAGGGTCTTTCATGTGCGGAAGGTTCATATTGATAGGTGTGCAGATGGCACCGGGAGAAATAGAGTTCACACGAACGTTTTTTCGTGCCATTTCACAAGCCAGATGTTTGGCCAGATTTAGCAAAGCCGCCTTGGTCATTCCATAAGTAGACTTGCCCACCTCCCCAAAACTACCGGCAACTGAAGAAAAAAATACTATACTACCACCCTCTTTCGACAGATTACCCATCTTGGTACATTCCTGAGCCAGAAAGTAGCCTGTATAAACATTCACATGAAAGAACTTATCCAACTCTTCCGGCTTAGTAAGCTTGAATAGATTCGTTGTAGAAATGCCTGCGCAATTCAACAGACCATTGATTCTGCCAACCTTTGCCACTGCATCCTTGATAATACTGCCGACCTTCTCATACTCCAGAAGGTTCACTGAAGCCCAATAGTGTTCTTTTGGCCTTTTCACCATCTCCATGGTTTCCATAAGACCTTCCTCATTCATATCCAAAAGAATGAGCTTTGCTCCCATTTTTGAGCAACTGATGGCACATTGACGTGCAATACCTGACGCAGCACCGGAAATAACAACGACTTTTCCTTCTAGAGAAAACGGATTAAACTGCTTGTCCATGTTCTACTTCAACAATATCGCTTATATTACAATCCACAAAAGGTACAACCCCAGTTGCCCATGTCATCCCCACCCCAAAAGCAGTGAGCAAGAGATCCTTCTTACCATTCAGTTTCCCTTTCAATTCACTGACAATGGTCAACGGAACGGAGACAGAAGATGTATTACCAAACTTGGCAATTGTGGAAGGGATTCTATCGGCATTGAGCTTCATTTTTTTTGCAATATAGCCATTTATGAAGTTGTTAGCCTGATGAAAAACCACATAGTCAAAACCTTCTATCTCTTTACCAGCATACGCTACCGTATTCTTGATATCGCGAGGAATCTCGCGGATAACGAAATTGAACACATCACCGCCACGCATATACCCTTGCTCTTCACTTCGCATATTGCCGAACTCATCTACTACTTTTTCGACAACGGTGTCGGCAGAACTCATCTTACGATAACCGCCGGCAGGAATCATGATAAGGTCTGCACGAGATCCATCTGTATTTAATGAGAAAGTACTTGTCCCAAACTTAGAATCTCTTTCAATCAATACAGCAACGCCACCATCGCCAAAAAGAAATGCACTGCGGCGGTCACGGGGAGAATAAACCTTTGACCGGGTCTCGCCGTCAAGAAGCAGTGCTTTTCGCAAGCCACTATGCTCCATCATACTGTAGACGACTGACAAACCATATATGAATGCAGAACAGCCCAAAGTGATATCAAAAGCAATAGTAGAGTTAGGAAGGCCCAAACGGTCTTGTAATGTACAAGACGTTGCCGGCATCCTATAATCTGGCGTTTGAGAGATAAACACAAGCAAATCAACCTCTTCCTTGTTTATATTATTATCAGTAATCAACCTCTCCGCTGCAGCAAAGCAAAGGTCTGAAGAACAAGTCTCTTCATCTGAGAAGCGCCGTTCTTCTATACCGGTCTTATCAACTATCTCATTAGCCTCTTCGGCACTAAAGACTTCTGTATACTCTCTGTTGTTAATCACCCGCTTAGGTACTGCTGCACTCATGGCAGTAATACCTACGCCTTTATACTGAATAAATGCCATACCTTATTTCTTTGTGCATGCATTGTACATATCCTGTACAGTTTTAAGCTGTTTGAACTCAGCTTCTTCTAGTTGAGTGTCATACACTTCGTCCATGAAAGCAATGATTGATAGATATGCAATGGAACTCCATTCATCATAACTGCGGAACTCATCTTCCATTTTAATCTCATCTTCCCTTTCCAGTGCTTCTGCAAGCAATTCTTTAAACTTTTCCATATAACCGCTATACTTATATTGTTAATTGTTAGTACAGATATCTTCAAATACTATAGTATCACCCCCGCATCCTTTCAAAGCCTTTCCTGTTGCAAAAAACTTATTACCACTATACCCCGATTCATACTGCGGCAAATCAAACACTCCAAACTGGAATAAAGTTGGGTTAAGCCAGTCCTTCTCTGCTGAGTAAAGCGTCTCCCAATGTACTCCATTCTTTGAAAACCATATGTATGCTTTGTTGTCTTTGTTGACATCTGATGGCTCCACATCCGTAGAGACCATTGCAAAATCTCCTATTTGAGTTCCCTTAATAATTGGACCTTGAACTGGCTGTAAATCCTCAACCGTCTGGCTCGCACGATCAAATCTCTTTATTGTGTTCTTTATATACTGTGAATCAGTACCAAAGACTATAAAGTCCCTGTAGAAGAATAAAACACATGTACGATATTCTTGACCTCCGCGAAATACTTCATTTAATGTTTTAAAACCATCCTTCGTATATCCGATAACACATTCATTTTCGCGATCTCCGGTAGCTAGCCAAAGCCATTGTGTATATGGGTCAAAAAAGATTCCATGAATATGATTAATACTACCTTTAGGGAACGTATACACAACCTCCCAACTCCTTCCACTATCTGCGGATTTATATATGTGGACTGGCAGTTTCTCCATATTAGCGAAATACTCGCCAAAGTAAAGAGTTCCATCAATCCCTTCACAAATATTCATAGGACGAGAGCCTCGAAGGACGTTAAAGGTTTTTTTAAACCGTTTCTCTCCTTTATCGCGGCGAAAGATTCCTTTTCTGGCAATACAAAGCTCCGTTCCATCACCCAACGAATAATATCTGGTAATCTCGGCACGTGTAAAACGGCGGGTTAAAGAGAAATGAGACAAAAATGAATTAATACCATCAGTAATAACTCCGATTCTCTTCCATCCACTATTTGATAATGGGCTACTATACAAAATATATCCCCTCGCAAACACCGCTCTATCTCTATCTACCCATAGAATCTTTTTGTTCTCAATGAATCTGATTTGTTTCATTATAACAATTCTCTATAATTCCTCCTATAAGTCTCGAACACGATATCTGTGCGATATGATGAATCTACTTTCAAAAAAGCCTCATGACACATCTTAATTGCTTGAGATTTAAATTGCTGACACCATTTAATCGCTTTTTCAATCTCGTCAGCAGACTTTTCCGCGACTAGGATACCACACCTATTACCGTGTAAATCGGTCAGCATATCCGGTATAGCAGCACGATGACAGGATATCACCATCTTTGAAAGACTCATTGCTTCAAGAATAGATATTGGAAATGCTTCCCAAGGATAATAAGTTGGCAGTGCAATAATATCAACATTGCGCATGAAGCAGATGGCTTCGGCGTTGGGAAGCTTTCCATGTATAAAGACTCTCTTTCCCAGCTGTTCACCAACGATAGTCTTTAAATGTTGTATCACCACATCCTCGCCAGGTCCAATGAGATCCAATCGCACATCGCAATTCATTACAGCTGACGCTAACTCATAAATCCCTTTTGTAGGTATTAAGTTGCCAACATAAAGCACCCTTTTAAAATCATTAGGGATAGTGTCCTCAGACACATTAACATCAATAAAGTTAGGCGTCAAAAACACTTTATCTTTATATTCATCAATCTTCTGCAAAAACGCAAAAGACTTACTATCAAGTACCCATATCTGGTCACACAAACTAATGGATCGTTTGAGTAGCCAACCAACTACGCCATGGCTTTTAAAGTCATCTATCAAACAACCGTAGTGGCAATGCATTATTGTTTTAATACCATGTCTGCGACACAACCGGGCCAATACAATGTCCCGCAAAGAACCTATACTTCCGCTGGTTGCAATATGGCATATTCTAATGTGGTTACTCTTTATTGCGCGCTTAGTGTTGTTATAGACATATCGCAAATCTAACAACCCATCAACTATTCGATGAACCAGCGCGGTGCTAGTTGATTTACACCTTCTATATGAGATAGGGGCCAGAAAGACTCTAAATTCATCATCTGGAAAATCGTTCAAAAAACGATTTGTCCATGAGCGTATTCCCCCATTCCCATCAGCAGCACCAACAAGAAGTACGTCCGTCATTTTATTTTGCTTTTTTGCTTATCTCATGTGCCGGATTACCCACCACCACTATACCAGAAGGGACATCCTTAACAACAACCGCTCCTGCACCTACTATGGCACCACAACCGATTGTAACACCCCCCAAAATAACACAGTTCCCTCCAATATCCACATCATCTTCAATTACTGGAGAAGGTCCATCTTTATATGCACTGCCAATAGTGGTATTATGTCGTAATGTAACATTGTTCCCAATAATGGTTGTAGGATTGACCACAAGCCCCATTCCGTGCCAAATAACGAATCCTTTTCCGATTGACGTCTTTTCGCTAATATCAATACCAAGAAGGTAGTTGAATACCAACCGATATAAAAGCCATATCGGACAGCCCAATACAAAAAGTAGTTTATTGATTGTAAAAAAATGCGCTATCCTAAAACATATTATAAAGAATAGTCCCTTAAAATTTCCTTTATACCTTCCCATATCGTGATAATAACTCACACTTTACAATCTATTCTCGATTAAAGCAACATACGAATCCACAAATCTGTCCTTGGAGAAAGTATGCTCGGCTATCGCACGACTATGTTGACTAAATCTATAATAGTCATCATCATCGAGGGAAAACAATTTTTTAAATGCATCGACCATGGTGTCCAGATTATTAGGGTCAAACAAAAACCCATTCTTACCAGATTCTACATAGCGACTATTGTCACATACATCACTGCAAATTACAGGCAAACCGCATGCCATTGCCTCACATATCACATTTGGTGTACCCTCATAAAAAGATGGTAAACAAAAAAAGTCGGCTGTTTGATACTGCTCTCTGATATGAATCGTTTTCTCTTTAAGTACTATACAGTCATCGATGTGTAGAGATTCTATATAGTCATAGCATCTATCGATGTATGTATTATTCTCCGAATTCAGCCCATACCAACTAAAGTGGAATCTGCAGCCTTCATTTTTGAGATGAGCTATTGCTTCGATTAAACCTATGGTATTCTTTCTTTCACTTATACTTGCGACAACAATAATCTCTGGAATAGATCGTCTAGTGCGACCCGGTTGTGGTGTAAAAAGAGATAAATCAACGAAGTTAGGGACAGTAACAGTTTTTGATGCAAGAAAAGGAAAAGTCTGCTTAATATACCTACCCTGACTATAAGAATTGGGCAGAACTATATCAGCAAATCTATATAGATTGAATCTGATTCTTTCTTTAATACCTGTTTTGAGAGTCGAACTTCGCTCTGAAACAATCAGTCTAAAACTTTTATTGAATAACTTCGCTACACATGCGCAAATATTAGGTGTTTCAATATATGAAATAACCACATCGGGGTTCTCTTTGCGAATGTGTCTAGCTATCTTATACAATCTACGGAAAGGATTGGCGGCATCCTTCCAATAAAAGTATGGTACTTCACATTTTTGCAACTCATTAACATAAAATGAATCACCATGGTAAACAGCCACTCTTACATCATAGCCTTTCTCTTTTAGAAAAATAGCTAATCCTACTAGTTGCCGCTGCGCACCTCCAGCCCCCAAGGAATTAATAAAGCAAATAACTTTCTTCATTACAGTCTTCCATCAACAACACTTCTATCAAGCATGCACTTAACATCAAATATGACGTGCTTATCTTTCAATAAAGTAAGAACATCTCTGTCTTTAAACTCTTTGTGGGCAACAGCTGCAATGAGTGCATCAAATTTTTCAGTAGGAAGTTCATTTACTACCTTAATACCATATTCATGCTCAACAACTGTGGGATTTGCCCATGGATCATATATTGTGATGTTAAGATTATACTCTTTCAAGGCCTTGTAAATATCTATCACCTTAGTATTGCGCACATCTGGGCAATTCTCCTTAAATGTAAAACCGAGAATAATGATTTCAGAATTCAACACTTGTATCCCTTTCTTTAGCATCAGTTTTATGGTCTCCGTCACCACATATTCACCCATACCATCGTTCATTCGGCGTCCAGCAAGTATTATTTCAGGATTATAACCATGGCGCTGTGCGCATTGTGCTAAATAATACGGATCCACCCCGATGCAATGACCTCCAACCAGACCAGGACGGAACGGAAGGAAGTTCCACTTTGTGCCCGCTGCTTCAAGGACATCAAGGGTATCTATACCCATTTTGTTGAAAATCTTGGAGAGTTCGTTTACAAAAGCAATGTTTATGTCTCTCTGGCTGTTCTCAATAACTTTGGCAGCTTCAGCAACTTTAATGGTAGGAGCAAGGTGCGTCCCAGCGGTAATTACACTACTGTAAACCTCATTGATGTACTTACCAATCTCTGGGGTTGAACCAGAAGTAACTTTCTTAATGTGTTCCACCGTGTGCTGCTTATCACCAGGATTAATCCGCTCAGGGCTATAGCCTCCGTAGAAATCAACATTCATCTTCAGACCTGAGACCTTCTCCACAACTGGAATGCACTCATCCTCGGTTACGCCAGGATAAACGGTGGATTCATAAACCACGACATCACCCTTACTGATGACCTTACCAACAGTGGTACTTGCTCCAACCAGCGGAGTAAGGTCAGGATTGTTGTCATCATCCACGGGAGTAGGAACTGCCACAATGTAGAAGTTGCAATCCTTAATCTTCTCGATGTCACTAGTACAGATGAAGCCATGATTATTGATAGCATCCTGAAGAATGTCATCAGCCACTTCGAGCGTAGCATCATGACCTGCCATCAATGCATCACAACGATTCTTGTTCATATCGAAACCCACTGTTTTATACTTGGTTGAAAATAAACGGGCAAGAGGAAGCCCCACGTAACCCAAGCCAATGACACAAATTTTAGTATCGCGCATTATTCTGTTAATTATTTGTTATTTGGTGTATATTCATGGTATCAATAATCTGCTCTGCAATGTGCCTAGAGTAAATCTTTGCCCCTAATGCATTAAGATGAGATTTATCTTTGAACCACTCTCTGTGGGATGTGTAATTTGGATTTGCATAATTATCATAGAAAGTGACTCCATACTGATTACATATTTCTTTTATTGGCTGTAAAAGATTAGAAGTCTGTGCACCATACATGGGAGAAGCACACACAATAATTGGGACATTATTCGATTGGGACAATTGGATCAATCTTGATACATACTTCAATTTAAACCAGTCTTCATATAACGAATCATTTGATTCATCCTTTCCTTGTTTAGACATCTCCCCGTGTAAAGGTTCATATCCATATGGAAAAGTTTCCCTGGTTTGAATGTTATCAATAGCGAAACTGATAATCGTAGTGTTGTAGCGAATCATAGATAACTGTATCATATTCCACTCCTCAATCGAAACATCTTTTATGATACTCTCCACAATTCTATGATGATAATACGGTTTTAAATCAGCAATATACCTTTTATGGTTATTATCAGCAGCATATTCGTATATATCAAAAGATGGCTCAACATCATATACAATAAGCTTTGGTTGATAGCGCTCAAGTACCATTCCTAATATACCATATGCTAAGACGACGCCTTTGCCATCAAAGCCGGCATTATATACATCCAAACCTAGAGTATCGCTTAAAAAACGGGTATCATAATGGTGTTTGGCTCGGCTTGAACCCAGTATTAACACATCATGATTGTCTACCATAAGTAAATCGTTGGTTTGACGCGTAATACCTCCTTTTGCATGGGTCAAAAGGTTATCACAAACATATCCCACCCCAACGTCAATAATAGCGACAATCAATAAGAAAAAAAGAACTTTTGCAACAAATCCCTTCACTTCTCAAAAATTAACATATATGAATTGACCACCATCCAAAGCTCCAAATAACAATACCATACAGAAGAGGCACACACTAATAAACCACTTTACAATCTTATTATCAAAGAATCCCCATTTGTGATAATAAAACTCGTCTCTAACATCCTTAAAAACTAGAATCGTAAGGCCAATTAGAACAATAAGCAGAGTTGAACCATTAAAGATTCCGATATTGGGTCTTCCAAAGTTAGTGAAAATACCACGTATTAAAATACATGCATCTCTAACGCTAGTCATCCTAAAGAAAACCCAAGCAAAACTTACTAATAAAAAAGAAACTCCTATCCTAATAGCTTTAAACAATCGACTTTTTCCTTCATACTTCTGCCAACCCAACGCTTTCTCTACTATCTGCAATACGCCATGTATACAACCCCACACGATAAACGTCCAATTCGCCCCATGCCATATACCACTTACCAGAAAAGTGATAAAAATGTTCAAGTAGGTCCTTGCCTTGCTGCAACGACTCCCTCCAAGAGGAATATAAACCTGCCAAGTAAGCCATCTAGTCAGTGAGATATGCCACCTTCTCCAGAAATCTGTGATACTAATTGCCAAATATGGTCTGCGAAAGTTGTTAATCAAATTAAACCCAAGTGTCTTTGCAATCCCAATCGCCATAAATGAGTATCCCGCAAAGTCACAGTAAATCTGCAAAGTATAAAAAATGCTTGCCAAGAAGCAAGTCGAGCCACTGTAATGTACGAAATTGGCGTATACAGTGTCAACATACAACCCCAAACGGTCTGCAATAACAAGCTTAATAAACATCCCCCATAGTAGATACTGCAAGCCTAGCTTTCCTTGTTTGTAATCAAAACTACGAGGTGTCCTTATCTGCGGCAACAACTCGTCTGCTGTGCTAATGGGACCTGACATCACTTGAGGGAAGAAGGACACGAATAAAAGATAGTCCAAAAGATTCTTCTCAGCCTTTGTCCGCCCATGGTAAACATCCAGCATATAACCAACTGCTTGGAATGTAAAAAAAGAAATACCCACGGGTATCGCCCAGTTCAATCCGGGTAGTGAGAACCTCAGGCCTATACTGGCAAGCCCCTCGCTTATGTTGTCATTTAAAAAATTATAATACTTGAAAACCAACAGTGGCGTAAACCCAAGTAAGACAAATAGCCATACTACTATTTTTCGCCCAACCTTATTTCTGCTTTTTATCCTCTCATTATCAAGAATATACCCCCCCACATACGTAACAAACGTAACGCCTAGAAGAACAAGGGCATAAACAGGTTTCCAGTTCATATAGAGCAAATAGCTCACCACAAGAAGTAGTACCTTACGCCATGTGTTCCACTTGGCTGGTATTAGCCAATAGAACACAAAGATAAATGGAAATATGAGCCAGAAATTAAAAGCAGTAAAGGACATTATTGTTCTTTATAAGTTTGCTTTATACCAATCAATAGCCTCTGCAAGACCTAGAGCAAAACTATACTGCGGATCATAACCAAGAAGGCGCTTTGCTTTACTGATATCAGCATTACTGTGTTTAATATCACCCGGGCGATCCGGTCCAAAAAAAGGTTCAATGTCCTTACCTAGGGCTTTAGTCAATTCGTAGTAGATATCAATCAGATACTCACGACCGCCATAAGCAACATTGAAGGCTTCACCACTTGCTTCTTCCGGAGCCAAGCAGGCTTTGAGATTCGCCTCGATAACATTTTCAATATATGTAAAATCACGGCTCTGCCTGCCATCTCCGTTTATAGTGGGTTGCTCATTGTTAATGAGCATTTTGATGAACTTAGGAATAACCGCAGCGTATGCGCCATTCGGATCTTGACGACGACCAAAGACATTAAAGTATCGCAGGCCAATGGTTTTCAACCCATAATGCCGGGTGTACTGCTTTGCCCATTCTTCATCTGTGCGCTTGGTAAGAGCATACGGTGAAAGCAGATTCCCCTCTACGCCCTCCTGCTTCGGGAGGTGTGCTTCATCTCCATATACGGAACTGGAAGATGCATACACAAAGGTCTTCACACCCTTCTGCCGAGCAGCTTCCATCATATTCAGCGTTCCTTGAATATTGTTAGCGCAATAGAACAGCGGCATCTCAATGCTACGGGGAACACTACCCCATGCTGCTTCATTCAACACGTAGTCCACACCATCGCAGGCTTTCTTACAAGTTTCAAAATTCTTGATGTCACCCTTGATGAACTCGTAGTTCGGATTATCTTTGAATAAATCCACATTGGCTTGTTTTCCTGTACTCAAGTCATCCAGGCAGCGTACACGATAGCCCAAATCCAATATCGCCTCGCATAGGTTAGATCCAATAAAACCAGCACCCCCTGTCACTAAAAACAGACTATTATTAGGAAAATGCAACTCTGTGTAAAGCATAATACTTATAATCGTTTAGCAATAAGATAATTGTAATTAATATCATCACGTCTGTCAAGCAGTTGTATCCACTAATGACAAGTATTATCAATAGCCATATTACTAACTGACACCCTATCAACAATCTTCTTCTGTCGAACGACACCCTCACTGAAAAGAATTGGGACAGAAAAGAAAATAATCAAATAATCAATATTCATTATCCAGTGGCGTTGATAGAATGATATCCAGAAGGCAAAGAAAAACACCCAGGAGTTCCATCTCAGAGAATTATACTGCCTTACTTTTGCTCTGTAGTAATGATAGTACGAATAAAAAACCGGAACGAAAGACAATACGCCATAACGCCAAAACCACATCTTAGCCCCTGCCCCATAACTAACATCAAAGCCATGCGGTATCAATATCGATCCATCACGAATAGCCTCATTATATTGAACGCTAAAATCTTCCGTTATTCTATTATCTGCATAACCACCAGCCAGTCTGAAAAGAATACGTTGTTCAAAAAAATCCCATAGAAGGAGGTATAAAGCTATGAATAACAGAGCGTATATAATTATAGTCCCTGAGAACCGACTTCCATTCAAGATGCTTAAGAAAAACAAAACATAAAAAGCGAGGGAGAACGATAACAATCCCGCAACAAGGATAATGATGTATTGATACTTTGATACACTATCACGATTAATGAAAAGCAACATCCCGCATAGCGTCCCTACGTTTCCAGGCTCGGTGCAAAGAGACTGGAATCTGGGCGTATCAGACAATTGGACTATGAAATTAAATAAATACTGATTACAATAAGTGACTATCGTCTTATCGGCATTCCCCAGAATAATACCCGAATACAGCACTATACCCCAATGGGTAGTAATGTAGATCAAAAACTCAATAATAGACAAAGTAAAAACTAAAGAAATGATTTTTACAAACCGTTTAAGACACTCTACCTTTAAATCATCTCTTAGTAACAGCAAAAAGACAATACCAATCCCAGTAAATAACAAACTATTATCCACTTGTCCAACACATATTATCAGAAGGACATATATAAAAACCAAAGAAACCGTAAAACAAGCAACGTCGATTCGATTAACTCTCGAAAAACAACTTGGATAATTATATATAAAGAAAACAAAGAGAACTGCTTGAATGACGGACATAATCAAGCTAAATTTCCCTCCAATGATAACGTTAAGAACACCTCCAAACAAAAGTGGGAATCCTTGAAAAACAGACCATACTATTAATAATACCGTAATGTTCACTACAGTATTATCGCTCTTTGAGAATGACTTTAAATCAATGTTCTTCATTCACTCTTGAATCACTAGTCCAAACCTGCCTTGTTATCATTAAACACAGCATCTATGTACCGTCGTCCAACGACACTACTCTCGCAATACTTCTCAATAAAGCATCTGGATGCCCGCTTGATTCTGTCAATCTCCATAGGATTCTCAACCAAATTCTTTAAGACCGCATAAATCTGGTCTGAATCGGGCTCAATTTGTACAAACGGAATATCCGGAATTTGCATATTATCGCCATTATCCTTTCCGCATGGTGCTAAAACGCACTTACCCTTCATAGCACCAATTGCTGCATTAACTCCCCACCCACTAAAATAAACCTGATCAATCAGAATATCAATTCTATCAAACAGTTTGATATAATCATTATACGGAAGCCTTTCCTCACATATGCACTCAACGCTGTTCGGATACTCTCGCTGAATTCTGTCCATCGCATTCTTTATAAAACCTGTTCCCTTTAACACTGGGCGTGATATCCCATGAAAAATAACGATTTTTCTGTCTTGACATGGCCTAATAATAACATCCTTATCAACTGTGATAGGTAAAGGGATCGCACGAGTAATTTTGGCATCGCTAAAGCCAAAATGATTACAATAACTGGTTATTGCGTAGTAATAACTATACGTCGTGGGTATAATCGCATCTGCATTCTTTATCAAAAACGAAAAACGAGGCTCTTTCAAGGGGTGATGTTGCATGCTTAATCTTTCAAATTCTGGATAAGCATATTGAAATGCCGGACATCCATAACAAATAGTTTGAATCATCTTTGCCCCTTTCTCAATAAGTCCTTTAACAAGACTCACTTTTACCCCAATCGTAAATAGATTGTTCGACAAGAACACGTGACCAATTACAACAACTATATCAATATGAATCCCTTTTAGCCTCTTTCTTAGTTTTTTCTCTAATCTCCAGTTTGTCCATGGGGCGAGCATCCTTTCAGAACCTTTTATGTGGCGTCCCAAAATAGTGAGGCCCCTTATATTAAAGTCGACATCATCACTATCGCCTGCAATGCGTTTCCAGTCATCGCCACTATTCACAACAACCACCTGATGGCCCAATAATTTGAGCCCATTCTTTAGGTGTTTTGCAAATGCGGAGAACTCACCGATAATTAGTATATTCATATCATTAGATTATCTCTTAAACTTAGCCAATAAAGGAGAAATGAACTCCCACACATTAAGCATGTACGTTCTATTAACCCGATGGGAAACGACCAAATAAAGAATCACAAACACTATCAGTTGTATAATTGCCACAACATACATTCCAAAAGGAAGAATAACGCCTAAAGCATATGCCACTCCGTATGACAGCATCGCAACACTCAATACTCTAAAAATATCAAATGCCTGCGTCCTCATTGAGTAGCCTATATACTTCGATACCAGTGCGGCGTTAACCATGTAACTAAGCCAAGCTGAGATAACCATTCCTATTAACATCCCCCAAATCTCACCAATCATCAGTCCGCCAACAATGAGGGCCAAGCCTATCACCTGTTTAACCAATCCCCAATAAAAGTAAATCTTGCTCTTGCCAATGGCCAATAACGGGCGGGTATTTATACTTTGTAAACAGATTGCGAGCCCGGCAACACATAAGATTTGAAAATATGGCACGCTCTCTATCCACTTTACAGAATACAGAAGAATAAACAACGGCTTAGCAAGAAGGATTAAAAGGAAAAGCATTGGAAAACAAACGAATGACATTGTAGTAGTAAGTTTCCTAATCGATAAAATCAATTTATCCCTTTTATCCTGAAGTTCCGCAAAGACGGGGAAAGCCACCTGTCGAACTATTAGAGATACTGTGTTAGAAGCCAAATTCTCTGTTGAATGAGCTTTTGAATAATACCCCATTAAGGCAGGATTGTAAAGTCGACCTATTAAAAGACCTTGAATATTGCTTACAAATGTAGAAGCAAACGTATTCATCAAGACATAAAGGCCGAATGAAAAAAGCTCTTTGAAAGACTTTATTGAAAAAACAAGTTTGGGCAGCCATTTGTCTGTCAACCAATAAACAATAGTAGGCAGTCCACTAAGAAGAAGATTTTGAATAACTAAAGACCACACTCCGTATCCATTATACGCCATCCATATTGCAATAGATAAAGATAAAACCGATGACGAAACCGATGCAATAGCCAGCTTCTTAAACTTGAGACGTTTTTTTAGAATGCATTCATGAATTACGCGAAGCGCGTTGATTATCAAGGTTATGCCCGATACGCGTAGTATTTCACTCAACAAAGAGACGCGATAAAAACCCGCAATAAGAGGAGCACATACATATAGGATAATGTACAATACAATAGCCAGGCCAACATTCCAATAAAAAACTGTGGAATAGTCCTCTTCCGTAGGGTTCTTTTTTTGAATAATAGCAAACCCAAACCCACCATCTATAAAAGTGTTAGCCAACAAAATAAAGATTGCCAGCATACCAAGCATTCCATAGTCATCCGGTGACAAAAGCCTTGCAAGAATTATCCCGGATATAAAATTGACTATTACTTGAGACACCCACTGGACCGAACTCCAATATATGCCAAATATAGCTCTTTGTTTCAGGCTACCAGTTGCGCTATTATTCATATAATGATGATAGCTGTTAGCTAACCTACAATACTTTAATCATTTTCAGATACTCTGACCACTCTCCCATATCTTTCCAAGAAAGTTCGCTCACAGGGAAGCATCCAACACGACCTCCTTTTTTCTGGACTTTTTCCATAAGATGTGTAATGTGGTAGAACTCACCTTCTGGTATCTCGCCTATTAATTCAGGATTGAGAATGTAAACGCCCGTGTTAACTTGATATGTCTGCTCAGGTTTCTCCCTTAACGCCGTCATTAATCCATCTTCGCCAGTCTCAATCACGCCGTATGGGATCTTAAAACTCTTTACCATTGTTACTATTGTCATATCATTATGATTATTGACATGATAATCCCACACGTCACGGTAATCCTGCTCATTAATACTATCGCAATTACTTACAAAAAATGGCGACTTGATTCTCCCTTTAAGTAAACTCACACTGCCTATTGTCCCTAAAGGTTTGTCCTCCATAAAAAACTCTATATCATAATGATGCGGCAACTGACTTAGATAGTATTTCATCATATCAGCTTTATAATTGACTGACATATAAAACTTGTGGCAGCCAATACTCTCAAACTGATCCATTATTACCTCAAGGATAGTCTTATCTCCCACAGGTATCAACGGTTTAGGTATCACATTTGTAATGGGTTTTAGCCGTGTTCCTTTCCCTCCAGCCATAATAACCACAGGCAAATCTATTTTTTGCCGCAAAGCCGTTTCCTCTATCTCGAAGAGATCACGCCAAAAAATAACATCCATTAAATTACCGGCCTCGTCCAGAATAGGCATACACTCCGCCCGCAAACTTAGCATCTTTTTTCTTATAAGATCCATTGACTCCCCCACATGGGCAAATCGCTTGTTCCTATCCAAAATACATGAGACTGGTGTATCCAAAGAAATGTTATTAACAATGGCACGTTGAATATCACCGAGCGTCAATATGCTAATAAAAACATCCTTGTTAAACACAAACAACATTTTCACCGCTTGAACATCCATCTGCTTCAGAGCAGATAATAAACTCTCCTCCGCAGCAATTATTCTGCTATTTATCCTTTTATTGAGCATAGCCCTTTCAGTTAGTGATAAAATCAATACAACAAGATTGATTCTCTCACGTTATACATCACTTTCAATAGTCTTTCTATTGATACCTCATCACTTGTATCAAAAGGCGAATGATTTGGGTGATCACACTTTATACCATAATGATTCTGATAGTAAATAAAAGGTATTCCACAGTCGTAAAAAGGCGTGTGATCAGAGTTTAACTTAGGTGCATCTAAAACATTGTATATGAAACGTCCATTATTTGATAAAGAGTCTACTAACCAATGAATACGCTCTTCGCCCCAATAGCCAACACAGATACTGCCATCATGTTCATGTCCTATTGTATCAATGTTTTGGTAGAATAGAGTCAACTTCAAAAAATTATCCGACAAACTTTCCGTAAAAAAACGCGAGCCTCTAAACGTAATACCTTCATAATTCTCTTCACCGTCCCAAAAACCACAAATAATTGTTCTATCTGTTTCTATTGGTTTCATCGTCAGGCTTTTCAAGAACATCAGCAATGTAACGGTTCCTGAACCATTGTCATTGGCGGCCGGGTAATGCGTTACCATATCGGAATACCCGGCCCCATCAAAATGTGCTCCAATAACGACTGTACTATCTGATTCCCCTGGGATAGTCACAATAATGTTCCTTAATGACATCCCTTTCTTAAACTCCGTTACCTGACTCTCAGGGACGTACCCCATTTCTTTTAAGAGTTGGCATATGTATTCGTACGACTGTCTATTCCCTTCTGTGCCTAATTTGCGGCCACGAAATGCTGTACTACATAATGAATCAAGCCATATCCTTCCACTACGAAGTAAACTATCATCATCAATCATCGCCGGAATAACCGTGCTATGTTCTTGGTCTGTTTGCTGCCCTTGTTGTTCTTGTTGTTCTTGTTGCTCTTGTTGCTCTTGCTGCTCTTGCTGCTCTTGCTGATTAGGATCTACTGATAAATCAATCCCAAGTGATGTGTTCTCACACGAGAAACAAATGAGAACTACCAGAATAGACAAAAACCTTTTTAGAAATATGGAGTTATTCATAAGAGAGAGTATACTACTCACTATCAACCTGTACTAAATAATTCAATTAACAACCTCTTTCGATTTCTTGATGTATGCTCCTGATATGCTTGGCAAGTATATCGCAGTTCTTCTCTTTTACTGTTGTATCAAAAAACATATCAATATAGTCTCCCCTGATTTTTGAATCTAGAGTAAGGAATATCCCCTCAACATTATTGGCTTTATCAGTATCTACTATTTGTTTTCTAAACACTTTGCTGAACCTCTCAATATTTGCCCGAACTTCGGTGGCATTATTAATAGCAGAATTGGAAAGAATACAAAAGGGCTTGTCAAACAGAATCGGGAAAGAAACACTAAAGCTGCAATGGAGAAGCACAGCCATTGCGTTTGAGACAAGTTCGGCCGACTTGAAATAGATTATTCTTCTGCCGTCAAAAGGGTTGTTCTCATAATTGGCAATGGGATGGCCAGCTATTACAACCTCACAACCATATCGTTCCTCAATCATACTGAACAATCTATTCATCGAGTCATAGTATGGCCCTGCCAACATATTAAAATTTACATTCGGATTCTCTGTGCGTAAAGACGGGTGCGTTGGGAAACACTGATCCAGAAAGACGACATATTTACCGTCAACTAAAGGCTCGTTTTTGCTCTGACATATAGTAAGATACTTTTCATAATCCGGGTGATTAATAGAATACCTCCTTTTGGGTTTAACCGTCACTAAAAAGCGTTTGTACAAAGGAACCGCTTTATAATAACGACGTAGCTTCTTGTCTTCATCTCTAAAAGCGACAAATTCACTTCCGCCTCCATATTCAAGATACTTGACAAAATAATATAGAGGCCTTATCTTTTTCAGAATTGACTCAACTCTATTACCTATTAATTGCTTTGTCTCTTTGGTATCTTTTCGTTCTTCGTCAGCAATAAAGGTTGTGATTCTGTTAGCCCAGAAATCAATATAAACTCTGTTATTTATATAGCTTGATATTAATTTATGCAACTTGTAGTTGTACCCTTCCAAGTGTATATGGGAAAAGACTACTGTGTCTTTAGGCAACCTTCTCAGATTATCCTCCATTTCTCTAAAAGTGCATATCTTCCTTACATAATTGCGATTCAAGGAACCAGAAGACTCAAATGCCGGACAACAGATATCAGAACAGTCCCAATACTCAAAATCAAATTGAGTAGCCAATGCGTCCATACAGAACATTCCTTGCCACCGCTCTGTCAGAGCAGAAGGAATCATGGTAACAACCTTTATCATCAAATCAAGACTATTAAGAGGCTTCGTTTATTTAAAATTCTCTATGATTGCCTTCGCCAATATATAGTCTCGAAGATTATTGATATCAAGGAACTCATCACTTGGAATCAAAAATAATTGCGGCTTCTTTCCAAAGAAATAACTGTTACTTTTCATTTGAGCATACGACTGTATAAAAATCCCTCCATCCTGCATGTAGTATGGTGGCAACTCGCGAGCAGGGACATGCCTTGCTTGATACGGATTGTAATTAAGCGGCTTTTTATCCTCTCCCCACAAATGCTCCCGTAACTCAACAACAGACAACAGGCTGTCATATCCATCTTCCAAACCCTTTGCGTAAGTCGATATGGCATTATCGTACGTACCAGAAGAAAGCAACGGATTTGTACAGTGTGCCCAAACCACAACATCAGTTTTTACTAAATCCATCATATTGCGAATCATATCATTGGCAGAGGCCTGCTTTTCATCACAATAATAGTCTGGCCTGCGAATACATTCAGCGCCATATTTTTCAGCATGCTGCAACATTTCATCTGAATCCGAGCCAAATACAACCCTATCAATCAATTTGGCTCCCATTAATTGCTTTATCTTTCTGGAGATTAAAGTATCTCCTCCAAGAGGCAGTAAATTCTTTGAGGGGACTCTCACTGATCCTTTACGTGCAACTATGATAGCTGTAACTTCTTTGTTGTTAATCATAAAACCACTTATTAAAGAATTATAAAAATGTTTCCTCTATTGTTCGCAATCATTGCCATTCCGCCGCAAAATGAAATCCACGAATTCCCTAACAGCCCCTTCTCCACCCCTCGCTTCGCAAATGTAATCTACATGTTTCTTAACTATCATCATTGCATCAGCCGGACATGCAGTTAGACCACAAATACTTATACAATCCAAATCATTCAAATCATCTCCAATATACGCGACCTGAGATAATTCTATGGAATGCCGACCGCAAATATCCTTTATTAATGCGCTCTTATTTCCTATTCCCTGATGTAATTCCATAATCTTCAATTCTTCCGCGCGCTGCCTCACAATATCAGACGATCGACCGGTAACAATAACAGGTTCTATTCCGTATTCTCTCAAATGAATCAAAACATAGCCATCCTTTATATTGAACGCTTTCATCAATTCACCGTTGGCCGACATATAAATCTTACCATCGGTGAGGGTACCATCGACATCGGTTACCAACATTCGTATTTTCATCTTCATTGTCCTTTTTCCAATATGTGTTGATATATACTAGGAGATATGAAATGGACCCTCAAAGCATCACCTACCATCTCCGCAAAGCATTTCAAATGGTCTGCAATAGCCTTGTTAATAACGTCATATCTGGTTCGGAAGCGCTCTTCATTATATCCATTATCAACATAATTGTTACTACTATCCGAGAAGCCATCAAAACCTGCTATACTGTACGTTGTTATGCCAATACGATGTAGAATACGTAACAACATAAGCATAGTATTATCAGAATACTCTTTCGTGCGATCTATATAAGAATCATAATTAAACACCCAATCTGTGTCATTATCCGATTCTACATTGGAAGTCATAAACGATTGCAGTTTAAAACGATCATCTTTAAAGCGCTCATATCGTTTAGTGCTACCCCAGAATACCATACTGTTATATCGCAAATAATCCGTGTCAATAAAGTTAACCATTATTACCATCATTCCATTTTGTTCTATAGCCTGGATAATTTGTGGTTTATACTTCACTATAGAACTACCTGGAAGAAGCAGGAGAATATCGTGTCCTTTCAATGCTCCCGACAGTTTTTTTAAAGACTCACTATCATCCACCTTAGTATGATTATACTCTTGATAAAGTCTCTGAAGATTATCGTAATCATATCTAAGTCTTGTTTGAGGATCAATCATACTTATGATATACTTAATATCCTTTGTAGCCAAGCGGAATTTATCAGTCAAATAGAGAATGTTGTTCTGGTGAGACTTATAGACTCCTGCTAACATCGCCGGTATCGAGTAACCCCATTTGAACTTATCGGCATAAGGATAAATATAATCATCAATTATATCCATTATTCCATCAAAGTCATAATCATAATGAAGAATACGGACAAGGTAATCAATAATCAACTCTGTATTTAGATTGCCAGCACCTTTACCCATACCCAGCAATGTGCTATCTAAAATAATCTCACGAACACCTTTGCTCAAACGAATAACTTCCATAGCAAAAGCAAAAGAAAGCTGATAGTTATTATGAGAATGAAAGTCTATACAGATATCTTTCTCTAAGTTGTTATCTATCAGTCCGTAAATCCTATCCACATCTTCTTGATACATTGCGCCATATGTATCAACCATCCCGAAACTATATGGATGGATTTCATTAATAAGATCCACCACTTCAAGTAACTCTCTATCTGAATAACTTATAGAGTTTACTCCCTGGATAAAAAGTTTGTAGCCTTTTTCTTTTACTATTCTGGCACATTCCAATATTTCATCGCGCTTTTCTTTGTAGTTTTTTTGAGTAAAACCGAAGCGAATGCCATCAATAGAAGTTCCATCGTAAGGTTTCAATGTTGAAAAATCGAACATCCCAAAATCTATGAATGCCACATATAGAGTATGGCCATTCTTATGCAGGAAAGGGGTAATTTGATCTATATCCGTAAAAAAAGTTGTATTACCCTTATACTCTGTTTTCCGAGAATCCCTCAGAAAACCCACTTCAATAATATCAAGTTTTGCATCAGCCAAACGACGAGTTATATTACGAACCTCATCATCCGGGAATTCGCAATTAATGACACGCCCGCCATCGCGAAGCGTACATTCTAATACTCTTACATTTCTCATTTTAAGATACTGCCTATGATTAAACTAAAAAATACGCTAATTTAAAGAACCAGAAAAGACATTTCTGATTGTTATACATGGTATATTCCCACAAAACACACGTACCGCATTCTCAGTAAAGAAAAAGAATGATAATACATCACGTCTTACATCTTTCTTGTGTTATTCATAATAATCCAAGTCAGGGACTATTACTTTGTTAGTTTTTAAAACCATCGTCCCCCATGTTAAACCAAGGCCAAATGCAGAGCACAATAAGGTCAACGGTCTCTCTTGTAGCTCCTTCGACAAACTATACGTCATCAACATAGGAATTGAGGCTCCACCAAGATTTCCAAACTCCTGAAGATCGTAAGGGACCTTCTCCAACGGCAATTTCAGTTTCTTGACTATTCTATCAACTATCAGTTTGTTTGCCTGATGAATGAGAAAGAAATCAACGTTATCAGTATTCAGTTGATACTTATCCATCAGATTCTTTATACTAATTGGAGGTCTTGAGATTGCAAAGGACAGCACATCCATGCCGTTAATTAATGTATCCTTAGGAGCTCTAATTATCCCGTTGCCAAAATACTCTTCAATGTAAGATTCCTCTGTTATGGGATGGCGGAATCCACCGTGAGGAGTCATCAAAGCCTGATATTTCTCTCCTAATGTATTAAAATCAATAATTATGTCCTCAGCAGTGGTATCGTATTCCAAAGCCATTGCGGTGCCACAGTCACCAAATAGCGGTACTCGGCTCTTATCTTTCATAGATCCCATACGGAGCGCCGTGTCGCCAACCAACAACAATGCTCGTTTAGCTGTGCCAGCACTTAAAAGATTCCCAGCCACATTAATCGCATATACACTACCACAACAACCCATGGGGACATCCAATACAAAAGTAGAAGTGGGTAATCCAAGCCTATGCTGGAGGATACCCGATGTCGGAGGTGTTTTGTAATCGCCGGTTACCGAAGCAAAGATAAGGACATCAATACTCTCTTTCTCCCAACCCAATGCTTCGAGAAGACGTAATCCCGCATCGTAGCACAGGTCAGAAGCACAAAGATCGTCAGGTCCAAGATAACGATTCTTGATACCAACTGTGTTGTCAAATATATCTGCTTCCTCTTGAGTAAAGATGTCAAATTCTGCAGTCTTCACAGCATGATTAGGCACAGTTCCTGTTACGCCACGAAGGGCGACGTTCTTGATTTCCCAGCAAGCCATTATAGTTCTATCGCATATTTGGCCAAAATCCTCTTGGCGCTATCGTAAGAAGTGAATTCAAGTATGTCTTCAGGATCTAGCATAATATCAAACGCATCCTCGACTGATGATGTCAAGCTCAACTGACGAACAGAATCCCATCCGTCAACACTATTGTTATCAAAATCTCCGTTCAGAGAAGATTCTTCTACAGAAAACACCTCACAAAAAATCTTGTTGAGTTTATCCAAATTAGTCATATCTATTAATCTACTGGTTTATCACCTTTCCGGCTTCGTTTCTTATTATCTCGTTCACAACCTGTATCTCAATCCTCTGATGGAACAGGTGTGTCTTTTCTTCAATGAAAGCGGGCAACACGTCCTGCAATTTGGGGTTTGTCACAAGGACTATGAGTCTCTCATCATTACCTTTACAATAACAATCAACTTTGTATTCTGTCTTTATTATTCGCTCTACCTCATCCAGACCTATTCGCAGACCGAATATTTTTAGAAAACGTTTTAGTCGGCCGATAATGAAGTAACATCCATCTGCATCTCGTCTAGCCAAATCACCTGTATGAATAATGCCATGATTCCCATCACCTTTCATCAAGTCTTCACGACATGTGGCATAACCCAAAGTTACATTCTCTCCACGGTATACCATCTCGCCCTGCGCTTCGCCTTCGAAAGTCTCATTACCATTGTCATCAATAATAGACAACTGTCCTCCAGGTTCTGCGATACCAATGCTACACACCTTATCTAATGCCATTTCAGCAGGCAGGTAGGCCATGCGTGCCGTGCATTCACTCTGGCCGTATGTGGCAATAAACTGCTTGCCCTTTTCATGTGCATATTGTGCCAATGTATTCCACGTAGCCTCTGTCAACTTACCACCACCTTGAGTAATAACTCTCAGATTCGGTAAATCCATGCTAGTGAAACGCATCTTAATTAGTATCTCATAGCTGTAAGGGACTCCCGTAAAACTGGTGGCCTCTTTTAGTGTTGCCCAGAAGCCTTTATCAAGCAAAGAACGTCCACTAAGCAACAAAGTTGCGCCTGACAATAAATGTGAAGCGATTACCGATAGGCCCATGGTGTAATGCATGGGCAGGATTGCCATTGCTTTCTCCGTACCGTTCAACTTGAACAGTCTACGAACATTATCAGCGTTTGCTTCTATGTTGCGGTAACTGTGGCGGACCAGTTTTGGACTACCCGTTGAACCACTGGTGGGCAGCAACAACGCTAGTTCTTCATACATCTGTGGTGACTGGTGCCCAGTGGCCACCAAACAATAACGCCACGCAGAGAAGATTACTTCCTTACCATCCGCCTTAGTTTCAGGCACCCACAGGTACTCGGGTTTGTACAAATCATATAGGGATCTGAACAATCCTTCTTCAGTGTTTGCGCTAAGGATTAACGGCACGATACGATTACTTAATGCAGCAGTATAACCCAATAATGAACCTATACTGTTTTCCGCAAGAATAAAAATCAACGTTCTTTGGGGTAAATACTTCGCAAATTCTTCCGAGAAATCACAAATGTACCCGTAGGTTATGGAGCGCCCACTGTCATCAGTTGCCGCTATCAGATGCCGTTCTTTTCTGTCTAAATCTAAAAACATCAGTTGTCCACTAAATCGTTGCGCAACCGTCAACTCCAAGTATTTGGCCGCTAATATAGGATGCTCTATCCGAGGCCAGAAATGCCACTGCATTGGCGATATCTTGGGGTGTTCCCAGTCTTCCAAGGGCAATCTTACCTATACGCTCGTTGATTTTATCACCCGTTGCCTCATATAGTTCTTCAAAGCGCTCTGTCCTAACAATACCAGGAGCCACTGCATTTACGCGGATATTCATAGGAGCCAACTCCTTGGCTGCGGATTTTGTAATGGTAATTACCGCTCCTTTAGTAGAAGAATAAGCCACTTGTCCTGGAGATCCAACCACGCCAGTCACAGAAGCCATATTCACAAAACAACCGCCGCCCGTACGGGCCATCAATCGAGATGCAATCTGAATCATATCAATGACAGCAAACACATTCACAGCATACATCTTCTCAAGTAGTTGCCTGGTCACCATACCCAGTTTCTGATTCTGGATAATTGCAGCGTTGTTGACAACACAATCTATCCGTCCTTCTCCTTTATAAATCTGCATCAAACCATCTTTGAGAGCAGAAGAATCGGTAACATCAAAACATATAGGCTTAGCACCTTTTATTTCAGGCTTTTGCAAGTCATTCACATAAACAATCGCACCGTCTGCAATGAATTGTTCTGCAATCACTTTACCTATACCACGGCCGGCGCCTGTGATTAGGCATACTTTTTTCTCTAACAATTCCATAATCAAACCTAACTTAAAGTCATTCCGCCGTCAATCTTCAACGCGGTTCCTGTCACAAATGAGGAGGCATCCGACAAGAGATAAGCAATGCCCAATGCTATATCTTCCGGTTTGGCGAATCGCCTCAACGGGTAGTTTTGCATCTCCTTTTGTTTTTGTTCTTCAGTAAAACCACTTATCAAAGCCGTTTCAACCATGCCAGGGTTCACACTGTTGCACCTAATCCCTTTGGGTCCATATTCTAGTGCGACTGTTCTCATAAACGCGTCAATGCCACATTTAGTAGTGGCATATATTGCATTACCTGCAGATACCCTGTAGATGCCGGCTGCCGAAGCTGTAAAGACAATCGACCCGCCTTTTTTAATCTTTTTCTTTTTCAGCATTGCTCTAGTGAGGAGAATTGGGGCGTTGAGATTTATCTTCTGGATTCGACTCAGTTCGTCTTCTGTTATAAATTGCGTTAATACAAGCTTCATAACTCCAGCATTGCAGACGAAACCGTTAATCTCTGGCAACTGCTCAACTAAGTTGTTCAATTCCTCTGCATTGGTCAAGTCCGCATGGATGGCGATATGATTACTACCACCTACTTCTTTGAGTGAAGATAATGCTACTTTAAGAGCATCTTCCCGAATGTCAGTCAAGATAATTCTGGCACCAAGTCTCGCACAAACCCTAGCTACCTCACTGCCAATACCCCCTGCGCCGCCTGTTATGAGGACAGATTTACCCTCTAATGAGTACGGGTTAAAAACCATTAGCCTTGGACTTTACAACATTGAACAACTCCTCAATAGTCTGGGCTTTCTTCATATCATCAGCCCCAATGGTTATACCATACTCTTCATCCACCATCAAAATGATAGACAGGCCTATCAAAGACGACCATTCATCCAGGTCTCGAAAAAGAGTTGAAGGCGAGAACAATTCAGCATCAGTATCATCAAACTGATTCGCAAAATTCTGTATAAATTCTTGTAATTCCATAAACTATTGAATAATAACTAATTCATATCACTTTACATTGACTAATCTAGACGCAGCCGACATATATTGTCCTGGTTTGTTAATGTCAGCCACCACTATTGCTCCGGGAGAGAGCCAAACATCATCACATACTGTAACGCCATCAGAAATAACAACACCTACACCAACAAAGCATCTTTCGCCTATCGTAACATTGCCGGCTGGAATAACTCCAGTGGAGAAAAAAGTATGCTTCTTGATATGATTACCATGATTAACCACTGACTGCAAGGTAATAAGTACATTGTCTTCTATGACAGCATGTTGGGCGATATAAACGCCATCCGAAAGTTGTATACCTTCACCGAGTCTGGCGGTCGGATGCACATACGATGTTGGAGAAATAATATTAGCTAAAGGGACTACTCCCTTAAACCTATTATACAGCTTTTCCCTGACTTGAAAGTTCAAATAACCTATTGCTATATAAATACAATCAAAAGCGCCCTCATTATACAAACTTATTACATCGTCATCATTACCTAGAACCGATATTCCATTAACTAGAGTCCCTTTCTCAATACTACCATCAATAAGGCCTGCAACCTCATACTGATTCCATAGCCTAACTCTTTCACATAGGTCGACGGCCAAATCTCCTGAACCTAAAAAAGCTATTCTTCTCATAAAAAAGTATCCAAACTAATATTTTCTTAATTTGCATTGAGGCATCTCTCTATAATGACCTTTTCATATTTATCAAAAGCATCATCTATAGATTCCCTATTACCTGCAGTCAGGGTTAAATGTCCATATCTATTCAAACTAGATGTAATTTTATGTGCGCGTTCACCTTCTTTGAGATTAAAAGCAAAGTCTACCACATGCGGCCACAATTTTACGAATGTCGATTCTGGCACTTGTTTTATCACAACCCCTTCCTTGAAATTAAAAAAATGGACACCAGAGAATTGAATAAACTCTGGTTTTGGACAAACACATTCTCCTAATGCCATCTTTAACAATTCGTCTTCAAGATTGACCCCTGTCGATAGTGGTGTCAGTGTTGACGTGATATAGTCACCGCCTAAACGAGGACTGGTCTCGATGACAAATATACCACGGTCGTTAATCTTCAGTTCTGTATGAGAAGGACAGTTCACAAAGTTAAGTGCTTTGCCAATCTTTGCAACAATCTCTCGAATCTTCTGCTTATTCTCATCAGAAATATTAGCTGGCTGTATATGGCCTAACTCCACATTGTATGGAAACTCCGTAGTCTTCTTCTCAGTGAATTGAATTACTTCACTTTTGCCATCATGGTGTAAGCTCTCAATGCTATACTCAGGACCTTCAATGAACTCTTCTACAAGCACTGTATCTAACTTGGAATTCTCCAACGCCTCTTCTATACTGATTTGAAGTTCTTCCCTATCCCGACTGAGTTTTACACCGCGACTACCAGAATTGTCTCTTGGCTTTACAATCACAGGGAACGCCAATCCTTCTGCGTCTTCTACCTTGGAAACAAGCCTACCCCTGGCATGAGGTACTCCACCAAGTTCAAAACGCTCCTTCATTTGGAACTTATCGGTACTCCATTGCGCAGTTTCTACAGAATAGAAAGGAAGATGCAATTCCTTGGCGACGCGGGCCATCATTACAAGAGGCTTGTCTGTAGCCGCTGTTACAACTGCATCAATCTTATAATTCTTTGCCACTGCCATTGTCCCCTCAAAATCCAGACCGCTTACGACCTCAAAGGCGTTTACATCATCCTTGCACGTAGCATTCGCCGCAGGATCAATACCAATAGTGTACAACCCCATCAACTTTGCTCTATTGATGATGGATTTCTGAAGAGGGCCAACACCGAATACTAGAACAGATTTCTTGCTCTGATACATTACTTACACTTCTTAACTGCCTTTTCAAATGTATCGCAGATAAAATCAATTTGCTCAGATGTCAGTGCTGCATACATAGGCAACGTCACCTCGTTATCTGTCACATACTCAGTCTGTGGCAGCACAGCACCAAGTTCCTTATATGTTGAGAACTTATGAGCAGCGGGATAGTGAACAGATGTTTGAACGCCCGCCTCATGCATATACTCACGGACCTTATTTCTATACTCCTTAGTGCTGTTCAACAAAACAACAGGCAGGATGTAGTTGCTGACGAACTCTGTATTCTCTGCGAAAGGTACCACTACGCCGTCAATCCTAGACAGACGGTCAACATACTGATTACGTACCTTCAGGCGGGTTTCTAAGTCTCCAGGAAGCTTCTTCAACTGCTCAATGGCAATAGCCGCACGGATGTCATCCATACGGAAGTTATAACCCAAGCAAGTGATATCGTACTCTGTAGCATGGCCACTTGCTCTCTGATAACTCATGGTGCTCATACCGTGAGATCGAATCAAACGAGCCTTTTTCTCCATTTCCTCATTATTGGTGATGAACATACCACCCTCACCTGTAGAGATGTTCTTGTTGGAGAAAAAGCTGAATGCTGCACAGTCACCAATGGTACCCAGTTTCTGGCCTTTGTATTCAGAGAGAGGCCCATGGCAAGCATCTTCAACCACTTTAAGGTTGTGCTTGCGGGCAATGGCCATGATTTCGTCCATCTTGGCAGGGAAACCCGCCATGTGAACAACCACTATGCCCTTGGTCTTGGGAGTAATCTTGCGTTCAATGTCAACGGGATCAATATTGATATGATCTGGACCGACGATATCTGCAAATACAGGTGTTGCACCCACATAGCGGATACAATTACATGAGGCCGCAAAAGTTAGGGAAGGACAGATCACCTCATCTCCCGGGCCAAAGCCACACACCATGCAGCAAACATGAAGGGCATCGGTGCAGTTTGACATGCTAACTGCATACTTAACCCTCCACATATCAATAAACATCTGTTCCAACTCAGCGTTCCTCGGGCCAGTTGAAATCCAACCGGACTTGATAGTATCATACGCTGCCTGAGCTTCCCGTTCGTCGAAGTTCAGATTAAAAAGGGGTATTCTATATGCCACAATAATATATTTAGTTAATTAACATCTCTATTGTATCAGTAAATTGAGATAACGACTCTCTCTCAGAAACAGACTGATTCTCAAATGGCTGTATAACAGACGGTCGAAGATACTCCGATCTGTGCTCGTATGCATAATCAATTTTTTCAGCCAAACTATGAATATCCATTGTGTTGAACACAATGGTTTTAGGGTCATTCTGAACTCGCTCGACACCGCCACATCCACTAGAAACAATAATAGGGACATCACACATAAATGCTTCTGTTATTGTGGCAGGGCCTGCATCATACAAACTAGGCACAACCATGAAGTCAAAACTCTGGATTGTTGACCACTTCTTTTCTTCTGGGACAGAGCCAAGAAGAGTCATCTTAATACTATATCTATCAATAACACTCTTAACGTAATTATCAACACTTCCTGCTATCACGAATGCAATGCAATCTTTGTGCTTACAGAGACTCGCCGCCTCTGGCAACAAATGAACACCTTTAAGGAGCGTAGTATGTCCAAAATAACCTATAATAATCCTATCAGGCACATCTGCTGTGTATTCTTTCGGATGGACTATTGCGGCTCGCCTCTTTACCAATTTGTTGCGAATAATATCTTTCCCTTCAAAAGACCATGCAGAAAGAGCATTTAAACACCAAACTGCATCTATGTTTTTGAACATGTTTCGGTATACCCCCATTCTGTAATCAGAACTGTAAACATCTGTATAATTCAATCCAAGACGTTTCTTTTCCCGGATGACTGTATTGTAATACAATTCATCATTCAAATTGCCAGCATAGAAAACAACTTTACCACCATGTTTCTTCACGTACCGTGTACATCTAACAGAATACATGGCACAAATCAACAGAATAGGGGCTCTCTCTTTTTTCAAAACACGAAACGAATGATAATCCACTATCTTCTCTAACATTGTTCTCCGTAGATAGTAAGGAATTCTCATTAATCCTGTTACTTTGTCGAAGAACCTATACATTAGCCATTGGAAAGCGCTCATCCCAATGATGTTAGAGCCATAATCCTTATCTGTATGAGATGTTAAGAAAACATACTTATTGCCATCCAACTTACGGAATCGCTGAAACAGCCCATTTGCAGTAGCATTAGAGCTTCTATCCTTCAATATCTGCTGAAAACTTATACAATATACCTTCATACTTGGGATACGCTACTTGAAGGAATTGGCCAGATTAACTATAGCTTTCACCTCATCCATAGATATAGTTGGACCAATAGGAAGGCTAAGTTCTTCATCAGCAATCTTCTCTGTTATAGGCAGACTCTTGCTATTCCATTCTCTGTAACATTCTTGCTTATGTGGCGCAATAGGATAGTGACATACCGTTCCTACGCCATTCCGCTCCAAATAGTCATGCAGACCGTCACGTTTCCCTCCAGATACTAAAATAGGAAAAAGATGATACGCATTCAGCTCATCTGGAAGCAAGTCTGGCATGGAAATCAACGGATTGTTTATATGCTCGTAATAATAATGAGCCACCTCTTTACGATGTGCGTTGTCTTCTACCAGATACTTAAGCTTCACATTAAGCACCGCAGCTTGTATCTCATCTAAACGACTATTACGGCCTGTGTACTTAAACACATACTTTTTCTGTGAACCATAATTAGCCAAAGCGCGAACGGTAGCTGCAAGGTCAGGATCATTTGTAGTAACAGCCCCTCCATCGCCCAGAGCACCCAAGTTCTTGCCTGGATAGAAACTGTGTCCAGCTGCATCTCCTATGCTACCCGTAACACGTCCATCTGTATGCTTACAACCATGAGCCTGTGCATTGTCCTCAACAAGCTTCAAGTTGTACTTCCTACAAAGCGCTCCTATCTCGTCCGTATAAGCATTTCGGCCATACAAGTGAACTACTGCAATGGCTTTAGTCTTGGGGGTGATCGCAGCCTCTATGAGGCTATCATCTATCTCCAGCGTATTGAACTTAGGCTCCACTAATATCGGCTTCAGCCCATTCTCTGTGATAGCGAGAATGGTGGCGATATATGTATTCGCTGGTACAATCACTTCATCACCACGTTTCATCACCCCCATCTCAAGGTATGCCCGGAATATCCATATCAGTGCATCCAAACCATTTGCACACCCTACACAATATCTGGTCCCTATAAACTTTGAATAGTTCTGTTCAAATGATTCATTCTCTTTACCTTGAAGATACCAGCCACCATTAACCACACGGCTAATAGCGTCATTGATTTCTTCTCCATGTAACGCAGTGACATCTCGCAATGATAAAAAAGGAATAGCCATCATCAATATGAATTAGTAATGATTTAATCTTTTCTCATCGGTTTCAGCATTTTGGCCGGGGTTCCAGCCCATATCTCCCCTTCTGGAATATCGTGTGTGGCAACGGCATTCGCTGCAACCATAGAAAACTTGCCTACGACCTTGTACGCGATTAAAGTAGAACCTACTGCCAAATCGGAACAGTATTCCAAACGGGAATAGCCCGTCATGATTGCTCCAACCGAACAGTGACACAAATCATCTATATAAATGTTATGTCCAATGCAGCAATTGGCCATAATCAAACTACATTTTCCTATATGAGCATATGGGCCTATATAACAATTAGCCATAACAAATGCACCAGGGCCAAGCGATACTCCCTTGCCGATAAATGCAGATTTATGTACTATCGTTGCAAGGCGGTCAATAGGGATTTGTGCCGCAGCAAACATTTCTGACGTTTTATAGTTCCGTCCAACCAGATGGATAGCCCATGAGAAGAAGTAATCAGTCTGTGCGATCAGTTTTGGAAGAGAATCCAACTTTCCTATAACTGGATAGCCATCAACTTCTTGATCGAAGTCATTAAGGAATCCTGCAACCTCCCACTCAAGATCACCAAAACGCTTCCGATTATCTTCAATACAAGAAGCAATGACACCGCCATTACCTTCTCCTCCGATTATTACCACTTTCTTACTCATATCATAATTGCTTTTGTTCTATTTTCTTTTGTTTCCTTGTTTGTTTTATTACTTCCAAGTCTTTTTCTGCCATCTTATCAAAAGGCATTGACTTTACATCATTGTAAAAGTTTCTTCTTTCGTCCTCCGGCATACCGGATGGATTGCAACACATACACCAATTATACTTTTTCGCATACTCCTCAAAATCAATTTCCATAGGGTGTAAATACATGTCCAAACCTTTAAGGAGAATATCGCCTTTTATAGTGTTGACTAGCACGAATGAGGTCCCTCTATTGTCATCATATTCTGCCATGTATTTCTCTATCGCCCAGAAATCACCTAATGTTATATCCGCGACTCTTTGCAGGCTGCGATACTTACAATTAAAGCACGAAGGCCGAATATTAAACCGGCTATGGAATGAAACACAATAGTCATCGTCAAAAATACTATTGTAATACTCTTTACCATTATCGAACTCTACAGCAATTGCCTTTCCTCGCCACCCTTTCCTTTTATCTTTAAAATTGACTGAAACCGTATGCGCCCCGAATTTCTTATTCAAATAATCAATGTAAGTACGGTAGACCATTGGAGAAGAGACACAACCACAGATTAAATCACAAGTGAAAAGGTTTTCATATTCCTTACCAAGAAACTGCCTCAACCCTCCCACTTCGCAAGGCGTACCGCAGAACAGTACCTTAACACCGGACTCTAAGACGGCTTTAGTATCAATAAAGACGTCATATTTCTTACTCTGAACAAACTTTGCCCTTCTTAAATCGTCCAAGCCATCTGTTGTACGGATAATCTTATGCAGGCATTCCTTACAATCGTCACTGTACCCAACCGCACAAACAGCGCCACCTTCCACCAATATTTTTTCCGCCAATAACGAGAATACGCCACCCGAAGAACTTTTTGCCCTCAAACTATCGTCTTTGCTCCAGCACGCGTAAACTTTTTGCTTTTCATCATAGGGATGAACATCTTTACATACGCGGAGGCATTTCCCACAATTAATACACTTATCCTCATTTACCAGAGGATATAGAAAGCCCTCAATTTCATCTGCTTGCATTGTTATTGCACGGGTGGGGCAAGTTGCGTAGCAGGCAGTACAGCCACAACACTCATTTGGGTTTAGTACTGAAACATTCATACCAGATGACTCTTCTTTTTTTGAATCAAATCATGTTTGGCCAGTATTGTTTCCGCCATTTTTACCATTGGCGGGCCAATAAACTTATCATCCTTAACAGCCACACCTTTTCCTTCACGGACAGCTTCCTTTGCCAACTTAACCATCTCAGTGGCCCATTCAACTTCTTCCTCAGAAGGAGAATAGTATTTATGTATGATTGGCAGCTCTTTGGGATTAAGAACAGACATCCCTTCAAACCCCAATTCCTTGCCAGTAATAACCTCCTTCTCCAAGTCCACCAAATCGTGTACTTTTATATGTACAGTATCTATTGGCAAGATACCCGCATAACGGGCGGCATTCACAATGGCGTTACGAGCATAAAAAATGCTCTTACCTTTTTCATCATGCTTACCGTGTGTATTCGTCACATAATCTTCACAGCCAAAAACGACTGCCACTGTACGATGGCACGCCTCGCAAATCTCTTTGATATTAACAATAGCGCCAGCCGTTTCAATAAGTACCATTAACTTAAATGTCCCTACCGGGATATGCTTCTCATACTCTATTGTTTCAAGGAGTTTACCGACAAAGTAAACATCATCTCCTTTTGTAGCTTTAGGATATAGAAAGCCATCCACTCCATCAATGGTCAGTTGTGTAAGATCCTTAAGTAGTTCACCACTTTCACGATCATTGACTCTCGGAAAAATCAGTTTATCATTAAGGTCATCTCGCTTAACAAATACTTTTATGTTATCCCTTGCTAACTGCTTGTCCGAAACAGGCACAGAATCTTCCAAATCAAGCAGAAGCACATCCGCATCACGACGAGTAGCACTGTCCAACAATTTCTGGTTGTGAGCGGGGACATACATCAAACTCCGCATCAAGTAATGATTATCCATCATATTAAAGACTATTTATCGTTTTTTTACCAGTACGTGGCGCCTGAAGGAGAGGACATCTATTCCATCTTGGTTGTATGCAATCGACTCCACATAGATAATGCCTCTGTCCGCTTTTGACTTTGACTCCCGTTTGTCGAGGACAACCGTTCTCACGTAAAGAGTATCACCCACAAACACGGGATGAAGATGTTTAATGCTTTCGTAATCAAGATTTGCTATTGCTTTTCCACTAACATCAGGAACCGTGATACCCACAGCAAGTGAGAAAACCAGAGTTCCAACAACCAATAATCTGCCATGTTGATTATGGCTTGCATAATCTGCGTTCGTGTGAACCGGATGATGGTTCATTGTCATCAACGAAAAAAAATTATTGTCACATTCGAAAATTGTCTTGGAGAGGGCGTGTTTAATTTCTGCACCCACCTCAAAATCCTCAAAATATAACCCTAACACCGATTGATTCATCATTCTTCGTTTCTATACTTAATAAAATCCTGATAATCCC
Organism: Bacteroidales bacterium; assembly: GCA_017962235.1. Taxonomy (GTDB): domain Bacteria; phylum Bacteroidota; class Bacteroidia; order Bacteroidales; family UBA932; genus Equibacterium. The sequence goes on along the minus strand of JAGCVS010000010.1, from coordinate 72,065 downwards.
TTATATAATCTTCTTTTTTGTAAACATCACTCGCTAATACCATTGCCACGGCGCCTGAAGAGAAGTCTTCTAAATCTCGCCACATTCCAGGTTTTACATATAATCCCATATATGGACGGTTCAAGAAAAACGAGCGCTTGCATTGCCCATCATCTAAAGTAACTGTAAATGAACCAGACGCCGCAATGATAAGTTGCTCAAGTTCTTTATGAGCATGGGCTCCTCTACTCTCTCCTCCTGGAACATCATAAAGGTAATAGACCCGCTTTACGTCAAATGGTAAAGTTACCCCGTTCTCCACCACGGTTAAACATCCCTTACGGTCACTATGATGCCTGTCCAATTCTACAACGGAGCAATCAAACACATTATACTTTTCCATCGCGTTTTTGCCTTAAGAAATCGTCATAGTCACGAATGTAGTCTTCGGAATCATAGTTCATAGATCCGAACTCCAGCGCGAGCGAGTTGGTTGAAAAACTATCCATCTCACGCCAAAGCCCGGCCGGAACAAAAAGGCCATAATATGAGCGGTTAAGAGTAATTCTTGTCTTATTATAACCGTCATCAATAATCAGATCAAAAGCACCAGAAAGAGCGATGATGAACTCTTGGTTTTGCTTGAAAGCATGCCCACCTCTATTTTCTCCGCCCGGCACATCATAAATCCAGTAAGTCCTCTTGATTTCGAAAGGAATATGAGTGTGTTGTTCCGCGAACGAGAGATTACCACGCGCATCTACAAACTTCGGGAGTTCGATTAGTCTTACATCATGTATAGTAGCCATATCTATCCCCTAAAAGTATCGGAATCAATTGTCGCTTTCTTTTCTTCAATAACACGCAAAAGATATTGCCCATACTGATTCTTCAACATAGGTTGGGCTATTTCACGCATTTGCTCTTCTGTAATCCACCCGTTTCGAAAAGCTATTCCTTCAAGACATGCAACTTTCAATCCCTGGCGTTTCTCGATCACCTCCACAAATGTACTAGCTTCACTAAGTGAATCATGGGTTCCTGTATCTAACCAAGCAAAACCTCGTCCCAAAGTTTGAACTCTTAGGTCGCCATCCTTCAAGAACTCCTGGTTCACAGTGGTGATCTCTAATTCTCCACGAGCAGAAGGTTTGATGTGTTTGGCAACATCTACGACCTTATTCGGATAAAAATAAAGACCGACCACAGCATAATTGCTCTTGGGCTCTTTGGGTTTTTCTTCAATAGAAAGGCAGTTGCCTTGCTTATCAAACTCCGCTACGCCATAACGTTCAGGATCTGATACCCAATACCCGAACACTGTTGCTTTTTTATTTTCTTCAGCATCCTTTACCGCTGTTTTTAAAAGCGATGTAAAACCAGCTCCATGAAAGATATTGTCACCAAGGACTAGACAAATACTATCCTCACCAATGAACTCTTCACCTATTATGAAAGCCTGAGCGAGTCCATCCGGACTTGGTTGCTCAGCATATTCAAATCGTACCCCATAATCAGAGCCGTCTCCCAACAGGCGCTTGAAACCAGATAGGTCATATGGTGTAGAAATAATCAAGATATCTCTAATTCCAGACAGCATCAATGTACTGATTGGATAGTACACCATTGGCTTATCATATATTGGGAGTAACTGTTTGCTAACGCCTTTTGTTATCGGATATAAGCGTGTGCCAGAGCCACCTGCTAAAACAATACCTTTCATGCAAATAATTATTACATTTTTTGATCTAGGTTCTTTCCTTTCTCTTCATGTTCAAAATTGGGGATAAACTCTTTTATCGCATCAACCACCTGTTCTTTTGTGAAGTCTTCCTTTTCAAAGATTACTTCCAGCTTTTCGAAAAAAAGATTCACCTCTTCCATCTCATGACGAACAGTTTGCTCCACAACTCCTAAAGCACTATACCGATTCATATCAATCTTTTCGCCAGGCACATAGAACTCCTCGAAAGCCTTTTCACCCGTAGTATCACTATTGAAATATACAACAGGATAGACAGTACTTTCAAAACTCATTTCAGAAGCATATTTCTTTGCTTCGTCATCTGATACACATTCTTTCTTTTCAAACCCTTCAGCTTTTACAAAGTCATCGCAAATGCTACTAAAGGTAAGCATTTGGTCTTCGCCCAGTTTTGGAAAGAATACTTCCCCACCGTTTCCCAAAATGCAGGCCAACATACATATCTGACCACTCTCTTCTTGGCTGACGAAATACCGCCTAACATCACTCGGCGCTGCTAGTGGCTGCTTCTTCTGCAGGCGATGTATCCAGCCATCTGGCAGAGATCCGTTGCTAAAGGCCACGTTGGCGAAACGGGCTGTAGTAACCTTAAAGTACTTGTTGTAAGCCATCACAAGGTCCTCCATGATTCGTTTGCTGGCGCCCATAATATTCACGGGATTAGCAGCCTTATCTGTGCTCACGCAGAAGAAATGTTTAGGTGGATATACCATCAGCAGATCCATCAACTTCTTGGCCTTGATGTCATTATTCTCAATCAGTGCCTGAACAGAATACCTATCTTTCTCTGAACGGACATGCTTATGAGCCGAAAAGTTAGCTACAATATCAAAGCCTTTCTCCTCGCGGAAGATACGTTCAAAAATGGGATCCGCAAAGTTGAGAGTGTAACAGCGAAATTCATCGGGTACGTAGAGTCCCTCCGTGCTACGCACGTCCCGCACCAACTCTGCAAGTCCGTTCTCGTTGAGGTCAACCACCACAACCGATGCGGGTTCAAACCGAAGCACAGCTTTGATAAAACTAGACCCAATCGAGCCGGCGCCACCTATTACACAAACCCTCTTATCTTTTATCTCCTCAATTAGTTTCCCTTTGTTTGCCTCAATGTCGGTGGCAAACATACTGATGGGACGAAAAGTAACGCTATCTGAAATAAATCTATTTAAGTTGAACATAAAGGATAATTTTACTCGCTCCTAATATCTTTGCTCTTCGCTCTGGGTTCCAGACCAAGATCTTCACGGATGAAGCGGAGTTTTAGAAGCAACTCCTTCATTCCCTCAACATCCAAACGACGGGTGTTATGGGAGTGATAGTCCTCTATTTTGGCCATATCCGCATTGCCCTCTGTGAAAAACTTATCATAGTTGAGATCTCTAGTATCGCAAGGAATGCGGAAATAGTTGCCCATATCAATGGAACGAGCCATCTCTTCTCTTGTTACCAAGGTTTCATACAACTTCTCCCCATGTCGTGTACCAATGACACGTACTTCAGTTTCACCGTGTTTTGGATTTATCTTTGAGTAAGTTTCTTTGAGTGCCTGAGCCAGCGTGGATAGTGTTGCGGCAGGTGCTTTCTGGACAAACAAGTCTCCGTTATGACCATGGGTAAATGCATAGACAACAAGGTCTACCGCATCATCCAAGGTCATCATAAATCTGGTCATATTGGGATCGGTGATGGTGATTGGCTTGCCTTCCATCATTTGTTCTACCCACAGAGGAATGACCGAACCACGGCTAGCCATCACGTTACCATAACGTGTACAGCATATCGTTGTCTTGGCTCCTTCGCCAAGAGCACGTCCTTGAGCAATTGCAACCTTCTCCATCATTGCTTTACTAATGCCCATCGCGTTAATAGGATAAGCGGCTTTGTCCGTAGAAAGGACAACCACGTTCTTGACACCGTGATCTATTGCACTTAAAAGGACATTGTTGGTACCTTCTACATTAGTACGGACTGCCTCCATGGGAAAAAACTCGCAAGAAGGGACCTGCTTTAAAGCAGCAGCAGAGAATACATAATCTACTCCTGACATGGCAAAGTCCACGGCCTCACGCTGGCGGACATTACCAATGTAGAACTTCACCTTGTTGAATACATCTGGACGCTGAGCCTGAAGGTAGTGACGCATATCATCCTGTTTCTTCTCGTCACGACTCAGAATACGAATCTCTTTGATGTCACTGTCCAAGAACCTGCGGAGCACGGCATTGCCGAACGAACCAGTTCCTCCGGTTATTAAAAGGACTTTGTCTTTGAATATACTCATACCCGTGTTGTTTCGATATTACCGATTCTTATACATATTATCATAGTACTTCTGATAGTCACCGGAGGTTACGTTGTCCAACCAATACTGGTTGTCAAGGTACCAGCAGACTGTTTTTTCGATTCCTTCTTCGAACTGAAGGGACGGTTCCCAGCCTAACTCTCGTTGAAGTTTTGTGCTGTCTATCGCGTAGCGAAGATCGTGACCGGCGCGATCGGTAACGTATGTTATCAGATCCATATCAGCGCCTTCCGGACGGCCAAGGTGACGGTCTACGGTATTAATCAACACTTTGATTATGTCAATGTTCTTCCACTCGTTGAAGCCTCCAATGTTGTAGGTCTCTGCCACAGTGCCCTTGTGGAAAATTAGGTCAATTGCGCGAGCATGGTCTTCAACATATAGCCAATCGCGAACGTTCTCTCCTTTACCGTAAACAGGCAATGGTTTGCGATGTCGGATGTTGTTAATGAAAAGCGGAATCAGTTTCTCGGGGAACTGATAAGGGCCATAATTATTTGAGCAGTTGGTCACAATTGTGGGTATCCCGAATGTATCGTGGAATGCGCGCACAAAGTGGTCTGAACTTGCCTTTGCTGCACTATAGGGACTATGGGGTTGATATTTTAAGTCCTCTGTAAAGAACTTGTCACCATATGCGAGATGGTGCGTACCGCTGGATGCTTTAGTCGTAAATGGTGGCTCAATACCTTCAGGGTGGGTCATCTGCAAAGCGCCATACACCTCATCTGTACTGATGTGATAAAAGCGTTTGCCCTCGTACTTTTCAGGCAGAGCCTCCCAATATGCTTTGGCAGCCTGAAGGAGACTGAGGGTACCCATTACGTTAGTTTGAGCAAAAGTGAACGGATCCTTGATGCTGCGGTCCACATGACTCTCAGCTGCAAGATGGATGATTCCATCCACGGATTCATCCTTCATCAACTTGAGCACGCCCCTAAAGTCACAAATATCCATCTTTACGAACTTGTAGTTAGGTTTATGCTCTATGTCTTTCAGGTTTGCCAGGTTGCCGGCATAGGTAAGCTTATCCAAATTGATTATCTTGTAATCCGGATATTTGTTCACAAACAGCCTTACTACATGGCTTCCTATGAATCCGGCTCCGCCGGTGATAATTATGGTTCGCATATATGCCTACTGATAATATCGTTTTTCAATGATGCTCCAGTCCACAATTCTCCAGAGCTCTGCAAGATGAGCGGCGCGACGATTTTGATAGTCAAGATAATATGCGTGCTCCCATACATCAAATGTTAGGAGTGGCTTGAAGCCGTGGACTACAGGATTGGATGCACCTGGCTCCTGGGTGATAACTAAGGTACCATCTGGTTTTGAACTGAGCCAGACCCAGCCGCTACCGAAGAGACCAGCGCCTTTGGATTCAAAATCTGATTTGAATGCGGTGAGACTGCCCCACTGTTTTTCAATCTGTCGAATCAATGAGAACTCTCGTAAGTTTGGTATTTCACCAACTTCAGATTTCTCGACTTCGCTCGAAATGACATCGATTGGTGCGAACTGAGTAAAATACAACTCATGGTTCAGGACTTGACCGGCGTTGTTGAAGATTGCGCCGGATGACTGCCTTACAATCTCTTCCAATGGTAAATCTTCCAATCCGCTTCCAGACAACAGCTTATTCAGGTTATCCACATAAGTCTGAAGGTGTTTTCCGTGATGGTACTCCAGTGTCTTTGCTGAGATTACAGGCTCAAGCGCATCTGTAGTGTATGGAAGTGTTATCAATGTGTACATTGGTCGAATTATTATCCGTGATACTCTTTATACCATTCAGCGAACTTTCTTAAACCTTCGCGAAGAGTGATTAGAGGTGTGAAGCCAAAGTCTCGTTCAAGTGCGGTGGAATCAGAGTAAGTCACAGGGACATCGCCAGGCTGCATAGGAGCCAACTCTTTGTGTGCAGCAAAATCGTAGTCTGCTGGGAGGACACCTGCCCGCAGAAGTTCTTCTTGCAGAATCTGGACGAAGTCAAGCAGATTCTCCGGCTGGCCGCCACCAATGTTATAAATTGCATAAGGGGACGGGGCACGATTCATCACTCTAACAATTCCCTCTACGATATCGTCAATATATGTAAAATCCCGGCGGCAGCTACCATAATTGAATAACTGTATAGTTTCGCCTCGCAACAGTTTATTTGTGAAACTGAAGTAAGCCATATCGGGGCGTCCCGCCGGGCCATATACAGTAAAGAAGCGAAGACCAGTTGTAGGTATATCATACAACTTACTGTAGCAGTGGGCGAACAGTTCGTTGCTCTTCTTGGTAGCGGCATATAGAGAAACGGGATTATCTACCCTATCCTCTACACTGAACGGCACTTTCTTGTTGCCGCCATATACAGAACTGGACGAAGCATAAACCAGATGCTCTACCGGATGTTTGCGGCATTCCTCTAGTATGTTGTAAAAGCCAACGACATTACTCTGAACGTACTCGTCTGGATTATCAATAGAATTGCGTACACCAACCTGCGCTGCCAGATGAACTACAATGTCAAACCTCTCCTCTGCAAACAACTTCTCTATCAAATTCCGGTCATTGATACTGCCGCGTACAAACCGGTATTGATGCTCCGTATGGAAGACTGCCTTCCCATCAATCAATCTCAATCTGTATTCCTTGAGAGAAGGGTCGTAATAATCACACAGGTTATCCAGTCCCACTAAATTCACAGGTTCAGGAGTTTCTAAAAGTCGCTGCACCAACGCAGCCCCTATGAATCCGGCTGAGCCGGTAACCAGAATACTATTCAAAGTCAGTCTTTACGGAACAGGTCCCGGGTGTAAAGCTTATCTTCTACGTCGGATAACGCCTCGTCGTAACGGTTGGCGATAATGGCAGTACTTTGATTCTTGAACTCTTCTAAGTCATTTACCACCAGTGAGCCGAAGAAGGTTGTGCCATCATCAAGAGTGGGCTCATAAACAATCACTTTTGCACCTTTGGCCTTAATACGTTTCATGATGCCTTGGATGGCACTCTGGCGGAAGTTGTCGCTTCCGGTTTTCATGGTGAGGCGATAAACGCCCACCACCACTTCATGCTCGCGAGTGGAATCGTATGCACTGGAGGCAGTGTAGTAACCAGCCTTCTCCAGCACACGGTCTGCTATATAGTCTTTGCGAGTTCGGTTGGAGTCTACAATAGCCTTTATCAGGTTCTCAGGGACATCGTTGAAGTTTGCCAGCAGCTGCTTGGTATCCTTGGGGAGGCAGTAGCCGCCATAACCAAAACTGGGATTGTTGTAATGATCGCCGATACGAGGGTCAAGGCAAACGCCTTCTATTATCGCCTTGGTGTCAAGACCCTTCATCTCTGCATAGGTGTCAAGTTCGTTGAAGTATGATACGCGGAGGGCCAGGTAGGTATTGGCGAAGAGTTTGACGGCTTCAGCTTCTGTGGTGCCCATAAAGAGGACAGGAATGTCTTGCTTAAGGGTGCCTTGCTGGAGGAGAGAGGCGAACTGCTCCGCTGCTCTTCGCAGAGTTTTGTGCTCGCTTCGCTGCGCATTCCCTTCAGATTTCTCCACTCGCTTCGCTCGGTCGAAATGACAATGGAAGTTGTCGTTACCCCCGTATGAAGGATCCTCGTCGTAACCCACGATTATGCGGGAGGGGTAGAGGTTGTCGTAGAGGGCTTTGCTTTCGCGGAGGAATTCAGGAGTAAAGATGATGCGCGGGGTAACGGTTTTGAAGGTGCCGTCTGAAAGGCGCTCGCGGTAGCTGAACTTTTCGCGGACATGGGCGGTATAACCAACTGGCACGGTGCTCTTGATTACCATTATGGCATCGGGGTTGACTTCAAGCACCAGTGAGATGACCTCCTCAACATGAGTGGTATCAAAGAAGTTCTTCTTAGGGTCATAGTTGGTAGGAGCGGCAATCACCACAAAGTCCGCATCACGGTAAGCAGAGCGACCATCCAACGTGGCCACCAGATTCAGCGGCTTATGCGCAAGATAGTCCTCTATCTCCATATCGGCAATGGGAGATATCCTGTTATTTATCTTATCTACCTTATCCGACACAACGTCAACTGCCACCACTTGGTTGTACTGGGCAAGCAAAGTTGCGATGGATAGGCCAACGTATCCTGTTCCGGCGACCGCGATTTTCATTGACGCGACTGCTTTGATACTACTTCTTATTCCTCGTTTTTAGAGCCGTAACCGTATGTACCGTAAGAGCCATAGTGACCGGAAGCATAGCCATACTTATAACCGTATTTATAGCCATACTTGTATCCGTATCGACCACTGGACTCTGTACCATTCAGCAGCAAGGTCATACCATTGTACTTCTTCTCTGAGTAGTAGCGCTCGATATCGGGGAGCATAGAACGTTCCATAAGGCCGGCGCGAACCACAAAGATTGTGATATCGGCGTAAGGAGCGACCAAATCGGTATCGGTGACAATCTCAATGGGAGGACAGTCGAGCATTATGTAGTCGTAATCCTTACGGAGTTCAGCGATAAGTTGGCCAAGACGCGCTTCTCCCAACAACTCTGCCGGGTTGGGCGGCATTTTGCCCACGGGGAGTACATCCACGGGACTGTCTTGCAAAGTCTGGACAACCATGCTCTTCCAATCGTCCGTCATACCGCTAAGATAATTTGTAACACCCTCCTTGGGCTGTCCGGCCAATGCGCTCAAACTGCGCTTGCGGAGGTCAAGGTCCACGATAATGGTCTTGCGTCCTTTGATTGCAAGCACAGTAGCAAGGTTAGATGAGACAAAGGTCTTACCGGCACCCACATTGAAAGATGTGGTCATAAGGACCTTGACATCCTTGTTCTTGCCCTTCATGAACTCCAGATTGGTGCGGACAACGCGGAAGGCCTCATTTATCACATTACGGCTGTGCGGCTTGACCACAATTTTGCGATCCTCTGCCTTATCCGATATCTTCATACCAGTGAAGAACTTGTGGATCTTTGTCATCGCGGGAAGTTCTCCCAAGAAGGGGGCAGAGATATTCTCTAGATCTTTTTTACCGCGTACTGTTGTGTTAGTTACTTCGCGTAAATAGAAAAACGCGAATGGTATTGCCAAGCCAAGTACCAATGCAACCAAGAAGATCATTGATTTCTTTGGCGAGATAGGATTATTTGATCCGTATGGCGATACCACCACCCTGGTATTATAAGCCGTGAATGCTTGAGAAAGCTCATTCTCCTCTCTTTTCTGTAGAAGATAAAGATACAATGCCTCCTTTACCTTTTGCTGACGTTCGTCGCTAAGCAACTGTCCCGTCTGAAGCGGAATATCACTTACTCTAGCCTGACTGCTCTTTTGTGCATCTTGTGCAGATTGAATCTGAATATCTACTGACCTGATGTAGTTATCCAAAGATGTGAGAATAGAAGTACGTAGCGAGGCCAACTGTTGATTAAGGTCAATAACAAGCAAGTTCTCCTCACTAGAATTCTCTGCCAAGCGATTACGCTGAAGCATTGCGGTGTTGAACGTTGATATCAGCGTTGAAGTACTACTATCGTTCAGACCCACATTTGCAGGAAGGAGATCATCTTCCTTCGCGTTGCGGATGTCATTCTGAAGAAATCTAGCTATAGAGAGTTGGTTGCGAAGCTCCATTATCCTTTTTCCAGCTTCTGCAGATAGTTGCATATCAATTTGAGCAGCTGCCCCAACATCCGGCAGACGGTAAGAAGATCGATAACTGGTGATGGTCTTATCCACACTTCCCAACTCTTTTTCTATCAACTCCAATCGTTCTGCGATGAATTCATTGGTGGCTGTAGTGATTTGATTCTTGTCCTTTATCCAATTCTCATTGTACACATTAATCACCATCCTAAGCACATCTTCCGCCCGCTGGGTATTTACATCTTTATAACTAAGATCTACGATAGTCGTATTCTTGCCATTTAGAGTAGCGGTCAGACTTGATAGACAGCCACGGCCAGCGGCAGTATTTGAACTACGAGTAACTTTTATTGGCCTTTCTATGGGTGCTGCGCAGAATTGAGAACGGGTGACAATAATTTTACCAAAAGGGGTTGTTGCAGTATCTCCATACGCTACTCCGATACACTCTGTTTTTATTTTCTTCTCTTTGCGTCCCACCCGTTTTACAAAATCACTTAAAACAACCGAAGAATCCTGCATTTCGAGTTCGAAACTGGAATTATTGCTGGAATGTATGTCAAGATACTCAACTTTGATAGGGAGTGTACTTCCGTATAATGTCCGTTTATACCTCCTGCCTTCGACCTGATAATTCACATCCAAATTGAGATTCTTTGCTACTTGCAATAACAAATCAGGAGAAAGAAAATTTACAATCTCGTTATTAACATTCACCTTCGAAACGCCAAGGCCAAAATCATTAAACTGAGCTGATATATCTCCAGCTACTGAACCACTTTTTGCATCATCTTTAATAAGGACTGAGGCTTTTCGAGTGAATACTGGGACTGTCGTTAGAACAATATACGTAGCCACAGCAAAACACAATGCTAAAGAGAGAACAAACCACTTCCAATGTCCAAGACACAATCCCCATAAATCGCGAATACCCAGGCCTGGATCTTCTTTCGGACTAGTATAACTGATAGTATTGTTTTCCATTTATTATAGTTTAATGATATTAAGAACAAGTAATCCAACAGATGTCAGCAACGACGAGAGCGAAATCCAAAACGATGTACTACGGATATTATTACCGTTTACTGTTGACTCCCTCATTCGTTTCTCATTAGGTGTGACATAAATCACATCTCCCTGCTGGATATAAAAAGCCGGAGAAGCATACAACTGTTTGGCATCCATTAAATTGAGTGTATAAATACGATCTCTATTACCTTCGTTACGTACCAACATCACATTATCACGACGACCGTTAATAGTCAAATCACCAGCAATACCGATGGCATCAAGTAACGTATAACAATCACGATCAATTTTGAAACGACCCGGTTTCGCTACTTCTCCTAATACTGAAAAACCAAGGTTCATGAATTCAACTGTCACAACAGGATCTTTTATCTGCCGACTCTCCAACAACTCATCTTTAATTTTGGCAGCGACTTCTTCTCTAGTCAAATCCGCAACGAGAATTTTGCCCAAAACCGGAAAATCAATATATCCCTCTGAATTAATCGTGTAACCCACTATTCCCGTCTGTGTGCCAGACACAACACTTCCGGATGTAAGAGATTGCGTCTCACCTAAACGCCTTGTATAATACGGCAAATTAAACATCGCTGCCACCTGCGGGTCCCTGCTGTTCACAATCACAGAAATCTGGTCGGCCGGTTTGAGGCGGATGGTGGTTGTCTTGTCCGTCTTGAGGGAGGTTCCGTCGCTCAGGTCCTGGAAGTAGGCTATCTCCTTGGGAGTGCCGCAGGAGGCGAGCAGGGCCAGAACCGCCATGAAAAGAAAAATACTTTTACGTTTCATTATTATGATTATTTGTTTTTGTTATCGAACGAGGGTCCGCGAGCGGGAGCTCGCGAGACCGTGAGGTCTACAGGTATATGCTCCTGAACTTCAGCTCCGGAACATCGTCAAGCATGGACTTGCGGTGCAGGTCGGTGCCCATGTAGCTGTAATAGTGCTTGTCTATCAGGGTGTTTACTTTCTTCTTCACTTCGCGGCCGTAGCGGTCTGCCTGGGAAAAGAGGTTCATCTGGAATTTGATGTTCATCCCCTTGAGGCGCTCGTAATCGCGCATTTCCATGTAAACGTAGCGCTCCGGGTGGGCCAGGATGGGCTGGTAGCCGGCATCGCGCACCGCCTGCAGAATCTCGTAAAGGTTCATGGGCGGGTTGAAGTAGGATGTTTCCACCAGCAGGTGGTCGCCGCCAGGCCCTATAGGCAGCAGGTCGCGCGACGCCAGCCGCTCTTCGAACAGGTTGTCCAGCATATTCTCAGCTGCAAGGTTCAGATTGATCGGCTTTGCCGTGGCCTCGCGCTGAGCCCTGTCCCCCTCATACGCCCCCTTCAGCTCCTCAAACCTCTCCCGCAGCCCCTGGGTGGTATTGGGCATGTCTTCCATTATGTGTGGGGTGAGCCAGACGTTTCTCACGCCCCACTCTTCGTATTGGGCAAGGATTGCCAGCGACTCTTCCATGGTGCGAACGCCGTCGTCCACGCCGGGGAGGATGTGGCAGTGCCAGTCTGTGAATCCTTCAAATATTGCGGAACCGGGAAAAGTGTTCGCGTCGTCTTGTTTACGTTTTCCAAAGAACAGGAATCCCATATCGTGTAATCGAATCGTCTATTCGGATATTACCTCTATCAAATCGGGCTGGATGTCCGCGGTTACTGCCAGCAGGCCGTCCAGGAGCACCACCAGGCGGCGGTTGCGTTTGCCCTTGACTTGCATGAACTTGCCGCACACGCCGTCGAACTCGCCCCCCAGGATGCGGACCCGCGCCCCTTTGCGGATATCCACCTCTTCCGGACGGAGGTAGGTGGCGTCTGCATTGGGACTGGATGAGATCCTGATGAAGTCCCGCATCTGGTTTTCCGGCACCGTGAGGTATTCCGGCCCGGTGGACTTTTTCCAGATTACGAATTGCAGAAAGTTGTTTCTGTTTTTAAAATCCACAATCTCACGCTGGGAGGCATGCACGAACACCAAACCCGGAATCACCGGCACCTGGCGCCTTGTTTTCTTGCCGTGGTATATGCGGACCACATTCTCCATGGGGATGTAGAATTCCATCCCTTCTGCCTGCGAGAGGCATTCCGCCGCCTTTTTCTCTGCCCTGTGCGCGCGCATCACAAACCAGCGCACTGTGTCTAATTCTTCTGCAGTCATGGCGTACTTCTGAAATGGCCAAAAATTGAAGTTTTTTGGCTCTCTACATACCTCTAGTTCATCCCAAAACGTGTATTGGGCTGTATCTCAGTCACTTACGCGCGCCCGTGAGATTATTCCGATTTTTATAGGCGCAGTATGGACGTTTTTAAAATGTTCAAATTTACACAATTTCTCCTATATAAAAAAGAAAATTTTGAACTAAGTTATGGCATAATTTTGGGTTATGATGTGCATTACAAGTACAAATAACTAATACACACTTATATGCGAAGACTCTTTCTGCCCCTGGCCGCCGCCGTTTTGTTTGCCGTATGCGGCTGTGTGGGCGACATTTTATCTACTACAGACGACCCGATATACATTGAGCCTTACGATGAGGATGACATAGACATCACCATTATCCCGGACGATGCGGTGATCACCACTTTCCCGAGCTCCGGCGAGGGTGCGGGCGCCGATGACATAGCCAACTCTACCTTTGTGCGGCTCATCAACGTGGAGTACTCTTCAGGCGGTACGTCCATCAGCGGCCAAGAGGCTGTGGCAGACTCACTTACGGCCACCGTGAACGGCAATCAGGTCACCATCAATTACATCGGCCACCAGAACATAGTTTACAAACTCACCGGCACTGCTAACGACGGTTTCTTCAAGCTCTACAGCGTGAAAAAGCAGGCGATCTGGCTCAGCAACTTGAGCCTCACCAACAGCGTCGGCGCTGCCGTCAACAACCAGAGCAAGAAGCGCACTTTTGTGTACGTTGAGGGGGAGAACATGCTCGCAGACGGCGGCAATTCCAAGTATGAAAAGGTGGGCGAAGAGGACTGCAAGGCAACCTTCTTTTCAGAGGGGCAGCTGGTGTTCAGCGGGAGCGGCAGCCTCACCGTGAAGGCCAATAACGCGCAGGGCAAGAGCGCTTTGGCCAGCGACGATTACGTGCGCATCCTCAGCGGCCCTTCCATCACCCTGAGCGCGCTCGCGGGAGCCGGCCACGGCATCAACGTAAACGATTATTTCCGCATGGGCGGCGGCACGCTGAGCATCACCACCAAGGCGGCCATGAAGAAGGGTATCACCAGCGACGATTATGTGCTGATTGAGGGCGGCATAATCGACATCAATGTGAGCGGCGGAGTGGCTAAGGACGACGACGGCGAATATACAGGTACGGCCGGCATCAAGGCCGACAATTACTTTGCGATGACCGGCGGCGAGGTGACCATCACCAACAGCGGCGCGGGCGGCAAGGGCGTCCGGGCCGGCAGCTACAATTACGACAGCAAAAACCACACGCTTGCAGACAGTTACATTACCGGCGGCAAGCTCACTATCACCACTTCCGGCAGCGAAACCAGCGGCGTTTCTGCCAAGGGCATCAAGATCGGATATAAAGAGTCGACATCCGGTTCCTCTTCGAGTTGGGGCTGGGGTCGCAACAATTATACATGCGCCGGCAACATGAAGGTGAACGGCGGCGAAATCATAGTCAACTGCAGCAATAGCGAGGGGTTTGAAGTGAAGGGCGACCTCACTTTCAACGGCGGCGAGACTTACGTTTTTTCCGGTGGCGACGACGCGATTAACTGCCAGGGAGAACTGAATGTGAACGGCGGATATGTATTTGGCTATTCCACTGGAAATGACGGCATTGACTCTAACGGAGATATGAAGCTCAACGGCGGATTCACATTCGGCATCACCACCCGCGGCGCGCCGGAAGTCGCGCTGGACGCCAACACTGAGGGGGGCTACAAACTGTACATAAACAGCGGCGCCACGATGGTGGCATACGGCGGGTTGGAGAGCGGCTATTCTGCAGCGCAGAGCGTATATAATCTGACAGGAATGGCGGGTGCGTGGAACGGCCTGTGGGACGGCAGCAAGTTTATTGCGGCCTTCAAGGCGCCGGCGGGCATCAGCACCTTTGCCGTGAGCGCTCCCGGCCTCTCGCAAGGCTATAAGAGCGTCACCGTGAGCAGCGCCGACGAACTCTGCAACGGCACCTGGGCCGTGAACGGCATCTCCGGCGGCACCGCCACCGACCTTTCCACATACTCCGGCGGCAACGGCGGCTTTGGACCCGGCGGTCCCAGATGGTAATTATATACTATATTTGTACATATGAAACGTATACTTTCCATATTAATAATACTGCTGGCGGCACATGCCGCATACGCGCAGGATGCGAATGCCCCGAAACTGAACAAGAAGAATCTGGTGGTGAAAGAATGGAATGCCGGCAGCAAAGGAGCCGCGCAAACCCTTGACCACGTGACCACCTATTCGCCCGACGGCAAGAAGATAGACGAAATTGAATACGACGCCGCCGGCAAGCAGAAATGGCGCAAGAAATACGAGTGGAACGCGAACGGCCGCATGTCGCGCGAACTGGTCTACGACGAGCGCAACCGCCTGATGAACTACAAGACATTTGAATACAACGAGTTCGGCAAGAAGAAGGTGCAGTATACTTACAACGCCAAGGGCAAGTTGCTGGGCACCAAAATATTCGAATACCTCACTCAGGAATAGTGACCGCCGACCTTCATAGCACGCACGTATCGGCCACCGGAGCCACCGAACACACGAAGGCTTCCGGGAACGCCGCCCTTGCGCAAGCCGCAACCGCCCTGCCCCCCATCACCTTAGAGGAGATGGACGGCGTAAAACTGCTCAACCGTATCGACACCAAATACGTCACAAACGAGGCGACTTTGCTGCAGCTGCTCAGCGATGCGCAGGCGGCAGGCTACCGGGCGCTGGAGACCGCGGGCAGCAAGATAAGCCGCTACCACACTGTTTATTACGACACCGACAACTTGCAGATGTTCCTGGACCATCACAACAAGCGTCTGGTGCGGCAGAAGGTCCGCACCAGAGTGTACGTGAACTCCGGCGACACCTATCTGGAAATCAAGCGCAAGAACAATCACGGCCGCACCAAGAAGAAGCGCACCTCCATCCCGGAGAGCGAACTGATGGACTTCTCACTGGACGCAGCCGCCACCGGATACTTAAGCAGACACAGCGCTTTCACGGCAGAGCAACTCTCCCCCGCCCTGTCCACCGGCTTCAGCCGCATCACCCTGGTAAACAGCGCCATGACAGAGCGCCTCACCATAGACACCGGCCTCAGCTTTGAGAACCACCGCACCGGCCACAAGGCCACTCTTCACGACGCCGTGATAATCGAGCTGAAGCAGGACGGCCGCGCCGCCAGCCAGATGAAAAACATTCTGCTGGAGCGCCGCGTAAAGCCGCTCAGAATCAGCAAATACTGCATCGGCACCACCCTCACCAACCAAGAAGTCAAACACAACCGCTTCAAGGAGAAGGTGCGCGCAATAGAAAAGATAATCAACAGACAGATAACGCAATATGATTAATTTACAGGAACTTGGCGAGTACACTCTCGCCGACGAGAACATAATGGACGTGCAGGCAATCACAGACGCCGCCATGACCACCTGCCAGTCGGTCACGGAACTCTGCATCCGCCTCTTCCTCAACCTGCTGGTTTGCTGGATATTGGTGCAGTTCTTCTACTACCGCAAGAGCCGCCGCCGCGATTACTATTTCACCTTTATGGTATTCTCCACCGCCATGCTCATGCTGCTCTACATAATGGGCAACGTGGAGGTGGGCGTGGGCCTCACGCTGGGCCTGTTCGCCATATTCGGCATAATACGCTATCGTACTGAAACAGTGCCCATCAGGGAGATGACATACCTGTTTGTAATCATCGCTCTGGCGGCCATGAACGGCCTGGCGCCGGTATATAAACTGGTGGGCGTCGCATCCGCCGCTCCGCATTACGAACTGAACACCGGCGCGGTGGCCATAATGGCGCTCAGCAACGCGCTGGTGGTGCTGCTCATCTGGATTCTGGAGAGCGAACGGCTGCTCAAGCACACCTCCACAAAGCTGGTGCTCTACGACCGCATCGACCTGATTGTGCCGGAACGCCGCGAAGAACTCAAGGCCGATCTGGAAAAGCGCGTCGGGGTGAAAATCGACAACCTGGAGGTGGGGCACGTGGACTTTCTCAAGGACGCCGCCTACATCAAAATCTATTACACGCTGGAGAAGGGGCAGACTGGTTCCATTGACACCCTTACCAAGGCAAAACAATTTGTAGAACAGTAATTTATGAAGATACGACACATATTGGCGTGCGCGCTGCTGGCGGCGCTGGCGCTGCCCGGCAGGGCGCAGGGATACACCATCCCGGTGAGCGACCTCGAGAGCGATTTTGGAGCGAGGATGAGCCTCTCGGTGGACAAGAAGCTTAGCAAAGGGCTGCATCTGGAGGCCTACACGGAGGGGCGCATGAGCGACAATTTCAGCAACTTGGACCGCATAGACGCCGGTCTGGGGCTCACCTACAAGCCGGGCACGATATTCAAGTTCGGGGCGGGCTACACCATGATAGAGAAGAAGAGCGACGCGGGCAACTGGAAGATGCGGCACCGCGCTTGGGCGTCGGCCTCCGCCACCCTCAAGGCGGGTGACTGGCGGTTCCAGTTCAAGGAGCGGCTGCAGCTGACCCACAAGGAGGTGAACGAAATCAAGCACCAGACCACCCCTAATTCGCTCACCCTCAAGAGCCGTTTCAAGGTCTCCTACAAGGGGTTGCGCGAGTGGACTCCGTACGGCTATCTGGAGGTGCGCAATGTGTTCAACGACCCGGCGTGCAGCGTGACCTGGAGCACCGCCACACAGACGTTTGGCGACTACACGTTCCTGGGGTACAACCACGCGTATGTGAACCGCCTGCGCGGCTGCATCGGCACCGAATACAAGCTCAGCAAGAGCCACAGCCTGGACTTTTATCTGCTCACGGACTATTGCTACGACAAGAAGACAGATACCTACAGCAATGGCACTTACCTGCGCTCCATAAGTTATGAGCGCACACTCAACACCGCCATTTGCGTGGGTTACAAATTCAGTTTTTAAATATGCGTCATGAAGATAGTTTTTCTGGATGCCGATACTGTGGGCGCTTCGCCCGCGCTGGAGCAGATTGCCGCGCTCGGCGAGTTTAAGTGTTACGGCCGCAGCACTGCCGCCGAAGCCAAGGATCGGGTGCGCGAGGCCGACATCGCCATCACCAACAAGGTGGTGTTTGACCGCGCCACGATAGATGCTGCGCCGCAGCTGAAGCTGATTTGCGTGACCGCCACCGGCGTGAACAATGTGGATCTGGAGTACGCGGCGGCAAGGGGCATCGCTGTGAAAAATGTGGCGGATTACTCCACGGAGAGCGTCACCCAGATTACGTTCATGCACATCTTTGATTTGGTGTGCCACGAGGCGTACTGGGACGCGTTTGTGAAGGACGGCAGCTGGACGCGCAGCGGCCTGTTCACCGATATCAGCCGCAGCTGGATAGAGCTGAGCGGGAGACAGATAGGCATCATCGGCATGGGGAAGATAGGGTCGCGGGTGGCGCAGGTCGCAGCGGCCTTTGGCATGCACGTGGTGTATTACTCCACCTCCGGCACCGGACACTGCACGGACTACCCCGCACTGACTCTGGAAGTACTGCTTAAGACCAGCGACATAGTCTCCATCCACGCCCCGCTGAACGAACGCACGCGAGGCCTGATCAAGGCCGACCAGTTTGCGATGATGAAGCCCACCGCGATACTGGTGAATGTGGGCCGCGGCGGCATTGTTGATGAGGCAGATTTGGCAGAAGCGCTGGTTGCCGGCACTATCGCAGGAGCCGCGTTGGACGTCTTCACGCAAGAGCCAATCGCAGCTGACCATCCTTTCATGAAAATGGCCCACCCCGAACGCCTGCGCCTCAGCCCCCACATCGCTTGGACCAGCGACACCGCCCGCGCCACCCTCCTAACCCGTGTGGTGGCGAACATCGAAGAATACCTACAAACTAAATCGTAATAGCGACGGGCAGAAATAAGCCTGAAGCTTGAAGGGGGTGCCGAGCGGCGCTAGCGGAAGACGCCGGTGCGGCGGTGCGAGTAACTGTCGCTATGCGGCAGTTGCGAGCTGGACGCAGCCTGAGCGCACAAAAATGCCGGCCATGCGAGATGTGTCTGAGCGAAGCGAGTTCTCGAGCATAGGCATTTTTGAAGCAGAAGGCAGGCGTCTGTAGTGACAGCGAGGCAGAGCTTCAAGCGAAGGCCTCTGCCCGGAGCGTCTACTGCCTATTCTGATATGCTTTCAGTGTGTTCTTAAGAAGACTGACGATAGTCATAGGCCCGACTCCGCCGGGGACGGGAGTGATGTAGGATGCTTTGGGAGCAACTTCATCGAAAGCGACATCACCTACCAGATGATAACCTTTCTCGGATGAATCCGGAACGCGGGTAATTCCGACGTCAACCACGACAACACCCTCTTTCACCATATCCCCCTTCAGGAACTCCGGCACACCCAGCGCCGCAATAATGATATCGGCACTGCGCGTAAACGACGCGATGTCGCGAGTACGACTGTGACAGATAGTCACCGTACAATCCCCCGCCTTGGCCTTCTGCGACAACAGATTTGCAATGGGCCGCCCCACAATATTGCTGCGCCCCAGCACCACACAATGTTTGCCGGAAGTCTCAATGCCGTACTCCTCCAGTAAAGTCACAATTCCGTAGGGAGTTGCAGAAACGAACGACGGCAGCCCCAGCATCATGCGACCCACATTCACCGGATGGAACCCGTCCACATCCTTGGCCGGATCTATAGCCTCAATCACCTTGTTCTCATCGATATGTTTAGGCAACGGCAACTGCACAATGAATCCGTCCACATCGGGGTCGGCATTCAGCCGTGCCACCTCTGCCAGAAGCGCCTCCTGCGAGAAATCAGCCGGAAACCGCAGCACCGTGGAGGTGAACCCCGCCGCAGCGCACGCCTTTTCTTTATTGGCCACGTAAGTCTTGCTGGCGCCGTCGTCGCCAACCAGTATCGCAGTCAGGTGCGGCCGCTTGCCGCCCGCTGCCACAATCTCTTCTACCTGAGCCGCAATCTGCGCCTTGATGCGGGCAGAAGTCGCCTTGCCGTCTAATAGAACCATATCTGTAACAAGTTTGTTTTAGTGTCTCTTGCGCATCATGCTGGCGATATTGCTGCCGCCCGCAAAGTTCTTCATAACGCGGCGCGTCCCCTCGAACTGCTTCAGCAGGCGGTTCACCTCAACTATGGTGGTGCCGCTGCCGGCGGCGATGCGTTTGCGCCGGCTGCCGTTAATCTGGTCCGGATTCTCCCGCTCGAACGGCGTCATGGAGAGAATCATGGCCTCGATCCCCTTGAAAGAACTGTTGTCGATATCCACGTCGCGCAGCGCCTTGTCCATGCCGGGCAGCATCCCCGCCAGATCCTTGATGTTACCCATCTTCTTGATCTGCTGGATCTGCTTGTAGAAATCATCGAGAGTATACTGGTTCTTTGCCAGTTTCTTGTGCAGCAGGCGCGCCTGCTCCTCGTCGAACTGCTCCTGCGCCTTCTCTACCAGGGAGACCACGTCGCCCATGCCCAAAATGCGGTCTGCGATACGCTTGGGGTAGAAAATGTCCAGCGCCTCCATCTTCTCTCCGCTGCTGATAAACTTGATGGGCTTGTCCACCACGGAACGGATGGAAAGGGCCGCACCGCCGCGGGTATCGCCGTCCATCTTGGTGAGAACCACGCCGTCAAAGTCCAGACGGTCGTTGAAGGCGCGCGCCGTCTCCACGGCGTCCTGACCGGTCATCGCATCCACCACGAACAGCGTCTCGGTAGGCTTGACAGCCTGGTGCAGGGCGGAAATCTCGTTCATCAGTTCCTCGTCCACAGCCAGGCGGCCGGCGGTATCTATTACCACCACGCTGTACCCCTCGCGGCGCGCCTTGGAAATGGCGTTCTGCGCGATTGCGATGGGGTCCTTGACACCATCCTCGCAGTAGCACTCCACCTGAATCTGCCCGCAGAGAGTCTTCAACTGCTCAATGGCGGAGGGACGGAATGTGTCGCACGCAGCCACCAGCACCTTCACTCCCCGTTTGCTCTTGAGCCATAGGGCCAGCTTGCCGGTGAAAGTGGTTTTACCGGAACCGTTCAGGCCGGCCACCAGCACCACGCCGGGGTTGCCCTTCACGTTGATCTCCGTATGTTCGCTGCCCATCAGCTCCGCCAGTTCGTCGTGCACAATCTTCACCATCATCTGCTCCGGTTTCACGGCGATGAGGATGTTCTGGCCGATGGCCTTCTGCTTTACGGTGTCGCAGAAGTTCTTGGCTATCTTGTAGCTGACATCGGCGTCCAGCAGCGCGCGGCGCACCTCCTTGAGGGTCTCGGAGATGTTCACCTCGGTGATCTTGCCCTGGCCTTTTATGAGTTTAAAAGAGCGTTCAAGTCTGTCTGACAGGTTTTCAAACATATCGTATTACTTTATTATTTCGTCTGAATAGTAAGCCTTTGCAAAGGGCCTCTGGTTGTAGCGCATGGCCATCACCTGGCCGTATGCGCCTGCGCTGTGGATGGCGAACAAATCGCCGCGGGCCGTGCCGGGCAGCTGTAAGTCTTCGCCCCATGTGTCGGAACTCTCGCATATCGGCCCCACCACATCGTATCGGCACTGACCTTCGTGCGGAGTGAGATTCTCCACCGCATGGTGCGCCCCGTAGAGGGCCGGCCTTATCAGGTCGTTCATTCCGGCGTCCAGAATCACAAAGTTGCGGTCCTTGCCGTTCTTTACAAAAACGACGCGGGAGACCAGGCTGCCGCACTGCGCCACCAGCGCCCGCCCCGGCTCGAAATGAACCGTCTGTCCCGGCGCCACCGGCAAGTTTGCCGCAACGGTGCCGAACCACTCTGCGAACGGCGGAATCGGATTAGCCACCGGCGCTTCATAATCCACTCCCAGACCGCCGCCCAGGTTCAGGTCGGTTATATCGAAACCCGCCTCGCGGAAGCGCGCCACAATCTCCAGCGCCCGTTTGCACTCCAGCGCAAACGGCTCCATTATGGTGATTTGCGAGCCGATGTGCAGATGCAAGCCCTTCAGGCGGACATTATGCGCTGCGCGAAGGGCCGCCACCAGCTCCTCGAAAGCCCAGGCGCTAATGCCGAACTTGTTCTCTGCCAGGCCGGTAGTGATGTATTTATGGGTGTGCGCGTCGATGTCGGGATTCACGCGGATGCAGACGGGGGCCGTGACACCCAGGCCGCCGGCAATCTGATTGATGACTTCAAGCTCCGGAATCGACTCCACGTTGAAGCAGCCGATGCCCGCCTTGAGGGCGAGGGTGATTTCCGCATCGGTCTTGCCCACGCCGGCGAACACTATTTTGGAGGGTTCAAAGCCCGCCTCCAACGCAATTTCTACTTCGCCGCCGCTCACGCAGTCCACGCCAAAGCCGTGGCTGCGAACCGCCTCAACAACGCGGGGGTCGTCGTTCGCCTTGATGGCGTAGTGCACCATGAAGCCGTGCTTTGCGGCCTGCATGCTGCACTCGCGCAAAGTGGCGTGCAGCAGCTCCATATCGTAATAATAGAACGGAGTCTCTATCTGCCGGAACGCTTCTATGGCCGCTTTGCAAATCATCGCGCGAATACTTTTCAAGCGGCGAAGATAAGCAAAAAAAGCAAACCGCGCTATCCTCTTAATTTGTAATGGGTGCGCAGGCTCTCGAAGGCGGCGGGGTCGGCGCGCAGGGCGGCATCGTCTGCCATTATATCATAGGCGTCAATGTCGCACGGTTTATACGAGTGCTCTATCTTGAAGTTGGTCAGCTCAGGTATGCCGAAATGTTCTCCCACACGCCGCACGGAGGCCACCGTGCCGTTGATTTTGCCAACGATGGAGTAGCCGGCGATGTGCGGGGTGGCGATGTCGGCTGCCGCCAGCAGCGCCGGGTTGATGTCGGGCTCGCCTTTCCAGACATCGATGGCCAGACCGCTCAGCTGAGGGCGGTGTGCCAGCAGAGCATCCTCATCCACTATGCCACCACGCGAGGCGTTTATGAAGATGGCGCCGGGCTTCATCTTACTGAAGAAGTCGGCGTTTGCAAAGTTGCGGTTCTGCGCCCACAGCGGGATGTGGATGGTGACGATGTCGCTCTGGCGCAGCAGCGTGTCCAAACCGACCAGCTCGCGGGTGGTACCGGCCGCCTGAAGCGGAGGGTCGTTCTCCAACACGCGGAAGCCCCGCTTGCGCCCCATGTCGGCCACCCGGTGACCCACCTGCCCCACTCCTATCACACCCAGCGTGGCACCCTGCAGAGGGCCGCGACCAGACTCCAGAGAGCGCTTCTCGAACACTTTTAGCGCCGCGAAGACGTATTCCATTACGGCATCGGCATTGCAGCCGGGGGCGTTGAAAGCCTTGATGCCGTGGGCTGCGCACCAATCCAAGTCGATATGGTCGAAGCCGATGGTGGCGGTGGTAATCACCTCAACCGCAGAACCCTCAAGCAGGGCGGCGTCGCACTTGGTGCGGGTACGGATCACCAGCGCCGCCGCGTCACGCACCATGGCGGCATCTATCGCTGCGCCGGGGGCGTACTGTACCTCGAACCACGGCTCGAATACGCCGCGGATATACGGCACGGCATCGTCTATGATTATCTTTTTCAATTATCTGATTATTATGGATTTAACCAAGTTGTCACCCAGCGCTTCGTTGATGCGGGCAAGTATCTCCGGCTTGTTCATCTCCAGCTGCATCCGCACCACGGAAGAACTCATGCGCACCCGCAGCACGCCCGCCTCGAACTCCTTGGCAAGGGTCACGTGGGCTATGGCGTCGCCCACCGCGGTGTCCCACGCCTCGCACACGCGGGCATAGCGCATGCCGTCTGCAAGCGGACTGTCGCCCAGATACCGCTCCAGGGCATCGCCCAAAGTAGAAAACTTTTTGCGCTCCATTATTCCCGTGTGAATACCCCGGCCTTTACGCTGAACATGGCCGATTCCACATCCATCCCGGCCACTATGCTGCCCAGACGCACCTTGTTGCAGTCGGTCACGAATATCTGCCCGAAATCTTCGCTGGCCACCGTCTTGAGCAGGAACTCCACGCGGCCGGCATCCAGCTTGTCAAATACATCGTCCAGAAGCAGGATGGGCGGGGCGCCGTAATGCCGCCGCATGATTACGAACTGCGCCAGCTTGAGCGCCAGCACAAAGGTCTTCTGCTGCCCCTGGCTGCCGCAGATGCGGATGGGGGTGTCGTTCATCTTGAACACAATCTCGTCCCGCTGCGGGCCGCATCCGGTGTAGCGCAGCGCCAGGTCGCGCTCCCGCGTGCTCTCCAGCAGGTCGTACATCTTCCCCTTTGCCAGGTCGGACTGATACTGCAGGCTCACCTGCTCCTTGCCGTCACTCAGCCGCTTGTAATACTCCGCCGTTAGGTTCTGCAAATCTTCGCACAGCAGTTTGCGCTGCTCATAAATATAATTTGCAAAGGGGTCCATCTTGAAGGATATGGTATCCATCAGGGTGGCGTCGGCCCCCTCTTCCTTGAGCAGCCGGTTGCGGTAGAGCAACAGCTTGTTGAAAGACTGCAGGGCGCGCATGTACTCCCGGTCGGTCTGGGAGAGCATCATGTTCAGAAAGCGGCGCCGCGCCTCCGCGCTCTCGTTTATCAGCGAGGTGTCGGAGGGGGATATCATCACTATGGGGAACTTGCCAATATGGTCGCTGAACTTGGTGTAGTTCTTCTTGTTGCAGCGCACCTGCTTCTCTTCGCCGTCCAGCATCACCGCCACGGTGGTCTGGGTGCCGTCCTGCGCCTCGTATTCGCCGCTCAGCACCATGGTCTTCTCCCCCGCCTTGCGGGTGTACTGCTCCGACGCGCGGAAGTAGCTCTTGGTCATGGAGAGGTAGAAGATTGCGTCCAGCAGGTTGGTCTTTCCCTCCCCGTTGTCGCCGCTGATGCAGTTGAGTGCGGGCGAAAACTCCAGCGAGGTCCCGCCTATGTTTTTGAAGTTTTGAATGTTGATTTTCTTCAGATACATAGCAGCCTCAAAAGTACAAAATATTATTGTGGTTTCGCATTTTTATTCTATTTTTGCACTCTTGCAAAAAATGCTAATTCTAAAAATCAAGACATAATGGCAACTAAAAATGTCAACAATAAACCCGAGAGCAACCAGGCCGTGGGCGAGGCTGTGAGCGGAGTTGAATTGTTCCTCAAGAAGCACGGCAATCTGCTGAGCACCATCCTGTTGATAATACTCGTAATCGCATGCGCAATAGTAGCTGTGAACCGCTGGGTAATCAAGCCGGCACAGCAGGAGGCGCGCGCCGCTGCCGCAGGTGCAGAGCGCTACTTCCAGATGTCGCAGTACGAGCAGGCGCTCAACGGCGACGGCAATGCGCTGGGCCTGGCCGATATCATAGACCAGTACGGCAAGAAGGCCGGCGAAGGTGTCTATTTTGAGGCGGGCGTGTGCCAGCTGCTGCTCAAGAACTACAGCGAGGCCATCAACTATCTCAAGAAGTACAACGGCAAAGACGATATCCTCAAGGCACGTGCAAAATGCTGCATAGGCGATGCTTATGTTGGCCTTGGCGATAACGAGGCGGCTCTGGCGGCATACAAGGCAGCCATCAAGGTGGGCAGCACCGCATTCACCCCCGCATACATCCTCAAGGCTGGTCTTGCAGCAGAGGAGCTCGGCGACAAAGAGGCTGCTCTGGCTTTCTACAACGATATCAAGGTCAAGTATCCCGCTTCCCAGCAGGCTGCGGAGATTGACAAATACATTTCCCGTCTTAACGCACAGTAGTCATGGGAAGAGCATTTGAATTCCGCAAAGAGCGCAAGTTCAAGCGCTGGGGCCACATGGCCAAGACCTTTACCAAGATTGGTAAGGAAATCACTATCGCAGTGAAGCAGGGCGGTCCCGATGTTACCGGCAACCCCCGTCTGCGCGCACTCCTGCAGGAGGCCCGCAGCGAGAACATGCCCAAGGAGAACGTGGAACGCGCCATCAAGCGCGCTACAGATAAGGACCAGGGCGATTACAAGGAGGTTCTCTATGAAGGATACGGCCCTCACGGCATCGCCATCCTGATTGAGACTGCAACCGACAACACCAACCGCACCGTGGCCAACATCCGCAGCTACTTCAACAAGTTTGGCGGCAACCTTGGCACCAGCGGCAGCGTGGAGTTCATGTTTGACCGCAAGAGCGTCTTCACCGTTAAAGACCGTGACGATATCGATCTGGAAGAGCTGGAGCTCGAGCTTATCGACTACGGCGCAGAAGAGGTGTTCCGCGAGGGCACCGGTGAAGAGGACGACGATCCCAAGGTTATCATGATATACGGCGAATTCACCGCCATGAACAACATCCAGCAGTACCTTGAGAGCAACGGCTATGAGATTATGTCGGCCAAGTTTGACCGCTTCCCCAACACCGATCTCAAGCAGCTCTCGCCGGATGATCAGGCTGCCGTAGAGAAGCTTCTGGAGAAGATTGAAGACGACGAGGACGTACAGAACGTATATCACAACATGCAGCTGTAACACTTAACCAAAACAATACTATCCAAATGGGCGCCGGTTCATAACTTGTTGAACCGGCGCTTATTTTTTTAATATGTATTGTCGCATATATTGTATATATTTGGGTCGTTTTTCGTAAACTGCAAAAGAATCGCAATACAAATACATAAAACAGCTATGGAACTTAAACAAATCGAACACATCGGCATAGCTACCCCTTCTCTGGAGGAGGCTATCCCGTACTATGAGAACGTACTTGGTCTTAAATGCTACAACATCGAGGTCGTAGAAGACCAGAAGGTCAAAACCGCATTCTTCAAGATTGGTGAGGTAAAGCTGGAGCTCCTGGAGCCCACTTGCGAAGAGAGCACCATCGCCAAGTTCATTGAGAAGAACGGCGGCCGCGGCGGCGTGCATCACATCGCCTTCAAGACCGCAGATGTGGCAGCCTGCCTGGCAGATGCAAAAGAGAAGGGCGTGCGCCTGATAGACGAGGCTCCCCGCAAGGGCGCCGAGGGTCTGAACATCGCCTTCCTGCATCCTAAATGCACCATGGGCGTGCTCACCGAGATTTGTGAGAATCCCAACGAGAAATAATCACAATTTTAAAATCAGACATAATGAGCAGGCAACTTGAAAAAGTTAAAGAGCTTATAGAGCTTCGCGAAAAAGCGCGCATCGGCGGCGGCCAGGCACGTATCGACGCTCAGCACGAGAAGGGCAAATACACCGCCCGCGAGCGTATTGCCATGCTGCTTGACGAGGGTAGCTTCGAGGAATTCGACATGTTCATGCTGCACCGTTGCACCAACTTCGGAATGGAGAAGAAGCAGTTCTTGGGCGACGGCGTGGTTACCGGTTACGGTACCATCGGCGGCCGCTTGGTGTACAT
Organism: Bacteroidales bacterium; assembly: GCA_017962235.1. Classification (GTDB taxonomy): domain Bacteria; phylum Bacteroidota; class Bacteroidia; order Bacteroidales; family UBA932; genus Equibacterium. Next base: position 44,850 of record JAGCVS010000010.1, on the reverse strand, counting down.
CTTTGCACAGGACTTCACCGTAAACGCCGGCTCCCTCTCGGAGACCCTGGCGCAGAAGATCTGCAAGGTGATGGATCAGGCTGTAAAGGTGGGCGCACCCGTCATCGGTCTTAACGACTCGGGTGGCGCACGCATCCAGGAGGGCGTTAACGCTCTCGCCGGCTATGCCGAGATATTCGAGCGCAACATTCTCTCCAGCGGTGTCGTTCCTCAGATCAGTGCAATCCTTGGCCCCTGCGCCGGCGGTGCGGTTTACTCCCCCGCCCTCACCGACTTCACCATCATGCGCAAGAACGCCAGCTACATGTTCCTCACCGGCCCCGCAGTTGTGGAGCAGGTTCTGGGCGAAAAGGTGACCCAGGAGCAGTTGGGCGGCGCCAGCGTGCACGCTTCCAAGAGCGGCGTGGCACACTTCGCATGCGACACTGAAGAGGACGTGATTTCCACCATCAAGGAGCTCATCAGCTATATCCCTCAGAACAACCGCGAGGAGCCGCCGGTAGTGGCTACCAACGACCCGATAGACCGCAAGGAAGATTCTCTCAACGAGATTATCCCCGACAGCCCCAATGAGCCGTACGACATGTACCAGGTTATCAACGCTGTTGTAGACGACGGCAAGTTCTTTGAGATTCACCGCGAGTACGCCCGCAACATTATCGTGGGCTTCGCTCACATGGGCGGCATGTCGGTGAGTATCGTGGCCAACCAGCCCAAGAATCTGGCCGGCGTGCTGGATATCAACTCCAGCCGCAAGGGTGCCCGTTTCGTACGCTTCTGCGATGCCTTCAACATCCCCATCGTGACTCTGGTGGATGTGCCCGGCTTCCTTCCCGGCACCCAGCAGGAGTTTGGCGGCGTGATTCTGCACGGCGCAAAGCTGCTCTATGCATACGGCGAGGCCACAGTGCCCAAAGTTACCGTTACCCTGCGCAAGAGCTACGGCGGCAGTCACATCGTGATGAGCTGCAAGCAGCTGCGCGGCGACATGAACTATGCATGGCCCACCGCCAACATCGCCGTTATGGGCGCCGACGGTGCAGTAGCAGTGCTCTACTCCAAGGATATCAAGGCCGCTGCTACCCCCGAAGAGGCTGCAGAGATCAAAGAGGCCAAGAAGAAAGAGTACGACGATCTGTTCTGCAACCCTTACAAGGCTGCCAGCTACGGCTATATCGATGATGTCATCGAGCCTCGCAACACCCGCTTCCGCGTGATTCGCGCGCTGCATCAGCTGCGGGACAAGAACCTCACCCTGCCCGAGAAGAAACACGGCAATATTCCACTCTAAAAACTCTGTGTCATGACTATGTTTTTAGCTACAAACTGGAGCGACGTGTGGTCCATGACCGGCATGGGCATCGGTATCGTATTCCTGATACTGATCCTGCTTGTGCTGGTGCTGCAGATCTTCACGCTCGTTGCCGTCAAGAGGGGGGGCAAAGGCACTCCCGCCGCACATCATTCCGCATCGCCCAAGGCTGCCGAGGCTCCCGCCAAGGCTCCCTTCCACGGTGAGGACGAGGAAGTTGCGGCTGCCATCGCCGCCGCCCTGTATCTCGCAAGCGAAGAGGCTCACGACGTTGAGAGCGGTGTCATTACAATCGTTCACAACGATCATTCCACCTGGCATCATTTCCGCTAATGTTTCGCAATTCTACCATATTGTTCTTTTTAACATTGAAGCGTTGCGAAACATTCTCCCACCGCACATTACTTATAACGTAACCCCATCCCTAAATCCCTTCCCTCGGGGAAGGGACTTACTGCCGCCCTTCGGGCTTTAACTTTAAACACATACTTTTTCCTAGATTTCTTCATACAATGAAAAAATTTAATTTCAAGATAAATGGTAATGAATACCAGACTACAGTAGAGCAGTCCGGAGATTTATTACAAGTAACAGTCAACGGCAAATCTTATTCAGCAGAGCTGGTAGCCGATGAGTCCGCTGCTGCACCCAAGGTGGCTGCCGTTAAGCCGGCTGCCGCTCCCGCTGCTGCAGCTGCTCCCGCCGCTGCACCCGCCGCCGCTCCTGCAGGCGCAGGCAAGGCTGTAGAGTCTCCCCTGCCGGGCGTTGTGGTAAGCATCGCAGTTTCTGCAGGCCAGGCTGTGAAGGCAGGCGACACCCTGCTCACCCTGGAGGCCATGAAGATGGAGAACGCCATCCAGGCCGAGGCCGACGGCACCGTAACCAAGGTTATCGTGGCTGTAGGTCAGTCGGTACAGAGCGGCGACCCGCTGGTAGAAATCGCTTAAGGCGGAGGACTACCAATGAAATCTTCTTCAAACAAAGTTTTCAAGGCACTGTTGTTCCTGGTGGCGTTGTTTGTTGCAGCCCCGCTGGTGGCGCAGGATTTCAACTTTGGCGAGACGCTGCGCAAGTTTGGTGCTGACACCGGCTTCGCGCAGATGTTCGCCACCGCCGGCGGCTGGAAGACCCTGGTGATGCTGGTCATCTCCTGCTTCCTGCTCTATCTGGCCATCGTAAAGAAGTACGAGCCGCTGCTGCTTCTGCCCATCGCGTTCGGCATGCTGCTCACCAACTTCCCAGGGGCAAACCTGTTCCACACCGGACTCTGGAACGATGAGTTCCTGAATCCCGACAGCCCGTTCTACCACAGCTACAGGCACATTCTGGCGGACGGCGGCCTGCTGGACATCCTTTATATAGGTGTCAAGCTGGGCGTATATCCCTGCCTGATTTTCCTGGGCGTGGGTGCGATGACAGACTTTGGTCCGCTGATCGCCAACCCCAAGAGCCTGCTGCTTGGCGCTGCTGCACAGCTGGGTATCTTCGCCACCTTTATCGTGGCTCACCTGATGGGCTTCACCTCTGCAGAGGCGGCTTCCATTGGTATTATCGGAGGGGCGGACGGTCCTACGGCGATTTTTTTGACGAGTAAGCTGGCACCCCACCTGCTGGGTCCCATCGCTGTGGCTGCATACAGCTACATGGCGCTGGTGCCCATTATCCAGCCTCCCATCATGCGCGCCCTCACCACCAAGAAAGAGCGCCAGATACAGATGAAACAGCTGCGCAACGTCTCCAAGAAAGAGAAGATACTCTTCCCTATCGTGGTCACCATTATCATTGCGCTGCTGCTCCCCTCTGCGGCTCCCCTTATCGGCTGCCTCATGCTGGGTAACCTGTTCCGCGAAAGCGGCGTGGTGGAACGTCTGAGCAAGGCTGTACAGAACGAACTGAACAACATCGTGGTTATCTTCCTGGGCGTTACCGTGGGTGCTACCGCAACTGCGGACACCTTCCTGCAGTGGCAGACCCTGGGCATCATGGCCGTGGGTATCGTGGCGTTCGGCATCGGCACCGGCGGCGGAGTGCTGCTGGCCAAGCTGATGAACGTCTTCTCCAAAGAGAAGGTGAACCCGCTGATTGGCTCCGCAGGCGTTTCTGCAGTGCCTATGGCAGCCCGCGTATCCCAGACAGAGGGCCTCAAGGCCAACCCCAAGAACTACCTGCTGATGCACGCCATGGGTCCCAACGTGGCCGGCGTGATTGGCAGCGCAGTAGCCGCCGGCATCCTGCTGAGCATGCTGGGCTAAACGGTATATCTACGATAATAAAGGCTATTGGAATTCTCCGGTAGCCTTTTCTTATTTCTGTCTGTCACGAAGACGAAGTGCGAGGTACTAACTTATCCTCGTGGCAGCAATAATCCCATTTTGGCTGGATTTAGCGTCACGAAGACGCCGTGGTAAGACTTAGTTTGTCTTCGTGACAGTACTAATGCCCGGGAGGCAGAGGTAACTTTCCAGCGTACCGTCTTGTATGAGCTGCTGTGGAGGGCCAGTGACAACGCCGCGGCCTTTGCCCATCAGCCATAGCCGGTCGGCAATCTGAAGTGCCAGTTCCAGGTCGTGGGTAGAAATGAAGATGGTCTTGTCCTGCTCTCGCGAGAGGCGGTGGAGCAGTTTCAGAATTTCCACTTTGCTTGGGTAGTCCAGAAACGCAGTGGGCTCGTCCAGGAAGATTATGGGCGTTTCCTGCGCCAGGGCCTTGGCTATCATCACCTTTTGCCGTTCTCCGTCTGATAGGGTCTGGATCTGGCGCTGCTTGAGCGCGGAGATGCCCACCATCTCCAGAGCCTCGTCCACTTTTTTGACATCCGTTTCTGACAGAGTGCCCCAGAATCCGGTGTAAGGGGTGCGGCCCAATCCAACCAGCTCTTCCACAGTCATATTCTGCAGCACGGTACGCTCTGTAAGCACCACGCTTATAACCCGCGCAAGGTCTTTGTTACTGTATGATTTGAGAGGTTTGCCCAGTATGTCTATCTCGCCATTAACCGGCGGCTGGAAACCAGCCAGAGTGCGCAGCAGAGTGGACTTGCCGGCTCCGTTTTCTCCCAGCAGACAGGTCAGTTCCCCGCTTTGCAGGGTGTCGGAGATGCCCTCCGTCACTGTTTTCACGGAGTGCTTTCCGGGATAGCCTATAGAGAGGTCTTTGACGCTTATTGTGATGCTGCTTGCCATCTTAGTTATTACGACATCAAAGATAATCATTTTCTTTGCTACATTTGCGTACAGAAGGTACGATATGGAGCATAAACAGATATTTTTCGCAGGCGGGTGCTTCTGGGGCGTGGAGCACTTCTTCAAGGGGGTCACGGGGGTGACCGCAACCACGCCGGGCTATGCCAACGGTCATCTGGGAAACCCCACCTATGAGCAGGTTTATAAAGACGATACCGGCTTTGCGGAGACGGTTCGCGTGGAGTACAATCTTCAGTCGGTTTCTCTCTCCACCCTATGCCGGCTGTTCTTCATGATTATAGACCCGCTGTCGCTGAACCGCCAGGGCGAGGACTGCGGCACCCGGTACCGCACCGGCGTGTATTATTCCGATGCAGCCGATCTGCCCGTTCTGCAGGCCGCCTTTGCCGCCGAGAGCGAACGCATCGGCGCCGACCCCGTAACGGAACTGCTACCATTAAAGAACTTCTACAGTGCGGAAGAGTACCATCAGGATTATCTGGACAAGAATCCGGGCGGTTACTGCCACCTGTCGTTCAAGACGTTTGCATACCTGAAAGTATTCGAAAAGGTCCGCCTCTATCTGGCAGAGGAGACCGACCCCGTGGCCCGGATGGCAGAGACTGCAGCCATTGTCCATGAAGGGATGCGCTTCTTCTGGACGGGGTTCTACCGCGTAGCAGAAGTATTTGCTACTGCAAAGCCAGACTTAGGATCTGGTGCAGCGCAGCTGGTACTCGGCCCCTTCCAGGGCCCGCCCGCGTGCCTTCGCATAAGTCACGGCCGCGGCGTGTGCGGCACCGCCTGGAAAGAGCGCCGCACCATAGTGGTTCCCGACGTGGAGCAGTTCCCAGGCCATATCGCCTGCAGCAGCGCCTCAAAAAGTGAAATAGTTGTACCTGTCCGCGACCATGACGGCCGCATCACCGCCGTCCTTGACATAGACAGCGACCGCCTCGCCACCTTCGATTCCGAAGATGCTAAATGGCTGGAACTGATCGTGGAATTTATCTAGAACCGAAAATCGCGCTTCCGATACGGATGATTGTGGCGCCCTCTTCGCAGGCGATGCGCCAGTCTCCGCTCATCCCCATGGAGAGTTCCGGAAGGCCGCAGGATAGCTGTACCTCGCGGGCACGGCGGAAGTCGGCACGCACGCGCGCCATATCAGAAGTGTTGGTGGCCATGGCCATGATGCCGCGCAGCCTAACGCCGGGATAATCAGCAACCGATGCGGCCACCGCAACCGCCTCTTCCGGAGTAAAGCCTCCCTTGGACTGCTCAGCAGCCACATGCACCTCCAGCAGACAGTCCGCCACCCTGCCCTGCGCCACCGCCGCTGCAGATATCGCCTCCAGCAGGTGGAGCGAATCCACCGACTCTATCAGCGTAGCATACGGTATCACAAACTTAATTTTGTTGGTCTGCAGGTGGCCTATGAAGTGCCACTCTATGTCGGCAGGAAGCGCCGCAGCCTTGGCCGCCAGCTCCTGCGGACGGTTCTCGCCAAAGCGCCGCTGGCCGGCCGTGTACGCCGCCATAATATCCTCAGCGGGCTTGAACTTGGACACCGCCACCAGCTTCACGCCGGACGGTATCTCTTCCAGAAGTCGTAACAGATTGCTAGCGACAGCCATCCTTAGCGCTTCTTTTGCTGCTGTTGCTGCATCTTGTAAGCCTCTTCCAGACGCTGAGCGAACTTGGACTTCTTGGGAGCCTTGGCCTCTGCAGTTTTCTTTGCAATCTGCGCCTTGAGCTTCTCTTCGCTAACCATGTACTTGCGGATGAACCAGTTTTGGCCGATAGTAATCAGGTTGGATAGGAAGTAATAGTAGTTAAGGCCGGCGGAGAAGTTGTTACACAACAGCACCATGAAAATAGGCATCATCCATACCGTCATGAACTGCATGCCCGGCATCTGCTGGTTCTGCGCCTTGGTGGCGCCGGCGGTCATCTTGCCGTACACGAACATTGAGATACCCATGAGCAGTGCGAACAGCGAGATATGGTTGCCGTACATCGGGATGCGGAAGCCAAAGTCCAGGATGGAATCGTATGTAGAGAGGTCCTGCGCCCAGAGGAAACTCTGCTGACGCAGCTCAAAACTGGCCGGGAAGAAGCGGAACATCGCATACAGTATGGGGAACTGCAGCAATACCGGCAGGCAGCCGCCAAACATGCTCACCCCGCTCTTCTTGTACAAGTCCATGGTGGCCTGCTGCTTTTTCATGGCGTCGGCCTCCTTGGAATACTTGGCGTTGATCTTCTCTATCTCCGGCTGCAGCACCTTCATCTTGGCGGTGGACTCGTAGCTCTTGATGGTGAACGGCGAGATTACCAGCTTGATTAGGATGGTGAGCAGCAGGATAATGAGACCGTAACTGCTGATATACTTGTTGAGCCAGTTGAAAACCGGGATGATTACATACTTACATATCGAGCCCACCAGCCAGCCGCCCAGCGGCAGAAGCTTGTCGTATTTGCGGTCGTACCCCTTGAGCACCGGGTAGTGGTTGGGGGTGAAGTTGAACTCGAAGCTGCGGGTGAAATCGGCCCCCTTGGCGCCGTAATCTGCGGTGAGGGATGCACCTGCCGCGAACAAACGCTGCTGCGGGTCCTCTTCAGGATAGGTCTTTACGGCGACATCGCCGCCGGAGAAACCGTCTGTAGCATAGAGGATTGCAGAGAAGAACTGCTGTTTGAAAGCCACCCAGCTCACACTGCCGGCCAGGCTTTCACGACCCGAATCCTTGCGCAGCTGTATCTGCTTGATCTTGTCCGCGCCGCTGTAGCGGAACGCCACCGCAGAGTAGTTCTTCTCATTGGTGTAACCCTTCTCCAGACGCGGCATGTCCAGCGTCCAGGTTATCTTGCACTGCGACGACGAGCGCGGGATAATGGCGTCCATCGCCACAAAGTGCATATCAAAGCCCACGTCGTAGCTGTCGGGCATCAGGGTGTAGGTGTTCTCTATGTAAGAGTCCGCATCGGCATAGAGGCGCATGGTGACGCTCTGGTCGCTGACCGCCACAAGCTGATAGTTGAAATCTGTGGTGTTGATGTACTGCCCGGCATCCAGTTCCACGTCAAAGCTGCTGGCGCCCTTAGGTATCAGATAGAGGGCGGTGCTGTCGTATTTGAAATACTTCTTGATCAGCACCTCCGCAATCTGGCCGCCGTGGGTGGAGATGCCCACCTTCACGTTGTCGTTCTCAAGGTATACCAGCTCCTCTTCGCCGTTGAAGGCCATGTCGTTGAGCGACTGGGTGCGGTATATCTGCCCCTGTGCCTCCGGCTGCGCCTCTGAAAGTGTATCGGCAGCCATTAGTTCGGGCTGCGCCGCAGCCAGCGAGTCGGCATATCTAGCCGCCTCTACTCTGGCCAGCGAATCCTGCACGAACTGCGCCCTTTTCTGTTTCTCGAATTGTTTTGTATTGTACCAGCTGAACAGCAACAAAACCACGCCGATCAGCGCAAATCCTAAAAGACTCTGTTTGTTCATTAAAAACTCCCCTTATGCTTCGTTCTCCGATTCCTCTGCCTTGGTCATCGCCTTGATCTTGGTCTCCAGCGCCGCCAGATCTGCCTTAGCCTGGTCTATCTTGGCGCGGAAGTCGCCGATAAGCGCCTCTGCATTCTTGGACTTTTCAAAGAAGCCGATGTTGTTCTCCCAAGTTGCGATGTCCTGCTCCAGCTTCACATAATCCTGGATAAGCTTGTCCTTCTCTGTGAGCTGACGCGGAGCAAAGCTGCGGCGCTCTTCGCGGCCGCGGCGTGCCGGACGCTCTTCTGCTGCAAGTTCGCCGAACTTCTCTTTGATGGCATCGCGGTATGCGTTCTGAATCTTCTCCTTCTCCTTGATGGGGATGAAGCCTATCTCGCGCCATTTTGCCTGGAAGTCGCGCATAGCCTGGATATCGGCATCGTGGTCTCCGGAGAGCTCGTATGCGCCGATAGCGGCAATCAGCTCTTTCTTGGCAGCCAGATTCTCGTTGAAGCTGGCGCCCTTGCCGCCGGAATGCTTGTCTTTATTATCGAAGAATGCGTCGCAAGCGGCACGGAAGCGGGCCCATACCTGATCCGATTTCTTTTTGGGAACGGGGCCTATCTCTTTCCACTGCTTCTGCAGGCTGATAAGTATGTCTGAGGTCTTCTTCCAGTCTTCGCTGTCTTTCACGGCCTCTGCCTTCTCGCAAAGCTCCTCTTTCTTGGCCAGGTTTGCAGCCAGCTGGTCTTTGAAATCGGCATGGAACTGCTTCTTGGCGTTGAAGAACTTGTCGCAAGATGCGCGGAAGCGCTCGTATATGCGGTCGTTCTCTTTCTTTACGGCAAAGCCGATGGTGCGCCACTCCTTCTGCAGCTCCTGCATCGCGGCGCTCAGCTGCGACCAGTTGCTGGAGGCGGTCAGCTCTGAATTTGCAATGGCCTCCGCCTTCTCGCAAAGCTCAGTCTTGGCCTTGAGGTTGGCCACCTGCTTCTCTTTTGCAGTCTCGAAATAAGCCTGATATTTCTTGTTGATTATCGCGGTGGCAGCTTTGAAGCGGTCCCAGATCTGCTCGCGCATCTCCTTAGCCACGGGTCCCAGCTCCTTCCACTCCTCGTGCAGTTTCTGAAGGGCGCGGAAAGACTGCACGCTGTTTTCGCTGGCAGCCAGCTCCTCCGCCTTCTGGCAGAGCTGCTCCTTGGCCTCAAGATTCTTCTTGAAATCCATCTCGCGGAGCTCGTTGTTGATCTTCACAAAATCGTAGAAGAGCTCCACGTTATGATAATAGGAGTCGTACAGGTCCTTTGCCTTTGCGGGGGGCACTGCACCGATGGTGCGCCAGGTGTTCTGCAGCTCGCGGAAGCGAGGGTAAGCGGCGCTCAAATCGCCAGGCTCCTCCACCAGGGTCTTGAGCTCCTGCAGAATCTTGCTCTTGGCTTCAAAGTTCTCCTCACGCTTGCTGTTCTGCTCGTTCAGGAAATCGGCGCGCATGGTGCGATACTTGGCGTAAATCGCCTTGAAGCCACGCTCTATCTCTGCAAACGGGTTGTTGGATGCAGCCTCTTCTGCAGCTTCCGGTGCCTCATTTGCCTCCGGTGCTTCGGGTGCCTCGTGTTCGCCGGCAGCCTCGGCAGCCATCTCGTCAAAGCCCATGGCTATCTTCTCTTTCTTGAGAGTCTTGTAGAAGCAAGCCTTGATGACCTCTGCATATTTGTTGAGAGAGCGGATATCGGCGTTGTCTACATACTCTTTGAGGGTATCCACAAGCTCTTTAATGCTCTTCTCGGAGAAATCTATATCGTGCTCTTCTGCAGCGGGCTGGGGTTTCTCTTCCTCTACGGGCTTCTCCTCCTCAACAGGTTTCTCTTCCACAACGGGCGCCTCCTCTGCAACGGGGGCCTCTTCCGCAACGGGCTTCTCCTCTGCTTCCGCTACAGTTTCTAAAACTTTCTCTTCAATAATCGGCTCGGGGCCGGCAGTCGACTGCTCCTGCACGGGGGTAACCTCCTCGGGAACAATCTTGTTAAGGTCATCACTCATTGATTCTTTGTTTTAAGTATACACTGAAAGGCGAAGTTAGAAAAAAATCTTAAAACCAAAGTTTTATTCCTATTTTTGTGCATTATGAGATTCGATATTATCACCGCCGTACCGGAGCTTCTGGAAAGCCCGCTGAACTATTCAATCGTGAAAAGGGCCCGCGACAAGGGCCTGGTAGAGATATTCGTTCACAACCTGCACGACTGGGGCAGCGGAAATTACAAGCAGATAGACGATTACGCTTTTGGCGGTGACGCCGGCATGGTGATGAAGATAGAGCCGGTTTTCAACCTGATAAACCACCTCAAGAGCGAACGTGACTACGACGAGATAATCTACACCTCGCCGGACGGCAAGATTCTGGACCAGGGCGATGCCAACGAAATCTCCTGCATGCAGAACGTGATTATCCTCTGCGGACACTACAAAGGCATCGACCACCGCATCCGCGAACACCTGATTACGCGCGAAATATCGGTGGGCGACTATGTGCTCAGCGGTGGCGAAATCCCCGCCGCCATAATTGTGGACGCCGCCGTGCGCCTCATCCCCGGCGCCATAGGCGACGAGACCAGCGCCTTGTCCGACTCCTTCCAGGACGGCCTCCTCTCGCCCCCCGTATACACCCGCCCCGCCGATTTCAACGGCTGGAAAGTGCCCGACGTTTTGCTCTCCGGCAACCCCAAGCTCATCAAAGCCTGGCAAGACGAGCAGGCTCTGGAGCGCACCCGCCTCCTCCGCCCCAATCTGCTGAAAGAGGAATAGCGCATTTGCGCAAAACGATTATCTTTGCCACAAAACGCCCCTATTATGAGCAAACTGGTTCTTCCCAAGGATTACAAGGCGCTGCTTACGCTGCCACAGACAGAGCAGGCCATCAAGAGCATAAAGGATTTCTTCCAGCAGTGTCTGGCGTCTCAGCTGAGGCTAAGGCGCGTCACAGCGCCGCTGTTCGTGAAGAGCGGCCTGGGTATTAACGACGACCTCAACGGCGTGGAGCGGCCGGTGACCTTTGCAATAGGCGACATGAACGACGAGCGGGCTGAGATAGTCCACTCGCTTGCAAAGTGGAAGAGGATGACGCTTGCGGAGTATAAGATTCCCCGTGGCTATGGCATCTACACAGATATGAACGCCATCCGCCCGGACGAGGAGTTGGACAACCTCCACTCCTTGTATGTGGACCAGTGGGACTGGGAAGCTGTGATGGGACACAGCGAGCGCACCCTGGACTATCTCAAGGGCAAGGTGGACGGCATCTACAACGTGCTGCTGCAAACCGAATATATGGTATACGAGAAGTATCCCGCAATAACCCCGATACTGCCGGAGAAGATCACTTACATCCATGCTCAGGAGCTTCTGGATATGTACCCCGGCCTCTCCCCCAAGGAGCGCGAGAACGCCATCACCCGCAAGTACGGGGCGGTGTTCGTGATAGGTATCGGCGGCGCCCTTTCAGACGGCAAGCCGCACGACGGCCGCGCCCCGGACTATGACGACTGGAGCACCGTTGCAGAGAACGGCCTGGCCGGCCTGAACGGCGACATACTGCTCTGGAACCCCGTTCTGGAGAGCGCATTTGAGATTTCTTCCATGGGCATCCGCGTGGATGCGGAGGCGCTCCACCGCCAGCTTGGCATCAGCCATCAGGAGCGTCGTTCCCAGCTCTACTTCCATCAGAGGCTGCTCTCCGGAGCCCTTCCGCAAAGCACCGGCGGCGGTATCGGACAGAGCCGGCTGTGCATGTTCCTGCTTCGCAAGGGGCACATTGGAGAGATCCAGGCCAGCATCTGGCCGGACGACATGCGCGCCGCCTGCAAGGCCCACGGGATGCAGTTGATTTAATTTTTTTAAAAAAATATTTGCATTTATAATTTTTTCTACAAACCTTTGTTCGCAGAAAGCACCAAAGATGACTTCACAGAACTTCAGCTTTTTCTTTTGGCGCGCTTGGTTTTGGCAATCAAGTGTTTCTGTGTGTGCATCACCTTCCGTGCAATACTAAATAAGGGAAACATAAGATTTACACATATAAGGCTGGTCTGAAAGACCGGCCTTTTTTATTGCAGAAACAAAGAAGAAACAATTATAAACGTTTAAACACACTTAATTATGGCAACCAAACGATTTATCCTTCCGGAGGAAGAGATCCCCAGACAATGGTACAACATCCAGGCAGACATGCCCACCAAGCCCCTGCCTATGCTCCACCCTGCCACCAAGCAGCCGGTTACTGTAGACGACCTCGCACACATCTTCTCAAGAGAGGCATCCGAGCAGGAGCTCAACCAGACCGACCGGTGGATCGACATCCCGGAGGAGGTCCGCGACCTTTACAAGTCTTACCGCTCCACACCGCTGGTGCGCGCATACGGTCTGGAAGAGGCTGTGGGCACCAAGTGCCACATCTACTTCAAGAACGAGAGCGTGAGCCCGGTGGGTTCCCACAAGCTGAACAGCGCCCTGCCGCAGGCATACTACTGCAAGAAAGAGGGCATCACCAACGTCACCACAGAGACGGGTGCCGGCCAGTGGGGCACCGCCCTCAGCTATGCTGCAAAGGTCTTCGGCCTGGAGGCTGCCGTATATATGGTTAAGATTTCATATGAGCAGAAGCCTTACCGCCGCAGCATAATGCAGACCTACGGCGCTCAGGTGATTGCATCGCCATCCATGAGTACCCGTGCCGGCAAGGATATCCTCACCAAGGATCCCAACCACCAGGGTTCGCTTGGCACCGCCATCAGCGAGGCGGTGGAGCTAGCCATGAACACGCCCAACTGTCGTTATTCGCTCGGTTCCGTGCTGAATCATGTCACCTTACACCAGAGTATCATCGGCCTTGAGGCGGAGAAGCAGATGCAGATGGCGGGCGAGTATCCCGACGTAGTTATCGGCTGCTTCGGAGGCGGCAGCAACTTTGGCGGTATCGCCTTCCCGTTCATGCGCCACACCTTCTCCGGTGAGCGCAAGGGAACCCGGTTCATCGCTGCAGAACCCCTCTGCTGCCCCAAGTTCACCAAGGGCGAGTTCCACTACGACTTTGGCGACGAGGCGGGCTTCACTCCGCTGATTCCGATGTTTACCCTGGGTCACAACTTCCGCCCGGCAAACATCCACGCCGGCGGTTTGCGCTACCACGGTGCCGGCATGATTGTCACCCAGCTGGTTAAGGACGGCTTTGTAGAGGCGGTGGATATCCCTCAGCTGGAGACATTCGAAAAGGGTCTCATCTTTGCCAAGGCAGAGGGCATAATTCCCGCACCGGAAAGCTGCCACGCCATTGCCGCCGCCATACGCGAGGCCAAGGCGTGCGACGCTCGCGGCGAGCAGAAGGTAATCCTCTTCAACCTCAGCGGTCACGGCCTCATTGACATTACCGCATACGACAAGTATCTGGCCGGCGACCTGGTTAACGGCGAGGTCAGCGACGATTACATTCACGCTAACATCGAAGAACTGAAACAGCAGATAACAATCTAATAACTTGAATAAGGTCAAATAAACAAATAAGGTTGATAAAGGTATGATGTGGAATAAAGAGCTGGAGTGCATGCCGCGGGAAGAGCTCACGCGGTTGCAGAGCGAGCGGCTGGTCAAGATAGTGAAATATACATACGACAATGTCAAGTACTATCACGACCGGATGGACGCTGCGGGGGTAAAACCCTCGGACATAAAGGGAATCGAAGATATCAGCAAGCTCCCGTTTATGACGAAGCAGGACTTGCGGGACTACTACCCCACCGGCACCTTTGCCGCGCCGATGAAAGATATCGTACGATTTCACGCCTCCAGCGGCACCACCGGCAAGCCGATTGTGGCGGGCTACACCCAGCACGACCTTGAATGCTGGAGCGAGGGCGTGGCCCGCTGCCTCACGGCTTACGGCCTCACCAAGAAGGACATAGTGCAGGTGGCTTACGGCTACGGGCTGTTCACCGGCGGCCTGGGCGCACACGACGGCGCCACCAAAGTGGGATGCTCCGTGCTCCCCGCCTCCAGCGGCAACACCGCCAAGCAGCTGCTGCTTATGAAGGACCTGGGGGTGACCGCTCTGTGCTGCACCCCCTCCTATGCCCTCTTCCTGGCGGAGAGCCTGCACCAGAGCGAGGATTTCAAGCTCTCTGACATGAAGCTCAAGGCGGGCGTGTTCGGCGCCGAGCCTTGGAGCGAGAACATGCGTGCGGAGCTTGAGGAGAAGCTTGGCATCAAGGCGTTTGACATCTACGGCCTTACTGAGGTGAGCGGCCCCGGCGTGGGCGGCGAATGTGAGTATCAGGACGGCACCCATATCTGGGAGGACATGTTCTACCCGGAGATCATCGACCCCGTCACGCTACAGCCCCTGCCCCACGGAGAGCAGGGAGAGCTGGTGTTCACCACCCTCACCAAAGAGGGCATGCCGGTTATCCGCTACCGTACCCGCGATTTGACTTCGCTTAACTATGAGCCTTGCAAGTGCGGACGCACCGCCGTGCGCATGAACAAGATTATGGGTCGTACAGACGACATGCTCATCATCCGCGGCGTGAACGTCTTCCCCACTCAGATAGAGGCTGTAATCATGGAGTTCGCAGAGTGCAACGGCCAATATATGATAACCGTAGACCGCGTGAACAACACCGACACCTTCCGTCTGGACCTCGAGCTGCGGCCTGAGTGCTACGGCGACAGCGTGGGCCAGATGAACGCCCTTGTCAAGAACATCGTAGGGCGCATCGCCAGCGTAATCGGCATCAAGTGCGACGTGAAGGTGGTAGAGCCCGGCAGCATCCAACGCAGCGCCGGCAAAGCCAAGCATGTTATCGACCTGAGAACAATTTAATTAACTTAGCATCATGATTATAAAACAGCTATCCATCTTTTTGCAGAACAAGATCGGCCGGTTTACCGAGGTCACCAACATTCTGGGACAGGCAGGCGTGGACATGCAGGCCTTCACCGTTTCGGAAAATTCTGATTTCGGTATCCTCCGCCTGATTGTAGATGACACCGACCATGCTGTGGAGGCCCTGCGCTCCGCCGGCTTTGCGGTGAACACCACCGATGTCGTGTGCCTCGTGTGCCCCGACAAGCCGGGCGCCATCGCCCCGTACATGAACAAGCTCTCAGAAGGCGGCATCTCCATAGAATACATGTACGCATTTTCCCAGTGCGGCACCGCCAAGGTCATCATCCGCCCTGACAACCTCGCCCTCTGCGAGAAACTGATTTCAGAGTAGGCGAAATGCCTCTGCGACCCCTCAAGCCCCCTTCCCGGGAAGGGGGTTGGGGGTTAGGTTATCAATGGGGCTCTGCCCCAAGCGGGTCACAAAAAAAGCCTCCAGCGAGCCTCAAGCCCCCTTCCTGGGAAGGGGGTTGGGGGTTGGGTTATTATAGGGACCCGCATAGCGGGTCACAAAAAAAGCGGTTCAAAAGAACCGCTTTTTTTGTGACCCGCTTGGGGCTCGAACCCAAGACCCCAACATTAAAAGTGTTGTGCTCTACCTACTGAGCTAGCGAGTCTCACTCCACAAAGAGCCCGAAGGCCGCTTTTGGGGAGTGCAAAGGTATTGTTTTCTTGATAATAAACAAAATAATTTTACTCGAGCGCGAACGCCTTGATGCTCTTCAAGCCGGTCATACCGAAATACGATTCCTTTACGGTTCCCTGTATGTAGACCTTGCGTCCCAGCATCTCGGGATGATCCACCAGATTCAGAGTCTCGCGGATATCGCTGCCACTGGCCAGCTCCACCGACATGCATTCAGAACGGGTCCTGCACATGGCTGAAGCCGCAATCGCCAGGTTGCTGTTCTTTGAAAACGGTACCTCATAATTGATGGCGCTGCTGGTAAGGTCGCCGCCCACTATGTATCCCCATACCCAGACACTCTCTTCCGGATGGGACGCCGCCTCAATCACGCTGAAGGCGGTTGCCTGCGCGAGTCCGTCTCCCTGGGAGCTGCGATACTCATCTACCATGATGGTCTGGCTCAGATAGGCGACGGTGGTATCCACCTGTACACTGATGTTGGACTGAGAATCCATACTGCCGGCGTCCAGAGTCAGCGTGAGCATCTGTCCGCCAGTGAGCTGTTTGCTGAACAACTTCTGGCTGGAACCGTCTGAAGCTACCGCGCTAAAGGTAGCGTTGCCCGCCTCAAAGTAGCCGAAGCGTGTTTCAGACGATGTGTAATCCAGGCTGCCCGCGAACTGCGATACTGTAAGTTCACCCGGATATCTGGCCACATACCTGTCTGTCATACGCACCCGCACACCGCTGTTGATCATCTTGCAAAGGAAATCGACATTCACTGTTTCTCCGCTGGCAGCCACGATGTCAACGGCATCCCCATACACGGGGCTGTCCCAGTCGGGAGCATCCATCTCCATGCTCACCAGACTCAGGGAATAACTTCCTGCAGGCACGCTGATTATGGCAGGTCTCGCTCCGTACAAGCCATAATAAACACTTTCGCCGGCCGCGTTCTCGATTTTCAGGATAAACTGGTTGGTGTCGGGCATCGGACATCCTCCGGCCTTGGTTGCAAATGTGTTCTCCTGCCGGATGTTCAACAACAAATAAGCCCTGTTTCTGAGGTCTTCACGACCGCAGCCGAATGCCGCAAATGCGGCCACAATTGTTGCGAAGGCGACAACCAGACCCTTCGCTGCATTTCTTTTTCTCATTTTTACCTCCGTTTTTAATTGTTAATAATGCGGGCGCAAGATAGCGCTCCGCACAACTCGCGGAGGAAATGTTCAGAGAATCTGCTGAAATGTGTCTGTTTCTGAAAAAAGCTAAACGTTTATAAACGGGTATAAACGTTTAAAAACGGCTACAAGTCCTTTGGCGGGTAGAGTTCATCCCACCAGGTAGAGTCCTCTTTCAGGTATTTTGCAAACCATGCGGATATGGTGCGCAGCCACTGGCGGCGCTTGGAATACTCCCGGATACCATGGTTCTCCCCATCCACCACCACGAATGCAGTTTCGCATCCGAGCAGTTTCAGGGCGGTGAACATCTGGATACTCTCACCTATAGGCACGTTGGTATCGGCACTGCCGTGCAGGAACAGCAGAGGGGTGTGAATCTTGTCTGCCATATAGAGCGGACTGTTGTCCACATACAGATCTTTGTGGCTCCAGGGATAGCTGTTGGCCATGGATACTTCGCTGTAAGAGTAACCCCAGTATCCCTCGCCCCAGTAGCTGGTGTGGTCGCTGATTCCGGCGTGGGAGATACCGGTGGCGAATATGTCGCTCTTCGCAAGCAGCAGCTGGGTCATGAAGCCGCCGTAAGAGGCGCTGAAGCAGCCGATGTGCTTGCTGTCCACAAACGGATGGTCTTTGCAGAAGTTCTGTACGCCCTCTATGATATCCTCTGCCACGCCCTGTCCGGCGGTGTTCACGTGGCGGGATGCGAACTCCTGTCCAAAACCGGATGCACCGGAAGGATTCACCACGTAGAAGACATAGCCCTGAGCGGCATAGTACTGAGGGGAATATGAACCCACGCAGTAACGCGTGCTGGGGTTGCATCCGCCATAGTAATGAACTATCAAGGGGTACTTCTTGGCGGGGTCAAAATCTGGCGGAAGCACGTAGAAGCCGTTTATCAAATCGCCCCGGCTGCTGGTGAATTCATACTCGCCGCCTTCGCCCAGCTTGATGCCATCCAGACGCTGAGCGCTGACGTCTGCCACAAGGGTCTGTTTGCCCTTCTTTGTGTTAATCAGCCAGACGCGGTCTGCATTGCACAGACTCTGGCCGGAATAAATCAGCTGGGGAGAGCCCTTTGCAAGAGAGAAAGAGTATATATCATCCTCTTGATTGTCAAGACATTCAGCCTTGGCCGTCTCGGGGTCAATACGATACAGGTTCACGCAGTCCTTGTCTTCTGCCGTCAGATAAATCTTGCCGTCAAAGGCGCTCCATTCCACATCGCTCACACTCGGAGCAAAGTCGCGGGTAAGCGGTTTTACCTGCTTGGTGGCCAGATCTATCACATACAGCTGTATGTCATACATATTGGGGGTGCGGCCCTCAGGGACATTCTGTCCGATATGGTCAAATGCCTCCGGACTGCCGATGCATGCCACCTTCTTGCCGTCGGCACTGTAGCTTGCGCCGCGCACAAAGCCATCATTCAGGGCCAGCGTATCCACCGCCATAGTCTCCAGATCCATCTGAAGCAGCGTCATCATGCTGGTGGGCCTCCGGCTCAGGTCATAAGAATCGGTGAATAGAAGGATGCGGCTGCCATCGCTGCTGATGTCGGTTATCCAGGCGTTGCGGTGGCCGAATGTCAGGCGCTGCAGGTTGCCGGTGGCAAAATCCAGCTTTGCGAGATGGACCCTGTTACGCCAGCCTGGCTGACGGTCTTCCGGCGTCAGAATCTGATGGACGTCGCCCTCCTTGGGCCCCTCTGTCTCTATCATGAAGATGGCGAAATCCTCCTTTGGGGAGATTGTGAAAGGTCCCTGGGGGATGTTTTCTGCCAGGACGGATTTGACGTTGGTGACAACATCCACGCGCATCAGACGCTCGCCGTCGGCGCCGTTTTCAGTAAAGTAATAGCTGTCGCTGTCTGACATCCAGCGCACCGGCTTCTCGTTGTGGAAAATCAGTTTGCCGCTGGCACTCTCGTGAATCTCAGAATAGGTGTCACGCTTGCCGTCGTTGCGTATAAAGGTGTATGTCAGCGAATAATATTTTCCGGAAGGCGACAGGGCGGCGGAGTTGCAGCTGAGCCCCTGAGTGTTGACGTCCAGCGAATACAGGCGGTCCTGCGCAGCGCCCGTGGTGATGTTGGAAGATGTTGCAAGAGACACCTTGAGACCATCACACGATGTTGTATCGGTTAGATACTTTACCGCTACCTGATGTGTGCCGGGCTCCAGTTTGAGCGAAGTGCCGGAAACCGGTTTGCCGTCCAGAAAGAACTGATGTTTTTCGGGTCCTTCATATATCAGGTCAGCCTTGGCATAGCTGCTGTTATCTATGCTGAATCCTGCCAGATGAATCTGAAGGTCGTTACTTTTCACGGGCAGATTGTGCATCACCGGAGCCGACTTAAGCGCGTCCATATTGACACTCTGATCCAATGCCGCCTCCTGTGCGTCATATTTCTTGCCGGCAGCGTCGGTCTCGTCTGTTACATACGGTTTGACGGTTTTGTACGGCCCGGCATAGTTCATCCCGGTTATCGCAATCGTATCTACCTTGGAGGCGGAATCATCCTTGGGCTTAACCACAAACGTATCTTTCTGCGGCTTTATCATACCGCCGGTGGCGTGAATCTGCGCGTTGACTTCATTCAGCGGACACACAGCCATCGCCATCGCCGCCAACAGAGAAATAGACCTTTTCATAAAAGTAAATCAGTATTTGCCGCAAGTTACAAAAAAAGGGGGAGTATCGTGCGGGTAACGTGACAATAAAACGCAGGTTACTTGCGTTTGGAATATGCCAACCTGGCTACTCTTCAACCAGCCTTGCGATACCTTCCATCAGTGACGCGCCACTGGCCTGAGCACCCATTGATGCGGTACCGCCGCCAAAGGTGGTTCCCCAGAAGTAGTCGCAGTACATGCGGGGATACATTCCGCGGTCCAGATGACGGTCCAACGTCTTGGCGCAAAGCATCAGTTTTTCGCGGATAACTTGTGCGGTACGTGCGTCAGCGCCGGCGTCCAGCACATAGTTCACGGCATACGGGATTAAAATGGCCTTGAACAAGCTCTGGTCCATATCGGTACCCTCATGACGGAGCACGCCGGTAGCTGAGTCTGTACACCGGTTGCTTGTGAACGCATATTGCAGAACCACGCCTGCCCTTTTCATATACGTTTCATCTCCTGTAATGTGATACAGCTGGCGGCAGGCCTCACCCAGGGTGCCCTGTGTATAGGACAACGGGGGCTCCTCCGCCCTCTCGCTGTCCGGCATGTGGTCTATGCATGACTTGTACAGCGTCTTTGCCACATCCAGGTATCCTTCACTGCCGTAGTATGTGTGAAGATTGCCGGCAACCAGACAGGACGGTGCATTGGTGCAGGCATTGAAGTTCTTCACATCCTCCGGACGGTTGGTCCATGGAAGCGCATAACCTCCGTCGTACGCCAGGCGTCGCGGCCAGATATATCTGTCAAACACTTCTTTGGCGGTTTCCAGATACTTTTTGTTGCCGGACACCTCGCTGATACGGATCAGTGTGAGGCATATCCACGCCATGTCATCTGTCCAGACATTGAAGAATCCACCCCATGTCCCTTCGCCGCGGTGGTCGCGGTTGTAGTTGTTGGCATAGTTCACATACCACTTGTCGGCGTAAGCCAGATACGTCTCTTTGAGAGACTCATTTCTCTGGGCGGCATAGAGCAGTACGTCAAGAGCATGTGCCTGCTGCCAGTAAATGTATGTAGAAGAGCGTTCGATATCATTGGGGGTAGACCAGAACGTACCTGTACTTTTGTCCAGGAAATTGGTTACAAGCACATTGGTACATGAGTCGGCGAGTGCCGCCCATTTGCCCTCCTGCTCCCCTGCCGGAGCGGGATTCTCCGGCGAGGGCCGGTTCCCGTTGGAGGGGCCAACCGGCTCGAGGGCGTTGTTGCATGCGCAGGAAATCATGGTTCCCAGCAAGACGAATAATATTATCTTCTTCATAGCCTTATCTGCTTACGGGAGGACACGAGCCATTCCAAAAACCGGACGGTTCCGGGCCCATTGTGAGCACCAGTTCGCCGCCCGCAAAGACATCCTTGCGGAAGAGCCAGTTCTGTTCCAGAGGCTTGCCGTTAAAGGTGGCCGACTGCACGTAATAGTTTTCCGAACCGTTGTTCTCTGCACGTATCACCAGTTCCTTGCCGGTAGCGTTAAACGGGCTCAGGTGCACGACTATCTTGTCAAACAGAGGGCTGCCTATCTGATAAGTCGGCTCCATGGGGGCACCGCCCTGCACATCAAACAGGCCTATTCCCGCGAGCACATACCATGCTCCCAGCTGACCCTGGTCCTCATCCTGGCCGTATCCATAGCCGTGTTCGCCGTCGGTACCGTAGAATTCGTCGCAGATCAGGCGCACCCACTTCTGAGTGAGGTATGGCTTACCGGAGCAGTTGAACAGCCATGGCTCGTGCAAACAAGGCTGGTTGCCATGGTTATACGGACTGTTGAGGCCGGAGAATGCATAGGCCACCTTGCCGCCGCCGAATATGCTTTTACGGGCCTCTGTGAAGATGGAGTCCAGACGCTGGTTGAAGACGTCACCGCCAAGACGTGCCATTAGCGAATCCACATGGTGAGGCACAAAGAAAGTATACTGCATGGCATTCCCCTCCTGGAAGCCGCGCCACGACTCCAGCGGATCAAAGTTGTCTATGAACGCCCCGCCGGGAACGCGCGGACGCACCAGCTTGAGGTCGTCGTCAAACACCTTGGCCCAGCCGTCGGAGAGTTCCATCAACTTTTGATAATCCTCTTCGTGG
Source organism: Bacteroidales bacterium (assembly GCA_017962235.1). GTDB lineage: Bacteria > Bacteroidota > Bacteroidia > Bacteroidales > UBA932 > Equibacterium. The sequence goes on along the minus strand of JAGCVS010000010.1, from coordinate 23,351 downwards.
CCCAGCTGCTTTGCAAGCTGTGCGGTTGCGTAAGAGCAGAAACTGTATTCCAGAGTATGGGAAATGGAGAAAGTCGCACCGCCGGAGTGTGCCACGAACCCGGGATCGGTCACGTAAGGCACATATCCGTGCTCCACGAACTGCTGAATATCCATCTTACCGGCACCCTCTATGCGTCCTTCCCATTCCAGACAGTCTTTGCGGGCCGCTGCGTACATGGTTTCAATGTCATAATTGCGGATTCCGCTGTTGTATGCGCCGGCAAAGGCGATGGGCACCATATTAGTGCCGACACCCGAGACATATTTGCTGCATGCAATGCCGTCGCCCAGCCATCCTGCATCCTTGAAGACCAGCAGCTGGCTTGCCACCCAGTCGTTATAATACTCCGGGTAACAAAGCGCCCAAAGCGGCGTAAGATTCCAATAGCCGCCCCATATTGCGTCTGTATTATAATGATTGTGAAGCGGTTTGCCGTCCGCGCCGCATTCTATCTGTCCCATGCTGCCGTCGTTGGCAGGATAAGCGCCGTTCACATCGCTGGCCAGACCTCGTCCCAGCAGCGCATGATACAGGCCGGTGTAAAACTTCACCTTGTCTCCCTCCTTGCCACCGGAAACCTCAATCTTGCCGAGAGCGTTGCGCCACTTATCCTGGGTCTCTCTGCGGGCCTTGTCAAAGGTCAGATTTGCAGCCTCGGCTTCAAGATTGGCCTTGGCATTTTCTACAGATGTATAAGAAAGGCCCAGCTTGACGGTAACTTGCGAAGGATTGTCATAATCCAGCGACAGCACTGCGCCGGGTCCGGAAACCTCAACCGCCTCTGCCCTTTCGCCCCCTACATGAAATGCAGACGATGCTTCGGGCTCCGCAGAAAGTTCACCGTAGAAGTACATGCTTACCGTAGCGCCGGTCTGATACTTCTTAACATATTCGGGTTCTGTAACAATCCAGCCTTGGAGGACTTTGCCGTCCACTTTGACCCAAGCGTCACGTACAGCGCCGCTCTCACCTTCACGGGTGCCGACATTTATGAGGATATGACCCGGGGCACCGCCGCCAAACGTGAAGCGCTGGAATCCTACCCGCTCCGTAGCGGTAAGTTCTGCCTTCACTCCGTAATCTTTAAGAACGACGGAATAATAGCCAGCCTGGGAGACTTCGTCACCCTTGTCAAAGCGGGAACGCCACCCTCCGTCAGGATCTTCCAGCACGCCGGGCTGCGTGACCGGTTCACCGGTAACGGGCATCAGGGCCAGACCGCCCACCTGAAACTCATGGAAGCAGGGAAAGCCGTCTATAGAGGTGTGGGTATCTTCATATCCAACAGCCTCCCACCCTTGGTTGTTACCGTAGGTACCGTTGGTGGATGCACCCAGCTTAGCCATGCCGAAAGGTGTGGCGGCGGGAGTGAATACAAACCAGCGGCTGTGCACAGTGCCGATATTGGGATTGACATAGTCCAGCACATCCTCCTTGGGTGTGCACGCCACAGCCAGGACTGTGGCGAGGGCTATTGCAAAGCATCTTTTCATATTCTATTTGTGTTCTTTTTTATACAGGGCCACTGCACCCAGCGACTCCAGCGCAGCATCTTGCATCAGCAACGACTTGTCGCGGTCGGGGTTGGCCTTGCCGGTCCAGTTCTCGTAGAACAGTCCGTTGTTCATGCGGCCTGAACTCCAGGCCTTATCAAGATTTGATATGAATGTTTCTATGTAGCGGGTGCAGGCAGAGTGTTCACTCTCCAGCTCCATATAAGCGCGCACCAGCTTGACAGTGAACCAGGGGTCATTGAGCGGGTAACAGAGGGCTATTCCCTCGCGGCTGCGCACATAGTAGCTGTAAGCGCCGTCGGCAGTTGCCTTGGCCTGGTCCAGATAGCTCTTCTCGCCGGTTATGTGATACAGGCGTGTTCCGGAAGCTATCATAGCCCCTGAATTGTAGGTCCACTTAGTACGGTTTATGTTCCCGTCTGCACCGCGGTCGTTCCAGTAGACATTGTCTTCCGGGTCGCGCAGATTGGCATACTCCCATGCGTATAGACGTTTTGCCAGAGAGAGGACTTTATCCTTTTCCGCCGCAGGGCACACCTCATAATAGCTTAGCAGGAACCACTGGGCATATCCGTTGGCACAGGCCGGCTTGTTGCTGTTGCCGTCGCCCGGTTTGTTGATATTGCTCTCGCACCACCACAAGCCGCCGCCAAATACATTGTCTTCACCGTCCAGCAGGAAATCCACTATACGCGAGGCGCGCTGCAGATACACATTGTCTCCGGTCTGGTTATAAGCCTCAACCAGATTGATGCCGATGATTGAGTTGTCGTCGTAAAAGCGGTCGCTGCCACCGTTTCTCCCGTCGGTGGTGGAGCCGTAGCCTCCAATGTTTCGCACGCCGCGGCTGCGCCAGTATGCTTCGTAACGGTCTATTTTAGCCTTGTAGTCTACGTCGTAGCCAAGTTTGTTGAGCAGCGCCACACCCGACATCAGTCCATCGTAAGGCCATAGATATGATGCTGAATTGTCGCCTGCTCCCTTCGGATAATTCTCATTGAAGAAGCCGGCGGTAGCACCACTTGTGATACCGTAGAGGCGCTCTATCGCCTGCCATGTCTCAAAGGCACGTTCATGCCACACCACGGTCTTGGTTTCACCGTTTCCATTATGGTTGCCGTTGCCGGGGGTGTACTTCTCGATGGATGGATCGCCACAGGCAGTCGGGGCGCAGGAAGAAACCGCCATCACCAACGATAACAATATTGCTCTGAATCTCATACTTCAAAGGTAAAAAACTGCCCCGGATTCCGAGCGGGGACCCGGGGCAGAAAAAAGATTTTACGCTTATAGTTTAGTTACAGTATGGGTCATTACCCCATCCTGGTTGGTGTTGACCTCGATGCGGACATTGTTGCCGTTCATCTCGGTCGCCATCTTCCAAAGATGATCCCACTGACCTCCGCGGTCAAACTCCACGCAGTTGAAGAACAGCGGATCGTTTGCAAAGCGCTCGTCGTCCGGACGGTATTCGTTAACCACGCCGTCGGGGATGCCCCAGCATTTGGAAGCACTCTCTTCGCCGTCGTACGATACCAGGAAGCGGTAGCGTTCCTCTTCCCATGAAAGCCAGGTGGCACGGTTGAACTGAGGGTCGCCGGGCTGGATGAATTCCACCTTGCCGCTGCCGGCCCATACGCCGTTGGCCTGATAACTCATTGCAAACGGTGAACACTCGTTGCAGCCCCAGACGAACTCGACCCTGGTCACCTCACGGATGTTCACGGTGTTGTTCTTGAAGTTGACCTCTACGCGTGAGGCCTCACCGGTGGATGCTGCCACTTCGGCGTCACCCTCACCCTGCATCAGGCTCTCGGAGCCCTTGAAGTAGGTCTTGCCGTCGCCCTGGAAATAGAGTTTGCCATCTTTCAACTTGGTGAAGATTACGAATACGCCATCTTCCACCTTGCGGAAAGCTGCCCCCTCTGTCTCTGCTGCCGCTCCATAAATCTTCAGTTCTGAAGGAGCCACGGACGGCGGGAACGGATCCACGCTCTGCTTAACGAAACTGTGTTTGAAGTGACCGTTGTCGTTGGTATTGATGGTTACGGAAACCATGCTGTTATCAAATGCAGAACCCATCTTCCAGAGGTGGTCCCACTGACTCCATGCAAACTCGCCGATGTCATAGAAAGTCGCGGAGACCTCACCGTCGGGACGGTTCTCTGCATCCTCGCCGTCAAGACGGCCCCAGCATACCTCGGCACCGCCTACTGTAGCGATAAAGTAGTAACGTTCCTCAGTCCAGCTAAGCCAGTCGGGAGCACCCGTTTCGGGACGGCTCTTGTCCACAAAGAGCACCTTGCCCTCGCCTGCGAACTTGCCCTCGCCGGTGTAGGTAAGATCTGCCACGGTTGCATAGTTGCAGCCCCAGATCATGCGCACTGCGGTTCCAACTTCCTCGAAGGAGACCTTGTTGGAAGCAAAGTCCACAGTTACACGGCTCACGCCGGTGCTTGCCGGAACATCGCTGGTACGCTTGCCGACATAGAGGTCATCTGTACCCTGGATGAAGTATTTCACGCCGTCACCGTCCACAAACGATATCGGACCTGCGTTCAGTTTGGAGTAAATCACAAACTTGTCGCCGTCCTTGCGGAAAGGCTGTCCCTCAATCTCTGCAGCCGCACCGGAGAGGAAGAGTTCTGCAGGTGCTGCAGCGGGCTGGGTGTAAGTAATTTCGCCCGCCTGTTCCATGGTGTGGGTGAACTGGTTGTCCTTATTGGTGTATACGGTTGCACGAACCATCTTGAGGTCAAGGTCGTGGTCCATTTTCCAAAGGCCATCCCAGTCCACGGGAGCTGCCTCAACAATGTAATAGAACTCTGCTGTTCCATCGGGAGTGAAAGAGTTGGCACCATACTGGGACCCCCAGCGGGTCTGAACACCGTCTATCTCTACCATAAAGGAGTAGCGTTCCTCTACCCAGCTGCACCATGAAGGGGTACCTTCGCGGCCGGGGCCGTAGAATACTGCCTCGCCGTCACCGGAGAATACACCTTCTCCCTGATAGTCAAGCACTGCAAAGTCAATATGGGTAGCCTCCCACTGCGCGTGGAGCTGAGCCTCTATCGTCTCAATCTTGAGAGCCAGGGTATTGAAGTTTACGGTGATGCGTGCAAGGCCGGTTGCGGGTGCAGTTGCAACGGTATAGTCGCCGTCGCCTTCCACAAGTTTGCCCGCATCGGTTGCGTAGAACACGTCACCGCCGTTCTTTTCGCTGGTAAAGCGCAGCTTGCCCGCTCTCAGACGGGTTACTATGCTGTAAAGGCCCTCTTCTACCACACGGAACTCCTGGCCTGCCTCTGCGGCCGCAGCACCTGCGACATAGAGTTTGACAGGCATATTGTCTATGCCTTCGCCACGGGTTACACGAATGGTCTGATAGCCGTCAAAGAGTTTGCTCTCGCCACCCTTTGAGCCGCGTACGGTCCATATGAATTCGCCAGTCTCGTTGGGCTTCACACCTGCCTTACGGGCAATTGTGTTAAGTTCTGCATGGCTGAGCGTGAGTTGTGAGAGTGCGCCCTGGTCGCTGGGGATTACAGCGATGGGATTTGAAAAATCTCCGCCGGGGGCATCAAAGAGAACCTCGTAGAGCACCACGCCGCCGTCGGCTGCTGAACCGCCCTCCCAAGAGAGGACTACCGTGTTGGAAGAGGTTACGTCAAGGACCACAGATGCCGGAGAATCGAGGGATGTGGGCATGGTGAACGCCGTGTTCAGCTCATAAGTGGGTTGACATCCCGCAAAAAGCAATATGATTGCAAATATTGAAAGTATCTTTTTCATGTTCTCTTACCAATTGGGGTTCTGTTCAAGACTGTTGTTAGTGAGATCGCGCTCTTTCTGGGGAATGGGCCACAGATAGTGCTTCGATGCGTCAAACTGGCGCTGCTCTATGCGTACGAAGCCATTGTCAGTACCCACGGTTTCGCCGGTATACATACCGTGGCACCAGCCGTTAAGTACCTGTTCTGCAGTCTTCCAGCGAATAATGTCGGTACGACGCTGTCCCTCAAAGGCAAGCTCGCAGCGGCGCTCGTTGCGCACGATTTCCTTAAGATTGCCTCCGTTAGGTAAGTTAAGTGCACCAGCATCGGTAAAGCCTGCTCTCTCGCGGATTTTGCGGATGGTGGCATTCCATACGGCGTCGTTAAGGGTACCGAGTTCCGCATGCGCCTCCGCATTCATCAGGAGAACGTCAGCATAGCGGATAATGATAGCATTCAGACCCGACATCAGGGTGAGCCTGTAGGTATTGTCCCACCATTTGCGGATGTAGTATCCGGTAGGGGTTACATCAGAGGTGGAATTGAACATGTCGCGGCCGTTCCAGTCGGGCTCCACAACAGTGCCGTCACTCATAGTGTAAGAGTTGCCGGGGTACATAACCGTAGCTGCCAGACGAGGGTCACGGCCTATCCAGGGATTGTTTGCGTCATAACCGCTGCCAGTCTCTCCGATAGCCTTGCCGTTGAGCATTATATAGCTGTCAACCAAAGACTTGAGAGGAGCCAGATTGGAATAGCCTCCCATGGACGGGGGAACGGTGTTGTACATGATGTTGTGCTCGCGGTTTACCGGCATGTACTGGTTGGAGAACATTATCTCGCTGCAGGTTTCATTGGCAACCTCGAAAAGGCCGGCATATGAAGGGAACAGCTGAATGCCCGAATCGGACATAATCTCTGCGGTGACATCGCGGACATCACTCCATTTTGCATCAAACAGGTAGAGCTTAGCAAGCAGTGCCTTTGCAGCCCACTTGGTCATGCGGCCGCTGTCCGCACCTGAATAAGAACCGGGAAGAGCGTCGCCTTCAAGTGCTGCCTTAAGGTCGGCCTCTATTCTGGCAGAGGTCTGGGCAGCAGTCTCGCGGATTGCCGTGCGGCTCTCCGCAATGGTGATGGGTGTCTCAAAGAAAGGCACGCCGCCAAAGTGGATGTAAAGCTCGTAATAATGATATGCACGCAGGGCAAGTGCCTCTGCAATATATCTTGCTTTGAGTCCTGCTTCCAGGCCGGGCACCTTGTCTATATGCTGGATCAGCTCGTTGCACTGGCGGATGCCGGCAAAGTGATGATTCCATACATCGTATACATAAGCGTCGCTGGTACCGTATTTTCCGTTACCGATGGCCTGATTCTGGCCCCCTTTGACATAGGCATTGTCTGTCATGCCGTCGCCATAGACGACCTCGTACATATCGGGAAGCGAGGTGTAGCAACTGTTGAGTGCGCTTACTGCGGAATTGGGATCCTCCTGCCAGAAGGTCAGGTCGGTCTCGCTATTGTACGGAGCCGTATCCAGCGGAACGCAAGCGCAAAAGAGGAGAGCGAAAATGCTTAAGGAAATAATTATCTTTTTCATGACTGTTGCACTCCTTTAGAATTGAACATTAAGACCTACAGAATAGACGCGAGCCACGGGATATGCGCGACCGCTGCCGTCTGCATTGTATTCGGGATCCCATCCTCCCCTCATTCTGGAGAAGGTGAGCGCATTCTCTACGCTGAGATAAGCGCGGAGATTCTGAACGCGGATTGCCTTGAGCCAGTCACCGTTGAACTCATAGCCCATCTGTACGTTCTTAACGCGCAGATAAGAGGCATCCTGAATCCAGAAATCTGACTTGGTGGCGTTGTTGGTGTTCTCGCTGCCCATGGTGAGGCGCGGATAGCTTGCAGCAGTGTTTGCCGGTGTCCAGCGGTCTACATGGAAATCGAGCACCGGACCTTCGTTGTTGTTGTGGAAAGCTTCCACAGCCTCTCCTCTCATCCAGCGGCTTCGCATTCCCACGCCCTGCAGGAATGCAGAGCAGAAGAAGCCCTTATATTGCAGGCCGTAGTTGAAACCGAAGGTGTAGCGGGGGAAGTCGTTGCCCACCACAAAGCGGTCGTCATCGTTGATTACACCGTCGGTATTGCCTTCTGCATCGGGTTTGTCAATATACCTGATATCACCTGCGCGGGGCACAACACCTTCAAGGTGGGGAGCTGCAGCAGCTTCTGCGTCGCTCTGGAACAGACCGTCGCTGCGGAGTGCGTAGTATGAATAGAGCGGATAATTCTCCTTGATAACAGTAACCACGTCATAGCCGTAGTAGAGGGTCTCGCCCTTGGTATCCACAACGGTATTCCAGCTGTCGGAAACGTTGGCGGATATGTTGTGGCGGACTGCGCCGGTGTTGAAATGATAATTTGCGGCAAACTCCCATCCGTAGCTGTCCACTACTGCAGCGTTGGAGGTGGGTGCGCCGTTACCGAACATGCCGGGAACAGGGAGGCTCACCAGGATGTCCTTGGTACGGTTGGAGAACACGTCAAAAGAGATGTTCAGATTGTTCTTCAGCAGACCCATGTCAAAACCGAGGTCGGCCATGCGGGTAGTCTCCCATTTGATACCGGGGTCAACTGAACTGAACCATGCTGTAGGAGCAAGTTGTCCGCCAAAATTGATGCCCTGGGTCACGGAAACGGTTTGCATATAGCGGTAAGCGCCAATGCGGTTGTTACCCACCAGACCCCAGCTGCCGCGAATCTTCAATGAAGGGATAACGGGACGGATGTTTTCCCAGAAATCTTCCTGTGAGATACGCCAGCCAAGGGAAACAGAAGGGAATATACCCGAGCGGTTGCCCTTTGCAAAATAAGATGAATAGTCGTTACGGATATTAAACTCCGCAAGATATTTTTCATCGTAGTTGTATGTCAGACGCGCAAATGCAGAATACAGTGACCAGTCAGAAGCGCCGCCGTCGTTGGAGATTTTGTCGCCGGACTGGCTGCCCACAAATATATCGTATTTGGAATCGTCTGTAAGACGTTGGGTGTTGAAGTTCTTCACCCTCTCACCTTCGTATGCATAACCCAGCAAGGCGCCAAAGTTGTGCTTCTGCGCAAATGTCTTGTTGTAGTTCAGGGTAACCGTGGTGGTGAGCTTGGTTGCGCGGTAGAAAGATTCTGAGATGTGATTCTCTTTATCGCCGGAAGCCGCAGCGGTTGATGCCATGCGGTTCTCATGAGTAGTGTTGCTCAAAGTACGCGCACCCACGGTGGCATTCAGGTAGAGATTGTCCACAAGACGCAGCGAAGCGTCGATCGTACCGCTTATGTCATCGTTCTCGCTAGCGCGGTAGCCGCCCTTCTCAAGACGCTCCAGAGAGTTGGAGTTGGAACCCGAAGGATAGGTATAGGTACCGTCGGGATTCTTTATCTCATAGATGGAAGGCATACGGTTGCACTGCTCTATAATCCACTCTGTCCAGTATGCATGGTCTTTGATCTTGTTGCGGGTAAACTGTGCGGTTGCGCCCACTTTAAGACGGTCATTTACCTGATGCTGTATGTTCAGACGGCCGTTATAACGGTTATAGCCGTAGTCGGGACCCTTGAAGAGGCTGTTCTGGTCCAGATAGCCCAGGGAAGCCATGTAAGAAAGGGTCTTGGTTCCGCCCGTAACAGAGAGGTTGTGGCTCTGCTGAGAAGCGTATTTCTTATACAACTCATTAATCCACTTCACATTGGTGCCGCCGTTGCGAAAAGCGGAGATGTCCTCTGCGGTGAACTTGGTGCTGCGGCCGGAGTTTACAGCCGCCTCATTGTATAATTCAGCGTAAACCCAGGAGTCTACCACTGTGGGCAGAGCGGTGGGCTGCTGAAGACCGTAGCTCATGTCGTAATTCACAGCCACCTGGCCTGCCTCACCCTTCTTGGTGGTTACCAATACCACGCCGTTGGATGCGCGGCTACCGTAGATTGCGGTGGAGGATGCATCCTTGAGGATGGAGATCTGGTCGATGTCCTGAGGATTCAAGTTTGCCAGAGAGCCCTCTATTCCGTCGATAATAACCAGAGGGTCATTGTTGTTCATGGTGTTGTAACCACGGATGTTGAGTGTGGGCGAACCACCGGGAGTGGAGGCACCCTGCTGAATCACGAGGCCGGGGGTAGTACCCTGAAGCCCTTCCAGCACATTGGCAATGGGCTTACCCTCGAGTTCTTCAGTGGAGACTGATGCAACGGCGCCGGTGAGGTTGACCTTCTTCTGAACGCCATAACCCACCACCACTGCATCTTCAAGCAGAGTAGAGGCCTCTTCCAACGTAACATCGATTGTTGAACGGCCGTCAACTGCGACCTCACGGGTCTCGTAGCCGATAGCAGAAATCACCAGCACGGCATTGGGTGCAGCCTGGATGGAAAAGGCTCCGTCGACATCGGTAGCAGCACCGACTGTGGTACCTTTAACCATCACAGAAGCGCCAATGACGGGCTCTCCGTTGGAAACAACAGTTCCGGAAATCCGGTTAGTTGCATTTTGCGCAACCGCATTGGAAGAAGCGGCAGCGCCTATGAAAAACGCCATTAGAAGCACAGCAGCTTTAACTGCGATGCCCTTCAGAAAGCGTCCTTCACGGAATGTAGATTCTTTCATGTTGTTTGATAGGTTGTTAATAATTGATTGGTATATATTATTTGTCTATTTGCATAAGTGCGTATGCATAAGCGCCCAGACTCACGGCGGTGCTGGTACCGATGCCGGAAACGGCGATACCGGTTTTCTTCTCGCTGTGATACAATACGGTGCGGTTGCTGCCCGGAACGCGCAGTTCCACTGCTGTATCCTTCAGAAAGGCATTCATGCCATCTTCTGTGGTGAGGTCCACCACATCCATCTGAAGCCACCCTTTGAGTCCTTCTAGAATTGACGGGAAGATATACTTGTGGGCGCCGGAAAGACCGCCGCCAACCACCACCAGGCCATCTACGATATCCAGAGCATGTGCCAGGGCGCAGGCGATGGCGGTGCCCATTCGGGCGAAAGAGCCTCTCGCGGCCTCACGGTCGCCATCCTGTATACCATCGGCTATCTCAAAGATATCCTTTGGCGACAACTCTCTGCAATCGCCGGACAGCTCGCGGTATACACGCTTCACCGCCCTGATACTGACACTCTCTTCTGCAATTTTGCTTATATCAAATATGTTTCGCATCAGCCATACATCACCGCCGCAGCCGTTGTCACCCTTGAGCAACACGCTGTCTGTCACCACCCCGGCGCCGAAACCGGTGCCAAGGGTAAGACCAATCAGGTTCTTGTAGCGCACAGAACTGCCTGCCGCCTCAAGGCGGGCGTTCATCTCTGGCAGAGTGCCTGCCAAGGCTTCACCGTAGGCAAAGAGGTTACCATCGTTATTTATGAAAACGGGAAGATTGAATTGCTCCGCCAGATACGGACCGATTGGCACACCGCCCCTGAAACATGGAAAGTTGGGGAGGTCCCCTATTATGCCGGCTTCATAATCTGCCGGACCGGGAAATGCAAAGCTGATGGCTACCGGAGCAGTATCCAGCGCCTCTTTTACACGGGAGAATCCCTCTGTGAGCACCTCCAGACAGCGGGCCACACTGTCGGTGACTGCATCCAGGCGGATGGGTTCCACCACCTCGCGGCAGCCGCGGATGGCTGTAAAGACAAAGTTTGTACCCCCTGCGTCCAGGGTCATCACTGTTCTGCTGTCGTTTTCGTACATGTCTATTACGGATTAAATCTTACATATGCGCGAACCACCATGCACTCTTTGCCCGTCATAGCGCCACATGGCCTAAGGGTAAATCTTTCTACACACGCAGGTATCACAAAGGTCTCTGCATAATGCACCACGAAGGGTTCAAAGCTACCGTCCGGACTTTCCACCACAGCTTCTTCTCCTTCAACCAGATTAAGGACCTGGACACTGTCTTTTGTCTCATAGGTTACCGGAACGGAGAAACGGGTACGACGGGTCTCGATGAATTCGGCGGGATGAAGACCGGTCTTAATCTCTTTCCACCCCTCTCCTTCCGCCACAGGTTCAAAATGGTCTGCCAGATTTGCGTGTACGTATTCCGTATCGCGGTCCCACTGTATGACATGGCTTCCATGCTCCACATTAATGGGTCTCGGTTTCCCGTCCAGTCCCATCCTGCCCCAGTCCCATAGTTTAAAGGTAAACAGGTTGGGGGTCGCGCTTATCTCCAGCACCATCGCCTCCGCCCCGGAGCAGTGGATTGTTCCGCCCGGAATAAGGAAGTGGTCGTGCTTTCTAGCAGGCAGACGGTTCACATATCTTTCTGCATCAAAGCTCTTCTCGCCACGTTGTGCCGCGCGCAAATCCTCCAGCATCGCCTCTTTGTCAACGCCTGTCTTCACTCCGAGATAGACAGTGGCACCCTCTGCGGCATCCATTATATAATAGCTCTCGTCCTGAGTGTAGGACATTCCGAATGTCTTACGGATATAATCGGCAGTGGGATGCACCTGAAGGCTCAGATTGCCCCCGCCGATAGTGTCCAGGAAATCGAATCGGATGGGAAAATCCTTACCGAAGCGGCCCTCTACCGGCACGCCCAGCAACTCGCGGCTGTGGGTAAGCACCAGGTCGTTGGCAGGGAATTCCACCTTCACGCCATCCACCTCGAGCAGCAGGCTGTTCTCCTCCGGAACGCAGTCAAAACACCAGCCATAGTTGTCCACGCTGCGGTCCAGATCGCACACTTCTTTCATCCACTGCCCACCCCACGGTGCCGGGTCAAAGAATGGCACCAGACGGAACGGTTTGCGGGCCGTCTTAGCCATGCCGGCTTTGAAAGTCTCGCCATCTATCAGCTTTGGAGTGGTAGCATCGTTTGTATCCAGCCACATGTCGACTCTGTCAAAAAGTGTCTCTTTATATTCGTCCAGCGCGCGCCAGTCAATGAAATAACCGCGCTTGTACTGGATAGAAACAGCGTCACTGCGGTTGTCAACGCCTATGCCGCACACCTCGTGCCTGCGGAAACGCTGCTGAATCTCCCAGCGTGCCATATCCGCATATACGAGTCGGGCCGATGTCGGAGCTACCATTGCCGCACCGACACCTATTATCAGAGTTCTCCCCTTTGCAGAAGAACATATGCGGCGGGCTTCCTCCATCTTTGCCTCATCAAAGAAATCATAGAGTTTGATGTTTGCCACATAACCGAAAAGGACATTGTCCGTCATGAAGCCGTCGGTCATCTGACGCACCTCTGGCTCGCTTTTCATCAAATCTTTTGTATGAACAATATTGGAAAAGTAAGGAGATAATGCGTTTTCAATGTCGACCTCAAAGACTCCGGTATAGCAATCAACTGCAAGGATGGAATTTATGCCGCCCACAAGCGCTTGAGACACACTTTCCCAACCCACTCTCACACCACCGTCCACTTTCGTTGCCGGATATTTATCGTAATTCGCTTTTCTCATATATGTATGAACATATTAATATTTTGTGCGAATATATGTATTAAATATGTATCCTCCAAAAATTTTATTACTTTTGCGTCACAAAAAAAACAAAGCATGACCATAAAGCTTAATCCCAAAAGCGACACACCTCTCCACAAACAGGCAGAAGAACTGCTCAGGGAGTTGATTGAGAGCGATGAGTATAAAAACGGGAAACTCCTTCCCAAAGAAGTCGAACTCGCGGAGCATTTACACATTTCCCGCAATACTCTCCGGCAAGCCATCAACCAGCTGGTTTTTGAAGGGCTTTTGATCCGCAAGAAGGGTGTCGGCACCAAAGTGGCGCGCAAAGGGATCACGGGCGGCGTCAAAAACTGGCACAGTTTCTCTCAGGAAATGAAGATGCTGGGCATCGAGGTCCGCAATTATGAGCTTCGGGTTTATTCCAAGAAACCCACAAAAGAGATTGCGCAGTTCTTCGGCATTTCTGAAGATGAAAAATGCGTGGTAATGGAGCGCCTGCGCGGCAACACCTCATTCCCTTTCGTGTTCTTCATATCGTATTTCAACCCCAGATTGCCCATTACCGGAGAAGAGAACTTCACCATGCCTCTGTACGAAATGCTGGAACAGGACTATGGCATATATGTCAAAACCTCAAAGGAGGCGGTGTTTGCAAGACTGGCGGGTGAAGACAAAGCCACAAAACTTGAGATATCCGCCAACGACCCCATTCTTGTTCGCAAGCGATTCGTTTACGATGTAAACAATGTCCCGGTAGAATACAACATAGGTTACTATCGCGCCGACAGTTTCACATACACCATCGAATCCAGTATCTAAACCATTTTATTGGCAGTCCCGTCAAAAATCAATACATTTGACGGCGCAATTGCGGGCGTGTTGTAATTGGTAGCCAAGCCAGACTTAGGATCTGGTGCAGTGATGCGTGGGGGTTCGAGTCCCCCCGCCCGCACGGAATAAGCCCCGGCATTCAGCAAGGATGTCGGGGTCTTTTTTCATTACTCAATCACAAAGCTGCGGGGATAGTACTGAACGTCGCCTTTGCGCCAGATCATCTCTTTCGAAACTGCGTCTGTCAGCACTTCCATCGTTCCGCGCAGCATCATACCCTTGAAGCCCTGCCGCGCCAGTAATCGGCCTTGATTGGGGCAAAATCGCCCGTAGCTTCAAGCGAATCGGCCAGAGCCAGTATCCGGTCGCTGTCGTGGGCCAGATGGGCCGCCTCAATCAGGGAGTCGGCACGTGCAGTGTCGGGGGTATTCCGGACATGATGGATATGGTTGCAGGAGGCGCTGAGCAACATCAGCATAGCGCCTAATATGATAAAGTGCTTGAAGTTCAAGTTTAAGGTAAATGAAATAGCGAGCGCTAAGATATAGTGTTCTCCCCATCTATGCAAGACGGTTCATCGCTGCCACAAGGCTTATTGTTGCAATTCTTCATCTTTCTACATCTGCTACGTGCGGAGAACCATATCATAATGTTGCGGATGGAGAAAAAGATGGAGAACTGCCCCAGCACCAGCACCCAGTCGTGACGGATGAGACCGTATATGATAATCATCAGCCCGCCGGCCACCGCAAGGACCCAGTGCCCCAGAGGAAGTACCGATTCTTTGTGTCTTACGCTGTATACGAGCTGGTAAACGGAGCGTATTTCAAAAGTAAACTGACCCAGCATACCGAATGCCAGCAGCCGCAGGGGGACATCCTCGTTAAACAGGAACGTATTCACAAACGAATTCCAGTCCTGCACTATGAGCGCCAGTATCACCAGCGGAAAGAGGGCCTGGACTATCTTGACCGACTTGGGGGCCTTCCTGTACAGTCCCAGCGCGGAGATGTTCCACATATAGATGTAGTAGCTCAGACTCTCTCCAAAGATGATGGAGAGGTCTTTACGCAGCCAGCCGTACACATACAGGATAACGGCCCCTATGCTGCTCATTACCCAGTAAATGGCGGGAGACTCTACCTTCTGCGATTTTTCCGAAAGATACCACTGGACAACGATACGGGTGCCGTAGATGCCCATGCCGGCGAGACCCAGAAGATAAACCCATACCGGACTGTCCATCGTATGCTAGCTTAGCGTTGTTCCGTGGAAGTGCATCATCACCTGGTTCTGCAAATCTTCCGGCAGGCCGCGCAGGAAAGAGCGGGTAGCAATCTGCGGGAAATCGGAATGCTTCAGGAATATCAGTCCGTCCAGACTGAAGCAGAAGTCGGGGTCCACATTGAAGCAAGGCAGCTTGGCGCCGCAGCTGAAATATTTGCGCACCAGCACCGGTATGCGCACCTTGCCGTCCGACAGGGTGTTGAGCAGCCTGTCCAGCGAGTCGATGTTGCCGTCTGCCAGCTGCATCAGATCGTCCGGATTCACACACATGTAATCGGGCACGAACGGATGGGTGGGTTTGGCCACCTGCGCCGCAGTCTCTATGGGATAATGCTTGTTTATGTAATGATAGATGAGACTCTTATAGAACAGAGGGATATCGTTGCTGATGCTCACCGGACCTGAGTAATACTGCAACTCGGGACATCTTAGCGTGGACACGGCCAGCCCCGTGAACAGCAACCTGAGCGGGAGCACCTCCTTCTGATATTTTGCAACTATGAAAGAGCGACCGAGCTCGATGGACTTGGGCAGCAGGTCGCTGGCCGCAACCGGACCGTACCGGAACAAAGTGGACGTATAGAAGCCGTCCACTCCGCCATACTCCGCCATTATCTCGGAGCCGAAGCCCAGACGGTACGCCCCCACTATCTCTTTGTTTACGGTGTGCCAGATAATCATCTGACGGTAATATGCATCGTACTTGTCGGTATCCTCTGCCAGGCCGGTACCCTCCCCGATTGCGCGGAAAGTCTCTTCCCTTAGCCTGTAAAGTTCTTTCATTACCGAGGGTACCTCGCCGCTGCGCAGCAGATAAGCCCTGTAATCACCCGTCTCGAAGAGCACATCGTCTGCATGACTCTCAATCTCAGCGGTAACCTTGTCTGCCGGCACCGCGGGCGCGACTTCCACAGGCCAGTTGTGGAGCGTGGCCTCGGGAGCCTGCTGGCACTGTGCCTGTAGAGCATAGCAGCGGTTGCGCAGATACTTGCCCAGGGCGCCGACCTCCATATCAGCCACATCTGAAGGCTGGATGGGCTGGCCTATGCGCACCTTTATGGTCTTGCCTTTCTTGGCGAACATCTCATGCACCAGACGTACGGTCCTGAGCCTCGGGTGAATCTTGCCCAGGATGTGGAACCACTTTGAATTCTCACCCTCGAAGAATATCGGAATTATGGGATAGCCCGATTTCTTTATAAGCTTGATGATGTTCTCCGCCCACGGGATATCCTCCACCACCTTTTTCTTGCCAAGCGATGTACGGTTCTTGCCCTTCTGCCATGTGGCCACCTCCCCTGCCGGGAAGAGCCCCAGCGGCTGCTGCTTTGCGATATGGCTCAGAGCTGCGCGGATGCCGCTCACGGAACGCGACCCTCCGGTGGAGAAGTTATCCACCCCCATGAAACTATCTTTAAGATTGGGGATGAGCGACAGCAGGAAGGTTGTAAGAATCTTGTAGTCGGGCCGCTTAGTGCCTATCACGCTGCTGAGGATGAGCCCGTCGACCCCGCCGAAATGATGGTTGGAGACAGTTAAAAAGCCCCCTTCTGCTGGAATATAATCCAGCTGATGTTCCGGGATGTCATAAGAGATTTCCATCTCTTCCAGACACTTGGTGCAGAACTCAGGGCCGGTGTATTCTTTATATTTGTCGTGGATACGGTTACACTCTTCAAGCTCCAGGACGCGGTACCCAAGGCGGGCAATCAATCTGCCCGGCAAGCCCTTGATACCGATAGCTTTCCTCAGATCGGATAGCTCCATTACGGCATGCCTCTTTTCGCTCATAGGTTAAGGTTTGGTCTTTAACTTGCTAAGATAGTCTTTTTTGCCGTTTTCAGCAAAAATACGCTCATAATGGGGCCCGCCGCCCGTCACAATACGGGCTGTGACGAATTGTATTTCACCCGTATTTCGTCACAAATACGCCGTTTTAGTCACAAAAAGGGCACTTTCATAACATTTTCGCCACCCCGGCGGAAATGTTTTTACCATGATGTACGCGCGGGATACTTTTGCATCGGTTGTTTAAAACAAAAAACAAATGATAGCACCGCAATGGACACGGCTCGACAACGCCGCAATCATATATCCTTCTTGCCGCACACGCCACTACGCCACCCAGTTCAGGGTAAGCGTGGATCTGGACCACGAAGTGTGCGAAGAAACATTGGACAAAGCGCTCAAGAACATAATAAACCGCTTCCCGAGTTTTACTTATACCCTTGGCAAAGGGTTCTTCTGGTGGTATCTGCACCGCCTGGAGAACCAGCCCTGCGCCGGCAGCTCCAACACCATGAACGTCTTCAAGCTTAAAGATAACGGCGGATACATGTTCCGTGCAGGCTGCAAGGGGTATCAGATTACGCTGGACGTTTTCCACGCCCTCACCGACGGCACCGGCGCAATGACCTTCCTGCTGAGTCTCACCGCAGAGTATCTGCGCCTGCAAAAAGGAATCGTGCCGGAATACGGCAAGTGGATACTGAATCCCGCAGAAGAGGCGACACCCCTGGAGATGGAAGACAGTTTTGACCATTTTTCCGGCAAGGGAAGCCTTGACAATCTTAAGTCTGCATGGCACATCCCCGGCACCAAAGAGCGCTACGACGTGCTGCACGACACCCGAATCTCCTTGTCTGTGGAACAGATGAAAGAGAAGGCGGACGAATACGGCTGCACCGTCACAGAACTGCTCACCGCCCTCATGCTGGTTGCGCTGCAGCAGACCCGCCGCGAAACCGCCGGCCGGCATGCAAACTCCAACCTGAAGGTGGAAGTGCCTGTGAACCTGCGTCCTCTGTTTGACAGCCGCACCCTGCGTAACTTTTCGTCTTATGTGCACCTGGGCGTTGAAGTAAAGAAGGGCGATTACACGCTGGAGGAGATCATCCCCATAATCCGCAGTCAGAAAAAGGAACTTGTAAGCAAGGCCGCCCTCACCGCCAAGGTGAATGCGAACGTCTCTCTGGAAGACAACTGGGCCATCCGCTGCCTGCCGCGCTTTATCAAGCGCCCCTGCATCAACATTGTAAACCGCATCAAGGGCGACCGTTACTGCTCATACACCCTCTCCAACATCGGAAATATAGAGTTGCCGGAAAGCGTCGCCGCGCATGTGCGCGACATCGACTTTGTGCTGGGCAGGGCGCTGGGCAAATCGGGCGCCGGAGCCTGCGTGAGCTTTGGAGGACGCCTCAATCTGAACATGACCCGCCGCATTGCGCAGACCAGCTTCGAACGCAATTTCCTCTGCGCGCTTGACATGGCCGGCATCGACGCCAATGTGCTGTGTGATACGGTGGCGGAGCGCAGCGCCGTAAAGTGGCCGCCCGTAAGGCAGCCGATGCGCCTGGCCCGCATAGGCGGCGTAGGAATCCCCTTTGTGATATAATCATCGATATAATCTTGAAAAAGCATACGAATTATGATTAACTACATTAACCAATTAACACAGACGACCCGCAATTATTGGGATCAGAAGGCCCTTTGCGACTGGCATGGAGAGGAGTATACATTTGGCGAAGTAGCAGCCAACATAGCGCGCCTGCATATCCTCTTTGAGAAAACCGATATAAAGAAAGGAGAGAAGATAACCATTTTCGCCCCCAACTCTGCCCGCTGGGCAACCACGTTCCTGGCAATCAACACCTCCGGTGCGGTGGTGGTTCCGCTGCTGGCGGACTTCACCCCTGACGCCGTCTGCAATCTTGTGGACCACTCAGAGAGCGTGGTGCTCTTCACCGATAAAGATTCATGGAGCAAGCTCGACATCACCAGAATGCCGCATCTGCGCTATGTAATAAACATATCCGACTGGTCGCTGCTCTGGAGCGCGGAGGGAGAAAAGGTTGCGGAGGTCCTGGATAATCTTGATGCTGACTTTGCCGCAAAGTATCCCGACGGATTCACAAAAGAGAATGTTCTTTATCATATCGATAATATGAAAGATCTGGCGGTGATCAACTACACTTCCGGCACCACCAGCGCCCCCAAGGGGGTGATGCTCCGCTACGAGTGTTTCTCCACCTCCATAGATTTCGCCATCCGGCACATATATGCCTCCAACAAGGATAAAATCGTTTCCATGCTTCCCATGGGGCACATTTACGGCATGGTGTTCGAGTTCATGTATCCCCTCTGCTTTGGCGTAACTGTGTATTATCTGGGCAAGACTCCCGCCGCCAGCACCCTTCTCAAGGCGGTGGCAGAGGTTAAGCCGTATCTTATCATCACCGTTCCGTTGGTTATGGAGAAGGTATATAAATCCTCCATCAAGCCGGTGCTTGGCAAATGGTACATGAAGGTGCTCACCGCCATCCCGGGCATCAACAAGGTCATCTACAAGACCATCACAAAGAAGCTCATCGCCGCGTTCGGCGGCAACGTACAGCAGTTCATCATGGGCGGCGCCGCCCTCAATCCAGATGTTGAGCGCGCCTTCCGCAAGATGAAACTCCCCTACACCGTGGGCTACGGCATGACGGAGGCGGCGCCGCTGCTGGCATATGCAGAGCCGTGGAACTTTGTCCCCGGCAGCTGCGGTATCAAAGTAGACAGCGCACAGGTCCGCATCGACTCTGAAGATCCGGAGAACATTCCCGGCGAAATCCAGGCCAAGGGCACCAACATCTGCAGCGGCTATTTCAACAACCCCGAGGCTTCAGAGAATGCCTTCACGGAAGATGGTTTCCTCCGCACCGGCGACCTGGGCGTGATGGATGCCGCCGGCAACATCTTTATCAAAGGTCGCTGCAAGACCATGATTCTCTCTGCAAACGGCCAGAACATCTATCCGGAAGAGATAGAGGCCTCCATCAATTCCATGGAATTCGTTTCCGAATCGCTGGTAGTGGACCGCGCCTCCAAGCTGACCGCAATCGTGCGTTTTGACCAGGAGCAGATAAAGGCCAAAGGCCTCACGGCATTGGATGTACACGACCTGCCGGAGAAAATCAGAACCATGATTAACCGCCTGATGCCCTCTTACAGCAAGATTGCCAAAGTAGAAGAAAAACGCGACACCTTTGACAAAACTCCAAAAGGGAGCATAAAACGTTTTCTTTATTGTTAGTTTTTTGTATCTTTGGTTTACATATAACCAATTAACTAATCTTTATGAAACGTTTATTACCCGTTCTGGTTTTGGCAGTGCTGCTGGCATCCAGCTGCTCAACCACTTATCGCACAATGCGTGAACCCAATGTACGCTTTGAACTTACCGGTCATGACTATGTCCTGTCAGAAGAAGCCGTTACAGGAGAGGCTACCGTCCTTTACGTTCTCGGTATCGACTGGAAGCACCTGTTTGGCCTCCACGACAACAGGGGTGAGATCAACGCTCCCGTGATGGGTCTGAGCAGCATCATCAAAGGTGCAGAGACTTATGCAATTGCAGACCTGATTGCAAACAACCCCGGTTATGACTTTGTAATGTATCCCCAGATTACAAAGAAATACAGCAGGTTCCCGCTCCTTTATTCCAAGATTACGGTTACAGTCAAAGCCCGCATGGGTAAGCTTGTAAGCCCCAAGGAATGCTGCAAGAAATAGTCAATCCCTGGACTGATTTCGAGGGCTACAACTGTTTCGGTTGTAGCCCTTCTAATCCTATAGGGCTCCGGATGAACTTTGCGGAGGACGGAGACTACATAGTGAGCACCTGGCAGCCCGACGGCAACTTCCAGGGTTGGCTGAACACCCTTCACGGCGGCATCCAGGCCACTCTGATAGACGAAGCCGCAGGCTGGGTGGTGTTCCGCAAACTGCGCACCAGCGGCTATACCAGCAAGATGGACGTCCGCTATCTGAAACCGGTGAGCACTGCAGAAGGCCCCGTCACCCTCAAGGCGCGTCTGATAAACCAGAAGCTGAGCATGGCCTTCATAGAGGTCAAACTCTACAACGCTCACGATGAGTTGTGCGCCGATGCTACTTGCGTATACCGGGTCTATCCGCGCGAGGTCGCGGAACGGGATTTCCACTTCCGGGATTCCGAATAGCTTGAATCCTTACACCGGGCGGCTTTGACGAGCCGCTTTTTTTATTACTTTTGTACAAACAGTTATCAGATATGAACCCCATCCCTACCCCCCACAACGCGGCCACAGAGGGCCAGATAGCAAAAACCGTGATTATGCCCGGCGACCCGCTGCGCAGCAAGATGATTGCAGAGACATTCCTGGACAACCCCGTGCTGGTAAACAACATTCGCGGCATCCAAGGCTATACCGGCACCTACAAGGGTGTTCCCTTCACAGTGATGGCCAGCGGCATGGGACAGCCCTCCATAGGCCTTTACACCCATGAGCTTTACAATTTCTATGATGTGGACAGCATCATCCGCGTGGGGAGCATCGGCGCAGTGAGCAGCAAGACCCCCATGCGCAGCATCATCATTGGCCGCCGTTCCTATTCGGAGACAAATTATCTGATGTTCTACCGCAACAACGGCAACAAGTGCGGCTTTGTGAATGCCGATGAAACCCTCTGCGCAAAGGCGGCCGCCACTGCAGAGCGCATGGGTCTCAAATATTTCATCGGCGATATAATGAGCAGCGACACTTATTATACCGATAACGACGATGTGGCAGACTGCATAGAGCACAACCTGCTGGGCGTGGAGATGGAGAGCGTGGCGCTCTACCTGAACGCGCTGCGCGCCGGCAAGAAGGGGCTCACCATCTGCACCGTATCAAATATAATCCCCACCGGAGAAGAACTCCCCAGTGAGGATCGTCAAAACGGTTTCAAGGATATGGCCCGCCTCGCTTTCGAGATGAGCCTGTAAGCGCACCTATTTAGTTCCAAAGATACGGTCACCCGCGTCTCCCAGACCCGGGACGATATAGCCGTTCTCGTTAAGGTGGGAATCCATGCCGGCGCAGAAGATATCTACGTCGGGGTGTGCCTTCTTGAGGGCATCCAGACCCTCCGGGGCGCATATGATGCACAGGAACTTGATGGAACGGGGTTTACGCTTCTTTATCAGGTCTATTGCCGCGATGGCGCTGCCGCCGGTTGCCAGCATCGGGTCCAACACGAATACGTCACGGTTGGAGATATCGTGCGGGAGCTTGCAGTAATACTCTACAGGTTCCAGCGTGGTCTCGTTACGATACAGGCCGATGTGACCGATCTTTGCTGCAGGTACAAGCGTGAGGGCTCCCTCTACCATGCCGAGACCGGCGCGGAGCACCGGCACGAATGCCAGACGCTTTCCGGAGATGCACTTGCAGTGTGCGGTTGCAATAGGTGTCTCTACATCGATATCCTCCAGCGGAAGGTAACGGGTTGCCTCATACATCATGAGCATGGCGATTTCGCCCACCAGCTCACGGAAGCCCTTGGTGCCTGTCTCTTTGTCGCGGAGAATAGAAAGTTTGTGCTGAATAAGGGGATGGTCAAAAATGATTACTCTTCTGTCCATTGAATTATTTGATTAATTAGACGAATATAATCATTTTTTCAGGATTTCTTCAAGGTCCGTCTCAAATCTTTTTGCGCCGGTGAAATGATAGGTGTGGATTCCGACACGCGCCGCCCCCTCCAGATTGGGGATACTGTCGTCCACGAACACCGACTCTTCCGGCTTAATATTATAGCGGTCCAGCAGCAGATGATATATCTTGGCATCGGGCTTTATACACCTTTCATGACCGGAGACCACCATCCCGTCCAGCAGCCGGAACACCGGGAAGTTGGGGCCCACATACTTGTCAAAAGTGGCTGCAGCCCAGTTGGAAAGGCCCCAGAGGGCATATCCTCTCCGTTTAAGTCCCGCAACTATTTCGTACATGCCGTCTATTGCACCGTGAAACATACGTATCCACTCCCCAAAGAACATGCGGATGGGCTTCTCCCACTCCGGATGCAGTGCCACCAGTTCGTTTGTGCCCTGTTCCAGCGGCTTGCCGCCATCCATCTGTACATTCCACTCCGTGGTACAGATATTATCCAGGAACCAGTTGGACATTTCAAGCGAAGACATCCCCCTCATTCCCGTATTCTTCTCGAACAGTTCCCTGGCCTCATCCGTCTTGAAATACTCATCATACAGATAGTGCCGGTCCCAATCCACCAGCACCGCCCCAAAATCGAAAATCACATTCTTTATCATGCCGCAAATATAGTAATAAGTACAAACGCACGTAACGGTCGCGCAAAAGATAGCCGGTTATGATCTGACACCGACGACACTAAGTAACCGCGTAAACCATTATCGCATACTGGTATAGCAAGCAGCATCAGCTGCTGACGAAGTGCTGGGGGCTCGGGGGCGTAGCCCCCGTTTTATAAGGCGGCGGCGAAGCCGTCGACTTCGAAACGAAAAAGGCCTGTCAGTTTCTGACAGGCCTCGTTTCGAAGTCGGCGGCTTCCTACTCTCCCACATGGTGT
>JAGCVS010000002.1 GCA_017962235.1 Bacteroidales bacterium | reverse complement strand
GCCGGAGAAGGCGCCGCCGCCGTGGGCGCTGCGTCCGCCGTAGGTATCCACTATGATCTTGCGTCCGGTGAGGCCGGTATCGCCGGCGGGGCCGCCGATTACAAACTTGCCGGTGGGGTTCACATGCAGGATGATGTCATCGCCAAACAGCGCGGCGGTCTGCGGACGCAGGCGGGCCTTGAGGCGAGGCAGCAGAACGTTCTGCACGTCGCTGCGGATGCGGGCGGCCATGGCCTCGTCGGTATCGAACTCATCGTGCTGGGTAGAGAGGACGATGGTGTGCACGCGCAGCGGGCGGCGGGTTTCGCCGTCATATTCCACGGTGAACTGACTCTTTGCATCTGGGCGCAGATAGGGCATGGGGGAGTTTTTCTCGCGACGGATCTCAGCCAGGGTGCGGAGCATCAGGTGGGAGAGAATCAGCGGCAGCGGCATGTATCCGTCACCCTCCGTGCAGGCATAACCGAACATGATGCCCTGGTCGCCGGCCCCCTGCTCGTCTTCGCGTTCGCGGTCCACGCCGCGGGCTATGTCGCGGCTCTGCTCATGCAGCGCCAGAAGCACGGAGCACGAATTGCCGTCGAACTGATAGTCGCTCTTGGTGTAGCCGATGCGGTTGATGGTCTCGCGCGCCACCTTCTCTATGTCAACATAAGTGCTGCTGGTGGCTTCGCCCCCGATAAGCGCCAGGCCGGTGGTCACAAAAGTCTCGCATGCCACGTGTGCCGCGGGGTCGCGCCTTAAAAATTCGTCTAAAACTGCATCGGAAATCTGGTCCGCCACCTTGTCGGGATGCCCTTCGCTCACCGACTCTGATGTAAAGAGATAGTTCTTTTTCATGATTTTAGCATTTTTTTTACGGTGGTTGCAAGCAATGTCAAATCTGTCCACCCCGTATGTTTACGGCCGCAAAGGTAGCAATTATCGGCAAATAAAAAAGGGCTCCCTTGCGGAAGCCCTTTGATATGCAGTAAACTTCAGATTAGTTGAAGAAGTATTTGAGACCCAACAAAAGCTGCCAGCACTCGGTGGGGAGCTTGATATACTTGTTGTAGGTCTGAGTGGGGTATTCACCGTCAACTTTGTTCATGGAGTAAACGGGAACGTTGTTTGCGTCTACACCCTCGTACTTGAGAGGAGAGATGAAGCCGGTGCTCTCACCCTTGGAGTAGCAGTCAAGCTTGCGGACGCCCCATTTGCTGTTGATCATGTTACCGATGTTGTCGATGGATGCGCTAACCTGGAAGTTGTGCTTGGTGCTTCCTACGTTGAAGGTGAAGTCCTTTGCAATCATCAGGTCAAAGCGGTGGATCCAGGGAGAGTTGGCTGCGTTAGCCTCTGCATACTGACCCTTGTGAGAGGAGAGATACTTGTCCTGCTCCAGGAATGCCCAGAATGCGTCGCGATCCTCAGGGGTCTTGAAGGTGAGCTCGTCCTTGGTTGCAGGGATGTACATCATATCGTATGCGATGCCGTCACCGTTCATGTCGTTGGAGAGGGTGAAGCTGTTGCCGAATGCAGAGTAGCCGGAGTAGTAGAGGTCAAAGTGCAGACCCTGGGACGCCAGATAGTAGCTTGCATTGAAGGAGAGCTTGTCAGGCACCACGTAGCGGCTACGCTGCAGGGTAAGGTAGTTGGGACCGTCGATGGATGCCAGGCCGGTGTATGCAGAAGATGCATTGGAACCGGGCATACCGGAAATCTCCTTGGACTCGGTGTGAGTGTAGGATGCAGTGATGTTGAGGTCACGTGCAGGGGTAGCCTTTACAGTGTAGTTAAAGATGTAACCGTAACCCTTGTTGGTGTTGGTGAGCACGTATGCGTTGTTGCCGCCATAGGTGAAGTTATCGGGATACTTGATACGCTTGTCGGGACCTGCAAAGTGGTCTGTGAGCTTGCTCTCGTCGATATTCCAGTTAACCAGACGGGTTCCCCAGATGGTCTTGTTGAACATACCTTCTGCGGTCATTACCAGAGGGAATGATACGGGAACGGTGTAGTCGATAGCAAGGGAGGTCTTCCAGATCTGAGGCATGTGGAACTCAGGGTCAACGCCGTTGACATCGTCTTTAGCACCCAGCTTGCCGTCGGCCTCGGTAACGGTGGTGTTGAGACCAAGGATGCGGAGGTACTCTTCTGCAGTGGTTGCGAGGTGACCGCCGGTGGTCTTGCCGCCGTTGAGGGCGGTGAGAGCAGCCTTGACCTCATCGCTCATCACGAGAGTGTTGGTGTTCTCGTCAATGGAACCGGTGAGGTCCTTCTTGAGGGTCTGGATCATACCTGCGTTCTGAGGCATGTTGGTGAAGAATACCAGAGGGAGACGGCCCTGGAACAGACCGCTGCCGCCACGTACAATCAGGCTCTTGTCACCCTTGACATCCCAGTTGAAACCTACGCGGGGAGATACCTGTACTCGGGTAACGGGCCATTTGCCGGTGTCAACGTGCTTTCCGCCGTAATCTACAGCAAGGATAGCGTTGTTGGTCATGAGGGCGTCCTCATTGAAGTCCATCATATCGGCACGTACGCCGTAGCTGAGTTTGAAGCGGGGAGTTACGTTCCACTCGTCCTGTACATATGCGCCATACTGGTTGTAATCCACGATACCTGCAGGCCTGTCAACGCCGTTGTTACCGTAGCAGAAAGCGAAGGATACAGGCAGGTTGCCGTTCAGGAAATCGTCTGCGCTTGCAAAACGATAGTAACCGGTACCGTTACGCATGTAGGAGTTGCGTGCATTCTGGTTCTCGAAGCTGCCGCCGGCGGTGATGGTGTGGGTGCCGAGGTAGAAGGTGAGGTTGTCCTGAATGTTGAGCACGTTGTTGATCACACCGTTGTTGTAAGTGAACAGCTCGTAACCGAGGGAGGTGTAAGGAACATAGTTACCGGAAGAGAGGTCTCCGTCGGTCATGATGTCGATGTGGGGGAACTCTGCGGAGTTGGAACCGCGCTGGTCGTTGATGTTGGTGTAAGTGGCGATGAAGCGGTTGCTTACAACGTTGGAGAAGCGGCTGTTGAGCTCGGCTGCTGCAGACCATACGTTGTTCATCTCACTGTACATGTTGTTGGAGAAGGGCTGGGAAGCCTCGCTTGCACGGTTGTAACCCTTGTTGCGGAATGCATCGTCGCAAGAGTTTCCGTTGGGAGCCTGCCAGTGGTTGAACTTGGTGTTGTTGTAACGCAGACTCAGCTTGTGGTCGCGGGAGATGTTCCAGTCAATGCGGGCCAACAGCTTCATAGCGTCGTCACCACCGGGATAATCTGTGTAAGAACCGGGCTCGTAATTATATTCATTGCGCAGTTTGGCTGCAATAGCGTCAAGCTTTTCAATCTTTGCTGCATCTTCTGTCTTGAACTGAACGGTCTGCTCAGGCTTCTTCTGCATCTCGAAGTTTACGAAGAAGAAGAGTTTGTTCTTAACGATGGGGCCGCCCAGGGTGAAACCGTAAACCTTGTTCTGCTCGAACTGACGGTCGCCCACGCGCTCGCCCATGATCATGTTACCACGGGTTCCCTCGTCGCTGTAATAAGTGTATGCAGTACCCTTGAAAGTGTTGGTACCGGACTTGGTTACGGCGTTGATGCCGCCGCCCACAAAGTTGGTCTGACGTACATCGTAGGGAGCCACAACCAGCTGAACCTCCTCGATGGCATCCAGAGAGATAGGAGTGCCGCCGCCGGGGAGCTTGTCCTTCAGACCAAAGTTGTTGTTGAAGTTTGCACCGTCGATGGTCACGTTGGTAGAACGGCCGTCGGAACCGGCAAAGCTCATGCCCGATGCGTAGGGGCTGAGTTTGGTGAGGGCGCTCATGCTGCGGGTGCTGTTAGGGAGCGACATCATCTCTTCGTTGTTTACGTTAACGGAGGCACCGGTCTTGGTGGCTGCGAAACGGGAAGAGGGAGTGGCTACTACAACGGCCTCGGTGAGGGACTCGACATCGTCGCTCAGGTAACCGTCCAGAAGGTGGGTCTCACCCAGAGCCAGGTTGATGTCGGTGAACTTCACGGGCTGATAACCCAGGCAGGATACCTCAACTACGTAAGGACCGCCGGGACGGAGGCCGGTCAAGCTGTAACGGCCGTCGTTGTTGGTGACAGCGCCGTAGGTACTACCTGAAGGAAGGTGGGTAGCAACAACTGCTGCGCCTACGATTATCTCACCATTCTGGTCAACGATCTGTCCGCCGAGGGAAGAGGTCGTGCCCTGTGCAAATGAGACACCGCTCGCAATCAAAAGGGTGACTGCCAGCGAGAAAGCTTTCAAGAAGTTTTTCATGTTAATATTTATAGGTTAAATAGAGTAAAAATCTTCAACCAATTTGCGCTGCGAAGATAAACCTATTAAGGAAAAAAAGAAAGAAAACCGGAAAATTTTAAGCCAATTCCACTACGGTTATTCCGGCGCCTCCCATCTCCAGCGCCTCGTCGTGTACGGCAATGACTCCGGCGGTGGCTTTGAGGTACTTGCGGAGTTCTTCGCGGAGCACGCCCGTCCCCTTTCCGTGCAGGATTTTCACCTGCGAGATACCTATCATGGTGGCATCGTCTATGAAGCGGGTAACGATGTTGAGCGCGCTCTCCAGCCGCTCTCCGCGAACGTCTATCTGGGGCGAGAAGTGCATCTTGCGCTCTGAGATGCTCTCCATCCCTTTTACAGCCACGCCGCCGCTGGTGGCTTTGCGCGGGGCAGTGGTCTTTGCTGCCTCCTTATACTCTTTTGCGCTGATGCGCTCTACCTTGCCGATATCGACCTTGGTGGTGAGGCCGCCCACCGCTACGGAGGCCTTCTTGGTGGATATCTGGATGATTTCACCCACCATATCGCTCTCCTTTATGCGGACTTTGTCGCCCACCTTCAGCGGTTCGGGCTTTTCTGGCGCCTTCACGGCCGGCTTCGGGGGCTCTTCCCCGGCGCGGCGGGCACGCTCTTCGCGTTTCTGCTGCTGCCGCTGGCGACGCTCCAGTATCTGCTGCATCTTGCGCTCTATCAGGTCGTCAGAAGCGCCGGCGGGCTCTTCTTCCGAAAGGGTCTGCTGCAACTCGGTGACTTTGGCGCGGGCCTCTTTGGTCTTTTCTTTCTCTGCCTGAGCCTCGCGTATCTCGCGTATCGTCTGCTCTATCTGGCGGTTTGCACCTGCCACAATCTCGCGCGCCTGCTCCTTGGCCTCGGAGAGGATGTTGTTGCGGAGCGCCTTGATTTCAGAGAGCTCCTTTTCGTAGCGGTCGGTGAGGTTCTCCAGGGTGCGGTCGGCATTTTTCACACGGGTCAGCTTCTCGTCCAGAGCCCTGCGGTTGCGGGCAATCTTTCTCAGCTGGCGCTCCATGTCCACAAAGTCGCCGCCCGCCTTCTCCTCAGCACTCTTTATGATATCGTCCGGAAGCCCGATCTTGCGTGCCAGCTCAAAGGCGAACGAGTTGCCGGGCAGCCCCTGCTCCAGGGTGAACAGCGGGGTGATGGCAGCCACATCAAACAGCATGGCGCCGTTGCTCACGTGGGCGGAGTTGTTGGCGTACAGTTTGAGGTTGGTGTAGTGAGTGGTGATTACGCCGTATGCGCCTCGGGTGGCCAGCGAATCCAGCACCGCCTCAGCTATCGCACCGCCGGCGGTGGGCTCGGTGCCGCTGCCAAATTCGTCTATCAGCACCAGAGAACGCTCCGTGGCCCCTTCCAGTATGTCCCTCAGGTTGCCTAGGTGGGAAGAATAGGTGCTCAGGTCGTTCTCCAGACTCTGGTTGTCGCCGATATCCACAAATATGCGGTCAAAGATCAGCATCTCGGAGACCTCCGAGGTGGGAATCAGCAGTCCCCACTGGAACATATACTGCAGCAGGCCCACGGTCTTCAGGCAGACGCTCTTGCCGCCCGCGTTGGGGCCCGAAATCAGTATTATGCGCCGGTCGTTGGTAAGGGTGAGGGTGAGCGGAACAATCTCCTTGCCCTCTTTGTGCAGCGCCCGTTCCAGCAGCGGATGGCGGGCCTTGCGCAGAATCAGCTCCCCGGTGGTGGAGAGCACTGGCATGCCGGCAATCATATCCATGGCCACCAGCGCCTTGGCGCGGATGAAATCTATCTGTATGAGGAATTCGGCGTTGGAGAGCAGATCGTCCAGATAGGGGCGCAGGAAATCTGTAAACTCCATCAGGATGCGCTGGATTTCCCGCTGCTGCTCAAACTGCAGCTCGCGTACCGCGTTGTTGAGGTTCACCACCTCTATCGGCTCTATGAACGAGGTGCGTCCGCTGGCCGATTCGTCGCATACTATGCCGCTTATCTTGCGTTTGTCGGAGGCGTTCACTGGGATGAGCGCCTTGCCGTCACGCACCACCACCTCGGCATCTTCGCTGGTGATGCCCTCTGCCTGCGCCTTCTTGAGGATGGCGGCTATGGTGCGGGAGATGGATTTCTCCTTGGCTTTGAGCTCGGCACGGATTTGCGCCAGGGCGGGGGAGGCGTTGTCGCGCACCTCGCCGTGCTTGTTGATAATGGAATCTATCTTGCGCAGCACTTCCGGGAATACCATCACCGGCTCCGAGAGACTCTTGAGAGAGGGATACACGCCGCTGCTGGTCTTGAAAAAGGCCACTATCCTGCGTACTGCGTCCAGACCGTGCTGGAGCAGTATCAGGTTGGGGAGCGATATGCAGGTGAGCTCGCTTGTGAGCGGCATCAGAAACTCGCGCATGTCCACATAACCGTCTGTAGGGAAGGTGTCCTCAAACATGCAGATAAGACGCATCTCGTCTGTGAGGCGCAGGGCGGCCACAATCACCCCTTCGTCTGTCATGAACTCCATCTCGGTGGCGATGCGGCGGGCGCCGGCGGTGGCGCACTTGCCGCGCACCATCTCCCGCACGATATCAAAGCCGAGTTTGCGTTCTGTGGACTGCATAGCGGATTACTTGTAAGAATTCTCCAGCGCTATGCGAAGCTCAGTGATACTGCCAAGGGTCT
This sequence comes from Bacteroidales bacterium, assembly GCA_017962235.1. Classification (GTDB taxonomy): domain Bacteria; phylum Bacteroidota; class Bacteroidia; order Bacteroidales; family UBA932; genus Equibacterium. The sequence continues at coordinate 11,551 of JAGCVS010000002.1, read as the reverse complement.
TTATCTCACCGTCCTTTACATACGATATCTCGCCGGTCTCTTCAGAAACTACTACCGCCTCCGCGTCGGAAACTTCCGTGATGCCCACGGCAGAACGGTGGCGCATCCCGTAGCGGGGGTTGATGTTCTGGTTTTCGCTGATGGGAAGGGTGCAGCGGGCGGCGATTATGTTCTCGCCCGTCATTATAACGGCGCCGTCGTGCAGCGGTGAGTTCTTGAAAAAAATGTTCTCTATCAGGCGGCGGTTCACGGCGGCGTTTATGGTGTCGCCGGTTTCAACGTACGATTCCAGTGAGGAGTTGTGCTTGAACACCAGCAGCGCCCCGGTCTTGCTCTCCGACATACGGTAGCAGGCGCTGGTGATTTCGTCCAGCGCGGAGGGACTTATCTTGGAGGCGGGATTGTACTTGCCAAAGAAGCGGCGCAGCCAGCCGTCGCCCTTCTTGGGGACGGAGAACACCTCGGTGCCGATCTTAATCAGGAAGCGGCGCAGCTCGGGCTGGAATATCACAATCAGAGCTATGAGGCCCACGTCCAGCACCGCCCCAATCAGATGGGTGAGCAGCTGCATGTTGAGGGCATCGAACACGGCGCGGGCGGCGTACAGCAGCAGGATGGCGATAAAGATGCTCATCGCCTGAGTCCCCTTTATCAGCTTGTAAACCTGATAAATGAGCACCGCTACCAGAAGGATATCCAGTATGTCTACGAAAGAAAGATTCAAAAAGTCGAACATAGTTCACAAAGATAATCATTATCTTTGAATTGTGAAGCGAAGGTTATGAAGGGGAGAATCTCATATCGGATGTGGCGCGAGGCTTGGAGGGAGGCAGTATGCAGGTTGCGGATGGCCCTGACTGGGCTGCGCGACCTGTTTTTTGTGCGCGAATGCGTGGTGTGTGGCGCAGCGCTGGAGGCATCGGAGGGCGCCGGAGATGATGGGGGCAGCGATGCTGGCTACAGGCACCTCTGTCCCGCATGCCGGGCCGATATCCCGCTCACATATTTCTGGAGTTACAGCGAAAATGCGGCCATGGAGACTCTTGGCGGGCGGTGTCGTGTATACAACGCGGCAGCGCTGTTTTTCTATCGGCACGGCAGCGGCTACTGCGAGATAGTACGGCGATTCAAATATGGCGGTGATTTAGCGCTGGGGCTGTGGGCGTCGCGTCTGCTGGGCGGTTATTTGGCCTCCGGCGGGCTGTATGCCGATGTGCAGGCGGTAACGCCGGTTCCGCTGCACTGGCGCAAACGTCTGAAGAGAGGCTACAATCAGGCAGAAATCATCGCCAGCGGTGTGGCTCAGCGGCTGGGGGCAATCCCGGTAGTGCCGCATCTGCTGCGCAGGCGCCGCTACACCGCCACCCAGACCCGTCGCACCGCAACCTCCCGTGCCGGCAACGTCCGCGGCGCCTTTGCCGTGAATCGCCGTGAGGTAGAGCGGCTTCGCGCAGCCGGCATCCGCCATATCCTTCTGGTAGACGATGTCTGCACCACCGGCGCTACCCTCACGGAATGCATCCGCCTGCTGCAGGATTCCTTCACCGTCTCCGTAGCCACCCTGGGCTTCGTGGAATAGAAACAGCGGCTTGCCGTTTCGGGGAAAATGGGTAAATTTGTCTCCCGCAATACTTGGAACATGAGGTACAGATATCTGGCAGTTGTGTTTTTGCTGCTTTTTGCATGCTATACGGCGGATGCTGTTCCCGCCAGACGGGACGCGTTCAAATACACTCAGCCAGACGGCAGCGTGATAAAGTTGCAACTGCACGGTGATGAATTTCTAAGCTGGACCACCATAGCCGGTTCGAATCAGGTGGTGGATCTGGACAAGGATGGCTTCTGGCGCCCCTCATCAATAAGCGCATCGATGGTAGAGCATGGAAGCAGGATGCGTGAGAGAATGAGCCGGCGGTCTGCCGTCAGAAGACAAGGCGCCAGGATGGATTATTCCAGGACCACGGGCGAATGGCATATCCCGGTGATATTGATTGCTTTCCAGGACAAGGATTTCACAATCAGTTCGCCGGCGGCACAGTTCGATGCCATGCTGAATCAGAAAGGATATGCAGAAAACGGCGGAACAGGCTCCGTACAGGACTATTTTGTTGATAATTCCAACGGCAGGCTCCGGCCGGTGTTTGATGTGTACGGGCCGGTGACGGTGCCTCATGAAGAGGCGTGGTATGGAACGCCTACCTACGATGACAATGGTAAAAAACTGACAGATGACAGTGAGGCGGGAAGGGCGCTGTTTGACGCCTGCGTGATTCTGGACAATAGTGTGGATTTCTCTGTATATGACAAGGATAAAGACGGCTTTGTGGATATGGTCATCTTTTACTATGCCGGCTACAGCGAGGCAGAGGGCGCAGCCAAGGAGACTATCTGGTCCCATATGTACAGTATCCAGTCTCTCTCTGATCCCGCTTACAGAAACACCGCTTTCGACGGGAAGAGGCTCGCGGATTATAGCTGTATGTCTGAATTGCGGGGCAGAAGCGGTGAGAGGATGTGCGGAATAGGGACAACCTGCCATGAGTTCTCCCACGCCCTGGGTCTGCCAGATTTCTACGACACCAACTATCAAACCAACGGAACTTGCAATCCCATGTCAGTTTTTTCTATCATGGACATGGGGGTATACAACAATGATGGCTGCACTCCTCCATACATGACCTGCGTGGAGCGCGCACTGCTCGGCTGGATGCCGGAAGAGAGCGTACAACATCTGGGAACTGGGCAGGTTAGCCTGACGTCCGTCAAAAATGATGTGGCGTACAGAAGCGATACCGATATAGATGGGGAGTATTTCATGTACGAATGCCGCGACGGGAGCGGTTGGGATACATATATCCCGCAGGGGCTTGTTGTATACCATGTGGATAAATCCAGAGTCAGGGAGGTGGGTTATGGTTCTCCATACAGTCTTTGGCTTGGAAGCGATAACAAAATAAACGCATACGGTAACCATCCATGCTGCCGCATAGTGCCGGCTGCAGACCAGGACAATCTCAACTACCAGGGGTATACAGACGGCTGGCCTTTCCCCGGAAAAGAGGGAATCCACAGTTACTCTCCTGTAGACTGGGACGGATTCGGCACGGGGGTTGAACTCACCGATATCAGCAACACCGGCGGCCGGGTTACATTTAATGTGTCCGTCAGCAATACAAAAAGCATCAGGGGAATTATTAAAGATGCTTATGGAAAGCCGGTAGAAGGGGTACATATTGTGGCAGTTCCCGTGGCACCGCAGGCTGCCTCCGTTATCCGGTACCTGGAAGGAGAACAGGAATCGTATGAGGCCTATTCCAACGAGAAAGGAGGATTTTCCATAGATTTGGAAGGCATTGAGAGCACATCGTTGCATGTGACGGCCACCAAAGAGGGGTATTCCACACAGGAGGCTGACGTTACTTTTGAACAGCGGTGGCCATATGTGGAGTTTGTGATGACCCGCATCGGCCTGGTGGAATTGCAGTATTACAACGACGATGCCCAAAAAAGCATAACCGGTCAACCCGGGTGGAATTCTCATATGGCGGCAATCCGCATACCTAAGGAAGATTTGCCTTCAGATGGCGGCAGGATAATATCCGTGACCTTTACCCCGATATGGCCGGCAGATGCATATTACATTATTGCGGATTGTGACGGACGCCGGCTGTTGACGTATGAAGTGCCCGGGCCAATTGTGGCAAAAGAGAGGGTGGAGGACTTGAGCGGTGAGCAGGCTTACTTCCCCGGCGGGAAGGATGTTTTTGTGGGTTATGCGGTTAAGAAAGCCAGTATCGCGTCGTCTGGATATCAGGGCAGGCTATTCTGGACAGCAGAGGGGGCCGGAAACTTTTACCATTCAGACTGGAGTTTGACGGCCAGCGACTGGATATTGGAAGAAGAGTATAAAGACCTGGTCCTGCGCATCTCAGTCTCTGTTGTTGCGGCCGCGCAAGGCAGCACTCCTGCTTCTTTCGCAGATATGGGCATCGCCTGCATCGCCGACCCCGGCAACGGCAGTTACAACCAGGGGGATGCTTTCCCGCTGGCTTTGGAACTGCCAAAAGATGCGAATCCTTCCTCAACCTTATGGTATTTTGACGGGCAGGAGATTTCCGCTTCCGATTCCGTTACCCTCCCCGCGGGGCGGCACATGGTGACGGCGGTGGTGAAATACGCCGACGGCGGCGAAGAAAAGATGGACCTGCTATTAGATGTAAAGTAAGATGAATATGGATATGAAAAGTGCAATTCGCTTGTTTGTGACGGTTATGGCGGCTGCGGCGCTAACGGTGAGCTGCGTGCCGGAGTCGGAGCGGGAGCCCAAGAATCTGGAAGTGATACCGGCTACCACCACTCCGGGCGCCCTGGACACGGAGGTGGTTGTAGAGGTCAAGTGCGACTTGAGCTGGACCGTCAAGCTGCAGGACGATTCGTGGGGCGAAGTGGAGGTAAAGAAGGTGGAGAAAGGCACCGGCGGCACCTTTGTGTTCAAGACCGGCGTGAACACGGCCGACGGCTCAAGGAAGAATAACCTTATTGTCAAGGCGGGCAACGGCGAGAAGAAGGTGGCCATTACTCAGGACGGGCTTTCATCTTTCTTTACCCCCAGATATTTCATGCTGGACGGGGTAGAGGAGAGCACCATCACATTCAATTCCCCCGAATCGTGGAAAGCAGAAATTATTGAAGGGAGAGAATGGTTCACACTTAAAACAACCTCCGGCGGACCGGGCGAAGCCTCTCTGGTGTGCGCTGCAAAAGAAGAGAATGATACAGAAGAGGCTTTGGAGGGCAAGATCCGGCTTACAATTGGCAGCAATGCGTTTGAAATACAGGTGACTCAGAAGGCTGGCCTTACGGACTCCATAATGAAGATTACCCAGCCCGGTATCTACGGCATCGCCGGCAGGAATTATGTGTTTGGCGTGGACGGGTGGAACCAGCAGTCCCTGAAGAAGGATGCGGACGGCACCATGCGCTACTGCCTGATGCATGCCGGCACCTTTTCTGCCGTAACGGTGAGCGGGCTGAAGAATGCCTCCAAGAGCGCAGTGAGCCTTGCAATATCAGAAGAAGGGTTCACATATCCCGCACATGACTATGCTGCGATTCTGATAGCTGTAAAGGAGGGGATGTGGTGGTTCAAAGTGAATGAGGATACTTATTTCATTATTCAGGAATAAATAAGATAATATGAAAAAGATATTGATAGCGGCGGTTATCGCCATGGTTGCACTGAGCGGCTGTACCTCCAGGGCCGACAAGGCTGCAGAGATGGCCGGCAGTTTTCTCACATGTTTCTTCAATATGGATTACGACGGTGCGTCCGCTTTCTGCACGGACGAGATAGCCTCCATGCTGAGGGACACACTCACGGCCAATGAATATCCCAGCGAGGAGATACGGGAAAAGGTGGCTGAGGCCTCCAGGAACACAGAGTTCAAGGTTCTTTCTTCCGAGGTGGAAGAGGAAACCGGAGACATCGTTGTCAGTTATCAGGTTATCCCGTACGGCGCCTCCAAGAATGCTGCGATACCGCACAGGATGCGCATTGCCCGCATAGACGGCGATCTGAAAATCAAAGCGCTGGAATAGTTATTTCGACGTCAGCCTGATCAGGATCGGCAGGTGGTCACTGTAGCCGCCGGAGAAGGTGTTACCGTCCCAGCTGCGGAACGGCTTGCCGCCGCGCATCATAAAGTTCCGCTGGAAGATGTGCGCCCAGAAGCGCTTGTCAAACTTGTTCAGCGCCAGTCCTTTCGATTCCGGATAACCCGCCTCCACGGGCAGCAGGTTGCGGCTCACTATGATGTTGTCAAACAGAATCCAGTTGTGGTTGTGGATGCTGGTGCCCATGCCCGCCTTGTGCATCGCCCACATCGGGTTGAAATAGTCGCCCGGAAGAATGCCCTCTATCCGCTCGCGCGCACGGAGAAGCTCGCTCAGCGACTCTTCATCCGGAGTGTCATTCATGTCGCCCATCACCACGACCTTGATGCCGGGGAACTTACGGCTCATCTCAATGGCATGGTTGCGGACGGTCTCGGCTCCCGCGCGGCGGAATCCCTGGGAGGCGAACACGCCGCCGCGGCGTGACAGAAAGTGGCATACGTAGAAGCAGAACATCTCGCCGTCAAGCTTGCCCCAAACCGCCAGGATATCGCGCCCTATGTATTCGCGTCCGCTGCGCAGCTGCAGTTTTACCGGTTCGCTGCCGGCAAGCTTGAAGCGGTCGGGGCGGAAGAACAGCGCCACGTCCACGCCGCGGGCATCGTTGCTCTCGTAGTGTACGTAGCGGTAGTTGGCGGGCTGCATGCGGCGCTGTGACAGCAAATCTTCCAGCACGCGGTCGTTCTCAATCTCCGACACCCCCACAATGGCGGGAAAACCGCCCGGGAGTGACGCCACGGCGGCAAACACGTTGCTCAGGTTTTGCAGCTTTGTCTGGTATTTGATTGTGTTCCAGCGCTTGGCGCCAAGGGGTGTGAATTCTTCGTCGTCTACAGTCTCGTCTTTGGTGGTGTCGTAGAGGTTCTCCAGATTGTAGAACATTATGTTGAGACTTGACGCCATTGAGAGAAAAATCGTAACTTTGAGCAAATTTAGGAATAATCTTTTATGTCTGAAATCAAAGATATCAATTTGTGGGAGTCGGGTGCGCGAAAGATAGACTGGGTAAAGGCACACATGCCACTGCTGAACGATATTGAAGAACAGTTCGCTGCAGAAAAGCCGTTTACGGGGGTGAGATTCGCCGTGTCGGTGCATCTGGAGGCCAAGACCGCCTATCTGTGCCAGGTTCTGGCAGCGGGCGGCGCAGAGGTTTATGCTGCGGCCAGCAACGTGCTTTCTACCCAAGACGATGTGGTGGCGGCGCTGGTTAAGAGCGGCGTGAACGTGTTTGCGGTGCATGGCGAGAGCCCCGAAGAGTACGCGCGGCACATCCGCTGCATAGTGGAGCCGGGCCCCAATGTGATAATAGACGACGGTGGAGATATCGTGAACATGATTCACAGCGAATATCCGCAGCTGATATCAGGCGTCTGGGGCGGCTGCGAAGAGACCACCACCGGCATCAACCGCCTGCTGGCACGGGCGCAGCGTGGCGAGCTCAAGTTCCCCATGGTAATGGTGAACAACGCTGAATGCAAATACCTGTTCGACAACCGCTACGGCACCGGCCAGAGCGTGTGGGACGGCATAATGCGCACCACCAACCTCATCGTCGCCTCCAAGACTGTGGTGGTGGCGGGCTACGGCTGGTGCGGCAAGGGCGTTTGTATGCGCGCCAAGGCTCTTGGAGCGAATGTCATCGTTACTGAAACCGACCCGATAAGGGCCATGGAGGCGGTGATGGACGGCTTCAAGGTGATGACCATGGATGATGCAGCGCCGCTGGGCGATATCTTTATCACCGTTACCGGATGCTGCGATATTGTTGTTGAGCGCCACTTCCGCGCCATGAAAGATGGGGCAATCTGCTGCAATGCGGGGCATTTTGACGTTGAGGTAGATGTGGCTTGCCTGCGCGCCATCGCCTCCGAGACAAAGGTGGCCCGTGCCAACATAGATGGCTTCAAGGTAGACGGCAAGTGGATATATCTGCTGGGCGAAGGACGTCTGGTGAATCTGGCGGCGGGCGACGGCCATCCGGCAGAGATTATGGACATGAGTTTCGCCATCCAGGCCCTCTCCGCGGCATATATAGTCCGCAACAAGGGGATGCTCCCCGCCACCATGCTCGTGGTGCCGGAGGAGATAGACAAGTTTGTGGCCCGCAAGCGGCTGGCGGCCTGGGGCGTCACCATCGACACCCAGACAGATAAGCAAAAAGCATATTTAGAGAGCTAGATGCGCTATACACACATAGCATTTGATATAGACGGCACCCTGATTGACACGCAGGATACGTTCACGTACTCGTTTGCGAAAACTATCCTGGAGATCAAGGGGGATGTGGTTGACCCATCGGATCTGGTGCGGTATTTCGGGCTGCCCAGCATGGTGGGCATAGAGCAGGTCGGCTTCCCAGACCACGACTATGCGCTGGAACTCTGGGAGAAGCATTACCGCGAGATGGCGGCCACCAAGAGCCGCCCGTATCCCGGGGTACACGATGCCATAGAGAAGATTGTGGCCTCCGGCATCAAGATAGGGGTGATTACTTCCCGCAGCCGGGATGAGTTTGAGTACGACCGCAACCTGAACCCCTGGCGACCCTGGCTTACAACGGTTATTTGTGCCGATGATACAGTGAAACACAAGCCCGACGGCGAGCCGGCAATTGCTTTTGCCGCAGCCGCGGGGGTGGATGTGTCCCGCTGCTTGTATATGGGCGACACCATAATGGACGCCCTCTGTGCCGCCAATGCCGGGATGGACTTTGCCCTGGCGCACTGGGGCTCCGAGCCCGACGCCGGCATCCCCGCCACCTATCGTTTTTCATCTGCAGAAGAAATGTTACGGATAGTATTATGATATCACTCAAACAATCTTGCAAATATGCGCTGCTGGTGCCCACCAGCATGGGTTTGCGCATCGCCCCGAGGCAGGGGCTGCCCGTGTCTGCGGGTGGCGAATTCACCCTGCAGGCTACCAGTGCAGAGACCAACGTGGCCAGCGTGGTCTCCTATCTGGGACTTTCAGTAAAGGTGCTCACCGCGTTTGTTGAGGGGAGCCCGCTGGCAGCCTTCATCAAGGGCGACCTCCGTTCCCGCGGAATGGACTTCGAGGGTCCTGAAGTGCCTCAGGGCGGCCCCTGGGGCTACCGTCACCAGATAAATGTGGCCGATTCCGGCTTTGGCAGCCGCGGCCCGCGCGTGTGGAACGACCGCGCCGGCGAGGTGGGGCGCACACTGGATTCCAAAGATTTCGATCTGGAGCGCATATTCGGCAAGGAAGGGGTGCAGATAGTGCATCTCTCCGGTCTGGTTGCGGCTCTCAGCCCGCAGACGGGCCGGTTCTGCCTGGACATTGTGCGCGTTGCAAAGAAGCACGGCACGCTGGTCAGCTTTGATCTGAACTACCGTGCGTCCTTCTGGAAAGGGCGTGAGACCGAGCTGCGTGCGATATTCACCGAGATTTGTGAGAAAGCCGACATACTGATTGGCAACGAAGAGGACTTCCAGCTGGCACTGGGCATCTCCGGCCCCGAAGCGGGCGGATGCGGCCTGGCTGCCAAGATGGACGGCTTCAAGGGGATGATATCCCGCGTGAGCGAGAAGTTCCCCGGCGTGAGCATATTCGCCACCACGTTGCGCGAAGTTATGGATGCAGGAGAGCACAACTGGGGCGCTTTGCTGCGCTGCAATGGCGAGTGGTTCACCGCAGAGCCGCGCAGGATACATGTGCTGGACCGCATCGGCGGCGGCGACGGCTTTGCCGGCGGCCTGCTGTACGGTCTGCTCCGAGGCTGGGAGGCAGAGAAGTGCCTGCAGTTCGGATGGGCAGCCGGGGCGCTGGCCACCTCCTTCACCACAGACTATGCCCAGATTGCAGACGAAGAGCAGGTATGGAGCGTCTGGAAGGGCAATGCCCGGGTGCTCCGCTAACCGTTTTTAAACGTTTAAAAACGTCTTCAGATGCTTTTTTACGCCAGAGGTTCCGAGACTGACGTCATCTCCAACGAGGAGGTGAGGCAGGCGCTGCGCGAGGTGTTCTCGAATCTCGGCCTCCGCAAAAAAGTGCTGGCAATCCCGCCAGATATAACCCGTTCCAACTCGCTGGGTGGCGAAATAACCGCCATGGCAGAAGAGTATTATGGCGATGCCCTCACCGATATCCTGCCGGCGCTGGGCACCCACAGCCCCATGACAGAGCCGCAGATGGATGCGATGTTCCCGGGCGTGCCTCATTCCAAGTTCCGGGTGCACGACTGGCGCGGCGGCGTGGCCGATGTGGGCGAGGTGCCGGCATCGTACATCCGCGAAATTTCCGGCGGCAAGGTGGATTATCCCATACGTGCGCAAGTGAACCGCATGCTTCTGGATGGCGGCTTCGATCTGATTCTCTCCATCGGGCAGGTGGTGCCTCACGAAGTGGCGGGTATGGCAAACTACACAAAGAACATCTTTGTGGGGGTTGGCGGCAGCGATTTCATAGGCAAGAGCCACTTCCTGGGGGCGAGTTACGGTATGGAGCGTCTCATGGGACGGCCCGGCGGCCCGGTACGCGAGGCGCTGGAGTATGCCCGCACCCAATTTATCCCCCAGCTGCCCATCGTCTATATTCTCACCGTAAGGGCGCAGGAGGGGAGCGGCATAGTCACCAAAGGGCTTTTTGTGGGTGACGACCGCGAGTGTTTCGAGGCGGCGGTGGCGCTCTCTCAGAAGGTCAACTTTGTGCAGCTGGAGCGTGAGATACACAAGTGCGTCGTTTATCTTGACCCGGCGGAGTTCAAGAGTACCTGGCTGGGCAACAAGGCGATATATCGCACCCGGATGGCGCTGGCAGACGATGCGCAGCTGCTGATTCTGGCGCCCGCCCTCAGCGAATTCGGCGAAGATGCCACAATCGATAAGCTGATACGCCGTCACGGCTATCGCGGCACACCTCATACGCTGGCCGCGGTTGAGAGCGATCCAGAGCTGAAGGCGAATCTGGGCGCGGCCGCCCATCTGATTCACGGCAGCAGTGAAGGGCGCTTTGAGATAACCTACGCCCCCGGCCACCTGAGCCGGGAAGAGATAGAGGGAGTCGGCTTTAAATACGCGGAGTTGAAGCCGATGCTGGAGCACTACGACCCGTCACAGCTGAAGGATGGCTGGAACACCCTGCTTGACGGCGAAGAGATATACTTCATATCCAACCCAGCCCTTGGTTTATGGGCATACAAAGAGAGATTTAAAGAATAACTATACAATGGCAAACAAATCTGACATAGGGCTCGTGGGGCTGGCCGTGATGGGCGAGAACCTCGTGCTGAATATGGAGAGCAAGGGCTTCACCGTGAGCGTGTTCAACCGCACTCTGTCCCGGGTGGACAACTTTATCGCCGGCCGTGCCGCAGGCAAGAATATCGTCGGCACACATTCGCTCGAAGAGCTGGTATCCACCCTCAAGAGTCCGCGCAAGGTCTTTCTGATGGTGAAGGCGGGCAGCGCTGTGGACAGCCTCATAGACCAGCTGATACCGCTGATGGACAAAGGTGACGTGATAATTGACGGCGGCAACACCCATTACCCCGACACCGCCCGCAGGCGCGAATATGTAGAGAGCAAAGGCTTGCTCTACATCGGTACCGGCGTATCCGGCGGCGAGGAGGGAGCCCTCAAGGGTCCCAGCATGATGCCCGGCGGCAGCCCCGCAGCCTGGCCGCTGGTGAAACCCATCTTCCAGAGTATCAGCGCCCATGTTGCAGATGGCTCCCCCTGCTGCGACTGGGTGGGAGAAGGCGGTGCCGGCCACTTTGTGAAGATGGTCCACAACGGCATCGAATACGGTGACATCCAGCTGATCTGCGAGTGCTACCAGATAATGAAGGATGTGCTCGGAATGACCAACGAAGAGATGCACGAGACCTTCGCCGAGTAGAACAGGGGAGACCTGG
>JAGCVS010000009.1 GCA_017962235.1 Bacteroidales bacterium | reverse complement strand
TGGATGTGGCGCAGTTGGTAGCGCACCTGGTTAGGGACCAGGAGGTCGCTGGTTCAAGTCCAGTCATCCAGACTAAGGGTATGGAAGCTAACGCCGACATACCCTTTTATATAAGGTGAGTTGTCCGAGTGGTTGAAGGAGCCTGCCTCGAAAACAGGTGTACGGCAACGTACCGGGGGTTCGAATCCCTCACTCACCGCAAAATCGGAAGAAAAAATCAGCGCCACGCTTGCTTGAGCGCTGATTTTTTATGACGGTTTTGCATAGCCCCGCCGCAGGCGGGGAGGGATATGCGAAGGAGCGTAGCGACTGAGCAAATCCCTGTGAGTGAGGGATTCCTTTATTCGCACGGAAAGAGAGGCGAAGCCTCGCCCTAATTTGCTTTGCTCTCGGTGACCGAGGGAATGCGCAGCCCGCAGGGCGAGCATAATCCCGCCAGGGAATGCGCAGGCGGCTCCGCCGCCGAGCACAATCCAAACTTGATGTCGCATTTTGCGACATCAAGTTAATACATCCCCAAAAAATCACTATCTTGCCAAAGCTAATACTTGTCGGCACTACTTATGAACTACATTGAAGCTATACATGCCAGACACTCTGTGCGGAAGTATACCAATCAACCGATAGAGGATAGTAAATTGGAGGCCCTTCGCAAAGTTGTGAGCGAGGCCAACGCGGCCGGCGGTCTGAACATCCAACTGGTAGTGAATGAGCCTAAGGCGTTCGACGGGTTGTTTATCACCACCTACGGGCAATTTTACGGCGTGAAGAACTATTTTGTAATGGCGGCGCCCAAAGGGAAAGAATGGGAAGAAAAAGTGGGGTATTATGGTGAGAAACTGGTGCTTGTGGCGCACATGCTTGGACTTAATACCTGCTGGGCGGGCCTTACATACAAGAAAGTCCCATCGGCATATACATTAAGGAAAGGTGATATCATCCACTGCGAAATATCACTTGGCTACGGCGAAAATCAAGGCCGTCAACATCCGATTAAACCGACGGAGAAATTCTATGAGGCGGAGGGTGAAATACCTGAGTGGTTCCGTTCCGGTCTGGAGGCGGCATTGCTGGCACCTACAGCGGTGAATCAGCAGAAGTTCAAGTTTATTCTACACGAGGATAATAAGGTTGAGACAAAAACTTACTTTTCCCCTTGGGGTTACACTCAGGTAGACCTTGGCATCGTCAAGTGTCATTTTGAGATAGGTGCCGGGAAGGAAAATTTTGAGTGGGTGTAAGCAAGGACCATATGCTTATAAGAATAATAAATACATATGAAAAGATCACTGATAATACTGTTGGCAGCTACTGTTTGTATTGCTGCCGGCTGCAAGACAAACAATGAGACTGAGATGAGTAATATCGACAAGAAATCTGTTGAGAAAACAATAGAAGCACTGGGCGGGAAGTATGCTGACATAGATGGTATAGATGACCGCATTTCGCGGGGTGTGGAGCAGGTGGCGGCCCTGTGGACCGATGCGGATGGTACTCCCGAAGAATTCAAGGCGTTCTGCGAAGAGAACTTTGTGGCCGACCCAGGTGAACGGGCGCGTATGGCTGCTCAGTTGGAAAAGAACTTCGAGAGCCTCTGGGGTTGCTTCAACAAGATGAATGTGGACCTGAACCTGCCTATCCATGTGGACGGACCGGAACCGACACCCCTCGATGAATTGTTTGGAGCCTACAGCCCTTCTGCCCATTTCAACGATGATATGTTCCAGCAGAAGATCGCTTTCATAGTGGTGCTGAACTTCCCGTTCTACACGCTGGAGGAGAAGAACACACTGGGCAGCAAGTGGAGCCGCGAGCAGTGGGCCTATGCCCGCCTGGGCGATGTATTCACCGCCCGTGTGCCTGCAGATTGCCTCCAGGCGCTGTCGGCACAACTATCCGCAGCAGACAATTACATTGCGAATTACAACATTCAGATGGGACAGCTGCTGGATGAAGCTGGCGGACATATCTTCCCCGACATGTCGCTAATCAGCCACTGGGGGCTGCGCGATGAACTCAAGACCCACTACAATGACGGTGAGGCAGGGCTTGCCAAGCAGCGAATGATATATCAGGTGATGCGTCGCATCATAGATCAGAGTATCCCACAGTGTGTAATCAATAATCCGGAGTACGACTGGAATCCATACGCCAATACGGTCTCCAAGGATGGCAAGGATGTCAATGCAGAACCCGAACCCGACATACGATATCAGTACTTCCTTGACAATTTCAAGGCGATGCGGCAGCTTGACCGTTACAATCCCCGTTATCCCACCGCAATCGTCAGGGCGTTTGAGGAGGATATGGAGGTAAGTTTCAACGAAATTGAAAAGTTATTCGATGAGTTCTGCAGCTCGCCTCAGGTAGCTGGAGTGGCACATCTGATAGAGCAGCGCATGGGGCGCAAACTGGAACCGTTCGACATATGGTACGACGGATTCAAGAGCCGCAGCACGCTCAACGAAGATGACCTCTCGGCACAGACGCGACGACTCTATCCTAATCGTGAGGCCTTCGCTGCCAAAGGTATGCCTCTGATTCTGAAAAAACTGGGCTTCAGTCAGGAAAAGAGCGATTTTATCTGCTCTCACATTACGGTGGACCCTTCACGTGGTGCAGGCCATGCCTGGGAGTCGGCTATGCGCAGCGACAATGCCCGCCTGCGCACGCGCATCGGCAGCGACGGAATGGATTATAAAGGATACAATATCGCAGTCCATGAGTTAGGTCACAATGTGGAGCAGACCATAACGCTCCACGACGTGGATCACTACATAATGAAAGGGGTTCCCAACACCGCTTTCACAGAGGCTCTCGCATTTGTGTTCCAGGTGCGAGACCTCGACTTCCTTGGCTATAATAACGACGACCACACCAGCGATGCGATGTTCACGCTGGACATCTTCTGGAGTTGCTACGAGATTATGGGCGTAGCCCTGGTGGATATGTACAGCTGGAGCTGGCTTTACGACCACCCGGAGGCTACGGCATCGCAGCTTAAAGAGCAAGTGATCCGTACGGCTCAGGAGGTTTGGAACAAGTATTATGCACAGTATCTTGGCGAGGAAGATTCACCCATCCTGGCCATATATAGCCATATGATAGACGTGCCGCTTTATCTGGCCAACTATCCTTACGGACATATTATCCAGTTCCAGCTGGAGCAGCAGCTAAAGGGCAAGGTAGTGGCAGCGGAGATTGAACGTATCTACCCTGCAGGCCGTCTGACCCCGCAGCACTGGATGCGTCACGCCGTTGGCCGTGAAGTTTCTACCCAGCCTCTGCTGGACGCCGCTTCTGAAGCATTGGGGGTCTTAGAAAAGTAATCAAAGGGGTAGATTGCGCAGCACGTCTGCCCCACCCCTCACTCAGAATAGATATCCTCTTCCATCTCCGTTCCGGCAGGATCGGGTTGGTAGTCCAAGATATCACCCGGGAGACAGTCCAGCACTTTGCAGAGTTTGTTGAGAGTGGTAAAGCGAATGGCCCGCCCTTTCCCTGTTTTGAGCAGGGAAAGGTTGGTCATTGATATTCCGATTTGTTCGGAGAGCTCGGAGAGCTTCATATGACGCTCAAAGAGCATTTTATCGAGATTGACGGTAATCATATCGCAAGCTTGCTGTCTTTTGCGGCCAGATATGCCATTTTATAGAGTCCTGCAAAGAGAAGGACGATGAGCGGAATAAGTATTGTATTTGAGTCCAGCATCAATTCAGATTCTCCTTTAACCACAGCGTCGTAATTAGAGTGGACAAAAGCGAGGAGCGCGGCAACCAGTGCGGTCCAGCGGATAAGGGAGATGTTTGACTTTGGGAAGATTTCTCCCTCTTTCAGCCCCTTGTTGATGCGGCAGAGGAAAATGCAGCAAATGACAAACAGAAGCGTGGCGCCCACGAAACGCCCGGCAAGGATAAATGTCTGCCAGCCCTTGATGCCCGGATTCCAGACCATGTGTGTAATAAAGTTATTCAGCCATAGCTGGGAAAACATCTCCACATAGGTGTAGATAAGCAAAAATCGCTTCTGCCATCATCTTGGCACCTTTGCGCTGCGGGTGGACACCGTCCATCATATACGCTGAATCGGTGAAAAGATCTTTCAGGTCTATCACCTCCAGTTCCTTTTCAGCCGCTATTTCAAGGATTGCCGGCCGTACGCCCGTTTCCATCGTCTCGGGGTAAAGGCCTAGTATGGGCACTTTGAACGGTAAGAAAATCCTGATGGGTGCAACCAGAATCACCCGCGGTTTGGAAGGGAGCTGAAGATAAGAATCCACAAGCTTGGAATAGTCCCGCCTGAAGATCTCCGGGTCCCAGTTCTGGCGTTTGGTATCGTTTGTACCCAGCATTATAATCACGATATCGGGATTCCAACTCAGACTCAGGCGGTATACCCTCTTTTTGACATACGGAGTGTCGGCATCAAAACGGGCCGATGCATCGTTGTAACCAAAATTCCGTACGGTGTAATCTACCCCGAGCATCTCCTGGAGCAAGGCCGGATAGCTCTGCTTGCGGGGGTTTAGAAGCGTGAATCCCCATGTAATGCTGTCACCTATACAGGCAATTCGAATCATAGCGGTGCAAATATACTCATTTAACACCTTTTTTGTTAACTTTGGATAATCGGTGCATTTATTTGTAATAAACCTTTTAACCATGAAACACATTCTGATTTCCATCGTCTTCATTCTTGCAGCGGCAGCCTCCGCGTATGCACAGTATCTTCCTGAACAGAACCAAGATTACACTACATCAAAAGAATACAAACAGGCCAAAGCCACAACGGCCACAGGTGCAGCTATCGCGGGTGCAGGTCTGCTGACAAATCTGGTGGGCAACGTCATTTGCGTTATAGAAATGAATAAATATACAAACGCCCATATGACCACTGGTACTATTGATGAGGTTCTCGCGTTGAATCAAGAGGCAAAGCAACTCCCCGGATACAAAACGGGACAGATATGCGAGATAGCCGGCTTTGCAGCTACTGTTGCCGGCCTCGGTATCGTACTCTACGGCGCCAGCAAAACAAAGAAAATAAAGAACGCCGCAGGCGCAACCGTCGCCACCCTGCAGTACGACGCCAGCCCGGCAGGCATTTCACTAGCTCTGAACTTCTAAAGGGAGCATAAACGTTTAAGACTATGCGTAAGTTTATTATCCCTTTTGTTGTCCTTTCTGTAGTTTGCACTATATCCTGCGACCGAAACGACGCACAGCAGGTCGTGAGCACTGAACTGATACGTACCAGCCAAAGCTGGGACGGAGTCGATTTGCCTGACTATCCTCAGGGAAAGCCGGAGATTGTAGGAGTGAAATACGAGATCCCTGCGGGGCAGAAACTCGGCTGGCATCACCACCCCACCCTGAACTTTGGAATACTGGTGCAGGGCGACCTTACCATCATTGCAAAAGACGGAACCACCAAGACGGTGCATGAAGGCGAGGCGATAGTTGAAATGGTGGAAACCGTTCATCACGGCGAGAACCAAGGCGACAAACCGGTCATACTGTACATGTTCTACACATCACAGAAAGGCCTGCCGCTGTCAATACCGGACGAAGAGAAATAAAGCTATCGCTGCTCTTTTCTATTGAAGATATACTTGATGGCGACGCCTGCCTTGGTGGGCAGAGGCCAAACTGAATAGCTTCCGTTGTATTTGTACATCAGTTTGGAATCGTTTTCATTTGCCATATAGTATCGGTAATCGAAGAAAACGGCGCCAACGGCTGCGAAAGCCTCCATACGCCAGCACTCGCCCAGCCTCCAGGCATAACCATACTCTAAGCCGCCTATTATACCCTCTCCCTGCCAGCCATTGTGATGTGGCTCTACATCGTAATAACCCATACCTACCTGAGCTCCAAGGAAGTGGCCCTGGAATATATCCATCGGGTTATTCATATTCTTGTGTCCAAAGTAGTAGCGCACGCCCTGATCCAACTTGATCATCTGCCAAGCACGGCTGTTGTCGCGGGTTACCCACCAAGGGAATGTATACTCGCCCAGAATGCTCCAGTGCTGCCCTACGGGAACCTCAAATGAAAAGTTGGGGGTTATTGCCAGGTCAAACAGCAAATTTGTACCAAGGGCAAACATGGGTATTTTCTGGTACTCAACCTGTGCTGCGGGAACATCTTCTACAACGGGAACCGGCTTAACCTCAGGTTCCGGTTCAGGTTCCGGTTCAGGTTCCGGTTCGGGTTCCGGAGTCGGCTCCGGTTCGGGTTCCGGCTGCTGCTCCGGCTCAACCTTCTGTTTCGGTTCTACAGTGGGCTGATCCACCACAATCCTGCGGACAGCTATGGGTTTGAATCCGAGAAGCGGGTCTGCTATAATTGCGGAATCAGGCATGATTGCAGGTTCAGGATTGATTACCTGACTCAAACCAGTGGATGCCGGCTTATAGGAAGACTGAATGCCATCAGGATACTTGACAACTGATTCGTCTGACTTGAACACATTCTTATCCAACTGGACAGATGAATCAAACACTATCAAAACCTCATAGCACCTCAGATATGTGTAATGCTCATTGAGCAGATAGTCATACAGTCCATCGGGCAGACTTGCCAGACGCCATTTGCGGGCCTCACCGCCCAAGGAAGCATCGTCCAGGATACGGATAATAGCGTTGCGGTTCTCTGCGCTGAGATTCATGTCGGCCTCAACGCGGTTGCGGAGCATGGACCACGCCTCACCGGCGGCTGTGACACTATACTTACCCTTAATCTGAGGGAAGCATTCGTCTGCAAGGACCCTGAAGGCTGCCGCACGCTCCCGGCTGAGCATCATGTTGTGCGCATGAGTACCCTCCGGAGATGCATAGGCAAGTACTGTGACGTTTTTAATTGCATCTGCACCCACAGCCTTCAGAAAAGCCTGAAGATCTGCCGTCTCATCACTGTTCTTCAGATAGTTGGCATCGTATACCGCATCGTTGTAACGGAAATCAAACAGGCAGACCATCTCCCTGGGAGAGCGCTGCCAGATAGTAAACGCAAAGGATTCGTCCAGCACAACGAAAAGCAGGCATACTGTCAATATGCCTTTCAGTATCCGGACTATACCTCTATTTTTCACTTTCTGAGACGCTGATTTCTGCTTACAATATATCGCGGTAAAGGTATGAATTTTTTCTTTAAAAACCACAATGTTGACAGGATAAAAGAAAATTCGTACCTTTATATTTTTAGAAAACACCTTTTACCGAAAAATGAAAAAGTTACTGATCTGTCTTGCGGCGCTTCTGGCTGCCGTATCCATCCATGCCAAGGATTATAAACTCGCATCGCCCGACGGCGCCATAACGATTGTGGTGCAGAGCGGCGCAAACCTCACCTGGAGCGTATCCCGCGAAGGGACGGTGGTGCTGGAGCCCTCGCCGATGGCGATTACGCTTGCCGATGGCACCGTGTGGGGCAAGGATGTCAAGTTCCGCAAGACAACCCGCAAGAGCGTGAGCCAGACTCTGGAGGCGCAGAACTTCAAACGGAGCAAGGTTCAGGACGATTACAACCAGCTCACCCTCTCTGCAAAGGATTTTGACCTGGTGGTGCGCGCCTGCAACGACGGCACAGCCTACCGCTTTGTCACAAAGAAAGGGGTGACAATTGCAAACGAGACCGCCGAATTCAACTTCCCAGACAACCCCACAGCATGGATCCCATACGAGCGCGACAGGGGCTCATTCGAGAACCAGTTCTTCAACTCGTTTGAGAACACATACGTTCATATCCCCGTATCTGACTGGGACGCTTCCCGTCTGGCATTCCTGCCAATCACGGTGGAGGCTGCCGGCGGAGTACGCGTGAGCATTACCGAAGCTGACCTGCTGAACTATCCCGGAATGTATCTGAGCAACACCAATGGCGGCTCCAGCCTCAAGGCTATGTTCGCCCCCTACCCCAAGGATATCGTACAGGGCGGCCACAACATGCTGCAGGGGATTGTGACAACCCGCCAGCCTTACATCTACAAGGGCGAAACTGGCGAGGCACTGCCCTGGAGGGTGCTGGTTATCACCGACAGCGACCGCAAACTGGCAGACAATGACCTTGTATGGCGACTGGCAAAACCTTCTGAAGGCGACTTTTCATGGGTGAAGCCCGGCAAGGTGGCCTGGGACTGGTGGAATGACTGGAACATCAAGGGTGTGGACTTCAAATCTGGCATCAACAACGATACGTACAAGTACTATATCGACTTTGCCGCCGCCCACAGCATCGAATATGTGATTCTGGACGAAGGCTGGGCGGTGAATCTGCAGGCCGACCTGATGCAGGTTGTGCCTGAAATCGACCTTCCGATGCTCAGCAAATATGCAATAAGCAAGGGCGTCCGTCTGGTGCTCTGGGCAGGCTACTGGGCTTTCAACCGCGATATGGAAGGTGTCTGCAAGCACTACAGCGAGATGGGTATCGCCGGCTGGAAAATCGACTTCATGAACCGCGACGACCAGCCGATGGTGGCATTCTACGAGCAGGCCGCCCGCACCGCCGCAAAATATCATCAGTTTGTTGATTTCCACGGCGCATTCAAGCCCGCCGGCCTCACCCGCACCTGGCCCAACGTCCTCAACTTTGAGGGTGTGAACGGTCTGGAGCAGCTCAAGTGGATGGGACCTGAATACGATCAGGTGACCTACGATGTAACCATCCCCTTCACCCGTCTGGTGGCCGGTCCCTGTGACTACACCCAGGGCGCGATGCGCAACGCAATAAAGGTAAACTACTACCCTTGCGACAACGAGCCCATGAGCCAGGGTACCCGTTGCCGCCAGCTGGCTGAATATGTGGTATTCGACGCCCCCTTCACCATGTTGTGCGACTCCCCCACCAACTATGAGGCTGAGGAGGAATGCACCCGCTTTATAGCCTCCATCCCCACTGTATGGGATGAAACAATCGCCTTGGACGGCAAGATAGGCGAATACATAGTGATGGCGCGCCGCAACGGGAGCAAATGGTATCTGGCTGCGATGAACAACTGGAACGAACGCGACATCACCTTCAACCTCCCCTTCGAGACGACCGACGGCGCTTCCGCCACCCTGTTCAGGGACGGTGTGAACGCCCACCGCAACGGGCAGGACTACCGCAAGGAGAGCATCGGTGTAAAAGACAATAAAGTAACGGTACATCTCGCCCCCGGCGGCGGCTGTGTACTGGTTTTCTAACAGACGACATACATGTCCAACAACGAATTTGACGTAATAATAATCGGCGGCGGCATCACCGGAGCCGGCACTCAGCGGGACTGCGCCATGCGCGGCCTGCGAACGCTGCTGATTGAGCGCAGCGACATCGCCACCGGCGCCACCGGCCGCAACCACGGCCTGCTGCACTCGGGCGCCCGCTATGCGGTGAACGACCCCGAATCGGCTGAAGAGTGCATAAAGGAGAACATGATTCTGCGCCGCATCGCCTCCCACTGCGTGGATGAGACCGACGGCCTGTTCATCACCCTGCCGGAAGACGATCTGGCCTATCAGCAGACCTTTGTGGATGCCTGCCGCAAGGCCGGCATCAGCGCAGAAGTAATCGACCCCGAACTGGCCAAAAGGCTGGAGCCGACGGTGAATCCCGACCTGACCGGTGCTGTGCGCGTACCAGACGGCAGCGTGGACCCGTTCCGCCTGTGCGCCGCCAACATGCTGGACGCCAAGCTACACGGCGGACAGGTGCGGCTGCACACCACCGTAACCGGCTTTATCCGCGAAGGCGACACCATCCACGGAGTGCACACCCTAAACCTTAACACTGGACAGGAGCGCGACTTCTATGCCTCCGTGGTGGTGAATGCCGGCGGCATCTGGGGGCACGACATCGCGGCTCTGGCGGGAGTGAACATAAGCATGTTCCCCGCAAAGGGAGCCCTGCTGGTATTTGCCCACAGGGTGAACAACATGGTTATCAACCGCTGCCGCAAACCGGCCAACGCCGACATCCTGGTACCGGGCGACACCGTGTGCATAATAGGTACCACATCCACCCGCATTCCGTTTGAGGAGTGCGACAGCGTGAGCGTTACCCCGGAGGAGGTGACCCTGCTGGTTACCGAGGGGGCCAAGATGACCCCCGCCCTCTCCTCTACCCGCATCCTGCG
Organism: Bacteroidales bacterium; assembly: GCA_017962235.1. Taxonomy (GTDB): domain Bacteria; phylum Bacteroidota; class Bacteroidia; order Bacteroidales; family UBA932; genus Equibacterium. The sequence continues at coordinate 133,810 of JAGCVS010000009.1, read as the reverse complement.
CGCATACGCCGGGGTGCGTCCGCTGGTAAGTGCAGATGACGACCCCTCCGGGCGCAACATCTCCCGCGGCATCGTCTGCCTTGACCATGAAGAGCGCGACGGCCTGAAGGGCTTCATCACCATAACGGGCGGCAAGCTGATGACATACCGCCTGATGGCGGAGATTGCCACCGACGCCGTGTGCCGCAAACTGGCGGTTGACAAGCGTTGCGAGACGGCCACCACCCCCCTGCCCGGCAGCGGGGAGCGTTCTTACGAAGAGGTCGCCCGCAAGATATGGGAGAAACCCTCCACGGCACAGAAAGCCGCTGCCGCCCGCCTGGGCAGCAACGCCTCCCGCATACGCACCCGCAACCGTCTGGACGAGGCGTTGATTTGTGAGTGCGAAGAGGTGAGCATGGGCGAGGTGAAAGACGCAATAGAGCACCTTGAGGCCACCACCCTCACCGACCTCAGGCGACGCACCCGTATTGGCATGGGCACATGTCAGGGTGAGTTCTGCGCATGCCGCGCGGCAAGCCTGCTGGCCAACGCCCACGGTTGTGTGGAACGCGAGCGGGAAGACCTCAAGGGATTCCTGCAGGAGCGCTGGAAAGGGAATTTCCCCATCGGCTGGGGCGACACCCTGCGCGAGGCAGAGTATACGCAGTGGGTTTATAAACACGTTTTGGGAGTATAGCGCATGAAATTCAATACAGTTATAATCGGCGGCGGCCTGGCCGGTCTGGTGGCTGGAATCAGTCTTCAGAAGGCTGGCAGAAGCACCGCCATCATCAGCACCGGACAGAACGCCCTCCATTTCTTCTCCGGGAGTTTCGAATCGATAGAAGAGGCGCCTCAGCGCATAATCGATCTGTTTGCAGAAGCGGGCGTGAGACTGCATTACGCACCGGGCGTGAGGTTGATGCCGATGGGTACTTTCAAGAAATCCACCCTCTCCCTGGAAGACATAAGCCTGCTGCCCGAGCCAAAGATCGGATCCAAGGCTCTGATAGTTAGCTTTTCCGGCTATCACGACTTCTTCTGCTCATTCCTGGCGGAAGGACTTGAAAAGCAAGGGATGAGCTGCCGAATAAAGATGCTGGACCTGCCGGAGCTGGAAAAGCTGGAGCAGAGTCCCAGCGAGATGCGCTCCGTGCAGATTGCCCGCACCATGGACCGAATCTGGGAGAATGTGGTTCGCGAGATACGCATGCTGCTGCGGGATGAGGACACCGTGATACTGCCTCAGGTTTTTGGGCTGAGGGACACCTCCATCCCGGACCGCATCCGACAGGGGATACCGGCCCAGGTGATATTCACCGGCACCCTGCCCCCTTCCGTTCCCGGCATCCGCACCCAGCTGCTGCTCAAGCGGCGCTACGAACTGCTGGGCGGCACCTATCTCATGGGAGACGAGGCCACCGGAGCCCATGTACATGAAGGCAGCGTGCACAGCATAGTGACCCACAATCTGGGCAACCACTTTCTTGAGGCTGAGAACTTTATCCTGGCAACCGGGGCATATTTCTCCAAAGGTTTGCGTTCCAACCCGTTCCAGATTTCCGAGCCGATATTCGGCCTGGACGTGGAGCAGGCGGCAGAGCGCAGCGACTGGTACAATCCCGAATTCATGCGCGAGCAGCCGTATATGAAGTATGGCGTTGCCACCGACGCAACCCTGCACGCCCTCAAGGATGGTGAACCTATCAAGAACCTGTACGCTATTGGCTCCATACTTGGCGAAACACACTCCGAGATGGGCACCGGCGGCGGGCTGGCAATCCGCAGCGCCCTTGCGGTGGCAGACCAAATCCTTAAAACTTCGGAAGAATGAAACTGCAAGAATATACCTCAAGCTCGCACAACTTTGAAGAGTGCATGAAGTGCACCGTGTGCACCGCCTACTGCCCTGTTCTGCAGGTAAATCCTCTCTATCCCGGACCCAAGCAGGCTGGCCCCGACGGCGAGCGGTTGCGGCTCAAGGACCCGTTCTTCTTCAATTATGCACTTAAATACTGCCTGAACTGCAAGCGGTGCGAGGTGGCATGCCCCTCCGGCGTGAAGGTGGCCGACCTGATTCAGGCGGCACGCATCAAATACGACAACGCCCCCGTGAAATGGCGCGACCGGCTGTTGGCTTCCACCGACTTCATGGGGCGCCTGGCACGCCCGGTGGCTCCGATAGCCAACGCCGTTACCGGTCTGGGCGTGACCAAGACCATGATGGATGCGATGTTCAAGATTGACCATCGGCGTACTTTCCCAAAATACAGCCCATACAGTTTTGAATTCTGGATGGGCCGTCACGAAAAGGAGCAGGCGGCTTTCAGCGAACAGGTGGCATATTTCCACGGCTGCTATGTCAACTACAACTATCCCAAGCTGGGCAAGCATCTGGTAAAGATTCTCAATGCACTGGGCGTGGGCGTCCAGCTGTTGGACAAGGAGAAGTGCTGCGGCATCGCCATGATAACAAACGGGATGAAGACAGAGGCCACCAAGCACGCCACCCACAACGTGGAGGTGCTTTCAAAGGCGGTTGACAAAGGGCTCATGGTGCTCACCACCTCCTCTTCCTGCACGCTGACTCTCCGCGACGAGTATCCGTCACTGCTTGGAGTAGACAACTCCGGGGTACGCGACTTTGTGATGATGGCCACCCGATATATATACGAGAAGCTGGAGAAAGGCGCCACGCTGCGCTTCAAACCAGACTACAAGAAGAAGGTGGCTTACCACACCCCCTGCCACATGGAAAAACTGGGCTGGGGCGTGTTCTCGGAGAAACTGCTGAGGATGATCCCTGGCGTAGAATTCACCATGCTGGATTCCGCCTGCTGCGGTATCGCCGGCACCTACGGTTTCAAACGGGAGAACTACGAGGCCTCCCAGGCCATCGGTCAGCCGCTCTTCGACCAGATAAAGTCAGTCAATCCCGATGTGGTGGCCTGCGACTGCGAGACCTGCAAATGGCAGATAGAGATGTCCACCGGATATACCGTGATGAACCCGATATCAATTCTGGCAGAGGCAATTGAATACGAAAAAGAAAAGTAATACGATATGCTCAAATTCCTACAACAACCTGCTTACAAACCGACCGAGACCGGTCCCGCAGCTGATGCGAAATACAAACGGCTCAGGCTCCAGGTATTCCTGGGAGCCTTCATAGGCTACGCCGGATTCTACCTGGTGCGCAAGAACCTCTCCATGGCCATCCCCGCGATGGCTCCACTGGGGTTCGAGAAGACCGAGCTGGGCTTCGTTCTGGGTCTGAACGCCGCCGCATACGCCCTGTCCAAGTTCTTGATGGGCAGTGTCTCAGACCGCTCCAATGCGCGCGCTTTCCTCCCTCTGGGGCTGATTCTCACCGCCATCTCAATGTGCTTTATGATTGTCCCCATCCAGTGGATTGGGGCGGAGCACAAGACCTGGGCCATTATTGTTATGGGCGTGCTCAACGCCTTAGTGGGATGGTTTAACGGCATGGGATGGCCTCCCTGCGGCCGTGTGATGACGCACTGGTTCTCTCCCGGCGAACGGGGCACCATGATGAGCATCTGGAACTGCGCCCACAACGTGGGCGGCGCGCTTGTAGGCCCTATGGCCACTTACGGCGCTGCTTGGTTCGGCAGCTGGTTCTACGGCAGCCACAGTGAGCTCTACTTCCTTATCGGCACCTTCGCCTTCCCGGCTGCGGTGGCGCTGTTCATTGCCCTGCTGGCATACATACTGCTGCGCGACACGCCGCAGTCCTGCGGCCTGCAGTCGGTTGAGGCATGGCGCAACGACTACCCCAAGAACTACTCAGAGAAGCACGAGACCACCCTCACCACCAAGGAGATTCTGTTCCACTACGTGCTCAACAACAAGTTCCTGTGGTTCATAGCACTGAGCAACGCATTCGTATATATGGTGCGCTACGGCTGCCTTGACTGGGCGCCGACAATTCTCACCGAGAAGGGCATCGACCTCAAGAGCGCCGGCTGGGCCTACTTTGCATACGAATTTGCCGCCATCCCCGGCACTCTGCTGTGCGGCTGGCTCTCGGACAAGCTGTTCCACGGTCGCCGGGCACTGCCCACAATGATCTTTATGGCGCTGGTGCTCATTTTCGTGGTGCTCTACTGGATGTTCATAGACAACCTCACTGTGGTCATCATCAGCCTGATAGGCATCGGCTTCTTCATCTACGGTCCCGTGATGCTCATCGGTGTACAGGCACTTGACCTTGCCCCCAAGAATGCAGCCGGTACCGCCGCCGGCCTCACGGGCTTCTTCGGCTACTTCCTGGGAACATTCATCCTGGCCAATACAATAATCGGCCTGGTGGCTCAAAACGCCGGCTGGGGCTGGACATTCGCCATGCTGGTAGCCGCCTGCCTGCTGGCCATCTTCTTTATGGGCCTCACCCTGACGGAAGAAAGGCGGAAATAGTTCGAATCCGTATACAAGAAAAAGCCTGCTCGCATTTCGCAAGCAGGCTTTTCGTTTTCAGACTGACGTGTCTTAGAACACCAGCAGGAAGAGGCCGGCGGCCATAGCGCAGCCCACCATTGGACCCACGACGGGTACCCATGCGTACCACCAGCCGCTGTCGCGTTTGCCCTTTATGGGCAGCAGAGCATGTGCCAGACGGGGACTGAGGTCACGCGCGGGGTTGATTGCATAACCTGTAGTTGCACCCAGTGACATACCAATGGACATAATCAGGCAGGTTACGGGCCAGGAGCCAAGCGCACCGGTACCGAGAGCTGTTTCACCAATGGCGAATGCATTACCCTTTGTGCCGAGGGCCAGAATCACGAATACCAACAGGCAAGTGCCGATGGCCTCGCAAAGGAAGTTGCGCCAGCCGTTCTTTATAGCCGGCATGGTGCAGAAAGTACCCAGGATTGTATCGGGCTCGTCTGCGGTAGCCTTATAGTGATCCTTGTAATAAATCCATACCAGCACGGCGCCAATAAAGCCGCCCAACATCTGGGCGATGATATAACCCGGCACCAGAGCCCACTCGAACTTGCCGGCGATGGCAAGTCCCACACTTACGGCTGGATTCAGGTGAGCGCCCGATACGGGACCTGCGATAAGCACACCCATCATAACGGCCAGACCCCAGCCGAGTGCTATTACAACCCAGCCTGCGCCCTTTGCCTTGCAGAATTTAAGTGATGTGGCGGCGCATACGCCGTCGCCCAAAAGTACCAGCACCAGAGTGCCTATGAATTCAAAGATGTATTGTGTCATGATTTAACGTGTTACGGTTCTTGAAATTGCATCTTCCCACCCTTTCTTTGCGGGGGTCATGTCTGCGGATGTGGGGACAAAGGTGCGCTCTGCCTGCCACTGCTCGCGAATCTCTTCCAGAGAGCTCCAGAAGCCGACTGCCAGGCCTGCAAGGTAGCATGCTCCCATGGCGGTGGTCTCGGTAACCTCGGGACGGATTACGTTCGCCCCCAGGATATCGGCCTGGAACTGCATCATAAGGTTGTTGCGGGATGCACCGCCGTCCACTTTGAGCTCTGCCAGAGGCACTCCGGCATCGCGTTCCATCGCCGCCACGATATCCATCGTCTGGAAAGCGATGCCCTCCAGAGCGGCGCGGGCGATATGGGCCGCGGTGGTGCCGCGGGTGATGCCGCAAATCACGCCATGGGCATACTGGTCCCAGTAAGGGGCGCCCATGCCGGTGAGTGCAGGCACGAAGTATACGCCACCGTTATCGGGCACCGATGCTGCCAGAGCCTCTATCTCAGACGAAGAGCGGATGATGCCCAGCCCGTCGCGGAGCCACTGTACCACGCTGCCGCCCACAAAGATGGAGCCTTCCAACGCGTAATTCACCGTATCGCCAATCTTCCAGGCGACGGTAGTGAGCAGGTTGTTCTTGGAGAGGATAGGCTTCTCACCGGTGTTCATCAGCAGGAAGCAGCCGGTGCCGTAAGTGTTCTTTACAGAACCCGGCTCGGTGCACATCTGCCCGAAGAGGGCCGCCTGCTGGTCGCCGGCGATGCCTGCGATGGGTACCTCGTGAGCGAAGATAGTGGTCTTGGTATAGCCGTATACCTCAGAGGATGAACATACGCGCGGCATCATGGATGCGGGCACGTCCAGAAGTTCCATCAACTCCTTATCCCACTCCAGCGTGTTGATGTTGAACAGCATGGTGCGGGAGGCGTTGGAAACGTCGGTCACATGCACCTCGCCGCGGGTCAGCTGCCATACCAGCCAGCTGTCCACGTTACCGAAGCGGAGTTTGCCTGCCTCTGCCTTCTCACGGGCTCCGGGAACATTGTCCAGAATCCATTTGATCTTGGTGCCGGAGAAGTATGCATCTATGATAAGACCCGTTTTCTCACGAATCTTGTCCACAAGGCCACGTGCCTTGAGCTCATCGCAGAACTCAGATGTACGGCGGTCCTGCCAAACGATTGCGTTGTATACGGGAGCACCGGTCTCAGCGTCCCACACGATGGTGGTCTCACGCTGGTTGGTGATGCCGATGGCGGCGATATCCAGGCCGTTGATGCCTATCTTGGAGATGGCCTCCGCAATCACAGCCGCCTCGCTGGCCCATATCTCCATGGGGTCGTGCTCTACCCATCCCGGTTTGGGGAAGTGTTGGGTGAACTCCTGCTGAGCCGTGGAGCGGATGTTGCCGTCGTGGTCGAAAACAATGGCTCTGGAAGAGCTTGTTCCCTGATCCAGAGCCAATATGAATTTTTTACTCATTTTATTATTTCTTTTTCATCAAGCCGTGTACCCTGTTGAGGAAGTCCTCTACGCGGGCCTTGTACTCTTCGGGATATTTTGCAAAAGAGTTGGCGTGCACAGCACCGGGCACAGCCCAGTACTCTTTATAGCCGTGGGTCTTGGCAGCAAAATTCTTCCAAAGGTGCTCGAAGGGGACAAAATCGTCCGCATCGCCGTGGATGAAATACATAGGGCGATCGCACTTGGCCAGCTGCTTAACAGAAGAAGCCTCTTTGAATCCCCAGCCATAGCGGTTCTTGCACACAATGCTGGCACTGTTGAGGATAGGGAACGGAGGGAGGTGGAAGCTGTCGTGAAGATTGGTCTTGAACTGATCCCAGACAGACGAATAACCGCAGTCCTCCACAAAGCAGCGGACATACTCCGGCAGCGGGTCGCCGCTGGCCATCATAACCGTGGCTGCGCCCATCGATACGCCGTGGAGCACCATAAAGTCGTCGTTGAAGACATTATGGGCCACATCTATCCATTTCTCCAAATCGAGACGGTCCAGCCAGCCCATCTGCACTGCGTCACCCTCAGAATAGCCGTGATACTGCAGATCCGGGAAGAGCACGTTATAGTTCAGGTCATCACGATACATACGCACCAGGTAGAGGAACACATAGTGGTTGTCGGTATAGCCGTGCACCACAATGGCGGTACCCTTTGCCTTTGCGGGATTGGCGGCGGGCACAAAGCAGGCGTGAATCTTCTTGTTGTTCAAACCTATGATAGTGGTATCCTTGAGAAGGCCGTCAGCCTTGAGGCCGTCGTACCAGGCAGTACTTCCGGGCATCAGTGAATCGGCTTTGTGACGGGTGCGCTCTATGTCGTCCACACCGTGGGGAGTGGGCTTGAGGGCATAGTTGCACATAAACTTTCCTGCCAGGCAGCTCTGAAGAGAAAGGGCCATCAGCACAATGGCGACGAGACGGAAAATCTTTTTCATAGCGGCCATTAGAACTGATAGTTGATACCGATACCAATCCAGAGACCGGCCTCCAGGCCGGGAGTGAAGCACCTTGCAAAATCGGCGGACACGATGAAGTTCTGGTTCATCGCAATCTTGAGGCCGGCGCCGGCGCTGTAAACGAGATCTTTGGTTCTGCTGGGATCATATACCTGATTGGTACCATTGTAGCCAATGATGCCTAAGAGGTTAGGATCGTACATAGCTTTGTCGAGGACATCAGCACGGTAAGGCTTGGTGATGATACCTGCATCGAAGAACGGATTCACTGCAATGTAGAAATACTGCTTTGCAAGGGTAAACTTCACGAGTTTTACACGGAGTTCTGTGTTGGCCCATGCCATACCCTCTGCCAGAATGCGGTTCTCGCGGAGACCGCGGATGGTGTTGCTGCTGCCAAAGCCCTCTGAAATCATGTTGCGCTGCACAAGCAGGGGGTTGTTCTGAATCATGTAGAACGGAGTCTCACCGGCAATGGTATGCTGCCATGCCAGACGGTATGCAAACACGGGGTCGCCAACCTTGAAGCCAAACGGGATACTGATGTAGTTACGGAAATAAACGCAGGCTTTCAGATATCTGTGGTCAAGCACGTTTCCGTTCAAATACGCCTCTGCCCAGATACCGCGGTTAGGAGCAGCCTCAATGTCGCGGGTATCATATACCAGGCCGGCATTCAGCTCAAGTGCAGTACCGCCCTTTGCCTCGTCTGCCTTGATGGCGCCGATTCTCTGATAGTACTTATAGAGAGTGATGTCGTTGTCGTACTTGACATCACTGTTATCCTTCATGTCATCGAGGTTCCAGTTCCAGAAGTTGACGCCGGCAGCCCAGTTCAAGTGGTCTGCGATACGTCCCTGAACGTTGGCAAGGATACGGAGCATCTGACGACTCATGCCGTAGTAATTGATATTGGGATTGAGATTGCGGTTGCCCCAGAGAGCATAGTCTACAGAGGTGAAGCTCTGAGGTGTGCCCGAGTCGTATGCAGCCGGGCCGTTGAAGCCCCAGAAGCTGTACAGGGGGTCGTTCATATATGTCACGGATGCATTTACACGCATACCGGGAATCAGATACTTGGAGTCGTATGCCAGGTAAAGACGGGTACGGTGACTCTTGAGGAAGTAAGATGCCTCCCAACTGATTTTATGCAGCGGATCGGGGTAAGTTGTTCCGTCGCCATAGTTGTAGACGTCACCGAAAGCACCGGCCTGGAAGCCATTATCGGCAGAGAAGGTTGCGGTGGGGAGCAGACCAAAGCTCCAGCCCTTCTTAATTTCTTTTTCTTCCTGAGCAAAGGCACTGAGTGACAATGCAAGAAGCAGAGTGATGATAGTAAGTTTTTTCATTATTTTTTGATTAAATATGTGTCATATTTTTCAAATATACGAATTATTGTTAAGTTTACCAAACCATTTGACCAACATAGATTAAATAAACGATATGGCAACAATTATTTACATCGTCGGCGTAGTTCTCTCTATCATCGCCGTTTTTGACATCATCAACAAACCCATCTCGCTGGTGGGCAAGATTATCACCGCGATCATAGTACTGGCCACCAGCTGGATTGGCCTGGCCATCTATTTCCTATTTGCAAGGGACCGTCTCACCAAGTGGTTCAAATAGCACTTGGCGCATGAAACAAAAAAGCCAGCCCCTCGGGGACTGGCTTTTTTGTTTCTCTATTGAATCGTGTCCAGGAACTTGTAGATATGGGCTATTCCCTCTGTCTCATCCGGTGCCAAACTCGGGATTGACGCGGCGTCATGGTTCATCCCTTCTATGAACCAGGTGTCATATCGCCAGCCCATCTTGCTGAAGTACTCCGAAAGGCACTTGGGCCCCCAGCAGCCAAAGTTGCTCTCCGGCACCACTTTTTCCCCGAACGGCACTATATCATCCACGGTGCCGTGGATAAACAGGTGCGGGCATGGCGCCCACTTGTATACGGGACGCGACATGCCAAGCTTCCACACGCCGCCGGCGCCAGAAATCAATCCGCCGTAGTTGAAGCCTTCTGGCAGACGCGACGTGGCGATGGGGTCGTCGTTGCAAAGCAGATATTCAGCCATGATGGAGTTGATGGCGCCTGCGCTGCAGCCGGCCAGCACGATGCGGGAGGTGTCTATGCCAAGTTCCCCGCTGCGGTCCAGCAAAAAGCGGGTCGCATCGTAAGTATCCTCTACCGCACGGGTTATCGCGCGGACATACTTGTAACCGTCCACCGTAGAGTCGACATACATGAAGCGCTCCAGGCTGATGCGGTAATCTATGCAGGCGACATTGAAACCCTTGCGAAGATACATCTCGGGAGCCATGGAATACCGGCTGCCGGTCCACCAGCCGCCTCCGAATGAGAGAATCATGGTGGGGCGCGGCGTGGTATCGCCTTTCATCCTGAAATAATCCAAGCAGAGTGTATCATCGCCTTTCACAGCATAGGTGAAGGTCATCATCTCGGCACCTTCTGGCAGGCGGTAAGGGCACTCCTGCCCCATCGCCTGTACGGCTGCCATGCAAAGAAGTGCAATTGCAGCAAGTTTTCTCATATCTTAGAAAATATAGTTCAAAGCTATATAAAGGGCGCTGTCGCCGTCGGTCTTTTCAAACGGCTTGGCCCATTCCGCAGAGATTATAAAGTTCTCGTTCATCACCAGCTTGAGGCCCGCACCGGCACTGCAGTGGAGTATGAGAGCCTCCTTCTGCAAGTCAGATACCGGCCTGCCGTAAAACGCGGCCAGCTCGTCTCCCTTGTACAGGCGGGTCACCATGCCGGCATCGAACAGCGGGTTGGTGGCAACGTACCAGTTCTGCCCGATAAATCTGAAACTTAACAGCTTTATGCGGAGCTCGGAGTTGAGCCACGCGTAGCTGTCGCCCACCAGTCTCTGTGCCAACAGGCCGCGGACGGTGTTGATGCCGCCCAGGCCGTCGGTGCAAGTCTGACGCAGGAACAGTGTGCTGATGTTCTGCTGGTTGTAGAACGGAGCCTGTCCGGCGATTACCCCCTGATAGGCCAGATGATATGCGAACACCATCCGCTCCGGCCAGAGAGAGACGTACTGACGCAGATGAGCCGCCAGACGGATATACTTGTAGCCGTCGCCAAAGATATCGGGAGAACCGTTCAGATATGCCTCTGCCCAGAGGCCGCGGTTGGGGGCGGACTCGTTGTCGCGGGTGTCAAACACCATGCCCGCCTTCATCTCCAGCCGGCTGCCGCCGTCTGCCTCGGAGGCTGTGAACACACCTGCATCGCGCATCTTGTAATAAAGCGTGCTCTCGGCATCATAGTCCTTCATCTGCAGATCACCTATGCCGTAGTGCCAGAACGAGAGGCCGCCAACCCAGTTCAGATGAGGAACTATCTGACCCTGAAAATCGGCCAGGATACGCACCATGCTGCGCCGGTAGGCATAGCGGGCGGTGCGGGTGTCCTTATTTGCATCCAAGGTCTTGTCGTATGCCTCCAGACCGTTCAGACCGTAGAAGAGGAACATCGGGTCAAACTGATAGCTGGCAGAGAAAGTGGTGCGGATGCCCGGAATCAGGTAACGGGAGTCAAACTGCCCATGGAGCAGCGTCTGTCCGCCGGTATAGCGCGATGCTTCTACGTACATGCGCTGACGGTAATCGGGGAATATCTTGCCGTAGTTGAAGATATCGGCACATATCCCGTACTGGAGTCCGAGGTCGGAATTGTAGCTCACGCACGGGAGCACACCAAAGTTCCACCCCTCTACCTTTTCATCGTCACCGGCGAATGCAGCCGGGCATATCAACAGCGCGGCGAGGGCCGCCAGAATTATCTTCTTTAGTCCCATATCGACTTGATTTCTACTTCTGTTTCTTCCTTCTCTGCCTGAACCTCCTTGGGCTTGATATCTTCTCTGTTGTCCACCTTCTTCCCGTATACCACGTAACGCTGGAACAGGAACTCGGTAACGAGGTTTGCGAACATGTTGAGGAAAGTAACGAGATACTCATTCCAATGGAGGGTCTCAGCAAGGTAGTCGCCGCCCCAAGTGCTCAGCGGAGTGAACACTGCATAGTAGCACATGACCTTGAAAAAGGCCAGCGGGATGTTGGCGTTGCTGCGGAAAGTGAACTTGCGGTTCAGCCCGAAGTTCCAGATTACAGAGAGGGTGAGCGCTATCAGGTAACACGGCCAGTAGCGCCATGTGGTGAATTCATTCAAAAGGGCGAACGAACCTATCTCGATAAGCCCTGCGCTCATCGAGAAGAGCACGAACTTGATTGCCCGCCAGACTTCCTTATTCATGACGATTCTTTGCTTCTTCCTCTTCCAGTTTGGTATATGCCACCTTGCCTACGAGGGTCGTGGGGAGAGATTCGCGCACCTCTATCTCGGAGGGCATGGCGTACTTTGCAATGTGCTTGCGGCAGTGGGCCAGGATGGCGTCACGCAACTCGGGTGAATCCTGATAGCCGTCCCTGAGCACAAGGAATGCTTTTACCTTATGCATCTTGTAGGGATCGGGCACGCCAATCACGCAGCTGCGCTGAACGGCGGGATGACCCTCAAGGATATTCTCTATCTGTGAAGGATATACGTTATATCCACTGGTTACAATCATCCTCTTGATGCGCTGGCGGAAGTAGATGAAACCTTCGTTGTCCATCATGCCAAGGTCGCCGGTGTGCAGCCATACATGGCCGTCGTCGTGCTTGCGCAGCGTCTCTGCGTTATCCTGCTCGTGGTTGATATAGCCGAGCATCATGGAAGGGCCGGTGAGGCAGATTTCACCCTCCTCGCCGTAGGGCAGCTCGTCACAAGTGCCGGGCTTGCAGATCTTGTAATAAGTATCGGGATAAGGGATGCCGATGCTCCCCTCCTTCTCTTTGTTGTACGGAGTCAGACAGCTGGCGGTAACGCACTCGGTGGTGCCGTAGCCTTCGCGCACGCGCACGCCGGCGTTGTGGTCTGCCAGGAACTTGTCAAACTTCTTCTTGAGCTCTATGGTGAGCGAGTCACCGCCGGAGAACACTCCGCGCAGGCAGCTCAAATCTGCGCCGTCCAGATATTTGTTACGGGTAATCGCCTCGAACAGCGTGGGCACGCCGGCAATCACGTTGGGACGGGTCTTCTTTATCAGGTTAGCATAACTCTTGACGTTGAAGCGGGGCACGAGGATGGCGGTGCCGCCCACCACCATCATGGTGTGGATGCACACGCCCAGGCCAAATCCGTGAAACACCGGCATAGCCGCCAGCATCTTGGCGTGATGCACCGGGAAGTTGGCCATGGCGCCGGTCTGCTGACCCAGGGCGTTGAAGTTCAAGTCGGAGAGCATGATGCCCTTGGTGACACCGGTGGTACCGCCGGAGAAGAGCACCACAGCCTCGCTGCGGAAGTCCTTCTTTGCCACATAATCTTCTTTCACCACCTCTGCTTTCTTCAGGAAGTCTTTCCAAAGCATTACATTGCCCTCTGTGCAGATCTTGGGGAACTTGCGCTCCGTGAGGAGCTTCTGCCCTATAGACAGCGGGAACGGCAGTTCTTCGGACACACGCGCGATTATCAGTTTGGAGATGGGACGGAGTTTCTGAACCTCTAGGAACTTGGCGTAGAACTGATCCAGGGTAACGGCGATATCACACGATGCCTCGTTCATGTAGAAGGCAATCTCCGCCTCTGCGGAGAGCGGATGCACCATGGAAGCCACCGCACCGATACGGTTGAGACCGTACAGACAGTAGATGGCCTGCGGCACATTTGGCAGACACACCAGCACGCGGACGCCGGCGCGGACGCCAGCGGCATAGAATGCGCGGGCAACCAGGTCTATGTTCTGTGCCATCAGTTTGTAGGATATCTTGCGTCCCATGAATGTCAGAGCGGGGAAATCGCCCTCTTTGGCGGCCGTTTCCAAGGCCACTTCCGACATCGTTTTCTCTAAATAATCAAGATGTGCGGGTACCTCCCCATAGCTCTCAAGCCAAGGGGTTGCTATATTGTCGTATTCGAATTTCATAATGTATTATTAGTCCAGTTCAACGGGTGTTGCTGCGTCCAGGTCAAGCAGCTCGGGGTGCGCGAAAAGATGGCGCATAATCTTTATGGTCTGTGCGAAATAATAGCCGTCGGCGATGCGCTCGTCCACCGTAAGGCCAAGCTTGATGGTATTGCGGAGTTCGTAGGTGCCGTCTTCATTCCAGAACGGACGGAGTTTCTTTTCGCTGATCACCATAAAGAACGATATGGTGCCCCAGTCAAACAGATGGTGATAATCTGCGTGCAGCTTGATGCTGCCCAGGTTGGTGATATATGCGCTGGAGTAGCAGGGGTCGTCCTTGGCCAGGCCCTTGGGATAGAGTCCGTAATACTCCAGTTTTCGCAGAGTCCATGCCAGCAGGCGCCATGCGAAGCGCGGCAATATCTTGAGGGCGTCCATGGCGTTGGTGATGCCAACGGTCTTGTCTTCCTTGCGCACCGCATTTACAAACTTCTCTACATAGGTGTGAACCTGCTCCATTGGAGAGCCCCCCTCGGGGTCAAGGACAAACTTGGCGATTGCCTCTTCCGCATCGTCGTGGAACTTGCGTTTTACGTTGAAGGCCACGATTATCTTCTTGCGCTCGTAGAAACGGCCGCCGGCTATGAAGTAGTTCATCTTGGGGCGGAGCAAGAAAGTCTTGGCCGTAACAGCTGTGATAAAGTGGAACCAGGTGTACTTGAAATCGGGGTTGCCGGCGTTCTTCTTGGCGAGGTACTTGTCTACCTCCGTAAGGTCCAGGACCTCCCCCATCACCGCCTCGTTCTTGGTGCGTGAGCCCATGATGTAGGGCATCATCACATGCATGGAATCCAGCCCTTTCAGGTAATACCCGTCGTACCGGTCCCTGCAGCTCCTCTTGCGAGGTTTAGAGTCTTTCATCTGTATCTTTTAGTTATAGTTAGTTTCGGTCGAAGCAGCAAAGGTAATAAAAAATGCGCAAAAAAAAGAAAGGCGGACCCCATGGAGCCGCCTTTCTGATAGCCATATAAGTATTCCGCTATATGAAGATATACCGCAATACGAAGAGTACCGCAAGTACCCACATTGTAACAGAGATGTCTTTGAACTTGCCGCTGATTGCGTGAGTGAGCACGTATGCGATCACACCGATCAGGATACCATCGGAGATGGAGTAAGCCAAAGGCATGAGGATGATGGTGAGGAATGCGGGGATACTCTTTGCATAGTCTTCCCAGTGGATAACCTTGATGGAGTGCATCATCATAACGCCCACGATGATAAGTGCGGGAGCTGTAGCTGCACCGGGGATAGCAAGGAATATCGGGGAGAAGAAGAGCGCAATTGCGAAGCAAACCACAATGGAGAATGCGGTGAGACCTGTACGGCCGCCGGCACCTACGCCGGATGCACTCTCAACATAAGTTGTAGTGGTGGATGTACCAAGGCAAGCGCCGGCTACGGTAGCAACTGCATCTGCCATGAACATCCTATCCAGGCCTTCTATGTTCTCTTTCTCTCCAAGTTCAGTGCCCTGGCATACGCCAATGAGGGTACCCATGGTGTCGAACATGTCAATGAAGAGGAAGGTGAAGACAACCACCAGCATGTCAAGGGTGAAGATCTGAGACCACTCGAACTGGCAGAAGATGGGAGCCACGCTGTCGGGGAGGGCTACAACCGACTTGGGAAGGGTTGTGATGGCCGCGCCCGTTGCGGGATCCTTGATAATCAGACCCAGAGCTGCGGTTGCGAGGATACCGATAAGCATGCCGCCGCGAACCTTTGCCATAACCAGACCGGCGGTGATAACCAGACCGATCAGGCCCAGGAGTGCCTTGCCGTGAGTGATGTCGCCCAGACTTACGAGAGTAGCATCGTTGTTAACAATGATACCTGCATTCTGCAGACCGATGAATGCGATGAACAGGCCGATACCGGCACCGATAGCCTTCTTGAGGGTACCGGGAATCGCGTTCAGCAACCATGTGCGCACTTTGGTTACGGTGAGGATGATGAAGATGATACCCTCAATAAGGACAGCGGTGAGAGCGAACTGCCAGCTGTAACCCATGGTGAGGCATACGGTGAATACAAAGAATGCATTCAGGCCCATACCGGGAGCCAGACCGAACGGCTTCTTTGCGTAGAAGGCCATCACCAGACCGCCCACGATAGCTGCGAGGGCAGTAGCAGTGAACACAGCACCGCCGGGCATGCCGGGCAGTGCGGAGAAGATACCGGGATTCACCGCCAGGATATACGCCATCGTGAGGAACGTGGTGATACCCGCAACAATTTCAGTCCTGACCTTGTGCTGTTTGGGGTCGAATCCGAAAGCTTTAGTCAAAAAACTCATAAACTGTATGATTTAGAATTAGAATACCCACTTGGTACCTACGCAAGGCAATACATGGAAGCCATTCATGCCTGCAAAGTTGTAGCTGAGCTCAACCTCGCCACCCACATTGAAGTGGTCGAATACCTGATACCAGAGCTGAGGCTCGGAAAGGAATACCAGGTTAGCATACTCGCACCAGAAATCTGCGAAGCCGGAGAAACGGAGACCCTTCAGGCCAAAGAGGTCCTGGCAGCCCCATACTGCAGTGAACTGCAGAGGCACGCGTGAAGGGAGGTTCACGAAATACTTGTAGAGGAGTTTGAGGTTGAGGGTATTGTTGAAATCCTTGGAGTGCATGAAATAATCTACACCGGTGAGGAATGCGCTGTTAACGGGGAAGCCGGCACCAGTACCGTATGCAGGAGCATCTGCAGCAAGGCCAAAGCCGCCGTTGTATTCAATCTGCCATGAGAAGGGAGCCAGTTTGCTGTCCTGCCAGAAGTTCAGACAGCGTGCAATCTCGAAATAAGTGTTGCTGGGGGAAATGATTGTGTTGACATCCCTGTTGTTGTAATCGTAATCGATAAAGAAGAAGGTGTTACCCCAGTTGTCCATGTGGAAGCCCTCCATGGTGGTGGTGAAGTGACCTCTGCCAAAATCGTAGAAGGTCTGGAAATTGGTTTGTGCGTTGACTGTGGTAGCCATTGCCAGCAGCGCGAAAGCTGCAATGAAGAATTTCTTTGCCATAAGGATTTAAGTTATGAATAGTATTTATTGGTTGTTAATAGTCTTTCTCACCCAGCTGCAGCAGGCTGGTAACCTCAACGTCGGATGGTATCGGACAGCTGCGCGGGATGTCAATGATCTCTATAATAAAGTTGGCGTAAACTGCCTTGGGATTGAACTTGCGCACCAGCTTCACAGCAGCGGACGCGGTGCCGCCGGTGGCCAGGATATCGTCGTGAACCAGCACCACATCCCCCTCGGAAATGGCGTCCGTATGGATTTCAATCATATCGGTGCCGTATTCCTTGGAGTAGGTCTCCCTCACCGTGTCTGCGGGGAGTTTGCCGGGCTTGCGGATGGGGACGAACCCCGCCCCCAGCCTGTGCGCCACCGCCGCAGCGGAGATGAAACCGCGCGACTCTATGCCCACGACCTTGGTGATGCCCTTGCCTTTGTAAAGGTCACAGATGCCGTTCACAATCTCTTCAAGACACTTGTGGTTCTTGAACAGTGTGGTTACATCAAAGAACATGATGCCCTTCACCGGATAGTCCGGCACCACGCGCAAGTTCTTCTTGAGCAGTTCCTTATTCATCTTTCTCGAGCCTGTTTACTTCAAAGTCAACAGAAGTGTCACCTGCGTTGTTCTTACCGAACTCATAGTCCTTGCCGGGGAGGATTGCGTTGAGCACTACACCCACGATAGCTGCCACTGCAAGGCCGCTGAGGCTGATGCTGCCCAGTACAAGCTTGCCCGCAGCACTGTAGGATATACCGATTGCGAGCACCAGGATCAGCGCTGCCACAATCACGTTGCGGGAAGACTTGAAGTTAACCTGATTCTCAACCACGTTGCGCACACCCACTGCGGAAATCATACCGTAGAGCACCAGGGATACGCCGCCGATAACCGCCGACGGGATGGTTGAGATTATTGCGGAGAACTTGGGGCAGAAAGAGAGGATTATTGCAAACACGGCTGCGATGCGGATCACGCGGGGGTCATAAACCTTGGTGAGGTTGAGCACGCCGGTGTTCTCGCCGTAAGTGGTGTTTGCAGGTGCACCGAACAGGGATGCCAGGGCAGTTGCGAGACCGTCGCCCATCAGGGTGCGGTGCAGACCGGGATCCTCAAGATAGTTGATGCCGGTGGTGGAGGAAATCGCGCACATATCGCCGATATGCTCCATCATGGTAGCCAGCGAGATGGGGATGATGGCGATGATTGCAGAGAGGACAAGCTTCCACTCAGGGTGTGCGAATACGCTCATGCCGGTATTCTCCCACTGAACGGGAAGACCTACCCAGGCAGCCTCTTTAACAGAAGAGAAATCCACCATACCGCAGCAGAGAGCCACGATATATGAACCAAGGATACCCAACAGGATGGGGATAATCTTGATCATGCCCTTGCCCCAGATGTTGCAGACAATGATGATTACGATTGCAAGCAACGCGATCCACCAGTTCTGGCTGCAGCTGTTGATAGCTGTGCCGGCGAGGGTAAGACCGATGGCGATGATGATAGGACCGGTTACGATGGGCGGGAAGAAGCGCATAACCTTTGCCGGGCCAAAGATTGAGAACAGACCTGCCAGCAGGAAGTAAATCAGACCTGCGCAGAATACGCCGATGCATGCATAGGGAAGCATCTGAGGCGCAAAGCTCTCAGAACCGGGCACGCCTGCAACTGCGGCATAACCGGCCAGGAATGCGAAGGAAGAGCCCAGGAAAGCGGGCACCTTCATCTTGGTGCAGAAATGGAAGATCAGGGTACCCAGACCTGCGAAGAGCAGCGTTGCCGACATCGACAGACCGGTGAGGATGGGGACGAGGACAGTTGCGCCGAACATCGCAAACATGTGCTGAAGACCCAGGGTAAGCATTTTGCCCGTGCCTAACTTGCGGGCGTCATAGATGGCTTGACCGTTGATATTCATAGTATTTGGAGTTATATAAGTTGTCTGGTCAGCGTGCACAAAAATGCATTGTAAATATACGACAACTCAGGGCTCCATAATACCCGGGCCCGATTTTAATATTTACATTTTTTCAACAGCTAGAAACCACTATAAATACTTGATTACCAACATATCACCCTCATCAATGGTAAGGCTGGCAGCTCCGGGTTGGTGTTCAATAAAGAGACCGTCGCGGGCGATGGTATAGACCATATCATCAAAGATTGCGCTCACGGTCATTTTTGATTTCAAAGATTTGTTGCAAATGGTGATGTACCTGTTGCCGCGGTTGGTGATGAAGCCCACGGTGGCATCGCCGTCGGTGGTGAGGCTGCCGATTTGAGGCGGCAGGTCGGCAGGGGTAAGATGCTCGCACCAGTACGGTATAAGGTTGGTGTGGCGCACCTTCTCCATCTCGCAGCCGTCAAACACCCAGCCGCGGCGATGGAGTTCTGTGTTGAAGGTCTTGAGCGTACCGTACGCCTCTTCATTCCAGGTGCCGTCTACCATGAGCGGCGCGTAATCTGTACCACCGTATTGCAGGATTACGAAGTACTGTATCACCTGTGCGCCGTATGCAAGGTTGTTGTAGACCTGGAGGCGGAGGTTCTCAACGGTGGGCTTGGCGAACAGATGCTGCTCCTTGTTTATCCAGCAACTGGCGGCAAACGCCCACCAGGGGATGCCGTACTCCTTAGTGAGATTGGATACTATCTCGTTGCACTTCCACCAGTACGGAACGATTCCGTCGGGGTAATCGGGGTCACCCTCCGGCCGGCAGGGGTACATGTCAAAGGAGAGGAACTTCAGGTCGCACTCCCAGATGTAGGTCTCGGCATAGTCCTTATAGTTGACAACGCCCATTCCCTGCGGACTGGCTTCGCAAAGGAGATTGATATACACCGGGTGGTTTGGATCCAGGCTCTCTATCTTCTCCTTGCGGAATTTCAGAGAAGGTATGAGAGTCGTGGATGGCTCGTCATAAATGTGATAGGCGTAGGTGGCCGGGTGATCCTTGAGTCTGCCAATCAACTCATCCAAACCCTTGTAGTTTTCCGGGTCGCGGTCGTATCTTTCCGCCGCATCCCACACCACCGGAACGCATTTCATTCCCACCTGCACGGCCAAATCCAGCTGGTGCATAAACTCGCCTTCGTCCGTTTCCACGGTAATCATTTTAAGCCCGGCATCGGCAAGCTTTTGAAACGTTTCCAGGGTAGCCTGATGGTTTTTGGGGCCGCGGTAACCCATAGTCATAAAAGTCGTGCGGGTAGCATCGGTATACGGGTCGCGTATCATCAGGGGGATGGCGGCTGCGGCGGCACGGCCGTCGGCTGCTGTGGCGGTGGCCACGAATTGGGCGGGTGATGCCGGGTCGGGTGCCGTGAGGACGATTGTGCCCGAGACGCCGTCTGAAGATGTAACACTGACACCCCACCCCTCCTTGACGCCGACATCAACGGTGGCGGCCACAGGCAGCGAATAGCCGATGCTGACGCTGCCGCCCGCATCCACGCCGTAGCCAGCCTTGTCAAAGGTGAAGAAGAATGTCTCATCTTCAGGAATAACAACCTCGGTGCCCGGCACCCCTGGAATTTCCTTCTGCTCCAGCTCAGCCAACTCCTGCTGCAACTCCTCCACCCTCGCCTTATCCGCCTCATTGCATGCAACAGCAAAAAACACAATAAACAATAGAACATATATGCGGCCAAAAAATCTCGTATGCATAACCGGGTCTTTAAAAACGTGCCCCAAGGTACGAATAATTATCAGTTTCCCGCAAAATTCCACTGAGATGCGATTCCTGAGATGAAAACAAAATCCGGGCTGATGCCTCCGCATGAAGGCCCTGCTCGCTGTCCTAATAATACTGGGCGCTGCCCAGACCCGCCGCTTCGGCTTTGCTATCTCGCAATCCAACCCCGCTCAGCCTTCGCTATCGCCTGCAGGCGATTGTTAGCACTATGCTCGGGAACCTTGCGCTTCGCGCTTCAAGCATACCTCGCAGGGCGGGCGGGTTCATATTGTGCGTGAGCCTCGGGCGCTGGCGTGCGCGGGCCTTGGAGAGTCTCTTTGGCTTCCTGGGAGCCCTGCGGACAGGAAGACGAAGAGTCTCTCCTGCGTGGCAAATGAGAGTGGAAGTCAGCGTCCGCGCAAGGTGCGGCGCTGGCTGGAACCAAGCCTTCTGAACGCAGCTTTAGCGGAGAGAAGAGGGCTTGACCGCTTTGATATCGGCAACGAAACTAGTCCCTTCTTTGCTAGGACTCTTAGGGCTTTGAGGAAGAATCAGCTTTCTTGAAGGTCCCTTTGTTCCATGTGCTCTCTCCCACAAGAGTATTTGAGTCCTGGACTTTGAACATTATATCAAGATTCTCTGGACCGTTAACAATAATATGTCCATTATCAACCTTGTAAGTAGCCGAGAGCTCCATTCCAAAGTAGGTTAAAATGCAGGAATTGCTTCCCACAAATTCGATTTGGTCAACTAAACCTGACCCATCACTTGCATAGGTGCCAGACACCCTGCTGCAGGATGCCATAATGAGTATACTGAAGAGGATTACGAGTATTCTTTTCATTGTAGTGTAATTGCTGATAATAATCTGAGAAATCATTTCCTGTTGAACTGCCATTTGAATTCGCAAGGCTTGAAGATATACTTCCCATTCTCGTTTTTGTCTAAAACCACTTTCCTCCACAGCTCGGGAGCATCGTTGTACTTCTCGTAGGCGGAAACATTCTTTCTGGGGGCCGGGGCTACCGTAATGGATGCCGCATCTCCATCCACCCATTCAATCCAATCGGAATTGTCAAGGGTGATGCCGTTGAGCAGCATATCGTCGTACAGATCCGTGGAATTCTCAATCCTTATCGGCTCTTTTCCGTCAAAACTGATGTAATACTCCCGGATAAGCAAGGACGCCCGGTAGCACATCTCTGGGTTCTCGAAGGTGATATCAATTCCGGAAGAATGAGGATTCAGACTACCCAAAGGGAAATACGGTATTTCTTTGATACCACGCTTGTCAAAATAACTCTGACGGCCCTTACGTTCCTTGTATTCCTCATACTTGTCCTTATAGAAGTCATAGAGCTTCCGGTCGTTGGTATGGTACATAATGGGGTCTTTGAAACGGCCATCACCCTCTTCGTGGTAGTAGAGCTCAATTACAGACGGATAGATAATCCGAGTGACCTTTACCCCTTTAACTATGCCGGTTACAATGAAATGACCTGCAAGGATACCACGGGCACATTTCATAAAGCAGTTGGCAATAGCATCGGAATACGCCTTCCTGTCGCCATCAAAGGTAATTCCAAGATTCTGTCGCTCGTTCTTAAATTTGTCAAGATGTGCTTTAAGTAAGCCAAAACTTTCCATAATACTATGCTTCTTCTTTGGCCCATTCTGGAACATCGGCCAGGACATTCCACGTTACGCAATGGAGGGCGCCACCGTCACGGGCCAGCTCTTCGCAACCTTGGACCTGGATTACCATACAGTCCGGATAGAAGTCCTGTATTTGCTGAAGGGCTATCCTGTCTTCCATCGCATGAAGGCCAGGTACAAATATACGGTTTTTTACGCGAAGGAAGTTCAGGTATGCCCAGGATAGTTTGCTGAGTCTGGGGACATTATATTCCAGTTCCTCCACAATAAAGTGCGGCGAGAGGGCTTCCAGCACCCTTTTCCGCAGGCAGGGGTCGGTTTGGACGTAATTATTCAGGAGAACTCGATTCCCTTTAATCCAGCGTACCATACCATCGGCATGGCCATAGATTTCGTATCGGTCCCAGGGTATGAAGACAATCTGGGCCTGCAGGTAGTGCTCCAGTGTCTCTATCACTTCCTTCCTCTCCATCCAGTCATTCTCCTTGAAGATCTTGTCTGTCATAATGACCTTGTCTCCGCACCCAACTACATTGCCGCCGTCCAGGATGATGTCAACAGGAATGCGGCCAAGATGGTAGTGGTCGATTATTTCCAGGACATTCGGGATATAACCGTCATATCCGTGCAGATAGTCAGGCCAATACTGATAGAAAAAGACCAGCGTCTTCTCAAGTTGGATGGGCATATAGTCTCGCGCCCAAACGTGCTTGTATGAGGACGTATAGGGCAGGAATTCGGCGTGGATCTCCTCCTGGTGCAACGCTTCCAGCAGATTCCTGCAGACCGGCACGTAGTGACTGAGGCCGTGTGCCAGGTAGACCATGTTGGTTTGGTTATCTTGGATCATAGTTCTTTGTTTTAGGGTCAATCTTATAACCATGTTCAGCGGCAATCCGGTCCCATTCATCGGCCTTGGCCTTATCGACCTCTGTACCGACGCCTTTCCGGTAGAACCGGGCTAAATTATGCTCGGAAGGGGCACCTGCACCATTCTCCACAGCCTTGGTCATCCATTCGAAAGCCTTTCTTTTGCTCAAGGGTACTCCGTATCCGTTTTCGTAGCATAGCCCCAGAGCGTTCATGGCCGTTTAGCAACCCAAGTCGGCCCCTTTGAACGACATAAGAACCCCTCTGTCCTCGTTTTTGTACTTTCCTTCATGGAACAGGTAGATGTGCGCAAGATTGCTCATCGCTTCAATGCTACCCCTTTCTGCCGCTTTCTCGTACCAATATATAGCCCAACGGAGACTCTTCTTCAAACCAAGTCCGTGTTGATAAGCATATCCCAGATTGCTCATTGCATCTCGAGAGCCCTGCTCAACCAAATTCCTTAAGATGACAAGATGTGCTGGGTAATCCCGCTGGCCAAACCAACCAGCCGATAATCCGTATGCGAGGGCATTTCCCGCTCGCCAACTACCCAACCGATAGGCTGATTCCAGGTCTTTCTTCCCTTGCTCCATTCTGCCTTCGGTAATAAAGTCCATGGCCATTGCATAAATTACATCAGCCCCATCTTTGGGATCGTAATCCTCGACTTCATGTGGCGGAGTAAGCACACAATGGTTGAAAACTGTAAATTCAATTTCTGAATCTATTATTGCTGGTTTATTCATATAAATTGTATTTAATTATTTAATAATCAAACACTTGCAAGTGTCGCCAGCAAAGGTAAGCGGTTCTTTCCAGACCGCCAAACGAAAGATGTTAAAAGATGTTAAAGGATTCGAAAAAGTAGTGTAACGGCTGTAACGTCCACGTCACAAGCGATACGCTCAATGCTGTTGTGTTTTCTATTATGGTACCAGCGCGCTTATAGTCCTCATTAAATGCAAAAATATATTTTTAAATATAAAAAATATAATATTTCTATTGTTGTTTTGAAAAATAGAGTTACCTTTGCAAAAAACAAGGATATGAAACAAGAACACACCCCGGAAGAAGTAGCGGCATCCATCAAGGAAATCATCAAGCAGAAGTATAAGAGCCTTACCGCTTATGCACAAGAAAAGAATATCACGCCTACCCAGCTGTATGGCGTGTTGAACGGCAAGGAGTATCTCTCCTTGTTCGCCGCTTTTCGCTTTAACGATGACTTTGATATCAGCATCGACTATTGCACCAAGGGGGCCCTACCAGTGCTGAGTCCGGATCATGATTACAACGTTCTTCTGGAAGCGGCCACTGAGTTCTACTATTCCGTAAGGGACGAAGATAAGGTACGTGATGAGTATGAGCGCAAATATGATGCAATGACAGAGGAAGAACGATCCCAGTATAGACGTGCCTTGGATAAGCTTCGCCTGGATAAGGCAAAGGCCGGGTGTGCCCTGGTTGATTTACTGAACGTAGGCTGGGCAGAGGAGAACCCAGAAGAGGATATTGAGAAACCCCTAATCCCCCACAATACAATGAAACTACACGAAGCCATTCAAGAGGTTATCCGTCATAGCGGCCGCCCTCTGACCTATTCTGAAATTGCACAGCGCATCAACCAGCAAGGGCTTTATTCCCGTAAAGACGGGGAGCCTGTCCCCGCTAGCCAAATATCCGCGAGGGTGAAGAATTATCCTGCGCTCTTCTCGGTAAACAACGAGGCATCTCCTGCTACTGTTTCACTCAACTAAATGCTATCCAAAACTATGGCAGTGACCAACAATCTCTTTGAGGGCCAGTTTATCTCCGTGGGAGAACTTGAGCCAATGTCCATTCCTGTAGTACCGGGCATTTACTGCATCAAACTCAAGAAAGGAGCATCCCTTCCGGTAAAGTATGGCACGGTACGAGACGACGGTATCATCTACATCGGCAAAGGTGACTCTTTACGAGAAAGACTCTGGGAGGAAGAGTTGAATCACAAAAGACCGGCCACCTTCTTCCGCGGCATCGGCGCTGTGCTGGATTACCTCCCGCCCAAGGGTTCCCTTATCGGGAAATTCAACCAGAACAACTACAAATTCAGTCCTGAAGACACAGAAGCCATAAAGAAATGGATGCGACAGTCCCTTCTCGTGAACTGGATTCGAGTGGAACAGACTCAGATTAATGATATTGAGAAGGCCCTCATCAAAAAGTATCAGCCACTGATGAATACCACTCACAATCCGAACCCCAGTAAAGAACTGGCTGCAGCCAGAAAACGTTGCCGAGAATATGCCAAAAGCTAATACCACACCCCAACGTAAGCCTTGGTATAAGGACATTAACAGATGGGCACAAATTGTTACGGGATTATGTGTCATTGCGTTCATCGTCATTATGATTATTGACTGTGTAGACGAGAAGAGAGCGAACTCCCAGCCAAAAGATACTCGCACTTGGTATGATGTAATGACTCCAGAAGAACGGCATCAGACAGGCCTAGACAGGAAGATTGAAGGCCCCGGGAATTGGACGCCTCCGGCAGATGTGAAGGAACGTGCCCGAAAATTCATCGAAAATGGTGGCAATGCTGATCCAGCATTGGACGCTATCCAGGACGGTGACTACCACGATCTGTTAGACCAAAATGGTGGACCTGAAGGGTTCTGATTACCTAAGCGAAGAATATCAGAAGTATCAAAGCGGATATTTAAACAGATAAAGTATATAATCAGCTTTACTGAATACCCCACCCCATACGGCGAGCGAGCATTTCCAGCAATTCTCGGTCTGATGCAGGGATAGAAACAGATACAGTTATTAGGCCGTTATACTCAGCCTCCGGCTCTGCAAGCGCCAATGCCGGCTCAGTACGCAGCGGTTTATAACCTGCCACCAGAGACCTTGTTTCAGCGCTTTTCTTGCGCATATCAACATTATACTGTTCTTGAAGTTGAACCCAGAAATCGGCAGAAATACCAGGTAATCCACTCTCAATTTTTGCGGCGACAACAGGTGTGATACTCCTCGTTCCGTGAATAATTGCACTGAGATGGCTGGCCTGGATTCCAATAGCCTGCGCAAAATCCTTTCTTCTAATACCTCTCGCATCAAGTTCCTCACCCAGGATATCACCCGGATGTACCGGAATAGCCGGTGTCAAATCCTTTGCATAGTACAATTTCTTGTTACCTGTTTCCATAATGAGTATCGTCTATTTCTATCAATTCCAACTCTATTCCATCTTCATGCTCCAGAAAGATTAGCCGATGAACATAACTATTCGACAATCTGACGGAGGAATATCCAGAGTATTCATACTTCAACTGCTCATAATGAAGAAAACTTAGCCTCTTCAGATCTTCAACGCTGCCAGCCTTCTGCATCGCCATGACCGCCCGCGAGAAGCCCGCCTTCAGCACTTTATTGCGTGATACTTCTTTGTATTTATTACTCCTGCCAGTATCATACAACTCCCTCAAATCTTCTCCCATCGACACATTCATACTCCACTAATTTTCTCTACAAATATAATTATTTTCCAGATAATTATCATAATTATTATGATAATTGTACCGAAAAAGATAGGCGATCAAACTCATATGCACGTACCAGGCCCGTCCTGCCAAAGCGCCGAGGTGCGCCAGAGCCAACCCGTCCCGTGCGGCAGTGCTCGTCACTTGGACTTTAAGAAGGGTGAAAGTGGCGCTCCCGCCAAAGTTTCGTGGAGCGCAAAATGTCCGTGTGGCGCTTTGGCTGGACTGCTGGCGACAGAGCGCAGGGGCAGATATAGTCCGCAGCTTGAATTCTTTCAGGGCAGATTTTTGCCCAGAAAGAATTGCAAGCGGAGGTTCTGCCCCGAGCGAGCGCTGTTTGCATGAGAATCATTCTGATTCACTGAATCATTGATAACTCATACTTTTTGTATATTTGCATTGTCATATACCTTTCTGACGAAAGGACAATTACACCACAGGCACCTACCCTTAATAGGTGCCTGTTTTTCAAAGGCCCTTGTTCTACTCTTTCCCCTCGTTTTTTCGGATCACCTTCATAACGCGCATGTCAGATTCGCTTCCGCTTAAGTGCCGATAACGTCCGGGTTTTTGGGACGTTATCGACACCTCGAGGAAAAATTGTGCTTGAAACACAGGCGACGCCAGGTGTCTTCATGTATATACAAAACAACAAGCAGGTATCGGTTGATACCTGCTTGTTGTTTGTAGGTAAGTACCCCTATCCTACCCGATAAGCTGCGGGAGGAAGATGGAGAAGATGAGGATGGCCAGACCGGCTGTGAGCGTCCATATAATCTTGGGCTTGCAACCCTTCCACTCCTTGAGCACGATGCCCCAGAAGTTGGAGAAGAGGATATCCAGCGACATCAAAATGGCCCATGCGAACGCCAGTAGCGCGGGGGAACTTGTCAGGAACGACTTGCCAAGGCTCAGGCCAAAGAACTGGCTGTACCAGAGGATGCCGGCCAGGGCGCAGAACAGCAGGTTGTGCCCCCACAGCTTGCCCTTCTTGTAGTCTCCCCAGGTCTTGTTCTTGGTATTCTGGCTGAAGCAATAGACTGCGTTTACGATGAAGCCGCCAAAGGTTACCAGCAGCACCGCGGGGAGCTGATTGAACATGTCGTTGGTCCCCTCGAAGAACATCTTGTCGCCGCAGCCCAGGCCAATGGCGAAGCAGGCGCTCATGAAACCGGAAATCAGCGCCACGAGGATGCCTTTGCCAAAGTTGAAGCGCTGCGGTTCGGCATCGCCCTTTTTATCCTTGGCAGCTGCCTTTGCCCTCATGCTGCCGGCCAGGCCTATGATGAGCACGCCGATGAACATCACAACTACGCCCGCAATCACAGCCCCGGTGATGGTGCCCACCGCGCCGCTGGAAAGTCCCAGCAGGTCGGTTGCAACCGGAGTCAGGATCACGCCCAGCGCAGAGCAGATGCCCAGCGCGAGGCTCTGGCCAAGGGCCACGCCAAGGTAGCGCATGGAAAGGCCGAAGGTCAGGCCGCCCACGCCCCACAGCATACCAAAGAAGATGGTGAGCAGGGTCGCCTTGGGATCAGCGGAGTAAAGGGAGAACAGATTGTTGCCGTCGGTGACCGCCAGCAGTGCACCCAGGAAGGGGAATATGAGCCAAGCGAATACGCCCTGCACAATCCAGTAGCTCTCCCAGCTCCACTCTTTTATCTTGTTGATGGGCACGTAACTGCTCGCCTGGCAGAACGCACCTATCGCGATAATCAGAAGACCGATGAATATCATAACCGTTTACCTTTTGCTGGTTACCTCAGCCTCGTATTTCTGGATGACATCAATGAACTCCTGACCTACAGGAACGTTGTTCTTGAGGCAGAACATATCGTAAACGGCACCCCAAGGCATAGCCTTTGCCTCCTCGAAGAGAGCGAGCACCTCAAAGTGCTTGTCCTCGAGCTCGTATTTGCTCATGGCCTCGCGAGGCTCCAGCATAGCGCGCAGCATGCACTTCTGTGCGGCACGGCTGCCGGTTACGTATGCGCCCACGCGGTTCATTGCGCCGTCAAAGTAATCCAGGCCGTAGTGTACACGCTCCAGTGCGTTGGCACGTACAATCTCTGCGAAGAGCTCGAGAGTATTGTCGTCCATAATTGTTACATGGTCTGAATCCCAGCGGATTGGACGACTCACGTGCAGCATAAGTTCAGGCACAAAGTTGAGCAGTGCAGATACCTTGTCGGCGGGTATCTCTGCGGGATGATAGTGGCCGGTGTCGATTGTGGGGATCTTGCCGTTCTTTGCAGCATAAGCTGTATAGAAATCGTGTGAACCCACTGTGAAGCTCTCAAGGCCGATGCCGAATACCTTGCCCTCTATACAGTCTTTCATGTGCTTCTTGTCCTCTGCAAAGATCTTGTCCAGAGAGTCCTTGAGCAGGCTGCGGTAGAGCATATGGTTAACAGAGACATCCTTGCATCCGTCGTGAACCCAAACGTTCAGGATACAAGGGTCGCCCTGGGCTTTACCCATCTCGTCTGCGATGTCACGGCAGCGCTTGGTGTGCTCGATCCAGAAATCGCGGATTCCCTTGTCGGGATTTGAAAGGGAGAGGTTGCCGCTCTTGGGATGGGAGAAAGAAGTGGAGTTGAAGTCCAACTTGGTATCGTTGGCCTTGCCCCAGTCAATCCAGCTCTTGAAATAGTCAACGGTGACCTCGTCACGGTCTACCACCTTGCCGCGGAAATCACCGTAGATCTCGTGGAGGTTCAGACGGTGGGTACCGGGAATCAGGCTCTTTGCCTTGAGCACGTCTGCACGCAGCTCATCTATGTTGCGGGCAGCGCCGGGATAGTTGCCGGTGGACTGGATACCGCCCGAGAGGGCGCCTGCCTGCACCTCGAAACCCTTTACGTCGTCTGCCTGCCAGCAGTGCATCGAGAGGTGGAAATTCTGGAGCTGCTCCAGCACTTTGTCGGTGTCGATACCGATGGAAGCGTAGCGTTCTTTGGCCACTTCATAGGCCTTTATTACTTGATTCTCTTTCATTTTGATATTGTTTTATTTTGATATTATTTCTTTAAATCTTGCAAATGCGGCGTCCCAGAGGGGTGCGTCTTCCGGCAGATATTCCTCCGTGGAGATGCTGTCGCCAATCAGACGGCGCATATCCTCTTTGGTGTTTACGATGCCGGCGGCGCGCGCCTGAATCATCACATTGCCGATGGTGGTTGCCTCCGACGGGCCGGCCAGCACGCGCAACTTGGTTGCGTTTGCGGTAATCTGGTTCAGCAGGGCGTTCTTGCTGCCGCCGCCGATAATGTGCAGTACCTCGATAGGTTCCTTCACGAACTTGGCGTTGAGCACATCAATCACGTGGCGGTACTTGAGCGCCAGGCTCTCGAAGATGCAGCGTACCATAGCAGCATCGTCTGCAGGCTCCGGCTCGCCGTGGGTGCGGCAGTAATCCTTGATGGCCTGTTCCATATCCTCAGGAGCGGCAAATGACGGGTCGTCCGGATCCACGAACGATACGAACGGCTTGGCCTTGCCCATCATCTCCACAATCTGGGGATAGCTGTAGTCCTTGCCCTGCTCTTTCCACTTCACGCGGCACTGCTCCAGCAGCCACATGCCGGTCACGTTCTTGAGGAAGCGGATGGTACCGTCTATACCGCCCTCGTTGGTATAATTCTCTTTGAATGATTCCTCGCCGATAATGGGCTCATAAGCCTCAATGCCTATCAGCGACCATGTGCCGGAAGAGAGGTATGCGAAGTTCTTTGTGGTGGCGGGAACGGCTGCCACGGCGCTGCCGGTGTCATGTCCGGCTACCGCAACCACCTTCACGGCCCCAAGGCCGGTCTCCTTTGCGAGCTCCGGTGTGAGAGCGCCCACGATATGGCCCGGCATCACAATCTCGGGGAAGAGCTTGGGACTGATGCCCGCCGCCTCCAGCAAACCTTCATCTATCTTCTTGTCATAAGGGTTCAGGAACTGCGAGGTGGAGAGTATGGTGTATTCGCACACCATCTTGCCGGTAAGCAGATAAGACAGCGCATCGGGGAGGAACAGCACCTTGTCGGCAGCTTCCAGCGAAGAGTTTCCCTCCCTCTTGAGGGTGAACAGCTGGAACAGCGTATTGAAGTTCATGAACTGGATGCCGGTGCGGCGGTAAACCTCGTCTTTGGGAACAATCTTGAAGTACTCCTCCATCATCCCGTCTGTGTAATGGTCGCGGTATGCGCGCGGCTGCGAGAGAATATGCCCGTCGCGGCCAACACAAACGATATCCACGCCCCAGGTATCTATACCGATGGACGACACCTCGATATCGCGGGAGCCCACCTTCTTGAGCCCCTTGCGGATTTCGTCGAAAAGATAATAGAGATTGCAGTAGGTACGGCCGGCGATGGTACTAAAGCCG
Source organism: Bacteroidales bacterium (assembly GCA_017962235.1). GTDB lineage: Bacteria > Bacteroidota > Bacteroidia > Bacteroidales > UBA932 > Equibacterium. Next base: position 102,927 of record JAGCVS010000009.1, on the reverse strand, counting down.
TTGGCGAAACGATGCACCTCTTCAAGTTCGAGGCGGCCGTTGTCCAGCCGGGCGAGCACCACCCTGCCGCTGGTTGCACCCAAATCGATGCTGATAGATGTAAATGCCATATTGTATTAAAGTTGAATTCAATTCTTCAAATGTACGGAAACTTCTTTTAAAAGTCAATACGTAAACCGTCGTACGCGGGTTCTATGTTTTGAGGTAGGGCGGCCTTGAAGGCCTCGTGGGCGGGGAGCTGGTGAGACAGATGGGTGAAGAAAGAGCGCTTTGCACCCACTTTTTCAATCACTTGCAGCGCCTCCGGCACACTGAAGTGGGAGATATGGCTGGAATAGCGGATGGCGTTTATTACAAAATACTCCACGCCTCGGAACTTTTCAATATCCTCATCGGTTATGGCGCTGGCGTCTGTCAAATAACCGAACTTCCCAAAACGGAAGCCCAGTACCGGCAGTTTGTAATGCAGCGCCCTTACAGGGGTAATTTCCACACCACCTATCTCAAACGGCTTGTCCGTTATTGTGTGCAGTTCGAACTGAGGTGCACCGGGATACGGGTGCTCGTCAAAGGCGTAGCAGTATTCCCTCTTAAGAGATTCCTGCACATATTCCTCGCAGTAGATAGGGAACGCCCGCTGCTCAAAATAGTTGAAGCTGCGCACATCGTCCAGGCCGCCGGTGTGGTCTTTGTGATGATGGGTGAGCAGTACTGCATCCACGTGGGTTATGTTCTCGCGCAGCAGCTGGGCACGAAAGTCAGGACCGGCATCCACCAGCAGTCTGAGACCCTCGTATTCCACATACACAGAGCAGCGCAGCCGCTTGTCGCGCGGGTCCGACGACATGCACACGGGGCAGCTGCACCCCAGCATAGGGACGCCGGAAGAGGTCCCGGTGCCCAGAAATATCACTTTATTCGCCATAAATTACAATATGACATCGACTATCTGCCCCACAAGGGCGGGGTCATAGTCGCGTTCTACTTTGATATAGTTGCGGCTGTAGCCGAACATCTTGCCGCCGCGCACTGTGCTCTCAAACAGCACCTGCTCCTTCCTGCCCCGGTTGGCGGCGCAGAACTCCCCGTGCAGTCTGTCGCACAACTGTTCCAGACGCGCCACCCGCTGCGTCTTTACACTGTCCTGCACATGGTGCGGCATCTCCGCCGCCGGAGTGCCGGCCCTTCTCGAGTATGGGAAGATGTGTATGAACGCGGGACGTATCTCCTCCAGAAACCTGTATGTCTGTTCAAAATCCTCTTCAGTCTCGCCGGGGAAGCCCACAATCACATCGATTCCAAAGAAGATATGCTCCATCCTGCTGCGGATATACTCTATGCGACGGCGGAAGAAGTCTGTATTGTAACGGCGGTGCATCGCCGCCAGTATGCGGTCGCAGCCCGATTGCAGCGGAATGTGGAAGTGAGGCAGGAACTTGGTGCCGCCCGCAATCCAGTCCACAATTTCCTCGGTGAGCAGATTAGGTTCTATGGACGATATACGGTAACGTTCTATCCCTTCCACGTCGTTCAGCGCCTTTATCAGGTCAAAGAAACTCTCGCCGGTGCTCTTGCCAAAGTCGCCGGTGTTCACCCCGGTTATCACCACCTCCTTGAAGCCGGCGGCCGCTATCTCGCGTGCCTGAACCACAATCTCCGCTATGGGGGCGTTGCGGCTGTCGCCGCGGGCCAGGGGGACCGTACAATATGTACAGTGGTAATCGCAGCCGTCCTGCACCTTCAGAAAGGCGCGGGTGCGGCCGGTGGAGGAGTGTGCCGGGAAATAGTTGCGGTTGCTCCCAATCGGCTTTACAAATATCTTTTCAGGAAGGGTTTCTGCAGTTGCTATCCGCAGCAGGTCGCCCTTGAACTCAGAGCCGACCACCGCCCAGACGCCCTCCAGCGCAGCCAGTTCAGACGGCCTCAGCTGCGCCTGGCAGCCGGCAACCACTATGCGCGCGCCGGGGGCCTTGCGGTGCAGCCGGCGGATCAGGTTGCGCCCTTTCTTATCGGCATGTTCCGTAACAGAGCATGTATTTATCACATAGATATCGGCGGCTTCGCTTGCGGGCACAATCTCGAATCCGGCGTCCTCGAAGGCCCTCGCCCAGGAGGATGACTCCGCAAAGGAGAGCTTGCAGCCCAGTGTATCAAACGCCGCCCGCTTCATTCTGTCAATAGCTGAGGGTTACGCAAGCGGCGGTATGCTCCGTTTCCAGAGCGTTCACGGCATATTCGAACGGCGGATTCAGCTTGCAGATGGTCACCGTGGCATGCTTCACTGCCGGGGCATAGTATCGGACATTCTTCAGGATGTTCCCCGCCACCTTCTCCAGCAGGTTCACCGGAGTGCCCATCTCGCTCTTAACAATGTCGTAAAGCGTCGCGTAGTTCACCGTATGTTTCAAATCGTCCGTAGCGGCGGCGCGGCGCAAGTCCACCGTGCACCTGAGGTTCACCACATAGTCCGCCCCCACAATCCGCTCCTGCGGCAGGCAACCGTGAAAGGCGTGGAACATCAAATCGCGCAGTTCTATGATTCCTTCTTTCTTCATGATTATGCCAGTAAGACAAATACGCACGGCCGTTTGCCTATGGTTACCGCCTCCTTGCGCCACTCCCCTACGGTGCGGGTGCGGATGAAAGCGTCGGGCTGGGTGATATTGGCGGCGACGGTGAGCCGGGTCTGCTCTGAAAGCACCGCCAGCATATCTGCCAGCAGCGAATCGTTGCGATACGGCGTCTCTATGATTATCTGGGTCTGATTGGCACGGCGGGAGAGTTTCTCCAGCTCCGCCAGGCGCGCACGGCGTTCTGCCGGTTTAACCGGAAGATACCCCGTGAATGCGAAAGACTGCCCGTTGAGACCGGATGACATGAGTGCCATCATTAATGACGACGGCCCCACGAGCGGCACCACCTCTATATCGTGACGATGTGCCTCCCCCACCAGCACGCTGCCCGGGTCGGCCACGGCCGGCAACCCCGCTTCGCTGATGAGGCCCACGTCCTGTCCCTCTACAAGCAGGCGGACGTAACTTGCAGCATCAACTGCGGCGGTATGTTCGTTGAGTTCGTAAAAAGTCAGGCTGTCGATGGCGCCCTTGAGACCGGCTGCAGAGAGAAAGCGGCGGGCGGTACGAACCTCCTCCACAACATAAGTGGTGATATGCTTTATGCTCTCGAAAACCGCACCCGGGAGAACCTCGTGCGGATCACCCTCGCCCAGCGGTGAGGGAATCAAAAAAAGCCGGCCTTTCATAGAGAACAAAGTTACGCAACTTTTTCGATTTTGTTCTCTACAGCATACCAAAGATAACCTTCCACATCTTCATAACCCATGCGGCGCAGCATATCCATGTACTGCCCCACCTGGCGCCGGTATCCGCCGTGATGTGCGCCGAACTTGTAATCCACCACAACCGCACGGTTGCCATCTGCCAGCACCCTGTCGGGGCGGTGCACACTGCCGTCGGTATCTATTATCGCCAGCTCCTTGAGCACCTGAGCCCCGACGGCGAACCAGCCGTATGAAGATGCAGATGCCACCATGCCGGCCACCATAGCCTCCGTGGATGCCGCCTCTGCGGCGGACAGTTCGCCCGCAGCGACCGCTTCCGCCACCGCCCCCGGAACATCCGCCGAAGTATCAATACGGGAAAGTATGTCGTGCAGCACAATTCCCCTCGCCCGCGCCGCATCTCGCCCGTCCGGGTTGAAGAAATCGGAGCCGCGGGTTACCAGCGCCAGCCGCTTGCGTCCCTCGCCGGAGCCCTCCATCGGGATGGAGTTGTATCCGTTCAACGATACGGGAGTTACAGCTTCCCTTCCTTCTGAAGAGGCATCGTAAGGGAGCCTTGTCCCCGCCTCATAGACATCCCCGTCAAGCTTGCCATCCTTGGAAAGCAAACTGTAAACCATAGTAGAAACGCTCTTGGAATTGCTGTCTTTCCGGGCATAGACAATAAGTTCGTGCTTCGCACGGGTGAACGCGACATATGCGGTATTCAGGGCGTCCATCTTGTACAGAAGCGCCTCTCTCTGATAATCCTCCCCAAACGTGGACTCCTCTGCCTGTTTTTTGAACTCTACGGGCAACAGTCCTGCATCAAGAGGGGAAGAATCTTTGCACCACATGTAATTGGTAGCATTATTGGGCGGAGTGAGCGACTCCTGGAAGAAAGGTACTATCACTGCCGGACACCCTAAACCTTTAGCCTTATGGATGGTCATGACACGGACGGCATTGGCCCCGCTTGGTGCACATACCGGCTGCGACGCTCCCAGTTCTCCCCACCAACGGAGGAACCCGGCCATATCGGAGCCATAGTCCCTCATATATTCAAGAACCAGATCCATGAAGGTCATCAGATAGGGCATCTCACCCTCCAAAAGACTCTGGTCCAGAGAACGGACTATATTCTCACACACATCGTAAAGAGAGTTGCCTGAGAGGTTCACGGAAGCCACGTCAATTCCCATTTCCTTCATTACCTGAAGATTTGTAGAATCATCCGGACTGACCATATATCTGAGCACCGCCACGATGCGCTGAACGAAGGCGGACACTCCGACAAGCAGAGAATCATCGGTAATGACATCTATACCATCGCTTATCAGTTGGTCAGCCACTGCCGCTGCCTGGGCGTTAGTGCGCACCAGCACATAAACGGCGCTTCTGGGATATCCCAACCCTTCCAGAACCTCTATCTCCCCCTTAAGGGCAGCGAGAGCAGTATTGGGTTCACCGTCACCCGGCTTCTCGTACCAGGTTATCTTTACGTGCCCCTCCATGGGGGACTTGACATTCTGCACGCAATCCGCAAAAGAGCGGGCAATAGTTTCATCGCCTTCAAACGAGCCGTTTTCAACATCGGTGAGACGTTTGAAGATATAGTTATTGAATTCCACGATCGTGCGGTCGCTGCGGTAGTTGTCAGAGAGAGTGGACACCGCAAGACGCCTTCCTTTCAACTCGTTCTGGACGCCGCTGTCAAGAGTGTTCCAGTCGCTGTCCCGCCAACGGTAGATGCTCTGCTTTACATCCCCCACTATCAGATCTCCGTAACCCTGGTCCAGACTCTGCTCCAGCAACGGCTTGAAATTAGCCCATTGCATCAGAGAGAAGTCCTGAAACTCGTCCAGCAGGTAATGGTCTATCCAGCTCCCCACCCGCTCGTATATGAACGGAGTGTCGCTATTGCCAATCATCCTGCCAAGTGCCTGGGTGGTCTCTCCCAGCAACATTATGTTATTCTCCTTGAGATAACTGCCAAGGGCGGCGTAGATGCTGCCGAATATCTTCATCACCCCCACGTTGTTGCGCACAATTACGGCGGTGCGATACTGCCTGTATCCGTCAAAATGGTTCACTATCGCGGTAAGGAGTTCATCCAGACCAGGCCGGTCACCGCGGTTGCATGCAGCGGAGGCCAAAGGCGCCAAAGTTTTCCTGGTCTTTGAAGAGAACCAATCCTCCGGACCGCCTTCCTCCAATGTAATTAGACGTGTCCCCGGGACAGATACCTCTCCGGAGGCATATTTTTGTATCTGCCCCATTCCACCGCTTATTCCGTAAGAGAAATCTGAGACTGATAGTCCCTGTTCCCCGATAGCCGTCAGCGCTTCCGTTGCCAACTCGCGCAGCCTGCTTTCAAAACCGCCGGCCATCTTATGGGCCATCTCCTCCACCTCCTCCATCTTCTTCAAATCGGGCTTGTAATCGGCAGCCTTCACTTTGAAGTCCTCTTTGAGAAAGAGCTTCGCAAACTCAAGAAGCTGTTTCTGAAAGCCGTGAACCGACTTGAAGCGGAGCTGGTCCACCGCGAACTTGTTGATGATATCGAATATCCGGTCCCCGCGGGAGGAATCATCGTCCATACCTGAGAGCAGCTCGTCCACCACATGTGAGAGAACGTCGTCGTCCCGCACCTCAACCCGGTAATTGGTAAAGCTTCCCAGTTCCCGCGCGAACGAGCGGAACACCTGCTGGAAGAATTTATCGATGGTGGTAACCTGGAAGTTTGAATAGTCGTGAAGGATGGCAGTCAGGGCCTCCTTGGCCTTCTTCTGAACCTCTGCCACCCCGGCTGCATCCATCCCCTCCAGCTCTTCTCCTTTCCCTTGCGAGAGCTCGTAAAGGGTCTTCACAATGCGGCTCTTCATCTCCTCGGTGGCCTTGTTGGTGAAGGTCACCGCAAGTATATGCTTGTAGGCATCTTTCTCTGCCTTGTCCGTGAGCAAGAAAGAGATATACTTGTGGGTCAGCTTGTGGGTCTTTCCGCTGCCAGCCGATGCCTTGTAAATGTCAAGTTGTCCGTTTCCCATAACAGTCTCCTCCATTATCTGCCACAAATAGCCTTTGCGGGGCAAAGCTTACATACATCATTACCGGCTTCCACTCCCCGGAACGGTATTCCAGGATTAAAGATATCTGAGAGGGTACCCTCAAGACGAACCTTGAATTCATCTATTGTCTCCGGCGGACAGTACTTTGTCTGTACCACAGAATCAAACAGCTTCTTGACATCGTACACCGCCAGTTCATACTGCTTCTGGGCAGGATTTTCCATGTTCATCAACAGTGCATATACCAGAAGCTGGTACGAGGTATTGAGCTCTCCGCTGAACACCTTCTCCATCTGCTTTCCAGGGAGATAGTCGTTCACCTCATGCACGCTGCCCGTCTTGTAATCGCAGATACGCGGAGCGCCATCCTTGCGGTCCAGACGGTCTATGAACCCTTTGAGCCGTACTCTTTGGGGCTTGCCGTCTATCTCCAGCGGTATCTCCTTCTCCAGCCTCAGCTCACTGCCGATGTAGGTAAACGGAGCGTACGTCATGTCGTTCCTGAGGGTTGCCAGCACCAGCTCGGACACGAGGTTGGCGGTTATCTGGTTGCGTCTGGAAAGCGGACTGCTTTCCGGACGCTTGAGTTCTTTGTTGAGATATCGCGCAACGGTGGATGATATGAGTTCAACATCTCCGGCGATGCTTTTAAGCCACTCACGGGTTACCTGCGCCCCCTCCACCGGAGCGTAAAGCGCCTCAATGGTGTTGTGGAAGGTCTTGCCAAACTGACTGGCATCTACATCTTCGCTTACCTCGTCCTCCTCTGCCAGCCCTACTATCTGGGAATAGTAGAACTTGAGCGGACATCTGAGATAGTCAATCAGTGAGCTGGCGGAGAACGCGTTGTACTTGCCCTTCGCGTCCGGAATCAAGAAGTGATCCAGAAGCTGTCGCATCACCTCCGGCGTCTTTTCCACACATTTGATTACCCCCTCCACTGGCCTTATCTCCAGATTCACGCTGCTTTCCTTAATATCATAGCCGTAATGATACCGCAGCTGCTTTACAAAGCGGCTCTCCTCTCCGGACATCATCCCCTTGGTGCGGGAGTCATATATCAGCACCACCCTCTTTGCGCGGTAGATGCTGCGGTAGAAATGATAGGCGGCGATGGAGTCAAACAGCTCCACGGTGGGCAGGCCAAAGCCGCGGCGGACATTGTACGGTATCAGGCTGTCGCTCTGCTGCTTTGCAGGGAATACCCCCTCGTTTACAGAGAGGATTATGAGGGTGTCGAAATCTATGGCGCGCACCTCCAGCGGACCCATCACCTGCAGGCCGCTGAGCGGTTCTCCGCGGAAGTCCACCGTAAGGCGGGACGTGATCTCCCGGAGGAACTTGAAATATGTGCGCATCTCCATGGGAACCGACAGGTCCCTGAGATGGCTCACCGAGGTATAGTAGCCGTGGGCAAACTCTTTCTCTATGTCGGGAAGCGACGGCGCCAGCGTCTGAAGCACCTCCATCTGCCAGCCGTAAAGTCCTTCCGTATCCCTTACCGGCCGGAAAAGCACCGAGAGGATAACGTCCCCGGCAAAACGGTCTTCCGGCACATATATCTCGTTGCCCTCCACCACCTTCTTCTTTATGGTGCCTGCGGCATCGCCCGCCGCCTCCCGGATGAACGGGTGGTTCAGGATGGCTGTCACATCTTTGTGATAGAAGCCCGCGGGACGCTTGTTCAGCTGCAGGGATGCCATCATATCCATGAGCGAGGCGGTTGCGCTGTTGTGCAGCCCGTAACCCATGGTAACATTCACGTTATGGATGTTTTCCGGGATGGAGTTCAGCAGCGGCATCAGCAGGTTCTCGTCCGGCAGCACCACCGCGGTGGATTCTTCACCAGCCAGCTCCAGCTCAGCGGCCGCCACCTTGGCCTGGGCCACTGCGCTGGAAGCCGCCACCACCTTTATCTCCGGGCGCCCCTGAGCCTCCGACTCCAGCTTATACCTTGAAGGATATCTCTCTATATAATTCTTGATGAAGAACGATGCCTTGTTTGCCTCATCGCGCAGGCATTCGCCGCAGAAGTCCCAGTAGAAATCACCGTCAAACTCCCTGCGGATGTAATCGTACAGCGCCGTCTCGCACTTGCAGAGGGCGTTCTGCCCCACCACCACGATGCGGTCGTACGCTGCAAGTTCATCCTTTATACCATCGGCTTCATCGTGAAGGATGCGCTCCGCGACCTCCCGCTGAAGCATCCCTTCGTATGCCACTCCGCATCCCGAGAGTTCCTCCTTGAAGGCGGTGTACAGGGGGAAAAGAATCTCCCATAGGCCCAGGAACTTACGCCTCTGATCCGAATCCCTGCCATCTGCAATCACCCCCCAGAACTGCTTCAGCGCCGCCTTCTGGTCTTCGTCCAGAAAACCGTAGCCGGCATCCAGCTCCCTCAGGTCTTTGACGTGGGCAAACAGTTTGCCGGCATCCGCCATATACTTGTCCACATCGCTGAAATCTGCCATAACGGCCTCCCCTAGCGATACAAAGCTGTCAAAACTCTCCGCCGCGCGGCCCAGCCCCTTGCATATGTCGTAATACTTTTGCCAAAGGATGTACATCAGCTGTATCTTGTCCCCGCGCCGGTAAGGGCTCAGGCGGACGAACAAATCCCCGATGGTGACTATGTCGGGAGAAAAGAGGGGCGCCGTGCTGCACTGCCCCAGATACTTCTGGAAGAAGAGAGAAGAACGGCGGGACGGGAACACGAACAGACAACGCCGCAGTTGAACATCATCCTGTGCGACGTATGCTTTTGCAATCTGGTATAAAAAACTGTTTGTCATGAAACCTGCGGATACTTTTCTGCGATTTTTCTGACGGCAAAATTATAGAGACATGTGAGTAAAATTCCTACGCATACACCAACAATTATTCCAGTAATCACATCCAGCGGAAAATGATATCCCAGATAGATGCGGCTGTACGACACCAGCGCCGCCCAAACCAGCAGACACCACTTCAGCCACTTGTGTCCCAGAATATTGGATATAAGCACCGCAAAACAGAACGTATTGGCAGCATGGGCAGAGAAGAAACCATACGGGCTGCCGGTGCCTGTGGGGAACCGGCCCATCGCGGTCGCCGGAGTATATCCCGGCCGGGGACGCGCCACAAGAGCCTTTACCAGATTGTCGCCCCAGTCGCAAATCAGATAACCCAGCACACACACCGCCACAGCCGCCACGCCGGCCATCCAGAAGCGGCCGTAAGCAATGCGATTCCGGCTTACAAATGCCCGTCCCGGATGATAGAAATTTCTGTAAAAGCAGAAGACAGCAAGTGCCAGATAGAGCGGGAACCACACCGCAACCGACGACAGCATCTTCATAACAGGATCCAGAAAAGGGGTCCAGGCTCCATTCAGGGCAAGAAACAGCTGTTGGTCAAAAGAAATTACACTATCCATCTAGTATGGTATTTGTAGTTAACAAAGTTATCGTATTTTTGCGGTCGACACAAATCAAACTTGAATCAATGAAAACAGCTTTCAGATATATATCCGTTATCATTTTTTCCACAATCAGTATTATCTCATTTGCACAAACCAGCGTCAAGGGGCGTGTGCTGGACAGCGAAACTTCAGAGGGAGAAGTAGCGGCCATCGTACAGCTGCTGCATCAAGCCGAGTCACTGACATACACTATCACAGACTCCACCGGCACATTCCTGCTTAAGACAAAGGCCACCGGCCCTCTTACCGTAAAGATTGAGAATATGGGTCGCAAGACCATAGAGCGCGAGATCAATGCCGCAGGCGGCACCGTGGACCTGGGCGACATACTTATTGAAAACGACGCCGAAACCCTCAAGGAATCATCCGTATCGGCGCTGCGCACACTGGTGAAGATAGACGCCGACCGCCTCAGCTACGATGTGGAGCATGACATTGACGCCAAGAGCCTCACTGCCCTGGATCTGCTGCGCAAGGTGCCTATGGTTACCGTGGACGCTCAGGACAACATTACCGTGAACGGCAGTTCGTCCTTCAAGGTGTATGTGGACGGCCGTCCCAACCAGATGCTGAGCAACAACCCGTCTCAGATGTTCAAAGTGATGCCGGCCAGCAGCATCAAAAGCATAGAGGTTGTCACCAACCCGGGCGCCAAATATGACGCGGAGGGCACCGGCGGCATCTTGGATATCAAAACCATGAGCGGTTCCGCCGACAGTGTGGTCAAGGATGGAGTATATGGCACCGTGATGGGTGGCATGGACACCCGCGGCAGGATGGACGGTGGCGTAAGCATCAACGCGCAGAAGGGGAAATGGAACTTTGGTGCAAACATCCACGGCATGAGGGAGGCATTCGGAGGAGTTGAATCCACCACCCTATCGACCTACGAATCCACCGCCACATCCATTGAGAGCATCACTGCAGGTGCCACTCAGAAAGGGGGAGGTGTGTTCAGCAACTTGAGCGTCAGCTTCGAGCCCGACACCCTCAATCTGTTCAACCTCAGCGTGGGCGTGAACCACTTCAACCGCCATTCCATTGGGACCGACGGGCGTACCACCTATACCATTGCGGGGGTGCCGGCACTCAGTTACACCCAGGCTACCGACAATCTGATGAGCATGTCGTTTATAAACGCCAGCTTCGATTATCAGCACTCTTTTGCCGGCAACCGGGACAAGACCCTTACCCTCTCCTACCAGTATTTCGGCCATCCCGATGACGGAGAAAGCACCTATAACCTCAAATATGACGACGGCCGTGAAGAAGAACGGCATTCCGTGAATGACGATATATCTTACGGGCACACCGTCATGGCCGACTTCACCACCCCGGTGGCCAAGGGCCATACACTCTCCAGCGGTCTGAAATACACCTTCCGCCACAACGGGGCCAACGATGCATACAACGGCGTACCCAGCGTATACGATTATTACAACCATATCGCGGCTGTTTATTCTGAATACACTGCAACTATCAACAAAGTGGTCCTCACCGGCGGCCTGCGATACGAATACACCTTCCAGAAGGTGGATTACGACTTGTCTGACAAAAACTTTGACATTAACTACGGCAACCTTGTACCCAACGCCAGCCTGCAGTGGAACATCTCAGAAACGGGCAACCTGAGCCTGGCATACAACATGCGTATCCGCCGTCCCCGCATCAACTTCCTGAACCCGTACGTTGACCAGTCCGACCCCACCACAAAGTATTACGGCAACCCCGACGTCCGTGCGGAGAAGAACCACCGCATCTCGCTGGCCTACAACTATTACAGTCCCAAGTGGGTAATCAGTTTCAAGTTGCGTGAACGTCTTGGCAAGGGGGGAATAAGCGAGTATTCCTTCTACGACGGCAGGGTGATGAATACCACCTACGGGAACATCATAAACCACAGCAGCACCGGGCTGGACCTTTATGCCAACTGGAACATCAACAACAAGACCCGCCTGTATGTAAACGGCGATGTTGACTACAACATATACAACAGCGAGCAGCTCAATCAGCGCAACGCCGGCTGGGACAGCGGTGTATTCGCAGGTTTCCAGACATCGATATTCTGGGACATGCGACTCAGCCTGAACACATTCATCCACGGCGGCGACATCTCGCTGCAGGGGCACAGCGACCCCATCCGCTTTGGTATGATGGGTCTCACCAAGACCTTCTTCAACGACAAACTGAGCATCAGTGTCCAGGGAACGACTCCCCTCTTCTCACGTTACCTCACCATTCACGAATACTCTGAAGGCACCGATTTCAAGACGGAGAACATAATAAAGATACCCGTCCAGAGTATCGGTTTCCATATCAGCTACACCTTTGGCGAAATGCGTCAGGGCAGCAAGAAGGTGCGCCGCAGCATCGACAACGACGATATGGAACAGAACACCTCCGGCGGCAGCATGGTGCCCGGAGGTGCTGAAGCTGGAATGGGTATGTAATTGCTCTTATAGTACCGGAAGGAGGATATCCCAGACGTAGTTTATTTCCGTCTGCATGTTCTTCACGTTGGCGGTTATCGCCATCACTGCATCCTGGTCCGGCATTACAATGATGTACTGGCCGTAGGCGCCGTCGGCGCGGAAAGCGTTGTGACGGCAGCGCCACATCTGGTAGCAGTATCCCTGGTGCCAGTCGGGGTTATAGTCGTTCTCGGGATCCAAGTCTGCTGGACGGTTGTCTATCTGGGCCTTGGTAGCCTCTGCCACCCAGGCGGCGGGGATAACCTGTTTGCCGTGCCACTTGCCACCGTCAAGCAGCGTCTGACCCAGCTTGGCCATGTCTTCTGTCTTTACGTAGAGGCCCCAGCCGCCGTAGTTGTTGCCCATGGGGCATTCTTTCCAGTAGGGCTTGTCAATGCCCAGCGGCTCCCACAGACGGGGCTGCAGAAAGTCCACCATCTTCTCTCCGGTGACCTTGGTGATGATGGCGGAGAGCATATATGTACCGATGGTGTTGTAGCAGAAATGCGTCCCTGGCTCACACTCAACGGGAAGGCTCAGGAATCCAGCGACCCAGTCTTCACCCTCTTCGTAACGGATTAAATCAGTGTGCTCGTTCTCGTGGCCACAGCTCATGGTGAGCAGGCTGCGTATAGTCATAGCCTTCAGGTTGTCGCATGCATCCTCAGGCACCTTTTCAGGGAAGAAATCCACCACATGGTCGTCGAGTTTGATAAGTCCTTCATCTATCGCGAAGCCTATCGCCATAGAGGTGAAGGTCTTGCTCACAGAGTGCATCACGTGTGCGCTGTCGGGGGCGTTGGGCTCTATCCAGCGCTCAGCAATCACCTTGCCGTGCTGCAGCAGCATGGCGCTGTGAATCTCCTGTCCCGATTCGGTCTCCGCCGCAAACCAGGCGTCAAAGGCTGCCAGCTGCGCCTCGGTTGCCTCGCTGCGCGGCAGGGTGTTGTCTGTAGCATTCTTGCATCCGCACGCCATAAGGGTGGCTGCGACCATCATGGTCATAATCAAAGATTTCGTTTTCATGGTATCATTTGTTTCGTTTGTTTCTCGATATTATCGGATCCATAACCGCCAGTACTGCTGGCAGAAGGAACAGGATTATGAGCACCGCAGCCAGTGCCCCTATGCTCAGACTCTTGAGAATGCTGGCAATCATGGGGTCGCCCATCACAAAAGACATCACCATAGGCACCAGGGTAAGTATCAGGCCGGAAGTGAGCACGGAGTGCGAAGAGCCCTCGAATGCGCTCCGGATGGCATCCCCAACCCCCATTGTCTTGCGGGCAGAGCGGAAATACGACGTGAACAGAATGGAATAATCTATGGCCGCACCCATGAGGATACCCTGGATAATCAGATATGCCAGATAATACATGGAGCCCCCGCCGATGCCGCTCACTGCAACATTCACATATACGCCGGTGAGCACAGACAGTACCAGGGGGATGGGAATCAGCAGTGACCGGAAAGTGAGCGCCACAATCAGATAGATGGCCAGCACCGTGAGGATTGTGAGCAACAGCAGCTCCGACGGGAAGTTGTCCTTGATTTCCTTGTACATCTCCGACTCGCCTATCCAGTAGTGAGTACCCGGCAGCAGGCTGTCTGCAGTGGCATTCACGGCCTTCACAAACGCGAACGTAGAATCGGATTCCATCGGATATGAAGTACTCACAAGGGCGAACGAGTAGTGCTCTCCGCGCAGCTTGGAGGCGTTCTCCTCCACGGTGGCCTTCGCATCCATTACGGTGACGCGGACGTCGTCGCTCACCACCCTTGCAAGGGCGGGCTTTGCCAGCAGCGTGTCCGCCACATAATATAACAGTTGCTCCGGAGTCACCGTTTGCGCAGGGTCATAATCGCGGCCGCTAAGCGTATACAAGAACAAGAGTTCAATATCGTCCTGGGATACATCCGCACCTGCCGCGCTGAGGGCGGAATAGACCTGTGCGGCGGTGTATTTGCGGCCGGAGACCATCATGTCGATGAGGCGGTCCAGAGGGGTCGGTTCGTGTTCGGGTTCGGGCTCTGGTTCTGGCGCAGGTTCTGGCGCAGGTTCCGGCTCGGGAGCGGTTTCGGTGATTTCCAGAGGGGTATCAGCCACGGAGTCCAGCGGCTCCTGTATGTTCTCTGCCACGGCTTCCGGTTCGCCCTTCTGCGACGGGCCTGCAGCCAGGGCCTTCTCGATTTCTACCCCAATGGATTCAAACCCCTGCCGGGCATCCTTTGGAATGAAGGCAGAGTATCTCTTATTTGTAAACAGTTCATTCTTCACAAAGAGGTACAGTTCCTCCAGACTCATCGTCTTGCCAGCCTTTCCCGCGAGACGATATACCGTAGTAATCTGACGGGTATCAGCCTCCATGAAGGCCGCGACCTCCTTGGCCGTGCGCTGCAGAGTCACATCTTCATAAGTGAGGCGCGACGCTTCGGAATCCTCCTGCGCAGCTGTCTGTTGGGGAGTATCGCTCACCGCAGTCGGCTGCTCTGTCTGCGCCACGGAGTCGCGCTCCGGCAGCACTTCAGTCTCCGGCACTGGTTCCGGCTCGGGCTCGGGTTCAGTCACCACCTTGGGTTGCGGTTTGGGCGCCGCCTGCTGCATGAGCTGCGCCGCCATCTTCTCAAAGCAGACCCCTTCCGGCATCATCCCCGCAGCAGAGAGTCTATCCGCAGCCGCCTCAATCTCGGCGAACGACAGCCGCCCGTCAAGGTCGGGATGGGAGCGGGCATAATAGACCATCTTAAGCAGGTCGTCCGGCATAACGTCCGGCATGAACCCCGACATCATCTCCCCCATCTGCTCTGCGGTGCATTCCTTTCCGAGGGTCGTGGGATAGCTTATCGTCTGGCGGACATTGCAGTCCTGCTCTATCATCTTCAGAATGTCGGGCACAACCGCCTCGTTGGCAGTCTCATACACCAGCAGAAACGGGTTATCCTCCCGCACCACATCGGTCGCCTTGCTTTTCCAGTGAGGCTGGAAGATGATGGGGGTGCGGCTTTGGAACACGGCGGCCAGCGCCACCACCGCCACAAACAGCAGCGCCAGCGGCACACGCCATCGCGTCTGGAAGCCCGCCACTTTAGCGGAGGGGAATTTGGGCGTCTTCTTTGTCTTGAAGATGACCGATTTGTCTGCCCACACGATGAGCGCCGGCAACACTGTAAAGTTGCAAATCAGCGAGAAGGCGACCCCCTTAGCGAGCACCATACCCAGGTCGGAGCCGATCTTCAGCTTGATAAAGTTGAGCATCAGCAGGCTCACTATAGTGGTGAACGCGCTGCTCAGGATGGCCGGCATGGATGTGCGAAGCGCCTCAGAGATGGCAGGCGAGGGCGCATTCCCCAACCCCCTTTCCTGCCGGTAGCGGTTCATCAGGATGATGGAATAGTCCATAGACAGCACCATCTGCAGCACCGGAGTAAGGTTGTTGGTTATCAGGGAGACGCTTGGCAGCAGGGCGTTGGTACCCATGTTCAGAATAACGGCGCACAGGGCGGTGACAAGGAACAGCAGCACCTCCATGAAAGAGGAGTACATCACCAGCAGCACCATAAACAGCAGGGAAACGCCTATGGCCAGGGTACGCGGCAGGTTGGAGGGCATCAGGTCTGCCCCGTTGCCAAAAGAAGAGCCCAGGCTCTGTATCTGCTCTTCCATTCCCGGTATCACCCGCACTACATCCAGCCCCTGCTTCATGGGGTAGTCGTCCGGCAGATACTTGGTCATATCTGTGTTGATAACGATATGCGGCACCAGAAGAGCCGCAGCCGCCACCAGGCAGAGCATCACCGCAAATATCCAGATGCGCCTATGAGCAAGAAACCGGGAAAACGCCGACATAATTCAGTTCTCCCGACAAAGATAATCTTTTATTGCCTGCCAAAGAAATATTTCCAGAGGGGTGCGGCCATCAATGCCTGGAGTATCTGGTTGTTCTCCAGCAGCGCCTTTACGTATTCCGGTTTCTTGAGGTGGACCTGGATGTCTTCAGTAGCGTCCAGGCTCTGCCCGGCCACCTTTTTCACGCCCGTTGCCAGAAAACTGTGCGCCAGGTTGGTGCTGGTGGCGGGGTTCGGAGAGAGGGTCATCCATTCCTGCCACTCGCCTCCGGCGTAGCCCGTCTCTTCCAGCAACTCGCGCTTGGCGGCCTCCAGCGGGGTCTCCCCCTCCTCTATCACGCCGCACGGCAATTCATAACAGGTGTTGCCCAGACCGTGCCGGTATTGCCTCTCAAGCACGATGTCGCCATCTTCTGTCACAGCAATGATGTTCACCCAATCGGGATATTCAAGCACGTAATAATGGTCGTTTATACGGCCGTCGGGCAGGCGGCAGACATCCTTGCGCGCCGTGAGCCATGGCGCACGCTGCAGCAGGTACTCGCTCTCGAGTACCTGCCACTTCCCCTCTTCGTTTATAGTGTTTTCCATATTAAGCGCCATCAAGGCTGTTGATAATCGCTTCATAGATTGGATTATTATCCTAAAGACGACCAAAGATATTCAAAAAAAATTGTTGGTGAACACTGGTGGATAGAAAAATTGCGCCCATTAAATTGGACGCAATTGTAACAGCACTTTTTTGATAGTATCTCAACACTACAGATGTCTGTCATAATCCATCTTTTCGTGAAGGATACGGACGATGAAGATAGTATCATCACTCTCTATCTTAAAGAAAATCACATGATGCCCCCAGTTACATCTAAGGTAGCCTTCTCTAATATGGCCAGAGAAACGCCCTTTAATTCGGGAACTGTCAGCCAATGATGCGCAGGCGCTCATCAAGTGTCCGACATAGCTATTGGCTTGGTCCCTTGACCAATTCTCAAGAGTATATCGCCAGATACCCGCCAGATCTTTCTTCGCTCGGTTAGACAGTCTGAATTTCCTTTTCATACTCCTCATTCAACTCCTTTAGAAATTCTTCACTATCAAAATTCTCAATATAGCCGCTCTCTTCTCCTTCTATAAGAGCTGCTCTAAGCGCGGTAAGCCTTTCTTCGTCTTCTTCCATACGACGGAGCGCCGCACGGATTACCTCGCTTGCGTTGTTGTACCTGCCGCCCTCAATTGTTTCGCGGATGAAGTCTTGGTAATGAGGTCCTAAAGACACCGTAACAGTTCTAGCCATTGCATACATATTGTTGTCCTCCACAAATGTAAGAATCTTTCTTATACGTTGCAAAATTAGTTCTTTCCCTTCAGCCCGCCAAAGAAAATCTCCAGAATTTGCTGTTAATCAGCAAATTATTTCTGTTTTTAAAATCAGAAATGGGGATTATAGAATTAACGGGATTGTGCTCGCCCTGACGGGCTGCGCATTCCCTCAGCCTCCGAGAGCAAAGCTAATTGGGGCGAGGCTGCGCCCCTTTTTTTGTGTAGCCACCTGACAGCTCGAAAGCTAGCTTTCGGCTGCAGGCGGCCACACGAAAAAGCGCCGCACATTGTGCGGCGCCCAAATTTGCTTTGCATTGCGCGGAGGCGGAGGGATTCGAACCCCCGGAACGTTGCCGTTCAACAGTTTTCAAGACTGCCGCCATCGACCACTCGGCCACACCTCCAGGTCCGTATAATTACGGGGCGCAAATATAGTTATTTTTTCTCTTTCGCCTCGCCCTTGCTGAAGAATCTCCACTGGAAGATAATCAGGTAGATGGCGCCTACTGTGATGCAGGAGTCGGCGAAGTTGAATATTGCTTCGAAGAATCGGAAGGGTTTGCCGCCTATTAGGGGCATCCAGTCAGGGAATGTGGTGTCGATTATGGGGAAGTAGAACATGTCCACCACTTTGCCAAAGAAAAGGCCGGCGTAGCCGCCGCCTTCGGGGAACATGGTGGCCACCTGGCTGAATGTACTCTCTGAGAATATCAGCCCGTAGAACATGGAATCAATGATATTGCCCAGGGCTCCGCACATGATGGCTGCCAGGCCGTAGAGCACTCCGTTGGGGGTGTCGGGCTTTTTGAGCAGCTTGCGGATGTAAAGGATAATGGCTACGGAGAGGGCTATGCGGAACAGGGTGAGCAGCAGCTTGCCTATACCGGTGCCGAAGCTCATTCCGAAGGCCATTCCAACATTCTCAATGAAATGTATTCTGAACCAGTTCCCAAAAACGGGAATGCTCTCGCCAAGGGTCATGTTGGTCTTGACCAGGATTTTTATCACCTGGTCAATCACCAGCAGGGCCACCACGAATATGGTAAGGCGGGTTCCCTTGGAGATCTTCATTAACGCTTGTTTTTAGCCTCAACGGAAAGGGTTGCATGAGGCACGAGTCTCAGGCGCTCCTTAGGTATAAGCTTGCCGGTCTCACGGCAGATGCCGTAGGTCTTGTTCTCAATGCGCACCAGTGCAGCCTCCAGACTCTGGATGAACTTGTACTGACGGGCGGCGAGCTGCCCCAGTTCCTCCTTTGAAGAAGAGGAGACGCCGTCTTCCAATGCCTTGAAAGAGGGGGAAGTATCCTCAGTGTCGTTGCTGGAACTATGATCCACGCCACCCCTGAGTATAGCATACTCTTCCTTGGCTTTGGCGAGCTTCTCAAGAATCATCTCCTTGAACTCCTGAAGTTCGGCATCGCTGTAGCGTACCTTTTCTTTTGTTTCTTTATTTTCTGCCATAACGACTGATATTTCAATATTAAACGTAAAGATACTTAACTTTTGTTATTAAGCAACCTTTATCACTTTAATTTCTATTTCTCCATCATCGCCCCACTCAACCTTTGTGCCGCCGAAGTCTTTGCCAAGGGTAACATCCAGCGCAAGTGTCTGGTCTTTAAGATAATCCGCGAATGAACCCATAGAATCTGCCACCTCGGGGAGATTCTCTATGATGACGTTGATGCGGTCTGTAACATCAAAGCCACTGTCTTTGCGCAGGTTCTGAATGCGGTTCACCAGTTCGCGGGCCACGCCCTCGCGGCGAAGCTCGTCTGTAAGGGTCACATCCAGCGCCACGGTAAGCTGGCCTTCGGAAGCCACCAGCCATCCCTCCATATCTTCAGAGGAGATGGTGTAATCCTCCGCAGTGAGGGCCACATCGCCGGAGGGCAGTGCAAGGGTATAATCCCCCGCCCTCTCTATTGCGGCTATGGTCTGCTGATCCATCGTGCCGAACATTGCGGCAATATCCTTCATCTGCTTGCCGTATTTCTTGCCCAGGGTCTTGAAGTTGGGCTTGATCTTCTTGGTGATAAGGCCGGTGGTATCTGTAATATATTCCACCTCCTTGACATTCACCTCGCCCAGAACCAGCGATTCAACCTTCTCGAACTGGTTGCGGAGATGCTCGTTGAGCACCGGTATCACCAGTTTTGCGAGCGGCTGACGTACCTTGATACCCACCTTGCGACGCAGGGCCAGCACCATGGAAGAGCTCTGCTGAGCCAGATTCATCCTCTCTTCGAGGTCGGCGTCTATCAGGCTTTCATCTGCCTTGGGCATCATTGTGTAATGTACGCTCTCAGCGCCGGGACAGAGGTCGCGCCAGAGCTGGTCGCTGTAGAAAGGCATGATGGGCGCAGCAAGTTGTGCCACCACCTTGAGCGCCTCGTACAGCGTCTGGTATGCGGCCAGCTTGTCGTCGTTCAGGCTTCCGCCCCAGAAGCGCTTGCGGTTCAGGCGGACGTACCAGTTACTCAGGTTGTCGCACACAAAGTCCTGAATCAGACGGCCGGCGGTGGTTATGTCAAAGTTCTCATATGCCGCCGTCACATCCTTTATCAGGGTATTGAGCAGCGATATCAGCCAGCGGTCAATCTCACGCAGCACGCTCGCGGGCGCCTTGGGTGCCGTGGGGTCGAACTTGTCTACATTCGCGTAAAGCGCGAAGAACGAATAGGTATTGTACAGCGTGCCGAAATACTTGCGGCGTATCTCGTCTACACCGGAGAAATCAAAGCGGAGGTTGTCCCAAGGCTGGGCGTTGGTGAGCATATACCAGCGCAGGGCGTCGGCACCGTACTGGTCCAGAGCCATGAAGGGATCCACGGCATTGCCCAGGCGCTTGCTCATCTTGTTGCCGTTCTTGTCCAGCACCAAGCCGTTGGAGATTACATTCTTGAACGCACATGTGCCGCTCACCATGGTGTGTATTGCATGCAAAGTATAGAACCAGCCGCGGGTCTGGTCCACTCCCTCTGCAATGAAGTCTGCGGACTGTGTGAACTGCGGCTTATTCATATTCTTCAGCCCCTCCTGCGCATACGGCATGGAGCCGGAGTCGAACCAGACGTCTATCAGGTCGGTCTCGCGGGTCATCTTCCGGCCATCTTCGCTAACCAGATAGTAGCCGTCTACGTAAGGGCGGTGAAGGTCTATGCGATTATAGTTCTCCTTGGAGTAATCGCCCGGCACAAAACCCTTGTCGCGCAGCGGGTTGCTGGCCATGATACCGGCTGCCACAGCTTTGTCCAGCTCGTTGTAGAGTTCCTCTACGCTGCCTATGCACTTGGCCTGCTTGCCATCTTCCGTGCGCCATACCGGCAGCGGAGTGCCCCAGTAGCGGCTGCGGCTAAGGTTCCAGTCCTGGATATTCTCCAGCCACTTGCCAAAGCGGCCGGTACCGGTGGACTCGGGCTTCCAGGTGATGGTCTTGTTGAGCGCCACCATCTGATCCTGCACCGCAGTGGTCTTGATGAACCAGGAATCCAGAGGATAATAGAGCACCGGCTTGTCGGTACGCCAGCAGTGGGGATACGAGTGGACGTGCTTCTCAATCTTGAAGGCCTTGCCCTGCTGCTTGAGGTCCACGCAAAGGTCGATATCCAGGGTGGCATCGTCGGGACCGAGGGTAGCATCGTATGCGTTCTTCACGTAGCGGCCGGCATATACACCGTAAAGCTCTGTATTAACATTGGCGGCCACAAAATCGGGGTCAAGGTCTTCCAGACGGAAGAACTTGCCGGTGCGGTCTACCATGGGCATGCGGTTGCCGGCGGCGTCCACCATCTGCATGGGCGGCACGCCTGCGATCTTTGCCACCTTATCGTCGTCGGCACCGAATGTGGGTGCGATGTGCACGATACCGGTACCGTCTTCTACGGTTACATAATCACCGGTAATTACCCTGAATGCGCCTTCACCGGGATTGACCCAGGGGAAGAGCTGTTTGTATGCGATACCCGCCAGGTCACGTCCCTTGAACTCACCTTCCAGCACGCGGAACGGGTTCTTGTCATTGAAATGAGCCGGAACCAGCGCCTTTGCCAGTACATAAACAGCGGGCTCCTTGGTGTAGGGATTCACACTCTCTACACGCACGTAATCTATGTTCGGCCCCACGCAGAGCGCGGTGTTTGAAGGGAGTGTCCAAGGGGTTGTGGTCCATGCCAGGAAGTAAACGGGGAGTTCACTGCCGGCGAACAACTTCTCGGAAGCCGAGTTGCGCGCAATCTCGAACTGCGCGGTAACGGTGGTATCCTTCACGTCGCGGTAACATCCCGGCTGGTTGAGCTCGTGTGTGCTCAGGCCGGTGCCCGCAGCAGGCGAATAAGGCTGGATGGAGTATCCCTTATACAGATAACCCTTTTTGTAAATCTCTTTGAGCAGATACCAGAGGGTCTCTATGTACGCATTATCGTAGGTGATATACGGGTTGTCCATATCCACCCAATAACCGATACGCTCCGTGAGGTTGACCCACTCTGCGGTGTATTTCATCACCTCCTTGCGGCAGGCGTGATTGTAATCATCTACCGATATCTTTTTGCCGATATCCTCTTTGGTGATGCCCAGCATCTTCTCCACACCCAGCTCCACCGGCAGTCCGTGGGTATCCCAGCCCGCCTTGCGCTCTACCAGATAGCCGCTCTGCGTCTTATAACGACATACGGCGTCCTTGATGGAACGGGCCATCACATGATGGATGCCCGGCATACCGTTGGCAGACGGCGGCCCTTCGAAAAATATGAACTTCGGCGCCCCTTCGCGCAGCTTCAGCACCTTCTTGAAAGCATCCTCCTTGCGCCACTTTTCCAGCACCGACCGGTTAACCTCAACCAAATCCAGACTCTTATACTCGGGAAAACTCATATTTTAAACGATTAATGAACGGCAAAGATAATATTATTTGCTAAATTTGCGTCAAGTCAAATCTCTTTGAATGGGAACGATAGACATCATTATACTGGCCTGTTTCCTGCCCGCCGCAGTCTTCGGATTGATCAACGGATTCGTGAAGCAACTGGTGGCCCTGGGAGCCATCGTGCTGGGCATCGCCCTCTCCATAAAATTCTCACCCGTCATAGGAGAATGGATTACCGCGCGGTGGGAGCTGGAGCCCTTCTGGGTCAAGGCCATATCCTTCTCAGTCATCTTCATAGCGGTGTCGCTGGTGGTGAGCCTGCTGGGCAAGCTTACAGAGAAAATCCTCAAGATTACCATGCTAAGCTGGCTCAACCGGCTGCTCGGTATGGTGGTGGCGGTGGTGGGAGCCGCGCTGGTTATAGGTACGCTCATCTACATCATCAGTTCTGCCAACGGCCTGCTGAATTTCATTCCTGAAGAGAAAATCGCCGAATCACGCTTCTGGAAGCCGCTTCTGGATCTCGTGAATTCACTGTTTCCATATTTGAGATCGCTTTTCTAAAAAAACTTTTTCTGTTTCCGGCTCTCAAAAACGAAAGTTTTGAGAATATGGCGCATGGAACGCCATTTTAAGGGCCATCTTTGCCGATGACGAAGGGAAGATATGTGCGGACGGAACCGGAGAGCGCACTTGAAGCGCCGGTACGCCCGGGACTCTTCCGGACTATAGTGGGTATCGGCCGTGCGAGGGCGCCCGGGACCCGGCAGAAAGAGCCTCTCCGGCCATTCCGTCATTCCTTCGGATTATTATTAATGATTGGCAACGATGAAACGGCTCAAACCTGTCAGACAACACGACCGTACCGACTGCGCAGTGGCGTGCATAGCGGCCATAGCGCGCTATCACGGCCTCTCGCTGCCGCTGGCATCCATCCGGCAGGCCTGCGGGGCGTCGGTTGAGGGCACCACTATAAAAGGGATAATGGACGGCTGCCGGGCGGTGAACCTGGAGGCCTCACCATATAAATCTTCTTCAAAAGACCTGGACGCCATCTCCCGCGACCAGATGCCGGCGATACTGCACGTAACAACCGAGGAGGGCGACCCACACTTTGTGGTGCTGTGTTCGCTGGACGATAGCAGGGCGCGGGTGATGGACCCGGCAAAGGGGAAGATTGTTGAGATGGACCGGGACACCCTCACTTCCCGCTGGAGCGGATACCTTGTAACGGTGACCCCGGGCAGGGATTTCATTCCGGGCGACTCCACCCGCCCCGTCTCAGAAAGACTGACAAATCTGTTCTCCATGTTCGGCGGAGAGATAGCCGCCTCCATCGTATTCTCACTGATATACATACTTGCAGGAATCAGCTTTTCGCTGTTTTTGCAATACTTCATAGACAAGGTCATTCCCGGCGGCGATGTCCGGCGCATAGCCGGTCCGGCCGCCGCCATGGCCTGTCTTTCTGTTCTTGCTTTCCTTATCGGTAAATTCAGGATCAACACTCTGTTGTCCGCAGCCACAGGCATCGACCTGGAGATCATCAGTTCCTTCATTGTTCATCTTTTCAGACTGCCTGTGGCTTTCTTCAGCTTTAGGGGCGCCGGCGAGATTAATTCCCGCATCGGCGATGCATATACGGTGCGCAGATTCATAACGGAGGGGGTATCGTCTATAGCGATAAGCCTGCTGACATTACTGGCCTCCTTTATTCTGATGTTCACCTTCCACTGGAAACTGGCGCTGCTCACGCTGCTGTTCATTCCGGTGTACACCATCATCTTTTACTTCGCTTCCAAAACGGCGGACAAATACAACCGCGAGATTATCAACCAGAGCACCACGTTCGAGCGCAGGTGCGTGGAGGGTATCGCCGCCGTGCGGAGCATCAAATACGCCTGCATGGAACAGGAGGCCGCGAGGGGCATTCAGTCGCAGTACACATCGTTGTGCGACACTGTCTTCAAAGGAAGCAGCAAGGCGGCGATGTACTCCGTGGCTGCGGAGACCGTCTCCAAGATGCTTTCCGTGGTACTTCTATCTGCAGGCTCTTTCGTTATCCTCAAAGGGGAGCTGAGCGTAGGCACGTTGGTCGGCTTTTACTCCATAACATCATTTTTCGCAACGCCTCTCGCCCAGCTGGTGGGCGCCAGCTCCCTGATAACGCAAACCAGGATAGCCTCCCGCAGGCTGTTCGAGGTGATGGACCTGGAAGAGGAGCCGACCCGGGGGTGCGACGTGCCCGAGACGGCCGGCGACCTCGTATTCGACGATATCACCTTCTCCTACCCCGGTTCCCTGAACCTTCTGGAGCATTTCAGCGCCACCGTCCCCTCCGGCAGCATCACCGCGGTAAAGGGTGCGAGCGGGTGCGGGAAAAGTTCACTGGCGGCGCTGGCAATGCGCCTTTACTCCCCTGACAGCGGGGCAATTACCATGGGCGGGATTGACATCTCCCTGTTTGACCTGCAGCGGTGGCGCAGGCGGATTACGATAGTGCCTCAGGACGTACGGCTGCTGGACGATACGATACTGTTCAACATAACCGGATGCCGCAAGGATTATGACCTGGAACGGGTGGCACACCTGCTGGTGGACCTGGGGCTGGAGGGGCTCATACGGGAGCTGCCGCGCGGCGTTATGACCCTGGTTGGCGAATCGGGATGCCGCCTCTCAGGCGGGCAGAAGCAGCGCATAGCCATCGCCGCCGCACTGTATCGCCAGCCCTCCATCCTCATCCTGGACGAGGCCACCAATTCGCTGGACGCCGCCTCCCGCAGAAAGATGATGGAGGCAATCAAGAAAGAGAATGAAGATCGCAACATGACAGTAATCATGATAACCCATAAAGATGACGAACTGTCTGTTGCGGACAACCTGATACAAATGTGAATGCGCATTCACCAAGGGCGTAAGTCTGCACGCCCGTAAGTTGCAGACATGATTAAACAATTACTACTATGGAAGAACAAAGAATTTGTGGATCAGCTCTGGAGGGATTGTCTTCTTCCGAGCTGTGTATCTGCGGAGGCATCGCCGCCGAATTCAACGTGGGCGGCATACTGGCCATCATCCGCAAGGTGATTGATTTTCTGGATGATTACATCCCCCATCTGCTCAAGGGGCTCAAAGATGGGTTTTCATTTTAAAGAACGGGAGGAATGAGTATGGAACGTAACATTGTTTTGGAGCCCGTCTCCCTTAAGGAGTGCTGCCTTGTAACCGGCGGCGTTGACAAGAGCGCACAGAATGCGCTGTACTACATTGGTTATGCAATAGGATTCGTTGTAAAATGCATCCTGGGCCTGCTGGCGCTGAGAAAGCCGCAGGTCAGCATGGTCGAGTAAACTGACTGAGGCAAACGGAGCGAGGGAGCGGTGAAAAGGATTGTAACTCTGCTGCTGGCATCCCTGGCGTGTATCGGCGCGCCGGGACAGGATACGGTATGGAGCCTGGACAGCTGTCTGGCACAAGTCATGGCCAATAATATCTCCTTACAGGCGGCGCAGGCTGCCGGCCGCAAGGCCAGGGCGCAGATGTATCAATCCCTCTCAGAGCTGCTCCCCTCTCTTGATTTGCACGTCAATCAGTACTACAATTGGGGACGGAGCGTCGACATGCAGGAACTTGTCATAGTGAAGAACAGGCTTACGCGACAGACCAGTGCCTCTGTCGGCGCGTCGTTTACCATATTCGACGGGTTTGCCCGTCTGAACACCTACGCCGCTTCGCGTGCCGCGGCACGTGCGGCGGAGAATGACATCCTTCAGGCGGAGCTGGAGGCGAAATGCGACATTACAAAGGCATACCTGGGGAATGTACTCGCCCGGCTCACCACCGTCTCACTGCAGCAAAGTCTGGAGTGCGTGCGACTGCAACTTGAAAAGATCCGTACAGAGGTAGATTGCGGCCGTCGCAGCACCGAGGATATCCTGGAAATGGAAGCCCGCGCCGCCGACCTCCAATCGCAGATTGCACAGTCAGAGGCAGAGGAGGCACTCCGGATGCAGGAGCTGCGGCGGCTCACTGGCTGCCCGGCGCCGTTCGAAACCGACCTGGCCGTGGCCGAGATGTGCGAATCGTGTACACCCCCTGAGACCGGCCCCGTGGTAACTCCCGGGGTACTCTCCGCCCGCGAAAACGCAGAGGCCGCGCGGTATGCGCTCAAGGCCGCCCGAGGGGCGGTTTTCCCCACAATAGGGGTCTCAGCCGCATACGGCACCTATTACAGCGATGCCGCCGGCGCCCCCTTCAAAGAGCAGGTAGACGGCAACCGCAACCCCTCTGTCTCACTCAGCATGGTAGTGCCGCTGTTTGACGGAGGCCGGCGGGCCGCTGAGGTGGCTGCCGCCAAAGCCGACCTGGACGCATCCAGGGCAAGGGTCCGCCAGGCAGAGGAGGATGCGTTATCCGAATGGGGCCAGATGCGATTGCAGTGCATATCGCTCTCGCAGCAGATTGCCGCCGGCCGTGCCCGGGAAGAGTTCTGCGCAAAGAAGCTCGCCTCCTCAGGACGGCAATACGAGTTGGGGGCGATATCGGCCTCTGACTGGCTCCAGGCCGCGGACGACCTGACCCGGAGCCGGAGCGAGCTGCTCCAGTGCAGATGCAAGTATCTGTTCCAAGTAAAACTGATGGAATTATATAAAGAAATCTGGCATGAGTAAGAAACACTTCAGCTGGGTCGCCGCCTCGCTGGTCATCATCATTGGGGCGCTGCTGATCCCCATCAAAGACGACGGCATAGCCGCGCAGGCGGTGCACCCTTTCAGAGGGGACATATCCCGCACGGTATCGGCGTTTGGCCGCATCCGCCCCGTGAAAGAGGTAAAAATCTCTCCCGACGTTTCGGGCGAGATAGTTGAAATTTGTTTTGAAGAGGGCGACCGGGTGCACAAGGGCGACCTGCTTCTTAAAATCAGGCAGGACAGCTATCTGCTGGCCATCACGCGGTGCGAGGCGGCTCTGGAGAGCGCGGTGAAGGCGAGGGATGCGCAGAACTGCGAGCTAAAGCTCAAAGAGATGGAATACAACCGGTTGAAGCAGCTCTGCAAGAGCGATGCAGCCCCCGCCGCCCAGAAGGAGCAGGCGGAGCTTGAGCTGGAGAGCGCCAGGGCGCACGCCGGGGAATGCGAATGTCAGATCGCTGCTGCCCAGGCCTCTCTGGATGCGGCCAGCAGCGAACTGGAGAAGACGCTGATTTACGCTCCGATAGAAGGCACGATAACCTCCCTGGCGGTGAAGCCGGGAGAGCGGGTCGTGGGCACCGCTACCATGCCCGGCACCGAGATTCTGACCATCGCCGACCTGTCCAAGATGGAACTGGTGGTCCAGATCGGAGAGAACGATATCGGCAGCATTAAAATCGGCGACAGTGCCACAATCAAGGCCGATGCGGCCGCCGCTTCGCCGCTGGAAGGGCATGTCACCCGGATAGCGGTGAGCGCCTCTGCAGCGGGCATGGCTGGCGTATCCACCGACTTTGAAGTGAGAATCGGCATTGATTCCAAAGGGGTTTCACACCTGCGCCCCGGCATGTCGGCATCGGTAGTGATAGATACCGGTTCCAAAAATGATATTTTAACTGTACCTTTGCAGGCGGTTGTGATTAGCGACGGCCTCGAAACCGTGTGGACCGTGGACAAGCAGCGGCGGGTGCACTCCCGCCCGGTAGACTGCGGAATACAGGATTTCGGCAGGATAGAGATAACCGACGGTCTCAGTGAAGAGGACCTGATAGTATCCGGGCCGTACAAGCTTGTCACCAAAGACCTCCGCGAGGGGGACAAGATAAAAGTCAAAGATGAGCACAGATAAAGACATCCTGATTCTTGCGATAGAGACCAGCACTGACATCTGTTCCGTGGCGCTGTCACGCAACGGCAAAACGCTTGACAGCGAGACTGTGTCAGAACCGCGGATGCAGACCTCCCGACTGGCTCCCATGATTGAGGAACTGCTTAAGCGCAACGGCCTCACGGTGAAGGATTGCGCCGCAGTGGCGGTGAGCAGCGGCCCCGGCTCATATACCGGGCTCCGCGTGGGGGTGTCAATGGCCAAGGGGCTCTGCTTTGGCGCCGGCATTCCGCTCATAGGTGTGGGTACACTGGACCTTCTGGCAGCGCAGGGAAAAGCCGGCTGCGGTGAAAAACCGGACTTCATCGTCCCCATGATAGACGCCCGCCGTATGGAGGTTTATCAGGCCGTTTTTGACGGTAACGGCATCCGCACTGGAGAGATTTCGCCAAAAATCCTAGACAGTTCTTCTTACAGTGAACTGCCCGCCGGCAGCCGCGTTCTATTCTGCGGGAACGGGTGCGAAAAGTTCAGGGATACATGCGGAATCAGCAACGCCATCTTTGCCCCGTACAGCCCTCTGGCGGAGTATATGTCGCAGCTTGCATACCTCAAATTCACCTCCTCTGAATTAGAAGATACGGCCTATATGGAGCCCTTCTACCTGAAAGAATTCACAATCGGCACCTATAAGAAAAAAATATTGGGTTAAGACGCTGATTTTTGCTAAATTTGCGACTTCAAACAGAAGTTTCAAATTTATATGGCGTATCTCAAATTCAACAAAGCGGAACTGGTTAATCTGGAATACTCCCTGAAGCGGGAGCTGATAACCACAAACCGCACCGGTGCATACGCGAACACCACAATAGTTTGCTGCAACACACGTAAGTATCACTGCCTGCTGGCGGTCCCCATCGAGGAGATGAACTGGCGCAGGCACATCCTGCTCTCTTCGCTTGACGAGACCCTTATCCAGCACGGCAAGGAGTTCAACCTGGGCATTCACTGCTACGGCAAGATCTTCGAGCCGCGCGGCCACAAATACATAGTAGATTACGAGAACGACCCCATCCCCACCATCACCTACCATATCGGCGGCATCAAGCTCCAGAAGCAGCTTCTCATGGTAGAAAACGAGGACAGGGTCCTTATCAAATACACCTTGCTTGACGCCCATTCCCAGACCACGCTGAGGCTGCGTCCGCTGCTCTCTTTCCGCAGCATCCACGCCCTCACCAACCGCAACTCCATTGCCGACACCCGCGGAGTGGACGTGGAGAACGGCAAAGCTTACAAGCTTTACCAGGTGCTTCCCAAGCTGTATATGCAGCTCAGCAAGCAGACCTCCTTTAACGACGATCCCTCCTGGTACATGGGCGTAACTTATCCTGAAGAGTACCGCCGCGGCTTTGACTGCACTGAGGATCTCTTCACCCCCGGATACTTCGAGATGCCCATCAAGAAGGGCGAGAGCATAATCTTTTCCGCATCCACCGCCCCCTGCGACCCGGCTCAGTTCAAGCGCCAGTTTGCAAGGGAGGTGAGCGCTATAGGCACCCTGCCCGACTTTGATTCCACCCTGCGTCATGCCGCATCCCGCCTGCTGTTCCACCGCCAGTGGCTCGAGATCAGCAGCGGCTTCTCATGGCTAGGCGTGGGCGATTTGAGGGCCACCGCCTTCTGCGCCTCCGGCATCATCCTTCACAACACCGGCGATGTAAAGCAGTACATGACTGTGCTGGACGGCCTCATTGAGAAGTGGAACACAGCCCTGCTGAGTTCCTGCAACGATGTTGACGCACCGCTGGATCTGATTATGATGGTACAGGAGCTCACTGGCTTCACCGGCCGTCCCAAAGCTGCATGGGAGAAATACGGCGCCACCGTGAATGCCATCCTTGGCAGTTATATCGCCGGCCGTCCCGAGGTAAGGCTGCACGACAGCGGCCTTCTCTGGGCTTCCCTGCCCGGCACAGCCCTCACCTGGATGAACGCATATACCGAAGGCCGTCCCGTAACGGAGCGCGCCGGATATCAGGTTGAGACCAACGCGATATGGTACAACACGCTGCGCTATGCGGCGGCAATGGAGCGCAAATACGGCGAGAACCGCGATATGGCGGATTTGTACACCGCTATCGCAGACAAGATAGAGCACAACTTCTACGGGATGTTCTGGTGCGAAGAGCGCGGACATCTGGCAGACTACATAGACGAGGGGGGCCAGAACATGTCCACCCGTCCCAACCAGCTGTTCGCATGCTGCCTCCCCTACAGCCCCATAAGCGAGGAGGTTCAGGACCTGGTGTTCCGCTCCGTCCGTCAGGACCTGCTCACCAGCCGCGGCATCCGCACCCTGACCCCCAAGAACCCGCTGTTCAAGGGTATCTACGACGGCAACCAGCACGAGCGTGACCTTGCCTACCACAACGGCAGCACCCGCCCGTGGTTGCTCAAATACTATGCTATGGCGGGCTTCAAGCTGTACGGCAAGGCATTTGTCCGCGAGGCCCGCGAGTCCATCAAGGGATTTGCTGAGGACATGACCATACACGGTATCGGAGCGGTTGCAGAACTTTACGACGGCAACCCGCCTCATAACCCTCACGGCGCCATAAATTCGGCCACCGCCACCGGCGCTATCCTTACTGTAGAGTATCTCATCAACAAATATAAAGAGGAGGTATAAGATGAAAGTTCTAATGTTCGGCTGGGAGTTTCCCCCGCACATTTCGGGCGGCCTTGGCACCGCCTGCTACGGAATCACCAAAGGTCTGGCCGCCAACGGTGTGGAGGTGCTGTTTGTGATGCCCTCCGCCAGCGGCGATGAGGACCAGAGCGCAGCGCACATCATAAACGCCAGCGACGTAGCGGTATACGACACGTTTACCAACATAGATGATTATCTGGGCAAAGTCCAGTTCCTGCGCGTCGGGAGCAACCTGATGCCCTACATATCTCCTGAAGACTATTCTCTGCTGAGTGAGGAGGAGCGTCATTTCCAGACGATGGAATTCTCATCCCACTTCCGCAGCAAATACAAATTCTCCGGCAAGTACGGCGCCAACCTCATGGAAGAGGTTTCCCGCTATGCGATGGTGGGCGGCGCGATTGCCGCGGAGAACGATTTTGACGTGATTCACGCCCACGACTGGCTCACCTACCTGGCCGGCATCGCCGCCAAACGTGTGAGCGGCAAGCCGCTGGTGGTGCACGTACACGCTACCGAGTTTGACCGCGACGGTGAGAACTACAACACCGTGGTGTACGACATAGAGCAGCGCGGCATGCGCGAGGCAGACCGCGTGATAACCGTGAGCGACTGGACCCGCAACATCGTGATAAACCGCTACGGGATAGACCCCGCCAAGGTTGTCACAGTGCACAATGCGGTGGATTTCTCCGGCCGCAGCGACATCAAGGTGAACCGCACCGTAAAGGAGAAGGTCGTGACCTTCCTGGGGCGCGTCACCCTGCAGAAGGGCCCCGAATATTTCATAGAGGCGGCCCGCAAGGTGCTGGACCGCTGTGACAACGTCCGCTTTGTGATGGCGGGCAGCGGCGATTTGCTCAACCGCAGCGTGCGCCGCGTGGCGCAGCTGGGCATGGCGGACAAGTTCCACTTCACCGGCTTCCTACGCGGTGCCGACGTGCAGCGGATGTTCGCATATTCCGATGTGTACGTTATGCCGTCGGTATCGGAGCCGTTCGGCATCTCGCCGCTGGAGGCGATGATAAGCAACGTACCCACCATCATCTCCAAGCAGTCGGGTGTTGCAGAAGTGCTCCGCCACGCCATCAAGGTGGACTTCTGGGACATCGACGCCCTCGCCGATTCCATCTACGCCCTGGTCAACTATGAGGCTATCGCCAAGGTTGCCAGCGAGAAGGGTTACGAAGAGGTCAGCACCCTCAAGTGGAACAACGCCGCCGCCAAGATGAAGGCGGTATATTCCGACGCCATCAATTCGAATAATTAAAAATTTACAGATATGGCCACAAAAAGTATTTGCCTTTATTTCCAGGTTCACCAGCCCGACCGTCTCAGGCTTTTCCGGTTCTTTGACATAGGAGCGGACGACCACTATTTTGACGATTTTGACAACAGCGCCATCGTGCGCCGCGTAGCCGCCAAGTGCTACCTGCCCATGAACAAGCTGCTGCTTGATTTGATCAAGACCCACGGCAAGGATTTCAAAGTAACCTTCTCCGTATCCGGTACTGCCATAGAGCAGTTCCGCCAGTACGCTCCGGAGGTGCTGGAGAGCTTCCGCGCCCTGGCCGCCACCGGCTGCGTGGAGTTCCTGGCAGAGACCTATTCCCACTCGCTGGCATCGCTGGCTTCCCCTGCTGAATTCAAGGACCAGGTGAAGCTGCACGCCGCAACTGTAGAGAGCGAGTTTGGCGTAAAACCCAAGGCATTCCGCAACACGGAGCTGATCTATTCGGATGAGATCGGCGAGATGGTTGCCGCAATGGGTTACCGCACCATGCTCACGGAGGGTGCAAAGCACATCCTGGGCTGGAAGAGTCCCAACTACGTATACAACAACCCCGCAAATCCCAAGCTCCGCCTGCTGCTCAAGAATTCAGCGCTCTCAGACGACATCGCGTTCCGCTTCTCCAACACTGCATGGAACGAATGGCCCCTCACCGCGCCCAAGTACACCGGCTGGCTGATGGAGGCTCTGGAGAACGACGATATCGTGAACCTGTTCATGGACTATGAGACCTTTGGCGAGCACCAGAAGGCCGCCAGCGGCATCTTTGACTTCTTCAAGGCACTTCCCGCAGAGGTGCTCTCCCACAAGGGGGTTGCATTCTGCACCGCCAGCGAAGCAGCTAAGAAGCACGAACCGGTAGCGGAGCTCAACGTCCCCTTCCCCATCTCATGGGCAGACGAAGAGCGCGACACATCGGCATGGCTGGGTAACGAACTGCAGCGCGAAGCTTTCAACAAGCTGTATGCGCTGGAGGCCAAGGTCCGCCGCAGCGGCGATGAGGCCCTGCTGAAGACCTTCCGCCGCCTGCAGGAGAGCGACCACCTCTACTATATGTGCACCAAGTTCTTCTCAGACGGGGCGGTACACAGCTATTTCAACCCTTACGACACACCTTACGAGGCTTTCATTAACTATATGAACGTGCTCAGCGACTTTGAGATCAGGGTTGCGGAACACACAAAAAAGAAATAATAGATGAAGAAAAATATGACGATGCCGGACTACCTGTTCGAGGTCAGCTGGGAAGTTTGCAACAAGGTAGGCGGCATTCACACAGTACTTGCAACAAAAGCTTTAAACCTCAACGGCGAACTTCAGGACAGACACATACATATCGGACCTGACGTGTGGATGCACACCCGTCAGAACCCCGAGTTCACGGTAGACAACGACCTCTTCAAATCTTGGAGGGAGCTCGCAGCCCACGAAGGTCTGCGCGTACGGGTAGGCCGCTGGAACATCCCCGGCAAGCCCATCGCCATCTTGGTGGACTTCAAGAACTTCATCACCGCCAAAGACCAGATTTTTGCCAAGGCCTGGGAGAAATACGGTGTAGAT
This sequence comes from Bacteroidales bacterium, assembly GCA_017962235.1. Taxonomy (GTDB): domain Bacteria; phylum Bacteroidota; class Bacteroidia; order Bacteroidales; family UBA932; genus Equibacterium. The sequence continues at coordinate 69,250 of JAGCVS010000009.1, read as the reverse complement.
TCACTCAACGGCAACTGGGAATACATAGAGTCGTTCCTGTTCGGTTACGCATCCGGTAAGGTAATAGAGAGTTTCTCACGCTATTATATCCGCTCTTCCAGCAAGATTGTGGCTCAGTTCCACGAGTGGATGGCGGGCGCCGGCATTCTCTATCTGAAGGACTCCGGCCTGCCCATCGGCACTGTATTCACCACCCACGCCACAGTTGTGGGGCGCTGTCTGGCCAGCAAGCACATCCCCTTCTACAAGGAGTTGCCCGCCATGAACGGCGACACCATGGCCCGCGAATACGGCGTGAGCGACCGCCACTCAGTGGAGAAGGCGGCTGCCCTGAACGCCGACGTGTTCACCACTGTGAGCGACCTCACCGCATACGAGTGCAAGATACTGCTGGGACGCAATCCCGATGTGGTTACCCCCAACGGCATCGCCGGCAGCTTCGCCCCCGACAAGAAGGCACTTGCAAAGATGCGTACCGCCGCCCGCAAGAGCCTGCTGAATGTAGCCTCCGCGATGAGCGACAAGAAATACAATGAAGCCTCTACCGAGATAGTCTGGATAGGCGGCCGCTATGAATACGAGACCAAGGGCATCAACGTGTTTATCGACGCCCTGGCAAAGGTGGCCCGCGAGAATCCCGCAAGACAGATAGCCGCCTTTATCATGGTGCCCAGCGGCAACAACGGCCCCGACAAGGATCTTGTGGAGAAACTCGCCAATCCTGAGCATCGGCACACCACCAATGTAACACACTATCTCACAGACGATTTTGACTGCGTACGCCGCCATCTGGCAGAGGTAGGGCTGGACAATGGCCCCGACCGCAAGGTGGACGTATTCTTTGTCCCCAGCTACCTGAACGGCAGCGACGGCATCTTTAACCAGAGCTACATCACCCTGCTCTCCGGTGCCGACCTCACCGTGTTCCCTTCATACTACGAGCCCTGGGGTTACACCCCGCTGGAGTCGCTGGCATTCAGCGTCCCCACGGTGACCACCACCCTCGCCGGCTTCGGCCTCTGGATAAAGGAGCGCTACAGCGGCAAGGAACCCCTCAAGGGAGTCACCATCGTAGAGCGCAACGATTTCAACTACGGTGACGTAGTAGATTCCGTGGCGGAGGTCATCCACCGCTTCTGCACCCTTGATGCAGCGGCCTACGCCTCATGCGCAGCGAATGCGAGGGAGGTATCGCTCCTCGCCCTCTGGGAAAACAACATTACATTCTACAAATCAGCCTACGATATGGCAATCAATAAAGTGATAGAGCAGTTCGGACCCTATCCCCTTCTGCAAGAAGACGGGGACCAGAGTTACCGCAAACAGATAGCAAACCGACCCAACTGGAACAGCATAGTTGTAAACCGCGCCCTCCCCAGCCGCCTGAGCGCCCTGGAAGACATCTCCAAGAACCTCTGGTGGTGCTGGAACGACGAGGCGATTGACCTCTTCAAATCCATAGACGCAGCTCTCTGGGAAGAGAGCAAGGGCAACCCCATAGTGATGCTGGACCGCATCTCGCTGGACCAGTACAAGGTGCTGGAGCAGGACAAGGATTTCATGGCCCGCCTCAAAACCGTTTCCAGCCACTTCACTGAATACATGAAGGGCAAGGCACAGCGCAAATCTCCCAAGATTGCATACTTCTGCATGGAATACGGTCTGGACACCTCCCTCAAGATTTATTCCGGCGGCCTCGGAATCCTGGCCGGCGACTACCTCAAGGAGGCGAGTGACATGGGCGTGAACCTCACCGCTGTGGGTCTGCTGTACAAATACGGCTATTTCACCCAGTATCTCTCCGGCGACGGCGACCAAATAGCATCTTACGACCCGCAGAACTTCCGCGAGTCCCCCGCCCAGCCCGTGCTGGACAAGGATGGCAAGTGGCTCACCGTTTCTGTGCCGATGCCCGGCCGCAACCTCAACATCCGCGTATGGAAGGTGGAAGTGGGCCGCACCGACCTCTATCTGCTGGATACCGACTTTGAGGAGAACATGCCCGAAGACCGTCCCATCACCCACCAGCTTTACGGAGGCGACTGGGAGAACCGTCTCAAGCAGGAGATCCTGCTGGGCCTTGGCGGCATCCGCGCCCTCAAGGCGATGAACATCCAGGCGGAGGTTTATCACTGCAACGAAGGCCACGCAGCCTTCACCGGAATAGAACGCATCCGCATGTACGTGGAGAACGACAACCTGACCTTTGCCGAGGCGCTGGAGGTGGTACGCAGCTCTTCCCTGTTCACCACCCACACCCCGGTACCGGCAGGCCACGACTTCTTCAGCGAAGACATGATGCGCGTATACTTTGGCCAGTTCCCCGCCCGCATGAAGATTGACTGGCACACCTTCATGGGCCTGGGCCGCTACAATATCAACGACGGCGGCGAGAAGTTCAGCATGAGCGTGCTGGCCGCAAACATGTCCCAGGGCATCAACGGCGTAAGCTGGCTGCACGGAAAGGTGAGCCAGGAGATTCTGGCCCCGATGTGGCCCGGTTACCTGCCGGAAGAGGTAAACGTGGGCTATGTGACCAACGGCGTCCACTACCCCACCTGGACCGCTTCCGAATGGAAGGCCATCCATGCAAGGGTATTCGGCAAGGCTTTCGCCACCCACCACTACGACAAATCCTGCTTCACCAATATCTACAAGATAGCAGACAAGGATATATGGAACGTCCGCAGCGTGCTGCGCAAGCGTCTTATAGACTATGTAAAGAAGACCATCTCCGACACCAAGTCCACGGCGCACTACTCCCCCAGCCAGATCGTCAAGATCAAATCCACCCTGCGCAACGACGTGCTCACCATAGGTTTCGCCCGCCGCTTTGCAACATACAAGCGCGCTACTCTGCTGTTCCGCAACCTGGAGCGTCTGGATAAGCTGGTCAACAACCCCGACCATCCGGTACAGTTCCTGTTCGCAGGCAAGGCACACCCCGCAGACAAGGCCGGCAGCGACTTTATCAAGCACATCGTGGAAATCTCCAAGATGCCGCAGTTCATCGGCAAGATCGTGTTCGTGCCCAACTACGACATCACCCTGGCCAAGATGCTCGTGCAGGGCGTCGACATCTGGATGAACAACCCGACCCGCCGTCAGGAGGCCTCCGGCACCAGCGGCGAGAAGGCTGTGATGAACGGTGTAATGCACTTCTCTGTGCTTGACGGCTGGTGGGTTGAAGGTTACAAGGAGGGGGCCGGCTGGGCTCTCCCTCTGGAGAAGACATACGACAATCAGGAGTTCCAGGACGACCTGGATTCCGCTATGCTCTACAGCATCATCACCAACGACATTGCTCCCGCCTTCTACAAGAAGGACTGGGACAAGGACTATTCCCCGGAGTGGATCAAATACATCAAGAACACCATCGCCCAGGTGGCATGCAACTTTACCACCAACCGCATGATGGAGGATTACCTTGAGAAGTATTACAGACCCCTGGCAAAACGCTACGCCAAGATGACTGACAAGGACTTCCTCAAGGCGCGCGAGATTGCACAGTGGAAGAAGCGTATGTATAGGGCATGGCCCGACATCCAGATCCGCCGCTTTGACGACCTCAACGGCTCTGCCCGCTTCACCCTTGGCGACCAGCACTACGCAGAGGCGGAGGTATATCTGGCAGGCCTCACCCCGGACGAAATCGGCATCGAATGCGTAATCACGGAGCAGGACAGCAAGGGAGCATACCACATCCGCGAGGTACACCCTTACGAGGTTGTAAGCTTTGAGGACTGTGTGGCAACCTACCGTACCGACATCACTCCGGTCAGAGTGGGTACCTACCAGTACGCTACCCGCATGTTTGCCAAGAGTGACGACATGGCTCACCGTCAGGACTTTGAACTTGTAAGATGGTTATAGCAACCACAGGCTTCTTTGACGGCGTCCACACCGGACACCGCAAGGTGATTGACACTCTCTGCCGCACGGCCAAAGAGCGCGGCGGGGAGAGTGTCGTGGTCACCTTCTGGCCCCATCCCCGCAACGTGCTGCGCCAGGACGCCCGCGAGCTGCGCCTTTTAAACTCTCTGGAAGAGAAGAAGGAACTGCTCAAGGAGTGCGGCGTGGATCGCGTGGAGGTGGTGGATTTCACAAAGAGCCTGAGCAAGATAAGCTGCGAGCAGTTCATTCAGGAATGTCTCATCGGCCAGATAGGGGCATCCATGCTGATAGTGGGTTACGACCACCATCTGGGCAACACCGCATTTGACACCAATGTCACCAGGGTCGCAAAGAAGCTGGGGCTTGAAACCATCAAGGCCGGCAGTGTCTCAGACCAGTACAACACCGTGAGCTCTACATACATCCGCAATCTGGTGGCCACCGGCGGCATAGAGCGCGCAAATAAGCTTCTGGGATACGACTACCGCCTTGGCGGAGTAGTGGTGAGCGGCAACGGCATAGGCCGGCAGCTGGGCTTCCCCACCGCCAACATGCAGCTCTACGAGCCGCTCAAGGTGATTCCGGAGCGCGGAGTATATGCTGTGCGTGTGCAGGTGGAAGGCGGCCGCTACATTGGAGTTTGCAACATAGGGACCCGTCCCACCGTGTGCGACGACCGTGCCCTGGTTATAGAGACCCACATCCTCGACTTTGACGAGGAGATATACGGACTGGACATCAGGCTTGACTTTTGCAGCAAACTCCGCGAAGAGCGTAAGTTCGCCTCGCGGGAGCAGCTCAAGGCTCAGCTAAGCCAGGACATTGCCGCAACCAGGGAACTTTTTGCCTCAGGAGAGTTTTAACCTTATCAGATATGGGAGAGTCTGTAATAATATTCGCAGTATGGCTGGCGATTGTAGTGCTGGGCGTAGTGGTCAGCATTAAGAAAAAGGCTAAACAACAGCAGAACGCCGCCCCGGGCTTCCCCGGCAAGGTATCTTTGGACGATATCCTCTCCAAGCTGCAGAACGAGGCACCAAGAACCACCGCAGCCGATGAGGCCAGAGAGGAAGTGCGCAGTGCCGCGGCCGGCTATACCATGGCGGAGGAAGGAATCTCTTCCACGGCGAAGCCGGAGCCCGAACCGGAGCCCAAGGCAAAGAAGGCTGCCACCACTGCCGCACCTCAGCCTGAGAAAGAACAGGGAATGGACTTCGATCCCGTTGATATGGTTATCTATTCGGAGATCATGAAGCCCGGCTACGAAAAATATTAGCCGGTAATTCAAAAATAATTACTATCTTCGCACTGATTTTAGTACTGGTATGAAGGGTCCCCATAAACAGGGGATTCTTTAATTTTTTATCGAAATGGCAGAAATACACTATTTGACACAGAAAGGTCTGGATGACCTCAAACAGCAGCTGGCAGAGGCTATTGCAGAGCGCCCGGTGATATCCAAGGCGATTGCGGAGGCACGCGACAAGGGCGACCTGAGCGAGAATGCAGAATATGACGCAGCCCGCGAGGCTCAGGGCCTGCTGGAGCTCAAGATAAGCAAGCTGCAGGACATGCTTGCCACCGCGAGGGTCATAGACGAGAGCAAGCTCAACACCGATACGGTGCAGATGCTCAACAAGGTCAGAATCAAAAATACCAAGAACGGCGCGGTGATGGAATACACCATCGTGGGTGAGACAGAGGCCAACTTCCGCGAAGGCAAGCTGGCTGTGGGCACCCCCATCGCAAAGGCCCTGCTGGGACACCGCAAGGGCGAGACCGTGGACGTACAGGTTCCCTCCGGACTCATGCAATTCGAAATCCTTGACATAAGCATCTAAGCCATGGCAACCATATTTTCAAAGATTGCAGCGGGTGAGATACCCTCTTACAAAGTTGCAGAAGACGAAAACTACTTTGCATTCCTGGACATCAACCCCATGGTTGAGGGGCACACTCTGGTGATTCCCAAGAAAGAGGTGGATTACATCTTTGACCTGGACGATGAGACCTACGCCGGCCTTACCGCATTCGCCAAGAAGGTGGCGGAAGCCATCAAGCGCGCCATCCCATGCAAGCGCGTAGGGGTAGCCGTGCTGGGCATGGAGGTGCCTCACGCACACATTCATCTGGTTCCCCTGCAGAAAGAGAGCGACATGGATTTCCGCGCAGAGAAGAAATCCCTCACTCCGGAGCGATTCAAAGTGGTCGCAGCCGCTATCGCAGCCGAATTCAACAAATAGCAGCCATGAAAAGAATCATCTTCCCGCTGATTGCGCTGCTGGCTGTGGTATCGTGCAGCAAGCCGGGCGCCGTGGTAAACCTGGACCTCAAAGAGGGCGTCGCCACCAACGTGGAACTCTATCGTCTGGACTATAACCGCCTCTCTTTCATAGACAGCCTTGCCACTAACGGCAACGGACACCTGAAATGCAAGCTGGAATTGCGCGACAAGGTGAATCCCGCCTTCTATTATTTCTATCACAACGGCACCAAGCTGGCCGGCGTGGTAGCTGCCGACAAAGAGCGCATCAGCGTTAGCGCAGACACCCTTGGCCGCTACAGTGTGGCAGGTTCTGAAGACAGCCGCCTGCTCATGCAGATGGATTCCCTGCTGGCCGCCAGCAAAGCACAGATGGAAAGGGTTCTGGCAGAAGAGCCGGAGGACATGAACCTCCAGCTCTCCAGGATTTACATAGACCACAAGCGGGCCATGCTGCGCCAGGTGGTGGGCAACCCCTTCTCCATAACATCAGCAGCAGCCCTGTTCCAGAAGTTCAACGACCAGCTGTACGTATTCCAGGAGCCCACAGATGTCTACATCTTCACCTCGGTGCGCGACTCGCTGGTTCAGAAGTATCCCGACAACGAATTCGTGAACGCTGTGTCAAAGGCCATTGACATGCGCCGCAATGCAGACGAGCTGGAAGAGAAGATCTCCAACGCCGTGTATGGCCTGCCCGAGATCAAGATGACCGACTTTGACGGCAAGGAGCATCTGCTGAGCGACATGTTTGGCAACGTTATCCTGCTCTCTTTCTGGAGCATCGCACAGGACGAGCACAAGATGTTCAACCTGGAGATGGTTCCCGTATACGAGAAGTATCACAGCAAGGGCTTTGAAATCTATCAGGTATGCGTAGACGAGGACAAGACCGCATGGGCCGCCTCCGTCCGCAACCAGAAGCTCCCCTGGACCTGCGTGAACGACGGGCTGGGGCTGGTTTCTCCGGCAGTTGCCGCATACAACCTGAACTCCATCCCCACCATGTTCATCATCAGCCGAGAATGCGACATCCTGGCCAAGGACATCTACGACCCGGCCGAAATCGAAAAGATAGTTGCCGCGAACCTTTAGGAGAGTTTCTTAAGCACCTGAACCGTACGCGAAGGGAGATACAGCTGCAACAGCTGTTCTCCCTTCCGGTTTGTAAGGGTGCTGTGCACAATGCTGCTGTCGTTGCGGCCAAAGCCGTCGTAGCGGGCGCTGTCGCTGTCCAGCACCACCTGCCAGCTCCCCTCCGGCACCGGGAATGCATAGTCGGGGAAAGAGCGCTCCGGATTGAAGTTGAACACAAACAGATAGTCGCCGCGGGTGAATGCCAGCACCTGGGAGGCGTCGTCTGCACACCAGCAGTAATGCCCCTTGGAAAGGAGTTTCTGCTCTGAGAACAGGTGTATCATGTCCTTGTCAAACTCGCGCAGCGCCTTGTAGTGCAAATCGTCCCGATCGCTGATGCTCCACAGGCGGCGGGCATGCGCATAAGACCAGCCGTTCCCTTCACGGGGGAAGTCTATCCACTCCGGGTGGCCAAACTCGTTGCCCATGAAGTTCAGGTAGCCGTTACCGGCGGTGGCCAGAGTGACCAGACGTATCATCTTGTGCAGCGCCAGGCCGCGGTCCACAATCTGGTTCTGGGTCGCCTTGTCCATGGAGTAATACATCTCCTTGTCTATCAGGCGGAAGATTATGGTCTTATCCCCCACCAGCGCCTGATCGTGGCACTCCGCATAGCTCACCGTGCGCTCGTCGGCGCGCTTGTTGGTAAGTTCGTACCATAGGGAGCCCATCTTCCAGTCGTGGTCGTCGGTCTCCTTGATAATCTTTATCCACATGTCGGGCACGCCCATGCTCATGCGGTAGTCAAAGCCTACGCCGCCGTCTGCTATGGGAGCGGCCAGGCCCGCCATGCCGCTCATATCCTCCGCGATGGTGATGGAATCGGGATTGACCTCCTTGATGAGGATGTTGGCCAGCGCCAGATAGGTCACTGCGTCCTCGTCTACCCCACCGTTGAAATACTGCTCATAGTCGCCAAAGTCGCGGCCCAGACCGTGGTCCAGATAGAGCATGCTGGTGACCCCGTCAAAGCGGAAGCCGTCCAGATGATACTCCTCCATCCAGTACTTGCAGTTGGAGAGCAAAAAGAACTGCGTCTGGCTCTTTCCGTAATCAAAGCAGCGGGAGTCCCACGCGGGGTGGTTACCGCGGTCGCCGGCATGGAAATAGGTGGTGAGCGAGCCGTCCAGACGACTGAGCCCCTCCGCCTCGTTCTTCACCGCATGCGAATGGACGATATCCATGATTACCGCGATGCCCGCCCGGTGCGCGTCATCTACCAGCGCCTTGAACTCCTCCGGAGTGCCGTAGCGGCTGGAGAGGGCAAAGAAGTTGGAGACCTGATAGCCGAAGGAGCCGTAATAGGGATGCTCCTGCAGCGCCATTATCTGGATGGTGTTGTATCCCAGGTCTATGATGCGCGACAGCACCTCCTTGCGGAAGCTCTCGAACGATGCCACCTCTTCCTTCTCGCCGCTCATGCCGATGTGAGTCTCATATATCAGCGGATTGTCAATCTTTATGCTGCCGCTGCTGCGCCACTGATAGGGCTTATCCGGCTCCCATACCTGTGCGGAGAACACCTTTGTCACAGGGTCCTGCACGCAGCGGGTAGCATAGGCCGGTATTCTCTCCCCGCCCCCGCCGGGCCACTCCACAAACCATTTGTAGAGAGTTCCGTGAGGCACCTCTGCAGCCGGGACACGCAACTCCCAGTTGCCGCCGCCGGTGGGCTGAAGGGCATAGCGCTCGTCTTTCTTCCAGCCGTTGAACTCTCCAATCAGATAAATCCTGGAGGCTGTGGGAGCCCACTCCCTGAACACCCTGAAGCCATCTTCGCAGTGCAGCGTGTAAAACAGATGGTTGTTCACCGCCGCATACAGCGAACCGCCGTTTGCGGCAATCGCCTTGCGCGCCGCCAGGATGCGCTTCTTACGGGCGTCAATCGCACCTTTGTAGGGCTTCAGCCAGGGATCGTTGTCGTATATCATAAGCCTGCTTTTTTATCGATTATGTCGGTGAGTTCCTTTTCCGTGCCGGCAAGGCACTTCTTGCAGTATTCCACCAGCTGCATGGCCTGCTCCACCTCACTCTGGATGGTGTCCAGCGGATGGTCGGGGTTCTCAATCTTCTCTACCAGAGCCTCAAGCTGCTCCAGCGCCTCTTTGTATGTGAGTTTATCTTTCATATTACTGTACTTTGCCTTTTACGTTGCCGTCTGACAGGACGATGGATATGTCATCGCCCGCTTTAAGGGATTTTGCCGAGGTGACCCTGCGGCCATCTTTCAGCGTAAGCGAGAAACCCTTTGCAAGGATGCTTGCGGGATTCAGCGCCCCCACCTTGTATTCCAGCATCTGGACCTTGCTGCGCTGCTGTTGCACAAGCAGGCTCACCGCCCCCCTGATGCGGGCCGTAAGAGCGTCCAGCCGCTGTCTCTGCCCCGCTGCCTTGGTGCGCACCGCCAGCGACAGCCTGCCGGCGAGGGTCTGGAGCGCATAGTCTTCCTGTGCAAAGATATCCACAAAATAGTCTGCCAGCGCCGTGGGGGTCTTGAGATGCTCAAAGGCGACCATGTCCGCCACATGCACGTCCCGCTCGTGCCCGATGGCGGTGAGCACCGGCAGCGGGAACTGGGCGATATTGAGCGCCAGGTCATAATCGTCAAAGCAGGCCAGATCCGTTGCGGAACCGCCGCCGCGCAACATCAGCACCGCGTCGAATTCGTCCTGACGCGCCGCCACAGCCTCCAGAGCCGCGATGATGCCCGCCGGAGCCTCGACGCCCTGCATGGGTGCGGGGAACAGCTCGCTTACGAACTTGAAGCCGTACGGGTTGTTATGCAAATGCTCCATAAAGTCGCCGTAACCCGCCGCGGTTGAAGCAGATATCACCGCCAGACGGCGCGGCAGAGGGCGCATGGGCACCCGAGCGTTCAGATCCATCATCCCCTCCTGAGTGAGACGGTTGATGGTGCGCTGACGCTGCAAAAAGGCTTCGCCGGCGGTGAACGCGGAATCTATGTCCTCAATAATCAGAGAGAGCCCGTACAGCTCGGAATACTGCACCGTGGCCAGCGCCAGGATGCTCATCCCGTCCTCTATGCCGCGGCCCGTCTCTTCCGTGAAGCGGGTGGCCAGCGTGCGGTAGCGGGAGCTCCAGATAATGGCCCTCACCTCTGCCAGAAGCGCCCCGGTGAGGACATTTTTCTCTATCAGGCTCATGTAGCAGTGACCGCTGCGGTTCACGCTAAGCCCCTGTATTTCCCCCTTGACCCACACCGCCACCGGGAATGCGGAATCCACCGCCCCCTTCACCTCGGAGAGCAGTTGCTGCAGAGTATATACGGTTTCTTCCATCATACGCGCAATTTTTGCAATTTACGAAAAAAAGAGCATTTGAATGATAGTCACGTGCAAAACTTTTTTTGTACTTTTGTAACTAAATGCGCGGCGCTATGAAAATCACAAAGGCGGTATATGTCGCAAGCTGTGTCTCAGCTTCAGGCAGACCAACCCCTGCTAAAAGGGAATTCGCCTTTATCGGCCGCTCTAATGTGGGCAAATCGTCGCTCATCAACTGCCTCACCGGCAATTCCTCACTGGCACATACCTCTTCAAAGCCGGGCAAGACCCAGTGCATAAACCACTTTATGATAAACGACAGCTGGTATCTGGTGGACCTGCCGGGATACGGCTATGCACAGGTGTCAAAGGCGCACCGCGACCATCTGGCCGCCATGATAGACGATTACATAGACAACAGCTCCGATCTGGCACTGCTGTTCGTGCTGATTGACTGCCGCCACGACATGCTAAAGAACGACATGGAGTTCCTCCTTTCGCTGGGGCGCAGGGGGGTGCCGTTCGCCATTGTGCTCACCAAGTGCGACAAGCTGGGCAGCGGAGCGCTGGCCACCCGCATAGACAAGACCAAGACGGAGATTGGCCGGTACTGGGACCCCCTGCCGGAGATATTTGCCACATCCTCCGAGAAAGGGACTGGCAAGGATGCCATACTGGATTATATCTCACAGATTCTCAAAGACCTTGATAATCAACCCTCATAACATATCTGAATTATGGAATACGACCACAAGTTAAAGATTTTCTCCTGCCGCGGCAGCAAGTATCTTGCAGAGAAGATAGCCCTCAACCTGGGGGTGGAGCTCGGCAATTCAAAGGTGACCACTTTCAGCGACGGTGAATTCCAGCCCGCATTCGACGAGAGCGTGCGCGGAGCCACCGTGTTCATTGTGCAGTCTACCTTCCCTCCCACAGAGAATATCTTTGAACTGCTGCTCATGATAGACGCAGCGCGCAGGGCATCGGCACACAAGGTGATTGCCGTTATCCCCTACTTTGGCTGGGCCCGTCAGGACCGCAAGGACCGTCCGCGCGTGAGCATCGGCGCCAAGCTTGTGGCCAACCTGCTGGTGGCTGCGGGCTGCGACCGCGTGATGACCTGCGACCTGCATGCAGACCAGATACAGGGCTTCTTTGACGTTCCGGTAGACCACATATACGCCAGCAGCATCTTCCTCCCCTATCTGAGGGACCTGAAGCTGGAGAACCTCTCCATCGCCTCCCCCGACATGGGCGGCGCAAAGAGGGCCAACGCATACTCCCGCATACTTGGCGTGCCCATGATCATCTGCCACAAGTCGCGTGAGAAGCCAAACGTGGTGGGTTCCATGACCGCCATAGGCGATGTTGAGGGTCGCAACGTGGTTATTGTAGACGATATGGTGGACACCGCCGGCACCATTACCAAGTGCGCCGACATGCTCAAGGAAAAAGGTGCCGTGAGCGTGCGCGCCGTGTGCACCCACCCGGTTCTCTCCGGCAATGCATACGAGAGGATAAGCGCCTCTGCCATAGAGGAGTTCATAGTATCCGACACCATTCCTCTGAGGCCCAAGGAGGGCGAGGATACCTCCAAGTTCAAGGTGCTCAGCGTGGCCAACATATTCGCCGACATCATCACCAAGGTATACAATAACCGCCCGATAAGCGACACATTCATTTTCTGATGATTCTGGAGCCTTCAATATCGATAGAGCAGGTGCACGCCATTCTCACCGGCAAGATCCGCGATTACTTCAAGGGAGCCGGCAAGAAAAGGGCGGTGCTGGGACTCTCCGGCGGCGTGGATTCGGCGCTGGTGGCGGCACTGGCGGCGGATGCCCTGGGGGCGGAGAACGTGCACGGCATACTCATGCCCAGCGAGTTCTCCACCGGTCATTCTGTGTCCGACTCGGAGCAGCTGGCGGCCGACCTTGGCATCAGCAGCGAGACCATCCCCATCGGGAAGATATATGACAGCGCCATGGGCGCCATGGAGCACTTTTTTGCCGACGGCCGCTGGGACACCACCCAGGAAAACCTGCAGGCCCGCATCCGCGCCCTGATTCTGATGGCCTACTCCAACCGCTACGACGCGCTGGTGCTGAACACATCCAACAAGAGCGAACTCTCCACCGGCTACGGCACCCTGTACGGCGACCTGGCCGGCGCCATAATGGTGATTGCCGACCTGTACAAACTGCAGGTATACGAACTGTGCCGGTACATAAACCGCAACGGAGAACGCATCCCGGAGCACATCATCACCAAAGCCCCCTCCGCGGAGTTGCGTCCCGGACAGAAGGACAGCGACTCCCTTCCGGAATACGAGGTCCTGGATCGCGTGCTGCACGCCCTTAACGAAGAGGGTCTCACAGAAGAGCAGGTGCTGGATTCGTTCCCTGACCGCGAAGCTGCCGCCCGCGCTATCAAGCTGCGCCGCGCCTCCAGCTTCAAGGTGATGCAGATACCTCCCATGCTCACGGTGGGCAGCCATCCGCTCGCACCCGCTTTCAAGTGCCTGTAACACCATGAAGACATTCCTGCTGGCCATAGCCGTGGTGGCGCTGTGCGTGCTGGGGATGTGCTTCAACATCCTCTTCCGCAAAGACGGCAAGTTCCCCGACGGCGAGATTGCCCATAACAAGGAGCTGCGCAAGCGGGGCGTGGTGTGCGCCAAGGAAGAGGAACTGCGCCTGTGGGGCAAGAAGCACGGCAAGGCCAACCCTGACTGTGCCGATCTGGGTTGCACAGCCTGCAGCGGATGTAACGTAAATCCTAAGGGAAAAGACTAGACCTCTTCTCCGGGTCTCTTGTGGAGCACCGCTTTGCGGAGCTCGAAGTTCTGCCCCAGATATTTGCGGCGAACGTCGGGGTTTGCAGCCAGCTGCTCCGGAGTGCCGCTCTCAAGAATCTCACCGTCATAGAGCAGATAGGCGCGGTCTGTAATGGCCAGCGTCTCGTGCACGTTGTGGTCTGTGATCACGATGCCGATGTTGCGCGTTTTCAGATGTGCAATGATATGCTGGATATCCTCCACCGCGATGGGGTCCACACCTGCGAACGGCTCGTCCAGAAGGATGAACTTGGGGTTGGTGGCCAGCGCGCGGGCAATCTCGCAGCGGCGCCGCTCACCGCCCGAAAGCTGGATACCGAGGCTCTTGCGCACCTTGCCCAGACCAAACTCGGTGATAAGCTGCTCCAGGCGCTCTTCGCGCACAGCCTTGGGGATATGGTTCATCTCCATCACAGAAACAATGTTGTCTTCTACGCTCATGCGGCGGAACACCGACGCCTCCTGTGCCAGATAGCCCAGTCCCTTCTGCGCCCTGCGGTACATGGGCAGGTGGGTTATCTCTTCATCGCCCAGGAATATCTTGCCGGCATTGGGCTTCACCAGGCCGGTCATCATATAGAAACTGGTGGTCTTACCGGCACCGTTGGGGCCCAGCAGACCCACAATCTCCCCCTGCTCCACTTCTATGGAGGCACCCTTTACCACGGTGCGCATGCCGTATTTCTTGACAAGATTCTCTGTGTATAATTTCATAATGATGCTGTTTACGAAACCTCAAGTTCAAATTCGCGGCTGAAGTTCTCCATCTGTTCGGAGTCCTTTATCATGGCCTTGGCCATCTCGGTGGGCATGTAGGGCTCTGCATCGGACTTTGCGGGAGCCTGGGGCAGGACCTCTATCTTCAACCTCACACCGCTGCGGTTCAGCGCCTTCTGGAGCTTGCCCTGCAAATCGAACAGTTGCTTCTCAATTATCCAGTTCTTCTGCAACTCGCTTGCCACAAACTGGGTCACGGCATTATCCTCTGCAGAATACTCCGGCTTGTTCACAGACAGAGCCGCCTTCAGGTTGGGCTTTTCTATCTTCTGCAGGAACTCCGCCCATGCACGCTCCAGATATTCCGGAGTAATCTCCGGCTTGGCCTCTTCCACCTCTGCCTTAGTTTCGCTCTCTTCCTTTGCAACAGGCTCTGCCGATACCTCCGACATCAGCCCCAGGATGGAGGTCTTGGAGAATGACGGGGCGGCAGCCGGCTTGGGAGCGGGCTCCGGTTTGGGTGCGGGCTCTGGCTGTGCGGCGAGCTGAGGAGCTGGTTCCGGTGCCGGTGCCGGATTGGGAGCCGGTTTTGCCGCGGGTGCCGATGCTGCCGGTGCAGGTGCCGCCGGAGCGGGCTGAGGCGCCGGTTGCACTGCGGCAGCCTTGGGTTGTGCGGCTACCGCCGGTTGCGGGGCAGCCACCGCCGGCTGTGCCAGCGACGGGTCGGACAACCTTGCCATCTTGATCAGCGCGAACTCTATCAGCAGGCGCGGATTGCCGGAAGCCTTGTAAGACGCCTCGCATGAAGATGAAATCTCCAGCGCCTGGTACAGGAAGCCCATGGAACAGCGGGCGCTGTACTGGTCGTATTTGGCGGCGATGGTGGGAGCCATCTCCAGCAGGCTGCGGGAGGTGCTCATCTTGCACACAATCAGATCGCGCAGGTGGGAGCTGAGTCCCGATATGAAATGGAGGGCGTTGAACCCCTTTGAAAGAATCTCGTCAAACAGCACCAGGGCCGATGCAAAATCGCCCGCGAGCAGCATGTCGGTCAGGCGGAAGTAATAGTCATAGTCCAGCACGTTCAGTATGCCGATGACCTGCTCGTATGATATATCAGAGCCGCAGAACGCCACCGTCTGGTCAAACAGTGTGAGGGCGTCGCGCATGGCGCCGTCTGCCTTCTGGGCAATGATGTGCAAAGCGTCGTCGCTGATGGTGACATTCTCCTGCGCCGCGATGTCCTTGAGGTTGCGCACGATGTCCTCCACCCGGATGCGGTTGAAATCGTATGTCTGGCAGCGGGAGAGAATCGTGGGGAGAATCTTGTGCTTCTCCGTGGTGGCGAGAATGAATATCGCATACTCCGGCGGTTCCTCAAGAGTCTTCAGGAAGGCGTTGAAGGCGGCCTGCGAGAGCATGTGCACCTCGTCTATGATATACACGCTGTAGCGCCCTATCTGCGGCGGGATGCGCACCTGGTCTGTAAGGTTGCGGATGTCGTCCACCGAGTTGTTGCTGGCTGCGTCCAGCTCATGGATGCAGTAAGAGCGCCCCTCGGCAAACGAGCGGCACGATTCGCACTGCCCGCACGGCTCCATGTCGGGCCCGGGATTGCTGCAGTTTATGGTCTTCGCAAATATGCGGGCGCAACTGGTCTTGCCCACGCCGCGGGGGCCGCAGAACAGGTACGCGTGAGCCAGCTGGCCGCTCAGGATGGAATTCTTGAGGGTGCGGGCTATATTCTCCTGGCCTATCAGCTTCTCAAAGGTGGCAGGCCTGTATTTCCGTGCAGATACTATGAATTGTGCCATATCGTACAAAAGTAACAATTATTTGAGTAATTTTGCACTCCTTATTTCGGAATATGGACAATCAGATATTCACATTAAAAAGCGGGATGAAGGTCGCCTTCAAGAAGACCTCCTCTTCCGTGGCATATTGCGCCCTCTGCATCAAGGCCGGCACCGCCAACGAGCCCGCCGGAAAGCATGGTCTGGCGCACCTTACGGAGCACATGATATTCCGCGGCACGGAGAAACGATCTGCCCGCAGCATCAACGACCGGCTGGAGAAGGTGGGCGGCGACATGAACGCCTACACCGCAAAAGAAGAGACAGTTGTTTACTGCACAGTGCTCAAAGAGGATATAGCCAAGGCGATAGACCTCTCGTTTGAAATTGTGTTCACCTCCCTCTTTGACGAGGACGAACTGGAGAAAGAGAAGAACGTGGTTGCGGACGAGATAAATATGTGCCTGGACAACCCCTCCGACTTCATATTCGAGGATTACGAGAAGCAGCTTTTCAAGGGGCATCCCCTCTCCCGCACCATCCTGGGCACCGCCGCCTCCCTGAAGGGCATCACTTCAGACGACATACGCGCCTTTGTACACGAGCGCTACGTGCCCCACAACATGAGCTTTGTGGTGGTAGGCGACTTTGAGCAGGAAACCGTGCTGGCAACCGTAGAGAAGCTGCTGGAGAAATACACCCCCTACTTCACGGGTCGAAAGGCCCCCGCAGCCGTTAACCGCAAGCCTGCGGAGAACATGTTCAACATAGACAAGGTGCGCAAGTTTCACCAGGCCAACTGCATAATCGGCTCCAAGGCATACCCGTTCGGCCATCCGGACCGCATTGCCCTCTCGCTGCTCACCAACATCCTGGGCGGCCCCGCCAGCAACTCCCGGCTGAACAGCTCGCTGCGCGAGAAAAAGGCGCTGGTATACCATATCGACGCATCCTACGTGCGCTACTCCACCGCCGGCGTCTCCGTAATCTACTTTGGCTGCGACAAGAGCAACGTGGACAAGTGCATCGCCCTGGTGCTCAAGGAGCTCAAGAAGGTTCGCGAAGAACCTCTGAGCGAGCCAGCGCTCAAGGCGGCCAAGAAGCAGATGCTGGCCCAGAACGCCATTGCCAGCGAATATGGCGAGGCGCAGGCGCTCTCCATAGGGCGCAGCATCCTCCGCGGCGGCGAATACCCCAACCCGGAGCTGTTCCGCAAGAAGCTAGAAGCTGTCACCAGCGAGCAGCTGCAGCGGGTGGCGCAGGAGATATTCGCAGAAGACAAGCTCTGCAGACTTATATACCGATAAGCCATGACCATTGAAGAATACTGCCGGCAGCACTCCACCCTGCCCCAAAGCGACGCCCTGGACTGGATAGAACGCCAGACCCATCTGCGCACCAGCCACGCCAGGATGCTCTCCGGCGGCGAAGTGGGGGGACTGCTAAGCGTCTTCTCAAGGATGATGCGCCCGCAGCACATCCTGGAGGTGGGGGTGTTCACCGGCTATTCCACCGTATGTCTGGCAGAAGGATTGGCCGCCGGCGGCACCATAGACGCCATAGAGATCAACGACGAGCTTGAGGATATAATCCGCGAAGGCTACGCCAAGGCGGGCATCAGCGGCAGCGTGGACCTGCACCTTGGCGACGCGCTGGAGATAATCCCCGCCCTGACCGCCACCTACGACCTGGTATACATCGACGCCAACAAGCGGTTCTATCCGCAGTTCTGGGAGCTGATAATAAACAAAGTGCGCCCCGGCGGCGTGATTATAGCGGACAATACCCTCTGGGATGGAAAGGTAACGGAAGATGCCCACGACCCCCAGAGCCGCAGCATAAAGGCTTTCAACGAGGCGATAAAAGCAGACCGTCGCGCTGAGTGCCTGATGCTGCCCTTGCGCGACGGCCTTACTGTAGCTGTCAAAAATTAGCTAAACCTCCATTCGATAATGTTCAGGTAGGTCTCGCCCGGGAGGAGAGGCCTGAAGGGGAACTGCAGCTTGTTGGGGCTGTCGGGGAATGCCTGGCACTCCATGGCCACGCAGTCGTAATCCTTATACTTGTAGCCGGTAGGGGCGTCGGGGCAGCCGGTGAGCCAGTTGCCGGTGTAAACCTGTACGCCGGGCTGATTGGTGAACAGTTCCACCTTGCGGCCGGCGCAAGTGAGTTCTGCAGCGGGGCGCAGAGTGCCGTCGTAGCCGTCTATGCACCAGCAGTGGTCGTATCCCTTGCCGAACTTCAAAGGCTCAAAATCGGCCTCAAGGTCGCGGCCAATCGGCTTCGCCACGGTGAAATCCATGGGCGTTCCAGCCACGGGGGCCATCTCGCCGTAGGGTATCAAAGTGGAATCGCCCGGCAAAAAGCGGGACGCGTAAAGTTTAAGCATATGGCTGCGCACGCCGTCGCCTCCAAAATGCTTCTCGCCGCGGAGGTTGAAGTACGCGTGGTTGGTGAGATTCACCACGGTGGGGGCATCGGTCACTGCCGATATCTCCAGCCGCAGCACGTTCTCATCGTCAAAGGTATACACGGCCTGTATGTCCAGCGCGCCTGGGTATCCGGCATCGCCGTCGGGACTGTGCAGCATGAAGCGCACGCCCCCCTCAAAGGGTTCTGCATCCCACACGCGATTGGCGAAGCACTGCTCGCCGGGGCCGCCGTGCAGGTGGTTGGGGCCGTTGTTAATCGCCAGGGAATACTCCTTCCCGCCCAGGGAGAACTTGCCCGCCGCGATACGGTTGGCGTAGCGGCCGGGAATCTTGCCGGCGCAGGGGCCATCTATATACCAGTCCTCCGGCTTGGAGTATGTGAGCACGATGTTATCCCGCACGCCGGCTGCGTCGGGCACCTCAATAGAAACGATACCGGCACCGAGGTTGCTCAGTACAACCCGGTTGCCGGCAGCGTTTGTTATCTCGATGTGTTTTATTTGAGCTTGCGGACGTTCCATCTCTTAGCACCGTCTGAAATTGCCACGTTGATAACGCGCGGATCGAGATTGAATTTCTTCTTGTATGCCTTCTGAACGGCCTCGATATATGCCTTGGCATCGCCGCTGCGCACGATTGCGATAACGCAACCGCCAAAGCCGCCGCCCATCATGCGGGCACCCACAACGCCTTTGCACTTGTGTGCCACATCCACAATGAAGTCAAGCTCTTCGCAGCTCACGCCGTAATCTTTGCTGAGGCCGTCGTGGGTCTCGAACATCTTCTTGCCGAATGCGGGGATGTCGTTCTTTGCCAGGTCGCGGCAGCCTGCCAGCAGACGCGGAGACTCCTTAACCACAAAAGAGCAGCGCTTGTAAACCATGGGGTCCAGCTTGTCTTTGTACTGCTCCAGCAGTGCCGGGGGAACGTCGCGGAGGAGTTCCACCTCGGGATGGTCCTTCTTGATTGCAGCCACACCTGCCTCGCACTGTGCGCGGCGGATGTTGTATTCGCCGGAAGCGAGGTTGTGCTTGACCATGGTATCGATCAGGACAATCTTGTAGCCCTTGGGGTTGAACGGCACGCGCTTGTAGCTCAGCGAACGGCAGTCCAGACGGATAACCTTCCCCTCCTTACCCATCAGGGATGCGAACTGGTCCATGATGCCGCAGTTAACGCCCACATAGTGGTGCTCTGTCATCTGTCCTATCTTAGCCAGCTGCTCGCGTTTGAAACCGAGCTTGAACAGGGAGTTGATTGCAAAACCGAACACGCTCTCTAGAGCTGCGGAAGAAGACATACCTGCGCCCAGGGGGACGTCGCCGCCAAATGCACAGTCAAAGCCGCCGGGAGCGGCGCCGCGCTCTTTCATCTCCTGAACCACGCCGTAAATGTAGCAAGCCCACTGCTGAGCCGGCTTCTTGGGGTCGTTGATGTCAAATGAAATCTTCTCGTTGTAATCCATTGAGAAGGCGTTCACCTTGGTTGTGCCGTTGGGAGCGATGGCCAGGCTGATGCCTTTGTCCACAGCTGCGGGGAGCACGAAACCGCCGTTATAATCGGTATGCTCTCCAATCAGGTTGATACGGCCGGGAGATGTAAAATAGCTGAATTTGGCGCCGGGGAAATTCTTCTTGAAAGCGTCGATGACTTTTTTAGGTTTTAACATATCGTAAAAATATTATTAATGTAATTCCAAAAGGATATCCTTGTAAAGTTACCAATAGTTTTGAATAATTCAAAAATGGTACTAATTTTGTCTCAGTTAATCGCGGGAGTTTTTGTGCAAGCCGAGCGAAAAGCAAGCAAACTTGCTTTTCCGAGGTGCCGCCAAAATCGCCAGTGATTTTCGAAGATAATCGCGGGAGTAGCTCAGTTGGTAGAGCGTTGGCTTCCCAAGCCGAAGGTCGCGGGTTCGAGACCCGTCTTCCGCTCCAATAATCGCAAGTCCGTCCACGGCAACGGACTTGTTCTGTTTGAATACGCTCCTATGAGAAAAGCATATATAATCCTGATACTTCTGGCACTGGCATGCCCCGCATTGGCCCAGCTGCCCGGCCAGCAATACAGGCTTGTACCGTACGAAATCAAGCGCTGCACCAGGGAGATAAAAATACCCATCGACACCATACACACAGACGACAAGTATGTGGATATAATCCTGTTTGACAACCAGACCTGGGAATATCTAACATACGCCCGCCCCGGCATTGACAGCACCGCGGTATACGACGACTACTTCGATTACGAGGCGCTGCACGCCCGCTATCCGGAGGGGAGCATCCCCGCGGAGGTGGACCTCTGCCTGGTAGACGAGACCCACGCTTTCTGCGTCCCCTTCAAGGGGAAGGTGTTCTCCAAGTTCAAGATGCGCCGTTCGCGCCCCCACAAAGGGGTGGACATCCCTTTGGACAGGGGTGACACCATCCGGGCCGCGTTCGACGGCGTGGTGAGGGTATCCACCGGCGTACGCACCGGCGGCTACGGCAACCTGATTATCCTGCGTCACTCCAACGGTCTGGAGACCTATTACGGCCACCTCTCACAGCGTCTTGTAGAGGCTGGCGAGCAGGTCCGCGCCGGTGAGGTTATCGGCCTTGGCGGCAGCACCGGCCGCAGCTCCGGTCCCCATCTCCACTTTGAGACTCGATACAAGGGGCAGGCTTTCGACCCGGAACGCATCGTGGATTTCGAGCGCGGCGAGCTTCGCGCCCCCACCATCTGCCTCAAGAAGGATTATTTCAGCATCTACTCGCATTACGGCCAGACAGACAAGGAGTCCAAGGCCGCCAGCGAAGCCCAGTACTACAAAGTGCGCAGCGGCGACACCCTGGGCCGCATAGCGCTCAAGTACGGCACCACCGTGAACAAGATCTGCCAGCTTAACGGCATCAAATCCACCAAGATACTCCGCATTGGCGAGACCCTGCGCGTGAGGTAATGAAACGCTTTGCCTTCATAGTTGCGCTGCTGGCTGTCTCCGGCATCTGCCGGGCGCAGTACGACCCCTCCCACTTCTATTATGCGGGGCGGCAGGCGCTATCGGACGGCAAGTATTCTCTGGCCATAGAGAACTTCAACATCCTCTCCCGCATAGACACCGTGGGGCCCGAGGCGTTCTTCTTCCGCGGCATCGCCAAGTACAATCTGGGCGATTTGAACGGCGCTGAGCGCGACTTTGACCTGAGTCTCAAGCGCAACCCGCTATACACTTTCGCATACCACTACCGCGCCATCACACGCAGCCGTCTGGGGCGATATGAAGAGGCGCTGGAAGACCTGCAGGAAGCCTCCGAGCTGCGCCCCGGCAACACCGGCATCTATTTCAGCCGCGGCGTGACCTACTTCCTTTCGCAACAGTTTGACAAGGCTGTGGACGATTTCAACAGCTTTATCCGTAAGGAGCCGGGCGAGAGCAGCGCCTACCTCAACCGCGGGGCATCGTACCTCTTTCTGGGCGATACCCTGAAAGCCTTTGCCGATTACAACAAGGCCATCGAACTCAACAACCAGGACCCTGAAGGATTCGTGCGCCGCTCCCGTATCTACGCCCTGCAGGAGAAGTACGACGAGGCCATCGCAGACCTGGACCGGGCCATCAAGCTGGACCGCGAGAACACCCTCGCCTATTTCAACCGCGCGATTCTCAAATACGAGAAGAAGGAGTGGAACAGCGCCATTGAAGACCTCAACGCCGTACTTGCACAGGAGCCGGGCAACGCCCTTACCCTTTACAACCGCGCCCTGATATACGCCCAGGTAGGTGAGCCGGAAAAGGCGGTGGACGACCTGGACCGCGTGATAAACATCAACCCGGACAACGTGCTGGCCTACTTCAACCGCGCCGCGATGTTCATGCAGCAGGGCAAGTATTCCCAGGCGGTGCGCGACTACGACCGCGCCATAGAGCTCTACCCCGATTTTGCCAAGGCCTACATGAACCGCTCCTACGCCAAGTCGATGCTGGGCCGCATGTCTGAATCCAAGAGCGACTGGGACATCGCCCAGCGCAAGGTGCGCGAATATCAGGTGAAGACCTCCACGGACGAGGGCTACGAGGCCTTTGCCGACACAACCAAGAAGTTCAATTCGCTGCTGGCGCTGGACGCCGACTTTGCCAAGAAGAACTTCAACAACGAGCTGCTGCAGTACCGCGACGTGGACATCAAGCTCAAGCCGATGTTCCAGTTTGTGCCTCATGAGAAAGCCGACGCCGCGGAGAGCATCTCCACCATAAAGGGCAAGCTGCTGTACGAGAAGCTGGACAATTTCCTGGCCGCACTCCCCGTGAAATCGCAGTTCGTATCGGCCAAATCGGCCCCCGACCTGAATGCGACAAAACGGTTGGAGCCGCTGTCGGAACAGATCCGCAGGGGAAAGGGCTCCCAGTACGTAAGCTTTGCCAAGGGCATGCTTGAAACAGAGTCCAGCCGCTTCAACAACGCTCTGGAAAGCTACAGCGTGGCCATAGACATGGACGGCACCAACCCGTTCCTTTATATCAACCGCGCCGTGCTACAGGCTGAGATGACAGATTTCATATCCAGCATGGAGAGCAGCGTGCAGACCCTCACCATGGACAATACCGGCAACACCGCCAAAACCGTGGTAAAGGACCACGCCACCACCACATACGACTACAGCGCCGCCATAGACGACATGCTGCGCGCCAGCACCCTGGCTCCCGACTTCCCGTATGTGTATTACAACCTGGGCAACCTCTACTGTCTCTCAGACGACCTGCCCACGGCGGTGGTGAACTATACCAAGGCGCTCAGCCTGTTCCCCTACATAGGCGAAGCCTACTACAACCGCGGCTTGGTACAGATATTCCTCAAAGACAAGGAAAAAGGGTGCATGGATATCAGCAAGGCGGGCGAGCTGGGCATCTCCGAGGCCTACAGCGTAATCAAGAAGTACTGCAGCGAAGAGCAGCAGTAGCTACCAGTTGTCATCGTCCTCTTCTATCGTGAGGAAGCGTTTCCCGCCCAGGGCGGCGATGGCATCGTCTATATCCATCTGCGCCACAGAATCGCCGGCGTTCGAATAGAGCATCTGCAGATATTCCAGATACATCACCAGTATGGAGGCGTCCCGGCGCACCTCGGGCTCCCCTATATCCACATTCACACCAAGTGCGGAGGCCTGGTTCTTTACCAACTTGCTGACGTTGTTCTCAAGGAATATCTCCCCCTTATGGAAGACGTTTATGTTGAACAGTACCTTGCCGTTCTCTACATACACCGGCACGAATCCCCCCGTGAAGCACAGCGGATACACCGGCAGCCCCACTGCCTGCGCCACTATGAAATAGAGCAGCGAGAGGGCGAACGGGCTCCCCTTGCGCGTTTCCAGCACGCTCATCAGCAGCGACCCCTGCAGCGTCATGTCAAACGGATTCAGGGCAGAGAAGCCGTAGTTGAAATAGAACACGTGGTTCAGCAGGTTCACATTCTCTACCGCCGTCTTGGAGTCGGAAATCTCCGCCATCGCCGCCACCACAACCGGCACCACTCTGGACATGTAATCTTCCCGCCGCAGGGTCGCATCTGTAAGCGAAGCGGCCAGATAGCCCGCCTCCAGCATGTGGCACTCCCCGCCACTGCACTGCGCGGTGATCTCCTTTAGCCGACGTATCACCGCCTTCTTGTTGAATCGGGCCAGCATCTCCCCCATCACCGCCTTGCGCTCCGGAGACAGCTCGTTGTGCCAGTGGGTCTTAAGCTCCTCCAGCGCATCCGGGCCGCCTTCCAGAAAGTAGGTATCCAGAGCCGCCGCCACCGCCGGGTCGGGGTCACGGTAAAGATCGATTATGTACGATAGCTGTTCCACGTCCCAAATATAATTTATTTTGTTACTTTTGTCAAAACCATTGAGCGACCCGTATATGATCACCTGGCCCCGGATGCAGAACGTGCTGCTTGGCATAAGCGCCTTCCTTATCATCACCCTCTTCTGGTCGGAGATGTGCTACGGCTATGATGCAGAGGGGATGCGCTATTCCATCAAATTCACGGAGCACATCCAGTTCCTGGTGTTCACGTTCATCACCGCGGCGCTGGCCATCGCCGCCATCTTCTATAAGAAGCAGTACATCCTTCAGGTAAGGGTCTGCATAATCAACATGCTCATCCTGCTGGGATACCAGATTTGGCTTGTGGTGGCCTTCTTCCAGCTCAAAAGCGCCTACACCTTCACCCTCTATACCCTCTTCCCGTTCGTGTGCATCACCCTGCACTTTCTGGCCATCACCCACAGCTGGCGCGACGCCACCGACGTCATTGCCCGCGACTTTCACAAGAAGATGGGTAAGAAGTTAAAAAAGTAGCCTATGTACATGACGTTTTTACTCGGCACCGGCGGCAATCTGGTCCAAAAAGGGGTGGATGCCGTGATCATGCCCTTCATAAGGATAATCGTAATCGCAGCGCTGGTTGCAGTGGCCATTGCTGTGCTTATCACCATGCTGGTGGAGCGCGGCAAACGCGAAAAACTGCAGAAGGAGGCCGATGCCTCTATCAACGACCTGGACTCCAAGCTAAAGCTCAGCCAGGCCGCCCTTGAGGGTGTGCGCACCTCCACAGAGCAGCAAATCAAGGTGAAGGACGAGCTCATAGCGCAGATGGCCCGCAACTACGAAAAGAACCTCGATGATATACGCGCATCCCACAAGGAGGCGCTCAAGGCGCAGGCGGAGAGCCTCAAGGCGGAGCTCACCGCACAGACGGAGAAGCTGCTCAAGCAACGCGAGGCGGAGTTGGACAAGCGCGCCCGGGAGAACTTCGAGAGCATCACCAAGAGCCTGGGCAAGGACATCACCGATATGAAGAGCGCCTTTGAAGAGAATAAGAAGACGCAGACGGAAACCAGCGCCACCCTCAAGGAAAACTTTGAGAAGGCGGTGAAGCAGCTGGAAGACCAGACAAAGTCCATAGGTGACAAGGCGGACAACCTTGCGGAGGCGATGCGCGGCAACAAGAAATACCAGGGGTGCTGGGGCGAGACCATCCTGCTCAACCTGCTCACAAGCGAAGGTATGGCAGAGGGGCGCGACTTTGACAAAGAGGAGACGCTGCGCGACGAGCTGGGCTTCGTTATCAAGAACGAAGATTCCCAGAAGGCAATGCGGCCCGATTTCATCCTGCACTTTGCAGACAATCAGGACATCGCCGTGGATTCCAAGGTATCGCTGGCGGCCTATTCAGATTATCTTGAGGCTAAGACGGATGCGGAGCGTCAGGACGCCCGCCGCCGCAACGTGGAGGCCATCCGCACCCAGGTGAAGAACCTCAGCGGCAAGGACTACAGCCGCTACCTCAAGCCGGGCCACCGCATGACCGATTTCGTTATAATGTTCATCCCCAGCTATTCCGCCCTCCAGCTGGCTTATGAAGACGACCCCAAGATCTGGCGCGACGCATACGACAAGAAGGTGCTGGTTACCAGTGAAGAGACCATCCTCCCCTTCGTGCGCATGATCACCCTTGGCTGGCGCAATGTAGAGCAGGTGCGCAACCAGCAGAAGATCATAGACGCCGCCAGCCGCATGATAGACCGCGTGGCAGATTTCACCAAATACTACGCAGTCCTGGGCAAGAAGCTGGAAGATGCGCAGAAGGCATATTCAGACGGCAAGCTCAAACTGGGCGAAACCGGCAACAGCATACTTGTCTCCGCAAACCAGGTCAAAAGGCTGGGTGTCCCCAGTAAAAAAGCTCTCCCCGAACCTGGCGACGATTTGATTGTCAACACTCAGTTCGAGGAGGTATCTTCAGAAGAGTAACTCTTACTTCAGGAAGTCTTCCATCACTTCCCTCACCTGCTTGGTAACGTACGCCGGCTTTAGAGGGTCCAGCGCCTCT
Source organism: Bacteroidales bacterium (assembly GCA_017962235.1). GTDB lineage: Bacteria > Bacteroidota > Bacteroidia > Bacteroidales > UBA932 > Equibacterium. The sequence goes on along the minus strand of JAGCVS010000009.1, from coordinate 43,032 downwards.
ATCTGCTCATAATTGTAATAGACGACCTTGTCCGTAACGGAATCCAGTATGGCCGCATGGGTGGTTGATATGGCCGACATCGGATAGAGATATGTGGTAAACAGACCCATCGTTACCACAGCCAGGAATATGCCCACAGTCAGGCCAATCACGGCATCGCGGATATAACTGCCCTTGTCGCGGTTCATGCCGTCTTCAAAAAGAATCAGACCATATCTGTAGCCTGAACTCTCAAGCATATCGTCCAGAATCCCGGGAATCGGCACCTCACCCTTTGCTGCATTGTCCCTGGAAATCAGGTACTGCATAAAAGCAATCGCCTCATTGCGCTGCGCATCGTCCAGCTCCATCATGCAGTTCACCGGCAGTCCCAGCTGATTCGCCGCATCCACCATCCGGCTCTCCGCTACCACGGTAAGGGAATCGCTATATTGCTCCCGGTCATTCTCGTCCATATAGAAGTGAGTCGCCACCGGCTCCAGCAGCACCATCTCATTTGCCGCAGCAGCGGGAGAAAACTCTGAATAATAGCGAGCAGTTGCGCAAGAAGTGAGCGCCACCGCCGCCAAAAGAACAATAAGTATCCTTCTCATGTCTTCAAAAACTTTTACACAAAGTTATTCTTTTTTGAACAAACTTATTCCATGTGTCACGATTTGACACACATGGCGCCATATCTTTGCATCAAACAAAAACAGGAAACCATGAAAACAAATCTGAAAACCACCCTGCAAGATTCACTCCAGACCCTCTTCCCCGACTCCCGCCTGGAACTCACCTCCCTCATCCAGACCTTTGACCTGGAACTTGTCCGCGCCGCCCGCAAGTAACAAGCTCAGGACAAGCTACCAGAAAAATACAAAGAATGCCGCCCACCTGTCCTTCACGCCGGAATAGTGCGCAATCGTGCGGTAGTTCGCATTCTGAATCCTGCCATCCTTCACATGCCCGATGGTCCTGTAGCTCGCATCCTGCACCCTGCCGTCGTCCTTAATATAGCCAACCGTAGAGTAATTGGCATTCTGCACAGTGCCGTCGCTCTTTATATAACCAATCGTAGAATAATTGGCGTTCTGCACCTTCCCGTCCAGATTAATGTGCCCGATTGTGGTATAGCTGGCACTCTGCACCGTACCGTCACTCTTAATGTACCCTATCGTGGAATAATTGCCGTCACTGATCCTCTGCCCGAACACACTCCCGGACACCGACAACAGCAATAAGATAAGTATCAGTCTGGCTCTCATAACTGCTAATTTACACATTCTCCCGCCAATCGGCAAATTAAAAAAGCAGGATATGAATCAGTTGTACAGTTCGTCGAGGTGGTTGCCAGGAATTACACTGTAATCAAAAAAGGTAAATGTCGGAAGGGACGTCAAACATTCATCCTTCAGTTCTCAGACAAACACAACCATTCGCTAATGGTAGAGTTGTCTAACAACGGTACCTACTGGAAAACAAAAACCGCAGGAGTCTTTAAGATTTCCCACGGCGCTAATAAGGAAGAAATATATACCCGCCATACTACGGATAAACAGCCTGCCGAGACTGTTGAGGAATCGCAAGGTGATGAACTAAGCGGCACACATACACCTTCCCGCATGAACTCCCCTACATCTTCCGTACAGCAAAGGTAAGAACTCTTTTCTAATGCACAAGCGTCTTCGCGAGTACTTTATTCCCATAGACCCCATCAAGATATCCTGCCTGTGTAGACACATGAATTTCACCTTATGTGCCTTCTCAGAGACTTCTACTACTCATTCATTGATTAATGATTCTTTCAGTCTAAACGCATCCGGATCAATGGACATTTGATATATCTTTATTCCTGGATTGCATGCACGTGCCTCCGCAATAATACTATCGCGTTTTTCTGGTTCAATCTTGACGCCTAAGTATAGCGAATCAAAGCATTCACCGCCCAAACGTGTATATGCACGCACTTCCCTCCAATCAATAAACTCTTTCCTACTCTTGGGCTCATTTGGCAATGTCATTTGAGCATAGCAAGGGTGTCCAGCCCCACCGTCCGATGAAGGATCCATAAGCAACAGTCTCACCTCCTGTTCGTGTTCCCATGCTTTTGCTTTGGTGGACAATTGGTAACGAAAAAGGTCTTCGAAATTATGAAAATAATCAGGTTTGTCAATCACATCTCGGTATTGAACCTCCATTTCCTGTGCGCCAATAAAAATCTTACAAACAATCTGTGAGAGGTATTTATGTGCTTTCTCCATATCCAGACCGACACATACGCCCTTGTGATTTCCATAATAGCTCCACATCATCAGGGAGTTATGAATCTTTGAAAGGCTGCAAATCCACGCACTATTGCGCACGTTCTCTGTATCCGTTTCCCCTTTCTCAACCAGGAATTCTTTCGGTGGCCAATTGTATGGATTCTCGGGGGCGTGGGAGAAATCAAAAAGAGCAGGATGACAATCGAAAGGGTCATTCAAGCGCGTCGCATTAGTGAACTGCAGATTGCCACGTTGAAGCATCATCAGTCCACCATCCGCATCTAAATACTTGTATAACTTGCCATTACCCATCATTATATTGTAGTTGTAGTTACTACGCAAATTTATCTATTTATACTTAATACCATTTATGAAAAGTCGATAAAAGAAATACGCGGAGGCTGGCAGAATGCTTTGGGCAATATAGTACCCCACTCCAAATCGACTTAGGTATATGGTCGATTTGGAGAAGGGGCGGAGGGGCGCGGGACGGAAGTGGACTTTTCTGAGCGGTGTTCAGCCGGTCTGAAAAGCCCGCGATTGCCAGAAGCATTACTGCCAACGGAGCGGAGCCATCACGAAAACGTACATCCGTTTTTGAAATCAGAAAGAATTTCGGGCATTCGTCACAATTTGAGATTCTGTCCCTTCATTGACGTTTAGTTGATATAGCTTTAGGGCAAACAAATAGCAGTATGGAGATTCCGAAGGGTAATAGTCGGGAAGATATCAAGGCCCGTAAACAAATCATCAAAGATTTTTATGCTAAGTGGATAATGTCTAATCCTGAAAAACGGGTGTGGAATGTATCGCTAAAGAGGTTTATATACGTAAAGTATCTTTCAATAAACGAAACAGTAGGCCACGCATCCGGCACATATGAGTCCACTGCAGCTGTATTGCAGTTAACTGAGATCTTAAAGAAGGCCAAATACTATGAGAAGAAACCCAAGAAACAGTATGACAAAAATCAGAAACAATTCTCCAACATTGTCATTCTCATGCACGGCAGTATTAAGTTAACCGTTGGCGTTCATAAGAACACTGGTGATTGTATTCAATACTGTATTACCGTTCCAGGCGTACGTATGATAAACAATAAAAGCCGCCTAGGCTGCGACTTTTAGATGAGGCTCGTATCAAATCAAGATTTGAGAGGGTTGTCAACCCTTTCCGAATTCCTCGTGACGATTCCACCACAAAGGTAATAACTCTTTTCTAATGTGCAAGAGCCTTCGAGAAATCTTTACTCCTGGCGGGCGAGGGCCTGGTGGTAGAAGTAGGTGCGCTGGGCTTGGGAGATGGGATAGCGGCTCAGGCGGGAGGTGGCTTGCAGGCCGTCGTCAAGGTTGCAGACAAACAGGTCGTTGACATCGGCCAGATAGAGGCGGTTGTAGCGGTTCTGCTGGTATTTCTGCAAGCCGATGGTGAAGTTCATGGTTTTGATGGCGTCTACCTCTTCCAGATCTTCTTTGCTGAACACGAAGAGCCCCATTTTGTCAAACTGGCCGTAGAAGCCGTTGCCCACCTTGGAGACTTTGCTCTCAAGGATGCGGCGCATGGGGAGGGCCATTTTCCAGTAGAGCACCTCCTTTACACCGATGCGGCCGCCTTCGTCCAGACCGAAGGCATAACCGTTCTCCAGAATCTCTTCGAGGGTATCCTTGTATTTGCGGCTGCCGGTGACGCCCGCCATGTCCAGTAAGAGCTCGTTCTCTGCATTCTTGCTCTCGTCCATGGCGCGGGTAACCTCTATGCCAAGGCTGTGGCCGTCGGGGCTTTGAAGGTCGGGTCGGTCTTTGTTCTCCAGGCGGTCAAACTCATCCCCCAGCAGTGTGGCCAGGGTAATCTGAGCATACTGCTCGAAGAAACAGGTACCGTATTTGCGCATTTATTCCTCTTCGCCGGCGGCTTTCAGACGCTCTGCGTTCTCTGCGATTTGCAGCTGGTCTATGAGTTCCTGTATCTCACCGTCCATGAATACGGGGAGATTGTACATGGTATAGCCGATACGATGGTCGGTGACACGGCTCTGAGGATAGTTGTAGGTGCGGATCTTGGCGCTGCGGTCGCCGGTGGAGACAAGGGTCTTGCGCTTGGCGGCAATCTCGCTCATGTACTTCTGATACTCGAAGTTGTACAGACGGGTACGGAGCTCTTCCAGAGCTTTTTCAAAGTTCTTTATCTGAGACTTCTGGTCCTGGCACTGGACAACCAGACCGGTGGGGATGTGGGTCAGGCGGACGGCGGAATAAGTGGTGTTCACGCACTGGCCGCCGGGGCCGGAAGCACAGTAAGTATCCTTGCGGATATCGTTCATATTGAGCTCCACATCGAACTCATCCGCCTCCGGCAGCACTGCCACGGAAGCCGCGGATGTGTGCACGCGGCCCTGGGTCTCGGTTTGCGGGACGCGCTGCACGCGGTGCACGCCGCTCTCATATTTCAGAGTGCCGTATACCTTCTCTCCGGAGATTTTGCAGACGACCTCTTTGTAGCCGCCCATGGCGCCCTCGCTGAAACTGTTAACCTCCATGCGCCAGCCCTTTTTCTCGCAATATTTGGTGTACATGCGGAACAGGTCGCCGGCAAAAATGGCAGCCTCGTCGCCGCCGGTGCCGCCGCGGATTTCAAGGATGGCGTTCTTATCGTCTTCAGGGTCGGCGGGGATGAGCAACAGCTTGATATCCTCCTCCATCTTGGGGAGACGCTCCTCTATCTCGGCCGCCTCCATCTTGGCCATCTCACGAAGGTCGGGGTCCTTCTCGTTCAGGAGAATCTCCTTGGCGATATCCAGGCTCTCAACCTGACGGCGGTATTCTGCGCCCGCTGCAATGATGGGCTCCAGCTCTTTATATTCCTTATTGACCTGCACAAAGCGCTTCATATCGCTGATCAGTTCCGGATCGGCGAGCTGACTCTGCAGCGAAGCATACTTCACCTTGAGGTCTTCCAGTTTCTCCAATAGTTTGTTCTCTGCCATAATCGTCTGAAAAAGTGCGCGAAGTTAGTGATTTTTCCTGAGGAAATCAATTGCGGCCTGAGCGCACACGCAGCCGAACACCGCCGGCATGTAAGAGACGGTGCCCACCTGAGATTTTTTGTTGCGGCCGGCATCCTCAACGATGGCCTCGCGCTCCGGAAGCTCCTCGCTGAAAACCACCTTGAACCCCTTCTCTATGCCCCGCTTGCGAAGCTTTTTGCGCACGATGTACGCCAGCGGACAGTTGTAAGATTTGCTGAGGTCCACCAGGCTCACCTTGGTGGCGTCGTATTTGGCGCCGCTGCCCATGGAACTCACGTGGGCGATGCCGCTTTTCACGCAATACTCTATCAGCGCCAGCTTGGGGGCGAGAGTGTCTATGGCATCCACCAGAAAGTCGATTTTGAAGCCGCCCAGCAGCTGCGGGACATTATCCTCCGTGAGATAATCCTCTATCTTGGTAATCTGGACGGCGGGATTGATATCTTTCAGGCGCGCCTCCATCACCTCAACCTTTACGCGGCCCATCGCGGAATCGGTTGCCAGCAGCTGACGGTTCTTATCTGAGGGCGATACCACGTCGCAGTCCAGAAGAATCAGATGGCCCACTCCGGCGCGGGCAATCATCTCCGCGGCATAGGCGCCCACACCGCCCACTCCCACCACAGCCACCGTGCTGCGGGAAAGCCGCCCCAGGGTCTCTTCGCCCATCAGGAGCGCGGTACGCGTCTGCCACTCTTCAGCCATGATTATTCCGATTTTTTGGCCTCCTCCCAGAGGGCGTCCATCTCCGCAAGGGTCATGTCCTTGAGGTCGCGCCCCATCTCGCGGGCCTTGAGCTCTACGTATGTGAAGCGGCTGCGGAACTTGTTGCAGGTGGTCTCCAGAGCCGTATCGGGGTTTAGCTTGTACAGGCGGGAAGCATTCACAATGGCGAACAGAAGGTCGCCCAGCTCGCCCTGCGCCTTGTTAAGCCCCTCGCCGTCTTCTCCAACGGCCGCCAGAGCCTCGCGTAGCTCGCCTATCTCCTCGTCTACCTTATCCCATACATCCTCTTTCTTCTCCCAGTCAAAGCCCACGGCGCGGGCCTTATCCTGCATGCGGTATGCCTTGATCAACGGGGGCAGGCCGCCGGGGACGCCGCTGAGCACGGTTTTGTTGCCGTCCTTCTCCTGCCGCTTGAGCTGCTCCCAGTTCTTGATCACCTGGTCTGCATTGGTGGCACCGGAGGATTCCTTGGCCAACTGACTGCCGTCCTCCTTGGGGGGATAGACGTGCGGGTGGCGGAATATCAGCTTGTCGCAAATCTGGTTGCACACATCGCCAATGTCAAACTTGCCCTGCTCGCTCCCGATCTTGGAGTAGAACACTATGTGCAGCAGCACGTCGCCCAGCTCCTTGGAGATGTTGTGCATGTCGTGGGCAAGTATGGCGTCGGAGAGCTCGTAGACCTCCTCTATGGTGTTGGGGCGCAGCGAATCTATGGTCTGCTTGCGGTCCCAGGGGCACTTTTCCCTCAAAGTGTCCATCACGTCCAGCAGGCGGTTGAAGGCCTCCAATTGTTTTTCTCTATTCATCGTTATTTTGTATCTTCGCTGCACAAAAGTAATCATAATCACTAAATAGATGAACAAGGAGATTAAGTTTATCAGCGCGGACGAGGCCGTCAAAGTTGTCAAGAGCGGCGACCATGTCCATTTCAGTTCTGTGGCAAGCGCTCCGCAGGTACTCATCCAGGCTCTCTGCCGCCGTGCAGACGCCGGTGAGCTCAAGAATGTGTTTATCCACCACCTTCACACAGAGGGCCCCGCACCCTACACGGATGAGAAGTACTCCGGAATCTTTTTCCACCAGGCTTTCTTTGTGGGCGCAAACGTGCGCAAGGGGGTTCAGGCAGGATATGCAGACTACATTCCAGTGCACCTGAGCGAGACCCAGAAGCTGTACCGCTGCGGCGCACTCCCCTGCGACGTGGCAATGATTCAGGTGTGCCCTCCGGACAAGCACGGTTTCGTGTCTCTGGGTACCAGCGTAGATGCAACTTTGGCAGCTATAGAGTGCGCCAAAACCGTAGTCGCAGTGGTAAACAAGCACGTTCCCCGTTCCTGGGGCCAGGCCATCATCCCGCTGAGCAAGATTGACTTGTTTGTGGAGGACAACACTCCGCTGGAACCCGCCACCTTCACCCAGCCCAACGAGATCGAGACCGCAATTGGCAAGAACTGCGCGGCTCTGGTAGAAGACGGCGCCTGCCTGCAGATGGGCATCGGCGCCATCCCCAACGCAGTGCTGGCACAGCTCGGAAATCACAAGGACCTGGGTATCCACACCGAGATGTTTGCCGACGGCGTGCTGCCGCTGGTAGAGAAAGGTGTCATCACAGGTGCATGCAAGGCTACCGACCCCGGCAAGATGGTCTCCACCTTCCTGATGGGAAGCCAGGAAGTCTATGACTTCATAGACGACAACCCCATGGTGGCTATGATGGACGTGGGCTACACCAACGACCCGTTCGTTATCGCAAAGAACCCCAAGATGACCGCCATCAACTCTGCACTGCAGGTTGACCTCACCGGCCAGGTTTGCGCCGACAGCCTTGGCACCAAGTTCTACAGCGGTGTCGGCGGCCAGATCGACTTCACCTACGGTGCATCGCTCAGCCAGGGCGGCAAGGCCATCATCGCAATGCCTTCAGTGACCAACAAGGGCATCAGCAAGATCGCTCCCACCCTGACCCTGGGTGCCGGCGTGGTGACCACCCGCGCACACATCCACTATCTGGTGACCGAATACGGCGCTGTGGATCTCTACGGCAAATCGCTCCAGGAGCGCGCCAAGGCCATCATCAGCGTGGCTCATCCCGACCACCGCGAAGAGCTGGACCGCGCCGCTTTCGAGCGCTTCGGCCCTCACTACCAGCTGGTGAAATAAGGTTTAGCCTTAATACAAAACCTCTCCGCTGCTTCGAATTGCGGGGAGGTTTTTTATGGGGAAAATATGTGTTTTGACAGTCTTTATATCGAAATACATATCCGGCTATGACTGACAAGACATTTGTTTTCTTTATTCTGCTTTTCATTACAGCGACCGTAACACTTTCCTGCAGCGAGAGTGCAGAGCATATTTCCAAAAGGGTCTTTCCCATTGCGGTGCAGCAAATCATAGATATGGACGCCCGGGTCGCACAAGGCATGTCACCCCGCACCTTTGAAAACGAGCAGGTGAAGGACGCCGGCATAAGGGCTTGGACCAGCGGCTTTTTTGCCGGCACAGCCTGGCAGGCGTATGAGTACACCGGAAATGAAAAACTGCTGGAGATTGCCAGCCGGCGCACGCTGGAACTCACCTCTCTGCCGCAGTACAATGTGGGCCACGACATAGGCTTTATGATTGGCTGCAGCTTTGGCAATGCCTGGAGAATAACCCGCGACAGTTGCTTCCTGCCTGCAATAAAGGCCGGTGCCGAAAATCTTGCGGCAAGGTTTAACCCGCAGGTGGGCTGCACCCTGAGCTGGGGCGAGTTCAGGGAGTCAAAATTCACGGTCATTATAGACAATATGATGAATCTGGAACTTCTGACTACTGCAGCAAAGCTTTTTGGTGCCGACTCGTTGAAAGATATTGCTGTGTGCCACGCGAATACCACAATGAAAAATCATTTCAGGAATGACTACACCACCTGGCACGTGGTGGCCTATGACCCTCAGAGCGGTGATGTGGACTTCAAGTGCACCCGCCAGGGCTACAGCGACGACTCCGCCTGGGCCCGGGGGCAAGCCTGGGCGCTTTACGGCTACACAATGATGTATAGGGAGACTGGGCAGACAGCGTTTCTGACCCGGGCAGAAAACATCGCAGAGATGCTGCTGAAACGCCTGCCCAAAGACGGCGTCCCATACTGGGACTTTGACGACCCGGCGATTCCCGAGACGTATCGCGACGCCTCTGCCGGCGCGATAATGGCCTCTGCCTTTGCAGAACTTTCGGGTCTGACTGCAGACAGCAAACTGGCCCGCAGATGCCACAGGATGGCACTGCACCAGGTACGCACCCTTGCTTCTGAAGAATACTTTGCCACAGAGGGCAACGGCAACTTTCTGCTGCGTCACAGCGTGGGCAACCTGCCTGGCGGCGGAGAAGTGGATGTCCCGCTCAGCTATGCCGATTATTATTTTCTGGAAGCCCTGATTCGCCTTGGCAGATAAATTCGTCAGGCCGGATTGGGAAGCAGGAAGGCCATCTGGCGCCGCAGGTGGGTCACGGCCTTCTGGATGCGGTGGTCGATAATCTTGACGCTCACATTGGCTTCTGCGGCTATTTCTTTATAGGTCTTGCCTTCGAATCGGCTTTGCAAGAAGGCTTCGCGCACTTCTTCGGGCAGTTTACTCATTGCCTTTTCAAACATTGACATAAGCTCGTCAAACGGGCAGGACGGTGGCAGGAAATAAAAATCCATGGAGCGGCCTATGTTGTCCAGCACCTTGCCGGCAGTCTTGCTGCGGGCCAGCAGCGTGAGCGCACGGTTGCGCACTGCCTTGTATAGATATGCACGAAGCGAAGTGCTGATCTCCAGGCGGCGACGGTTTTCCCACAGATGCGCCATCAGGTCCTGCACGATGTTTTCTGCATCCTGGTCTCCGACATAGTGGGAAGCGTGCACGCACAAAGGGGCATAGTACAAGCGGAACAGGGTCTCGAATGCGTCCCTGCTGCCCTTGCGGAGCCTTTTGAGCAATAATGCTTCCCGGTCGGATGTTTCCATAAATAATCAGTCTATACAAAAATGACAATTTTCGGGGAATTTTTCCCCATTAAATGTCTAAATAATAAAACAAAAATAGGATTCGATGACTCGCGATTACGACACGATGCTTGTCCGATGGCACAACGGAGAACTATCTGCAGAAGAGATAGACACCCTGGCCGCCTGGCTGCGTGAGGCCGAGGAAAACAGGCTGCACGCCCAGGAGATTTACAACATCTGCTTTGCCGCCGACACTGCCGGGGCCCCAAAGCGCTTCGACGCAGAGGCTGCCCTGAAAAAGACTCAGTCCAGGATTGCCGCAGGCTGGAACAAAAAAACACTGATGCTTGCGCGCAACGTGGCTGCAGCCCTGCTTATCCCTGTAGTATTGGCCGCCGGAATGCTCTTGCACAGGCTGTCCGGCCAGAGGGAAAGCGAACCGGCAATGGTGCAACTACGCACCGTCACAGGTATGATTTCCAACATCACTCTGCCTGACGGAAGCACCGTGCAGCTGAATGCCAACAGCACACTCTCCTATCCGGGCAGCTTTGGCAAAAGCAAGCGTGAAGTAGAGCTGGACGGCGAAGCTTTCTTCGACATTGCGCACGACAAGCAACATCCGTTTATTGTACATACCCACGAAATAGACATACAAGTGACCGGCACCCGATTCAATGTGGACGCCTACAACCTGCCGGGCCGCAAAACGAGGACATGGCTAGAAGAAGGCGGGATCAATTTGCTCTGGAGAGATGCTGCCGGCGAGAGCAAAACCGCAGCCTTAAGGCCGGGACAGTGCGCTACACTTGCGCCGGAGACAAGGGCTGTGGAAATTGCTCCGGCTGACATCAGCGGAACCCTGGCCTGGAAAGAAGGCGGATTTGCCTTCCGCGACACTCCTCTGGAAGAGGCCTTGCGGCAGATAGGCAATCGTTTTTGTGTGAACTTCACAATCAAGAACAAGGCCCTGGCAGGCAAGCGCTATACCGGCAATCTGGGCGACGAGAGCCTGCAGACTATACTCCGGGACTTTGAACTTGCCGACGGGATACGCTTCAAGACTCTGGAAAATAATGACGGCAGCGGCCGCAAAATAATGGAGGTCTATTGATATGAAGAATGCTGCAACCATACTCTCCGTGCTAATGTTCCTGCTGGCCGCGACCTTTCAGGCGGGAGCTCAGCAGCGCACTGTGACAATCCACGTCGACAAGCGGCCTCTACTGGAAGTGATGGAGACTATCCAGCGCGAAACCGGCTACCACTTTTTCTACTCCAGCGGCACCCTTGACGAAAGCGCCAAGGTCAGCCTGCACGCCGATGGAGAGGATATTCAAAAGGTGGTTGACCGGCTCTTCAAACCGCTGTCGATCAGCTGCAAGATCAACGCCGGCAGCATCATACTCACCAAAGACAAGCCTCAGCAAGGGCGGCAGGAAGATCCGCGGCAGAGCGCCCGGGGCTTTTCCGGTACCATCGTAGATGCTTCCGGAGCGCCGGTCATCGGCGCAGCCATAATGAACCTTAATCGCAAGAGCGAGGTGGCTGTGACCGGACTCGACGGGAAGTTCTCCCTGCCACAGAGCGAAGGCGGCGAGTACGAAGTGGTCTGCCTGGGTTTCAAGACCCTACGTATCCCTGCCTCGAAGGCCATTACCGGGAGTGTGTTTACCCTTCAGGACGACCTGCAGAGCCTGGAAGAAGCCGTGGTTGTGGGCTATGGCACACAGATGCGCGGCAAACTGACCACCTCCGTGAGCACTCTCAAGGGCGAAGAGGCTCTCACCACCACCCACACTTCGCTGGCCCAGAGGGTTCAGGGCAAGATACCCGGCCTGCAGATACGTCAGACCAGCGGCGCTCCCGGCTCTTATGCCTCAAGCATCAATGTGCGCGGCTTCGGCACCCCGCTTGTGATAATAGACGGTACGGCAGTATCTTCTACCACAGAATTCCAAAAGCTTGACCCGGAAGACATTGAGAGCATTTCCGTGCTCAAGGACGGCTCGGCTGCCATCTACGGCATGAATGCCAGCAACGGCGTGATACTGGTCACCACCAAGCGCGGCCAGGCCGGCAAGATGCGCCTGAGCTACAACGGCTCCATCACCCTGAGCCATCCTTCCGAGATGCCCACGATGATGAATGCCTATCAGTATGCCAGCATTCTCAACGACCAGGCGGCCAATGGCGGCCAGCCGCTCCCATACACCGCGGAGCAGCTCGAAAACTACCGCATAGGAGCGCCCGGCTACGAGAGCGTGGACTGGTACTCGACCATGATGAAGGACTTTACCATCGACCAGTATCACAACATCTCTGCCAGCGGCGGCAACGACATTATCAAGTTCTACGCTTCCCTCGGCTACAACAACGAGCCGGGCATACTGCGCTTGAACACAATCAACTACGAGAAGTACTCCTTCCGCGCCAACACCTCTGCAAAAGTCAGCAGGGACATATCCGCCGAGGTGGATTTCAGCGGCATCATAGAGCACAACGACGCCCCGTCCACATCCCTGACCAACCTGATGCGCGGTGCAATTGGCGAGGCACCCATACACCAGCCCTATGCCAACGGAAATCCCGACTATTATGCCTATGTCTATGACGGCCAGGTCATCAACCCCCTCGCCGCCTCCGACACTGACTATTCGGGCTATGTGAAGCACCGCATCCGCAGCTACAAGGTCAAGGGCTCGCTCATCTGGAACTGCCCCTGGGTGAAAAACCTGCAGCTGAAGGGTGTGGCCGCTTACGACAACTACACCACTGTGTCAAAGAATATGGGGCTGAGCTACAACCTCTACAATTATGACAGCGAGAACGATATTTACACCCACACCTGGAACAGTGGTACTTCGGAACTGAACGAGGCCTGGATAAACAATTATGCACTGCGTTTCCAGGCCCAGCTGAGCTGGCACGACACATTTGCCGAGCACCACCATGCCGGAGCTACGCTTGTGTGGGAACAGGGCAGCAGCTTTAACAAGAATGCCGGCCTGAGCCGAAAGTATTCGTTCTATACCATGGACATTATACAATATGGCGACACAGACGGCCAGGCGACCGGCGGCAGCGAATCCGAGACAATGTTCAAGTCCCTGCTGGGCCGCCTGACCTACGACTACAAAGGCAAGTACATGTTTGAGTTCGCCGCACGCTACGACGGGTCCTACCGTTACCATCCTTCTCACCGCTGGGCATTTTTCCCGGTGTATTCCATAGGATGGCGGGCCAGTGAAGAGGATTTCTTCAGGCAGTCAATTCCCTTTGTTTCCAACTGCAAACTGCGCTTTTCCTACGGTGAACTTGGGCAGGATGCCGGCAATGCCTTCCAGTACATAGGCGGATTCTCCCTAAACGAAGGCGGCTTTGTGTTTTCCGACACCGGAAGCTGGACCTTCGGAAGCAAGGCCCCCGGCGTGACCAACCCCAACCTGACCTGGTACAAGTCACGGATGTTCAACTTTGGCCTGGACCTGGGCTTTCTGGACAACGCCCTGAGCCTGACGGCCGAGTATTACCTGCGCAACCGCCGCGGCCTGCTGGCCACCCGTACCAATACGCTTCCGAACACCTTCGGGGCGGACCTGCCTCAGGAAAACCTGGACACAGACCGCGTGCAAGGCATAGAACTCTCCACCACATTTGACAAGAAAATCAGCTCCGACTGGCGGCTCACCGCCTCTGCCAATGTCAATTTTGCCCGCTCGATGTGGGTATATCGGGAGCACGCGCCCTACACCAGCAGCTATAACCGCTACCGAAACGGCAGCGAGGGCCGCGCCACCGACATAGTCTGGATGTACCAGTACGCCGGACAGTTCCAAAGCGAAGAAGATATCCAGGCCTGGGCCGTCCAGGACGGCCAATACGGCAATGCCGGCGAACTCCCCGGCGACTTCAAGTATGTGGACGTGAACGAAGACGGCATAATCAATGAATATGACATGACCCCGCAGACCACCAACGGCACACCCAAGATTTACTACGGTGCGTCGCTGGCCTCCCGCTGGAGGGACTTTGACCTTTCGCTGCACTTCCAGGGCGCCGCGCTCTACACCGTCCGCTATACATACTATTATGCCCAGCCTCTCTGGGGCGATGCCAACACCCCAGCCTATTTCTTTGACCGATGGCGTCTGGCAGACAACAGCGATCCAAATAGCGGATGGGTGCCCGGGACCTGGCCTGCCATACGCGACCGCAGCAACAACGGAGGTGCGATGTACAATGTGAGCGACCGCTGGCGGCGCGACGCCTCCTTCGTGCGCCTCAAGTCGGTTGAACTGGGCTACACCCTTCCCAAACAGCTGGTGTCGCGCGTGGGCCTGAGCAACGCCCGCGTGAGCCTGAGCGGCTACAACCTGCTCACAATATGCGACTCTTTTGTGAAAGCCTTTGACCCGGAGCGGTCGGAAGGCAGCGACAGCGCCGGCTGGGTATATCCCCTGAACCGCAGCTACACCATCAATCTGAACTTAACTTTCTGACAGACATGAGACGCTATCATATTATCATCATTGCCCTGCTGCTCGCCTCGGCCGCCCTCGCCTCCTGCAAGAATGCCTGGGACCTGGAGCCGACCGACAGAATAAGTTCTTCCAGGATACTCTCCAGCGAAGAGGGGGTCCGCTCCTGGATGGCCAATCTCTACTGGCAGGCCCCGTTCGAAGAGTTCGGCTTCTCGGGTACAGCCTTCCACAAGGGCACGGCAAACACTGTCGGCTTCTATCAGGACCAGTTCACCGACAATGCCATAAACTCCCAGGGCAACAACATAGACGTTTCCCACTGGTGGGACTACGGTTTCCTTCGCGATGTGAATTATCTGCTCCAGCAGGCAGAGAATATCAACGGCCTAGGCGACGAGCAACGCACGCAGATAGAAGCAGAAGCCCATTTTTTGCGCGCCTTCGGCTATTTTGCCCTGGCCAAGCGCTATGGCGGCGTGCCAATTATAAGGGAGTTCCAGGAATACACTCCCGATGCGGAGCAGCTCAAGGTTCCCCGCAGCACGGAGAAAGAGACCTGGGACTTTATTATGGAAGAGTTTGACCTGGCCGCTGCCAGCCTGCCGCAGATACGCACCGGAGCCGATGCACGCCGCGCCACAAAATATCTGGCCCTGGCAATGAAGGCCCGCGCCGCCTTGTTTGCCGCCTCGATAGCCAAATACGGGGCTAAGGACGGGCTGGAGGGCGAAGCCGTGGAACTCGGGCTGATACATATGAGTCCTTCCGATGCCAACGGCTACTACTTGCAGTGCATCAAAGCTTGCGAAGAAGTTATCAGCAGTGGTCTCTTTGGCCTGTACAAGCCGGCTCCGGAATCGCCGCAAGACGCGCAGAAAAACCTGATTACGCTTTTCAGCGACCCTTCCGTCGCCCCGCAGGAGAATATGTTCATATACTCCTACGGAGATGCCGAGGTTGTGGCCTGCCACAGCTATGAGTTCTGGTGCAACAGCAATCAGACCCGCCTGAGCGCGCCCCACTCCGGGCGTATGAACCCTGTCCTGGATCTTGTGGACGCCTACGAATACTACGCCTATCCGGGCCGCGACGGGACCATCATAACCCGCAGCGACGGCAATGTGAGCGACTACGACGGTTTCAAAGCCGGCCACGACTATCTGCACTTTGACACGCCGAGCCAGATTTTCGAAGGGAAGGATGCCCGGCTGTGGGCCACCTGCATACTGCCGGGAACGACTTTCCGCGACAAGACCATCACCATCCAGGCGGGTTATGTGGCACGCAATGGCTCCGCCACCTACGAAGGCAGCAGCAACACCTCCATTACCGTAGGCGACAAGACCTACTACCAGTATGGCGCCGCCTCCAGCGACGACTATTCGGGCTTTGACCAGAGCCAGCACTTTGTGATGACACGCACCGGCTTCTGCTATAAGAAGTTTCTTTCTACAAAGGAGCTCAAAGAAAACGAGCTGGGCAAGAACACCAACTCCTACCCGATTATGCGATATGCCGAGGTATTGCTGAGCTACGCCGAAGCCGTGTTCGAGAGCGGAGAAGGCGATCCTGCCCTGGCCCGGCGCTGCCTGAACGCCACCAGGCGCAGGGCCGGACACACCACCGACATAGAGTTGACCAGCGACAACATCCAGCGCGAGCGCAGAGTCGAACTCGCTTTCGAAAACGACCGTTTCTGGACGCTGATACGACGCAGGGAATTCCAGAAAGTCTTTGCCTCCGGCAGCCGCAAAGCCCTGGACCCGCTGCTCGATTTGCGGGTGAGCCCTCCAAAATACATTTTTGTGCGCAAGGTCGTGCTCAAAGAAGTTCCGCATACCTGGGAGAACAAGAACTACTACCTCGCCATCCCGGGAACCGCCAGCAACGGCTGCATCCAGAACCCCCAATGGTAAAAGCTATGAGACACACTATCGTAAATATCTTTGCGTCAGCGGCGCTAGCGCTGCCAGCCCTCGCATCCTGCTCCCTGTTCCAGCTTGACACCTACCAGGAACCCGATGCCACCCTCTATGGGAGCATAATAGACGTATCTACCGGAGAGCCTGTGCCCGGCGACATTGTGAGCGGAACCACCTTAAAGCTCATCGAGCACGGCTACACCGACCCTACCCCCACATATCTTGTGGTCAAAAACGACGGCAGCTACCGCAACACCAGGCTTTACGAAGGCACTTACACCATACAGCCGGACAAGCGCAATTTCTTGCCCGTGGATGCGCAGCAGATATATATTTCCGGCCAGACACAGTTGGATTTCTATGTGACGCCCTACATCCGCTTCCGGAATGTTTCAATTACCAAAGAGGCCAACACCGTTCTGGCCACCTTCAACCTGGAGCCCACCACGCTCGATGCGGTGGCAGAGATAGCCCTGTTCGCCAGCGACCAGGCCAGCGTCGGCAGCACTGTCAACTCTGTTTCGAAAATCAAAACCGTTAACAGCGGCGTGCTCCCCACAAGGGGATTCAAGATTGGCATAGACGTGGCCGACAACAGCAGTTATTTTAAAGAGAACAAGGAGTATTATTTCAGGCTGGGAGCCCGTTCTTCTTATTCCGGCGCCCTCTACAATTATGCCCCGACCGTAAAAATCAATATCGGAGAATTTGTAGATGATACTTCCCGCCCCGGCGTTTTCTTTGACGAATGCGAAAGCCTTGACGGCTGGAAGAGTCAGGGAACGCTGGCTGTGGACACCTCCGACAAGACCCAGGGGAATGCCTGCCTGAGCACCACCGTGCCGAAGAACGCCCTGCTATTCTTTGAAAAGGCCCTGAGCACACCGGTAGATACCCAGGTAAGCCTGGAGGACGGCGTGCTGGCCTTTGACCTGTACGTTGCCGACCTGAACGCATTCGG
This sequence comes from Bacteroidales bacterium, assembly GCA_017962235.1. Lineage (GTDB taxonomy): Bacteria > Bacteroidota > Bacteroidia > Bacteroidales > UBA932 > Equibacterium. Next base: position 25,692 of record JAGCVS010000009.1, on the reverse strand, counting down.
CTGGGGGCTGGGCGATGCCCAGATAGAGATTACCAGCGGCGGCAAGGCCGACGTAGGCGAGCTGCACTGGACCTTCCTGGCCGATGACCTCAAGCTCAGGCCCGGCTGGAACAACATCAGGCTTTCCATGGCCGGTGCGCGCAAAACAGGCGGGAACATCGACCTGACTGCGGTCAATTATTTCCGGCTCTATCACACACGGCTCAACAGCGACGCTACACTAAAAATAGATAATATACGTTTCTATGAAGATTTCTAGAATGTTTCTGCTTTCTGCACTCATACTCTTGTCGGTTCAGTGCGACAAGATCAAGATGACGCCCGACCCCGAGCCGGAGCAGGATGTTGAAACCAGCGTTATACCGCTGGCAGAAAATACCATATACACATACGCCCTATCCAACTCCCTCACTCCTGGCTGTTACGATGAGTGCGTGGCGGCCTCCACCCTGCAGGGCATTCTCAACCGCCAGGGGCCAGTGATGTACCTCTACGGAGCCAATACAAACAAGACAAGCCAGTGGATAGAGATGTTTTCCAAGCCGGGAGGCTGGCTGGAAGGCAGGCAGCAGGTCAAGCTCGAGAGTTTCGGGGAGCTGTTGCGCCTGGGCAAAAACGTGATCAAGGGAGTCATCATCTATGACCCGGACGTGCCGGCAACCATCAATGTCGCCACCACAATGGCAGGCGTCGAGGATGGCATAGTGTTCTCTCCCGAGCAGGCAGAAAAATACGCCGCCGAGTATGGCCTGGCCATCCTGCACGACTTCCGCAGCCAATTTGACGGCAGCCTTAGCGGGAGCGCCAAAAACGACGCCTACCGCTGGGCCATAGATAATTATCTGGACAAGGGACTCTGCAGCACCACACAGTCTTTCCTTTACGAGGATTCCCGCTACAACCGCCCCGTGGGCAATCTGGAATACACCTACTGCCGCGATTTTGCGGTCAAAGAGCGTGGCTTTGTATTTGACCTGTCCCCTTGGGAAGACGAAGCGCCACGCGACGATGCGTCACAGCCGCTGGGCACGGACAAGGCCACCTACATACGTATTCTGGAGTCTTACCTGAGGCAGACGGCAGGGCAGCATATGACCTGCCTGAACGGCTTTTTCAGCAAGAAAAAATACTCCGAAATAGATGGGCTGGGCGGCGCGCACGGCCAGGTTGCCACAGAGTGGGAATCAGTCTGGATAGCATCTCCATACAATGTTTATATGGACACCGGCCCAGGCGAGGTTTACAATATGTCATTCCACAGCAATGCGCCTTTCAAACCAATGAAGCAGGGACGGCCGCAATTGGGTCAGCCTCAGGATGGAAAAACCTATCTGCTGTTCCAGCTGGCCGACTACGACGGGGCCGGCCCGCTGTGGGAGTATATGCTCAACGGCATCTGGAACGATGACAACCGTGGCTCTATCCCTGTAATCTGGGGCATAAACCCCAACCTGATAGACAAGTTGCCCGACATAATGCAGTATATATGGTCTACCAAGACCGACGCCGACTGGTTCGGCGCCGATGCCAGCTGTGCCGGCTACATAAACCCCAACCGCATCCAAGAGCAATACCTGCCACTTTTTGTGGAGCACAACAAGAAGTACTACGTCATGTGCGACATAAGCATCTCCCCAATGGTGCTGGACCAGAGTCAGCCCTCCGAGGCCGTAAAAAACGCCTTTATGGAGTTCTCGCCGGACGGTATGGCAACTATTGTGATGAATTATCACGGAGGCGGCACAGGGCTGGTCAATCATGTATGGAACAATACTATGCCTGTCTTTAACCTCAACAATTCCGTCTGCGGGATGGGCAGTCAGCCGGAAAATCTTGCTGCTGGAGTTTCCAAGGTGATATCCAAAACCTCTGACCCGACCCCCCGATACTACATGTTCCGCGTAATATGGGTGGGCCCCGGCAAAATCATCAACGCAGTGAACCAGCTCCGTACCCTTCGTCCCGATTTGGACATAGAGGTCCTGGATCCCTACAACTTCTTCCACTATTTCAAGACGACATATAACCAATAATAATCATTATTCAGCGGGCAAGGTCGGTCTCGTGCCTGGCCTTCTATACGGGAAGTTTTCGAGGCCTGAAGCCCGGCCGCCGGCTATACGTCCAGCAGATGCTCGTAGCCGGGGCGGTACTGGTAGTGCATCAGCTTGGTGGCTTCTTCATCGTGCATGAATTTCTGCACGATGGGGTTCCACTGTACGGGCCGGTTCAGCTCCATAGCGATATTGCCCAGATTGCAGACAGTGCACGAAGAGTGACCCACCTCGATGGGGACATTGGGGTCGATGCGGCTCAGCACGGAATTGATGAAGTTGCGGTGATGACCGCCGCGGGCCTCGTAAGGGATGTCCTCCTCACCCAAAGACTCTTTCATATTGAATTTAGGGTCGGAAGCCTCATAGCTGCCGCGTGAAACCTTGATCCATCCTTCCTCGCCGTAAATCATAACGCCCTGGCTGTGACGCTCGTTGTACGGCTCTTCCGACACAATCACACCGTTGTCGTATTTGTAAGTGAGGTGGTCATAGTAGCTGTATCCGGGAGGGATTACCTCAACGGGACCGCTGCCGTCTTTGCCCAGCATCCACTGTGCAATGTCAAACATATGTGCACCCCAGTCGGTCATTAGGCCGCCGCCGCTGGGCTTGTACCAGCGCCAGGCGCCCCAGAGCTGCTCGTCCTGCTCTGGAGTGATCACGGGATCAAGGTCGGAATGATAATAAACCGACTCCGGCAGAGGGCCGAGCCACTTGTCCCAGTTCAGGCCTGCGGGAACCTCCATATGCGGCAGCTTGCAGGGCATAGGCGCACCGGTCGCGGTGTTGACATCGTTGCGGCCGACATACACTTTCACTTTCTGAATCTTGCCCAGCATACCCTCGCGGGCCATATTTGCCGCAGTGATGAATTCCATACTGGAACGCTGCTGGCTTCCCACCTGGAGTATCCTGCAGTGTTTGCGCACGGCTTTCTGCAACTGCTGGCCCTCATAAATGGTGAGAGTGGCCGGCTTCTCGAGATATACATCCTTGCCCGCCTTGCAGGCTGCGATGGCAATAATGGCGTGCTGATGGTCAGGCACCGCAATCACCACGGCATCGATGTCGGGCCGCGAGAGCAGGTCCTGATAGTCTTCATAAACATCAACTTTGGCCTTTGCTCCATATTTCTCCTTTACCCGGCGGACAAAGCGGTCGCGCTTGACATCATAGACATCACACCCGGCAAGTACACGGACATCGTCCATAGAAATGAAACTGCTCAGCAGATACATTCCCTGCTGCCCCAGGCCTATGAAACCCAGTTGTACCTTGGCATTCTTGGATGTTTTCTTGCTTTTGGCCGGCTCTGCGCCGTATGCGCCCAGTGGCAGTGCTGCAGCTGCTGCACCTAGCGCCGAAAAACGGATAAAGTCTCTTCTTTGCATAACTAGATTGGATTAATTATGCATAAAGATAAGAAAATACGCGAATCTATCCTAATGCTACATTCTTAGGCGCCACGCCTGGGGGAAAAGATTGTTTGCACGACTGCCGATGTTTTTAACGAAACCTATCGGCAGTTGTTCGTATTGTACCGTCACGAACCCCTTGGGGGCGTCTGGAAGTTGCAGGGGCTTTGTGCGGAGGAAGTCGAGCGCCTGCTCTGTTGTGAGCTCCACCGCCGGCATGCATTCGCGCCTGAAGGCCGTGCTCAGGGCCAGATCGGCCTGCGGCACCAGGTCTCGCCCCTTTACCAGCGCCACCGCCACGCCGCTGCGCAGTACGCGCAGCTTCTCTTCCAGGAAGCGGATATCGGCGGCCTGTGAGTGCGGATAACCTTTGATTAGAGTGCCGGCCGAGGTATCGGCATACCAGCAGTCCATACCCTCTTTCAGGCATTCGCTGGCGGCCTTTTTGAACGAACGGGAAGGCTTGAATAATGATTGCCTGGGCGCGGGGGCCGTCTTTCTGAGAAGCGCCACGTACTGCCCCTCTCCGCGCACCAGTCCGGGAGCGAACTGCACGCCGGCGGCGGTCTTTATTGCGCCGGGAGCGTCGTTTATGTCGATATCGACTGTTTCAGCGCCCAGCTGTGCGCATATCCACTGAGCGTTATCGTCATTCTCAAAGCGGTTGAAGGTGCAGGTGGAATATATCAGGCAGCCGCCTTGCCTGAGGGAGTCCCAGGCGTCGGCAATTATGCGTCTCTGGCGGGCGGCGCACAGGTTCACATTCTCCGGCGACCACTCTTCCACCGCCTTGGGCTCCTTGCGGAACATTCCCTCGCCGCTGCAGGGGACATCGGCCACCAGTATATCAAACCAGCCTGGGGTGCGGCTGAAGTCCTTGGGGTCGTTGTTGGTAACCACAGTTTGTGCACTCCCCCACTTCACCATGTTCTCAGCCAGGATTGTGGCGCGGCTGCCAATCACCTCGTTGGCCACCAGCAGGTCCTTCTCCCGCAGGGCGGCAGCGATGGCGGTGGACTTGCCGCCGGGGGCAGCGCACAGGTCAAGTATCCTCAGGGGTTTGCTCTCTGCCTCAATCAACCGGCCGGCCAGGCTCCCCACGAACATCGCGGAGGGGTCCTGCACGTAATAAGCTCCGGCGTGAAGCAGCGGGTCGAGTGAAAAAAGGGGGCGGGAATCCAGCCAGAAGGCATCGCGGCACCAGGGGATAGCCTCCCCCTCCGCCTCGAAGCGGCCGTGCAAATCGGCGGCACTTATCTTGGCGGGGTTGGCGCGCACGGCTGTCACGCTCTCACCTGAGGCAAGTGCATCCAGAACCGTCTGCGCCGCGCCGCCGAATATGGCGCGGGTGCTCTCTGTGAATTCTTTTGGAAAGACCGCCATGGGCCTAGATAAAACTGCTCATGGTCATGTCAGGGGTGCGTCCCTCTGCCGCCGCCGCAATGGTGTCGGTAAGGTTATCCAGTAGCCCCTGGAGCTTGTTGCCCAGCATAATCTTCAGCATTCCGTTCAGCTGTGCGTCAAGTTCCAGATGGAAGCGGGTCATGCAGTCCGCATCGGGTTTATCCGGAACGTCTACGGTATCGAAGCAGGCCTGTATACGGAAATCTATCGGGGTGCCGTCCATCTGGCAGAAGGTTACCCGGCTGAAGGGGTTGCGCTCAGCCACCCGCATCCCCAGGTTGAACCCCTGCACGCTGGCGGAGATTGTATCCGCAGTGGCGGTGATGGCGGTGCGTTTGTCCGCAGGAATCTTCTCTACCAGGGCGCTCAAGTCGCTCAGGGCACTGTAAAGCACCGCCGGCTGCCTGTCAATCAGCACCTGCTTGCCGCTTATGTGAGTCTCCGACATGGCTATACTCCCCAGGTATCAGGATGGAAGCGCCAGTCGCGCAGCGTCTCCAAATCTTTCTCGGATATCATCTTTTTCTCTACGGCGGTCTCTATCAAAGCGTCGTAGTTAGATAGGGTATAGAGTTCCAGACTGGTGTTGTATTCAAACGCACGCCTTGCGCCGGGGAAGTTGTAAGAGAAGATTGCCACCATGCCGTCTACAATACAGCCCGCCGCAGTCAGGGCGGTTGCACTGCTGAGACTGCTGGTGCCGGTGGAGATGAGGTCCTCAATCACAATCACGCGGTCGCCGCGGTTGAAAACGCCCTCTATCTGGTTCTCCAGACCATGGTCCTTGGGCTTGGGGCGGATATATATGAACGGCTTGCCCATGCGGTCGGCCACAAGGGCGCCCATGGCGATAGCTCCGGTGGCCACACCGGCAATCACATCCACGTTCTTGAAATGTTCGTTTATGGTCTGCACCACATAATCGCAGACTTTAGAGCGGATTTCGGGATAGGAGAGAATCTTGCGATTGTCGCAATAGATGGGCGACTTCCAGCCGGAAGCCCAGGTGAACGGCTCTTCCGGACGCAACTGCACGGCCCCTATCTCCAGCAGATATTTGGCAACCTGCTTTTCTGTACTAATCATAACTTTCTTCTGTTAAAATCTCTCAAATTTAGTGATTTTAGTTAAATTTGTGTAATTATGTACAAAGTATATTTCGGGGACAGAAGCATTTGCGTGGTACCGGCCGGGACATGGGAAGACCTCAGTTCCGATATTGTGTACTATGCGGCGCAGCCTTCAGACGACCTGAGTCAGCTCCCCTTCTGGTTTGAGAAGGCGGACGACATCGATTCGCTGGTGGTTGAGGCGGGCGACCCCGACGCCGCGTTTGCGCAGCTGATTTCCGCCCTGAAGGTGGAGGTCGCTGCCGGCGGACTTATCCGCAACCGCCGTGGACGCGCGCTCCTTTTCTGGCGCCGCAGGGCGTGGGACATGCCCAAGGGACATCAGGAGGCGGGCGAAACCCTGGAGCAGTGCGCCCTGCGCGAGGTACAGGAAGAGACGGGCCTGGTTTCCCTGAAGCTCGGCGCCCCGATATGCACCACCTATCACACCTACCACAACAAGAGTAACTTTGTACTTAAAGAGTCGCACTGGTTTGCCATGACCCTGGAGAAGGAAGAATCGGTGAAGGTCCAGACAGAAGAGGACATTGTGAAGGCCGCCTGGTGCGGTCCCTGGCGCCTGAAAAGGCTTCTGAAGAGCGCCTGGCCCTCTGTCCGCGACGTCTTTGCAGCAGAACAATAATTATTATCAGATATGAAAGATATTGTCAAACACTTTGCCATCAAGGGCAACATCACAGAAATCAAGCCTCTGGGCAACGGACTTATCAACGACACGCTGCTGGTAAAGACCGACGGACCCGACAACTACGTTCTCCAGAAAATCAACAACTCCATTTTCAAGGATGTGGACCTGCTGCAGCACAACATAGACTGCGCCACCGCCCATATCCGCCGCAAACTTGCCGGCGACCCCGACATTGACCGCAAGGTGCTCACCTTCCTCCCCTGCAAGGAGACTGGCAAGACCTACTGGTTTGACGGTCAGGCATACTGGCGCGTGAGCGTGTTTATCAAGGATGCCTTCACCTACGAGACGGTAGACCCCAAGTATTCATACTTCGCAGGCAAGGCGTTCGGCAACTTTGAGGCGATGCTGGCCGATATCCCGGACACCCTGGGCGAGACCATCCCCGACTTCCACAACATGGAGCTGCGCGCCCGCCAGCTGCACGAGGCTGTGGAGGCCGATGCCGCCGGCCGAATGGCGGAACCCGAGGTGAAGGAGATTCTGGCAAAGATGCTCCCCTTTGAGCAGGAGATGTGCAAGGCAGAGCGGATGTACCGCGAAGGGACCCTTCCCAAACGCATCTGCCATTGCGACACCAAGGTGAACAACATGATGTTTGACAAAGACGGCAACATCCTTTGCGTGATTGACCTGGACACCCTGATGCCCAGCTTTGTATTCTCAGACTTCGGTGACTTCTTGCGCACCGCAGCCAACACCGTGGCTGAGGACGACCCCGCATGGGAGAAGGTAGACTTCAAGATGGATATCTTTGAGGCGTTTGCCAAGGGCTATCTGGAGGGCGCGACCTTCCTCACCCCCGTGGAGAAAGAGAACCTGCCGTTCGCGGCTTGCCTGTTCCCCTACATGCAGGCAGTGCGCTTCTTCACAGACTATATCAACGGCGACACATACTACAAGATCAAGTATGCCGACCACAACCTGGTGCGCACACGCAACCAGTGGGCGCTGTTCGAGGCGGCCCGCGCCAAGGTGCCTCAGATGAAGGCGTTCATAGAGAACGCATAAAAAAGAATCCCGGGGTCAAGCCTCGGGATTCTTTTTTTGACGGCTCGCAGCCCGTCAGTCTCTCAGGTCTGTCACTATGACATCCTCTGATAGGGATTTTACGTCTATCACGAAGAAAGACGGGGCGAAGGCGGCGGATGGATTGGTGATGTTGGAGACCTTTACCTTGAAGGTGATGTCGTCTGCCACATAGGTGGCATTCACGTTGCCCTTCTGGTCTTTCTTGACGTCGGTGGCCTTCATGAAAGGGAGCGCCTCGTCGCAGTCAATCACCAGTTCCTCGCTGTCGCGGTTGTAGAGCCACATGGAGGTACCGTCGCAGCAGATAAGCATGTCGCCGCATTCTATGCGGTAGCAGTCACCCTGCATATAGGCCTTGCCGGTCTCTGAAGAGACTACCACCCCTTCCGGGTCGGTGCCCTTCAGGGAGAAATCCATGGAAACCTGTCCCTGCTTCTTGAGTTCACCCCACAGGGTCTCCGCCTCGTTCTGTGCGTATACGGCGGTGATGCCTGCCAGGGCTAAAAGTATTGCGAATATCTTTTTCATAATCTGTCAGTGTAAGGTTCTTTACCCATAAAAGGCAAAATGAGTGCCAAAGGCTACTGGTGGTCCAGGGCCTCAATTATCCGGTCCAGAGAGTCGAAATCTGTGATGAGCACATCGCGGCTCTTGCTGCCGTTGGCGGGGCCCACTATGCCCGCCGCTTCCAGCTGGTCCATGAGCCTGCCGGCGCGGTTGTAGCCCAAGTTGAGCTTGCGCTGCAGCATGGATGTGGAACCCTGCTGGGTCTGCACCAGTATCTTGGCGGCCTCTTCAAACAGCGCGTCGCGCTTGGTGAGGCTGGCCGCGCCGCCGCCCAGATCGTCGGCACTCTCATCTACATATTCAGGCAGCCAGAATACATGGCTGTAGCCTCTCTGTCGCCCTATGAAGCTGGTGATGCGCTCTATCTCCGGGGTGTCTATCATGGCGCACTGAACGCGCACCAGGTCGCTGCCCGGATAGAGCACCAGCATGTCGCCGCGTCCAATCAGGCGCTGCGCTCCGGAGGCGTCTATGATGGTCTTGCTGTCCACACCGCTGTTCACCTTGAAGGCGATACGGGAGTTGAAGTTGGCCTTGATTGTGCCGGTGATGACATCTGTGGTAGGACGCTGTGTGGCGATAACCAGATGGATGCCCACGGCGCGGGCTTTCTGCGCCAGACGGGCGATGGGCTCCTCCACCTCGCGGCCGGCAGTCATCAGCAGATCTGCGAACTCGTCTATAACCACCACGATATACGGCAGGTATTTGTGCCCCTTGAGCGGGTTGAGCTTGCGGTTGAGGAACTTCTCGTTGTATTCTGTGATCTTGCGCACACCGGCGTCACGCAACAGATCGTAGCGGGCGTCCATCTCCGTGCAGAGGGAACGGAGCGTGTGCACCACCTTTGTGGTATCGGTGATAATCACCTCTTCCGCATCGGGCAGCGCAGCCAGGAAATGCTTCTCCAGCGCCTGGTAGAAGTCCAGCTCCACCTTCTTGGGATCTACCATCACAAACTTCATCTCTGAAGGATGCTTAGCATACAGCAGCGATGCGATTATGGCGTTCAGACCCACCGACTTACCCATACCGGTGGCACCGGCAACCAGCAGGTGCGGCATGCGGGCCAAATCCAGAAAGAAGGGTTCGTTGGTAACGGTGATACCTAGCGCCACGGGGAGTTCCATGTTGGCGCTCTTTTCGCGATACTGCGGCGAGTTGAGAATCATCTTGAGAGGCACCACGCTGGGCTTCTCGTTGGCCACCTCTATGCCGATGGCACCCTCCAGCACCAGCACGCGGACGCCCTTGGCGGCCAGCGACATAGCGATATCCTCTTCCAGACGCTTCACCTGGGCGATGCGGGTACCCTCTGCCAAACGTATCTTGTACAGGGTCACTGTGGGACCCTTCTTGGCGGAGATGCTCTCTACGCGAATCTTGTAGCTTGCCAGAGTGTGGACAATGCGGTTCTTGTTGCGCTCCATCTCGTCCATGGAGATCTCGTACCACTTGTCTTTATAATCGTCCAGCAGGGACACTGAGGGAAATTCGTATTTGGAGAGGTCCAAGCGAGGGTTGTACAGATGCTCTATGTCATCCTCACCCATGTTTGCTTCAGGGTCGTAACCACCCTTCTCCACGGTGATCTTCACGCCGCTCTCCGGGGCATCGGCCGCGAGGTCAATGATATCCTCCCCTTCTCCGCCGGGTTCATCTTCCGGCTCTTCTGCAGGCTGCAGGGGCTCATCTACCAGAGTCAGCGGCTCGTCTTCAGGCTCACCAAGAAGCACTTCGTCATGTTCAAACTCCGGCTCCTTTACGGGCTTGGGCGGACGGTGGAACGAGTTGTATATGAACTTATCAATTGCCAGCGCCACCTTGCCGGAGCACAGCATGAGCCACAGTATGAACAGCAGCGAGATGATCAGGCCCGCACCCAGACGGCCAACGGTGGCGTTGAGCCACTGGTTCACAAAGAAGCCGTAGGAGCCGCCGGCGCCTGTGGAGAGTACGAAGTCGTTCCAGAAACCGGCTATGAAGGAGGCCATCAGGGAGATTACTATCGCCCCGAAAAGACACAGGGCAAAGCAGCGCAGCAGGCGCACCTTGCGGATGCGGAAGCACCCCACGGTGAGCGCCGCCAAAAATACCGGGATGCAGTATGCACCCACACCGAACAGCCTGCCAATCAGGAAGTCTGATATGTGATAGCCGACCTTGCCGCACACGTTGTTGGAGATTACATACTCGCGCCATGCGTCGGGATTGGAGCGGATGCTGTAGTCTGCCTTCCAGGTGAAGATATACGATACCAGCGATGCGGTCACCATCACGGTGACGGCCAGCAGGAGCAGCCCCAGGATTATCCGGATGGCCACCTTGCGCTCGTAGGTGAGGAAAGGCTGCCGCGCCTGTTTCTTTTTCTTCTTCTTGGTTGTGGCCATCGCTAGTTGTTGTTCCGGTATTTCTTCTTCTTATTCTTCTTGCCAAACTGGCCCTGACGGGGATCGATGCCGCGCGGACGGTTGAAATCTCCGTGCACCGCGCCCAGCTCCAGTCCCTCCGGGATCTCCAGCTTGCCCTGCGCGAGCTGAGCCATATCCTTGAGGATGGTCTCGTCTGCAACGCTGTCCTTGTTCCAGATAAGGTACTGCTGGCGCATGTAGCGGGCCAGGTTGCGTATCATCTCGTTGCGCACGGTTTCGTCTTCTATGCCGGCCACGAGGTCTATCATGTTCTCTATGTTGCGGCCGTAGCAGCTCGCCTTGATGGGGGTCTTGTCAATGGGGATGGGGTCCGGCTTGGTGGCCGCCTTGGCGGGTGTCGGAGCCTCGTACGGCGAGTCTATGTCAATGTCATAGCCCGCAATCACGTATACATGGTCCCAGAGCTTGCGCTTGTAATCTGGATATTCACGGAGCGAGGGGTTGAGCAGCGTCATTACATTCACCACAGCCTGTATCTGCTCGTTGCGCTTCTGCTTGTCTTCTATCCCCTTCACATGCTCTATCATCTTCTGCACATGCCTCCCGTATTCGGGAAGTATCAACTTTTCTCTATATGTATTGTAATCCATATTCGTAATATGCCTTGTAACTTACAAAGATAAAAATATTACTTTTGTAGAAGAAATAATATTTCAATGAAAGGGATTTGGATAACGGGGGCCGGCGGACAGCTGGGAATAGAATTGCAGAAGAAGCTTGCGCGTCGCAAGAGGGTCTTAGCCACCGATGCGGAGCTGGACATCTGCAACGCGGCCGCCGTGGAGGGTTTCATTGCCGCCAACGGCATCGGCACTATTGTAAACTGCGCCGCTTACACCAACGTAGAGGCGGCAGAAGATGACGCCGAGCGCTGCTTCGCGGTGAACGCCACCGGAGTAAAAACCCTTGCAGAGGCGGCTCTGAAGACCGATGCAGCTCTAATCCAGATTTCTACAGACTATGTGTTTGACGGCAACCGCCGCACCCCTTACAGGGAGAGCGACACCCCCGCCCCGCTGAACGTTTACGGCGCTAGCAAGCTTGAAGGGGAACGGGCAATGATTAAGAGCGGCTGCCGAGGGGTGATTGTCCGTACCGCATGGCTCTACTCCCCGTTCGGGAAGAATTTCATGAAGACCATGGCGACCCTTGGCTCGCAGCGCGACGTGGTTAACGTAGTGTGCGACCAGATAGGCTGCCCCACCGCCGCAGACTCGCTGGCGGGCGCCATCGTTAGAATAATCGACAATATCGGGAATCGCCGCGGCGAGATTTATCACTACACCGGCTGCGGAGAGACCAGCTGGAGCGTGTTTGCCGCCGCCATTATGCACTGCGCCGGCAACAGTTGCCGCGTGGTGGATATAAAATCGGACGGGTACCCTCAGAAGGCCACCCGTCCGGCATATTCTTATCTTGACTGTTCCAAAATCAAGCACGACTTCGGCATCGAAACCGAGCCATGGCAGAGCGCTCTGGAGCGCAACATGCGCCGCTACAAGCGCCTGTTATAAGGTCCTCTTGATCTGAACAATGGTGTAGGCTTCTATCACGTCGCCCACCTTGATGTCGTTGAAGTTCTCTATGTTCATACCACAGTCGTAACCTGCAGCGACCTCCTTCACATCGTCTTTGAAACGCTTCAGGGAGCCGAGCACGCCGGTGTAGACCACGATACCGTCGCGGATCACGCGCACCTTCGCGGTGCGGGTGAGCTTGCCCTCCTTGACCATACAGCCGGCGATGGTGCCCACCTTGGATATCTTGAAGGTCTCGCGTACCTCTGCGGTTGCGGTAACCTCTTCCTTCTCTTCCGGAGCAAGCATACCCTCGATACCGTCCTTGACCTCGTTGATGGCGTCGTAAATGACGGAGTAGAGGCGGATCTCGATGCCTTCCTTCTCTGCCTGACGGCGGGCGTCGGAAGAAGGACGCACCTGGAAGCCGATGATGATGGCGTTGGACGCAACTGCCAGCAATACATCGGATTCCGAGATGGCACCCACAGCCTTGTGGATAACGTTGACCTTGACCTCCTCTGTGGAGAGCTTGATAAGGGAGTCTGCCAGAGCTTCGATGGAACCGTCCACATCGGCCTTGACAATGATGTTGAGCTCCTTGAAGTTGCCGATGGCGATACGGCGGCCGATCTCCTCCAGAGTGACGTGCTGCTGAGCGCGCAGACCCTGCATGCGGAGCAGCTGCTCGCGCTTGTTGGCAATCTCCTTGGCCTCTTTCTCGTCTTCCAGAACGTTGATGGTGTCACCTGCGGTGGGGGCTCCGTTGAGACCGAGCACCGATACAGGGGTGGAAGGACCAGCCTCGGTTATCTTGGCGCCACGTTCGTTGAACATAGCCTTCACACGGCCGGTGTAGCAGCCTGCCAGCACCACATCGCCCACATGGAGTGTTCCGGCCTGTACCAGCACGGTGGCCAGATAGCCGCGGCCCTTGTCCAGGGAGGACTCTACCACGCTGCCCACGGCGCGCTTGTTGGGGTTAGCCTTGAGTTCCAGCATGTCGGCCTCGAGCAGCACCTTGTCCAGCAGTTTGTCCACGTTGATACCCTTCTTTGCGGATATCTCCTGGCACTGGTATTTGCCGCCCCAATCCTCTACAAGGATATTCATGTTGGCCAGCTGCTCGCGGATCTTCTCCCCGTTAGCGCCGGGCTTGTCTATCTTGTTGATTGCGAACACCATGGGCACGCCTGCAGCCTGCGCGTGGTTGATAGCCTCGATTGTCTGGGGCATCACGGCGTCATCGGCTGCGATAATGATTATGGCAATGTCGGTGAGCTTGGCACCGCGGGCACGCATTGCGGTGAAGGCTTCGTGACCCGGGGTATCCAGGAAGGTGATGTGGCGGCCGTCGGGCAGCTTCACGTTGTATGCACCGATGTGCTGGGTGATACCGCCCGCCTCACCGGCAATCACGTTGGACTTGCGAATGTAGTCCAGCAATGATGTCTTACCATGGTCAACGTGACCCATCACTGTGATGATCGGGGGCCTCGGTACCAGGTCTTCCGGACGGTCTTCCTCCTGCTCCAGTGCCTCCTGCTCTCCGGCAGTGGTGAACTCGATCTTGTATCCGAACTCCTCTGCCACAAGCACCAGGGCGTCGGCCTCCAGACGCTGGTTGATGGATACCATCTGTCCCAGGTTCATGCAGGCCTCGATAACCTTGGTTACGGGGGTGTTGTTCATCATTATGGCCAGCTCGTTAACGGTAACGAACTCGGTGACTTTGAGCACGTTGCTGGTGAGTGCCTCCTGCTGCATGGCCTCCTCCTGACGCTGCTCGAAGATTTCTCGCTTCTCGCGGCGGTGCTTGCTGCCCTTGGTCTTGCTGCGGCTCTCTGTGAGACGTGCGTAGGTCTCCTTGATCTGGCGCTGAACCTCGTCCTCGTCAGTCTCAGGGCGGACAAACTTGCTTATGTTGTCGCGCTGGTTCTTCTTGTTGCGGCGGCTGCGGGAGTCGTCCTTGCCGTAGTTTGCGCTCTGGCTGATATCGACCTTTGCAGTCTGCTTGTGGATGCGCTCGCGCTTCTTGTTCTTGTCGCGCTGCTTGTCGCGGGGAGCGGGCTTGGTCTCTTCAAGGTTAATCTTGCCAATGATTTCGGGGCCTTTGAGCTTCTCTACCTTTGTCTCGATGTGCTCTATCACGGGCTTCTCGGGAACCTTGGGCGCCTCTTCTTCCTCAGTGGCGGGAGCGGGTTTCTCCGCAGCCGGAGCGGGTTTTGGCTCAGTTGGCTGAGGCTTGGGCTCCGCCTTCTTGGCGGGCTTCTTCTGAGCGTCCAGGTCTATCTTGTCCAACACCTTGATTGCAGGAGAGGACTGCTCTTCTGCCGCCGGTTCGGGGGCGGGTGCCGGAGCGGGCTTCTCCTTTACCGGCTTGGGCGCGGGGGCGGGCTTGGGAACCACGGGCTTGCTGTCAAGCACGTTGGTCTTTATGATAAGCTCTTCCGGCTCTTCTGCCGGAGCCTTTGCCTTGTCGCTTTCTGTAATCTCCTTGACCGAGATAGCCACCTTGCGGGACTGCTCTTTGAGCAGGTGTTCTTTGGCGAACTCTTTCTCTACCAATGCGTACGCATCTTCAGAGAGCACCGCGCCCGGGTTGGACTCGATCTCTATCCCTTTCTTCTTGAGGAATTCCACCAGAGTGGAAAGGGCGATGTTGAACTCTTTAACTACCTTGCTTGCTCGGATTTTTGCCATTGGTTATCCCCTCGTTGTATAGTATGGTTTTTTATTCAAATTCTGAACGGAGTATTCTCTGAACCTCTTCTACGGTCTCGTCTTCCAGGTCTGCACGCTGGCTGATTTCCTCTACGGGGAGTGCCAGTACGCTCTTGGCGGTGTCCAGACCGATAGCCTTGAGAGCGTCGATGATCCACTGATCGATCTCGTCGCTGAAGTCCTCCAGCAATACGTCCTCTTCTTCTGCAGCAGCCTCGGCCTCGTCCACCTCGCGGTAAGCCTCAATCTGGTAATCTATCAGCATGCCGGCCAGCTTGATGTTGCAGCCGCCCTTGCCGATAGCCACCGATACCTCTGAAGGTTTCAGGTATACGTTCACGGTCTTGTTGGCCTCGTCGAACTCCATGGAGGAGATGCGTGCGGGAGAGAGCGCGCGCTGGATGAGCAGCTGCTTGTTGTTGGTCCAGTTGATAACGTCGATATTCTCGTTGTGCAGCTCCTTCACGATGCCGTGGATACGGGAACCCTTCACGCCCACGCATGCGCCCACGGGGTCGATGCGGTCGTCGTAGGATTCAACAGCCACCTTGGCACGCTCGCCGGGGATGCGGACCACCTTCTTGATGGTGATAAGGCCGTCGAAAATCTCGGGCACCTCCTGCTCGAACAGCTTCTCCAAAAAGAGGCTGGAGGTACGGGACAGGGTTATCACGGGACGGTTGTTCTTCATCTCCACGTTGGTGATGATAGCCTTAACGGTGTCGTCCTTACGGAAGAAGTCAGAGGGGATCTGCTCCGTCTTGGGGAGTACCAGCTCGTTCTTCTCCTCGTCGTGGATTATGGTCTCTTTCTTCCAGGACTGGTGAACCTGACCTACGATAATCTCGCCGATGCGCTCTTTGTAGCGGTTGTAGAGGTTTGCGTTCTCCAGGTCCATGATGCGGCCTGCGAGGTTCTGTCGGATGTTGAGGATACCGCGGCGGCCAAACTGGGTGAGCTTGACCTCCTCTGTGTAATCCTCGCCCACCTCGTAAGAGTCGTCTATCTTGCTGACCTCTTCAAGGGAGATTTCAGTTGCGGGATTCTCTACTGTCTCAACCACTTCGCGGGTGCGCCATATCTCAAAGTCACCCTTGTCTATGTTGATCACGATGTCAAACTTGGCATCCTCTCCGTACATTTTTTCAAGCTGCGCGCGGAACGCCTCTTCAAGGACGCTCATCATCGTGGGCCTGTCAATGTTCTTACCCTCTTTGAATTCAGCGAAAGTGCTGACAAGATTTACTTCCATTATTGTATTTAGAATTTAATTATTGGTTTTGCTGATTTGATTTCGCTGTAAGCGAGGCGTTCTGTAACGGTCTCTTTGGCCTTGGCACCCTTGCCCTCCGCCTTCTTCAGGTAGGAGACTTCCGCCCCCTCATCGTCTGCAGAAACAACGGTGGCGCGCACGCGCTCTCCGGAAAGACGGGTGAGCCAGATCTCGCTGCCCACCGCCTTGCGCCACTGACGCGGCACTTTGAAGGGGGAAGTTAGGCCCGCCGATCCGATTGTGAGGGCGTAGTCCTCAACGTCCCGGTCAACTTTGGAGTGGATGAACTCTGTCATTCCAACACAGTCGTCCAGAGTGATGTCGCGGCTGTCCGCATCCACTGTTACGTCCACGTCGTTGTCTTTGGATATCTCCACCGATATCACAAACATTCCGTGTTGTGCCGCATATTCTTCAGCGGCTGCCCTTAATATGTCTGCCTGCTTCATAATTAAAAAAAACCGAGGGACTTACCCAGCCCCTCGAATTCGCGTGCAAATATAGTCCTTCTGTGTTTATTGTCCAAATTTTATTACCTTCGCAGCAATGAAATTTTCAGCTAGACAGATTGCGGAACGGCTGGGCGGCGAGGTAATCGGGAATCCCGATGTCCTGGTGAGTTCTCCTGCGCGCATAGAGTACGGCAAGAGCGGCAATATCTGCTTTCTGGCCAACCCCAAGTATGAGAAGTATCTCTACACCACAAAGGCTGGCATAGTGCTCATTAACCGCACCTTCACCCCCAAGGAGCCGGTTAGCGCCACCCTGATTGCGGTAGATGACGCTTACGCCGCCGTAGCTGAGCTTCTGGAGTGGTTCACCTCACTGAAGCGCTCCCGCCGCAAGGGGAACCGTCTGGGCCGATTCTTCAGCTTCAGGCATACCATTCGCGGCCGCGTTGGCCGCAACACCTACGTGGGTGATTTCACCGTGGTGGAAAAGGGAGCCCGCGTGGGGCGCGACTGCCAGATATATCCTCAGGTATTTATCGGCGAAAATGTCATCATAGGAGACAATGTTCTCATCTACCCCGGCGTGAAGATTTACCACGACTGCGTGGTGGGCAACAACTGCATCCTGCACTCCGGCTGCGTGATAGGGGCCGACGGCTTTGGCTTTGCCCCTCAGGAAGACGGCACTTACAAGAAGATACAGCAGACTGGCAACGTGGTGATTGAAGACGATGTGGAGATTGGCGCCAACACCTGCATTGACCGCGCCACCATGGGCTCTACCATAATCCGCCGCGGCGTGAAGCTGGACGATCTGATAATGACGGCCCACAACGTGGAGATTGGTGCAGACACCGTGATTGCGGCCCAGACCGGCATTGCCGGCAGCGCCCATATCGGCGAGCACTGCGTATTTGGCGGGCAGGCCGGCATCGGCGGGCACATAACCATAGCGGACCACACCACCTTTGCCGCCAAGACTGGCCTTATGAAAGACTGGAAGACCCCCGGGCAGAGCCTGATGGGCTATCCCGCGATGACCTATATGGAGTATATGCGCGCGTATTCGGCATTCAAGAAGAACGGCAAGAAAGCGGAGGAGAAAGAAACCGATGCAGCACACTCTTAAACAATCATACACATTCTCCGGCAAGGGGCTCCACACCGGCGCCCCCGTGACCATGACCATCCGCCCCGCTGAGGCAGGCAGCGGCATAGTCTTTCACCGCACCGACATCGGCCCTGAGGCGATTATCCACCCACTGGCCACCAATGTAACCACCACCGACCGCGGCACCACCATTTCAGAGAACGGAGCCTCCGTGAGCACCATAGAGCACCTGATGAGCGCCGCTGCGGGCCTGGGCATAGACAACATGCTGGTGGAGCTGGACGCGCCGGAGGTGCCCATCCTGGACGGCAGCGCCCTCCCCTACGTGCGCGCAATTTCTGCCGACGGCATTGAAGAGCAGACGGCTGCGCGCAGGTATCTGTCGATTCGCAAACCCTTCCACTGGGAAGATGCCGCCACCGGCGCCGCAATAGACATAACTCCGACAGACCGGTGTGAAATGTCGCTCACAGTGGATTTCAATTCCAAGGTGCTGGGGGTGCAGAACTTCAGGTATTCTTCCGATACAGATTATGCCACCCAGATAGCGCCGTGCCGCACCTTCTGCTTCCTGCACGAGCTGGAATTTCTGGCCAGCCGCGGGCTTATCAAGGGGGGCGACGTGGACAACGCCATCGTGATTGTGGAACATCCCGTGCAGCCCGACACCCTGGAGCGGCTGCGCAGCCTGTTCGGCGTGGGTGAGCTGCAGGTAAATCAGGGCTACCTCAACAATCTGAAGCTCCATTTCCCCAACGAGATTGTCCGCCACAAGATGCTTGACATGATTGGAGATTTCGCCCTTCTGGGAGCTCCGCTGAAGGGCACAATTATTGCGAGCAAAACTGGGCACCGCATTAACACTGCAGTGTGCAAATCATTGCTTGAATCTGACTTACTTTACTGATGATGGACGCTAAAAACATGTCATATATCCACCCCGACGCCAAGATTGGCAAGGACGTGGTGATTGAACCCTTCTGCTATATCGCAGCCAACGTAGTAATTGGCGACGGCTGCCACATTGGCCCCAACGCCACCATATACGATTACGTCCGCTTAGGACGCGACTGCCAGGTGTTCCCCGGAGCCGTGATAGGGGCCATCCCTCAGGATCTGAAGTTCGACGGGGAAGAGACATGGGTGGAGATAGGCGACCGCACCACCATCCGTGAGTGCGCCACCATAAACCGCGGCACGGCAGCCAGCGGCAAGCGTCTCACCAAGATTGGCAACGACTGCCTGATTATGTCCTACGCCCATATCGCGCACGACTGCCGCATAGGCGACCACTGCATAGTTGTGAGCCACGTGGGCCTGGCGGGCGAGACCGACATGGACGACTGGGCAATAGTGGGCGGCGGCACCATGGTGCATCAGTTCACCCACATCGGCACCCACGCCATGGTGGGCGGTGCCAGCGGTGTGGCCAAGGATATCCCGCCGTACATCCTCTCTGCAGGACATCCCATCGTTTATGAGGGAATCAACGCCATAGGCCTCAGGCGCCGCGGCTTCACCAACGCCGAGATTGAGGAGATAAAGACCGTCTACAAGATTATCTACGAAGAGAACAACAATGTCTCCGACGCCCTGCGCGTGATAGACGAGCTTTATCCCGACGGCAAGCACGCCAAGGTTATCACAGATTTCATACGCGCCTCCAAGCGCGGCATATGCAGGCGCAGTGGAGTCGAATAGCGGCATCCTGCTGAGCACGGCATATCTGCCGCCGGTGTCGTATTTCGCCGCCATCGCATCTTCTGCCGATGCTTATGTGGAGGCGTGCGAGACCTTCCAGAAACAATCGTACCGCAACCGTTGCAAGATTTATTCACCTGACGGCGTACAGACGCTGCTGGTGCCGGTGCTACATGCCGGCAGCCGTTTTATCCGCGACATCCGCATAGATTACAGCAAGAACTGGCTGCACCTTCACCGCCGCGCTATCGCCACCGCATACGGCCCAACTCCGTTTTATAAGTATTACTGGGACGATATCGACGCCATCCTGGGCCGGCAGTACGAGTTCCTGTTTGACATGAACCTGGAGCTCACCCAGAAGCTGATGTCGCTCATGGGTATCCGCACCCCGCTGCAGCTCACCTCAGATTATGAAAGCGCCCCTGCAGGCCTGTGCGACCTCAGGAGCGCTGTCCATCCCAAACGGGATTCTTTTTTCTGGCAGCCCAAGGAGTATTATCAGATATTCTCCGGCCGCCACGGCTTTTTGCCCGATCTCAGCATACTGGACCTGCTGTTCAGCGAAGGTCCCGAGGCGGGCGCCCTGCTTTAAGCATTGATGGGGGGCATATCCTTCTTTGCATCGGGAACCTCGAGGTACTCCCTCTGACCAAAGTGCAGCAGGCCTGCTACAAAAGAGCTGGGCCACTGGCGTACCATGCGGTTCATCTTGGTTACGCAGTCGTTGTAAACCATACGGTTGGTGCGCACCAGGTTCTCATACTCGTTGATGGAGTCCATGGTCTGCTTGAACATGCCGTCTGCCTTGAGTTCAGGATACTGCTCGCCCACTGCAATCAGGCGGCCAAGGGCCTGAGAGAAAGCGCTGTCCTGGGCGTTTGCCTCAGCCACGTTGGTGACCTTTACGCGCTGGCCGATAACCTCTACCAGAGTGTCGTGCTCATGCTTGGAATACTTCTCCGTCATAGCCACCAGGCTGGAGATTGCATCCCAACGGCTGTTCTGCTGTACGGAAATCTGGTTGAAGGCGTTGTTGGCCATCTCGTCCAGGTTTACCAGCTCGCGCTGTGTCTTGAAAATGTAGAGCCCCACGACTACCAGAAGGGCCACGATAATAAGTATTGCTATCATAATTAAGTGGTGTTAATTGTCTGTTTGCGACTGCCAATTTACCACTTTTTGATTAAATTTGCTCTAATTATTCATTTCTCAAGTGAAATTCTTTTTCAGGACGATATTTGCCGTGGCACTGCTGCTGATGCCGGCGCTCGCATTGCAGGGCGACGACATGCGCGAGAAGTACATCCGTCAGTGGCGGGACGTGGCCATGGAGCAGATGGCCGCCAGCGGCGTGCCGGCCAGCATCACCCTGGCGCAGGGGTGCCTGGAATCGGCCAACGGAACGTCGCGTCTGGCGGTGGAGGCGAATAACCACTTTGGTATCAAGTGCCGCAACTGGAGCGGCCCGGTGGTGCACCACGACGACGATATCAAGAACGATTGCTTTCGCCGTTACGAGAGCGCGGAACAGTCTTTCAGCGACCATTCCGACTTTTTGCGGTACAACGACCGCTACTCCTTCCTGTTTGACCTGGAACCGGGCGATTACCGCGGCTGGGCGCGCGGCCTAAAGAAGGCGGGCTACGCCACCGACCCTTCTTATGCAGAGAAGCTGATAAAGATTATTGAGGACTACAAGCTGTATCAGTACGACCTTGCAGGCGATAGTGATTCAGACGAAAAGGGCGAGCTGGTTGCGGAACCGGCGTTGCCCCCCTCCCCATCCACTCTGGAGCGTCCGCGGGAGGTGGAACGTCCCCTGAACTTCCGTCCCAACAGCCTGGGCAAGGTCTATATCGACTATAAGTTTTACGAGAA
This sequence comes from Bacteroidales bacterium, assembly GCA_017962235.1. Taxonomy (GTDB): domain Bacteria; phylum Bacteroidota; class Bacteroidia; order Bacteroidales; family UBA932; genus Equibacterium. Next base: position 4,308 of record JAGCVS010000009.1, on the reverse strand, counting down.
ACACGGCGTGCTGTATATCATTGCCACCGGCACCGAGACTTACGCCTCGCTGGCGCGCGAGTTCAACCTGTTCAAGCGGGAGCTGCTCCGCTACAACGAGGAGAAGAAAGACCACACCATACCCGCCGGCACCGTGGTTTATCTGGAGCCCAAGCGCACCCAGAGCTCCAAGGACCTGGCAAAGCATGTGGTGGAAGAGGGCGAGACCATGAAATCGATGTCGCAGCGATTCGCCGTTAAGATGAAATACCTCTACAAGTATAATAACATGCGTTCCGGCCGCGAGCCGGAGCCCGGCACCATCATCAACCTCCGTAAAGTGAAATAATGGCACGTAAGAAGAACAGCAAGGGGCTTAAGATTGTTGTCGCCGTCGCTCTGGTGGCTGCGGTGGCGCTCGCGGTGTTCGCCTGTGACTTCTACTTCACGTGGCTGAAGCGCAACAGCGTGGGCGGTGCTCAGGCAGTCAACATTTACCGCAGCACAGATTATGCCGGCTTTCTGGATTCCCTGGCCGCCAGCGGTGCCGTGACCAACATAAAGTCGTTCAAAAGGGCCGCCAACCGTGCCGGACTCAGCGAGACTTTCAAGCCGGGTCATTATGAACTGCAGGGAGGTCTCAACAACAAGCAGATAGAAAGGGTCTTCTCCCACGGATGGCAGACCCCGGTGAAGCTGATGGTGCGGCCGCACGTCAGGGACCTTGGCAAGATGGCGGCGTCCCTTTCGCGCCAGCTGGAGGCCGATTCCACCGAGATTATGGCGGCGATAAACGACCGCGAGATCATGGAGTCCCACGGCTTCAACAAGGCGACCTATCTGGGAATGTTCATCCCCGACACATACGAAGTCTACTGGACCGTGACTCCGCTGCAGCTGCTGGACCGCATCGGCAAGGAGTACAACGCATTCTGGAACGATTCCCGCAAAGCTAAGGCGCGCGCCGCCGGCCTAACGCCTGAGCAGGTGATGACGCTGGCCTCCATCGTTATAGAAGAGACCAAATACGAGCCGGAAATGCCCGCGATTGCGGGGGTTTACATCAACCGCCTGCGCAAGGGGATGCTGCTGCAGGCCGACCCCACGGTGAAATATGCCGTGAACGACCCCTCGCTGCGACGCATCCTGAACCGGCATCTGCAGGTGGATTCACCCTACAACACCTACAAGCACCCCGGGCTGCCGCCGGGACCCATCACCACCCCCACCAAAGCGGCCGTGGATGCAGTGCTGAACTATCAGCACCACAACTACCTCTACTTCTGCGCCGACGCCAGCTTCAATGGCCGTCACCGCTTTGCCGCCACCCTCTCCGAACACATGTCCAACGCCCGCCGCTTCCACAGCGCGCTGGATGCAAAAAAATAGTGGGGCTCTGCCCCTACACCCCGCCGCTCCGCGCTGGCTATTCTACAAACCTACCCGCACGCGCTTCGCTATCGCCTGATGGCGATTGCTAACAATGCCGGCGGGCGATTCATTCGTTACAAGGGGATTTCGTACTTGTGCTGTTCTTCGGCCAAGTAGGTTTCGGGGAAGACTTCGCGGGCCTGGGAGAGCATGGGCTCAAGGTCGCGGTAGCGGGCGGAGAAGTGCCCCAGGATCAGCTGCTTTGCACCTGCTTCCAGTGCGGTGCGGGCCGCCATACGGCTGGTTGAGTGGCAGTATTTCTGCGCGTGGTCTTCGTAATCGTCTGCGTAGGTGGAATCGTGGTATATCAAATCGGCTCCCTGAATCCACTCTGTAAGTCTTGGGAACGGCGCCGTATCGCAGCAGTATGCCAGCTTGCGGGGGATGTACGGGATATATGTGTAGTCTTCCACTTTCAGCTTCTTGCGGCCGCGGCGCACATCTTCTCCCCTCTTCAGCGCCCCGATTTCCGCCAGCGTGAGATTGTCTCTCTCTATGAGTTCCTTGCGGATATTGCGCGCCGGCATCTTCTCTTCAAACAGGAAGCCGAAGGTGGGCACGCGGTGGTTCAGCGGGAAAGCGGATACGCGCAGCGAGCGCATCTCTATGATCTGCTCCTTCTCCTTCATCTCCAGCGGCATGAAGTTGATGTCGTATTTGACACCGTCGGCAAACTGGTCGTAAAAGAAGTCCAGCATCACCTTGAAGCCGGCGGGCGCATAGACGTACAGCGGTGCGGTGCGCCCCTGCATGGCCATGGTGCTCAGCAGGCCAAAGATGCCGAACAGATGGTCGCCGTGCAGATGGGATATCAGGATGTTGTCTATCCACGAGAAGGGGATGTGGCACTGCTGCAGCGACATCTGGCACCCTTCGCCGCAATCTACCAGAAAGCGGTGATTGTGCACCGTGACCACGTGCGCGCTGGTGTGGCGCACCGGGTTGGCGGAGGCGGAGGCCGTGCCCATGGTTATCAGGGAAAATTCCATACTATGCGCTAAGTTACGCTTTTTGTGCTAAATTTGCTTAGCAATAATCAATGAGATATGAAAAAACTGACACTATTGATAGCTGCAGCGTTTATTTCTGCAATGGCGCTGACAAGTTGTATACCCAGCACTGAATCTTCCGGCTGGCTTAAAGGCACCACCTGGGAGGCCGACCTGGTTGGCAAGCAAGTCTCTTATGGCTATATGGACGGTGAGCATACGATTAACGGGGGCTTGATGAAGATACACTTCTCATCGCAAGGATATAAGCTTATATATGAATTCAGCGCCGATTTAGGCATAACCAGCCAGGGCCAGATTACTTCAAGGAGTTTTCCTGAATACAGCTTCCCGGAACTGAATATCCCCTTTACGATTGGAGATGACAAAGATGACCAGGAGACGGTGTACAGCACCGGTATATTTTCGGATGATCTCGATGAAATCTACTTTGACGAATTGAATACAGGAAACATGGTCATCAAAGACGTCACCTTCATAAGATAATCTATCTCTCAATAGCAAAAGAAAAGGGGTGCTCCTCCCGGGGCACCCCTTTCTTTAAGGCAGGATGGCTGCTGCTTATTTTGCAGCTGCCTCCATTTCGCTCTTGAGAGCGGCCAGGTCGCTGATGTCGCCGAGAGTGGTGACCTCGTTTGCAGCGTTGTTCTGCTTCATAACCTTTGCGGTGGAAGCCTCTTCGCTGTTGCGTGCCTTTACCTGTTCCTCTTTCTTGGGCTCCTCGAAGGTGCGGGTGTGGGAGAGGATGAGCTTGCGGGAGTTCTTGTTGAACTCGAGCACCTTGAACGGAAGCTTTTCGCCTTCCTTAATGGTGGTGCCATCTTCCTTAGCCATACCCTTAGCCACTACGAAGCCCTCGATGCCGTTGGCGAGTGCCACGGTAGCACCCTTGTCAGTAGCGGATACCACAGTGCCTTCGTGTACGCTGCCGGGGGTGTAAACACTCTCGTACTCCTCCCAAGGGCTGGGTTCGAGCTGCTTGTGACCCAGGCTGAGACGACGGATGTTGGGTTCTATGTCAAGAACTACAACCTCGATGGTGTCGCCTACGTTAACCACCTCGCTGGGGTGTTTGATCTTCTTGGTCCAGCTCAGGTCGCTGATGTGAATCAGACCCTCAACGCCTTCGTCAAGCTCTACGAACACACCAAAGTTGGTGATATTGCGAACGGTAGCGGTATGCTTGCTGCCGATAGGGTATTTCTCTGCAATGCTCTGCCAAGGATCCTCCTTGAGCTGCTTAACGCCCAGGGAGATCTTACGCTCTTCGCGGTCCAGGGTGAGGACAACTGCCTCAACCTCGTCGCCGACCTTGAAGAAGTCCTGTGCAGAACGCAGGTGCAGGCTCCAGCTCATTTCGCTTACGTGAATCAGACCCTCAACACCGGGCTGAATCTCTACGAATGCGCCGTAATCTGCGATAACCACAACTTTACCCTTAACCTTGTCACCTACCTTGAGGTTGGGATCGAGTGCATCCCAAGGATGAGGATAGAGCTGCTTGATACCAAGGGCGATACGCTTCTTGACCTCGTCGAAGTCCAGAATAACGACCTTGATCTTCTCGTCGAGCTGAACGACCTCTTCGGGGTGATTTACGCGGCCCCAGCTAAGGTCGGTGATGTGTACGAGACCGTCCACACCGCCCAGGTCAACGAATACGCCGTAGCTGGTGATGTTCTTGACAACACCCTCAACGACCTGACCCTTCTCGAGCTTGCCGATGAGCTCAGCCTTCTGAGCCTCGAGCATAGCCTCTTCGAGAGCCTTGTGAGAAACGACAACATTGCGGAACTCGTTGTTGATCTTGACAATCTTGAGATCCAGAGTCTTGTTGACGTATGCGTCATAGTCCCTGATGGGCTTGACTTCTATCTGAGAACCCGGC
>JAGCVS010000001.1 GCA_017962235.1 Bacteroidales bacterium | reverse complement strand
AGGACCCCAGCAAGGTGGACCGCAGCGCCGCGTATGCTGCCCGTCATATCGCCAAGAACATGGTGGCAGCCGGCGTCGCAGACGAGATGATGGTCCAGATCTCTTACGCCATCGGCATCGCCAGCCCGTGCAGCATCTTTGTAAACACCTTCGGCACCAGTCATTCGCGCCTTTCAGATGCAGAAATCGCCGACGCCATCGGTGCCAACTTTGATCTGCGCCCCGCCGCCATCATCCGCCGCTTCGGTCTCAAGAACCCGATTTACCTCCCCACCGCCGCCTACGGCCATTTGGCCGCAAGCCTTACAAGCAGACTGTGAAATTCTACGACGGCGACCGTGAATACACTAAAGAAGTCGAGTTCTTCACCTGGGAAAAACTGGATTCTACAGCCCTCTGCAAGCAGATTTGCCTCTAGTTCAAGGCCCCTCGCACCTGTTGGTAAAGGTGTTGATAAGATGTTAATAGTCATATCTTAAAATTGACTAAATTTGACATCTGACCGATAATACTATACCAACAATATAAATCTATGAATCAACTAATTAAGCGATTAGTCGCCATTATGGCGATTGTCTTTGTTGGTGTGGGGGCCTATGCACAGGTCACAACGTCATCTATGAACGGTCTCATCACCGATGCCGATGGTGATCCGCTCGCAGGTGCGGCCGTGATTGCTACCCACACACCTTCCGGAACACAGTACGCTACCGCGGCCAACACAGACGGCCGTTTCATAATCAACGGTATGCGTATCGGCGGTCCGTACGTTATCGAGGTTTCTTTCATCGGAATGGAAACCGTTAACATCACCGATGTCACCCTCAAGCTGGGCGACCCGTACGAGCTCAACCTCACCATGAAGAGCTCCGAGCAGCTGGACGCCGTGTACGTTGTGAGCGACAAGTCTTTCAACGCCACCAAGACGGGTGCCGGTGACCACTTCAACCGTCAGACAGTAGAGACGATGCCTACCGTGGACCGCAGTATCTACGATATCGTGAAGTTCACCCCTCAGGCATCCGTAAGCAAGAGCGGCGGTATCTCGTTTGCCGGCAGTAACAACCGTTATAACAGCTTCCAGATAGACGGTGCCATCGCCAACGATGCATTCGGTCTTGCAGCTTCCGGCACCAACGGCGGCCAGACCGGCGCCCAGCCTATCTCCCTGGATGCAATTGAGGAAATCCAGGTGGTTGTGGCTCCGTTTGACGTACGCCAGAGCGGCTTTACCGGCGGTGCGATGAACGCCATCACCAAGTCCGGTACCAACAAGCTGCACGGTTCCGCATACGCTTACTATAACAACCAGGACTTCATCGGTACCACCGCTGGCCCCATCGCAGAGGGCGCTGAGCGTACCAAATATGAAGAGCAGCTGACCCTCCGTGCCGGCGCAACCCTGGGCGGTCCCATCATCAAGGATAAACTCTTCTTCTTTGCCAGCGGCGAATACTACAAGAAGAGCCGTCCCAATGTATACAACCCCGGCGCAGGCACTTACAACGGCTACTTCAGCAACAACGCTCCCGTGGGCGTGGACGGTGCCGATATCTACAAGGAGGTCGCTTTCCCCGTTGTAGTCAACGGCCAGACCACCAACCTCACCGGCCAGGCATTTGACGGTACCACCTTCAACACCGCCCTGGCAGATGCAATCCTTGCCCGCTATCAGTCCAAGTACGCTCCCGGCGAGAACTTCTCAGAGAGCTACACTCCCCATCAGGTAGAGGACCTCTCCATCAACGCCCTTCTCCGTCTGGACTGGAACATCAACACAGATAACAAACTCATGTTCCGCTACCAGTTTGCACACGCTTATGCAGACCAGTACGGATCAGGCAGGTATACCTACTACTTCAACAACTCGTCTTACAAGATGGTGGACTACACCAACACCTTTGTACTCGAGCTCAACAGCCGCATCAATGAGATGATGTCCAACGAGGCCCGCGCTACCGCCGTGCTGGTACGCGACCACCGCGAGATCCCTTATCAGGGCGCCAACATCTACATCACCGGCGACACCTACACCATCAACCTCGGTACCGAGTACTCTTCCGGTGCGAATGCAATGCACTCCGATGCTTACACCTTCACCGACAACTTCTCAATCTTTGCCGGCAAGCACAACATTACCCTGGGTACCCACAACGAGTTGTTCCGCTTCTACAACATATTCCGCCAGTATGCATTCGGCGAGTATAAGTACACCAGCGTGGCCAACTTCTTCGAGGACAACGTGGACACTTACTACTACAACTACGCAGATCCCGAGCTCACCGGCGGCAACCCCACCTGGGGCGCAACCACCTGGGCTGCACAGTTCGGCCTCTATGCACAGGACGAGTGGAAGCCCAACCGCGACTTCACCCTCACCTACGGTATCCGCGCCGACATGCCGCTGCTGCTTAACAAGCCCACCGAGAATCCCGGATTCAACATGTATGCCGACACCTTCCAGAACACCTATCCCGAGCTTTACAACGCACGCGTAGGCGAGATTCCCAAGGCCAGCATACTTCTCTCGCCCAGAATCGGTTTCCGCTGGTACATGGACGATGAACACTCCGCAGTTCTCCGCGGAGGTGCCGGCCTGTTCACCGGCCGCGTACCGTTCGTATGGCTCTCCAATGCATACAACAACACCGGTATGGAGGCTAAATCGGTACAGGTCAAGGGCTCGAACCTCATTGCAGCAGCTCACGAGAAGGGTGTAGACAACATCCTTACTTCCGACCCTTACAACACCTTTATCAAGAGCGGTATCCTGCAGGCAAGCAACAGCGGTGCAACCATCAATACCATGAACCGCAACTTCAAGTATCCTCAGGTGTTCCGTGTTAACCTCGGTCTGGACAAGAAGTGGGACGGCGGCTGGAACCTCACCCTGGACGCCCTGTTCAGCAAGACGCTCAACAACGTATACTTCAAGAACCTGGCTATCACCAACGAGAACCACAAGGTATATGCAGTGAACGCAGACGCAGCAGCGGCAAATCCCGCAAGCGCAGCGGCTCCTTACTACACTCAGATGTCCAGTGCATACTCCACCATCGTTGCCCTGAGCAACACCAACAGGGGCTACACCTACTCCCTGAGCGGCAAGCTGGAGAAAGCGTTCGAGTGCGGCCTCAACCTGATGGCATCCTACACCTACGGCCACGCATACAGCGTGAACGATGGTACCTCTTCAGTTGCATATTCCAACTGGAAATACAACTACTCCGTGGATTCCAACAGCGACGAGCTCAGCTACTCCCTGTTTGATAAGCCTCACCGCGTAATGGCCGTTGTTTCTTACAACTCCAAGCCTTACCTGGCAGGCCGTCTGGCATCCAACATCTCCCTCACCTACACCGGTGAGAGCGGCCAGCGCTACTGCTACACCTACAACGAGTCTGCCGACTTCAACGGTGACGGTTTCACCGGCAACTCCCTGATGTACATCCCTACGGCAGAAGAAGTTCCCCAGATGAAATGGGCCACCGCCGGCGATGCAGCCAAGTTTGAGAACTACATCCGCGACGACCTCTATCTGCGCAGCCACCGCGGACAGTACTCAGAGCGCTATGCAGGCATCGCTCCTTTCGAGCATCACTTTGACCTGCACTTTGGCCAGGACTTCATCTTTGACCGCGCAAGGGGCACCAAGCTCCAGCTGTTCGCAGACGTGATGAACATCGGCAACATGATCAACCGCGAATGGGGCTCCAACTACGGCAGCACCAACAACCTCCGCATCCTCAAGGTTACCTCCGTATCCGTAGATGCAGCAGGCAACGCTACTCCTACTTATCAGTACAGTCCTTACACAATCTCCCTGAGTGACTTCTATTCAAGATGGCGCTGCCAGGTTGGTGCAAGAATCACATTCTAATTAAGGGAGGACAAACGATATGAAAAAGATATTCAACATACTCCTTACAGCTGTGATCTGCCTTGCAGGCCTTGCAGCTTGTACCTATGACTACCCCGTAGCACCGATGGCAACCACCGTCACCGTTGCTCCCAACGCCGCCAACGCCGTTCCCGCCGCAGGTCAGAGCTACGACGCAAACGTCACTGCCGACGGCGCATGGGTTGTAAGTGCTCCCGCCTGGATCACCGTAACCCCTGCCAGCGGCACCCGCGACCAGGCTGTCAAGATCACCGTTGCTCCCAACGACGGCGGTGAGCGCACCGGCAAGGTGGGCTTCTACAGCGCCGTGGGCGATGTGGGCTGCACCACCATCGACCTTGAAAGCACTCCTCTGTCCGAGTTCACCATCACCCAGGCTGCCGATCCCAATCAGACCGGCCCCGGCACAGGCGATGGTACCGTAATCAGCATTAAGGATTACCTTGCCCTTGGCGCCAACACCGATCCCTACATCATCACAGGTACCATTACCCGCGTGGTTAACACCAACTATGGTAACTTTGACTTGACAGACGAGACCGGAACCATCTATGTATACGGTCTGCTCAACGAGGCTCTTGAAGCACAGAAGTGCTGGAAAGACAAGGGTCTTGCACAGGGCGACCAGCTCACCATCAAGGCCAACGAGATGAAGCTCTACAGCGGCACCTGGGAGATTGTAAACGCCGTTTACGTATCTCACCAGAAATCCCTCGTAGAGATTACAGAGACCGGTGTGGATGTTCCCAAGGAGGGTCAGGCATTCGACATTACTGCCACAGTCAAGGGCAGCGACCTGAATGTTGCATTCGATTCCGACTGGATTGAATACCTGGGCTGCGACAAGGATGGCGACAAACTCACCATGCACTTCCGCGCAAAAGAGAACACCGGCATCCCCAGAACAGGAGTGATTACCGTCACCACCAAGAACGACAAGGGTGAGTCTTCTTCCGTAGATTTCACTGTAAAGCAGGCAGGCAGCATTCAGTCCGTAACTGTGGCCGAGTTCCTTGCTGCACCCGAGTCCGACGTGGTTATGTACGACCTCGTAGGTACCATCGGCGGCACAATCAACACCACATACGGTAACTTTGACCTCACCGATGCTACCGGTACTGTATATGTATACGGTCTGACAGCTACAGAACTGGGTTACGGCGGCAAGAACGACAAGAGCTTCGCAAGCCTCGGCCTCAACGAGGGCGACGTTATCAAGATCCGCGGTTACCGCGGCTCTTACAACGGCAAGGAGCAGGTTGTTTACGCGTGGTTCCTCGAGAAACTGGCCAGCGGTCCTATCCACGCTACCGTTGCAGAGTTCAACGCAGCTCCCGAGTCTGACACTCAGATATACGAGCTGGTGGGCACCATCGGCGGCACCATCAACACCACTTACGGTAACTTTGACCTCACCGACGAGACCGGTACGGTTTACGTATATGGTCTGACCGCTACCGAGCTGGGCTACGGCGCAAAGAACGACAAGAGCTTCGCAAGCCTTGGCCTGCAGGAAGGTGACAAGATCAAGATCCGCGGCTACCGCGGCTCCTACGGTGACAAGATCGAGGTGCTGAACGCTTGGTTCCTCGAGAAGATGAACGTGGGCCCTGTGGTTGCTACCGTTGCAGAGTTCAACGCAGCTCCCGAATCTGACTCTCAGGTTTACGAACTGGTAGGCACCATCGGCGGCACCATCAACACCACCTACGGTAACTTTGACCTCACCGACGAGACCGGCACAGTTTACGTATACGGTCTTACCGCTACCGAACTGGGCTACGGCGCAAAGAACGACAAGAGCTTTGCAAGCCTTGGCCTCAAAGAGGGCGACAAGATCAAGATCCGCGGTTATCGCGGCTCCTACGGTGACAAGATCGAGGTGCTGAACGCTTGGTTCATTGAGAAACTGTCCAGCGGTCCCCTTGCTGTAACAGTTGCAGAGTTCAACGCAGCTCCCGAGTCCGACTCTCAGGTTTACGAACTGGTGGGAACCATCGGCGGCAGCATCAACACCACCTACGGCAACTTTGATCTCACCGACGAGACCGGTACAGTTTACGTATACGGCCTTACTGCTACCGAGCTGGGCTATGGCGCTAAGAACGACAAGAGCTATGCAAGCCTCGGCCTCAAGGAAGGTGACAAGATCAAGATCCGCGGCTACCGCGGCTCTTACGGCGACAAGATCGAGGTGCTGAATGCATGGTTCCTTGAGAAACTGGAGAGCGAGCCAGTAGTAGTTACTCCTTCCGGTGCAAGCTACACCAAGGTGACTTCCGCTCCTTCTGACTGGAGCGGCACTTACCTGCTGGTTTGCGACCAGGACGGCATCAATGCCGCATTCTCCGGCTTCAGCGGCACCATTGGCAGCTACATCACCGTCACCATAGACAATGGCACCATTGCCGGCAGTGCAGATGTGGATGCTTGCCAGATAGTGATTGCTCCCGCAACCGTTACAGCAGGTGCTTACACCATCAAGTTCGGCGACAAGTTCTTCGCTTGGAATTCCGGCAACGCTCTCAACAACGCAGACGAAGAGTCTGCAAAGGCAAACTGGAACATCACCTATGATACTGACCATGTGGTGATCCTCAATGCAGAGACCGCTGTCCGCAACCTCCAGTGGAACAAGAACAGCCCCCGCTTTGCTTGCTACGGCAACAACAACCAGACCGTTGTTCAGCTCTACAAGAAGGCAGACGCTACCAACTAAACAATCTTTTGAAGAATCAAGCCGGGGCCGACCATCGGTCCCGGCTTCTTTTTTGCAGTCATGTCAGCATTATTTATTATCTTTGATATCGGACATCTTTTGAATCTATAATGAGCAGCAACAAGTACTGTATAATCATGGCCGGCGGCGTGGGGAGCCGCCTCTGGCCCCTGAGCCGGAACTCGCGCCCCAAACAGTTCATAGACCTTCTTGGCACCGGCAAATCGCTGATACAGATGACTATAGACCGCGCAGCACACATAGTTCCGCGCGAGAATATCCTCATCGTCACCAGCGACAAATACCGCGAACTGGTAGAGGCCCAGGCCACCGGCATCCCTCTGGAAAACATCTTGTACGAGCCGTACCGGCGCAATACTGCACCATGCATCGCGTACGCCACATACAAGCTTTTCAGCAAGGACCCGGACGCCACCGTGATGGTGACCCCCAGCGACCACATTATCACCGATGAATGCAACTTTGTGGATACCATGTCGGCGGTGATGGATTATGCTTCCACCCACAACCAGCTGTTCACAATAGGTATCAAGCCCACCTTTGGCAACACCAACTTCGGTTATATCCAGTTCAACCGTGATGTCCACACAGAAGGGGTCCGCAAAGAGGGGTTCCAGGTCAAGACTTTCACGGAGAAACCCATCAGCGACCTGGCAAAGGTCTTCTACGAGAGCGGCGAGTTTCTCTGGAACGCAGGCATCTTCATCTTCAACCTGAAGACTATAAAAGAGGAGATGGAGCGGTATCTGCCCGAGATGACGGAGCTTTTCAACCCCAAGGGCAAGAATGTATACAACACCGCTGGCGAGAAAGAGTTCATCCAGCACAGCTACAACAACTCCCCCTCCATCTCGCTGGACTACGGCGTAATGGAGAAGACCCGCAAGGCGTGGGTGTTCCCCGCCGATTTCGGCTGGAGCGACCTTGGCACCTGGGAATCGCTGTACGAATATGTTGAGTTCAAGGACGAGCTTGGCAATGCCGTGCACGCCAACACCATCATGCGCAAGTGCAAGGGGACCGTGGTGGTCTCCCTCGACCCCAACAAACTGGTTGTGGTAAAGGGCCTTACAGATTATATGGTGGTGGATAGCGACAACGCCCTCATGGTATGTCCCCGCCGCGACGATGATGTAAAAGAGATACTGGTAGACCTCACCGCACAGGACAAAGGCGAATATCTCTAAAAAAGATTATCTTTGCACCCTATTTATAACACAAAGATGAACGAATCCATTATAGATGAACTCTCTGCCAGGGTCAAGGCGCTTTCTGCAAAGACAGAGCAGGAGATTGAGGACCTCAGGGTCCGGCTGCTTGGCAAGAAGGGTGAGATAACCAAACTTTTTGAGGAATTCCGCACCGTGCCGGCAGAGCAGAAAAGGCTGTTCGGACAGCGGCTCAACGTACTCAAGAACGAGGCGCTGCAGCAGCTCAACGCGCTGCGCGAGAGCCTTTCTGCAGGCGATTCCGCAGCCTCCGGAGAAGACCTCACAATGCCCGGTGACGCCATGCCGCTTGGCAGCCGCCACCCGATATCCATCACCCGCGAAGAGATTCTCTCCATATACAAGAAGTTCGGTTATTCCGTTGCAGAGGGTCCGGAGATTGAAGACGACTGGCACGTGTTCGGCGCGCTTAACTTCCCGCCTGAGCACCCCGCCCGCGACATGCAGGATACATTCTTCATCAACAACCAGACCGACAACAACATCCTGTTGCGCACCCACACCTCTTCCATCCAGGTGCGCACCATGGAGAAAGGGCAGCTGCCCATCCGCGTGGTATGCCCCGGACGCGTATTCCGCAACGAGGCCATCAGCGCCCGCGCACACTGCATCTTCCATCAGGTTGAAGGTCTGTATATAGACAAGAACGTATCGTTTGCAGACCTCAAGCAGGCAGTGCTGCTGTTTGCACAGGAGATGTTCGGCCCCGACACCCAGATTCGACTCAGGCCGTCTTACTTCCCCTTCACCGAGCCCAGCGCAGAGGTAGACGTGAGCTGCAACATCTGCAAGGGCAAGGGTTGCAATATCTGCAAGGGTACCGGCTGGCTGGAAATCATGGGCTGCGGCATGGTGGATCCCAACGTGCTTGAGGCCAACGGCATAGACAGCAAAGTATACAGCGGGTTCGCCTTCGGAATGGGCGTAGAGCGCATCGCAATGCTCAAGTGGCAGGTCAAGGACCTTCGCGAATACTTCGAGAACGACGTCCGTTTCCTGCAAGAATTTGCCACCGTCGTGTAAAAAAATTTGCGCAGCAGATTTTTATTACTACATTTGCAGTCCCGTTTGACGGGAATAGTTCTTTGAGGGTTGCGGAGATTTTGTGCAAGCCGAGCGAAATTAAAGTTCGCTTTTATTTCCGAGGCGCCGCCAAAATCAGCGCGATTTTTCAAAGAAAAATCGCGGAAATAGCTCAGTTGGTAGAGCACGACCTTGCCAAGGTCGGGGTCGCGAGTTCGAGTCTCGTTTTCCGCTCTCTAAAAGTCCAGCAGTTTTGCTGGACTTTTTTTCGTGCGGAAAGATTACCCCTGCAACAATCACATCGTTTTTGCGTAGTGGCACTGCAGCACCTGGTCGCCGTTGCCGTGCCAATTGTGCATGCCGCCGCCAAGGCAGTTGCGCCACTGACTGCACTTTTCGCACCGTCCTGTGCGGGCCCAGCTGCGGTTGCGGAAGTCCCGGAACCGGTTCTCCCACACTTCGTAGAAATTTTCGGTATAAATGCTTCCCTGGCTGAAACGGTCGCGGTCTATGTTGGGACAGGCGCATATCCGCCCGTCTATCAGCACAGATGCGATATTGACGCCGGCGCGGCAGAAATAACGGGCCGGGCGCACCGCCTCTTCATATCGTCCCAGATATCCTTCGCAACTGAAAGTGACGTTCATGACACCGTCCGCCGCCCGCTTCGTCTTTATGAATTCCATCAACGTTACGAACTCACTGTCTGAGAGCTGCATGTCAGGGTCGGAGGTTGCACGGCCAATGGGGATGACGGTAAAAAGACGCCACTGTTTCAGGCCGATACCCGACAGCAAGCCGTATATCTGTTCAAGCTGACTCAGGTTGCGTTTGTTCACACATGTCACCACGTCGGCGTTAAGGCGGGGTTCCTTTCTAAAGAGTTCTATGGCTTTCACTGTGCGTTGGTAGCTGCCTGTCACGCCCCGCATCCAGTCGTGGGTATCTTCCATTCCGTCCAGACTGATGGTGAGCGCGCCCATTCCGGCACCCAGAAGCTTTTGCTGCATCTGATCCGTGTAATTCCAGTCGTTGGAAACCACGCCCCATGCAAAGCCTCGCCGCCGGATTTCACGGCCAATCTCAACTATGTCGGGTCTCAGCAGGGGCTCGCCGCCGGTAAGCACCACAGTAAAGTCTTTTGGACGGTTCTTTTGCGGAATGGTATCCAGCACAGAGATGAAATCCTGCAATGGCATATCTTTCTCCCGGCTCAACTGAGAACAGTCGCTGCCGCAATGACGGCAGTGCAGATTGCACCGGGTGGTACATTCCCAGAACAGGTAGTTGAGTTCGTGGACTTTGACTTCGTTGTCCCGGAAAAGACGGAATAATAGAGGGTTCATACTACAAATTTAGAAAATTGTATTTTTTTAGTAGCTTTGCATAGAGAGAACAAATCCCCAATCTATGAAATGGTTGCATAATATATTGAAGGCCTCGACCCTCACCACTGCACTATTCATTTTTCAAGCATGTTACGGAACCCCTCAGGGTTTGGATATGGGGGTTACCCCTATGACATTCGTTCTGGAGGCAGATAAGGCCGGCACTCCTCTGGAGGGTATCAAGATTCTTGCAAACAGGGGAAATGCAGATCCCTTGGAACTCGGTATTACCGATGCCGATGGCCGCTGCTCTGTGCAGATGCCTTTCAGCTGGGAGGCAGAAAAGAGTTCTCCCATCCGTTTCGAGGACCCTTCCGGTAAATATGCTGCAAAGGATACAACCTTTGAGGACCTGAGTGAAAGGGATATCGTCATAAAGTTGATTGAAACAACCAATAAATAAAACATTATGAACATTATCATCACTTTACTTATCGGTGCAGTCGCAGGCTGGCTGGCCGGATTCTTTGTTATCAAGGACAAGGGCGGTCTGCTCTGGAACATCATCATCGGCCTTCTGGGCGGTGTTGTGGGTGGCTGGCTTCTCGGCCTGATTGGTGCCGGCGGATCTTTCTGGTCTCAGTGGTACGGTCAGATTGTAAGTGCCGTTATCGGTGCTGTTGTGCTTCTGGCAGTTTGGAACGCCATCAAGAAACTTTTCAAGTAGAATCGGTAAATCAAACTATTATGGCAAAAAGATTATTCGTTGCTCTTTTAGCGGTGTTCGCCCTTATTGCAGTTAGTTGCGAGAAGGAAGACGGACCCAGTGGCAATGACGAAAAGGTAACCAGTGCCGACCTGGTTGGCACCTGGCTGTCTGACGGAACCCCTGCTTTTGTTTTTAACGGAGACGGTACATATAAAGATGTCAGATGGGGAGAAAATATTGCCGGAAGTTGGACAATGTCCGATAACAAACTGACCTGCATACCCAACGGCGGCGAAGCATGGAACGTTAAAGTTGTGCTCACCGGCGGAAAAGCATGGTTGGTATTAATTTCTGAATATGGCACGGGCTCAGAAATGACCCGCTCCTATGAGTGTTTCATCAAAGAGGGCGCTACAGTAGATTCTGGCAAGCTGTCTGACGGCAGGTGGGATGCAAGCCACAGCGGTGTAAAGCCCGAAGCGTATACTCCTGATGCCGATTACAGCTTCTGCATGGTGATAAAAGGCAAGACCGTGGATCTGTATGTCCCCATGTGGGGATTCCATATCCAGGGAACATACACCCTCGCCAATGGTAAGATGCACATCGAAACCGACAACGATCACATCTGGACTGCAGCATACAGGACCGGCGACGACAGGTCGGGTTCTATTGGCTGGAATGCATGGGGTCCGCCTACAGATGAGACCCCTGCAACATGGGATAACTCTTACGGCAGCATGAATGCAGAGACCTTCGCATTACAAAGTCCCTATTCGTGGTATACAATAACCCAGATACTGGCTATGGGTAAGAAACCGGACCCTAACGACCCGGAATACAAGAAAGAGCCGTATCTGTTTAAATTCATGCTTTATGAGTGGGGAGAGAGCCAGTATGATGTTGCCATGAGCCTTTGCGACTTTTACCTTTGCGTAGCAAGCAACGGCAAAGAGGCTTACGGCGGCGTAGTGGGGCTGAACCTCTTGGTTTGCAAACGCTAGGTTATCCTACATACAACAATAACAGCAGTCGAAAGGCTGCTGTTTTTTTAGTGGGGAAAGAGTCCCGACACGTAGTAAGGCGCTTCAGCGCCGTGGCGGAGTGTGAGAGCGTCCGAAGGACACGAGCCACGAAGCCACCCGGGTTCTGCGAAGCAGGTTCCGGCATTTTCCCCCTGGGGGGATGTCGCGAAGCGACAGGGGGGTAAATTTCCGCTCTCAAAAAGTCCAGCAGTTTGCTGGACTTTTTGAGAGCGGAAAACGAGACTCGAACCGGTGACCCCGGTTATTTCTGTTCTACGACAAGCTTTTTGGAGATGGTGGCGGAGGAGTAGACCATGACGGCCTCTCGGGCTTCGCCGGCGGTGTTGGGGCCGACCTCAACTTTTAGCGGATAAATGGCATCCTGATAGTCGCTCTCGCCATTTTTAACATCAATGGTGACCCACTCCGGAATGGTGTTGCTGTCGAACATCCATTTTACATTGGTAGACAGCGTCACATCGTACAAGCCGCCGGAGACGGGGGCCCAGATAGTGTCCACGTCGCACTCCAGACGCGGCAGGATATACTTCTCGCAAGACGACAAGCAGATGCACGCAACAACCACGGCCACCGCCGCAACTGCCCCGAATGCCGATATGAGCCGCTTTCCCATGCAAAAGAGTTTAGCAAAGCAAAGTTACAAAAAATTAATATCTTTGCAGTGTATATGAAAAAAGCCCTTCCGATATTGCTTGCAGCGCTGGCGGTGCTCTGTTCCTGCGCGGAGAACTTCTCCCCCACCATAAGAATCACCCCCAGCCTCAATTATGTGCCCTATACCGGCGGCACTGTTGATGTCACCATCATGACGGAATTGCCGTGGAAAGTGGTGCTGGAAGAAGGGTGCCCCGCCACCGTATCAAAGGTAAACGGTGTGGGTGACGATGTTGTCAGAGTAGATATCCCCGCCACAGAAAACTGGACCACCAGTTGCGTAAAGGTGCAGTTCTACTGCCGCAGCACCGCCGGGTCGTCTTATAAATACGCATATATCACCCAGGGATACAAGCCGTACATTTCCGTATCGGGAGAGGCTCCCACCCTGCCGGCAGAAGGCGGCATACTGCAACTCTATGTTACCGCCAATGCTCCGTGGACAGCCTCTAGTGACACTCCAGGCGTCACATTCCAGCCCGCCGGAGAGGGTATCGGCAGCTTTACCGTGAATGTCAACGTTCCCGCCAACACCACCGGAGCAGTAAGAAAAATCACCGTCATTTTTGCAATCGACGGTGACTCTGATTCTTTCAGTTTTTACCAGTACCGGTAAATCAGCATTCTATTCGTGAACCACAATATCGTCCAGAGAATTGACGATTAACTGGATTGTGCCCTGATACAGGGTGAGCACGCCGGTTAAATCCACGGTGGCTTTGCCTTCCAGCACCGATTTGGGGATTTCGTTGTCACCGAACTTGGAATAGCCGCTGGTACGCAGCGCAATGTCAGTATTGCCCATCTTGAAGTACTGGCTCACCGAGTATGCAGCCGAATGGGCGCGGATCTCCGCCCTGCTGGTGGCAAAACCGGGGTCGTTGGGCTCGCCCACAGTACCGTAGTTGTAGTCGCCCGCATTGCCAATCTTGACTGAATCCCACACTCCGGAATCAAAGTACTCCTTGAACTTGTTCTCGCTCATGGCCCAGGTGGTTACGCCCCATGTTTCATCTGAGAGGAAAATGCGGTTTGCCGACATACTCTTATCTTTGTTGGAGTTGATGTAAATCAAGCAGAACACCTGGTTGCCATATGTGAGACCCTTGAGGGTAACCAGTTTCCCGACATATTCATTGGTAGCCTGGGTATCGTTCTTGCCGGGGAGCTGCGCCTCGGTAATCACGGCCGGCACCACCTTATCCCCGGTCTCGCCGGCGAAAATGTGGGAGTCTATCAGATAGGGCGCCTCCAGATACGATGTCTCATAAGAGCCGGTGGGGTCTTCATAGCCCAGCTGCACCATACCCTGACCACCATAGTTGCCGCTTTTATAGCCGTACATGCCCAGCGTGAGGCCAAAGCAGCGGACATACAGCATCTGCCCCTCCTGATAGTAATTGTACAAACCGTTGCGCCCCAGCTTGAGTTCTATGCCGCCCGTCTCGTCCTGGATGTAGAGAGACTTGTAAAAGTTGCCCGGCTTGTCTGTGGTGGAGACCTTGCCTGCGATAATCAGATTCTGGTCTACGTTCCAGGGCATGGCCGTCTTGTACATCTTGCACAGGTCGGCGATGGTGATGTTAGGCTCCAGCGCCACCTTCTTGGCGGCAGTGGGGGCCTCGTATTTGCCGGTGAACACCGGTTCGAACTCCTCGTAGAGAGATGTGCAGGAGACCAGTGCGGCCGCAAGTGCGAATATCAATAATGTCCTTTTCATATCCTTAGAATCTGAAATAAAGGTTCAACATATAATTGGCTCCAGGCATGTAGAAGTACTTGGAATTGAACCGGTAGTAGCGGTCTTTGCCAAGGCTGGAGATCAGGCGGTTCTGCTCATAGCCGCCCGTCTTCACATTGAGCTCGTTGAGCAGGTTCTGCGCATTCAGCGAGAAGCCGATGTTGTATTTGCGGTGGATATACCACGATTTGCCGATGCTCAGGTTGAGCAGGAACGCGGGGTCGAACTCCTCCTGCTCTGTCATATACTCGACCTCCTCCGGCGTGATGATGCCGTCTGCACCGCCCACCGCGATGTTTGTGCGGTAGAGCGGATTCATGTCGAGATATGACTTGGCAAAGAACTGCCCGGTGAGTTCGAAGAACCAGTAAGAACGGGTGCGATAGTTAAGCGCGAGCGCCGTTGCCAGCTCAGGTGTGGAGGGGACGTGGTGCTTTGTATAACCGTCTATCACGGCATCGCCGCGGACGTCAAACTCTATCACCCTCTCCCCGTTGTAATTAACATGACGATACTTGGGAGTGCCCTGCCAGTAAGGAATCTCCACGTTCTCATAGATGACATCCGCGCTGTTGTCTATGGTCATCGTCATGGTGGGATTGGAGGTGTAGATGTATTCGCCAAGGCTCAGCACGCCCGACAGCGAGAGGCCCTGCACCGGGAGGGGCATTTTGGCGCCCACTTCCAGGCCGAGGTGACGCTGCTCTATGCCGGTCATCGCAAAGTTGACGAAAGACTGCTGAGAGTCGTCGTAGACGCTCATCAGGTCGGTCTGGTCTTTGATCTTGGTCCAGTATCCGGTTACACGCACGCTGTAGCCGTTGCCGCCCCACTGATAGTTGACATCTGCCGACATGGTCTTCTGGGTGGTGAGGCCATCAATGATGGTGTTGCGGGTACGGGGCGATACGAATGCGTCTGTAAAGGTGGGAGCGTCTGCAAAGTAACCTGCGTTCAGGCTGAAGCGGTGGCCACCCGTCATCAGGTATGCCAGCGACATCTTTGTGGAATAAGTCAGGAACTTGCATTTGTCAGAATTACCCTTTGACGATATCACTTGCCCCTTGTTGTCGTAGGTGGTGAGGGTCTTGCCCTGATAGGTTATCTCCCTTCCGTTGTCGTCCAGGCCGGCGAACAGACCCTTGCGCATCAGACCTTCGCGCCAGAAGGTCTCATATCCCAGGCTCGCGCCCAGCGATGCGGTGAGGCCGCCCACAGTGTAGATGCCGTTGACCCAGAGATTGCCCTTACGCACATGCGCATAATAGTCGTAGCCGTATTTGCCGCCCTTTACAACCTTCTCAGCGCTGCCGTTGGCCAGGAAGTAATCCAGGTCATTCTGAATCAGCGCCTCATTGCTGGCAAAGTCGCGCTCTGCGAACTGGTCGATATTCAGGTAATACTGTCCGCCCAGCAGGTCAGCGATCTTCTTGTAGTTCTCCGTGCGGTTTATCTTTCCGCTTAAGCCCGCCTGCAGAGTGAACTGGTCGGTGGGATACCACTGCATGGATGCCGCCAGGTTAAGGTCGCGCTGGTCCACGTGACGCTGCTCCTGAGCATACTTGCTGCGGCCGTCGGCCTGATTGTAGTTCACGTTGTAGAGACGGTCCCAGTTGATGTGCTGATAGTTCGCATAGTCGCGAGAATGGTTGGACCAGGACTCCAGCGCCCAGTTGTACTTGCCCTCGTTGAGACGGTTGTAATCATCGTCGTCCATGTAGAAATAGCTGGGCAGGTTGCGATAGTAGTCGGGGCGCGGGTCGGGGGCATCGTACCAGTCAAGGGCAGTGTAGCCGTTCCATCCGCAGCGGTACAGCAGCGTGGCCGCCACATCCAGCTTGTCGGTGGGAGACGCGGTGTACTTCAGCACCGTGACGGGTTCGAAGGTCTTGCGCACGCGGGCGTTGCGCACCACGCCGTTCTGATAGCCCCAGTTGGAGTTATACAGGTTGGTACCCATCAAATCGTAAACCTCCTGGGTGGAAGCATTCTGGGCACCCCTCTGGCCGGTATTTGCAAATGTGAACAGAGCCAGACGGCTGTTGTCGTTGAACTTTTTCTCAATACCTGCATAGTAAGAGAAGTTCTTGTAGTAGACACCGTCTATCCAGTCGTTGCCGCCGGCACGTACTGATACGTTGATTGCATAAGAGAGGCCGTTGTCCAGATCGCCGGAGGCGTAGTTGGCCATCAGGCGCAAACGGTACAGCGCGCTGTTGCTAAGCAGGCTGAACCGCCATCCGGGACGCACCGCAGATGGGTTGCCAAGCAGATTGGTGGTGCCGTTAAAGTGGCCCAGTCCATATTCAGCCGACTCCATGCCGATGGTGGTCTCCTTGCTGCGCATCGCCTCGTTGAGACCGCTCCAAAGGCTGAAAGGGGAATATCCGGTAATGGCGTCGTTCATCTTGACTCCCGCCAGATAAACGTCCTGGCTCTCGCTCTCGTAGCCGCGGTTCTTGAAGCGGATGGAGCTGAAGCCGTAGCCCGCAACGCTGGTAAACACGTCGGTGGTGCCGTACATGATAGTGGGGTTGTCGGTGTAGCCGGAATCGTCCATGTCAAACTCCACAAAACTGGAGTCGTCCACCTCCGCCACCATCAGCTCCGGAGTCATCGAGATGCGCATCATATCCTTCACGAATCCGTCATCCACTGTGACATTCACTTCTGTGCTGACGAATCCGTTGGCGGTGATGGTCATCGAGTACATGCCGTTTGCGAGCGCCTCTATCAGGAATGCGCCCTGGTCGCCCGTGGTGCAGCCGGCAATCTGGACGCCGCCCTGACTCAGGACGACCTCAGCGCCGGGCACCGGGACACGCCCGTCACGGCTCACAACCACGCCCTTGACACCGCCCGTGGGAATCTGCGCCCACAGCGAAAGAGCGGCGAAAAGCAGGATTATTGATAATGTAATACGTTTTATCATCGTTGCTGTTATTTGCTGATTACTATATAGGTGGGGAAATGGTCGCTGTAGCCGTTGATAAAGCCTCCCTGGGAGAATGTCCTGAGCGGATAGCCCTTGTACTGACCGCTCTTGGTGGTCATGAAGCGCTTCTTATAGATACGGCCGTAGTAACCCTTGTTTATCGCCATCAATTTCAGGCCGCCTTCCGGGGCGAGCGCCAGGTCCCTGTTCACCAGAAGCTGGTCGTATATGCTCCACTGTCCCTGATAGCAAAGCGAGCCCATGCCGTCCTTCACCATCTTCAGGAAGGGATTGAAGTAATCCTGCTCACCCACCTCTTCAAGAGTTTCGCGGCCGTGATAATAAACCGCCATACTCTCGTCAAACGGGTCGTCGTTCATATCACCCATTGCCACTATCTTGATGCCGGGATACTTCTCCATCATACGCAGCGAATGCTGATAGGCGATTTCTGCACCGCGGGCGCGGAGGTTGCCCCCCTTGCCGCCCACTCGCGACGGAAGGTGCATCACATAGAAGGCGAAATGCTCGCCGGCGATGGTGCCGTGCACCATAAGGATGTCGCGGGTGCGGAAATAATCCGTATCGGTGTCGCTGAAATCAATCTCGCTCCCAGTAAAGGTGAACGGAATCGATTCTGACTCTATGAAGTTGAACTGCTCCGGCTTGTAGAGCAGCGCCACGTCCACGCCGCGGCGGTCGGGGCCGTCGTAGTGCACTATCTGATAGTTGGCGTCTGCGATAGCCGGCTGTGCCACGAGGTCTTCCAGCACCATTCGGTTCTCAATCTCGCTCACACCCAGAATCGTGTGATAGCGGCCGTTGTCGTCTTTCATGGAGCGGATTACCTTGGCCATGTTGGCGAGTTTCTTCTCGTACTTGGCCTGGGTCCAGTTGTTGGCTCCGTCAGGGAGATACTCCTGGTCGTTCTTGGCGGGGTCGTCGTATATGTCAAAGAGGTTCTCAAGGTTGTAGAACCCTATTACATAAGTCCTGGTCTGCGCAAATGACGCAACCGAGAGCAGCAAGACCGCTGCTATTGTAAGAATCCTTTTCATAACTATTTACTCCACCAGAAGTTGTCTTTTGTAGATTCCACCTTGGCGGCCAGTACCTCGCCGATTTCTGAAGGGAGGTTCACAAAGAAATCTTCGCCCACCTTCTTCTCCAGCTCGTCTATGGTCATGGCCTGGTTCATATACTGACTGTCCGGATAACCTTTGTGTTCAAAGTAGAACGCCACGCCGGTATAGCCCTGTGTCTGTGCGGCAATGCCGTTCTTGTGCTTCTTGTCGTAGCCCAACAGCGCCTTGTAATAACCCACAGGAACGGTGACCTTCTTGCCCTCGTTGTCGTATGCAAACTGGGTGCTGCCGTCAATCACGCAGCCGGTTACCACATACAGAGTGTCAAACTTCTTGGACCAGTCGCGCACGCTCCCCTCCAGGGCCGCCCAGATGTTGCTGTTGAGCTCGTTAATCTGGGGAGTCATGTTGGTGCCGTAGAAGGTCTGGATGTTATCGCTGTAGTTCAAACGGTCTGCAGAGGGCATCTGGTGGCCGCGGTCGTACCACTGCGTGCCGCCGTCGCTGTTGCCGCTGGAAGCGGAACTGCGGTAGCCGGAGAAGAGCCATGGCTGCTTGTCCTTGGGCAGTTTGGGGTCCAGACCCCACAGATTTGTACGTCCACCGCTGCCAATCAGGTTCTTGTTAAGCGGATAAGCCACCCAGTGTGCCACCAGATTGGCCACATCCCAGTAGTAGCTGTAGTTGCGGCCTGCAGTCTCACTGGTGCTGCTGGGGTGGGATATGAAGTAAAGCGACTCGTTGTTGGTAGCGGGAAGTTCCATCCACCTGCGCACCGGGTCGGGCTGAATCTTGTCGGGGAAGAGCACTGCATCGGCCGGCTTTGCTGCCTGCACCACCTTCACGCTGCTGGTCTTGGAATCGCTGCGGCAGGTGATCACTATCGTGCGTGCCTCACTGGTATAGTTCTGGTCCCAGGTGATGGTGACGGCAGTCCTGGTGCCGACGCCGGAGGCGGGATCCACCACCGCCCAGTCCACGGGCTGACCGTTCTCATCTGTAAGGGTGATGGTCCACTCCTGTCCGGCAGGGGCACTGACCGTCACGAACTGGGTGCCGCGGTCGCTCTCCACCGCCACGTGCCGCACGTCCACCTTGAACTCGACCTCGTCTTTCCGGCCGCAGGAGAGCGCGGCTGCCGCAAACAGCGATACAGCCAGCACTCTGGTTATGATATTTCCGGTTTTCATCGCTATTCGTTATATGCGTTAATACCCCATACTATCACGCGGCCCTCCGACTCAAACTTGACTGAAGTAGCCGAAGCGTCGTCTACCTGTACCTCATAGTAAGCGTCAGCGTCGCTGGTGGTGATTGTGTAAGGAGGATTGCTTACCACGCCATCGTTGGCCTTGATGGAGAACGTCTGCTTCTGGCCGGAGCCGCAAGTGACGTTGAGTTTGGGGCTGGAGCCCTTCCAGCCGAGGGAATAGAAGGCGATCTTCTTGGTGCCGGCCGGGATGGTTGCGGTAAAGTCGCCGTTCTTTGACGATGTGCCAAGCTTGACCAGTTCGTTCACCTCGGTACCGTTTATCACTGCCGACTGTCCGGGAGAGGTGTCGTTGCCGGTGGTATGGTCGTATGCGCTGGAGCCCAGCTTCCAGGTAACGTTGCTGGTGAACGGATGTGCCCCCAGAACCCTGCTCTGGGTCACATTCAGAACTATGGACATGCCGTCTGAAGTTACCTTGAAGGCGCCGGTCCTGTCCTGAGTCTGACTGGTGTTGACACCGCTGGGAGTTATAGTGATGGTTTTGCCGCTCACGGTGGCTGTTGCCCATACATCGCCGCCAAACGCCTCTGCTACCGCCTCTACGGTCACATCCGTACCGGAGGTGAGCACCGCCACCGTCTTGGGTGCCACATCGTCCGCGCCCCACAGGAGCGAAGCGGGATCGGTGAGCACATACTGTGCGCCGCTGATCTCCACTATGTCAACCACAGCCACGGAGATGTTCTTGGTTTCTGCGGTAGCGGTGAAGGCATATCCGGTAACCCTTACCGGACAGTTCTCATATGCCGTAAGGTCCGCATCGCCCACATACAGCGATACCACCTCGCACGCCTTGGTTCCGAACGGCCTCAGGTTGGTGTATTTGTCATCTTTTATCACCAGACCCAGAACGGACACATATTTCACGGTAATGACGGGTGCTGAGAAGTATCCGTCTATCTCATCCGCGCCCCATGCCGCCGGCTCGGGATGTGTAACTATGGCAGCTCCCGTCTTTGTGATATCAGGGTTATCGAATTCGAGCACCTTGCCCTCGTAGAGTACCACCTTGCCCTTCACGGTAACCACGTCGCCCTCTGCAAAGCCGTGCTTGCTCTTGTAGGCGTACATATATCCGGTGCCGTCGTTCACTATCAGGGTATTCACAGAAGGCACGTTCACAATGGTGGCCTCTGCTATCTGATAGTTACCCTCCACACCGGCAGCGATAATCTGGGCTGCGGTAGCGGTGGTAACGGGAGCTTCTGCTTCGGGGATGAACTCCTCAATCACAGCCTCCACAACCTCATGCTTGGTGCCGTAGTACTTGTACACGCCCTTCAGCGTTACGGTGCCGCCGTTCTTAATCTTGTCTTTCCACTCCGCCTTGCTGGCCTCGGTAACCGAGTATACGTAAATCGTACCGGTAGCATCGGTCAGATCAAAGCTGCAGTAGCTGGCATTGAAGCCCGATACCACACCGGTAAGTCGATAGTAGGTGCCGGTATCGGCCTTGCCTATGAATTCAGCCACGGAGATGGCCTTCACACCGTCGCTCTCGCCGTCGGGGCCCTGCTGAATTACTGTGAGCATGTCCGTCGCGGTGCCGGTGTAGAACTCGATGGCCGCGGTGCGGTTGGCGCCCATGTTCTCAGCCACTGTAAGGGTCACCTGCACCGCATGCTCGCTGGGCATGCCGCCGGCAGGCTCTATCTGCATCCACTCTTCCGTTTCTTTGTTCATGCGTACCGCCCACTCCCGGTTTGAGGCCACATATACTTGTAAGGTTGCCTTGTCCTGGGAGATGGAGAGAGTCTTTTCTCCGTTAATCAGGATGTACGGATCCTCAATCGGCTCCTTGCAACTGCCAAGTGCCAGCACTGCGGACATGCACATCACCAGAGATAATAATCTGAATGATTTCATATTAATTTATGTATTGTTTTTATTATCGGACTGACTTCAAATTTAGTAAAAACATTTCTTAAATTTGTGGTATGGCAAAGAAGATTACAGACAATATTTCCTGGGTCGGAAAAACCGACTGGGAATTGAAAATGTTCCATGGCAACGAGCTGTCCACCCGCCGCGGGTCAAGCTATAACGCCTATCTGTTGCGCGGCGCCTCCAAGACCGTTCTGATTGACACCGTATGGGGTCCGTACGACCAGGAGTTTGTGGCTCGCCTGAAGCAGGAAATCGCATTGGACAAGATAGATGCGATTGTGATGCAGCACAACGAAACCGACCACTCCGGGGCACTGGCAGAGCTGCTGCGGGAGATTCCAGGCACCCCCGTCTACTGCACCGCAAAGGGAGAGGCCATCCTGCGCGGCCACTATCACCAGGACTGGAACTATATCAAAGTGAAGACCGGCGACACCCTGGATCTGGGCGGCGGTGAGAGCCTCACCTTTGTGGAGGCCCCCATGCTCCACTGGCCCGACACCATGTTCAGCTACTATAACGGATGCGGCGGCGTGCTCTTCTCCAACGACGGTTTCGGGCAGCACTACGCCAGCGAAAGCCTGTTTAACGACGAAGTTCCGGAAAGCGGGATGATGTACGAGGCGGAGAAATACTTTGCCAACATCCTGGGCCCCTTCTGCCCCATGGTGACCCGCAAGGTGAAGGAGATTCTGGCCATGAACCTGCCGCTGAAGCTCATCTGCCCCAGCCACGGCGTGATATGGCGCACCAACCCGGAGAAGATTGTAGAGAAATATCTGCTCTGGGCCGAAGCCTATTCAGAAAACCAGGTGACCATTGTATACGACACCATGTGGAACAGCACCCGTCTGATGGCGGAGGCCATCGCCCGCGGCATCTGCAGTGCTGCGCCGGGCATGACCGTAAAACTGTTCAACGCCGCCAAAGAGGATAAGAACGATATCCTCACGGAGATATTCCACTCCCGCGCGCTGCTGGTTGGCTCACCAACCATCAACAACGGCTATTCATACGCCATCGCCGGGCTGCTGGAGATGGTAAAGGGGCTCAAGCTCAAGAAAAAATCGGGTGCCGCGTTCGGCTCTTACGGCTGGAGCGGCGAGGCCTCCAAACAGCTCTCCGCCCTGCTTGCAGAAGCGGGTATCAACGTTGTTGACGAGGGCATCCGCACCCTGTGGGTGCCGGACGAAACCGCCCTTGCCGCCTGCGAAGAATACGGCCGCGCGTTTGCCGCAAAATTGGCCTGAACCGCTGCCATAACTGAATAATCCAACGCAAAAGACAGATATGAAAAAGTACACCTGCAACATCTGCGGATACGAATACGACCCCGCAGCCGGCGACCCCGACAACGGCATCGCCCCCGGAACCCCCTTCGAAGATCTCCCTGCAGACTGGGTATGCCCCCTCTGCGGTGTGGGCAAAGAAGACTTCTCCCCCGTCGAATAATTACTGATTGACCTCTACCCTGACCCCTTTTTCAGAGGATTCCAGGGCACCGAAGATGGCACGCATGGCGGTGAGGACCTCCTCACCCGCCACGGGCGGCTGTACGCCCTTTTCAAGGGCATCCACAAAGGCATCCATCACACCCGATTTGGTCTGGTTGTCGTTGGTCTGGATGCGGTCTATGTCCAGAGTCTTCACCTTGCCGTCCCTGCTGATAACCTTCAGCGAGCAGGCAGGGTCGTCGTAAATGCGGATGATGCCCTCCGTGCCGTATATGATGGTGGTGTTGTCTTCCTGGCCATAGAAGGTCCAGCTGGCGGTCATGGTGCCCACGGCGCCGCCGGCCATCTCAAAGATACAGATGGCGTTGTCGTCCACGCCGATGGGGGTGCCGTCGGCATACTTCTTATCGATGGTGGAAATCTTTGCAGTGACGGCGGTGATGGTGTCGTCAAGGATATACTGAATCAGGTCGGTCTTATGGATGCCCAGGTCTGCCAGCACACCCATCACGGCCGCTTTTTTATCGAAGAACCACGTGTTGGGGCCGGGGGTGATGCTCCACGTCTCGGGACCCGAGTGACCGAAGGTGGTGCGGAACGATACCACGCGGCCGATTGCCCCCTCCTTTATGAGTTTTCGCGCCTCTGAATGGGCTTTTGCAAAGCGCTGGTTCTGGCCTATCATCAGATACCGGCCGTACTGCCTGGCAGCCGCCACCATCCGCTCGCAGTCTGCAATATTGGTGGCCATCGGCTTCTCGCACAGCACATGCTTGCCAGCCTTGAGGGCGGCGATGGTGATGTCAGCGTGCATGTTGTTGGCCACGCACACGCTCACGGCATCGATTGCCGGGTCTGCAAGCAGATCCTCTACAGAGTCAAACACCTTCCCGCCGTATTTGGCCGCCATCTGCGCCGCACGCTCCCTGGCCAGGTCAAAGAAGCCCACCAGTTTTGCATTGGGGTTGGTGTAATACTCAGGAATGTGGCGGATCTGTGATATTTTTCCGCAGCCGATAATGCCGATGCCTTTCATGTTTTTGGTTGTGGTTAAACGATTTGACCATAAAATTAAGAAATAATTCCTTATCTTAGTGGTATGAAAAGAATTCTTTTGTTTCTGACGGTGGCGCTCATGACCACCTCCTGCGGTATCCTTGCAAACATGGACGCGAATCGCGTGGCAACCGGCGCGGCAAAGGCGCTTCAGGCAGCCAGCATCACAGACGCTCAGGTGCAGTCTTACATGCGCCAGTATATCGCGCAACTGGATGCCAAGAGCAAGATAAGTCCGGCCACCAGCACATACTCAAAACGTCTGGCCAACCTCACCAAGGGCCTTACCGATGTGGACGGGGTACCCTTGAACTTCAAGGTATACGTAACAAACCAGGTGAATGCCTTTGCATGTGCAGACGGCAGCGTGCGGGTATACAGCGGCATGTTGGACCTGCTTACAGACGATGAAGTGCTGGGCGTGATAGGGCACGAAATCGGGCACGTGGCGCTCAAGCATTCCAAGAAAGAGGTTCAGAACGCCTATTTGACCAGCGCCATACTGGACGGACTCGCAGCCACAAGCTCCACCATAGCCGTAATCACAGATTCACAGCTGGGTGCGCTGGGCGAGGCTGCGCTCAACGCCAAGTATTCCAAGAAACAGGAGAATGAAGCCGACGATTACGGCTACGAATTCCTGAAGGCGCACGGCAAGAACCCTACGGCCATGATCAAGAGCTTCCAGAAGATGCTGGCGCTCAAGAGTTCATCTTCCAGCTCCAACAGCAGTGCAGTGAACACGCTGCTCTCTTCCCATCCCGACCTTGAGACCCGCATTGCCCGCATCACCAAGAAGGCGATGGCAGACGGTTACATCACCGGTCAGCAGGTGCAGTAAAATTGAAAATACAGGTTTATGAAAAAGATATTTTTGTTCCTCTTGGCAACCATGCTGCTGACTTCGTGCGGCGGCAACGGAGCAGCTGTTAAGCCCGCCGACGACCCGGCCAGGGCTGCCAACTTCAACAAAACGTACCCCATAGTTGACTCCCTGCTGAAGGTGATGACGCTGGAAGAAAAAATCGGCCAGCTGGTGCTTTACACCTCTGACTGGGATGTCACCGGCCCCAGCATACGCGAAGGCTATATAGAGGATATACGCTCCGGCAAGTGCGGCAACATCTTCAATGCATACACCGCAGCGTACACCCGCAAGCTGCAGGAAATCGCCGTTAACGAGACCCGCCTGGGCATCCCCCTGCTTTTCGGATACGATGTGATTCACGGTTTCCGCACCATCTTCCCCATCAATCTGGGTATCAGCTCCAGCTGGGATCCGGGTCTGATAGAAGAGAGTGCCTGCGTGGCTGCCCGCGAAGCTGCGGCAGCTGGCCTGCACTGGACCTACTCCCCCATGTGCGACATCTGTGTTGAGCCCCGCTGGGGGCGCATCAGCGAAGGTGCCGGCGAGGATGCCTTCCTGGGCAGCGCAGTTTCCCGCGCAATGGTATACGGCTATCAGGGCGCAGACCTTGAAGACCCGTTCACCATCGCCGCGTGCGTGAAGCATTTTGCAGCTTACGGCGCCCCTCACGCCGGCCGCGATTATAACACCGTGGACATGAGCGAGCGCTGGCTGCGCGAGTTTTACCTGCCTCCCTACAAGGCTGCAGTTGAGGCCGGGGCACAGACCGTGATGGCCTCTTTCAACGAATACGACGGCACCCCCGCCACCGCCAACGCCCACCTGCTCACAGAGATTCTCCGCGACGAGTGGGGCTTTGACGGCTTTGTGGTGAGCGACTACACCGGCGTAATGGAGATGATAAATCACGGCACCAGCGCAGATCTGGCCGATGCCAGCGTAAAGGCGCTGAATGCCGGCAACGACATGGACATGCAGAGCGGCGGCTATTCCGAATTCCTCAAGAAAGCTGTGGAAGAGGGCAAGGTGAGCCGCAAGATCCTGGACGAGGCCGTGCGCCGAGTGCTCACTGTGAAAGCCCGCCTGGGCCTGTTCAGCGACCCCTTCAAATACTGCAGCGAAGAGCGGGAAGAGGCTGAGACCAAGACGGAAGAAAACCTGCACACCGCCCTTGTGCTTGCACAGGAGAGCTGCGTGCTGCTCAAGAATCACAACAACATCCTCCCTCTGTCCAAAAACAGCCCCGTAGCCGTTATCGGCCCGCTGGCAAACAGTGCAGACGATCTGCTGGGCACCTGGCGCGGAGCCGGTCAGGTAGAAGGGGTCAAAAGCATCCTGGACGGCATCAAAGAGATGGCCGGCAGTGTGGTTTACACTCCCGGCTGTGATGTCGAAAAAGAGAGTCAGGCACTCTTCAGCCATGCAGAATATGCCGCCCGCAGCGCAGGCACCGTGATAATGGTTCTGGGTGAGCCCTGCGACTGGACCGGCGAGGCTGCCAGCCGCACTTCCATCAGGCTTCCCGAGGTGCAGACAGAGCTTCTCAAGGAGATTGCCGGCACCGGCGTCCCGGTGGTTCTGGTGCTGCTGAACGGCCGTCCGCTGGACATCAGCGAAGAGAGCGAACTGGCAGATGCAGTGCTTGAGGCGTGGTACCCCGGCACCATGGGCGGCGAGGCCGTTGCCCGGCTGCTGTTTGGCGAAGCCAGCCCCAGCGGCCGCCTGAGCGTAACCTTCCCCCGCAATATAGGTCAGATACCCATCTATTATTGGGCAAAGAACACCGGCCGTCCCTACGTGGACATCGGTGCAAAATACGAGAGCCGCTATCTGGATTGCCCCAATGAGCCGCTCTATCCGTTTGGCTACGGCCTTACATACACCACGTTCAGCTACGGCAAACCCGTCCTGAGCAGCGACAGCTTTGGCCCCGGCGGCAGCATCACCGCCAAGGCTACGGTTACCAACACCGGCAGCCGCGAAGGTTGCGAGGTGATCCAGCTCTATCTGCGCGACATGCTGGGCAGCGTGACCCGTCCCGTCAAGATGCTGCGCGGCTTCCAGCGCGTGCTCCTCGCCCCCGGCGAGAGCACCGAGGTGGAATTCACCATCACCCAGGAGGAGCTCTCATTCTGGCGCAAGGACATGACCTACGGCCCCGAGGCGGGCGAATTCCGCCTTTTCATTGGCGGCGATTCCTCTTGCGAAGACTACGTAACATTCACCTATAACGACTGATGATACGTAAAGCCATCACGGCCAGCCTTGTTGCAGCCACCTTGCTGACATTTGCCGCCTGTACTCCCAAGCCGCAGACGGACGATGAGATTCTGGACAAGATAGAGCAGGCCACCGTAAAATACTTCATCGAGTTTGCCGAGCCCAACACCGGCATGGCGCGCGAGCGTAATCAGGATGTGCATGGCAACATCGTGACCACCGGCGGCACCGGATTCGGCATGATGGCCATCATAGCCGGGGCGGAGCGCGGATATTTCCCCCGCGAAGAGGGCGAAGCGCGCCTTGATAAAATCATCTCCAGTCTGGAGCGGCTGGAGCGCTTCCACGGCGCCTGGGCACACTGGTACGACGGTGACAGCGGCGAGGCCTATCCTTTCAGCAAATACGACGATGGCGGCGACCTGGTAGAGACGGCGTTTCTGGCGCAGGGCATCCTCACCACCCGTCAGTGGACCTCAAACGACAATCTGAAAGCGCGCTGCGACAGCCTCTGGCGCGGCATAGAGTGGAACTGGTATACCCAGGCCACCGACAGCCTCTACTGGCACTGGTCCAAGAACTACGACTTCAAGATGAACCACCGCATCCGCGGCTTTGACGAGACGCTGATAACCTACGTCCTGGCGGCTTCATCCCCCACATACCCCATCACAAAAGAATGTTACGAGGCCTCTTACAAGACTAGCCCGTATTACTACAACGGTAAAGAATACTACGGCATCCCCCTCACCATCGGCATGGATTACGGCGGGCCATTGTTCTTCACCCACTACTCTTTTCTGGGACTCGACCCCCGCGGCTTGAGCGACGGCCATACAGATTACTTTGAGCGCAACCGCAACCAGTGTCTGATACACCGCGCCTATGCCATGGACCACCCGGAGAAGCTGCTGGGAGAGGATTTCTGGGGATTTACCTCCAGCGACGACGCCTTGCTGGGCTATGCAGGCCACTATCCAGGCACCAGCGAAGAGAACGGTACCGTGAGCCCCACCGCCGCGGTATCGTCTATAATTTATACGCCTGAAGAGAGCATGGCGGTTATCCGCCGCCTGCTTGCCGACAAGCGCACCTTCGGCCCCTACGGCTTCTACGATGCAATAAACTATACCCTGCCTAAGGAAAAGCAGGTGCTTGAGCACTACCTGGCCATAGACCAGGGCC
Source organism: Bacteroidales bacterium (assembly GCA_017962235.1). GTDB lineage: Bacteria > Bacteroidota > Bacteroidia > Bacteroidales > UBA932 > Equibacterium. The sequence continues at coordinate 15,756 of JAGCVS010000001.1, read as the reverse complement.
CCGAGGCGGTGATGATAGAGAACTACCGCAGCGGCTTTATCTGGAAGCTGTTCGGCAGTTGCCCGGAAGTGCAGTCCGGCCTTGAAAAACTTGGATTTTATTATAATAACTAACCCATATCCTGATGAAAAGAATTCTTATTACAACCTTGCTCATCGCCCTTTCGGTTACGGCGTTCGCGCAGAACAAGACCGTGAGCGGCGTTGTCACAGACGATACCGGATATCCCGCTCCGGGCGTCTATGTGCTGCAGCAAGGCACCAGCAACGGCGCCATGACCGACCTGGACGGCGTCTACACCCTCAAGGTGCCCAAGGGCTCCACCCTTGTGGTGAGCTGCATCGGCTTCCTTGACGAGCATATCGTTGTGGGTGACGCCGATACCTACGATGTCCAGATGCGCACCGACGCCCTCATGATAGAAGAGGCGGTGGTGGTGGGCTACGGCACACAGAAGGCCAAGGACCTCACCGCCCCCATCGTTAACGTGAAGGGTGAAGAACTCAACAAACAGATCGCCGGCAACGCGATATCCGCCCTGCAGGGCAAGGCCAGCGGTGTGCGCATCATCCAGAGCGGCGCTCCTGGCAGCGCTCCCGCAGTCACCATCCGCGGTACCGGCTCCATCGGCAGCTATGCCACCCCGCTCTATGTTGTGGACGGTGTGTTTGTGGATAACATCTCCTTTATCGCCACGGGCGATATTGAAGAGATGACGGTTCTCAAGGATGCGTCGGCCGCCGCCATCTACGGTGTGCGCGCCGCCAACGGTGTAATCCTCATCACCACAAAGAAGGGCGTGATGAATCACACCAACATCAGCTACGACGGTTATGCCGGCCTTCAGGTTCCAGTGAATGTAATGAAGCTTGCCAACCGCGACCAGTACGTGGAACTGCTCAACCAGGCGTTCAGTGCTGATGCAAGCTACGTTCCCAAGAACGCCGCCGATTATCCCACAAGCACCGACTGGTATTCCACCCTGCTGCGCAAGGCGCTTACCCACAGCCATTCGCTGGATGTATCCGGTGCAACTGAAAGAACCAACTACAGCTTTGGTCTGGGATATTTCTATCAGGACGGTATCATGGATTCCGACAACTGGTATCACCGCGTGAACTTCCGCGCCCGCGTAGACCAGAAGGTCAAGGACTGGCTCACCCTGGGCGCCAACGCCCTCATAAGCGATTATGCCCGCAAAGATCCCAACTCCGGCGCATTCTATCAGGCGTTCGTGAACCCGCCGGTTTACCCGGTTTACAACGACGCCAACACAGATGCATATCCGGTGAACTTTGATTCGCCTCAGCGCTACGGCTTTGGCGGTTCCTACGGCAACCCCTATGCCGCCAACTATTACAGCGACAACCGCACCGACGGTCTTGACCTGGTGTTCAGCACCTATGCAGAGCTCAAATTCTTTGAAGACCATCTGAAGTTCCGCACTTCCTACAACCTGGACTTCGAGGCATACAAGAGCGCCGGCTACACCCCGGAGCATCTGGTATACGGTACCCAGGGCGCCAGCACATCGGTACAGAGCAAGTCGTTTGCAATCCGCCGCAAACAGATTATAGACAACACCCTCACCTGGAACGACAGCAAGGGGCCTCATACATACTCCGTGATGCTGGGTCAGAGTACCCGCATAGAGACGCTGCAGGGGCTCTCCGGCAGCGCCACCGCCGTTCCTGACATCGATGCTCAGAGCCACTATATCGGCCTTGGCAGCACAAACGGCATCTCCGTAACAGACCTCAACCCAGGTCCTTACACATATCACGGCCTGTCGTTCTTCTCCCGCGGTACCTACAATTACAAAGATACCTATCTGGCCACCGTCACCATGCGTGCCGACGCCTCCAGCAAGTATCAGCAGAAGTGGGGCTTCTTCCCTTCAGTTGGTCTGGGCTGGGTAATCAGCAACGAAGAGTTCATGAAGAGCCACCCCGCATGGGAGTATCTCAAGATGCGTGCATCCTGGGGTCTGCTGGGTAACGACAACGTCCCCGCCAACTCCGTGGCGATTCTCGGTTCCACCGGCTACGGCGCATCCGCAGTGTTCAACGATGTGCTTGTAGACGGCGTAGGTGCCCAGACAGTATATCAGAACTACCTGAAATGGGAGGTTGTGGACGAGGCCGACCTCGGCTTTGACTTCGCCTTCCTCAAGAGCAGGCTCAGCGGCTCGCTGGACTATTACAACCGTACCACCCACAACGTTGTATTCTACGTTCCCATCGCGGTGGGCGGCGGCACCACGGAGCTGCTGGCCAACAACGGCACCGTGCGCAACAGCGGCTTTGAGTTCGACATCAAGTGGAGCGACCGCATAAACGACGATCTCTCTTATAACATCGGCTTCAACGCCACCACGGTGCGCAACCGAGTGGTGAACCTGCAGGACCGCGAGTACATCCCCGGCGCCACCGTGCGCGGCAACTACTCCACCCGCACCCTCCCCGGCTACCCTATCGGCTCTTTCTGGGGATATAAGATCGACTATGTATACGAAGGCACCAAGGACGCCCTGCTGGACGAACAGATACAGGATCTGAAGGCTGCCGGCTACTTCCGCTATCACGATGTATCTGGAGACGGAAAGATAGACGATGACGACCTCACCTATCTGGGAAGCCCCATCCCCTGGCTGATGACCGGCCTGGACTTTGGGCTCAACTATAAGCGCTGGGACTTTGCTCTGAGCCTCTACGGCCAGTTCGGCAACAAGATTCTCAACGCCAAGCGTATGACCCGCGGTACCTTCTCAGACGGTAACTACGATCTGGACTTCTACAACAACGCATTCCCCAAGAACAAGAACTACCCCAGCGCCACCGCATACACCGCTGCGTACACCCAGCGCGCCAACTCGTTCTTCGTGGAGGATGCATGGTTCCTGCGCATCCAGAATGTACAGCTGGGCTACACCCTCCCCGCTCCGGAGAGCTGGAAGGGATTTGACAGCGCCCGCTTCTACATATCGGCACAGCGTCCCTTCACCTACTTCCCTTACAACGGCTTCACCGCAGAAATCGGAGGTTCGCCCACAGAGTCGGGCATAGACACCTCCACCCACCCGATGCAGGCCATCTATACCCTCGGTGTTAAACTCAACTTCAAGTAGACCATCATGAAAAAGACAATAATACTTGCTATAGCCGCTGCCGGAATGATTCTGGCCGGTTGCGCGGACTTTCTGAACATCCGCCCCGAGGGCACCACAACCAGCGAAGGTCTGGACTACACCAACCCGGAGAACATATTCAAGCCGGTGAGCGCCGCATACGCACAGCTGCGCTCTTACAACTGCTCCGCCTTCCCGTTCATAGGCTGCCTTGAAGTTACCAGCGACGATGCCGACAAGGGTTCCACCCCAGAAGACGGCGCCTCCATGAAAGAGCTTCAGACCTTCACCTACGGCGATGCCAACGAGCTTATCCTGGCGCAGTGGACCGGCTGGTACGACCTGGTATCAGCAGCCAACAATGCCCTGGACCAGATGGAGACATTCAAGAAAGAGCTCCAGTCGGAAGAGAATATCGCCATCGCGGAGCAGTGCATAGGAGATGCAAAGTTCCTGCGCGCTTACGCATATTTCTATCTGGTACGTATGTGGGGCAACATCCCCGTGGTGGACAAGACCATGACCGCAACGGAGCTGGCTTCCCTGAAGCAGAAGACTCCTGCACAAGTATATGAATTCATAGAGGCCGACCTGCAGGATGCCATAGACCGCCTGCCGGCAAGCTGGCCGCGTGCATATATCTCCCGCGCTAACAAGTACACCGCAATGGCATACAAGGCCAAGGTGCACCTCTATCAGGGGGAATACGACCAGGCCGCAGCGCTCTGCGACGAGGTTATCGCCAGCGGCAAATATGCGCTGATGCCCGATTTCCGCTACGTATTCTCAATGGATGGTGAAAACTGCCAGGAGAGCGTGTTCGAGATTGAGAGCAGCGCCCTTGGCAAGACCACCGGCGATGCCGCATACAGCGAATATGCATATCATCAGGGACCCCGCAACAACACCCCCTCCAATATGCAGGGATGGGGCTTCTGCACCCCCAGTAACTCGCTGATCCAGTTCCTCACAGAACGCGGCGACAAGATACGCATGGCCACCACGCTGCTTTACAGCGGCACCACCACCCCGGAGGGCGATTACATTCTGGAGACATGCCCCAACCCCGTTTACAACGGCAAGGTGTACACCCCCTCTTCTTACAACAAGTGGAACAACAACGGCTATGGTTATGATCACAACCTCCGCGCTATGCGCTACAGCGAAGTGCTGCTGATGTATGCCGAGGCCCTTGCCCGCGGTGCCAAACCCGGGACCAAGAGCGGCTACACCGCACAGGACGCGCTGGATATGGTCCGCAACCGTGCAGGACTTGCAAGCGTTGCCCCCACTGTGGATAACATCCTTAACGAGCGTCGTGCAGAACTGGCTCTGGAAGAGGACCGGTTTCTGGATCTGATCCGCACCGGAAAGGCTTCCGAATGCCTCTCCGCACTGGGATACACAGAGGGCAAGAACAACCTCTTCCCCATCCCCGCGACCCAGCGTCAGCTGAATACCAATCTGGTACAAAATCCCAATTATTAATAAACCATCATTAACCAACCAATTTATTAACAAATCAAAATGAAAAAAGTATTCTTACTTCTTGCAGCTGTAGCTGCACTCACTCTGACTGCTTGCAACAGCAAAGAAAAACAGGAACAGGAGCGCACCGGCGGCGTTGATGTTGCCAAGGAGAACCTGGTAGCTTATTTCCCTCTGAACTCTGCAGAAGACTGCGTTAAGGGCGAAGGCCTCAGCTACGATGCCAACACAGCTACCTTTAGCGTAGGTGCACGCGGCGGCTGCTACGAGAGCAAAGGTGATGTAAACACCCAGGCTTACCTGAAGGTTAACGTTCCCGTTACCATTGTAAAGGACATGACCTCCTTCACCCTTTCTGCATGGATCTATCCCAACGACTATCGCGGTGGTATTTTCACCCTGGGTTCTTCCGATGCTAACGTAGATGCAAACTGGGGCGCAATGGACCTCTTCCTGGACGGTGGCGATGCAGACAACGGCGCAATACTCAAGGGTTATTTCTTCAACAACAACCCCGCTGCTGACTGGCATGGTTTCTATCCCACTGCTCAGGTTGTCAACACTCTGGCATGGCAGCACGTGGTTATGACCTACGATGCAGCTACCTCCAAGCTCCACCTTTACAAGAACGGCAGCGACGTTTATGAGCAGGACGTTCTCCTGGGCGACGGCAAAGCCGGTGCAGGCGAGCTCCAGCTCTTCAATGTAACCTGCTGCTACATCGGCGCATTCGCACAGCGTATGACCGGTGCTTCCAAAGAGGAATGGCTCAGCTACTTCAGCGGTAAGATCGATGAGATCCGTCTCTTCAACAAGGGTCTCTCCGCAGCTGAGGTCAGCCAGCTCTACAGAGCTGAGGTTGCCGTTACCGACGGTCTTGACAAATAATTGACTTATCCCGGACACGGAAGCCCTGACCGGCTTCCGTGTCACTATGAAACATCCGAAGACATTATCTATCGCGGCCGCTTTTCTGTGCGCCGTGCTTCTGTGCGCCTCCTGCCGCGGCAAAGAGGACCTGACCAGTGCCGTCATATTCAGATGCACCATAGACGGACGCATAGTGGCCCAGGGGAAGAGCGCGAGCGGCACCTCGCTGGAGAACGTGGTTATAAACCTTGAATTCACCGGCCAGATTGACGCCTCCAAGCTAGACCGCGACAAAATCTGGTTCAGCAACTTTGGCGATTATTCCGTATCCCAGGCCAATGATTTCACCCTGACCCTTACTCTGGCCGGACCGCTCGAAGAGTATTCCAAATACACTGTCTTCATAACGGCCGGCGATTATCTTGGAGTCCACCTCTTGGGGGATTACTCCTTCGGGTTTGTCACCGGTTTTGACGATAGTAAAGATGTCTTTCCGCGCATATCCACAGACGATTTGCTCACCAAAGTACAGGAGCGCACCTTTGCATATTTCTGGGACTATGCGCACCCCGTCTCCGGTCTGGCGCGGGAGCGTCTGAACAGCGGCGAGACAGTGACCACCGGCGGCAGCGGATTCGGCCTGATGACCATTCCGGTGGGCATTGCCAGAGGATTCATTACTCGCGAAGAAGGGGCGCAGCGCGCTCTCAAGGTGGTGAACTTCCTATGTAACAATGCCGACCGCTTTCACGGCGTGTTCCCACATTGGCTCAACGGTTCCACCGGCGCCACAATGCCATTCGGCACATACGACAACGGCGCCGACCTGGTAGAGACTGCCTTCCTGATGGAGGGGCTGCTAACATTGCGCGCCTATTTCGATGGTGCCGATGCCACCGAAACCGCCATCCGCAGCGGCGTCACTACCCTTTGGGAAGATGTCGAGTGGGACTGGTTCACCCAAGGCGGGCAGGATGTGCTTTATTGGCACTGGTCTGCCGACTACGACTGGAAGATTAACATGAAGATAAAGGGCTGGAACGAGGCGCTGATTATATACGTGCTGGCAGCATCGTCTCCCACCCACCCCATAACCAAGGATGTCTACGACAAAGGGTGGGCTTCCGGCATAAAGAACGGCAAGAAGTACTACGACATCACCCTGTCGCTGGGAGAAAGCCACGGCGGCCCGATGTTCTTCGCACACTACTCTTTCCTCGGGCTTGACCCGCGCAACCTGAGCGATACGTACGCCAACTACTGGGAGCAAAACGTGGCACACGCAAAGATAAACCACGCCTACTGTGCCGCCAACCCCAGAGGCAATTACGGCTACAGCGACGTCTGCTGGGGACTCACCGCCAGCGACTACTGGGGCGGCTACATCGCATCCTCTCCCACCAACGACACCGGCACCATCGCCCCCACCGCTGCGCTGGCCAGCATCCCCTACACCCCGGAGGAATCTCTGGCGGCAATGGAATACTTCTACTATAAGCTGGGCAAACGCCTCTGGGGCGAATACGGCTTCTACGACGCCTTCTCCTTGGAGCACCAATGGTTCGCCCGCAGCTATATCGCCATAGACCAGGGCCCCATTGTCTGCATGATTGAAAACTACCGCTCCGGCCTGCTCTGGAACACCTTCATGACCGATTCCGACGTCCGCCATGGCCTGGACGTCCTTGGGTTCAGTTACTGAACCGGGTCGTCGACGTCGGGGAGGAAGGCCTGGCGGAGGCGGTTGGCGAGGCTGTTGGCCTCCACGTCTTTCTTCTTGGCCTCTATCTTTTCCTGATATTGCTGATATACGCCGTCCACAACTGTATCCCAGTCCAGGTACAGCTGCTCTCGGGCAGCCTTGGCAAGGCGGTTATATCGCTCTTCGTCGGCCAGAATGGCCTGGATGGTATCGGCATATGCATCTTCTGTGGGCTCGCTCACCAGGGCGTTCACTCCGTCGGCCACGGTAGCTGCGGTTCGCGCACCTTTGAGGAATACGGTGGGGGTGCTTTGGCACGCGGCTTCTATCTGAACCAGCGAATTCGCATCGTATAGCGACGGGAAGAGGAACAGTTTGGCGCGGGAATAAAGGTCCTGAAGGTCTTCGCGGCCGCCAACCAGACCTGCCATAATCACGTCGTCTTCAAGATGCAGCTCGCGGATGAGCGCAGCAAACCGCTCTTCATCCAACCCCTGGCCGGCAAATATCATTTTGAACTTCACGCCGCGGTCTTTGAGGATGCGCAGAGCGCGTGCGGCAAAGTCTATCTTCTTAAGATAGTTGATGCGGCCCACGAACAACAATACAGTCTCGTCAGGTGCCAGCCCAAAGCGCTGGTTTACGCGTGCGGCGGCTGCGGCGGGGTCGGCCACAGGAACATGGTCGGTGGCGTTCAGCATCACCTTGCAGGGCGCCGTAAGGCCGTATTCTGTCTCGTACAGCTCCTTTATGGCAGCGTTCACCGCCCAGCATTCGTCACAGGAGTTGAAGGTCATCATAAGGGTGTTCAGCGCCATCTTGATGGTGGGCTCCAGCTTGAAGGTCCTTTCAAAATCCTGACGGAACTGCGAATGCAGCGTGGCGATAGCCGGAATGGCGTGCGTCTTTGCGTAAAATACGCCGGATGTGCCCACCGCAAACGGGGAGTGGATGTGCACGATGTCCAGTCCGCTTTTGATAAGGGGGACGTTATAGGCGGGGTCGGCCAGCGGCAGCGGCAGCGAATAGTCCTGCCCCGGAAGAGGCAGGGAGGTGCAGCGGATTATCTCGTATGGATATTTCTTGTCCTCTTCAGTATTGTAGCCCTTGACCGTGGGGCAAAAGACAGTCACCTCGCATTTGTTTGCGAGGCGACGTGCATAATTGTCAACAACTTTAACCACACCGTCCACCATCGGGTAGAAGGTGTCGATGAACAGCCCGACTTTCATACGAGGCTATTCAGTCCAGAAAGGGAGATCCTTGAGGTCGCAGATGGTGGCGCCGTAAATCATTTCGATATACTTGAGCGCACCCTGATATGCCTCTTCAGAGGTGGTGTCGGTGGTTTCGCGCGGAACAACGATGTCAAAGCCGCGGAAGAACGCATCGGCACTGGTGTGACGGCAGCAGCAGTCTGCCTGCCAGCCGGTGATGATCACGGTGTCGACGCCAAGCTCGCGCAGCACGCGCTCCATGGTGGTCTCAAAGAAGCCGCTGTAGGTCTTCTTGGGGATGACGTAGTCGCCCGGTTGTGCCTTGAGTTCGTCTATGATCTCAGCGCCCTTGGTGCCTTCCACTGCGTGGGGACCCCATACGCGGAACTCCTTGTCTATCTCGGGAGTATGGCAGTCGTTGGCATACAGCACGGGAACGCCCGCCTTGCGTGCCTTCTCGCACAGCTGTTTGATGGGCTCTATTATGTGATGTACTCGCGGGTCTGCTATAGGGCCCGTTACAAAGTCGTTGAGCATATCAACGACGATTACGGCATACTTTTTCATTTTACGTCGGGTTAAAATTAAACGACATTTGTTGTTACAAATATAGCGCCTATTTTGTAATTTTGACCAAATTTGCATTTGTAAATCATTTAGATACCCGCTATGAGCGAAGCTCCCGTCCCCCGTCCCGACCTGGCCATAGACCTGGATAAAGTGCTTGCCAAGAAGTTCCCCGGCAAGAAAATCCCCAAATGGTTCATCAACTGGATGAAGCGGTTCATCCATCAGGATTGGATCAACACACAGATAGTAAAAGGCTATGAAGGGGTGGAATTCTGCACTGAAGGCATAAAGTTCCTGGATGTCAAGCTGGACGTTCACGGCCTGGAGAATGTCGTGGTCCCGGAAGGGTCGTACATGACCTTTGCCTGCAACCACCCGTTGGGCGGAATAGACGGAGTTGCCATGGGCAGCCTTGTGGGAGAGAACTTCGGGCACAACGTCCGCTTCATGGTGAATGACTTTCTGATGGCGCTGCCGGGCATCTCAGACCTCAGCGTCCCCATCAACAAGACGGGCGCCCAAGGCCGCGACTTGCCCAGACTGATAAAGGAGCTATATCAGTCACCCAACAACATCATGATTTTCCCCGCCGGGCTCTGTTCCCGCAAGATCAAGGGCAAGATTCAGGACCTGCCGTGGGGCAAGAACTTTATCAAGAACAGTCGCGAAACCTCCCGTTGGGTCGTGCCGGTGCACTTTATCGGGCGCAACAGCAACCGTTTCTACAACATCGCCAACATCTGCAAGTTCCTGAAGTTGAAATTCAATGTAGCCATGCTGTTCCTGCCGGACGAGATGTATCGTCAGCGGGGCGGCACTTTCAAAGTAATATTCGGCAAACCCATCCCTCCGGAGACGTTTGACAAGAGCAAAACCGACACCGAATGGGCAGCCTGGGTGCGCGAAAAAGTATACGAACTGTAAGTTATGGAAAAGATAATTGACCCCATAAGCCTGGACCTTATCCGCAAGGAGCTGACTCCTGAAAAAGTGCTTTGCAACACCAATAAAGGCGGCAATATCATTTATGTGGTGGATGCGCACGATTCCCCCAACGTGATGCAGGAGATTGGCCGTCTGCGCGAAATCTCCTTCCGCGACGGCGGCGGCGGCAGCGGACTTGCAGCCGATATAGATATTTTTGACACCATGGAGGAGCCTTACAAGCAGATTGTGGTCTGGGACCCCGATGCACAGGCTATCTTGGGCGGATACCGCTACATCCTCGGGCCCGATGTCAAGCTGGACGACAAGGGGCAGCCGATACTCGCCACCTCGCACATGTTCCACTTCAGCGACCTGTTTATCCAGGAATACCTGCCGCACACCATGGAGCTGGGCCGCAGCTTTGTCACCCCCGATTATCAGAGCTCCCGCGCCGGCGCAAAGGCGCTGTACGCTCTGGACAACCTGTGGGACGGCATCGCAGCTGTGGCAGAAGAGCACCTGGGCATCATCTACTTCTTTGGCAAGATGACGATGTATCCCTCCTTCGACCGCCCTTCGCGCGACCTTATCCTCCACTTCCTCTGGAAGCATTTCCCCGACCCGGACGAGCTGGTGCGCCCCTACAAGCCGATAATGCCGGAAAACAGTCCGCGAATGATGGACCTGATTCTGAAGGACACCGATTTCAAAGACGACTACCGCAACCTCAAGGAGGCGGTGCGCAAGCTGGGGGCCAACATCCCGCCGCTGGTGAACTCATATATGAACACCTCCGCCGCCATGAAGATGCTGGGCACCGCCATCAACGACGAGTTCTCAGATGTGGAAGAGACGGGCATCATGATTTGCTACAACGAGATGTATCCGGAGAAGCGCGACCGCCATATCGCAGCATCAGTTGCAGAGTGGACACGCAAGGTGCGCCAACGCTTCCCCAAGATTTCCAACGAATCCATGGAGAGACTCAAATCGCGCCGTTCTTCGCGTAAGACCGCCATCTTTGAGAAGCTTCGCCGTAAGCAGAAATAGGCTTTATGCTGACCCCCGATTTTGAACAGACATGGGAGCGGATAGCCCCCGGTTTCATGCCAGACGCCGTAAGGGAGTTCAACGGCTATCCCGAAGTGGTGCTGGCGTGGGCCGCCTATCTGGGCGCAGCCGTGGCATGTCTGTGGGACCGGGACTGGGTCAAGTATAAAGATTGTGATTATGCCTTTTACTGTGGCGAGAGGGGCTTTGACTATCTGGACGAGCATATCACTGAACATATTCTGGAATTAAAGTTGGATAGCCCTCAGGCAGAGAATCTGGCAAACTTTTTCCGTTCTAAGGCCACCGAAGCCCACAGCATGCTGCTTCACAGCGGCGTGGAGCCCGGCACCGTGGAGGCCTACAACTCATTCACAAACGCCCTGGAAGCCATGTATACCCTGGGCGCCAGCCACATCCTCTCACAACTGGGATACAAGTGGCAACAAGCATGATTATGAAAAGGTTACTGATACTTGCCGCAATCGCGGCCCTCTGTCTTACGGGTAGCACACCGGCGTCAGCGCAGAAACGCATGCGCGACTACGGCATCACATACGGCGTAATGAAGACCGGCAGGAACAACGCCATAACCGATGTGGCTGGCGTCACCGTGGGACACCGGACCCTTGACGACGGCGACCGGATGCATACCGGCGTCACCGCCATCATCCCCCATCAGGGCAATGTCTTCCGCAAGAAATGCCCCGCTGCGGTATATGTGGGCAACGGATTTGGCAAACTGGCGGGTGTCACCCAGATTCAGGAGCTCGGCACCCTTGAGACCCCCATCATACTCACCAATACGCTGAATGTTGCGGAGGGTATCCGTGCCCTCGTCACATATACCCTGACCCGTCCGGGCAACGAGACGGTGGGCAGCGTGAACGCAGTGGTGGGAGAGACCAACGACGGCGTGCTGAACGATGTCAGGGCGCGCTATGTCACCGAAAAGAACGTGCTGGAGGCCATCTTCTCAGCTCACGACGGCCCGGTGGAAGAGGGCAATGTGGGCGCCGGCCGCGGCACCGTCGCCTTCGGCCTGAAGGGCGGCATCGGCACTGCCTCGCGCGTACTGCCAGAATCGCTGGGCGGATATACTGTGGGCGTGCTGGTTCAGACCAACTACGGTGGCGCGCTCAAGATTGCCGGGGTCGAAATCGGCCAGATGATGGACAAATATCCGTTCCGCGACAAACTGCTTCAGGATGTGGACGGCTCTTGCATGATAGTGGTGGCCACCAACGCTCCCGTGAACGCGCGCAACCTGGAGCGTATGGCAGAGAGGGCCTTCATGGGCCTGGCGCTTACCGGCGGCATCGCCTCCAACGGCAGCGGCGACTATGTGATAGCCTTCTCCAACTGCGAATCCAACCTGGTTGACGATTCTGAGCAGTTCTACACCCCCACACTGCTCCATAACGACGATATGTCCGGTCTGTTCCAGGCCACCATAGAGGCCACTGCAGAGGCCATCTGGAATTCCCTCTTCATGGCAGAAACCCTCACGGGCAAGGACGGCCGCACCGTAGAGGCCCTCGACACCGACTGGGCCGCCAAAGCCATACTGGGGAAATAAGTCCCGCGCTTAGTAAATACTCTAGTGTAATTCGTCCGCCGCGGCGGACGTTTTGGTTTTGTGGGGGGAATTGCATAGCTTTGTAAAAAGAGTGTCAATTCGTATCAATATGAAGATTTCCAGAGTTTTACAGGGCATCGCGGCACTGGCGGTGTTGGTGCTGATGTCGTTTGTTCCGTCTGACGGGAGCAGTTCGGGTGTGATAGAGTCGGGACTGGACAAACTGAAATATACAATCTCCGGCGGCAGGCTCAAAACGGCGGGCGAACCCAATTATTCGAGGAATATGGGTAAGCTGAACACCACCCAGAGCTTTGTGTATGATGTATCGCCGGGATCCACCATCAGCGTGATGGGAAAGAACGGCGGCCCCTCAGTTGAGGATGGCGGCAATTACTCGCTCCGTGCGACCATCGCATTCAAGGATGAGAAACGTAACCTCATTGGCGAGATAGAGACCGTACGCACCAAAAACGAGTCAATTGCGATATCCAGGACGATGCCGACAGGCGCCATGCACGCAGAGGTGAATCTATATTTCTCCCGGGAATTCAACAATATCACCGCCATCTACTCTTTCCATGTGCCGGAGAACGAAGAAGAAATAAAGTCTGAATGGTTCGGGCCTAAGGAAGTCCCCGTAAGCACACAATGTCATGTCATGGACAGCAAAATACGCTTCAATGAGTATTATGGGGAAGTAAAAATCCGGTGCGATTATGAAGAGGACGATAGCTACGAATTTGTCGATAGAGAAACCGTTATTTATGAGAATGCCAGAATAAAGACTGAGGAGGATTCGGGCGCCATTCTGGGCCTTGATGACCTGAGTACATATGTTATCAAGCCAGAAAGTATTCTGATTATTCGTACTACTGAGGATACGCGGTCTAAGTTTGAGGTATTTCTTGGAAATGCGGTTATCAACATAAAAAAGTTTGCAAGGGGCAGGAGTATTGTATTTGAGATGTCCCAATGTGTCGCGGGGATCAACGGCACAATCGTGGCCTTTGAGGAGACGGGTTTGGAATCCACGGTATGGTTATTTGCGGGTAAGGTGACTGTCACGAACAAGAAAACAGGGAAGGAAGTTGTTCTGGAACCAGGCCAGAAAGCCTACAGCCGGGGCACCGGCACCAAGGTGTACCCGTTCAAGATTGAGGAGATGGCCCAAAAGTTCGACATCCCAATGAGCGAAATAGAGAACCATTATAGCAACGGCCCCGCAGCGGAGAAGAAGCCCGTGAAGACAGAGCCTGTAAGAACGCCCGTGACAACCCATAGCGAAAGCGCAGGGCTTCCCGACGGTGTATACTCAATCAGATACGCCTCCAGTCCGGACTATGCGATGAGCATATATCAGGGGAAGGCCATGAACGCAACTCCCGTGCGCCTTTCAACATGGAAGGGCGCAAATGCACAGAGGTGGAAAGTAGAAAACGCCGGCAACGGCAACGTATACATCCGCAGCATGGCAAATAACAACGTTGTGCTGGGTGCCGAATCGTTGAGCAATCAGAGCGAGATATGTGTATATAAATACACCGGCGACAAGAGCCAGCAGTGGGTAGCCGACAATCTCGGGGGCGGGCTGTTCCTGTTGAAGCCCGCAGCCAACACAAGTTTCAGCCTTGACCTCTACGACGGCTGGGCCGTTGACAATGGCATCCTACAGCTGTACAAAACCAACGACGGCGAGTCACAGCAGTGGCTCTTGGAGAAGGAATAGCCGCGGAAACGGCCGGCGCTTTGCGCCGCGGGGGTTTTAGGGGGCAGAGCCCCCTAGTAAAATAAGTGGTCCAAGGGACCACAAAAAAAGACAGCTGACGCTGTCTTTTTTTGTGGTCCCAGCAGGGCATGATCCTGCGACCCCCTGATTATGAGTCAGATGCTCTAACCAACTGAGCTATGGGACCGTTTCCGGTGCAAATATATGCAAACTATCCGGAACTAGTTGTGTGTTGTCTCCTTTTCGTCGATTAGTTGACCTTGATCTCTACGTCCACACCGCTGGGGAGCTCGAGGCGCATCAGCGCGTCGATAGTCTTAGGGTTGGAGGAGTAAATGTCAACCAGACGACGGAAAGAACTGAGTTGGAACTGCTCACGAGCTTTCTTGTTAACGAAAGTTGAGCGGTTTACAGTGAAAATCTTCTGGTCGGTCGGCAGAGGAATAGGACCGCTGACAACTGCGCCAGTAGCTTTGACTGTCTTTACGAGCTGGTCAGTGGATTTGTCCACCAACGCGTGGTCGTAAGATTTCAATTTAATTCTGATTTTCTGGCTCATTATATAAATATTTATTTGAATTTATTATCCAATAAAAATGCGTCCCTGACGTTCCACAACCTCTTTTGCAATAGGTGTGGGCACCTCTTCGTAGTGGCTGAACTCCATAGAGCTGGTGGCTCGGCCCGAGGAGAGCGTCCTCAGCACCGTCACATAGCCAAACTGCTCTGCCAGCGGCACCAGCGCCTTTATGATGCGCGAGTTGCCATTGGAATCCATATCCTGAATCTGGCCGCGCCTGCGGTTCAGGTCCCCGACTATATCGCCCATATACTCTTCGGGAGTTACTACCTCCAGCTTCATAATGGGCTCCATAAGCACAGGTGAGCACTTTTTGTGTGCATTCCTGTAGGCAAGGTTGGCGCAAATATCAAACGACAGCGAGTCTGAATCCACAGGGTGATAAGCTCCGTCCAGCAGACGGGCCTTGAGGCTTATCAGCTGATAACCTGCCAGCACACCTGTTGTCATAGAGCTCTTGAGACCCTTCTCCACCGCGGGAATGTACTCGCGAGGGATATTGCCTCCCTTGACCTCGTCGATAAACTGCAACCCAACCACACCTTCGTCGGCAGGAGAGAACTCCACCACGATGTCGGCATATTTGCCGCGTCCGCCGGTCTGCTTCTTGAAGGTCTCGTGTATCTGATAGGTACCACGAATCGCATCCTTTTAGTTGACCTGGGGTGCGCCCTGGTTGATTTCTACGCCGAACTCACGGCGCAGACGGTCTATAATGATGTCAAGGTGAAGCTCGCCCATACCGCTGATAATGGTCTGGCCAGTTTCCTGATTGGTCTCGGCGGTAAACGTCGGGTCCTCTTCAGCAAGCTTGGACAGCGCCAGCGAGAGCTTGTCAATGTCTCCCTGTGTCTTGGGTTCCACCGCTACTCCGATAACCGGCTCGGGGAATACCATAGACTCCAGAACTACGGGTT
>JAGCVS010000008.1 GCA_017962235.1 Bacteroidales bacterium | reverse complement strand
CAACAGAACCTGATACTACATCGTCATATGCAACATCTGGAGTATTATTATTACTAATAGATAAAAAGTTATAGCTTTCGTAGCCGGCAGGCAGCAGGTTGGCTCTAACACTCCAGGCAGCCGTGAAAAGTTCATCGGCAGTGCCGGAATACGAATTCTCGGTATAAATGGTGCCGCTGAATTTTCCAGTAGCAGGAACATAATCTAGCGCACCGGCAAACTTGCCTGCTCCAGTGGCCGAACCATTCACAAACAGCTTGTCGCCTGCGCTGAATTCCAGTTTCCTGGTAGATTCGTTATACGTGGCCTTGGTGGCATCGTCACCCCCACGGGTTGCGTTTACAGTGACGGGAAGGGCGAAGCCTTTCTTTTCGGTATTCTGATCGTTAGCAATCTCGCTTTTGTTGCACGCGGTAGTGATGAGCAGGGCAAATGCCAGTGCTTTGAGGATATTATTTGTTTTCATGGCTCTTCAGTTTTTAAAGAATGATCTCTTCAAAAGTTCCGTTCATTGTGGCATTAACGTCACCGCTGGTGCAGATGACGCCTTCCTCTTTCATCTCCACAATGCTAATTGTGGGGGCTTCGTAAAGTTCTTTTTGCATAGTATTATTTGTTGTTATTATTAGAGTCTTTTGGACACAATGGCGGTAAGATAGAGAAAATGACCCTAAAATACAATGGGGGGGGTAAAAATTGACGTAATGTCAAGAAATCAATGCAAAAATTTACGCAAAGTAGGTTTTTCGCATTTTGAAACATGGGTTTGGAACGTGTGAAACAACAAAAAATACCCAGGGTTTCGTTGCTGGGCTTATAAGGAACGCTCTTGGATGCGCCCATGATCCAAATCCTTGGGATTTCAATACTTATAGACATCGCCTGAATCTGGAATCTCTCTTCGGATTTTTTGCATAGTTAGCGGCCATTTTATATCTTTGCCTTGATTTCGTGTAAATACAGTGCATACAGAACCTATATATTCCACAATATATGGTACCCTGCCTGTAATAGTAGTACCCGATACCATATGGAAGCGCAAGAGATTCTTCAAGATATAGTATTTGTCATCCTATACGGGATTGTAATGGGGCTGGGCGTTGCGGGGGCGCTCTATCTGCTGCTGCGGCGCAGCAATGCCATTGCGCCGGAGGTGACGCCCCCCAAGCGCCTGCGCATATGGGCGGCGGCCATTATGCTGGAGAACGTTTTCAGCCACGTTTTATGGCTATGGTACTTCTGCCGTCCTTCCATTCCCGGTTACATCATTGTCTGTACCCTGGACATCCTGCTGCTTATCCCCATGATAGCCGGTATTCTGCTGTCTATGCTACAGGACCGGCATCGTCCCGTCTGGCCGGTGGCCGTGGCGCTGGTCCCTGTCGTTGGATTGTCGGCCTTGGGTATCATCTGTGATAACGAAGCTTTTCTATTTTGGCTGGGCATTTATGTCATTGCACTCTATGCGGCGTTGATGGTGTATATGTACTTTGCCGTCCGGCGTTATGGCCGATGGCTCAGGGACAACTTCGCCGATCTGGAAAACAAGGAGGTATGGCAGAGTTATCTGGTACTGGTGGTGTTTGCGCTGTTTTCGATTATTTACATCTGCACATCTGGACAGACCAGGAGCCTGCTCTATCTTCTCGAATTTGTCTGTATCATCATTATGGGCCTGTTGCTGTGGCGGGTGGAGACGTTGCAGTCCCTAAGCGAAAGCACTACTGCAGAGGATGAGGAACCGGCCGAAGAGGCGCAGAATGTATCGGCACTGCAAACCTTCCCCGTCGATATCGCAGCTCTCCTGAAAAAGCACTGCGAGAATAAGCATCTCTATCTGCAGCACAACCTCTCACTGACGCAGTTGGCGCAGGCTGTGGGCACAAACCATTATTACCTGAGCCAGTACTTTTCCCAGCAGGGGCTCACTTATAACGCATACATCAACAGTCTGCGCATCCGCCATTTTATTAGCCTTTACGAAAAGGCGGTGGCCCAGAAGCGCGCATCCTCCGCTCAGCAGCTGGCATTCGAGAGCGGATACCGCAGTTACAGCACTTTCAGCGCCGCATTCAAACAGTACACCGGGAAGACCGTTACGGTGTGGATGCAAGACGCCGGAGAGTAGGTATCTCCGTTCTTCAGTTTCAGAATCTGCAATAGTAGTTTCAGAATCTGCAATATTTGCAGTTTGAGACTCCCGACCTATTGTACTCATAGGCCAGGAGTGCGTATATTGTACTTTTGTAATAAGGACTATCTATTAAAATTTATATCATGAAAAGATTCCTGCTGATTTCGGCCCTTTTGCTGGGCTCCGTATCCCTGTTTGCTGCTAAACCCTTGAAGGTTACCAACGGCAGTTTGGATGTACTTAAACAAGACGTCAAAGCCACCTAGACCATAGACATT
Source organism: Bacteroidales bacterium (assembly GCA_017962235.1). GTDB lineage: Bacteria > Bacteroidota > Bacteroidia > Bacteroidales > UBA932 > Equibacterium. Next base: position 10,020 of record JAGCVS010000008.1, on the reverse strand, counting down.
TCGGAAGCCCAGTTCGTCAATAACGGCATCTTTGCCAAAGAGAACAAGGGGGACTTCAAGACTTGGTGTGAGGGCGACTACGACGAGCGTGTCCGTCTTATGAACGAAGCTTTCTTTGATGCTTTCAATGTGCAGAGCCCCGGTATGGAACTGGTAAATGAGGGTGAGGCTCCTTACAAGGTTATCCTTAAGGTGGATACTTTCGAGCGCGGCCAGGGTCCTGGAGTTATGGGTAGCTGCTATATCAGTATCTACGGAACGCTCAGCGTTATTGACACCGCTACCGGAGATACGTCCCTGGCGGTTCAGGTAAGCAACGTGAAAGGAGACACCGATTTCAACGAAACAGACCGTTTCCCCAAGACCATGAAGTGGTTCTGCCGTGATTTGTTCAAACTTAAGAAATAACATATTATGAAAAGAGCATTTTTGGCCATTGCACTGGTGGCTATGAGCATCTCCTTTGTGGGATGCGACAAAGGAAAAGAAGTAGAACCCGACAGGGATGTGGCCAACAAGATTATCGGAAAATGGATAACCGCCGAGACCGACGGTAAGGTCTTGCCGACCAACGAGAAGGTTGTGTACGAGTTTGTCTCTGCTACCAAGGCCTATGTGAGTCTTTCTTTCACCGATAATGCAGCAGATGGGACTCCTTGGACTGATCGGAAAGAGGTCGATGTGGACATTGAAGGAAACGATGTGACCATGACCCATAGTCCTGAACCCGGTAAGACTGTTACGGTTGACCTTCACGTCAATGCCATCACCGGCACGACGATGATTGGCAAGCGCAATGTAACCGTCCGGAAAGACGGCGGTCTGGTGAAGTCTGAAGAGTGCATGCTCCGCTGCGAGAAGGTGAATGCGAACTACAGCACGAAGGTCCTGGGTCTCTGGGAAGGCAGGATGACGAGCGAGCAGTCTGCGTACGACGACGGCCAGGAGCACCGCTGGGAGTTCAAGGAGGACGGAAGCTTCGTGTTCTACATCAAGAACCGCAAAGGTGTCTGGGAGGCGAAGGACGATGAGTATGCCGAATACTTCGTGGCCGGCGACCTGCTGTGCACGCGCTGGAAGAATGCAGGCGAGGGTACACAGGAGCTCCGCGAGTGGTGGGAGATTGCTACCGTAGGTGAGAAATCCATGGTCTGGACCGCCCTGCGCGAGAAGGCTGACGGCAGCCAGTACACCGCCGCTTTCACCATGCAGAAGGTGGGTGTTCCCACGCAGGAAGAAGTAGAGGCCGCCATCATCGGCAAGTGGATGAATAAGGAGAGTAACGGTAAGCCTGTCCTGACCAATGACATGGGCGTGTTCACTTTCCTCAATACTACTACGGCCCGTATGAGCGCTGCTGTGACCACCCGTCCCGAACTGGGAGACCTATGGCACGACAATAGCCAACTGGATGTGAACATCTCCGGCAACGTGGTTACACTTACCCACCAGTATGATGAGAATAAGACGATGACCTTCGAGATGACCGTCACCTCCATTAATGCCGATGAGATGCACGCAGATATGCATGCCACCCTGACGGTGGATGGCACAGTGGCACGCACCGTCACCGACCATATCCTTTATGAAAAGATAAAAGAGGATTATCGCAAACCCATCCTGGGCCTCTGGGAAGGCCGGAGAACCGCCGGTGGCTCCACGGAATTCCACCGCTGGGAGTATCTGGGTGACCATTACAACTTCTACCGCAAGGTTGGAGAAGACCAGTGGGTCAAGGTGGATGACGAGTTTGCCGAATACTTTGTGGATGGCCGCCTGCTGTGCACCCGCTGGAAGAATGCGGGCGAAGGCACCGTGGAGAACCGTGAATGGTGGGAGATTCGCAGCATTGAGAACGACGCCATGATTTGGACCGCACTGCGCCAGAACGAGCTGGGAGAGCAGTATGTAGAGTCCTTCACGATGTATAAGGTACAGGTCCCTACGGCCGACGAAATCATGCAGAAGATCAAGAGCGCCAAGTGGATGACGGAGAAGATCAACGGTGAAGTCGCCCTTACCAACGAAAAGTCCGTAGTCACCTTCTTCTCCAGAACCCAGGCCGCTATCAGCGATGCGTTTGAAGACGCATCCCTCGGTGTAAAGGACTGGGCCGTGCAGCGTGAATTCGACTACGAGGTAGAGAACAATATTATCACCTTCACCTCCAAGGTTGACGAGAACACTACCATCGTTGACGAAATGATTGTGGGCGTCATCGATGACGAGAGCCTCCACTGCGTGTTCAAACGTACGGTATATGAAAACGGGAATACGTATCCTTATCCCACAGTGAATCTTGAGCTCAGAAAAGAGGATAAGTCGACGGCCAAATACCCGTCCTATATCCTGGGCACCTGGGAGGGCCGCGCTACCAGTGACCATTCCCAGTATGACGACGGCCAGGTGCATCGCTGGAAGTACGAGGGCGGATTCTCCTTTACTTACTACGTGAAGGACGGCGACAACTGGGTTCCCAGCAGTAACACGCTCAACGAATACTTTGTGGACGGCCGTCTTCTCTTCACGCGTTGGATTGACAATGGCGTCGAGTACCGCGAGTGGTGGGAAATCATGTCCCTGGACGAACAGACTATGATCTGGGGCGCTATCCGCCAGGACGACTACGGCCAGCGCTATCCGGCTTCCTTCGCCCTGACCAGAATTGAATATTGGGAGGAATAACCTACCATGTCTATTGTGGGCCGGGGCGGGAGCCCTTGCCCGTAACTATTAAAAATCTACGATGAAGAGACTCTTGTTGTTATTCGCCGTTTTCCTTGTCTGCGGGTGCAGGCAGGTACCGCCGATGATATTCCATGCAGGCACCTACGAGGTGACCACCCCGGGCCACAACGGCGACATACGCCTGAGTGTCTCCTTCTGCGATTCGTGCATCACGGATATAAAGGTGCTGGATCAGCGCGAGACGCCCAATGTCGGAGACGTCGTGTTCGATCGGTTGATTCCGCAGATCATTCAGGCAAACGGCCTGGGCGTCGACGCCGTTTCGGGCGCTTCCGTGACCAGCCGCGCGCTGCTGGACGGCGTGATGGCGGCGGCAGAGCAGGCGAAGGTCTCCGACCCCCAGCGTTTCCGGACTCAGGCTGCGTCCCAGAAGAAGGCGAAAGCCGTGGAAGGCACCTGGGACGTGGTCGTCGTGGGCGCCGGCGGTGCCGGCCTGGCCGCGGCCGCCGAAGCCGCCCAGCTGGGCAACACGGTGCTGGTGATTGAGAAGAACGCCGAGATGGGCGGCAACACCCTGGTCTCCGGCGGCATCTTCCAGTGCGTGATGCCATACCTGGTCTGGGAACCGGCCCGTCCCGAAGCGACAGAAGGCGTGGGCTACGACGGGTTGAGTTATCCGAAGACCAAGTCCGGCCCCGGCTGCATCAACGAACTGGAAACCATCCTCCGGTGGGAAGAGAAACCTTTCGACGAGGCCTATTATACCACGCACGCGTTCGAGCCGGGCGACATCGCCGAACTGGCACGCCATGGCGTGCACAGCGAGTATCTCCCTGTTCTTCAGGACCTGAAGAAAGAGATCACGGACTATATGGCCTGGGCCCGCCCGAAACTGGCCCGGGGCGTTCCGGAAACGGACCTGGCGCTGTTCTCGACCCAGAACCTGCACATCTTCCAGACTTACTACGGCGGCTTGCGCCAAAGCGCCGACAAGACGGAGTGGGTGTACAGTGATCTGCGTTTGGCGCGTCAGATCGTGGAGAAAGGGCAGGAGATCAAACCCTGGCTCTCCGCGATGGGCGTCAACTTCATGGAGCGACAGATTATCATCGTCGGCGCCCTGTGGTTCCGTGGCAACAAGATGCTGGGCGCCGACATCGATACGGACGGTGACGGCATCACCGAACACTACGACGGCAACTTGGGTGCGTACATTATGGCACCCTACACGACTTTTATCCGGGCCAACAAGGAAAACCGCCTCATGACCTCGACCGCCGCGCGGGATCTCATCGTGCGGGGTGGGCGCGTCCGGGGCGTCAAGGCCTTGATGGATGACGGTACTCCCGTGACCGCATTCGCCCGCAAGGGCGTCATCGTCGCCACGGGAGGATACGCCGCCAACATCCGCAAAGTAATGGAAACAAACCGTTTCTGGGACAGCCAATACCTGACCGCGGGTATGGCCACCACCAATTCCGCCTCCCAGCAGGGCGACGGCCTGGACATGGCACAGCGAGCGGGCGCAGCCCTGACGGGAATGGGCTGGACGCAGTTAATGCCGCTGTCCTACATCGACAACGGCAAACTCGCCTTCGGCAGCGTGTCAGACGCCGTGTTCATCAGCCCCCGGAATGGCCGGCGCTTCGTGGATGAATCCCAGGAGCGCGACGTGCTGTCTGTGAAGATGTTCGAGAACGGCATCCAACTCTATGGCAAACAGGGCGCCTACCTCTACATCGGCGGCGAAGAGACCACCGAACCCAACGAAGTGCGCGGCGTGGATGTCCCCGGCAAGCAGTATGCCCGCACCCCGGCGCAACTGCCTGCGCTGCTGGAGACGCTGGGGATCCCGGTCCGGGCCGAGGCGGTCCTGCAAGCCATCCGGGAATACGACAAGGCCATCATGGACGGCCGGGAACCCGCCGACGTGGGCAAGCGTTACGCCACCTCCATCATCGGCCGGGCCCACCGCCGTGCCGACGGTACGTATGACAAATCCACCTATTCGCTGGACGACGCCGTGCTCACCATCCGGGTGCTGACGCCGGCCACCCATCACACGATGGGCGGTTTGCTCGTGGATGAGATCCGCCACGTCCTGAATAAGCACGGCAAGCCCATACCGGGACTGTATGCCGCAGGCGAAGTAACGGGCGGCATACACGGAGGCAATCGACTGGGCGGCAATGCCCTCACCGAGATTCTGGTTTCGGGCCGCATAGCCGCCGCCAGCGTTACACACGACGGGACAAACTAACAGAAATATACACACAACAATGAAGAAAATCCTCATGGTGCTCGCCGCCACCCTTATCTGCGGCGCCTGCCTCTTTACCTCCTGCAAGAAGGACGACAACTTGAACGTGGCCGAGAAGATTGTTGGGATGTGGATTGTGGCCGACACCGACGGGCAGCCAGCAGCGACTAACGAGAAAATCGTTTTCGACATCGTCTCCACCACCGAAGCTTATGTGAGTCTTTCCATTCAGGATAGAACGGCAGAAGACACCCCTTGGAGTGATCGGGAAGAGATCGATGTGGAAATAAATGGCAATGACGTGATCCTCTCCCATAGTCCTAAACCCGGCATGACTGTGGTGGTTGGACTCCACATCGAGTCCATCACGGACGCGACCCTGACCGCCAAGCGCACCGTTACCATCCGGCAAGACGGCGGTCTGGTGAAATCCTCAGAGAACAAAGTCCGCTACGAGAAGATGAACGTAAACTACAGAAATGCCATCTGTGGCTATTGGATTGGCAGGATGACCAGCGCCGAGTCTGAGTACGGAGACATCGGCAATCACGGCTGGGAGTTCAACGATGACGGGACCTTCGTTTACTTTACCCCCAATGCCCTCGACAACGAAATGATTGAATCCGAGGACGAGTATGCCGACTATTTCGTGGCCGGCAACCTGCTCTGCACCCGTTGGAAGAACGTGGGAGAAGGCCAGGAGGAGCACCGCGAGTGGTGGGAAATCACCATCAACGGCGACGTCATGAACTGGACCGCCCTGCGCAAGCGTGCGGACGGCACTACTTATACCGCCACCTATGAAATGGAGAAATGGAAATAATGAAGATTATCAGAACAATTCTGGTGCTCGCCGCCACCCTTATCTGCGGCGCTAGTGTGTTCACGTCGTGTGTGTCGAACATTGACAATCCTACACCCGGCCAGGCAGATGATATTGTCATGCCCGAGGATCCCACCACCGATCAGATGGAAGTGAACGTGACCGTCGACCTGTTGACGGCGGCAATCAGCGTTTTCGACGAAAACTCGATGGCATCAGCCCTGCTGAAGCGTATCCCCGTGAGTCTTGCCGATGTCAATTCGGATACCAAATTTGTCTTGCTGAAGGGCGACGATCTTTTTACTGTCACCGATGAAACCTGGAAAGCCATTGCTATGGTTTATCTGAAAGGTGGTTTCGTGGCTATCGAGCGCCCCACCAACGAGAGATTGCTGGGATTCACCGTCGGACTGATGGCTGCCGTCCAGATTACGCTTGAAGAACTTCTTGGAGACGACGGTGGAGCTACCGCAAGGGCAATGACCGCCGACCTGCAGCGGCGTATCTCCAATGCCGACGCGCTGACCAGAGGCGCTGCTGCCGACGACGATGATCCGTTGGCTCCCGGCAAGGTGAGCATGGAGATGATGATTCTCTCGCCCTATGGCATCTACTCGCAGACGGCCTTCAACAAAGAGCAGAAAGTCACCATCACCATAACAGATGAGGACGGTACGGAAACGCAAAACGAGACCATCCTTGAGAACAAGCTTAATGGCTATCATTACGGCCTGCTGGCCGATGGCGCTGCCGCCTGGCTCAATGAGAAGGCAAATAATAGCCCCGCCGCACGCGCTCTTACCAAAGCTGACGCCCTGAAGGCTATCAACGAGGCCATGACCTGTTCCGATGAATTCACCATCTCACACCCGCTTAATGTCGTCGATCTGGACGGAACAACCCGTTCATTCGACAATAAGGGTACCACGGTTATCAAGGCCTGGAGCATTCACGATTTCGAAAAGAATCAAGACTACTACTACGTACAGGAAAGCGTCCATCTTGCGTTGGGCGGCAAGAATGCTGACCCCAGCAAGACCTTGTATTGGGGGCCCTACGAGACTTATAATTGGCACAAAATCAAATCCGATGCAAAAATAGATGGCAGAAGTGTTAGTGAATCCTATGGCGCCTGGATGTCAGAAACCAATCATTCCTTAACGCTTAAGGGTAGTGGCACTATCGACGTGGTTTCCAGCGCCAGCAATCCAGCTGCCGGCAAAGATCCATCCACACAGTCAGTCCCTGTAACATCCGATCCGGCGAACTGGAGTCTGGGCATTCCTTCTGCTACCGACATCAAGGGCGGCTTTGGTTGGGGGTACAGTTCGTCTTCTGGCTCCTCATACACCAGCGCTTTCTCTATGACCAACTCTACAATCAGCGATGCGCCGAAGTCTCTGGAGTTTAGGGATAAGATCACAGATTCACAAGTAGCGTTTACTTACAAGTACGCTGATTTTTATGGGGCAGGCGACAAACTACATTGGCTGGCTCCGGATGTCATGACCAACGACTTTGACGTCACCAATACGGTGTGCTGGCGGGTCAGCAATCCATCAGAGCAATATACCTTGGATGTGGCAGCCCATCAAAGTATGATAACCCTGTTTTCCGGGAGAAGGTATACTGTGAAATACCATATTAGAGTTCGTGGTACTACACATGTATCTGGCTCTTTCACACTGAAGCAGCCGTGCAGATATCTGGAAAAGTGGTATTGCCAGATTAATGCCGAAGGTGAAAACATGTCTGCCGATGCCTCTGCCAAACTCCGCAGCCACCTGCAGAAGACCATCGATCCAGTCCCCTTCCAGGAGAGCTTTAATATAGGCGAGACCATGAAGGGCGAGACTTCGGTTATGGCAAATAACTTTTTATACTTTAGGAGCCTGATGGAAAATGACAGCCAGGTTCGTAGTGCCATTGATGCCTATGCCAAGGAACTGGGCATTGAGCATTGCGCAATCAAGTGGTACACAGACGATCCTACGACAAGGCCCTTCCTTCTCTATGCCGATATCCTAACAGGCGAATGGTCAGGCTGGAATAGCGCCAAAATCCTCTACCTTCAGGAGGCGACCAGCGATGTGATTGTTCAAGACGGCGCTACGCTTACAGGGACACTCTCTGCAAACGTGAAGATTTCGATTGCCAACGGTGCTGTCGTAAGGCTTAAAGGTGTGACCATCAACGGCACGAACGACAACAGCTATCAGTGGGCGGGCCTCACCTGCGAGGGCGACGCCACCATCGTCCTGGCCGACGGCTCGACAAACTCCGTTATGGGATTCAATGACGGCAGTCCCGGCATCTTGGTACCCTCGGGCAAAACGCTCACTATCAAGGGCGAAAGCGCCGGCACCGGCAAGCTCAACGCCAGCGGCCATGGCCTCGGCGCCGGTATAGGCGGCGGCCATGGGCAGATGAGGGATTGCGGCAATATCGAGATTCAGGGTGGTGTCATCAACGCTACGGGTGGTGGTGAAAGTGCCGGTATTGGAAGCGGTGGCGATAATACCTATTGTGGTACTATTACCATCAGCGGCGGCACAGTCACCGCTACGGGTGGTTATAGTGGTGCGGGCATCGGCAGTGGAGGCGAAAAATCCACTTGTGGGGATATTGTGATTCTGGGAGGCGTCATAAAAGCTATGGGTGGAGTGTATGCTGCCGGTATTGGCAGCGGCAATCATTCCTCTTGTGACAATATTACCATTAGCGGTGGCGCAGTCGAGGCTACGGGCGGACAACATGCTGCGGGCATCGGCGGTGGACAACTCTCCACATGCGGCAATATTACCATATCTAAAAGCACGGACTATGTGAAGGCTACGAAGGGTTCCGATGCTCCCTACAGTATCGGCGCGGGCCTAAGTGGAACCTGTGGAACGGTGACCGTCTGTGACGTAGTGGGTGCCATCGAAGAGGACACGTATGAGTATTCTAATAGATAATAAAAGTTAATAATATGAAAAAAAACCGGTGTTGGATGCTGGCCGCCATCCTTATCTGCAGCACCTGCCTTTTCTCGTCCTGCAAGAAGGACGTGGGGCCTGATGTTCCCGCTGCGCTATTGGTTAAGGCCATCGGCGAGACGGCCTCCAAGACCTACAGTTCCGATTACTCTTACGACAATCAGGGACGATGCATCAAGGAGGCTTATTCCGATCCTTCGGAAACCCTTACCGACACGTACTCCTATTCCGAGAATCAGATTATCTGGGTGAGGGACGTGAAAAGCGAGGAGGATGGGGATTACACCAACCGGATGATCATTGAACTGGACAATCAGGGCCGATTCAAAAAAGGGGTGGATGAGGGTAAAGAACGTAGTTTCTTTTATGACGGAGACGGCCATCTGATCAAGGATGCTACGGTGTATGCCGACGCCCCTTCTAATATTTCAGAACAGGAGTTTGTGTGGAAGGACGGTGATATGCTCAAGCACATCGCGACATTTGAAGTTGGAAACATCCATTCCACCTCTACGACTGAGTACACCTACGGAGAAAAACCCTACCAGTTGCATCCGCAGGATGGGTTTATTCTGTGGAACGGTATCGTTTTCACCCGTGCCCTTGGCAAGATGCCTGTCCACCAGCCCGTCTCTTGCAGCGTCACCACGGTCAGAAACATCGGCGGCAAGATTTCTACCATCGTCAAGACAAAGAGCTTTGATTACCAGTACGATGCAAATGGCCGTATAGTGGGAGTCGATATCTTCGTCAACGGGGATATCTGCCCTGACACCAAACTGACTTTTATATGGAAATAACAAATAAACCAAACCCGCAGGAAAGATTATCCTGTACTTTGCCCCCAGCACGCAGATCGGGGAACCCGACGCTGAGAAGATTGTCTTAAAGACCTGGCAGTTCTAAGCCAGACTATATGTGACTTTACTTGACTATACAACACTGGACGCTCCCTGTTGGAGTTACTTCAAAACCCCGTCTGATACATGTCAGATGGGGTTTTTTATATAAAATGCACAACAGATTATAGGCAGACTACCCAAAAATAATCTTGAATCTGTTGTTCTCCGTCAGGATATCAATGAAAGCCTGTGTGGCTTTCTTCTGATAGCCACCTTTCAGGAAATGGTAGCAGCCCTGCATCCGACTTTCGGGATGGTCTATGGGAATAGCCTTGAGTTCCCTAATGTCCTGGACGGCTTCGCCTGAGAGGATGGTAAGGAGAGGGCTTGACCGTACTAAATCCAGGATAGCGTGTATGCTGTTATTCT
>JAGCVS010000007.1 GCA_017962235.1 Bacteroidales bacterium | reverse complement strand
TGCAAAGGTATAAAAACTTTTTGCTTCTCCAAATTTTTGCAGGCCCAACCTTTACTGCTTCTTGATTTTGAGCTTCTGGCCGGTGTATATCTTGGATTTACGGGTGAGGCCGTTGAGTTGCATTATGTCGTTGAGGGTGACGTCGCTGAATTTGTTGGCAATGCTCCAGAGGGTGTCGCCCTTTCGCACTGTATACAGTACATATCCGCCGCCCGTGGTTGTGGCAGGTTTGGAAGAGCTTGCAGTGGAGCTCTTGGCGGGTGTGGGGCCGGAGCCGCTGTATATCTTAAGTTTCTGGCCCACGCGGATATTGTCGCTGCGCAGGTTGTTCCAGGACTTGATCTTGGACACTGTAGTATGGTTGCGGGAAGCAATCTTGCCCAGGTTGTCGCCTTTGCGTACGGTATATGTAGTATACGACGATGACGAGGAGCCGCCGGCAGCCGCACGGACATTGGTACCCGCACTCTTGACCCTTACCGGATCGAAGAAGATGCTGTCTTTATAAGCATAAATCGTATCCTGGACATCAATGAACGCTCCCGAGAAACTGTACGGGAGCTTGAGCACGCGGGTCTTGCCCTTGCCGGGAACGATGTCCTTCACATACTCCGGATTGAGGTTGCGCAGCATCTCCATGCTGATGCCAACGCATTCCGATACCTGCCCGAAGTGCAGGTTGTTGCTCACATGGAAGGTATCCACCTGAGGCGGTGTATCCAGGTAAGAGGGAACGATATTGTGCTCTTTGTAATACGCGAGGGTGTACATCGCCGCCACGAATGCCGGCACATATCCGCGGGTCTCGCGGGGGAGATATTTGTACACATCCCAGAAGTCGCGGCCGCCGCCGGCACGACGGATGGCCTTGTTCACGTTGCCGGGGCCGCAGTTGTAAGAAGCAATCGCCAGCGACCAGTCACCGAAGATGGAATAAGCATCCCTCAGGTATTTGGCCGCAGCGTGCGTCTCAGCCACATAATCGAACCTTTCATCCACATACTCATCTATCTCAAGGCCGTACTGGACGCCGGTGCGGCGCATGAACTGCCACATGCCGGCCGCTCTTACGCGGGACACCGCCATGGGATTGAGTGCAGACTCTATCACGGACACCTTTGCCAGTTCTGCAGGAACGCCGTACTGGTCGAATATCTCTTCAAAAACGGGAAGATAATAAGACGAAAGCCCCACGATATTGGCAATTCTGAAGCGGGGTATCTTCTGAGTGTAATAGATGATATAACTGCGCACAACATCGTTGTACGGAATCTTCACGGACGTATTGATCTTGTTGAGACGGGCGATATATACAGAATCGGGGATATCGGAGGTATACTTCATATCCCCCACTTCCATCAGTTCCTCCTCGTCCTGACTGTGACGGCTCAGATTGTCGTACCATGCCACCAGTGCCGAATCGGGATTGAAGTGGATATCTTCTTCATCCGGGGCACCGCTGTCGGAATCATCCAGGATGGCCACCTCCTCGAACGGAGCGGCCACCATCTCGTCGTATGCCTTCTGCAGGGAATCCAGCTTGTAGAGCAATATCGAAATGGAATCCTTGAGTTGCTTGCGCGTCTCTATGTTGAGCAGCTCGGACAGCTGCGCATGCGCCGAGAGCGGAAGGATGGCCAGTAGAGTCAGTATCAGAAGTCGTCTCATTGAAAAGGGTGATGTGTGTATGCTTAAAAATTAAATGTCAGGTTAACGCCAAAAGATGGCGGCAGCGGCTGCGGGGCTATTATGTCGTCCAGATTTTCAATAATCACCGGGTTCACGTTGAAAGAGAGATCGTCGCTCACATTGAAATCTTTCATGTATGCGAACACGTTGGCGTCTATGATGTTGAGGGCGTATACCAGCACCGTGGCCACCACGGAATAGTCGCGGTAGCGGTGGTACAGGTCTTTATAGGTGGTGGCGGCCGTCATGTTTATCTTGCCGATATAGCCGGAATCTGAGTCGCTGGACATCATGTAGATATATCTGTACCTGTTATACTGCATGTTGTTCACATGCAGGGTATAGGCACAGATGCCCAGTCCGGCGTACCAGATGGGGATATGCCACCATTCTCCTATATAAGCCTGCCCCAGTCCGGGTAGCAGGGCGGAGAATACGGCCGCCTTGCCGGGGTCGGGATCACGGGCGTCTGGCAGACATGCCACGCCGTCCAGAATCTGCCCCCAATAGACAAGGGCTGCCCCCGCAAAGCACAGGTTGCGATAAGTCGCATATTTGGAATCGGGCACCTGCTGGTACTTATGATGGAAGTAGATGCCGCCTCCCACTCCGGCACCTATGCCGGCATATATGAAAGGCAGTTTGCCGTAATCCTTGTTATAAATCTGGATCCGCCCCGGTATGATTGCCGCACCCAGGGTGGCGTATCCGGGCTTGAGGGGCTCCAGATGCCTCAAACCCCTGGTAAGATGCTTGATGGAGAAACCCTGCAGGGTATCGGCCTCGTTCTCGTCTTCATCTTCTTTATACTCCGAAGAGTTCTCCACTGCGCCAGGCACGCCCGTCAGGGAGGTGTTCTGCTTGAATGTGCCCTGCCCCCAGGCCTGAATCCCGGCCAGGGTAAGTGCAATCACTATAAGCAGTACTTTTCTCATCGGGCCTATGCGTTATTGGCTGTCAATTCTTCAGCAAGGTTCATAAAATTGCCGGCTCCGGCCGATTCGGGGTCGAACACTATCGCGGGTTTGCCGGCGGAGGGGGCCTCTACCAGCTGTGAACTGCGGCAGATAATGGTCTTGAACACCTTCTGCGGGAACTGATAGCGGATCTCCTCTATCACCTGGTTGTGCGTCTTGAGGCGGCTGTCGTACATAGAGAACAGGAATCCCTCTATATCCAGGTCTGGATTTACAGTGCCCTGCACCAGCTTGATGGTGCCCAGCAGCTTGCCCAGCCCCTCTACGGCAAAGTATTCCGGCTGCACCGGCACTATCACCGTATCGGCGGCCGTTATGGCGTTCATGGTGAGGATACCCAGCGAGGGAGGGCAATCCATCAAAATGTAGTCATACTCCTTCTTCACATCGGCCAGAAGCCTGCGCAAGGCCGTGTCGCGGCTCTTGCTGTCCAGCATCTCCAGCTCAACCCCCACCAGATTCACATGCGACGGTATCAGGCTCAAGCCGTCCACAGCGGTATCCAGAATGACATCTTTCAACGCTGCCGAACCGCAAAGTGCCTCGTACAGCGTCTTGCCGGTGTAAACATCGGCGTCATAACCCAGATATACAGTGGCGTTGGCCTGCGGGTCTGCATCCACAAGGAGCGTTTTGTGTCCAAGCACAGCCAGCGAAGCAGCCAGGTTCACGGCAGCGGTGGTTTTCCCCACACCGCCTTTCTGGTTGGCTATCGCTATTGTTTTTCCCATTATCTTGCTCCCTTGATGTTAACCGACAAATATACGCATTTGTTTTGGTTCTTAAAAACTATAATCTGCCTGAAGACGGCACTCCGGCGTACCTGAAAGCACAACTATCCCAGTCAGGGTGAGCTTGCGGGCAGGTTTGTACCGGACCATGCACCTTGCTGCAATTCCCTTGCCGTAACAATAGTTCGCAGAAAAACCTCCGGGCAGATCCGACTCGTACAGATAGACCCTTGCATCATAATCCGTGGCCTTGTATACCGATGCCGAAGCGGAGAGATTCCACTTGCCGCGGGCGATATCACACGCCGCCGACAGCGACGCCGCCAAGCCCCATATCCGCTCTCCGCCGGCAGAGAACCTGACCGCCCCGCTCCGGAGCACCCCTTTCCACCTGCCCCACTCCCCTTTTGCGGAGGCCCGCAGCGAGTGCTTGTGAGAAGCATCGGCACTCTGCCACACGTAATTATCCTTCAGAGAAAGGACGACCTGCCCGGCTGTATATTCCACCCCGAGCCGCTCATACATCGCCGCCGACGGCTCCGGGATGCGGTATCGCTGCCCAGGATAGTACACCGCCTCTGAGAACGATGTCACAAGCAGGCCGCGTGCAGGGCGCCAGAGCAGCGAAAGCACCGCCCCCTGCTGGTTTGACACCGACGTGATGGTGGAATACGCCCCCGCGTGCGGCGCAATATAAGCCTTATCGTAATATCGCAGCATAACCGACGCCTCAAAGCTGTAAGACGACGCCACGTGCGCACCCGCCACCGCCGCCACATGAGAGCCTGCATCCACCGCCGCCTCTGCAAAGAAGCGCCAGTGCCCCCTGCTTGCACATACGGCCGCGGACATGTTTCCCCACCATCCGTCGTACAGCTGAAACTGGTTGTACGGCATCTCTTTGCGGGCGTTATGCGCGCTGTAGGTATACGCCGCAGCCGTGACAGAAGTCTGCAGGAGACCAGCCGTGAGGGTGATGTCCGCCCCGAGCAGATATTCGCGCATGGCATTCTTGCATCGCTTCTCATAGATGGTTCTGTGATAGCCGGTAGCGGGCAGCGATGTATAACCCGCCGCAGTAACGTTGGCATCCACCCCTTTGGCAGATGCGAACGCAGATACTTTCCAACGAGAATCCGGGCTCCACGCTACCGCCATCCCCCTCAGAGCGCGGCTCTCGTCTGCAGATTTGTACGGCGTAATCCCCTTCGGGCGGCGCATCACCGAGGCCGGAGCAGAGGCCCCTGTAAAGTTGAAGGCGTTCCAGAGTGTCAGTCCCTGCCCAAAGCGGGCGTTATAGTCTCCGGCCAGTATCTCCCACCGCCCCTTGCAGAAAGAGAGATAACCGCCCACATAATCCACAAGTGGTATCTCGCCCGCATCGCTCTCTGCCAGCAGTCCTCCCTTCAACGACCCCTTTTCTATAACCAAACGGTTATACTGATGCACGCCTTTGACTCCTTTCTTGTATTTGTACCGCGACCTCACCTCCACATGCAGCGGCCCGCTTACCGGAGTTTTCTCCAGGGTAACGTACGAGGCGATCCGGGCCGCGAACTCCTTTGTAAAGCCATCTATCATAGGCAGTTCCCGCATCGACAGCAGCTCTCCGTACTCTTCGCGGTATTCCAGCAGGCTGGCGATCTGGAACGGTGTGAAGAGACCGCTCGCCTCCAGCTGTTCCCGGGATGCACTGTTTAAAGACAGGCGCCGCCCGTCGCGGGCAACCTGCTGCAGATAATCCTCCACATCGGCCTCGGACGCGCCATCCTCCGCCATCTGCTCTATGACACTTTCGATATCCTGCGCCTGCAGCGCTCCGGAAAAGAAAAAGATTGCTCCAAGGAGGGCAATCTTGCATGATAACCGTTTCACCTCAACCTCCCCTTCTGTATGTTTGTCACAAATGTAATATCTTTGCAGTCACATCGCAACGATTTGAAGATGATTTTTATTGTTGACACCCAGACCGACCCCTGGCGCAACCTTGCGGCAGAAGAGTACCTGCTTCACAACTTTGGGCAGCCGGTATTCCGTCTGTGGCGCAACGCCCCCTGCGTGGTAATCGGACGCAACCAGAACGCCCTGGCAGAGATCGACATCGATTATGTGAAGGCCAGCGGGATAAAGGTGGTACGGCGGCTCAGCGGTGGCGGGGCGGTGTTCCACGACCTGGGCAACGTGAATTTCACCTTCATTGAGACGCGGCGGCAGGGAGAAGACACCTCCGGGATGTTCCGTCGCTTCACCGCACCGATACTGACGGCGCTGCAGAGCCTGGGAGTGAACGCAGCCCTGAGCGGACGCAACGACCTCACCATAGACGGCCGCAAGTTCTCCGGAAATGCCCTCTGTGTAGAGCGAGACCGGGTTCTGATGCACGGCACGCTGCTGTTTGACGCCTCCATGAACTCGCTGGCCGCAGCACTTAAAAACCGTCCGGAGAAATACTCAGACAAGGCGGTAAAATCCAACGTGAGCCGCGTCACCAACATCTCCAGCCATCTGCCCGAACCGATGACTGTGGAGGCTTTCATCGATTATCTGGCAACATTTATCGGCAAGGATTACCCGCCTTACAAATACACCCAAGCCGACCTTGCCGCCATAGAAAAGCTTGCCACTGAGAAGTATTCCACCGACGGCTGGAACTTCTCCGCCTCCCCACGCTACACATTCTCCAACAGCGCCAAGCTCCCCTGTGGCCTGGTGGAGGTGACTTTCGATGTGACGGCGGGCATCATCACCAGCCTTGCGATAAGCGGCGACTTTTTCTTTACCCGCCCGATAGAGGAGTTCTGTAGCAGGATGACCGGCTGCGAACATATCAGAGAAAAAATCGCCGGGCGGATAAACGATATCCACCCGGACGATTATTTTGGTAAGGTCAGCTGCGAAGAACTGACCGGACTTTTCTTCTAACTGCTATTTAAAGCGTTTCTCCTTTACAGAGACGAGTTTCTCCTTCAGGATGCCCACGCACTCCGTAACGGCCTCTTCAAAAGTGTCAGCATTGCGTTCCACCACGACTTCGCTGCCAGGGATGAGGACTCTCACCTTGACATTCTTGTTGTCGGGGTCGGGAAGCAATGAAAGCAATACCTCGCAGCGCACTACATCGTCGTAGAATTTCTCTACCTTGCTTACCTTGCGGTCGATGTAATCGATAAGCTTCTGATCTGCGTCAAACTTGATTGATTGAATCTTTATTTCCATATCACCTCCGTTTTTTTGCTCTTGGGTGAGCGGTTAAATATGTGCTTTTAAGTTGCTCGAAAGAGTTGTGCGTGTACACCTGGGTAGCCGCCAGTGACGAGTGTCCCAGCACCTCCTTGATGCTGTTTATGTCGGCGCCGTTGTTCAGCAGGTGGGTAGCCAGCGTGTGCCGCAGCACGTGCGGCGACTTCCTGCCGGTAAACCCGTCTTCGCCATCCAGGGCCTTCTTGACCACATTGTTCACAAACGCGGGGTACAACTGCTGCCCCTTGTCGGTCACAAAAAACCAGCCAATGCCGCCAAACTCCTCTTGCAGTCTCTTCAAATATAGCAACAATTCCTCACAAATCCTATCGGGAACAGGAATTTCTCTTGTCTTATCCCCCTTTCCCGTTACCCGGAATATCTTGCGGGCACGGTCAAAGTCGCTCACCTTCAAGCCACAAAGCTCCGCCCGGCGCATTCCGGTAGCATACAGTGTGAGAATAATCATTCTCTCCCTCAGTTCCCCGAACGGTTCCTTGCCGTCCTCCGCCTCTGCAGCATCTTCTGCCGCACGCTCCTCTTCTTTCTCAAGCAGGGTATCCATGCTCTCCTGCGTGTAGAAGCGCGGCAGCGGCCGGTCCTCCTTGGGGCGGTACACCTTGCGCACCGGGTTGGACTCCAGTAGCGAGTTGCGCACCATCCATGAGCAGAAGCTACTCAGCGCAGAGAGCTTCAGGTTCATGGTACGCGGGCTCAGCTCCTCTTCCAGCCCTTTGGCAATAAAACCGCGAATCAAGGTTGGGGTAAGACACTCCCGCCACTGCCCCTCTGTAAGCTCCCCTTCCGCCTCCGGCATGGCAAAGGCGCGGAACTCGTCCAGCGCACTGCGGTAAAGCTCCACAGTGCGTGGTGAATAGCGTCTCTGCACGGCTATATATTCCAGGAACCTGTTTTCCATCAGTGCCAAGGTAACAAAAATTTGGCGATAAGAAAAACTTACTTATCTTTGCAGTCCCTAAAAAAAGGAGGTGTAGCAAATATGATTATCGTACAGATTAAAGAAGGTGAAAACATCGAGAAAGCTCTGAAGAAATTCAAACGCAAATTCGAGAAAACCGGTATCGTACGTGAGCTCCGCGGCCGTCGCGAGTTCCGCAAGCCGTCTGTCGTCCGCCGCGAGCAGAAGAACAAGGCTATCTACGTTCAGCATTTGCGCCTCGAAGAGGAGTAAACTTCACAACAATACGATATATATTCTAGCAGGTCAGACCATCGGTCCGGCCTGTTTTTTTGTATCTTTGCGCCGCTATGACGCTAAAAGAGTATATCAGACTGGAGACTTCCGGCTGGAAGTGGTACGAGGTGCTGTATCTGGCGGCATGCACGCTGGCCATCCTTATTCCCAGCCTTATCAGCGGCGACAGCGCAATGGCGGTGGTAAGCGCCACCTGCGGCGCTATCTCCGTGGTGCTCACCGGCAAAGGGAAACTGGGCACATATATCTTTGGCGGAATCCAGTGCGCCCTTTACGCAATTATATCCTACAAAGCAACTTACTACGGCGAAACTGCACTGAATGTATTGTACCTGCTGCCGCTTGAGGTGGTGGGATTCATGCAGTGGAAAAAGAACATGAACAGTTCCAACGCCGAGGTCGTAAAGCGGCAGATGACCTGGGAGCAACGCGGCTTATGGGCTGCAACCCTCGCCATAGGCACTTTTGTCCTGGGCATTATTCTCAAGCATTTCAATGATGCCATGCCCTTTATGGACGCCTTCACCACCGTGGGTACCATGATAGCCTTTGTGCTCACCGTGAAGCGCTACAGCGAGAACTGGTGGATATGGATTGCCATCAATGTGGCCACCGTAATCATGTGGCTGGGTAACGTGATAGAAGGTGGCGAAAACGCCAGCATCGCCACACTGCTCATGTGGAGCGTCTACCTGGTGAATTCTGTGATAATGATGATCCGCTGGCAGCGCGAGGCAGCCCGCAACGCTTAGAGCTCGCGGTTCAGCGACTCCCAGACCATATCCTTGAGATGCATCAGACCGTCGCCGGTCACGGCGCTGATAAAGGTGTGCGGCACGCCCGCGGGCAGCGTCTTCTCTATATCGGCTCGAAGTTCATCGTCCAGAAGGTCGTTCTTGGTGACAACCAGGATTCGGTCTTTGTAAAGCAACTCCGGGTTGTATAACTTCAGTTCGTTAAGCAGAACCTGGTAGGTCGCTGCCACGTCGTCGCTGTCGGCTGCCACCATGAACAGCAGCATGGAGTTGCGCTCTATATGCCGCAGGAACCTCAGCCCCAGACCCTTACCTTCGTGTGCCCCCTCTATGATGCCGGGGATGTCGGCTATCACGAACGATCGGTCGTCACGGTATGAAACGATGCCCAGAGAAGGCTCCAAGGTGGTGAAAGCATAGTCGGCTATCTTGGGATGGGCGGCGGAGAGAGCCGACACCAGCGTCGATTTACCGGCGTTGGGCAGACCCACCAGCCCAACATCGGCCATGATCTTGAGTTCCAGAACGACCCACCCCTCTTCTCCCGGCTCGCCCGGCTGGGC
Source organism: Bacteroidales bacterium (assembly GCA_017962235.1). Classification (GTDB taxonomy): domain Bacteria; phylum Bacteroidota; class Bacteroidia; order Bacteroidales; family UBA932; genus Equibacterium. Next base: position 89,851 of record JAGCVS010000007.1, on the reverse strand, counting down.
ATAGCGCGGAGTCTGGTTGGTGGCGCTCTTGAAGTTGTTGTTGCCAAGGCCGCCGCGGCCGCCGCGACGCAGAATCACCTCCTGCCCGTCTTCCATCACCTCGCAGATCTGCTCTTCCGTCTCGGCATCGCGTGCCACGGTGCCCAGAGGCACTTCCAGAATGATATCCTTGCCGTCCGCACCGGTGCGCAGCCCGCCGCTGCCCGCCTGGCCGCCATCTGCCTTCACATGCTTCTTGTATTTGAGGTGGATGAGGGTCCACATCTGCTTGTTACCGCGCAGGATGATGTGTCCGCCGCGCCCGCCGTCGCCGCCGTCGGGACCTCCCTTGGGGACATATTTCTCACGGCGAAGGTGCATGCTGCCCGCGCCGCCGGCTCCGGAAGCGCAGAATATCTTTACGTAGTCTATGAAGTTACTGTCTGCCATAACAGTGCGAAGATACGGATTTTTATTCTTTATACAGCAGATACGGCCGGCGCTGCTCCTTGAAACGAGCCACATCCTCCGCCCAGCGGGCGCTTATTTCTGCCGCACCTGCACCGTCCAGCACCATCTGCCGGGCGTATGACACGCCTATTTGCAGTTCAAAGTGGTTGCGGCGCATGAAAAAGGCGCTGTCTGCCGGGAAATGATTGTAAGCGTCAATCAGATACTCCATATTGACCTGCTCGTCCCAGATTTCCCGCAACGGTTTGCCGCGCAGATCCACGCCGTAGCACAACTGGTCTTGATATCTCGGATGCTTGGCTCCGGGTATGCTGCGCGGGGTGAAGCTGAAGCCGCGGTTTTCCATCAGCGGATGGCCGTATATCTCAAAGGGATACTGCGTACCGCGACCGGCAGTGACGTTCGTCCCTTCAAAGAAGCAGGTTGAGGAATAGAGATATATCGACCGCATATCTTTCAGGTTGGGAGAAGGCGGCACAATCAGTGTGCATCTGGTCTGGTGCGTATAATTCAAGCAAGGTATTACAGTCAGGTCGCACTGCAGGCCATCCTTCAGCCACCCTTCGCCGTTCATCATGAGCGCCAGTTCGCCCAGGGTCATTCCGTGAACCATGGCCACCGGAAGCGAACCGATGCCGGAGGCGTACTGCATGTCCAGAATGGGTCCGTCCACGTAGAAGCCGTTGGGATTCGGGCGGTCCAGAATCACCACTTTCTTCCCGTACACCGCGCAGGCATCCATCAAATGCTGCATGGTGATATAGTATGTGTAGTATCTCAACCCCACGTCCTGAATGTCCACCACCAGCAGGTCAAACCTGCCCATGCTGGCCGCGGAGGGCATGTAAGAGCCGTCTTCATAAAGCGAGAGGATGGGGATGCCGGTGGCCTCGTCAACGCCGGACGCGACCTGCTCCCCGGCATCGGCAGTGCCCCGGAAGCCGTGCTCCGGAGAGAAGATGGCGCACACATCCACCCCTTTCTCCAGCAGCACATCCACCATATGCGGCCCGTACTTCACCGGGCGGGTAGTGTCAGAAGGCAGCCCGAACGGGATGCCGACGCTCTCCTCTGTGACTTCCTGCCCCCCTTTGAGGCACCAGTTCTCCACCTTGTCCCCTACTATTCCGCTGTGGTTGCTGAGAATCGCAACCCGCTTCCCCTCCAGCAGAGGCAGGTATTCATCAAACCTTTCGTCTCCCAAAACCACGCGGTTCTCCCTGCCGCAGGAAACGGCAGCGAGGAGTAATAAAAACAGAAAAAGATGGTGCTTCATAACGGATGTGTGTCTATGCAAAGATACAGACAATTGGATTATTTGATAAAAAACGTTACATTTGTAGACTAATTGGAGAAAAATAACAGTTAAATCCTTAAATAATTATTGAAGAAATGAAAAAAGTATTCGCAATTGCAGCAGCCCTGATGCTTCTTGGCACCACCGCTTTCGCACAGAGCTTTAGCGCAGGCTATGTTCAGTCAACCGCTAACAATAATGGAACCAACGGCGTTGCCAACGGCTTCTACGCAGGTGTTGGTTATACCGCTCAGATTGCTCCCGGTCTCAACCTCAATCCCGGTCTGTACTATGAGTTACTGACCTCCAGCAGCGCTGCTTCTGCTATTATTGCAACCAACAACTCCAAGACTACAGAACATTATCTCAATGTTCCCTTCCATGTAAGCTACGGTTTTGACCTTGCTCCTACATTCCGTCTCTCCGTATTCGCAGGTCCCACCGCAAACTTTGGTATTGCTTCCAAGACTCACAGCAGCACAAATGTTGTTATCGTAGGTAATGTCACCAACGATACTGACAACTATGCAAGCGGCAATTACGGCCGTTTTGACATCATGGTTGGCGGCGGCGTATGCGCAGAGCTTTCCAAGAAGATCCGCATCGTTGGCGGTTATGACCTCGGCCTGATGGACCGCAACACAACCGACAACGGCACTTACAAGCGCACCCGCTTCTATGTTGGCGCAGCTTACGTATTATAAGAGTAATCGCTGATACAAAAAAAGGCGACCCGAACGGGTCGCCTTTTTTTGTTAATCGAGGAGCTTGCCGCTGCCTGAGACATATCCCCCCAGCGCATCTGCCATCAGCAGGATGTTTGTGGCCACGCTGCGGATTCTCTCGTTGCCAAAGTTGTCCTTCAGGGAATACCAGGTGGTATCGGTTCCCTCTATCGCATCGCAGAATGCGATGCCGGGGAAGCGGGCCGCCAGATTGTTGCGGAAGGCCTCGGTGCAGCTGTTGCAGAGGGTCTCCACCTCCCCTTCCAGCGCCGTCTCGGTCTCCTTGGCGCGGTTGGCTGCATATATCTGCACAAAGTCTGTATATAGCTCGGATGGGTTGATAGCCACGTTGCCCTCGTCTTCGTTAATCAGCCAGCAGTGGTTCACATCGCCCTCGTCACGCTTGATGGCCAGGTCGTTCAGCTTGGTGAAGCGGACACCAAAGAGGGTGAGCGCGCCGCCATCGCCAATCGCATACTTGATCTTTGTCATATCGATGCCTATGGAGGCCTTCACGTAGTATTTACCTATGTAGAGCACCTTCTTGCGCCCAGGATGCAGCCGCTCGTTGACCCAGGTGGCAATGCGGTCTATCATATCCTTCTTGTCCGGCAGCTTGTATGCCGGGTCGTTTATGAAGCGCTCCAGCGGCTCTTCCTTCACAATGTAGCCCGATTTGTCGTACGTCATGGTTTCTACCTTGAAGGTGAGTTGCACATCGCTGGGGGAGTTAGCCGTCTGGCTCCAGGTGTCTATGCGGCTCTCCAGCTCATGGTTGCGGTTTTCCAGCGCCGACAGCTTTTCCCGCAGCTGTCTTTCTTCGCTCTCGCGCTCCAGCAGTTCGTGCGCTTTCTTGTCAAATTCGTTCTGAATCAGATTGTTGATGGGGCGGATGGCAAACAGCATCAGCATCACCGTTATGGCGTTGGAAAGCACCACCGCCAGCGGCGATATGATGCGTGGGAACAGCATGAACGCCGCCACGTTGAGCACAACCAGCACCAGACACAAAGCCGCCACCAGATAGCTGGTGACCATCTTTTTCTTGTCCAGAGCCGACTTGACCGCCTTATTTATGAACAGTCCCATGATTATTCTTATTTGATTACGACAAATATACCTATTTCGGCGAAATAACGCTATCTTTGTGTGGATATGCCTCAACTCTTTCTGACTATGAAAAAATCTCTTGCTTTCTGGGCCATTCTGGCCGCTTTGACCTTAGCCGGCTGTTCTTCAAAACAACAATCCACCATACCCTCCGACAGCATCTCCTGGAGCGGATGGACCAACTGGTGGAACAGTGATTACAAACAGATGTACCAGCTGGGCAACCTCAGCAAGATAGCTGTGCCCGATGCGGAGAAAATTCTGCAGCAGAGGCGGTTAGACCTTGCTGTGGACCTTGGCCTGCCGTTCCTTCAGATGCAGGAGGGCTATCTGGACGGACTGCTTAACGAAGAATATGAAGTTCTGGACAACCCCTCTGAGAAGGAGATGAACGACGCCCTGCACAAGGCAAAGGCGGTGCTGGTTTTCTCCGATAAGGATTCCGATCTTGGCGAAAAGCTGGCCCGCAAGGCACCGGAATTTAAGTACGACATCCCGGCATACCAGCTGCACGGCGGCGTGAAGGATGCGCTGCCGGCATTTGTGCAGAAGAAGGGAGGCAAAAGCATCTACGCAGCCGTTGGAAAACCTGAAGACCTGTCGAGCCTGAAAGAGCTGCTGGCACAGACGCAGGACCTTGTGAATAAATACGATATGAAGCGCGGCTGGTTTGGCGTGCACACCGACGTCCGCACCGTTAGCTGCAGCGCCATGACTCCCATAGAATCCATGGCGCTGGGTATGAACGAGGGCAACAGTTGGTTCGTATTCAGCGGAGAATACGAGCGCTTTATAAAGCCGGAGCTGGAGCGCTGGATTTCAGAGTCGGAATCGGGCGTAGAGGCAGCCGTGGGCACACATTCGCTGTATGACTGCCGCGACTGGGAAGGCTTCCAGGAGCAGCTTCTCAAGGATAATCAGTTCCAGTATGCAAAAGAGCGCGACGCGCGCGGCGGCTATCTGTTCCGTCCTATCCAGGACTGGGGTGATTACGCCGGCACCGGCACCGCAATCTACGACGGTTACATCGCCTCCGGCGGCAACCGGGAGATTGTGGACACCTGCAAGATGCCTTTCGTGATTGCCAACGGCAATGTCACTTACGGCGCCACCAACCCGATGATTCTCTTTACTCCTAAGGGCGAACCGTTCAGCCGCGAGGCGATGTGGGGCGCGATTATGGACCGTCGCGAAGTGGCCATCGAATCGGCAGTGGAAGAGTTCTGCGTTATGGGCTCCGACGCTTTCCGCCGTCCCGTCCAGCTGATGATGATAGAGCGCAGCTTCATAGAGAATTACTTCGGCGACCAGATCGGCATAAAGGGGACCGTGGAGGGCACCACCCTGAAGGTGGCGCTCACCAACTTTGGTGATAAGGCCGTCAGCGGCAATCTGGCTGTGCATCTTCCCGCGACGGTGACGCTCAAGGGCAGCGCTAGCCAGCGGCTCAGAATACCCGCCGGCGGTGTCAAGGAACTTTCTTTCGAACTTGAGCCCACGCCAGAAGCCATGGGCCGCCGCAGCGCCATAACCATCGGCTTCGATTGGGGCAAATCGTCAAAGAAGGTGATGGCGGAGATGGATATGCCGCAGGCTGTCGCCACCCACAGACTGCTTTACGGCACCACTTCCGGCTGCGAATTCCCCGTATCGGTTTATAACTTCACAAACGATAAGAAGGTCGCCGTAAAGGTTGCCGTTTCGCCGTCCGATGCGCCGGAGACGGTGGCATTCGAGGCTGAGAGAAGCATCGCTCTGGACAAAGCCACAAGCGATACGCTGCTGTTTGATTTGCAGCTGCCCGCCGGAAGCTATACCGTGACCACCTCTGCCATGGGCTCTACGGCCGCCACCCAGCTGGGCATCGGTCAGGAAGCCGATGCTGTGAAGACATGGCGCGAGGATGTGAACGGCGACGGCATCGATGAAATATATATGGAGAACAGCAAGGTGCGCGTGATGCTGCTGGCAATAGGCGCGCGCATAATGGAATACTACGTGAAGGATAAAGACGACAATGTCTTTTTCAAGAACTGGCCCAACGAGCCGTACGACCCGGAGCGTCCCTACCGCAAGCGCAATTTCTGGCCCTTCGGCGGCTTTGAAGACTTCCTGGGACAGGCCAGCGTAGAGACTCACGAAGTGTATGACTGCGAAATAGTTAAGGATGGCGGCGAGTATGCGCAGGTACGCATGTTTGCCAACTACTGGGGCAACACCATAGAGAAAGTTTTCACCCTGTACGGCGACACGCCGCTGCTGGGTATCCGATTTGCGCTGAACATGGTTAATGAGGAGTTCAACATGCTTGGCCCCCAGCCTATCCTGGAGGTGGGCAAGGCTCACGACCCTCAGGACAAGATTATCGTGCCGGAGAAAGAGGGTCTCAGCGATTACCATGTAGATATGGCCGACTACTGGGGCAAGTTCCTCTTCCCCGTTGAAGGCTGGAATGTGGATTTTGACCCTGTAGAGAGCATTTACTTTGCCGGGGCTTTCCCCGTGGATGCGCCTTACACGCTGCACATGTGGCACAACCACCCGCGCAACCGCGACACCCGCTTCTACTACTGCGAGCTGCAGCCCTGGACTGAGCTGTTCCGGGGTAACACCACCTACTTCTCTTACTATATGTGGGCTGGCGGCGGCAGCTGGGAGCCCGGCATACAGGAGCTTCGCGACCGCAATCTCATCACCGTAAAACAATAATTATTACACCATATGAAATCTTTCCAAACACTTTTTCTGGCGGCTGCGGCTCTGCTGATTTGCAGCTGCTGCAATTGCAAACCCGCCGAGAAACCCGACACAGAAGCCATGAAGAATAAGGTCTATTCCATATCGATGAACAAGATCTGCAAGGAGTGGGACGGCCAGTGGCAGGGCATGGCTGTCGCATCAGACGGCAACTGCTACTTTGGCTCATCTACCCACGCCAAGAGCCACGGTGCAGGCTTCCACAAGTTTGACCCGCGCACCTACAAGCATACGATGATTGTGGAGGATATGACCTATCTGTGCGGAGAACAGGACCTCCCGTTCCAGCAGGGCAAGATTCACAGCCCCATTGTAGAGTGCGACGGCTGGCTGTATTTCTGCACCCACCTCTCCAATTACTGGAAGGAGGGTATAGAGGCATATCCCGGGGCGCATGTATTCGGTTATGAGATGGCCACCGGCAATTTCCGCGACTACGGCATCGTGAAACCCCGCTACTCTATCTATTCCGCCATTGCCGTGGATCCGGTGCTCAAGAAACTGTATGTATTCAGCGTGCCCTTCGTGCCTGAACTCTACAAGGAGGACGGCTGCCACCTGATGAGCATAGATATGGTAACTGGAGAGAAGAAAGACTGCGGCAAGGTGGTGGACGGCCGCCTGGGCGCATCCTTCTGGTTCTTTGTAGACAACAACAGCAATGTCTGGTTCACTCTCTGGAAGAGGAATTACGTGTATGAGAACGATTTCGGCAACTTGTACTGCTACAATCCGGAATCCGACAGCATCACCACTTACGACAATGTGTTACCCAAGGGCCAGTTGATAGACGGCACCCCCGTTTCAGAAGCCCGCAACGAGCAGCGCGCCTGGACCTGGCTCAGCCCCTTCCCGGGCCGCGACAAGTGCTATTTCATACAGGGTACCCTTGGCGGCGGCGACGAGCGCCTGTGGATCTTTGATCCTGCGAAGGATATCGTATCCGGCGAGGCATTCGAACCCGTGGCATACATCGGCTCATCTTATTTCGAGACCGCCGTGGGCGGCGACCGCCTCTATTTCTGCCAGTATGAAGACCTTGAGGATGCCCGCACCATCTTCAGCGAGGATGAGCGCGAAATCGACCCCGACAGCGAGCAGTATGTAGACCGAAAAATCCACCTGCGCAGCATCTCCCTTAAAGATGAAGGGCCCAACCGTGAGATTAAAGACCACGGTGCGCTGATTGACCAGGACGGCCGCCAGGCGCTGATGATAATGTCCATGGCAGCCGACGATGCCGGTCACGTATTCGTCTACGGCAGCTGGAGACCCAACTCCTTCAAGGAAGCCACCCTCCAGTACCTCCTGTTCGAATACCCCAACGGCGACCTCTACCGCCTGCTCAAACGCGGCGAATTCTTCGCAGTAATCGACACCAACAAAGACTAGAAGAACCTCTCTTAAACACAACAAAGCCGGCCATTTCTGGCCGGCTTTGCTGCATGATAACGGGAGTTGAGTTTACTCTTTCTCTCCCAAGAGTTTCATGATCTCGATGACGCACTTGGCAATGCGGGTACCGGGGCCGAATATGGCTGCTGCACCTGCCTTGTAGAGGAAGTCGTAGTCCTGAGGAGGGATAACGCCGCCCACGATTACTATGATGTCCTCGCGGCCGTACTTCTTAAGCTCTTCCACAACCTGAGGCACGAGGGTCTTGTGACCTGCTGCCAGGGAGGAAACGCCAATTACGTGTACGTCGTTCTCCACAGCCTCTTTCACAGCCTCCTCGGGAGTCTGGAACAGAGGACCCATATCCACGTCGAATCCGCAGTCGGCATAGCCGGTAGCAACTACCTTGGCGCCGCGGTCGTGACCGTCCTGGCCAAGCTTGGCAACCATGATACGGGGCTGACGGCCCTCTTTCTTTGCGAAAGATGCCACCATCTCCTTAGCCTTCTCGAATTCTGCGTCCTTCTTGATTTCAGAAGAATAAACACCGGTGTTCATACGGATAATTGCTTTGTAACGTCCAACAACTTTCTCGCAAGCGTCGCTGATCTCACCCAGGGTGGCGCGCAGCTTGGCTGCCTCCACTGCGAGTTCCAGCAGGTTGCCCTCGCCGGTCTCTACGCTCTTGGTGATGGCTGCCAGGGCAGCTTCTACAGCGGCGTTGTCGCGCTTAGCGCGGAGCTCTTTCAGACGTGCCACCTGGCTCTCGCGAACCTTGGTGTTATCCACGTCCAGGATGTCGATGGGATCCTCGTGCTCAAGGGCGAACTCGTTGATACCGATAATCTTCTCGATACCGGAGTCGATGCGGGCCTGCTTGCGGGCAGCTGCCTCCTCGATGCGGAGTTTGGGGATACCGGTCTCGATGGCCTTGGCCATACCGCCCAGCTCTTCCACCTCCTGGATGTGCTTCCACGCAGCGTGTGCCATCTCGTTGGTGAGCGACTCTACATAGTAAGAACCTGCCCAAGGGTCTACGCTCTTGCATACAGAGGTCTCTTCCTGAATGTAAATCTGGGTGTTACGAGCGATACGCGCAGAGAAGTCGGTGGGCAGTGCAATTGCCTCGTCCAGAGCGTTGGTGTGCAGACTCTGGGTGTGGCCCAGAGCGGCGCCCATCGCCTCGATGCAGGTACGTGCAACGTTGTTGAACGGATCCTGAGCGGTGAGGCTCCAGCCGGATGTCTGGCTGTGGGTACGCAGCGCAAGGCTCTTGGGGTTCTTGGGGTTGAACTGCTTCACAATCTTTGCCCATAGCATACGTGCGGCACGCATCTTTGCAATCTCCATGAAGTTGTTCATGCCGATAGCCCAGAAGAAAGACAGACGCGGTGCGAACGCATCAACCTCGATGCCCGCCTTGATACCGGTACGGAGGTATTCCAGACCGTCGGCCAGGGTGTAGGCAATCTCGATGTCGTTGGTTGCGCCAGCCTCCTGCATGTGGTAACCCGAGATGGATATCGAGTTGAACTTGGGCATGTACTTGGAGGTGTATGCGAAGATGTCACCGATGATTCTCATGGAGAATGCCGGCGGATAGATGTAGGTGTTACGCACCATGAACTCCTTGAGGATATCGTTCTGGATGGTACCGGCCATCTCTTCCAGGGCAACGCCCTGCTCCATACCTGCTACTATGTAGAATGCCATAACGGGCAGTACGGCACCATTCATGGTCATGGATACGGACATCTTGCCCAGAGGAATCTGGTCGAAGAGCACCTTCATGTCTTCTACGGAGCAGATGGATACACCTGCCTTACCCACGTCACCCACAACACGCGGGTGGTCTGCATCATATCCGCGGTGGGTTGCAAGGTCAAACGCTACGGACAGACCCTTCTGGCCGGAAGCCAGGTTGCGGCGGTAGAACGCGTTGGATTCCTCTGCAGTGGAGAAACCTGCGTACTGACGGATGGTCCAGGGACGCATCACGTACATGGTGGAGTAAGGTCCGCGAAGGTTGGGGGCGATACCTGCAGCATAGTTCAGGTGCTCCATATCTTCGAGATCCTTTGCAGTATACAGACCTTTGACGTCTATCTTTTCAGGCGTGTGCCAGAGTTCTTCCTGACCCTTCTTGCAGTCACACTTTGCGGCTGCTGCGCCCTTGAATTCTATATCATTGAATTTCGGTCTCATAGTGATAATCTTTTAGAGCTCCTTGATACCCATTTTAGCCTGATACTCTTTGAGAGTCTCAAGGACGTTGCACCTGATGTTGATGTAGTTCATAATGCCCTTGGCCTCCAGGTCGGGACGGCACTCGGGATCGCCGGCCACAACCACTACGGCCTTGTCGCCTATAGCCTCTGCAATCTGAGGCACTGCCTCTGCATACTCGTCGTCTGCAGAGCAAGCCACAACGATGTCTGCCTTAGCATCCAAAGCGGCTTTCACGCCCTCTTCAATGCTGGAGAAGCGGTTGTTGTCCACAACCTTGAAACCTGCAACTGCGAAGAAGTTGCAGCTGAACTGTGCGCGTGCACGGCACATCGCCAGGTTGCCGAAGGTGAGCATGAACGCCATGGGCTGCTTGCCGCTGCGGTCGGTGGCGAGGCGGAGTGCCTCGAACGCCTGGCTGCCGCGATAAGCCTCCAGCGGTTCAGCCTCGGGAGTGCAGCTGCACTCGGGCTTGGAAGCGCCACGTTTCACAATCTCCGGAGTGATTTCTTCAGAAGCCTTCTCCAGGAAGTTAGGGTACTGGTTGCTGCCCAGGATGGTCTCGCGCCTGCGGGCGATGTTCAAATCGCGCTTTGCGGAAACCTCTTTGATGGCCTTCTGTACGCTGCCGGCCTTGAACGCTGCCACATAGCCGCCTTCTGCCTCAACAGCCTTGAAGATATCCCAAGCCGCCTTCATGATGGAAGCGGTGAGGTTCTCGATGTAATAGCTGCCGCCTGCGGGGTCCACCACCTTGTCAAAGTGAGCCTCTTCCTTGAGGATGGACTGCACGTTGCGGGCAATGCGGTTGGAGAACTCATTGGGTTTGCGGTAGGGATAGTCAAACGGAAGAACCTCAATGGAGTGAACGCCTGCAATTGCCGCCGACATGGCCTCGGTGGTGTCGCGGAGCATATTCACGTATGAGTCATATACGGTCATGTTCCATTCGCTGGTAACGGCGTGGCTCTGTATCTTCTGAGCTTCGGGGCAGTCAACGCCATAATCTTTGGCGATATTGGCCCACAGCACGCGTGCGGCGCGGAACTTGGCGATTTCGAAGAAATAGTTGCCGCTGATGGCGAAGGTGAACTTGATGCGCTTTGCAACTTCGCATGCATCCAGGCCGCGGTCTGTGAGAGCCGCCATGTACTCGCTGGCAACCGCCATACCGTAACCCAGTTCCTGGCTGATGCTGCTGCCGGCGTTGTTGAAGTCGTAAGCTTCTACGTTGATAACGCGGATGTTAGGATAATCCTTGACAGCTTTCACGCAGTTTGCAAGCTTGTCAAACGCATCGTCGCAAAGATGACCCTTCACGGTGAAGTTGTGCAGCGGGCTGAAGTCGAAAGAAGCACGGATGTCTTCTTTCTTTACGCCCTGTGCCGCAGCGACCTTCAGGAAGCTCTCGATAATCGGGAAAGTCTTGCCGGGGCAGCAACCGCAGAAGTTGATTTCCACGGCGCTGATGGCGATACCCTTGAGGAGGATTGCCATCTCTGCATCAGTAAGGCCCTTCTTTGCGTCTACCCAGAATCCGAGCGAATTGACGCCCTTCATCAGGCCGTCCAGCGCAAGCTCGTTGGCTTTCTCGGGACCTTCGCACAGGCAGTAATCCTGACGGATGAGCCACTCGTTATCTGCCTTGGTTCCACGCACGAACGGGAATTCGCCCGGCTTGGAATCCAGGAACGGAATTTCAGAAAGGTTCTCCGCACGGTAATACGGACGAACCGAAAAGCCCTCTTGGGTTTTCCAGACCAGCTTTTTATCGTAGTCTGCCCCCTTGAGGTCTTTGTTTATCACCTCTTCCCACTGCTCGGTGGTCACCGGGGGGAATTCGGCAAATAGTTTTTCGGACATGATAATGGTTAAATTTTATTAGTTTGTTTTGAACTTGTATTCAATCTTTTTGAGCTCCTCGTTGGCCTTTGTCACCTTGGCCTTCAGCGACTTCTTGAAGTCTGCCAGCTTTGCGGCCAGAGCATCGTCGCTCAAGGCGAGAATCTGCAGCGCGAAGATGGCGGCGTTCTTTGCACCGTCCAGCGCCATGGCTGCCACAGGAATGCCGGAGGGCATCTGGAGGATGGAGAGCACCGAATCCCAGCCGTCCATGGAGTTGGACGATTTCACAGGGATGCCGATAACCGGCAGCGTGGTGGAGGCGGCGATTACGCCTGGCAGATGAGCAGCACCGCCGGCGGCGGCGATTATCACCTTGATTCCGCGTGCGACCGCACCGGATGCAAACTCTGCAACCTGCTCCGGGGTGCGGTGAGCGCTCAGGGCGTGAATCTCGAACGGAATCCCCATCTCGTCAAGGAAATCTGCGGCGGGCTTAACCACCGGCATGTCCGAGACGCTACCCATAATAATGCTTACGACAGGAGTCATTTATCTTTGATTTTTAAGATTGCAAAAATAGTCTTAAATTCGCACATTAACAAACCAAAAAACAGTCCTCAGGAATGGAATCGATAAGAATCAACGGAAAGGACTTCGTGCCCTACATAACCAATGAAAAAATCATCGCTGCAGTAGATAAAGTCGCAGCTGAACTTAACAACGATTTCTTTGGCAGCGGCGTCACCCCGGTGATACTCTGCGTACTCAACGGCTCCATAATTTTCTGCGGACACCTGCTTCCCAGGCTCAAGTTCTCCTGCGAACTGGCCTCCATCCGTCTATCGTCTTACGAGGGAACAAAATCCACCGGCAACGTGCGTGAAGTGATAGGTCTGGATATGGACCTCACCGGCCGCACCGTGATTATCGTGGAGGATATCGTGGATACCGGCGCCACCATCGCATCTCTGGTTGGCCAGCTCAAAGAGAAGGGCGCCTCTGACGTGCGCATATGCACCTTCTCCCTCAAGACCGATGTTTACAAGCGGGATATCAAGCTCGATTACGTGGGCATAGAAATCGCCAACAAGTTCATTGTGGGCTGGGGTCTGGATTACGACCAGATGGGGCGTCAGCTCAGCGACATCTACATCCTGAAAGATCAATTAGAATAGATATGAAATATTACGTACTATTTGGCCCTCCCGGTGCAGGTAAGGGCACTTTTGCAAAACTTTTGGTAGAAAACAAAGGTTATTATCACATCTCTACCGGCGATCTGCTCCGCAACGAAATTGCTGCGGGCACTCCGCTCGGACTTGAGGCAAAGAGCCTGATAGAGAAAGGCAATCTGGTTCCCGACGATGTGGTTTGCGGAATGATCCGCGCGCAGTTCTCTTCAAATCCCGGTGTCCGCGGCTTCCTGCTGGACGGATTTCCCCGCACAGTGGCTCAGGCAGAGGCGCTGGACAAGATACTCTCCGGCATGGGCGCAGAGCTCACCCGCGTGGTATCCATCTACATTACAGATGAGGAGGTACGCCGCCGCATCAAAGGCCGTGCGCTGGTAGAAAACCGCGCCGACGATGCAGACGATGAGATTATCTCCACCCGCATCAAGAACTATCACGAGAAAACCGAGCCCGTCATCAACTATTACAAGAAGCAGGGCAAATACTTTGAAGTAGTAGCCGACGGCACCATCCAGGAGAACTACGCCAAAGTAGAGAAGCTGGTAGACTAACCTCGGTCCCCGTCAACATGCAGCAAAGCCGGTCAGAAATGGCCGGCTTTGTTGTGTATTAAAGGCACCTAGAACCGATATCCTGTTCCCAGGCGGAGACCGATGCCGGTGGGACCGTAGGAGAGGTCCGTCATGCCATAAATATGTCTGCGGCCAAAGCGGATACCGATTGGCGTGAGTTCGGGAACGACCTGTCCAAGAATGCCCCTGCCTTTCAGAAGCACTCCCAGACCAAATGCGGAGTAGAGCCTGTATCCTGGTTTCTCCACCCAGTAACGTCGCGTGATAAGGCCGGTCACGATACCCCTTGCTTCATATTTGACACCCAAGTCTTCAGGGACTGCGTCCCAATCCGGGATATTATCCACTACAGGGTACTTTTTGTGGTTGTAGAAATAGCCGTGCAAGTTGACCACGGCAGATATCTCCCATTCCTTGTTGTCTCTGTATGAGTACATCAACGACAGATTCTCAGGACACAGGAACTTGTATGAATCCCCCGTGTACCATCCCTCCATTGAGGCGGTATTGTCTGGACTGCTCTTGGGAATGAGCATTGTGAAAAAATACGGATATCCCGTGTACACTTCCAGCGAGTGCCGGTGTTCTTCCCATGAGAAGGACTCCTGTGCCTTGGCTGCCGTACTCCACAGAAGAAGCATGGCGACAACCGCCAGAATGGATTTATTGAGATTTTTCATAGAATGGCTTTCTTATATAAATGCAAGAACCCGCCAAAAATCACATTTCTTTCGCTTCCAGTTTGTCGAGGACGGCCTGTTTGTAGTACGAGACTACCTGCAGGCTGTCTCGCATGGCAAAGGCGTGCTGCTTGGCCGCCTCAAATGCGGGCATCTTGTCCTTTGCAATGGGTTCCGCAGGGGGCGAGACCATTTTGAGAGGGTTCACGGGCTTGTTGTTCTCCCAGATGCGGAAGTCCAGATGGGGACCGGTGCAACGGCCGGTGGCCCCAACGTAACCGATAACCTGACCCTGACTCACGCGCACTCCGGGGCGGATACCCTTGCCGTAGCGCGACAGGTGCAGATATGCCGTACGATAGTTCTTTGTATGCTGGATGTGGACGGTATTGCCGCCTGCCCCGGCATAGCCGACCTTGGTGACCACACCGTCGCCCACACTCACCACCGGAGTCCCGGTGGGTGCGGCATAGTCCACGCCGGTATGCGGCTGAACCTTGCGCGTTACGGGATGACGGCGGGCATAGGAGAATCCGGAGCTGATGCGGGAGTATTTCAGGGGCGCCTTCAAAAACGCCTTGCGCGAACCTTCGCCCTTCTCGTTCCAGTATTTGTTGCCGCCGGCATTGCCGTCGTCAAAATAGTATGCCTGATATTCTTTGCCGGCGTGTATAAAGGATGCATAATAGATGTTGCCCAGATCCATAATCTGACCGTCGCACTCCTGCGTTTCATACACCGCCTTGTAACTGTCCCCCTTCTGCAGGCCGAAGAAGTCTATGGTCCAGGCATAGATGTCGGACAGCTTTATGGCCAGCAGCGGCGAGCAACCCGCCTTCTGGGTATCGTACCACAGGGAATTCTGTATCTCCACCTCGTCGTAATGAAGCACGGTGGTGACATCCTTCTCATCGATATAAACCTGAGGTTCGCCTTCCAGAGAGAACACCACCACGCTGCGGCGGTCGCGGTCGTACACCAGATAGGCCAGCGATTCTTCGCCTGTGGTATCGGTGCTGTAATACGCGTGATACTGGTTTCCTACGCGCAGATTCTTCACATCGAACACCTTGCGCCCCGCCTCTAACAGTTCGTTTGTCTTTGTCTGCGGGACCCCCAGCCTTTCCATTATTACAGAGAAGTAGTCGCCCTGGGCAATTTCACCGTCTTCCACCGAATACATGTCCACCGGAATGCCGTGTTCATAGATGTGTCCGTCGGCTGCCAGGCCCAAACTGTCCACAAGCCCCAAAGCTGCACCGGACGCACTTCCGGAGGCCTTTTTACCCGCCCCGCCGGCACAACCGGACAGCACGGCGGCAACTGCGAGAAGAACGGGGATGATATGTTTTGAATTCATGACAAATCTGCTTTACCGTCACAAATGTAACGACTTGTGTAAATTTTTGGAAATTTTTGTAAAAAAATGTAAAAAATTGAAAAAAGTATTTATACCTTTGTCTCCACACATCACTCTATTTATATGACCAACTTTATCGGCGAATACAAGGCTAAGGTAGACGACAAGGGGAGACTGGTTTTCCCTGCCGCTTTCAAGGCCATCTGCGGCGAGCAAATCAAGCAGGGATTCGTCGTTAAAAAGACCTTGTTCGTAAACTGCCTCGAGATGTACACGTACGAATCGTGGGAGAAAGAATCCGAGGCAGTTCGATCGAGGCTGAATCTTTTCAACAGGGACGACGAGCGTTTCTGGCGTGCATATACCAGCAACCGCACCTTTGTTGTCCCCGATGAAAAACTCGGCAGAATCTCCATCCCCAAGTCCCTTCTGGAATCGGTAGGCATCGAGAAAGAGGCGGTATTCTGCGGGCGGGACTTCAAGATAGAGATATGGGCAAAGGATAGCCTCGAAAGCACCACTTTATCCGATGAAGAGTATGTAGCACTTGCAGAAAAGACGCTTGGATAACAGGAGGTATCGGTTATGTCTGAATATCATACACCTGTTCTGTTGAAAGAGAGTGTATCGGCCCTCTTAGGCAATCCAGACGGCGTTTATGTTGATGCTACATTCGGTGGCGGCGGCCACTCCAGGGCGATACTTGAACAGTTGTCGGCTGGCGGACGCCTTATTGCGATGGACCAGGACAGCGATGCCCTCTCCAACGCCCCGGACGACGGACGTCTGATTCTGGTACACTCCAACTTCAGATTCGTCCACAACTGGGTGACTTATTACGGATACGACGGCGTGGACGGGATACTGGCCGACCTGGGGGTATCGTCCCATCAGTTTGACACTGCCGAGCGCGGATTCTCTTTCCGGTTCGACAGCGAGCTGGACATGAGGATGAACTCAGGGGCGCGCAAGACTGCGGCAGATGTGATTAACACATATACGGAGGAGGCGCTGGAGCGCATCTTCCGCGAATATGGAGAGATAGCCAACAGCCGCTTTGCGGCAAAACTGGTTTGCGACGGACGCGCCGCCGGGGGAATCACCACCACCGGAGCGCTCAACGCCGCACTGGAGCGGGCGACGCCGCCGGCCGCGCAGCACAAGTATCTGGCAAAGGTATACCAGGCGCTGCGTATAGAGGTCAACGACGAGATGAAGGCGCTGGAGCGCTTTGTGCCGATGGCGGTAAAGTCGCTGCGCGAAGGGGGCGTGCTGGCTGTGATAACATATCACTCTCTGGAAGACCGGATAGTTAAGAACGCCATACGCGACGCAATCGCCGAGGGAGTTATGGAGAAAGTGACGGCAAAACCGGTTGTGCCGGAAGAGGAAGAGATAGCGGAAAACACGCGCGCCCGCAGTGCAAAGTTGCGCGTGGCAAGAAAGAGACGCAAATGAGCGCGAAGAGGAAATTCATGTCCTGGTTCACCGACTTTTTTGGCGGCGGACTTATAACAAAGAGGGGGATGGACCGGCAGCTGCAGTTCATCTTCTTCTGCTTCCTGCTCATAAGCGTTTACCTGATATGGGGCCTGTGGGTGGAAGACCGCATGGCCGCCATCAACAAGAATGAAAAAGTATTGGAAGAACTAAAGATAGAGTACCACGAGAAGGATCTGAGGCTCACCGGACTGGACCAGCGCACCCGCATAGAGAAGATGCTTGTGGGCAGCGGTAACACCACCCTGCACGCCCCCAAAGATCCGCCCAAGCGCATCGTCATAGAGTGATATGAAGCAGAACGTCGTCAAGGTTGCCCTCGCGTATGTGGTGTTTCTGGTGATAGCCATAACAGCCGTTGCCAGGATGGTGGACCTCCAGTACTTTGAAGATGACATCAAGACGGGCGTCTACAGCAAGAAGACCATCCGCGACGACGCCATAGAGCCGGTCAGGGGGAGCATCTTGGCCGCCGACGGCCGCCATCTGGCATTCTCCACTCCCGAATATTTCATCGGCCTTGACTGCACCGTGGCCTCCGACAGCATATTCGAGGCCAACGTACGGCCCCTGGCAGAGGCCCTCTCAAAGAACTACGGCGAACGGAGCGTGGAGGAATATGTAAACCTTCTCACAAGCCGCCGCGCCGCCGGCAAGGGTTACACCCGCCTGCTCAAGAAGCACATCGGCTACGACGAGATGAAGGCGGTGAGCCAGTATCCCCTGCTGTGCCTGGGCCGCGCTTACGGCGGACTGCTGGTGGATCAGATAGACCACCGCGAATATCCCTACGACAAACTGGCCTACCGTGCGCTGGGGTACCTGCGCAGCAGTGAAGACAGGCCTCGCATAGGCGTGGAGGGAGCCCTGGACTCGGTTCTGAGGGGTACTCCCGGAGTGCGCCCCATGCGTCTGATAGACAAGGGCATCTGGATTCCGGATGCAGAAAAGACAGAGATTCCCGCCACCAACGGGCAGGATGTACAGATATCCATTGACATCGACATGCAGGATATCGCCCAGAGGGCGTTGCTGCGCAAGATAGAGAACGAGCCCGACCTTGAGGCTGGCACCGTGATTGTGATGGAGGTGGCCACCGGCGAGATCCGCGCCATGGTGAACATGGAGAAGGACGAGCACGGCAAGTTCACGGAGCAGTACAACTACGCCATCGGCCGCCTGGGCGAGCCGGGCAGCGTATTCAAACTCGCCACTCTGGTAACCGCGCTGGAAGACAAAAAGGTCACCCTGGACACTTACCAGCCCGCCGATGTGTTCTGGCACTACTACAGGGTAAAGAAGCCATTTGAGGACACCTATCTGCGCAACTACAGCACAATATCCATCCGCAAGGGTCTGGAGATATCCTCCAACAACGTGTTCCGCCGCATCGCCGGCGAGAAATACGACAAGAATCCGCAGGAATTTGTGGACAAGCTCAACAACGAGCGCCGCATCAGCTACAATTACGACTTTGATCTGCCCGGCATGGGTAAGGCGCGCATCCGCGACCCCAAGGACAAGACTTGGAGCCCCGCCGACCTGCCGCAGATAGGCATGGGCTATGCCGTACAGGTGACCCCGCTGCATATCCTCAACTTCTACAACGCGATTGCGAACGACGGAGTGATGGTAAAGCCGCACCTGTTCGTGAATCTGCAGCGCGGCGGCCATGTTGAATACACCTACCCTATTGAAACGATTGGGCGCGTCTGCTCCAAGGAGACCGCAGCCCAGGCTAAGGAGGCGCTGCGCGGAGTGGTCATAGGAGAGAACGGCACCGCCCGCCGTGCGTTTGCAGACTGCAAGGTACATGTTGCAGGCAAGACCGGCACCGCCCGTATCTCGCTGCCTCAGGGCGGCTATATGGACGCCTCCGGCCGCAAGCGCCACCAGGGCTCTTTCGTGGGCTTCTTCCCCTATGAGAATCCGAAGTACTCCATAATAGTTGTCGTGTACTCCAGGCTGGCCGCAAAGAACTTCTACGGCGGTACATGGGGCGGCCCCGTGGCCTGCGAAATCATCAACAACATATACGCTTCCTCTCCCGACTGGAACACCCCGATTCTCTCTTCCGGCTCCATGCCGCAGATAGCCGAGACCAAGCACGTAAGTCAGAACGACACCATACACGGGGTTCCCAACGTGATTGGAATGGGGCTCCGCGACGCAGTATACCTACTTGAGTCTCAAGGATATAAAGTAGAATCAACCGGTCGCGGCAAGATTGTGGCGCAAAGTCCCGCGGCGGGTTCGTTGATAAACATCAGCACAGATTGTGTAACCCTTTCACTGGCAGAGAAAATATGACACTGGAAGAATTAGACCTCAAGAAGATACGGGCAATTGAGACCGACTCCCGCAAGTGCACCCAGGGGAGCCTTTTCGTGGCTATAGAGGGGAATGCGGCAGACGGCCACAAGTTTATTGCAAAGGCTGTGGAGAACGGCGCCACCGTTGTGGTCTACCAGAACGACGGTGCGTTTGAGAAGGTAGAAGCCGGCCGCGTGGAGTACATCAAGGTTGCTTCCAGCCGCCGTGCGCTGGCCACCCTGGCCTCCGACTTCTACGACAACCCCTCTGCCAAGCTGAACCTGGTGGGAGTGACCGGCACCAACGGCAAGACCACCACCGCCACCCTGCTCTACCGCCTGTTCACATCCATGGGCTATGCCTGTGGCCTGATTTCCACCATAGCCAATTATATCGGCACAAAGCGCTATCACACCGACCACACCACTCCCGACCCGCTGGAGCTCAACGCCCTTCTGGCAGAGATGGCCGACGCCGGCTGTGAATACTGCTTCATGGAGGTCAGCTCCCACGCTGTGAGCCAGGACCGCATCGCTGCCATCACCTTCCGCGGCGGCATCTTCTCCAACCTGACCCACGACCATCTGGACTACCATAAGACATTCGACAACTACCGCGACTGCAAGAAGGCCTTCTTTGACGGCCTGCCCAAGGATGCTTTCGCACTTGTCAATATAGACGACGCCAACGGCGAGGTAATGGTGCAGAACTGCAAGGCGCACATTTACCGCTACTCCTGCAAGAAGATGGCCGATTTCCGCTGCCGGCTGATGGAAGAGACTATGGACGGCATGCAGCTCACCATAGATGGCGTGCAGGTCTGGACCCGCTTCATAGGCGCCCACAACGCTTATAACCTGCTGGCGGTATACGCCACCGCAATACTGCTTGGCGCCGACAAAGAGGAGACGCTCACCCTGCTGAGCGGGATGAAGGCTGTGGACGGCCGCCTGGAATATATCAAGGGCGGCAAGAACATCACTGCCGTTGTGGATTACGCTCACACCCCCGATGCCCTTGAGAATGTACTCAAGACGCTGAAGGACGCCGCAAAGGGAGAGTATCTGATCTGCGTGTTCGGATGCGGCGGCGACCGCGACCGCACCAAGCGCCCCGAAATGGGACAGATTGCCGCAAAATATGCCGACCGGGTGGTGGTGACCTCCGACAACCCCCGCACTGAGAAACCCGAGGACATAATTGCCGACATCCGCGCCGGGCTGGACGCCGCCGCGCGTGCCAAATCGGTGTTCATCACAGACCGCGCCGAGGCCATTCGCAGCGCGATTGTGTTCGCCCCGGAGGGAGCGGTGATACTGGTGGCCGGCAAGGGGCACGAGGACTATCAGATTATCGGCACTGAAAAACATCATTTTGACGACAAAGAGGTCATAACAGAAGTATTCAACTCGCTATAGAAACATAAACGCCATGCTATATCATCTTTTCAACTGGTTACAATCCCAAGGCATCGATTTCGCCGGTGCAGGCCTGATGAACTACATTTCTTTCAGGGTTGTGTGCTGCGCGCTGGCGGCCATCATAACTGCATTGTGGGCCGGTAACGGCATCATCAAGAAGCTGAGGGCAAAGCAGATAGGAGAAGAGATCCGCGACCTGGGCCTGGAGGGACAGCTCAGCAAGAAGGGCACCCCCACCATGGGCGGAATGATAATAGCGCTGGCTGTGCTGGTGCCGATACTGCTGTTTGGCGACTTGACAAACCTGAACAACATCCTACTGATTATAGCCACCGCATGGCTGGGATTCATAGGGTATCTGGACGATCATGCGAAGATTGTGAAGCACAACAAGGACGGGCTCTCCGGAAAGAAGAAAATCCTGGCGCAGGTTGTTCTGGGTCTTGTGGTTGGTCTCACGCTGCTGTTCAGCAGCCAGCTGGGCTTCCGCGTACGCAGCGGCCATGCCACCGAGGCCGACGCTCAGCAGGAGGTTGCATCTGTGGTGGTTGAGAACAACGCCAAGACCACCATCCCCTTTGTGAAGAACAACGAGTTTGACTACTCCTGGCTCTCCCCGCTCAAGGGCGAGGCTGGCAAGTGGTGGACCTGGATACTGTATATCCTTGTAATCATCTTTATCATCACCGCCTGCTCCAACGGAGCCAACCTCACCGACGGAATGGACGGCCTGTCGGCGGGAGTCGCGGCCATAGTGGGCACCACTCTGGGTATTCTGGCGTATCTGTCCGGCCACGTGGGGTATGCCAGCTACCTGAATATCATGTACATCCCCGCCAGCGGCGAGATTGCGGTGTACATGGCGGCTCTGGTGGGGGCGCTGCTGGGCTTCCTCTGGTACAACTCGTTCCCCGCAAAGGTCTTCATGGGTGACACCGGCAGCCTGATGCTGGGCGGTGTGATTGGCGTATGCGCCGTACTTATCCGCAAGGAGCTGCTGCTCCCCATACTGTGCGGCGTGTACGTGGCAGAGAGTCTCTCCGTGATTATCCAGAGATACTATTTCAAATATACCAAGAAGAAATACGGCAAGGGTGTGAGAGTGTTCCGCATGGCTCCGCTCCACCATCATTTCCAGAAAGAGGAGCCCGCAGCGCTGCTTCAGAAGCCCGCGGGCATCGACCCCGAGGCGCGCATCGTCTCCCGCTTCTGGATTGTATCCATCATCCTGGCCGTACTGACAATTGTAACACTTAAGATTAGATAACATATATGGATCGGATTGTAGTTTTAGGAGGTGGGGAAAGTGGCGTAGGTGCTGCTGTGCTGGCAAAGGTCAAAGGGTTTGACGTGTTCCTGTCGGACATGTCCACCCTCTCTTCTGAATACAAGAAGAGGCTCAAGAAGTATGACATCCCCTTTGAAGAGGGTGGCCACACATGGGAGAAGGTTCTGGATGCAAGCGAGATAATCAAGAGTCCCGGTATCCCTTCTACCGCCCCGCTGGTAGAGAAGGCTGTGGAGCTGGGCATCCCCATCATCTCCGAGATTGAGTTTGCCGGCCGTTACGACACCGCCAAGAAAATCTGCATCACCGGCAGCAACGGCAAGACTACCACCACGTCACTTATATATTATATGCTCAAAAACGTCGGCCTCAACGTGGGTCTGGGCGGCAATATCGGCCAGAGCTACGCATATCAGGTGGCCACCGAGCATTATGACATATATGTGCTGGAGCTGAGCAGCTTCCAGCTGGACAACATGTACGACTTCAAGGCCGACATCGCCATCCTGCTGAACATCACCCCCGACCATCTGGACCGCTACGGATACGACCTGCAGAACTATGTGAACGCAAAGTTCCGCATCACCCAGAACATGGCGGCGGAGGACTGCTTCATTTTCTGCTCCGACGACGAAATCACCATCAAGAACCTCAACCAGATTGTGATAAAGGCGCAGATGCTCCCCATCACTCAGGAGAGGGAGGTGGAGGTTGGTGCCTACACCCTTGGCGGCCGGATGCACGTCAACTACAACGGCGACCCGTACGAGATGCCCGTGAGCGACCTCTCGCTGCAGGGTAAGCACAACGTATACAACACCATGGCGGCTGCTCTCACCGGCAAGTTGATGAATATCACCAACGACCACATCCGCAAGGCGCTTACCTCTTTCATGCCGGTGGAACACCGCATGGAGAAGGTGCTTAGCGTGAAGGGAGTGCTATACATAAACGATTCCAAGGCGACCAACGTGAACTCTACCTGGTATGCCCTGGAGTGCATGACCACCCCTGTGGTGCTGATTCTGGGAGGCACCGACAAGGGCAACGACTACTCCGCCCTGTTCGACCTGGTGCGCGAGAAGGTGAAGGCCATCGTATGCATGGGCGTGGACAACGCCAAGATACACGCCGCCTTTGACGACAAGGTGGCCACCATTGTTGACACCCGTTCCGCAGAGGAAGCTGTCAAACAGTGCAGCCTGCTGGCATCTGAGGGCGACACCGTGCTGCTCTCCCCCTGCTGCGCAAGCTTTGATTTGTTCAAGAATTACGAAGACCGCGGACGAAAGTTCAAGGAGGCTGTGAGGAACCTGTAGTGTATGGCAAGGATTCGGCTCAGAGGTGACAGGGTAATATGGTTCATAGTGGCCATATTTGCAATGATTTCCATCATTGCGGTCTTCTCTGTGGGTTCATATCTCACCCGCAGGGATCCCGACATCATGAGCAAGACCTCCATCTATGTAGAGCAGTTCGGCAGCGTGGCGCTGGGTTTCGCCGCCCTGTTCTTCTGCTATGCCTTCAATTATAATTTCTACCGCAAGGTTGCGCCGTATGTGTTCGGCATATCGGTGCTGATGTTGCTGCTGCTTTTTGTGCCGCCGTTGCAGGACCAGCGCAACGGCGCCGTGCGCGGCCTAAAGCTGTTTGGTCACACCTTGCAGGTATTCGAGTTTGTCAAGGTCGGCCTCATCTTGTTTATCAGCTGGGGCATAGAGAAATACAGCCGCGAGATACAGACTTTCAAAGGCTTCTGCCTCAAGCTGCTCGTGTGGGTGGTTGGAGTATGCGCCTGCATCATGGTGAACAGCTTCTCCTCTGCCCTGCTGCTGGCGCTGGTGAGCATGATGGTGTTCTACTTCATGGAAATCCGCTTCAAGTTTTTGATGTGGACGGTGGGGCTGGCGGTGGCTGCGGTAGCCATCCTGTTCGGCATCTTCCATCTCTCCCTGGCAATCTCGCCAAAGGCGTCCGAATTTCCCATTTTCAACCGACTGGGCACCGTTGAGAGCCGTATCGGGAACTTTGTGGGCAAGAACGACACCACGCTGGACCTCTCCAAGATGACCAAGGCGCAGAAAGAGCAGATGGACCGCGAAGAGCGCCAGAGCGAGAGCGCCAAGATTGCCATCAAGGAGGGCGGCCTGCTGGGCAAGGGTGTGGGCAACGGAAGCGCGCGCCACAACCTCTCCATGGCCTTCTCCGACTTCATTTTCGCATCTATAGTAGAGGAGACGGGACTTGTGGGGGGCATACTGATAGTGCTGCTGTACCTGATATTCCTGTTCCGGTGCATCAGCATCTCGTTCAAGTGTCCCGACGCCTTTTCACAGGCGCTGGTGCTTGGACTGGCCTTTCTGATAACTACGCAGGCATTCCTGCATATACTTGTAAACGTACGTCTGATACCCATCACAGGGCACACCCTCCCGCTGATAAGCCACGGCGGCACCGCATATCTGGTGCTGAGCGCGGCCTTTGGCATAATACTCTCCGTGAGCCGCACCGTGAACAAACTTGAAGAAGAGCGCAAGGCGGCGGAAGAAGCCGCTGCGGCAGAAGCTGAAGGGGACCAGGCCGTACAGACAGAAACAGAACAACTTAATACAGAAGATAGATGAAGAGGATAATCATTAGCGGCGGCGGCACCGGCGGACATATCTTCCCCGCGATATCCATTGCGGATGCACTCAAGGCCAGCGGCACTGAGTGCGAGATACTGTTTGTGGGAGCGCTGGGCAAGATGGAGATGGAACGGGTCCCCAAGGCGGGTTACAGGATTATCGGACTGCCGGTGGCGGGACTCCAGCGCAAGCTCACGCTCAAGAATCTCGCCCTGCCCTTCAAGGTGCTGGGCAGTGTGCTGAAAGCCCGTAGGATTATCCGTGAGTTCAAGCCCGATGTGGCTGTGGGAGTGGGCGGATACGCCAGCGGCCCCATGCTCTGGGCAGCCTCCGGCAAGAAAATCCCCTGCCTGCTGCAGGAGCAGAACTCGTTTGCCGGACTCACCAATCGCAAGCTTGGCAGCCGCGCAAAGAAGATATGCGTGGCATACGACGGGATGGAGAAGTTCTTCCCCGCAGACAAGATAATCTTCACCGGCAACCCCATCCGCAAGGACATCAACCCGCCCACAGAGGCTCAGCGCGAGCAGGGTTATGAATATTACGGGCTGAATCCCGCCAAAAAGACGATATTTGTGGTGGGCGGCAGCCTGGGGGCACGCACCCTGAACGAGAGCGTCCAGAAATGGATACTTGAGAAGGGTGACAAGAGCGACATCCAGATTCTCTGGCAGAGCGGAAAGTATTACAAGAGCGAGATTGAGGCGTTCCTCAAAGAACACCCCTGCCCCGCCGTGAAGAATCTGACCTTTATAGACCGGATGGACCTGGCCTACGCCGTGGCCGATGTAATCATCTCCCGCGCCGGCGCCGGAACCATATCGGAGCTGTGCGTGGAGGGCAAGGCCACCATCTTTGTCCCGTCTCCCAACGTGGCTGAAGACCACCAGCGGCACAATGCCATGGCGCTGGTAGAGAAGAACGCCGCAATGATGGTGCTGGATGCCGACGCCCGCGAACAGCTTATGGACACCGCCCAGGCGCTGCTCGCCGACCCGGAGAAGATAGCTTCCATGGAGCGCGAAATCCTTAAACTTGGCAAGAAGAATGCTGCGGCTGACATCGCGGCAGAGGTTTTGAAACTTTGCGAGTAACATGTACGACAATTATTATTTCATAGGAATCGGCGGTATCGGGATGAGCGCACTCGCCCGCTACTTCAAGTATATCGGCAAGAACGTGTCGGGTTACGACCACACCCCCTCCCGCCTCACGGCACAGCTGGAGAGCGAAGGGATAATGGTGCATTACGACGACCGTCCCGACCTGGTACCGATAAATGTTGACAAGACATTTGTGATATACACCCCCGCCATTCCGGAGACCCTCGGCGAGCTGCAGTTCGTACGCGAGAAGGGTTACAGCATATGCAAGCGCTCCCGCGCACTGGGCGAGATAGCCTCCGACAAAGATTGCCTAGCGGTATCGGGGACTCACGGCAAAACCACCACCTCCACCCTTCTGGCGCACATTTTTACCAGCGCCACCCAGCAGAAGTGCACCGCCTTTCTGGGCGGCATCTCCAAGAATTACCACACCAACCTGCTGATGAGCCACAGCGATGTACTGGTGGCAGAAGCAGACGAGTTTGACCGCTCTTTCCTGCAGCTCCACCCCAAGATTGCGGTGGTGACTGCAATAGATGCCGACCATCTGGACATCTACGGCACCCACGAGGCGGTGAAAGAGGCCTTTGCACAATTCGCCTCCCAGGTGGCGGCCGACGGTTATGTGGTAGCCAAGCTGGGGGCCGACCTGGACACCTCCGGCATCAAGGCCAAAGTATTGCGCTACAATTACGACAAACCTTGCGACTTTTACGCATCCGACATAACCCCTCTGGAAGGGGGATATTTCTCCTTTACCCTCAACCATCCCGGCGGCAGGATTGCCGGCTGCAAAGTGGGCATCCCCGGCTGGGTCAACGTAGAGAATGCCGTGGCCGCATCGGCGGTGGCGCTGCTCTACGGCGTGGAGCCGGAGGCAATCCGGCAGGCGGTGGCCACCTTCAGCGGCGTGGAACGCCGGTTTGACATCCACGTAAACACTCCGCGCGTGGCTTATATAGACGATTACGCCCACCATCCGGCAGAGATTGCATCAGCCATCAGCTCCATCCGCGAAATCTTTGCGGGACGCAACCTGTGCGGCATATTCCAGCCGCATCTGTACACCCGCACCCGCGACTTTGCAGACGAATTCGCGGCGGCGCTCAGCGGACTGGACAGCCTGATAATGCTCCCCATCTACCCTGCCCGCGAGCTGCCCATAGAGGGGGTAAACTCCGAGATGATACTGGACAAGGTTACCATCAAAGACAAGATGCTGGTTGAGAAGGCCCAGCTGATGGATACCATAAAGAGCCGCAAGATAGACTGCCTGGTGACCTTCGGGGCAGGTGATGTAGACCGTTTTGTACCACAGATAGAAGAGTATCTGAAGAATGTTTAGAAAGATTCTGGTCATACTGGGATTCGTTGTTGTATGCCTGCTGTTCAGCGGATACTTCTACTGCGCCGAGCGCTATTCGGCACAGCAGAGAGCGCTGCTCAGATGCAATGCAATAGACGTAATCGTAACCAACAGTCACGACCGGAACTTTGTATCGGCTGCAGAGGTGCGCGAAATAGTGCGCCCTTCAGTGGAAGGGATGCTTGTAAACGACATCAACGCCGATGCCCTTGAAGATTATATCTGCAGCAACAGCGCCATCAGCCACGCTGAGGCCTATGTCCGCAACCCCTCCACCCTTGTGCTGGAGGTGACCCAGCGCAACCCCGTGGTACGTTTTCAGGGGCCTGACGGCGGCTTTTACTGCGACCTGAGCGGATATGTGCTCCCTCTGGCCGGCGGCGTGACGCTGGATTTGCCCATTGTGTGCGGCGCCCTTCCCTTCAAGGCGGACACTGCCAAGGGCGGCTTCCCGGAAGATGGCCGGCAGTGGCTTGCAGAACTCATCGGCTTAACCGAGACCATCCGCAACAACTCTTACTGGAGCCGCGAGATAGAGCAGATTTGGGTGGAGGAGAACGGCGATGTTGTGCTTTACACCAACAGCTGCAACGAGAAGTTCATCTTCGGCGGCCTGAACAATGTGAACGCAAAGCTCTCCAAGATGGCGGGCTATTACCGCACCATCCGTCCGCAGGCGTTGCAGAACGGCAAGAAATACACCTCCGTGAACCTGAAATACAAAGATCAAATTATTTGTAAATAGATATGAACGATTATTTAGTAGCAGTTGAATTGTGCACCTCCAAGGTGGCCATGGCTGTAGCAGAGGCGGGGACCAACGGCATCAAAGTGCTGCACCACAAGGTTGTGCCCGTCACCAAGGGAATGTCCCGCGGAGACGTGCAGAACACCCAGCGCATAATCGAGGCCCTCTCCCGCTGCAAACGGGACATCGAATCTGAGTTTGGCGAAACCATTACCGATGTTATCCTGTGCTCCGGCAGCCAGAGTCTGCGCACCATGGACTACACCCTCAGGGCAAAGCGCAGCGGCAACAACCTCATCTCTCCGGAGGAGCTGCAGCAGTGGCGCGAACAGGCATTCCAGGCCGACGTAGTGGCCGGCGAAAGTGTGCTGGAGGCCATTCCCCAGGCATACGACATAGACGACAGCATCGGCAACCCGCCCGATTCCGTGGAGGGCATGGCCGGTAAGAACGTAGAGGCCCGATACCGCCTGATACTGGGCAAGACCACCGCCGACCGCAACAAGCGCGACGTGGTGGAGAAGTGCGGCATGAAGGTGGTGCGCTCTGTGCTCTCCCCCATAGGCAGCGCCATCGCCACCCTCAACGAGAACGAGCTCGAGAACGGAGTGGCCCTGCTTGACATAGGCGCCGGCACCACCGACGTCGTGGTTGTCAAGGACCGCATCATCAGGTTCGTGGGAGTCATCCCCTTTGCGGGCAACACCGTTACCAGCGACATCCGCTACCACACCTGCCTCACCACAGATGTTGCGGAAATAATCAAGATGAAATACGGCAACTGCATAGACGAAGGGCTCACGGAAAACAAGAAGCTTGTGGTGCAGGGAGTCGGCGGCGGCGAGACCAAGGATGTCCCCCTGGATTTCCTGCAGCAGATTGTTGAGGCACGCGTGAGCGAGATACTGGAGGCAGCCTATTACCTGATAGAGAAATCGGGCTACATAAACAAGATCCCTACCGGACTGGTGATTACCGGCGGCACCGCATACATGGAGCACATCAAAGAGCTGGCCCGCGCCATTACCGGCATGAGGGTACGCCTGGCCAACGCCCAGGGCAACATCTCCGAGATTTCCAAGACAAGCTGCTTTGACACCACCGCATGCTCTATCCTGGGAGCCCTGATAGACAGCTTCAACAACGAGAGCGAGATAGACAGCGGCCGCGCAGTGACCCGCATTGAGGCCAAACCCGCACGCGAGTCCAACATCTTCAGGGACCAGACCATCACCACCCTCTCCCCTCGCGAGAAGAGGCGCCTTGACAAAGAGGAAAAGCAGCGGCTCAAAGCCCAGCTGGCGGCAGAGAAGGCTGCCCGCAAAGAGGAAGAGCGCAAGGCCAAGCTGGCCGCAGAGCTCGAAGATGAGGAAGAGGAAGAAGAGCCCGAGGTTGAACCCGAACCCGAGAAGCACCGCGAGCCCAGCAAGATAGAGAAAAAGCTGGGAGGACTCTTCTACGACTTGTTTGATACCGGAAAAAACAACTAGCCATGAGTACTATATACGATTCCATTATCCCCGACGACTGGATTGAGAAGGGTAATTTAATAAAGGTGATTGGCGTGGGCGGCGGCGGCACGAATGCCGTTACCTACATGTATGAGCAGAAGATGGAGCACATAGACTATGTTGTGTGCAACACCGACTTCCAGCATCTGAGCACCAGCCCCGTACCTCAGAAACTGCAGCTGGGCGGAGTGATCACCAAGGGTCTTGGCGCCGGCACCGACTATCTGGTGGGCAAGAAGGCGGCCACAGAGTCGCTGGATGACATCAACAATATCCTCACCGGCCCCAACGAGATGGTATTCATCACCTGCGGCATGGGCGGCGGCACCGGCACCGGCGCGGCTCCCGTGATTGCGGAGGCATCCAAGAGCAAGGGTCTGCTCACCGTGGCTGTTGTAACCATTCCGTTCCGCGACGAGGGCCCCGACGCCATGTATCGCGCCACGGAGGGTATCCGCGAACTCAGCCGTCACGTGGATTCGCTCATCATCATAGACAACCAGCGTTTGTATGAGGTCTACCCAGACCTGGAGTTCTTCGACGCCCTGAACAAGGCCAACGAAGTGCTGGCCACAGCCGTCAAGAGCATAACGGACATCATATTCACAAGAGGTCTGATCAACGTGGACTTTGCCGATGTCAAGAGGATTATGAAGGACAGCGGCATGGCGTTCATGGGCATCGGCAGCGGAGAAGGGACGGAACGCGCCCGCAACGCTGTGGAGAGCGCCCTCAGCTCCCCGCTGATGAGCAACTGCGACATCACCAAGGCCAGCAAGGCGCTGGTGAACATCACCGCCAGCAAGATGCGCGCAGAAGAGAAGCAGCAGATTATGGACTATGTGAACAGCGCCACCGGCGGTGCCAGCAGTTTCAAGTGCGGCGTGGTTCGCGACGATACCCTGGGCGAGGATATCAAGGTCACCATCGTGGCCACCGGCTATGACATGACCGACCTGCCCCAGGTTGACATGGACAGCGTGAACCGCGACAAGATAATTGTGGTGGACATCAACGACGAAGACTTCTCTTATGTCCGCCACGGACTGCCGCTGAGCACCGGCGATATGCTTTCCGTAACCAAGAAAGACCGATATATAGGCAAACCCGCGCTGATAGTGGACAGTTCCGAGGATTTGCAGCAGAAAGAGAGCGAGACCGCCTTTGACCGCCGCGACCGGATGCTCCGCAAGCAGCGCAAGGAACAGATAATGCAGAATCTTGAAAAACAATCTGAACAGTAATATGACACGTGTAGGTATGGCCTGCGACCACGCAGGTTACGAGCTTAAAGAATATATCAAGAAGGTACTCGCACGCAAAGGGTACGAAGTGGTTGACTTTGGCACCCACTCCACCGAGAGCATGGACTATCCCGACACCGCTCACCCCCTTGCAGAGGCACTGGAGGCAGGAAAAGTAGATTTTGGCGTAGCGATGTGCGGCAGCGGTAACGGTATCACCATGACGCTGAACAAGCACCAGAAGGTGCGCGCGGCGCTCTGCTGGAAGCCGGAGATCGCTGCGCTGGCAAAGCAGCACAACAACGCCAACATCCTCTCCATGCCCGCCCGCTTCATAAGCCGCAGGATGGCTCTCAGGATACTTGAGGCATACCTTGGCGCAGAGTTCGAAGGGGGCCGTCACCAGAAACGCATCGACAAAATCCCTTGCAAATAGAGGTTTGATTGCCGCCACGATAGTAGACAAGAACTTCTCCGGCCCGCTCGCCGAATCTATGGAGAGCTATCCGGACGGCCTTGTCATAGTGCTGGACAAGCCCCTGAACTGGACCAGCGCCGATGCGGTGCGAAAGCTGAAATTCTCCCTGCAGAAGCATTTCCACCAGAAGAACATCAAGGTGGGGCATGCCGGCACGCTGGACCCTCTGGCCACCGGACTGCTCATAATCTGTGTGGGACGCGCCACCAAGATCTCCGAACAACTGCAGGCGCACACAAAAGAGTACATCGCCACCATAGAGTTCGGCGCCACCACTCCCAGTTATGATCTGGAGAAGGAGATCGATGCCGAATATCCTTACGCACACATCACAAAAAAGATAGTAGAGGATGCTCTTGCGGGCTTTATCGGTCCGCAGGAGCAGGTCCCTCCAATCTTCTCCGCCAAAATGATAGCGGGCGTACGCGCCTATGAATACGCACGCGCCGGAGAGCCGGTGGAGGTGAAGGCTGCGCCCATCGTCATAGAAGAGGCGGAGCTTCAGGATTTCGGAAGCGCCCCATCCGGACGGCCGTACGCCACCGTGAGGCTGCGCTGCAGCAAGGGGACATATATCCGCTCGTTTGCCCGCGACCTGGGGCTCGCGGTGGGCAGCGGCGCACATCTCACCGCCCTCAGACGCACACTATCGGGTGATTTTGAAATAAATAACGCAATTTCTTTGGAATATTTCCATACTTCGAATAATTTTGTCGTTTCCTTACCGAAATAGCGCATGAAACAAAAAGAATTCGAATTCCCGCTCACCCTTGAGCAAATTGCAAAGTATCCTTCTGAGGAACGCGACGAATGCCGCCTTATGGTGCTGCACAAGGACACGGGTGAAATCGAGCACAGAATCTTCAAAGACCTTATCGAATATCTTGACGACGGTGACCTTTGCGTGTTCAACGACACCAAGGTCTTCCCCGCCAAACTGTACGGCAACAAAGAGAAGACCGGGGCTGAGATAGAGGTTTTCCTGCTCCGCGAACTCAACCGCGACCAGCACCTGTGGGATGTACTGGTAGATCCCGCCCGCAAGATCCGTATAGGCAACAAGCTCTATTTTGGTGAAGACAATTCCCTGGTGGCAGAGGTGATAGACAATACCACCTCACGCGGCCGCACCCTCCGCTTCCTCTACGACGGTCCGTACGAGGAGTTCAAGAAGGCGCTCTACTCCATAGGTTCCCTGCCGGTTCCCAAGTGGATCCGTCCCAGAGCAGAGGAGATAGACAAAGAGCGTTTCCAGACCATTTACGCCAAGAACGAAGGGGCCGTGGCATCTCCTGCTGCCGGCCTGCACTTCAGCAAGATACTGTTCAAACGCCTTGAGATAAAGGGTATAGACCAGGCGTTCATCACCCTGCACATGGGCAACGCCCACTTCCACACCGTGGATGTAGAGGATCTCTCCAAGCACAAGATGGACAGCGAGCCCCTCTTCATATCGGCGGAGACTGCAGAGAAGGTGAACAAGACCAAGCGTTCCGGACACAGGGTGGTAGCCGTGGGTATCACCGTGCTGCGCGGCCTGGAGACTTTTGTGACCACCACCAAGGAGATAGAGGAGTTCGAGGGCTGGACCAACAAGTTCATCTTCCCTCCCTACAAGTGCTCCATCCCCGATGCGCTTATCTCCAACTTCCATCTCCCCAAGTCCACCATGCTGATGAACGTGGCGGCCTTCGGAGGCTATCGCAACGTGATGCACGCATACGAAGTGGCTCTGCAAGAGGGCTATAAGTTCGGCACCTACGGAGACGCGATGCTGATTATCTAATTTTAAAATCGTACACAAAAGGCAGAATTTGAGATTCTGTCCCCTGCAATAAATCCCGTTTTAATACATTGCGGCAAAAACGCAATGGCAATGAGACGGGATTATTTGATTCACACCGCCACCCTGGCGGGATGCTTTCTGGGGAACAGCACCCCCGCAAAAGAGATTCTGGAGACATTCGGCAGCGCATCCGCCATCTTTGAGATGGGGCGGGACGATGCACTGCAGCGCTATCCGCCGCTGGAGCAGATAGCGGGCCGGCTGTTCAGCGGCAGAACTGCCGCCGATGCCGCTCGCGACATAGACTGGGCTCTGGAGCACGACGTAAACATTATCGCCTATACCGACAGCGACTACCCGGCGCGCCTGAAGCAGTGCCCAGATCCGCCGCTGCTGCTTTACACCAAGGGTCGATGCGACTTCTCGCGGCCACGGTTCGCAGCGATTGTGGGCACCCGCGCAAGCACCCAGTGGGGTCGGCGCTACTGCGAAAAGATTGTGGAGGGGCTGGCGCTGCTGCCGGTCAAACCGGTGATAGTGAGCGGCCTGGCGCTGGGCATAGACACTCACGCCCACACCTTCGCATTGAAATACGGGCTAGATACCGTAGCTGTGATGGGCACTGGATTCGATCAGATCTATCCCCCGGCGAACGAGGCTCTGGCGGCAGGGATTCTCTGCCACGGGGCCCTGGTTACGGAGTTCTCCCCCTTCACCCCCTCCTATCCCATAAACTTTGTGCGGCGGAACCGGATTATCGCAGGGCTTTCCGACCTCACGCTTGTGGTGGAGAGCAAGGTCAAGGGGGGCGGTCTTATTACCGCGAACCTGGCGCAGGACTATAACCGCAGCGTGTTCGCCGTGCCGGGACGCATGGACGACAACACCTTCCGCGGCTGCAACGAACTGATAGAGAACAACGTGGCAGCCATCGCAACCGGGGCGCAATCCATCATAAGGGCCATGGGATGGGACATCGACCCCACGCTGCCGCTGGACACAGCACCGGCTGCGGCAGAGCCGGATAGAGTCAAAAGTGAGATTCTGAGATTTCTGCGTGAGAATCCTGAGTCGGATATCCAATCCATAGCGGTAGCGCTGGGGTCCGACTCGCGGAATATCGCCCTCCCGCTGCTGGAGCTGGAACTCGCCGGGGCGGTCACAATCGTGTCAGGCAATAAGTATGCGGCAAAGTGATTCGGGGTCGGGGGCGGTGTGCAGCAGAGTCATGTCGTCTGCATCCATAAAGCCAGCGCCAATCATGGTGCGAATCTGCGCCAGAAGGCCGTCGTAATAGCCGTCGGTATTCAGACAGAAAGCGGGTTTGGTGTGGTAGCCCAGCTGCCACTCCTCCACCCAGCTGAACACCTCCGTCATGGTGCCAAAGCTACCGGGGAGGAATATCATCGCATCGGAAAGGCGTTCCATGGTGGCGATACGCTCCGCGATATCGTTCACGATAATGGTTTTGCTGAGCGCCACCCCTTCTGGACCCACATGAACGCCGGCCGCGGCATTGTCTTTCTTCCCCTTGAAACCGGCGGGAAAGACGCCCGTAATATGACCGCCGGCCGCCGTGCACCCCTCTGCCAGCGCCTTCATGGTACCCACCGACGCCCCGCCATACACTATATCGATATGATTCTCCGCCAGCAGCTGCCCCAGCCGGTACGCATTCCTGACATATTTCTGCTCATTTCCCGGCCGCGACCCGAGATACACCGCCACTGATTTGATTTTTCCCATAACTCAAAGATAGTTATTATCTTTGATTCATAATCATTCCGGATACTTCATGAAACGACTTCTGATTCTCTCTGTGCTGCTGATGGCGGGGTGTGCTGCCACCGACGACGACGGCAGTATGGTGCTGCTGCGCGGCGACTCTTTTTCCTTTGACACCGACAAGGCGCCGGACGTGGTGCTGCAGGAGGGATGCGGGACATCCCAAATCACTTTCCTGGCCAATCCCGAGGCGGGCTTTACGATGGCTATGCCGCTCACGCTCAGCGATTTTACAGAAGACACGGAGCTGGTATGCATCCCCGGCACCGTGGTGGTGAAGCTGCGCCAGCACAACCCCAAGGACGTGGAGGTGCAGAATTATCCCGCCGGCAAGATGTCCGACGGGCGGTGCCCTGTTCTGGAGGCCACGATTACGCTCCTGCACCCAGCCGATCAGTCTCCACAGAATATGACTGTAGGGGTTCCGCTTGGACTTCTTCCCAAGCCCTGGGGCCGTCACGAACTTGTGCTCCACTTTACCGGCGTCGCATGGGAGATGTATCTTGACAGTCGTCTGGCAGACCGCGACTTTGCCTTTGGCTACCCGCGCCCGGCAGAGAGCTGCGAGGCCCGGGTAAACGGCGACATTGTGGGCAAAGTGAATATCTGGACCCCCTGCCTACAGCCTCAGCCCAAGAAACAGAAGGCGGAATTCGCCGAGGCACAGTATTTCACCCCCAAGGGACACAACACCTGGACGGGCGATGTGGCAGCCATCTGGTATAAAGGGCGTTACCATGTCTTTTATCTGCTGGACAGGCGCGGCCACCGCAGCAAATTCGGCAACGGCGGGCACTATTTCGAGCATATCTCCACCGCCGATTTCAAGCACTGGACAGAGCACGAGGCAGCCACCCCCATAGAGGA
Organism: Bacteroidales bacterium; assembly: GCA_017962235.1. Classification (GTDB taxonomy): domain Bacteria; phylum Bacteroidota; class Bacteroidia; order Bacteroidales; family UBA932; genus Equibacterium. Next base: position 54,201 of record JAGCVS010000007.1, on the reverse strand, counting down.
GCAGTGGGAGACGATGGGAACCGGCGCCCCGTTCGTATGGCACGACTCGCTTATGATTAGCTACGGAATGCACACCTCCAGGCTCTATCCCTATTCTCAGACCGCCAGCCCTCGCGAGTGGGAGCACATACGGCAGTATGGCTGCAGTGAGGTGATTAAGTTCGATGAGCTGGACAGCCTGGTACCCTCCGGATGCACCTTCAGCGTAAGCCAGGACGGTATTGCCAACTTCAAGAAATCGCGGATCATCATACACCCCTCTGAGAATCCGACGATATATTACGACAAGGACGGCAAGCTTTGCATGCTGGCCAACTATGCCTCCAGGGGCACCTGGACCGCAGATGACTTGCGCGGGCCATGGACTTGCATCAGCGAGGACTTCCCTCCGGGAGGCGACTGCACCTTCTTCTTTTCCTGGGGCGACTGGGAGTATATCGTGGGAGGCTTCGTGAATATGTGGGTTAAACCACTGGACGCCGGAATAGAAGCATTCGAGGATCTGTCTTCCAAGGGACTTGATTTCTACGACGGACTCTGTGTGCCCAGCATAGTACAAATCGGCGACGGACGATACCTTTCTGCAGGATGGGTCAAGGTGAACGGCCACTGGGGTGGCCCGCTGGTGGTGCGCGAGCTGATACAGTATCCCGACGGCGTGATCGGCTCTAAGTTCATGCCGGAGATGATGCCAGTTACGCTTAACGCGCAGAAACTGGCAGACAAGGTTGACAGCGGCGCCAGCTTTAAGGCAGCATGCCGTTCTTTCTTGCTTACGTTTAACGTGGAACCCACGGCAGAGGGCACTCTGGGCATGAAATTCGGCTCCGTAGAGCGGGCTTTTCGCTGGGATCTGAATGTAGCTGAATGCCGCGCCCAGTTCTCTGACGACGGCAGCCGCCAGAATTCGCTTCGCGAAGGCGGATATCCGTACAACGCATGGAACTACGCCATAGAGAACATCCGCGGGCTGGATAAACCTTTCACCGTACGCATCATAGTAAAAGGCGAACCCAAGTGGGGCGGCGCACTGATAGATGTAGAGATAGCAGGCCAGCGCACCATGATCACAGACCGCTACGGCCTGAGCGTGGATCAACTGGCGTTTGAGACAAATGGCCTTGCGGTTAAGAACGTGCAGCTAAGCCCCCTACACAGCGGGGAATAAGGAGGTATTGTGTGCAAGGTCTGTTCGCAAGCGTGGAACCTTGCACGCTGTTTACTGCTTATGGGCAATAGCTGCACCGAGGGCTGCCTCCTCCTGATGGGAAGTCAGTTCCAGCGGCAGAGCAAACGTTTCTGAGAGGAGCGACTGCAGCAAATGGTTTTTGCGTAAGCCGTTGCCGCTGCCGGTGATGCTCTTGCGACATTGACGGATATCCGCCGGGAGGCAGTCGTAGAAATCTTTCAGTTCCTGGCAGATACCTTTCAGGAGCGCATTGGTCAGATGCTCCGGGGTAAGGTTGCGGAGGTCTATTCCAGTTATTTCGCCCCGCAAAGATGGTTTCCGGCGGGTACCGGAGAAGGTTGTCCGCACTGATATGCCGCCCGTTTCAGTATCCGACATTTCACACATCCTGTTATATATATCCTTGTCAGAAGGTCTAGTCCCGGTTATTGTTTCCGCCACCTGCGCGTAGAAATCCTTCAGCATCGCAAATGACACGCCGCCGCAGAGCGCCGCACCCACCAGGATGTAGCCGCCGCCCGGCAGCGGACGGGTATCCAGTCCGTGCACCTGTACATACGAATCTGTATAAACAGAAATCTGGCTACTTGTGCCTATTGTTACGTGCACCGATGTCTGTTTGTCCAGCACAGAGCCCAGGAACGCCGCCTGGTTGTCTCCAATCGCCACATACACCGGAATGTCGCGGTAAGTACCCACCTTGGTCCCGGCGGGACGCACTTCAGGCAGGATGGCGACATCGATGCCAGCCTTGCCCAGCGCCTCAGTATCAAACTGCAGCCTCTGCTTGTCAAAGAAGCCCAGGCTGGCTGCGTTTGAAGGTTCACAAACGGGCTCGCTGCCTCCACAGAGCCGCATCGCCACATAATCCATAACCGTGCAGAGCTTTACCGCCGCAGCCGGCACACCATCCGTCTTCATGTTGTAGAAATGGGTTGCCAGCCCGTAGCCGGTGGATGTCTCATAGCCGGTGATGCGCGTAAGATACTGTGCGTAACTCTCGCCGCCCTGATACGGCTGCGCCGCACTGCCGTCCTGCCATGTGTACAGCGGGCCCAAGCTGCGCCCTTCGCCGTCTACATAAAGCATCCCGTGCATCTGCCCGGAGAAGCCTATGGAAGCCACGTCGGGCTCCATCATCTCTTCCAGCAGCCGGCGCGTCACCTCCAGGATGCGCTCCGGATCCTGCCTGAAGCTCCAGGCCGGACCGCCGGTGATGGCAGCATCGTTTGCCTTAGTTACCGATTTGACATTGCCATCGGCATCGTTGTACACAACGCCGCATACGGAACTTGTCCCTATATCTATTCCAATGTGTTTCATATCTACAAATTTAGTGTAAATTTGTAACCTATGAACTACATCAAAACAGACATCGAGGGGCCGGTGATTATAGAGCCGCGGGTGTTCGGAGATGAACGGGGTTATTTCTTTGAGGCGTTCCGCGACTCGGAGTTCCGCGAGAATGTGGCCGACATCTGCTTTATTCAGGATAACGAGTCTCTCTCTGCCCGCCGGGGCGTAATAAGGGGGCTCCATTTCCAGAAAGGGGAATACGCCCAGGCCAAGCTGGTGCGCGTGGTAAAGGGGCGTGTGCAGGATGTTGCGGTGGACCTGCGCGAAGGTTCGCCCACTTTCGGCAAGTATATCTCCGTTGTGCTGGACGGCGCCTCGCACCGCATGCTGTATATCCCGCACGGCTTTGCCCACGGATACGCCGTGCTTGAAAACGACACCATCTTCCAGTATAAGTGCGACAGATATTACAATCCCGCCTCTGAAGCGGGCTACCGCTGGAACGACCCCGCCTTTGGCGTGGAATGGATGTTGGATGAAGACGAGATAATCCTCTCCCCCAAGGACGCCTCCGCTCCGTTTTTCAAACCTGAAGGGCGTTAGACCGATATGTACCGCGTCCTGGCCTGCCTGATAACCGCTCCGCTGTATTTGTTCTCGCTGCTGCCGCTGCGCGTGCACTACCTGTTTGCGGACATCATCACCTGGCTGCTGCGCGATGTATTCAAATACCGCCGCGGCGTGATTGACACCAACCTGGCGGGCGCATTCCCGGGAAAGACTCAGGAAGAGCGCGACAGTATCAGGCGCGACTATTACCAGTATCTGGGCGATGTGGTTGTGGAGATTGTGTGGGCGATGACCCGCAGCGGGGAGCATATCCGCCGCAAAGGCTTCTACACCGTGGACCCGGAGTCGGAGCATCTGCTGAACGACGCGTGGAACAATTCCCCCTCTGTAGTTACCCTTCTCTCCCACACCGGCAACTGGGAGATTGCCAGCGATCTTACGGCGTATATGCAGCGCCACGACTTTGGCCCGGAAGATATGACGGTGACCTACCAGACCCTGCACAGCCCGCTGTCGGAGCAGCTTTTCAGGGTTTTGCGCCGCAAACGGCTCCGCGGGCAGGAGAACCTGATACCTTCTCACAGGATCCTGCGCTACATGCTGCAGAATCGCAGCAGCAAGCGGATGTACTTCTTTATCGCCGACCAGTACCCTTACGAGGGCTCCCCCCGCACCGACACATTCCTGGGTCTTGAGACCGAATGGCACAGCGGCGCGGAGGCCATTGCCCGCAAATTGCACCTTGCTGTGCTCTATGTTTATCTGGACAGGGTCAAAAGAGGCGGATATGTCATGAAAATTTCGCAAATTTGTAGTGACGCTGCACTCACTGCTGAGGGCGAGGTTACCGATGCTTACGCGGCGCTGCTCGAGAAGGATATCCTCTCGCGCACTTACAACTGGCTCTGGAGCCACCGCCGCTGGAAGAACCTGTGGCCTTACAATTGCAGTAAAAACGGAAAATAATTTATACACGATATGAAACACATAATCAGACTGACTGTTGCCGCGCTGGTGCTTTTTGCCGCGCTTCCGCTTTATGGACAGGCAACCTCTGCCGCTCCGGTGGGAGAGGTGATGTATTCGCTCCCCGTGACCTCCGTCACCTTCCAGGTGGATGCCGTGCGGGAAGATTTCATTGCCGGCCCGTATGCAGAATACGCAAAGAAATATATGGGCAGCGAGGCCCGGAAAGAGAACGGGGTGAACTATTACCTCAAATCCATAAAGATGGTGCCCTATCTGGAAGCCGACCCCTCCGTGCGCCTTTCCGTCAATCTCAGAAAGGGCAGCGCCGGCAGCGGATTCCTGCAGCTCTGCTCACAGGGCCTTGTGGTGGCTTCTGACAGCTACACCGGCAAGACCGAGGTATGGCGCTTCCCCTCCCTGGCCGGGAACGACCAGTTTGCGGGCAAGGATGTGGAGGGCAACATCACCACCGCTACCACCACCCTATACAAGACGGTCAAGACCGCCAAGGGATACGAGAAGGTGGCCGTTTCGCAGAGCCAGGTGGTAGAGAAATCGGCGGAGAAGAAGGCTGCCGAGACTGCCGCCACCATCTTCAAGCTGCGCAGCATGCGTCTGGCGATAGTTACAGGCGATACCGACGCCACCTACAGCGGCGAGGCGATGGATGCCGCAATCAAGGAGCTGCTCCGCATGGAAGACGAGTACATGAGCCTGTTCTACGGCACAACCGTGGAGTCTGTACAGACAATGAACTTTGACGTGGTACCGCAGGCCAAGAACAAAGAGCACAAATACGTGGCGTTCCGCCTCTCCGACACGGAAGGTCTGGTGCCCGCAAGCGACCTCTCCGGCCGTCCGATTGTGCTGGACCTTGAGCTTGACCCCAAATCCGACTCTCCCGAGGCTGCCGCCAAAGGCGAATGCATCTATTACAGGGTGCCCCGTACCGCCACCGCCCGTGTGTTTGACGGTGCGCAGATGCTGCTGCAGACCCGCATCCCCATCTATCAGCTTGGCGAAACCCTGGTCTATCCGGTTAAATAATCCTCTACGATATGACAATAGCTAATTTGAAACCCGAAAGGGTCTGGAAAAACTTTTACGCACTCACACAGGTGCCCCGCCCCTCCAAGAAAGAGCTCAAGGCGGTGGAATTCATAGAGACATTCGGTCACGACAACCATCTTGAAACCTATCGCGACCCGCTGGGCAACGTGATTATCCGCAAACCCGCCACCCCCGGTATGGAAAATCGCAAGGGGGTAATCCTGCAGGCCCATCTGGACATGGTTCCGCAGAACAACGCCGCCACCCCCCACGACTGGGAGAAGGACCCCGTGGATGCTTATGAATACGAGATAGACGGCGAGAAATGGGTCAAGGCGCGCGGCACCACCCTGGGCGCCGACGACGGCATGGGCGTAGCCACCGCAATGGCGGTTCTGGAGGCGAAAGACCTTAAACACGGCCCTGTGGAGGCACTTTTCACGATAGATGAAGAGACCGGCATGACCGGCGCGTTTGGCCTTGAGAAGGGCAAACTCAAAGGCGACATACTGCTGAACCTCGACTCCGAGACGGAGGGCGAGATATACGTGGGCTGCGCCGGCGGACTGGACGCACACTTCAGCTTCCCCTACCGCACCGAGGCTGCCCCTGAAGGGTTCAAGTTTTTCTGCATCACCGTTAAGGGTATGCGCGGCGGACACTCCGGCATGGAGATAAACGAGGGACGCGGCAACGCCAACAAGACCATGGCCCGCACCCTTCTCCCCGTGCTGCGCGACCTGGGCGGCCGTCTGGCGAGCATTGCCGGCGGCAACCTGCGCAACGCCATTCCGCGCGAGGCCACCGCAGTGGTAGCGGTGCCCGCAGCCAAGGCATCTGCACTCAAGAAACTGGTGGCAGACACCTTTGAGGCTGTCAAGAGCGAAATCGGCAGTATTGATCCCGCAGTTGAGATGTTCGTGAAGCCTTGTGACGCCGCCCGCGTGATGCGCGGCAGCGTGGCGCTCCGAATGGTAAAGGCGGTGCTCGCCTGCCCCAACAACGTGGTTCGCATGAGCGCGGATGTTCCCGGTCTGGTGGAGACCTCCACAAACCTGGCAATCGTGCGTTCCAACGGCCACAGCATAGATATCGACTGCCTGCTGCGCAGCTCGGTTGATACCGCAAAATACGACCTTGCTGAGAGCATGCGCGCAGTGATGGAACTGGCCGGTGCAAAGGTTGAATATTCCGGCGGCTACTCCGGCTGGGCTCCCGACATGAAATCTCCCATGCTGGCCACCATGAAAAAGGTATACAAGGATATGTACGGCAATGAGCCCAAGGTGATGGCTATCCACGCCGGCCTGGAGTGCGGCATCATAGGTGCCACATACAAGGGGCTGGACATGGTATCCATAGGCCCTACCATCTGCTCTCCCCACTCCCCCGACGAGAGGGTGAATGTGGCCAGCATAACCAAGTTCTGGGACTTTGTTGTCAAAGTGCTGGAGAATGTTCCCAAGAAGTAACAAATAACCAAAATAACTATGTTCAAGAATCAACCTAAAGGTTTGTTTGCCCTTGCGCTGGCCAATACCGGCGAGCGCTTTGGCTACTATACCATGATAGCGGTGTTCGCCCTGTTCCTGAGGGCCAACTTCGGCCTCTCGGCAGGTACAGCGGGCACTATTTACAGCTCATTCCTGATGTTGGTGTACTTCTTCCCCCTGATTGGAGGTATCCTGGCAGATAAGTTCGGTTTCGGAAAGATGGTCACCACCGGCATCATAGTGATGTTCCTGGGCTATCTGCTGCTCTCCGTGCCCCTTGGAGGCGGCACAGTGGCCCTTGTGGGAATGCTGGCAGCGCTGCTCCTCATAGGATTCGGCACCGGTTTGTTCAAGGGCAATCTGCAGGTGATGGTGGGCGATCTGTACAACGACCCCCAGTACGCCGCAAAACGCGATTCCGGCTTCTCGCTGTTCTACATGGCCATCAATATCGGCGCCCTGTTTGCACCCACAGCGGCTATCAGAATCCGCGAGTGGGCCATCAGCCTGGGCTTTGACGGTAATGCCGCATATCACTTCTCATTTGCAGTGGCTTGCGTATCGCTGATAGTATCCATCATCATTTATTACGCTTTCCGCAGCTGGTTCAAGCATGTGGAGGGCGGCCATGCAAAGGGAGAGAAGGCGCAGGTTGTGGATACCCTCACCCCTGAGCAGACCAAGAAACGCATGGTGGCCCTGTTCCTGGTGTTCGCCGTGGTTATCTTCTTCTGGATGAGTTTCCACCAGAACGGCCTTACCCTCACCTACTTTGCCAACGAATTCACCCAGCGCAGCAGCGAGGGCATCGCTTCCATGCCGTTCAACGTATGGAACCTGGTAGCCGTTATTGCCATAGTCTACGCCCTGTTCTCAATATTTGACAAAGAGGCCACGGGACGCGGTAAACTGATTGGCGTGATAGTGGTTCTGCTCGCATGTGCCTTCCTCATCTGGCAGTACAACCGCCTGGAGGGCGCCATCGAGATCAGCGCACCCATCTTCCAGCACTTCAACCCGTTCTATGTAGTGGCCCTCACCCCCGTGTCCATGGCCATCTTCGGGGCCCTGGCAAAGAAGGGCAAGGAGCCCTCTGCTCCCCGCAAGATTGCCTACGGTATGCTTGTAGCGGCCGTAGCATTCGGACTTATGGTGTTCGCCTCCATCGGCCTGAACACCCCCGAAGTGCAGGCTGCAGCACGCGAGGCAGGGATGCCTGAGACTCTCGTCTCTCCCTACTGGCTCATCACCGTATATCTTGTGCTCACCTTTGGCGAGCTTCTGCTGAGCCCCATGGGCATCTCCTTCGTATCCAAGGTTGCTCCGCCCAAGTACAAAGGCATGATGATGGGTATGTGGTTTGTTGCCACCGCCCTGGGCAACTTCCTGGTACAGGTAGGCGGCCACCTCTGGGGCGGCCTTCCCCTCTGGGTGGTATGGGCAGTGTTCCTTGGCGTCTGCGTGATCTCCGCAATCTTCATGTTTGTGATGATGAAGAAACTCGAGGCAGCTACTGCCGATAGTTAATGGACATTGCGATAGTAATACTTAACTGGAACGGCCGCTCACTTCTGGAGCGGTTCGTTCCGGTTTTGATTGATAATATCCCCAAAGAGAACTGTTTTGTTGTGGTGGCCGACAACGGCTCCACAGACGACTCGCTGGCGTGGCTTGAGGCCAACTACCCACAGGTTGAGACCATTGCCCTGGACAGCAACTACGGCTTTGCAGGGGGCTACAACCGCGCCCTTAAACAGGTAGAGGCAGATTATTATGTGCTGCTGAACAGCGATGTGGAGGTGACCCCCGGCTGGCTGGAGAGCCTCACCGCCTTCATGGAAGACAACCCAGATGTGGGTATCTGCCAGCCCAAGATCCGCTCTCTGGCGCAGCGCGACTATTTTGAATACGCCGGTGCGGCCGGCGGTTACATAGACCGATACGGCTACCCGTTCTGCCGCGGACGCATCCTCTCCCGCATAGAGAAGGACAACGGCCAGTACGATGAAGAGCAGCAGTGCTTCTGGGCCAGCGGCGCGTGCATGATGGTGCGCAGCGACCTTTACCACTATCTGGGCGGCCTGGACGAGACCTTCTTTGCCCACATGGAAGAGATTGACTTCTGCTGGCGGGCAAAACTGGCAGGGCATCAGGTGTGGGCCGTGCCTCAGGCGGTTGTCTATCACCTGGGCGGCGCCTCGCTGGACAATGCCAGCCCCCGCAAACTCTACCTCAACTATCGCAACAGCCTGCTGATGTTGCAGAAGAATCTCCCCACCAGCGACCGCAGGCGCATCATGACTGCCCGCAGGGCGCTGGACACCGCCGCCTCGCTGGTATATCTGTTCACCGGGCGGTGGAGCTATTTCAAGGCGGTGTGGCGCGCCAAGCGCGATTTCCGCCGGCTTGCCGCAGATGTGGAGGTATCGTCGTTCAGCGAAGACGGCAACGATGTGGGGCGGTACGACGGCAGCATAGTGCTGCGCTATTTCCGCTCCTTCGGGTCGCTGACATTCGACCGGCTGCGCATGTAAACAAAAAATGACCGCCAAACAGCGGTCATTTTTTATGATATGCTTTCGGAAGTTAGTCGTCTTCTTCTATACCCATGTCCACTTCATCCGGAATGAGCACGTTGCGGCTGTGGAGCTCCCCTTCAAGGATTGTGACCTTGCTGGGGTTCTCGCTCTTCTCATAATTCTTGAGATAAGAGTCTACCTCCTTGCCGTTGTAACGGCATGAAACGATATAGTCTCCCGGAGGGAGCGTGTTGAAATAAAAGTAGCCGTCTGTGATGGTAGTAAAGGTAAACGTACCGTTATCTCCGGTAAGGGTTACATCCACACCCACAATCTGCTTGTCTTTATATGTAACATCGCCCACAAGCTTGCCGGGAGCCGGTTCTTTGTGGCAGGAAATGGCGGATACGGCCAGAAGAGCCACCGCGAGAAACATCATAATCTTTTTCATAATGCAAAGATGCGAAAAAAATCAGAAGTTTACACCCATTGCCTCGCATATTTTGCGAGGGATGTCGGTATTGTCAATCTCGCCTGCGAACTTCTCGCTTCCGGCACCTATTGCATATACCGGCACGCGGTCTGCTGTGTGGCTGGTAGCAGTCCAGCCCACGCCTGCGGTCTTGGAAAGATCAGACAGGTTGATTTCTCCGGAGAGGTAGTTGTCTGCATTGGTCTCGGCTGCGGGATGCAGCATCTCATTTACCTTGATCAGGTTGGGCCTGGTGCAGGCGGGGCCGCCGGTCTCATGGTCTGCGGTAACCACAATCAGGGTATTCTTGGGATGCTTCTTGTAAAACTCCATGGCAACCGCCACTGCGTCGCTGAAATCGAGCGTCTCAAATATCAGGTCTGGCAGATTGTTGCTGTGCGCGGCATAATCTATCATGGAGCCCTCTGCCATCATAAAGAAGCCCTTGCTGTTGTCCAGTTTTTCCACAGCGCAGGATACCAGCTCCGCGAGGGTTATGTCATCGGGATTGTTGCGTTCCATGCGCTCCAGATGGGTGGGAAGCTGAGTCAAGTTGTGGGTGGTGTCCCTCTTCTGGAAGAAGATCACTTTGTCGGCATCCTTTTTTGCCTGGAACTCTTCGCGGCCGTATGCGATTGCATATCCGGCAGACTCAGCCTTTTCATAGCAGGTGGGCTGCGCCTGGTCGGGTCGGTTAAAGTCGCCGCCGCCAAAGAATTCGAATCCGGTATCGGCCAGACGGCTCCCTATTTCATAATAGTCGCCTCGGCTGGAGACCTGTCCGTAGAAAGCGCCGGGGGTGGCGTGGTCTATACATACGGTTGCCATAATGCCCACCTTATAGCCAACATCGTGCAGCTTGTATGCGATGCTGCGGATGGTATCCCCTGCAGGTGAGATGCACAGCGCGCTGTTGTTGAACTTCTCTCCGGAAGAGAGGGCACTGCCGCTGGCGGCGGAGTCGGTGCGCTGGTGGTCTGCAGAGAAGGTGGAAGCGGCCCCCATCACGGGGAAGTCAGAAAAGGCCAGTTTGCCCATTCCTATAGCACCCTCGCCCTCCGACTGCGCCAGATAAGTCTCTGCCACGGAGAGGCAGCCGAACCCCATGCCGTCCCCTATGAACAGGAACACATACTTGGCCTTGGGCTGCGAGCACGATGCCAGGCAAAGCACAAGCGCCGTGAGTATTGCTGATTTGGAAAGTTTCATATTAAAACTGCTTTTAAACAAGAAATGGGTAACAGTTGCTGCCACCCATTTCTCGCAAAGTATTACATAAGCCTATTCAACCGCATTTGCGCCATAGAGAATCTTTAGCGCGTTGCAGCGGCGAAGCTCTTGTTTGATGTCGGTGATGATACCCATGCGGGTATCCTTGTCAGCCTTGATGGAAACGGTCATGAACGGACGGTCCTGCTCTGAGAGATTCTCACGCTCCGATGCCACGAAATCGCGGATTTCGTCTACGGTGCGGAAAGAGTCGTTGAGCTGGATACGGCTGTCGGTACCGTACTTGCCCTGATACTTGCGCAGAGGAGTACCAACATAGATGTAAGAAGAGAGGTCCTTACGCTCCAGCTTGGATATCTCACTTGCGGCGGGCAGATTAACCATAACCATATGCTCTGTCTGACGCATAGTCGTGGTCACCATAAAGAACAGCAAGATCATGAACACGATATCGGGCAGTGAACCGGTCGAGATGGCCGGCATGGTTTTTTTACCACTTTTCTTGAATGTAGCCATACTGTAAACCTCCTAATTCTTGAGTTTTGTATCCTTAGGCTCGGCCTCGGAGATCTGCTGCGGTATACACTTGCGCACGATCTTCTGCTTGTCGTCGTCGAGCTGAGCGTACTTCTTGCCATAATTGGCAACGGAGAACTCGTCACGGATTTCGTTTATAGCCTTGACCAATTCATTCTGTACAGCGATATACTTGCTATACGTCGTGCCACGGTCGTTCTGCAGAGAAATCACACCTTTTGAAACGGGATAGGGACCGAATCCTTCGATATCCTTTACGACCTTCTCGGGGAGGTTGGGGTTATCGTTGGGGTTGGTGAGAAACTCTACGATCTTATCTTTAAGTTGACTGACATCTATAGGTTCATCCCCGGCAAATACGCGGTCATTGACGTTGATCTTCACAATCACGATGTTACGACGGTTCACCTTCTCGTTCTCCAGCTTCATGTTCTCATCGGGCATGGGGGGAAGACGGCGAGGAAGACCTTTTTCCTGGTCCATAGTCGTAACCATCAGGAAGAATATCAACGCAATGAAAGCGATGTCGGCCATTGAGCTTCCATTTATTTCGGGAGTCTTTTTTGATGCCATTTTACTTTCTTATTAACGATTCTTGATAGCGTTGCTTATGGCTGATGCCACGATAGCTATGATAGATGCAGCAACCATTACATAAGTTACATACAATGCTGCATCGGAGAACTTAGATGCCTTGGGAGTATAAGCTGCGTTAGTTGCAACCTCTCCGCCGGGAGCCAGCAGCCAGCAAACGGCAACCAGCGCCACTGCACCCACGATGATGGCAAGGAAGGCTATGAGGCTCTTCTTGGACTTGCTTACATCTATGAGCAGGAATGCCAGAACCAATATCAGAGAAAGGGCAACCAGAACGTATGCCCAGATGATATAGGTATCCACCATTACGTCGCTCGCGGTGTTATGCGGCAGGAGGAAGAAAACAACCAGCAATATCGCAGAGATACCCAGAAGGATCCATTTTAAATATTTAGCCAGTTTCATTGTTTTGTTGTTTTCAATTGTTAATAATACTACCCTTCAAGCCCGGTTATTTCTGATATTTTACCAGCAGGTCAACGAAGCTGATGGAAGCGTCCTCCATCTGAGCAACGATGGTGTCAATCTTGGAAATGAGGTAGTTATAGAACAACTGAAGGATGATGGCAACAACCAGACCGCCGACGGTGGTGATCAGGGCGACTTTCATACCGCCTGCAACCAGGTTCGGGGAGATATCACCTGCAACCTCGATTGCGTCGAATGCCTGAATCAGACCAATCACAGTACCAAGGAATCCGAGCATCGGGGCAATACCGATGAACAGGGAGATCCAGCTAAGACCCTTCTCCAGCTGAGCCATCTGAACGGAACCGTAAGAAGTAACGGCTTTCTCTACGTTCTCAACGCCCTGATCCATGCGGATGAGGCCCTGATAGAAGATGCTAGCCACGGGACCGCGGGTATTTCGGCATACTTCCTTAGCCTTCTCAACGTCACCAGCCTTAACAGCTTCCTCAACGCTCTCGAGAAGCTTCTTGGTGTTGGTCTGAGCAAGGTTGAGAGTAATGATTCTCTCTATGGCGATAGCAAGACCCAGGATAAGGCAGATAAGTACCAATGCCATGAAACCTGCACCACCCTCGATGAACTTAGCCTTGAGCTGCTGATGGAGCGGCTGGTCACTGCCGGTAGCCTCGAACGGGTTTACGGGAGTCTCAGCCGGAGCGGCAACCTGCTCCTCTGCATCTGCAGCGGTCTGCTCTGTAGCAACTTCGTCTTGAGCGCTAACTGATTGGTAAGCAGTGAAGGTCAGAAGGCCTGCAACTGCCAGAAACATGAAAACTTTTTTCATAGGTTTTTAATTAATGATAATATAGTTTTTGTCTAGTTTGCAATAATGTGGGGCAAGTTAAGGATTATTTTTCAAAAATCGAAATAATTTCTCCGCGTTTGCCGTCGTGGCGCGCTCTACGGCCTCAAAATCAACCCCTTTTATGGAGGCTATCTTCTCTGCCACAAAGCGGACGTAAGCGCTCTCATTCCGCCGCCCGCGGTACGGCACAGGAGTCAGATACGGAGCATCGGTCTCAAGCAGGATATCCTCCAGCGGAATGCGTTCCAGAGCCACCGCCACGTGGGCGTTCTTGAACGTCACCACCCCGCCTATGCCCACAAAAAAGTCACCGGAGGCCTTTATGCGACGGTAGGTCTCATAGCTGCCGGTAAAGGCGTGGAACACTCCGCGCAGCGGCTTTGCCACCTTTTTGATGCACTCGAATATCTCTTCCGTGGCCTCGCGGGCATGTATTATAACCGGCAGATCCTTCTCATATGACAGCGACAGCTGGGCGCAGAACACCTCTTTCTGCTCTTCGAGATAATCCTTGCTCCAATACAGGTCCATGCCGATTTCGCCTATGGCGCACCACGGCCGCTGGTCGTAATGGTCAAAGACAAACTGCAGCTCCTGCCGCCAGTTGTCCTTAACCTCGGTGGGATGCAACCCGATGGCGGGATATGCAAAATCCGGCAGCGCATCGGCGCAGGCCACCATATCGTCATGGCAGGTCGAATCGATGCCGGGCATCACCAATTTGTGCACACCCGCCTGCCGGGCGCGCGCAATCATCGCCTCAAAATCGTCTTTATAAGCCGGATCGTAAATATGGGAGTGGGTGTCAATCATCAGTAAATCCTGAACCGCCAGGTTATGCCTATGTCGTAATTGTTGATGTGGTCGTGATTGTCCTGGAAGAACACCGCGTGCAGGCGGAGGTCGTCGTTGCCCAGCGGGAAATATTCCACGCCGCAGCCGCCGTACAGGTAGTTGTTGCCCGCCGGCAGTGCCGTATTGTATGACAGGCCCGCCGCATCCACGTTCTCCGCAGCGTTGGTCTCGTAGCCGAACTTGGTGCAGAGGTTCCACTTGCCAAGGCTGAGAATCGCCTTGAGTATCGCCGTCCAGTCTGTGAATAAATAATGAGGCTGGGCGGGCGAGGCGCGGTTCATCAGGTCAATGTCCACCACCAGAGGGCCGAAGTAGTATTTGTTGCCCAGGATTATGTAGTTCATCTTGCGGTGGAACTGGTCCTCAACGATATTGAAGCTCCAGAGGGTCTCCCAGAGGGGTATTATATGCCCGTGCCAGTACGCGTTGTATGAGTAGGCATCCTGCAGGCCGGACGAGATGGGAGACGGGGCAAACTGCAGCGAAAGCTCCTGCCCCGGTGCAAGGGTATAGCTGGCGGTGGCGCCGAAGGCATAATATTGATACAGATTGGAGCAGAAGGCGCTGTAATAGTAGACGTCTATCGGCGCCGAGTCTATCTCGTAGCCACCCAGCAGTATCGCCTGTTTGCCGGCGGTGAGGGCCAGCCGGTCCGTCGCCTGCCACTTGAGCCAGAGGAAATCGGTGGCGTTGAAGGGGTTCTGCGCGTCTATCAGCTTATTCATCCGCTGCCGCACGCGGAACGAGAGGTTGTCTGTAAGATGGCCGGCGATATGGACGTTGAAATAGTCGCCCTGGAAATGGGTGGAATAGACCCCCGCCTCCGTCTGCTGATGGAAGGTGGCGCGTGCATCAATCCAGATGGAATCTACGTGCGATTTCTGGGCTTTCACCTGGGTGGCCGGCGCCAGGAGCAGCATCACTGCCGCGGCATATAGAAAACTGTGTCTCATCAGTGCAAATATACTCTTTTCTCGGGGCAATGTGCTATCTTTACCATACAAATACGATTGACGATGATACGTTTTCTGACCCTGGCTCTGATTACCCTCGCTGCCGGCGTTTCTGCCCCTGCCACCGCACCCGCCGATGCCAGCCGCAACGCCATGCGCGCCCCCGCCTATCCGCTTGTGACCATTGACCCCTACACAAACGTCTGGAGCATGGCAGACCATCTTTACGATGATGATGTGCGCCACTGGACGGAGGTTGCCTTTCCGCTGAGGGGATGGCTCACCGTAGACGGAGTGGAATACCGCTTTATGGGCGCGGGCGAAGGCACCGCAGCCGTACAGCTTTATGCCGACGCGCAGGCCACCCGGACGCACTACGGCTTCACCTGCGGGCCGGTGGAACTTTCGCTGACCTTCACCGCGCCGCTGCTGCTGGACAATCCGGAGCTGATAAGCCGGCCGGTGAACTACATCTCATACGGAGTGAAGGCAACCGACGGCAAGAAACATGTTGTTGCAATCCGCTTTGAAGCTTCTCCGCTCTGGGCGGTGAACACGCCGGAGCAGGAAACCGTCTCAGAGAAGTCAGAGAGCGGCAAGCTGGTGCTGCTGCGCGCCGGGACAAAAGAGCAGAACCACTTTTCCCGCAAGGGAGACGACGTCCGCATAGACTGGGGATACTTCTATCTGGCCGCCGATAAGAAGAATACCGCGGCAGAAGTGCTGCCGGACGGCATGCTGGGCATCTCCCGCAACCTGGGCAGCAGGCGCACCGCGGCCGGCTTCATCATGATTGGCTACGATGATGTCTACTCCATCCGCTACTTTGGCGAAAAACTGCGCCCGTACTGGAACCGCAGCGGCAACCGTACCATAGCCGATGAGTTTGCGGTAGCGCGCAAGGATTACAAGCGCCTGATGAAGCGTTGCGACAAGTTTGACCGCGAGTTGATTGCCGATGCAACCGCCGCCGGCGGCCGCAAATATGCGGAACTCTGCGCCCTCTCTTACCGCCAGAGCATCTGCGCCCAGAAGCTGGTGCAGGCCCCGGACGGCAAGCTTCTGCTGCTGTCCAAAGAGAACAACAGCAACGGCAGCATAGGCACTGTGGACATCTCCTACCCTGCCGCCCCGCTCTATCTGAAGTACAACCCCAAGATGTCGGAGGCGATGATAAACGCCAACTATTACTACTCTGAATCGGGCCGCTGGACCAAACCCTTCCCCGCGCACGATGTGGGGACCTACCCCATGGCGGAGGGGCAGACATACCCCGGCGACATGCCGGTAGAAGAGGCGGGCAACATGATAATCCTCACCGCCGCCATCTGCCATTTTGAAAAGAGCGGAGATTATGCCGCAAAGCACTGGGAGACCCTCTCAATATGGGCGGAATATCTGCGCACCTTTGGCCTGGATCCGGAGAACCAGCTCTGCACCGATGACTTTGCGGGCCACTTTGCCCACAACGCCAACCTCTCCATAAAGGCGATTGTGGCGCTGGCCTGCTACGGACGCATGGCTCAGACCCTTGGCAAGGCCGATATCGACTCTGAATACACCGCCGCAGCCCGCGAAATGGCCTCGCAGTGGATTCAGATGGCTTCCGACGGTGACCACTACCGCCTCACCTTTGACAAACCTGGCACCTGGAGTCAGAAATACAACATGGTATGGGACAAGATACTGGATTTGGGGCTGTTCCCGAAGGAAGTCCGCGCCACAGAGACCGCCTGGTACCTCAACCACCAGAACGCATACGGCCTGCCGCTGGACAACCGCGAGATGTACACCAAGAGCGACTGGATAGTCTGGACCGCCACCCTTGCAGATAATCCGGAAGACTTCGAGGCCCTAATCTCCCCCATGTGGCGCTTCTACAACGAAACCCGCGACCGCGTGCCCATGAGCGACTGGTACTTCACCCACGCCCCTCACCGCCGCGGCTTCAAGGCCCGCGCCGTAGTCGGCGGCCACTTCATCAAGTTGCTGTAACCGGAACACAAGAGAACCCGCTTTGAAGCGGGTTTGTCTTACGGTTGAAGCGGGATGTCATGACGAACCTTTAGATCTTTCAAACTTGCAGAGAAGGTCATATCCATATCGGTAAATACCTCTTCTGCATCCGGATTCTCGTATAACTCCAGCAGCCAGGACCAGTAGTGTTCAATCACCACGGGGAAGACAAAAGTGATGTTGATATCATCATCAGTATTGAGTTCCTCCGGATAAACAGTTGAACTGATAATGAACTGGCGCGGCATATTGGTCCACTCTGAGAAATAATCAGTAAGTAAACGCGCAGGAGCACACTCTGTTACCTTATAATCAAGTCCAACAGTCCTAAAAATTACTGAACCGTTGGAATACTTGAAGAACGACACCAGATTCTCCCCCGCCTCTTTACCAAACAGTGGCTTGTCAGCATATACTTGAGGCACTTCCCTCATATACACCGTGCTCATATCCTGCCACCATCCGTGTGCCCCATTATCGAAGTTGGCATCGAAATACTCCTGTATATCCTTATTTCTTTCTGCAATCTTCTCTACGGCAAAGCTTTCTGCAGGAGTACAGATATCAAATTGATATTTATTGGGTTTAGAAGTGACGACTAGACCACCAATGTGCTCGTTCACAATGTGGTTCCAGCCGATATTAACTGTGATGTTAATATACGACTTTGACTCCTGGGTGGCGACTTCGTCTACCTTCATAGCCTCTGTCCAATCCATGTCTGCGATAACCAGACGAGCGGGATAATCATTTGGATCATCCTTTTGACAAGATACTACCACAGATAGGCTCAGCAAGCCAATTATCAGCTTTGTAAAGAAACGGTATTCCATATGCTAATTGTTAAATAGGTCATATTCAAAATCACACAATATTGTCATATCTTGAGTGTAACTAGCATTGCCATTAACCAACCAATCACCTGTTAACGCAAACCACCCATCGTTAAATCCATACTTCCATTGACTAGCCCACCCCCAATTCATTTTAATAGAGTGAACATACGGGAAAGAATAAGTTTCTGTATATGTATGCTCATACCGAGGAGGATCGCCGGTCAGCGGGCATTCTTTTGTAAGAAACAAGCTTAGCGTTTGCACATCAGGGGGACGGAGGAGAAGCCTTCGGGACGGTCGTAGAGTTCGCAGTGGCAGTCGCCAAGGTGTTTTACCTTGAAGCCGTTGGCCTTGTACTCTTCATAGTTGAAGGCGTTGAGCTCGTCGATTGCGATCTGGTGGAACTTGTCAAAGTCGGGCCACCACTCCCAGCCGCTGCCAAAGTCATTGTACAGGAATGCGTCTGCACACTGCTTGCCAAGCTCGGGAGTTACATAGAATGCACCCATTGCCAGCACGTTCACGCCGTTGCCGGTGATGGCACGGAAAGCTGCCGGAACAGATTCTACCACGCCTGCATGTACGCCGGGGCACTTGCTTGCAGCAATGTGGATACCCATGCCGGTGCCGCAGAAGATGAGCGCGCGCTCGAATTCCTTCTCTGTGATCATGGCGCCCACGCGGAGGCCGATACGGTGGAACATCAGCTCTGTGTCTTCAGGGTCGGAATCGGCCTTTACGCCGATATCAGTAACGGTCCAGCCTTTCTTCTCAAGATACTCCTTGATAGCCTCTTTAAGCGGGTAGCCGGCAAAATCGGCTGCCATAAGAATTTGTTTGTCAGCAACTTTTTTCATGATTGTCTATTGTTATTTGATGATATTACGGTTATTGGTTTCAAATATACAAAAAATACCTGTTATTCCAGCTTCCAGTTGATGTTGGACGGAGGGAGGTTGTCGCGGCCCCACTCTTTGTTGGGCTTGGGGCCCATCTCCAGATCCAGCACGCCGCCCGCCATCAGTTCTTCGTGAGTGAACCAGCTGCGGTCCAGCGCCTTTCCGTTGAGTCGCGCGCTCTGGATGTACTTGTTCTCTGCGGAATAGCCGTTTGCCCTCACGGTGAACTTCTTGCCGGAAGGGAGCGTGATGGCGCTCTCTTCAAAGAACGGGCTGCCGATGGCGTATACCGGGATGCCGGGGGTCACGGGGAAGAAGCCCAGCATGGAGAATACCACGAACGAGCTCATGCCGCCGCCGTCCTCATCGCCGGGGATGCCGGACACGGTGTCTGAGAAGAGATTGTCAATCAGGTGATGGATGCGCTTCTGGGTCTTCCAGGGGCTCCCCAGATAGTTGTAGATATACGGGATGTGGAAGCTGGGCTCGTTACCCATGGCAAACTGACCAACCATGCCGGTGGCATCGGGCAAGATGGTGAAGAAGTTGAACTTGGCCATGTCTATCTGGATGCGGAACAAATCGTCCAGGTTCTTCTCCGCCTGCTCGCGGCCGCCCATCAGGGTGAACAGTCCGTCCAGGTCGTGTTTCACGTCCCACTGGAAGGTATAAGCGTTGTTCTCAGTGTAATACGCGCGATCCATGTAGCGGGGGTCAACGCCCTCTATCCAGTTGCCCTCCTTATCCTTGGGCCAGAACATCTTCTTGTCCGGACGGTATACGTTGCGGTAAAACGCGGCGCGGTTCAGGAACAGCTCCACATCGTCTTCGCGACCCAGCTCACGGGCCAGCTGGGCGGTGGCCCAGTCTGCGTATGAGAATGCCGTGGAGAGAGATACGGCCTGACGACGCTCCCAGGGGAGGGATACGGCAGATACCGTTTCCGCCTCGCCGGGATGCAGCGCGGGATACCAGCCGTGCTCGTTATAGAAGTCGTCCAGCTCGCAGCACGGCCCGTTGCGCCAAGGCAGCAGGGTCGCATCCAGAGAATTTGCCCGGATACCTTCGTATGCGGTCTCCACATCAAAGTTGAGTCCTTTGGCACGGGAATCGGCCATCCATACTGCGGCGTAGTTGCCGGTCATCGCGGGCCAGTCGCCCCAGACAACGGCAAAGGAGGGCATCGTGCCGCCCTGCTTGTACATCTGCACGTATGAATCCAGCTTATCCTCTTCCTGCTTCGGGTTCAGGATGGTTTGCAGCGGCTCCAGCGAGATGTGGGTATCCCAGATCCAGTTATCCACGTAGAAGGGGCGGTCGCTCTCGTGCACAGCGTGGTCAAACGCGCTGTAGTAGCGGCCGTATTCGCTGATGTCCACCATACGCTCGCAGCAGCGCCAGAACGATGTGTAGAACAGCCTCTGCTGATCTTCAGTACCGCCGCGCACCGCGATGCGGCCAAGGGTCTTCTCCCAGGCGTCGCGGGCTGCGGACCGCACCTTCTCAAAGTCGGTGTCGGGTATCTCCCTGTTCAGGTTGGCCAGAGCCTGGTCGCAGTCTATGTAGGATATGCCGTAGCGTACAACGACCTTGTCTGCCTCAGGCTTGAGGAGTATCAGATTACCGCCGGCCGCCTGCTCCACCACCGTCACCGGGCAGTCGAACAGGACTGCGGCATATGCTTTCATGCCTGCGAAAGCTTCGCTGCAACGCAGCACGCCATCTTCCAGAGAGAAACTGCCATGACCCTGCAGGGCGTGAAACCTCAGCAGGCCGGGCGCGGCGAAATCCACCTCGATGATGCCGCTCTTGGGCGCCACCGTAAAGCGGATGTCACAACCCTCCAGACTGGAACGATAATCATATGGAGTGGTGACCTCCTGGTCGTAAATCTGCCATGCGCTCTGCCATGTGCGATCCGAGAACCCCTCGGCGATGGGCAGGAAGCCGAATACCGACTGCAAACGATGGGTGGTGAGGGTCAGCGGGAAGTCCCATACGCGGTCGTCCAGCAGGTCGGCGCGAGCCGGCGACCAGCGCACCAGCTGGTTGGGCAGCTGTACCGTGGGGCGGGTGGGCTGCAGCAGCACCCCTACTCCGCCGATATTGGGATCGACGCTCTCCAGTGGATTTACATATGGCCCCTTGCACGCTGCGAGGGCCAGAGCCATCATCAAAGGGAATATTATCTTTTTCATCTTACATATTGCTTCTGGTTATGGAACGTGTAGGGAAAACGTAGCGCCCGGTGCCCGTTTCGCCGTGCATCTTTTCCAGCAGCAGGTCAAACGCCTTCCGGGCAATCTGGGCTATCGGCTGCTCAATGTAGCGTATGTCGGAGGTGCCGGTCATGTAGGGGCGCACATCGTCAAAGCAAAGTACGCACTGGCCGTGAGGGACGCCGCCAACCTTGGCCACGTTCTTCATGGCCTCGGTGAACACACGGTGGGATGTGAAGAACACCGCATCCGACTCAAGTGCAGCGTCCAGGGAGTTGTCCAGGTCCTCTTCCATACCTTCGCCGAACCTGATACGGTGCAACTGTATGTACCTGTCAAGGTGTGCCTCCTTCATGGCATCCACATAGCCTCTCTCACGCTCATTAAGGGGCGGGATATCGAGATCCAGACGCATCATGATAATCTTTCTGAGCCCATCCCTGATCAGTTCCTTGACCGCCTTCTTGGCCGCGTCGTAGTTGTCCACACCCACGTAGTCGGCGTCGATTCCCTCACAGATACGGTCCACGGTTACCAGGGGCACTCCCTGGTCCTTGATCATCTGCATCGAGGCGGCTCCGGCGGGAGTGGGCACCGCTATTATGCCGTCCACCTTCTTGCTTATGAGGAGGCGGGCCATCTGGTCAAACTCCTCGTCGCTCTCATTACTGTTGATTGTAAGCACCAGATATCCCGCCTTCTTGGCCTCTTCCTGTATGTAGAAAGTCATGTTGCCAAAGAATTCGTTGGAGATATCGGTTACTATCACGCTAATCAGGTTGGAAGAACCCACGCGCAGCGAGCGCGCCAGCCCGTTCAGATGGTAGTCCATCTCGCGGGCCGTTTCCAGCACCTGCTGTTTCACCGGCTCGCTCACACGGCCCTCTGATTTGCCGCTAAGCACCAGCGAGACGGTACTCTTGGAAATTTTCAGCCTGTCGGCTATGTCTTGCATCGATGTCATAGGAGGATATCTTTATTCAAGGTAGCATCTCATAAGTTCATAGAATTCAGGACCGCTCAACACCACGATATTGGGGTTGGCAGCCTCAATATAGTCTTTGACCCCCTTATGCCAGGTGGGTGACTTGAGTATGGTACGGATCCAGGTGAACGGAGTGGAGGCATTCCCTTCTACCATAGACAGGGCGCTCTTGCCCGCATCTTCTACCCGCTCTGCTCCTACGCTGGCCCCGCCGCAACGGAGCATGGGCATGTTGTCTACCATAAACATCTGGCGGCCGTCGGGCAATTTCTGAGGACAGATGCCGTTGGGGCTGAAAGAGGCATAGGCTTTGAACCCTTCTGTGGACATTCCGGGGCCGTTGCCGTCAATAACGAAACCTGTCACGGACAGTCCCCACTGGGTGTAATAAGCTTTGTTGTGCGCCGCCCATGCCGCAACGCCGCTGGGCAGGCCGCTTACGGGACGCGGCTCCTCCAGCATGCCGGGATTAAGGTAGCCGGCACCATTGTCGCCTGCCGCAAAATAATCCATATCGGTGGCCGTAGAACGCATATAATCCATAATCATGGGGGCCCGCAGAGCCAGCGACGGGTCTATGCTCCACATCATTGGAACGGTGCCGCGGTTGGGATCTTCCCATATATCGGGCATTCTCTGATAAATCCACGCTGCAGCATCGTAATCCCCGACATAAAAGAGGACATATTTCTTTTTGGTGTCAAGCTTGCCGTTGGGAAGGATATAACCCTTCTCCTTGAGCTGCTCGCGGGTAACCCAGCCCTGCGGATAGCTCTCCTTCACGGGATAATGCTGCCAGAAAGAGGCATTCGCCATCGCCCCGTAGCTTGCCGCGTCGGCATCGTTGAAGGCGTTGTATGCGCTCAGCAGCTTCACAACCTCCCACTCAGTCTCGGCTGCCCCGTGCTTGCTGGGGTGGGTCACCTTGGAATTGTTGGAATACTTATGCGCCCAGGGGGCGAAACCACCCACATGGCAGAAGCTCTGCCCGCCATTGAGGTTGTATATCTCCTGGAATATCTCGCAGAACATTGCCCGGTCGCCGTTACCTTCGTCGATGGCGTCGGAGGCGGGTTCATCGTCCCAGGGGGAGATGTCGAAGACAAATCCCTTGTGAGCGATGAAATAGTCGTGATTGGTGAGCTGGTGATGATTGAGGCCGGCGTTGCCGGGCTGTTTCATCCAATACTGGTCTATATAGTAACCGGCGCACTCACCCTTGCACTTGCCGGTCTTGAGATAGTTGTCCACAGCCCAGCGGTAGGGCTCGAGCTTAGTATGGAACTTGGATGTGCCGTCCTCGTTCAGAAGCCAGACCTTGACGGGGATTTCCCGCTGTACCAGACGGGTGTACACGCTGCCAGGACGCGGGTCGTAACGCACCGCCACAAGGTCGTCGGCCCCCGCAACGGTAGAGGCCACACAACTGGTTGATGCCACTGCCGGGTCGTACACGACCATGCCCTGAATCTTGTCGCGGAACACTTCCAGCACTTTCACCGGGTCGTACATGGTCACAGTGCGGCGTCCCGCAAGCCATCTCCCCTCACCCACTATCTTGTCCCACCAGAACTGGTCTATCTCTATGCCGCCCGTGCTGACATACTTAATATACAGACGCGGCTCGTCGCGGTTCACTATTCCCTGCAGCGATGATGCCAGATGCATGTGTTCCCACAGACGCACCACGCCGAGGGAATCCTTGGAAGTCACTTCCCGCCAGCGGGACATATCCAGAATCACGATATCTCCCTCCCCCACAACGGGGACGGCCACCGGCTGCTTTTTTTCCAGATGTTCGCAGCCGTTTGAGGCAACAAGCAGCCAAAGGGCTGCCAATATCTTAATACCACCCTTCATTTTGTTCAATTTTTACGTCTTTGTTGGTATCTATCACCGACTGGGGAATTGGCCAGAGGTTGAATGTCTTCATTGAAGAGGAACGGGGCTGGTCCCAGTATGCGTATTCGCGGATGCGGTCCACCGCCACGGTGCCTCCCATGCGGAGCAGGGTGTTCCAGCGGTTCTCCTCGAACAGAAGTTCGCGGGCCCGTTCGTCCAGTATCAGGTCCAGACTGATTTCTCCGGACGATACCAGATATGTGCACTTCGCGCGGCGGCGCAGCATGTTGATGTCGTCTGCCGCCTTCTGGAAATCATACAGGCGCCAATATGCCTCCGCCCTGAGCAGAATTGTCTCCGCCAGGCGGATGATATACTCGTCGCGGTATAGGTATGAGCGGTTGCCGCCGGTGGCGTCATCTACATATTCGTCCATCTGAATCTTGCAGGAGAGGGGGAAGCACTGCGTGTATGCTGCGTCACGGGCATCCTGGCTGGAATTCCCCTCGCGGTACATCATGCTCCAGGGAATCACCTTGCCGTAATACTTGCTGGTGGGTACATTCCCCAGGAAGGTGCGGCGGAAGCAGGCCTCGCTGTTGCGCATGTCGCCCGCCCAGCGGCCGCTGTAGACCTCGTCGCGGGCGTATGCGGTGGGCATTATCCAAGTGATGCCGCGACCGCCCACATCTGGAGTGAGGCCAATCAGGTCGTTGGGAAGGATATCGCGGAAGCATGCGCCGTAGCTGCGGGGAAAGTTGAGCTTTGCCTCGGCATCGTTGTTGAGGCTGGCCTCATATTCCACGCGTGCCGTCCAAATTGACTCGTAGTTGCCCTCTTCGTAGTTCTGGTTGCCCATCTGGAACAAATCCCAGAACACGTTGCCCTCTATTATGACTCCGGCGGAGGCGTAGGTGCGGTCTTCGCGCAGACGCCCGTTTTCATCCGGAGTGTAATCGTAATAATACTTGGGGCCTTCGTCCTTGCGGGTGCCAAAGCGTTCCGTCATCAGGTGGAACACGCCGCCGTCTATCACGGCATCTGCATATTCCACAGCCTTGCGGTAAGCCTCTTTCGCATCCATGATACGCCCTTCAGAATCCAGGACCACACCCTTGTCAATGTAGAGCTGCGCCAGGTTGTGCTGCGCCGCACCCCTCACCAGGCGCCCCTTCTCGGGCGGGGTGAGCGGCAGATCGGGCAGGATCTCCTCCAGCTCGTCTATCGCGTGCTGATATGTATCCAGGCGCGACTCGCGCCAGTAATCGTAGCGAGGAGTGGTAACAATCTCGTCCACGAACGGGACGCCGCCGAACAGCTCGCCAAGGTTGCGGTATGCCCACGCGCGGAAGAAGCGGGCCTGCGCCACCAGATATGCCTTTTCCGATTCGTCGGCCCACTCTATCTCGGGCAGCGACGCCCCGTAGAGGGCCAGATTGGCGCTGGCTATCAGCTTGTAGAAGTCGGAGAAGATGGTCTGATAGTCGCCCGTCTCGGGGGTCAGTATCGCGTAGTTGTTGAACTGCAGGCTCTTGCGGGTGGTGGGCACGTCAAACAGGTCGGTGCCGTTGTTCCCCTTCCATGCCAGCAGGTGGCGCTTGCCGTCGTTGCGCAGGTTATAATACTTGCGCACCTTGGAGTAGCAGCTCACTACCGCCAGGTCCACCTGGGCCGACGTGGAGAAGACGTTGTCTATGGTGTAGAAGTACTTGGGCTTCTCTGTGAGGAAGTCATTGTCGTTGCACGAAACCGCCGCCGTGCAAACGAGCAGGAAGGCCGTAAGAATATGTCTTGTCTTTTTCATGGCAATTCCCGTTTACAAGGTTAACGAAAGACCCAGCGACACCGATTTTGCCACCGGCATGGAACTGGTCATCACATAAGAGCCGGTCTCGGGGTCGTCGCCGACCCATTTGGTGAGAGTAATAAGGTTCCTGCCGGTCACATACACCTTAGCTCCCACCATATTCACCTTGGAAAGGAGCTTGCCCGGCAGCGTATATGTGAAGGTTATGTCCTGGAGACGCACGTAAGTGCGGTCCTGCAGCCCAATGAAACGTCCGTCGGAGGTGAAGGAGGCGGCGGGATATACATTGGAACGGTTCTCCGGCGTCCAGTAAGGAATGTCCAGACAGTTGCCGGTGGGATAGCCGTAGCCGTTGATGCGGTATGCGTTGGGGTTGCTGCGCAGCCAGTGGTGGTCGCCTCCGAAGGTGCCGGTAATCATCGCATACAGCTCGAACCCGCGCCAGGAAAGGGTGTTGTGCCAGTTGAGCTTGAAGTTGGGGGTAGTGTATCCCAGAATCGTGCGGTCTTCCGCGGTGATGCGGTCGTCGCCGTTCAGATCCACATATTTGGGATAGCCGGGGGTGGCATTGTGTATGCCGATGTAATCGTAGTCGTCCACCTGCACTATGCCGTCCTGCACATAGCCGTAGATGGCGCCCAGGCCGTGGCCTATAAAGCGGGACGATGCCACGTCGTCGTCTTCCTTGCCGTCGCCGTCAAGGTCTTCTCCGTAGAGGTGCACCAGCTTGTTGCGGCTCCACCAGAAGGTAAAGCCTGTGTGCCATGCAAAGTCGCCCATCTGCACCGGAGTGCCGCCCACGGTGGCTTCCACGCCCCAGTTGTCTATCTGGCCCATGGAAGAGGACATCTTGTCGTAGCCGTTCATGGAGGGGATGTCGCGGGAGAAAATCTGGTCGTGGGTCTGCGAGTAATAGCCGTCCACATCCACGTGCAGCCTGCCGCCGAACCATACCGACTCAAAGCCGGCGTTCAGGGCGTCTGTGGACTCCCACCCCAGCTCCTGATTGCCGATGCTGTTGGACACCAGGCCGTAATGAATCGCGCTCCCGTCAAACTGATATGTCTCGCCGCTGGCCTTGCCGTTGCGAATCGGCGAGAGGGTACTGAAGGCGCTCAGCGTCTGGTTGCCGTTTCGGCCCCAAGAAGCCTTTACCTTGAGTTCCGGGAGTATCTCCTTCAGGCTCCCGCTCCAGAACGCCTCGCGGCTGGGGGTCCATGCCACACCAAAGGAGAAGAAGTTGCCCCATTTGCGGTCCGCCCCGAAGAACGACGAACCGTCGCGGCGATACGATGCTGTGGCGCTGTAGCGGTTGTCATAGGAGTACATCAGGCGGGCCAGGTAACCCACGTTGGCGGCGGCGCGGCCGTCCTGGGTGAGCTCTATCACCTTGGCCTTTTGCAAGCCCGCCACGCCCAGCAGCGTGTTGCCGTTCTCGTCGAAGTTGGTGCCGGAGGTCTTGTCCACATCGTATGTGGTATAGTCGCGGGTAGACACCAGGGTCGCGTCCACGCTGTGACGGCCGAATTCGCGGGTGTAATTCAGGATTGCGTCCAGCACGTAGCCGTTGGTCTTCTCGTGCTGGATGCTGCCGTTGGCGCGTGCCAGAAAGCCGTTCAGAGTGGATGCAGAGTAGCGGGAGTCATCTGTATAAGCACCCTCCTGCACGTAATACCGCTCTGTTGTAAAGTTCTCTGCATACGCCTCAATATCGTGCAGCAGCCAGTTCAGCTTGAAGCTGAGCCCTTCCAGGAAGGGGAACTTTATCTGCATGGAGGTGTTCAGGCGGTAAGAGTCGCGGTATTCTGTATTCTGTCGGTTGGCGGGGTCCACCTGCCAGAGAGGGTTCTGGTAACCGTCGCTCTGAGTCACGGGATATTTCTCTATCTGGTCCGTCCCGGCGCGATACGGCTGGCCGTAAGGGCTTATGAAATACGCCGTACCTATGTTGGCGGCAATGCCGGAATAGTCCTGACGCGTGTATGCGCCGTCCACCGCCAGCGTGAGCCAGTCGGTAACTTCTGTGGATAGCTTGCACAGCAGCGAGATACGGTCAAAGTCATCGCCTATTACGATGCCGTTGTTGCGCGCCCATGAAGAGGAGAGGTAATAGTTCACCTTCTTCCCCACTCCGGAGACGCTGGCCTGATAATCCTGTTTGAGACCGATGCGGGTGGCAAAGTCCAGCCAGTCGGTGGTGCGACCCGCCTCCAGGTTCTCGCGCTCCTGCGCCGTCATCCAGCTCTCGTCTGTAGATTCCAGACGGGCCATCACGGTGGGCAGGAAGCTCTTCGCATCCAGCAGCTTGGGCTTATTGCTCCAGTCCTGCAGGCCGGCGGAGGCGTTGAAGGTGATTGTGGGCTTCTCCGTGGCGCCCTTCTTGGTGGTTATGAGTATTACGCCGTTGGCGCTTCGCGAGCCGAATGCGGCGGCGCTGCTGGCATCCTTCAGGACATCTATGGTGGCGATGTCAGCGGGATTGATTTCGTTAAGGCCGCCGATGTAGATTATGCCGTCCACCACAATCAGCGGGGCGTTGCTGCCGGAGATGGAGCGCTGGCCGCGCATCTGGATGGATGGCTGGCCGCCGGCGCTGCTCACGGCACCCACGTCCAGACCGGCCACGTTGCCTTTGAGCGCCTCCAGCGCGTTGGAATTGTTCATCAGCGCCACCGGAGAATTCTCCAGCCGCACCTGTGACACGCTGCCCACAAAATCTTTGCGGCGGGCGGTACCGTAGCCGATAACCACCACCTCGTCCAGCGCGAGGACATCCTCTGCCAGGGTAACGGTGACGGCGGTGCGGTCGCCAACAGTCTCTTCAGCGTCCAGAAAGCCAATGAGAGAGACCTTTATCACGGCCGTCTGCGGGACTTTCTTGAGGAGGGCACAGCCGTCCAGATCAGTGGCGGCGCCGTTCTGCGTCCCCTTTATCTGGACAAAGGCCCCGGGGAGCGGTTCCCCGCCCTTGTCCAGCACCGTGACGGTGAGATTCCCGCCCTGGGCCCAAGCCACCGCCGATGCAAGCAGCATCAGCTGCAGCAGGATTAACAGTTTGAATGGTTTATTCATATACAGTATAAGTGCCTTTATCGTTGGGATCTTCACCTGTGCGCCGGAAGTCAAACAGATTACCCAGCTTGTTGGAGCAATTCAAAAAGCTTACCTGCGCCTTGGAATTGCTGATGGTGATGGGAACTGAAGACTGATAGTTGCGCATGCGGCAGTTCACACCGGTAACAATCACCCAGGTATTACCTTGTACCTTGAGATAGTCGTATGAGACTCCCTGGGTTGTGAGGGTGACCGCAGCAGCCCGGCCGCAGAAGCAGTCCACATTGGAGATGGATAACTGACCGTAGCCCTGTACAACGAACGGATGGATGTTTTCCACCTTGCCGTCGGGAGAGAAGCTGGCAATTATTGAGCCCTGTGAAATCTCCCAGATGCGGTTGAAAGCTGAGTCACCATCCTTGAACACACCTATGCTCACCTGGTCGAAGTTGAAGTTGGTGAGCTGGCCATATGTACTGGGGCCCAGATAGATGCCGCCGAATGTGGCGAATGTGAAGATGTCCATTACCTGGGCGTTGTCGGTATGGTCAATCCAGTATGCATACGTCTTCTGGTTGGCCACATAATCGTTCATCACATTGGTGTAATCGCCCCTGAACTCACGCATTATCGCCGGGTTCACGTGGCAGTGGAGGATGCGGGGAATGTCGTAGCAATAATCGATTGCTATGAAGCGGCCGCCAATGGGATAACCGTAGCAGTGTTCGAAGAGAATCTGCTCGCAGGGGCACTCTTTCTTTGCCCTGAAGTCCATCGCAAAGTAGCATCCGTAGAATGTGAGACACCTGAGGGTGACGCCATGCACGGCCTGGTCCCTGGACACCTTGATTGTGGGGGGATACTCTATCATCTTGCCCTCCTGATTGAACGACTGTTCGGGATAATCGAACTGGATACCCTTGATCTGGGTTGCGCTCTGCACGGTGATAAAAGGATGCTTGTCGTCTGTAATCACAAACAGAGAGCCGGTAGGATAACGATCTACCAATTCGCCCGCCTCATTCCTGATTTCTTTCACTGTACCGCGGCCAGTGGGACCGTGAACGCCTATCAAGGAGACGTTCTTCTTGAGAACCAGACCGCTCTGAACGGGATAGCCTCCATCTACCGGCTCCACAAACAGGGCCGCACCCCTGGGAGAAGCCCAGTCGATGGCCTCCTGCAGACGCACCTTGTTCTCTGCCGGGGTGTTCTCCGGTGACACGCCAAAGGCAGCCACGCTGCAGGCAAGCACTATGTCACCATCCTCCGTCTGGACTGGCACCTCAACGGGTACCTCCACGTAGTAGGTCTTGGTTTCGTCAATGATTTTTGTACAAGAGATTGCCAGCACCAGAAGCAGTGCAGAAAATAGAGTTGCAAGTCGCTTCATATTATAAATTTTAAGATTATTCAACCGATTGACGAAATTAGTCTTTTTACACGTAAAAACAAAAAAAAGAGGGCGGCCCTCAGCGGGTCGCCCTCGATTTTTCATAGTAGGTTTTATTGTTGATTCTTTGGCACGATTCTCAGGTCGTCGATGTAGTAAGAATGACGGCTGGGCTTGGAGTTGTCGCCCGGGGTCAAAACCATACGGAATGTGAACAGACTGTGAGGATCAACAGTGTCGGAATGGCTTGCCATATCCTGCTCCAGGGTATTCCAACCCTTCTTCAGGGTGATGGCGCCGGGGACATAAGACCATGAGAAGTTATCCTTGTCATAGTTGGTTGCACCGGTGCAGAGCTCGATTCTGGTATCCACACTTGCGAAGTATTCAGGATCGTCTACCCAGTAGTTCCAGACAAACTTGAGCTCCTCAGGAGTCATGTTACAAGGAATAGAGTACTCACGGGGCAGCCAAGCGTTGCGGCGTGCACGCAGCCAGAAGTTGGAGATTGCCTTGTAGA
Source organism: Bacteroidales bacterium (assembly GCA_017962235.1). GTDB lineage: Bacteria > Bacteroidota > Bacteroidia > Bacteroidales > UBA932 > Equibacterium. Next base: position 23,624 of record JAGCVS010000007.1, on the reverse strand, counting down.
GGAAATCGTCGGTTGCGCCAAATACGCCATGGTGTCCGTCAAGTTCGTCTTTCCACTCGTAAGCGCCCCAGTTGTTTGCGGTACCACTCTCCATCCAGATCTGAGAATAGTCGATAGCATCGTACTCGGTCCAGTCGATAACGCGGAGCTGGTCTATAGCGAACTCAAGGTCGCCGCCGGAGAGGTCATACTCGCCGCCTACAGCCTGGTCGCCGGGGTCGCTGTACCATCTGAACCAGTTAACCTTTCCAGGACGGAAACCAGTCTTGTCACCCTCTGCATAGTCGAGCGGCATCACGATGGTATTCCAACCATTATGAAGTTCAAAATGGGCAGTAGCTGCACAAGCGGGCCAGTTTGTAAACACGCGGCCGCCGGTCCAGGTAAGCTCCTCATCGTCCATGCCCTGGCTGGCAAGCTCGAACTGGGAACGTGCGTCATGACAAATAAGTCTGCTGACATCGCTTACGTATGCACGTACATAGAGGGCAGGGTTCTTGATTGCGGATATATCAACCCTGTCAAATTTTGCCTGTGCCACCAGATATACGCTTCTGGGGTTGCCATCACCGTCTGTACGGCCGATATTCTTCACGTGGAAGCACTGTGTACCAAGAGCGTAGCCATCACCTAAGAAGCGCTCGCCATCGGCGTACCAGCCCTTGCCCTTGTCATCATACAGATGTGTAGGATCAAGCAGGCTGATGCCGGGGAGCCAATCCTCTGTAATCTCGCCCATAGGGGTAACGGTTACGGGGATCTTGATCTCTGCGCCGTTGATCTCAGTTACAGTGATTTCTGCAGTGCCGGGAGCAACGGAGTATACGTTGATGGCAAAGTTCTCGTCATCTTCTTCTGAAACCTTGGCTACGGTAACCACGCCCTCGTTGCTGGAGGTGCAGGTTGCCATGGGTGCCATGAGGTCGTCACGGTTCAGATAATCGGTCTCGGAGCCATAATAAACCCATATGCAGCAGTCTGCGGTAAGGTTCTGTCCCTCGCGAAGAGTGATCTGTTTGTACTTTGCAAAGATGGGCTGAGGCACGATAACGGTAACCACGCAAGGGTCGCTGACAATATTGCTGCCGTCGGTGGATGCTGCAGTGATGTTGGTGATACCGCCGCCCACTGCCTTAACCAGACCGTTCTGGTCTACGGTAGCTACGCCGGAATCGGAACTGCTCCAGGTAACTGCCTGAACGGTAGCGTCCTTGGGAGATACAACAGCGGTGAGCTGCAGGGTCTCGTCCGGCCTGAGGGTTGCCTCCGATTCGTCCAGACCGATTGCAGTGACAAGGATTGCCTTCTTGACAACAGTCAGCTCGCACTTGTCAGAAACGTCGGTGCCGTCGGTAGAGGTAGCGGTGATGGTAGCAGATCCCTCTTTCTTGCCGGTTACCTTACCGCTCTGGTCTACTGTTGCCACAGCATCGTTGCTCGATTTCCAGGAGAGCTCCTTGTTCTCTGCATCGGAAGGGGAAACGATGGCCTTGAGAGTCAGCGACTCACCTTCCACTACAGATGCGGTGTTCTGGTTGAGCTTTACGCCTGTGACCTTGACAACACCGGGCTCAGGGTTGCAGGAGGCTGCCATTGCAACCACTGCAAGCAAAGCGATTAATGCTCTTTTCATGAAATAAAGTGTTAGTTGTTAATAATATAGTTATATCAGTTAATCCTCAAAATCTGCAATTCCGGACTTGAAGCCCTCTTTGTAGAAGCGCAGACGGTCTACCTTCATGGTAACGCTGCCCGCTGCAAGCTTGCAGTTGCTGTAAACGCGGAACCAGTTCATACTTCTCACGTCAAAGTCACCGCCGACCTCTATAGCATCTTCAAGCTTCAGGTCAATCTTGTTCCAGCCGTCGGTGAGTGTAGGAAGAGCCCAGTGGAGCTCGTTTACATCGGCACGGCCGCCGCTGCCTATCTCGACCTGGTTGTCCACGCCGTTGAATGCGGATGCATCGGAGACAAAGAGCCAGAACTGGAAGTGGCCGCCAGCCCTTGTGGTGGGGAGATACTCTTTGCCCCAGGTCTTCTGCAGACGGATACCGTCGGCATTGTTGGTGGTGGAAACTGCGCCCTCGCCTTCCTGGCAGTCGCTCTCGTCCAGAGTAACGGCAGCGGTTCCTGCCCATCCGTCAACAAAGTCACAGCTCTCTATCATGGTCTTGTAGTAGAAGCGAATCTCATCGAACTTAAGGGTTACGTTACCTTCAAAGTCCTTGTGGTAGAGACGGAACCAGTTGACGCGCTTGGGACGGAATGTACCAATCTTACCGGAAGCCTCAGGCAGTGACAAATCAAGCGTCTGCCATCCATTCTTCACCTGGTTGGCAAAGGCACCGAAAATCCAGCAGATCTCCTCGTCGTCGAACACGGCGTTGGAACCGATCTCTATCTGGCTCTGCTCGTCAAACTTGAGCTTGGTTGCATCCGAGATATACATGGTGAGCTGCATGTGGCAGCCCTCCTCGGGAATGCTGCTGATATCGAATACAGGCTTGATACCGCCCTTGCCCTCTCCGGGAGAGATATAGGTGGTGAACCTGTAACCGGCATCCTCTGTCACGGGACCGGAAACGGCCACATAGCAGCCGTCGCCGCTCTTGAAGTCCTTATCGTCAAAGTAGAGCTGGTCCAGACTCTTGTGCTTGCCGTTCTGCCACATCTCCTCGTATTTCTTGTCAAACAGATCCCAGCGGATACCCATAGGTTTGGTCTCTACGGGCTTCATTACAATGTGGATCATCTGTGCGGGAGCATAGTTCCAACGGACGTCGGAAGAGCCTTCCACCTTGGTGTGGGCACCCACGCGGATCCAGTAGTCCTTATCGCTGTCCTTGTCCTGGAACATTGTGAGGGGCATCTTCACGGTAAAGGTCGTAGGCTCTGTGAGCACGCGCCCTACCTTCACCTTCTTGGAAGAGTTGTCGCCCCAGTTGTTGATACTGTAGGAGACGTGTTTGGACTGGTCGCAGAACAGACCAACCTCCTCAACGGGGTTGTTGCTGGTGCTCTCCACCTCGAACTGTGCGAACACGCGCTGCTTTTCGTCGTCAAACCTAATCTCCTTAACGGTAACGCGGCACCAGGGCAGGGCCTTGATGTTCATCTCGGTGTCGCCCTTGAGATGGATTACCTTGAAGGTAGTTGTCTTTTGAGTCACCTCGCCGGTTTCCTCGTTTGTAATATCCTCCGTAATGGTCTCTTCCTTTATGTCGGAGTCCTTGCTCTCCAGCACAACCGTACTGTTGTTGAAGTTTGTAAGGTTGAACTGTATGCGGTAATCTCCCTTGAAGAAGTTGTTGTCGCGGAAGTTACCGTCTGTCATAAAGTTCAGACGGCGGGTGTCGGGCTTGGGATAGATGAGGTTGCCCTCACTGTCCTTTGTCCATTCCAGAACCTCTATCTGAGAGCCCTCGCCGCCGATATCCTGCTGAATCAGGTCACCGGTCTCGGCATCGAATACGCCGCCGTGAAAACCGGAGTCGGGTTGCTGATAATTGTCTCCCAGGCAGGCTGTAAGAGCAACAGCCACAGAGAGAGTGAATACCCAGTTAAATATCTTTTTCATATGCGTATCCTTTTATTGCTGAGGGTTCTTAATCAGACCGCTGACGTTCCAGCCGGGGATGCCGCGGTAGTAGTATTTCTCCTTGAACAGGAGTGTTCCGGTATACTGGCGGTATGCGCGCACAAAGAAGGTCTTGCCGTCACGCAAATCCAGGATGGGCTCCAGGGCGCCGTGGCGGACACCGTCGAATATCTTGTGGAATTCACGACGGCGTACCAGGTCCCAGTTGCGGGCGTTCTCCATACCCAGCTCGGAACGGCGCTCGCGCTGTACGTTCTCCGGGGTGCAGTCGATATCTGTGGTGAATGCGGCGCGGCGGCGGGTGCGGTTGAGACACTCGCGGGCCAGACCTGCATCACCCAGACCGCTCTCTGCATAGGCCTCTGCATAGTTCAGCAGAATCTCAGCGAAGCGGAGATCAATCCAGTCTGTAGTAGACTCGTTCCATACGGAACCGGAAGATACGAATGTGGGATCCATATACTTGCGGAAGCTGAAACCGGTGCGGGTGTTGTTTCCACGCTCGTAGCAGAAACCGCTGAAGAACTTGTTGTCTGCAGCTCCGAACTGATAGTGGACCTTGCCGTCCCAGCCCATGTACTGAGCCTTCATATCAGAAGTAATGTCGTGGTGGATCTTGCCGTTCATATCTATCACACCGGCCTGGATTACGATGAGGGTGTCACGCCAGTATGAGTTGGGGAGGATGGTGATGGCCGCCAGGCGGGCATCCTTGCCCTCGAACATATCCAGAGGGTTGTCGAACTTGCGGTATATGCGACCCTCGTTGTAGCCGTCGAAGTCGAATTTCTCACCTTCGTAGGTAACAATCGGAGCGCTCTGACCAGGGTTGTCGTACCTCTCAAAGTTATCCACAAACGCCAGGGTCGGATTCATACGGCCGGGGTGAGGCCATGCGCCGCCGGTCTGTGCCGGCTGACCCCATACATCCTGGTTGGTGCCGTATTTACGGCCCTTCTTGTAGAAGCCCTTTACAAAGATGGTCTCTATCTGGGCATCCTCCGGCTTCTGAAACATGTGGATGTAGTTCTTGGTAGCCTCCTCGGGAGATGCGGGGTTGGGCATGTACAGGTTGAACAGACCGCATTCTATGAGTTGCTTGCTGCTGTCCAGGCAAGCCTCGTAATAGCGGTTCATATCCTCAGTGGTAAAGCCGCCCACGCAGCCTTCGTCCACAGCTTCGCCGGTAAGGGGAGCCTCGTCCCAGAACTTGGCAAGGGATGCTGCATGCAGCGATGCACGGCTCTTGTATCCCAGCGCGGTCCACTTGTTGGCCATGGTATGGTTGGGATAGTCGGTGGTGTTTTCGCTGAGCAGACGGGCTGCCTCGTCAAAGCAATGGATAACATAATCCCATGTGTCCACCTCTTTCATGCGGGGTATCTTGAGCTTGGCGAGTACCTCGTCAAGCGCTTCGTCGTTGTTGATATCCAGCGGTTCCACTTTCTCTATCTTGGGAACGCCACCGTAGCGGCGGGCCAGTGCAAAGTAAATCTGGCCGCGGATAAACCAGCTCTGTCCCATGAGTTCGTTGCGGGTATCCTCGTTCACAGATTCCAGGGTGGGGATAAGGGCGGTGAACTCGTTCAGGTCGTGGAGCAGCTCAAATGCGGTGTCCCACCACTGATAGTAAGCCTCGCCGGGAATCTCGTTCACCTCGGGGCCGGTGCAGTCATCGGTGAGTACCCAAGTGTAGCGCCCGCTGTTGTTGGGGGCACCGTCGTTGAAGTGGAAGCCGTCGCGGTAACCCTGGTCGGGGCAGGGCCTGCTCTCACAGGTAAAGTCAAACGCCTCTATGGGCATCCTGTAGTAGAGGTTGGCCAGGAATGCGCGGATACCTGCCGGAGAAGATACTACCTCGTCTGCAGATACTTTGTTGGTAGGCTTCACATCCAGGAAGTCGGCACAGCCTGCAAAAAGGCTGAGGGTTGCGAATATGCTTATAATGTAGAATATCTTTTTCATAACTCGCCTCCTTTAGAAATTGATGTTTAAACCGGAGTTGAATGTCATAAGCAGAGGATAGTTCCATCCGAGGTTCTGCTGGCCGGCCACCTTCTCGGGGTCGAACGCCTTGATGAACGGGTTACACCAGGTGTACGGGTTGTTCACGTTCACGAATACGCGGGCCTTCTCTATGTGAGCCAGTTTGAGGAACTTCTGACGCAGGGTGTATCCCAGCTCGACGTTCTTCAGACGGACATAGGAGCAGTCTTTGTAAGTGTAGCTGCTGGCGTAGTTGCGGTACGCATCCTTGTCCATGGTACGCACTGCGGGGAAAAATCCCTTGACCCAGGGGCTGGTGGAATCGAATATATCCTCGTGATGCCAAGAGTCCATCAGGTATGCCGGCACGTTGCCGCCCAGCCAGAAGGGCTCTGCATAAGGGCCGCTGTAGAATGCGGTGAAACCTGCGGCGCCCTGGAACAGGATGCTGAAGTCTATGCCGCGCCAGCTGCCGGAGAGGGTGAGACCGTAGTTCCAGATAGGAGCTGCGCCAGGGCTGAGCGAAATGGGGCGGGTGTCGTCGCCGTCAATCACGCCGTCGCCGTTGACATCCTCAAAAATCCAGTCACCGGGCTGCATGTAACGGTTGCCCTGGCCTGTGCTGTATGCGGGAGCCGCATCAATCTCTTCATAGGTTTGGAACTGGCCCTGCAGATTGTATATCCATCCCAGGCCACTCCAGCGGTAGTCGTTGGCACCGCGGTATTTTGACCAGGAACCGGTGAAGGGGCCGTGCTCTATGTACATGTTCATGGTACGGCCGTAGGTTGCATTACCCTGGATGGAGTAGAAGAAGTCACCCACACGGTGCTGCCAGTCAAAGCTGAACTCAATACCCTTGGTGCGGTTGCTGTTCAGGTTCTCCTGAGGGAACTTTGCACCATAGGTGTTGGGCAGGTCCACGCTGCGGGTTGCAAGCAGACCGGTCTTGTCTTTCTGGAAGACATCCACCGTTACGGAGAGTTTGTTGTCAAAGAAGCCCATGTCCAGACCGATGTCGGCCAGATAGGATTTGAGCCATGAGAGATGCTCGTTAACCAGTGCGGGGCTGGTCACACCCTGGGTCACGGAGCCGGGGGTAAACTCCCACCATCCGCCGCCGCCGATGCCGTAGCCGCTGATCCACTGGAACGCCGTGCCGGCATCCTCACCCATGATACCCCACGAAGCGCGGAGCTTGAGGTTGCTGAGCCACTTGACGTTGTTCTTCATGAAGTTCTCTTCTGAGATACGCCAGCCGGCGGAGAATACCGGGAAGGTACCCCAGCGCACGTCGGGATGGTAGCGGTAGCTGCCGTCGCGGCGGACAGCCGCCTCCAGCAGATACTTGCTTGCATAGTCGTAATTGAAACGGCCAATGAAGCCGAGCTTGCGCTGATGGTCTTCGTTACCGCCGGTGCTCTGGTTGCTGTCGCCGGCATAATCAAGTTCCGGCTGGGTGTAGAAGTCAAAGTATTTGTTGATATCGGTGGTATTGTTGTCACGCACGGAGGCCTCCGCAATAACAGAGGCGCCAAGATGGTGGTTGCCGATATCCTTGCGGTAGTTGAGCTGTCCCAGATAGTGATATACGTGCAGGTAGTTGTCGTTGTTCTTGATCTGCACATTGGGGTTCCAGTCCTCATCCGCCACGGTGCCGGTGATATCGTTGTAGGTATACATCTTCCAGTTCTTGCGCAGGATGCGGGTCTCTGCGAAGCGCTTGTCAAACGACACCGTACCCTTTGCCTCAAAGCCGGGGAGCCACTCGGGAGCGTAAGTGAGGGTGAACACACTCTGCACCGCATTGTTTACCCAGTGGTGATAACCACCCTCCTTGGCATACGACTGAGCCACCGCATTATAGCTCTGACCCTCCTTGACACTGTGGTAGTAAGGATAGTAGCTGTACGGCAGGTCCGGGTCTATGGTTGCATATACGCTTCCGGTGGGCAGCAGACAGATGGTTCCGCGGAACACGTTGAACATATCTGCGGCGGGGTCCCAGCGGTCGTCCATGTAACCGGACACGTTGGCGCTCAGGGTGAGGTCCTTTGCCAACTTGGCGGTGACCACGGTACGGAAGCTCCACTTGTCGTAGTTGATGTCGCCGCTCTTGAGCAGACCGTTATCATTTGAGTAGTTGACGTTGAAATAGTATTTCACATCCTTGTTGCCGCCGTCTGCAGAGAGGGAATACTCCTGACGCACGCTGAAGTCCTTGCAGGTCTCCCGGTACCAGTCGGTGTTCTTGTGATGGATAATCTCATCGTTCTGGCCAAAAGTCTGGTAATCGTCGCCCGTCTCGCACGCTATGCGCCATGCCTCCAGTTCCTCAGGAGAGATGAACTCGGGGTCGCCGGAGTTGATGTTGGCGGCGTTGCGCAGCCAGTAGTACTCATAGGCGTTGGCCATGCGCACGCGGTCTGTAGGTGTTGACAGACCCATGTTTGCATTGAACTGGAAACGGGTGTGACCCTGGTTGCTACCGCTCTTGGTGGTCACGATAATCACACCGTTGCCGGCGTTGATACCGTAGATTGCTGCGGATGCATCCTTCAGCAGGGTGATGCTCTCGATATCCTCGGAGTTCAACTTGTTGAAGTCGGTGCCGTCTCGGTTGATACCGTCAATCACATACAGCGGGCCGCCGAAACCACGGATGTTGATGCTGTGGTCGTAGGCACCCGGAGTGGAGGTGTTGTTACGGATGTTAAGGCCGGAGACCTTACCTTGCAGCTTGGTAACCAGGTCGTTGGCAGTGGTGGTGGCGATTTCTCGCGCAGCTACGTTGGTCACAGAACCGGTAATCACCGCTTTCTTCTGCACACCGTAGCCCACAACCACCGATTCCTCAAGGCTCTCGTGGTCTTCCATCAGGGTGATGGTAAGTTTGTCGCCCTTTCTTGCCTTGAAAGAGTGGGTAAGGAAGCCCAGGCAGGTAACCTTGACCTCTCCCCCATCCGGAACCGTCATGGAGAACTTACCGTCGAGGTCCGTGATGGCGTGGACATTGCCAGGCCCCACGAGCGCTACGCCGGGGATAGGATCCCCCATGTTGTCAATCACGACGCCGCTGATCTTGATGTTAGCCGCGTCTGCCGCCGTCACTGTCATGAACAGCAACAGCAGGATCGGGATGATTGTTCGTAGAATTTTCATGGTTAATATGAAGTGAAGTTAATGATTTTCGCTGAAAGAATAGGGTCTGTCGGCCGGTTTTGTACCGCGGGAAGTGTTGGGCTTGTCCGACATCTTGAAGGTGAGTTTCGCCCCTTTGACCAGCTGCTCGTGGGTTACGAAGTTGGCGCTGCGCTTGCTTCCGTTAAGCTTGAAACTGTCTACATAGACATTCTCTTTGCTGTTGCCGGGAGCCTTGATTACTATCTTCTTGCCGTTCTCGGTCACGATGGTGGCCTTTTCAAACAGAGGCGAACCCAGCGCATACTCTCCTGAGGCGGGGCACACGGGATAGAAGCCCAGCGCAGAGAAGATGTACCACGCAGAGGTCTGGCCGTTGTCCTCGTCGCCGCAGTAGCCGTCGGGGCCCGCATGGTAGAGCTTGCTCATGGCATCGCGCACGCGCGCCTGAGCCTTCCAGGGTTCTCCGCACCAGTCGTACAGATAAATCACGTGCTGAGCCGGCTGGTTGCCGTGGGCGTAGTTGCCCATGTTCATCACCTGCATCTCACGGATTTCATGGATGGTGAAGCCGTAATAGCTGTCGTCGTAGATGGGAGGAAGCTCGAACAAATTGTCCAGCGCATAGGCGAATGCCTCCCAGCCACCCATGAGCTCTGCCAGGCCGGCGGGATCGTGGAACACGCTCCAGGTATATTGCAGGGCGTTTCCCTCGGTAAAGTCGCCGCCCCACTTGAAGGGGTTGAAGGGCTCCGGCCAACTGCCGTCGGCCTTGCGCCCGCTCATCATCTTGACCTGCTGACGATACAGGTTGCGGTAGTTGAGCGCCGCCTTTGCGTAGGGAGCAATCTCCTCTTCGCTCTTGCCCAGCAGCTTGCCCAGGTGCCAGATGCACCAGTCGTCGTATGCATATTCCAGAGTGCGGGCCGCACTCTCGCGGATGCCTATGTCGCAGGGCACATAACCCAGTTCGTCATATGCCTCCCATCCCAGACGCCCTGTGGCGGTGGTCTTTTCCAGAGCGGCGTGAGCGCCATGTTTTAGAGCCTCCCAGAGCACCTCGATATCGTATCCGCGCAGTCCCTTGTTCCATGCTTCGGATACCACGGAGGCACTGTTGTTGCCAATCATACAGGTAGGGCAATGGCCCGGACTGCACCATTCGGGCAAAAATCCGCTTTCAAGATAATGGTTCACCAGACCGTCCTGAACCTTTACGGCCTGTGCGGGCCAAACCAGGTCCATCAGGCCGAACAGGCAGCGGAAAGTATCCCAGAAGCCGGTGTCGGTGAACAGATAGCCGTCGTGCACCTTGCCGTCATGGGGGCTCATGTGTACCCTGCGGCCGTCTGCAGTAACCTCGGAGAGGTCATGCGGGAACAGAAGTGCACGGTAGAGGCAGCTGTAGAAGGTCTTCTGCTCTTCCGGGGTGCCGCCCTCTACATTGATGCGACCCAGCTCACGGTTCCACTCTTCGCGGCCCTGCGCCAGTATTGTGTCAAAGTCGGCGTCCACTTCGTGGAGATTCTGCAGCGCCTGCTCTTCGCTTATGAACGATGCGGCGGTGCGCAGATTAACCTGCTGGCCTCTTGCTGTCTTGAAGCCCACCAGGGCGATGGCATGACCCTCTTCCGGCATCCTGACCTCCGCCGTCTCGAACGGCGTATCGCTCTCTATCACAAACCAAAGCTGATTTGCAGCATTGAGCGATTGGTTGTGGATCTTGCGGGAGACACCGTAGATACGGTTGCCTTCTATGTGGATTTCAGAGCCGCCGGCGGGACCTTTCTCATAAGCGTCCACCACCAGATACGACTGATCCCTCTGAGGATAGGTTATCCTTACGCGGGCACCCCGCATGGTGGGAGTGAGCTCAAAAGTAGTCTCATGCTCCGCCAGGAATACGTTGTAATAATACGGCTTTGCAATCTCCGCCTTGTGAGTGAACCAACTGGCGCGCTCCTCGTCTGTAACTACGGGGCCGGTGGTAACCGGCATCAGACTGAACTGGCCGTAATCCCCCACCCACGGACTGGGTTGATGGGTCATCTTAATGCCGCGGATCTTGTTTGCGGTGTAGGTATATGTCCAGGTGTCTCTGTTTGGCGCTGTCTGGGGTGTCCACAGGTGGGTACCCCACGGGCGTCCGACTGCGGGATAGGTGTTACCCTGCGAGAATGAATGATGCGACATTGTCCCCATGAGGATATTCACCTGATCCACGGGGGCGACATCATCCTTTGCATAAGCTGCAAAGGGCATCAGCAGTGCCGCAAGGGCAATCATTATGATAAATCTCTTCATATATGGCTGTTATTCAAATACAATTTTGTGTGCTCCGCAAAGTTGTTCGTGGGTTATTGTGAAACCGGGCAGCGGTTTGCCGTCCACGGTCACCTTTTTCATTTTGCCGGGGGCGCAGCGGCGCACTACCTTCACGTCGTGGCCGTTCAGATGCAGGGTCACCCTGCTGAACAGCGGAGAGAAGAGCTGGTATTCCGCCTTGCCGGGGCAGGTGGGATAGAAGCCCATCTGGGCGAACATATACCACGCGCTCATGGTGCCGTCGTCCTCGTCCATCTCGGGAGCATAGCCGTCGGTGCGGTTGCGGAACGCGCGGCCCTTGAACGGCTCCGGGAACTCCGCGTTGCCGCCGTAGATGTGTATCATATTATCGTCCGTGAGCAATGCGTGCACCAGAGCATCGGTCTTTTCCGGGTGGCCGAACAGATGGAACATGAACGGCGTCTGGATATCGGGCTCGTTGCCCTGGTTGAACAGGTGGCGGGCAAAGAACTCGTCCAGCTGGGCGGCAAGGGTCTCCTGCCCCACCCATTCCGACATTTTGCCGGCAAATACGGGTACTGCCCAGCGATATTGCCAACGGGTCCCCTGATAAAGGCCGTTGCCCCGCATCAGGGTATATGAATCGTCTATGTTCATAAAGTCACGCTTCCAGGTCTGCTCAAAGAGCTGCTCTGCCTCGGAAGCGTATTTTGCCTCAGCTTCTTCATTACCAATGATGGACGCAATCCGGCTCAGCGCCCAGAGGTCGTATACCGTCTCCATTCTCTGGTCCGGCGAGTTGCGGGTCAGGCCGTTGCGGGCTCCTGCGGCACGTCCCTCCTCTACCTCCGCCTCCATATACGGGAACGCATCGCAGAGCGCCTTGTGCAGGGACAGGCCGTTGATTCCCTTTTCCCACGCATCCAGCAGGGTTACCTGGCTGTGCTCCGTTCGCACGGTGGGTACCGGCTCCGTCATGGTGGCCCAGTTGCGCTTGCCGGTCCGGTAGAGCATCGTCAGCGACTCGCTGATGTCCGAGGCGCGGTAAGGCGAGAGCAGGCACAGCATCGGGAACTTGGTGCGGTATGTATCCCACATGCTCCAGCCGCTGTAGAAAGTATATCCGGAGGCATCGTGCACCTCGCCGTCGCTTGTACGGAACTTCCCGGAGAAGGTTGCGTCAAACGGGCTCAGATATACGCGGTACAGGCTGGTGTAGAACAGGTTGCGCTGCTCGCTTGAGCCGCCCTTGACATCCACTGCGTTCAGCACCTTGTCCCATTCTGCCTGAGCGGCCGCCGTCATCGACTTGAAGTCTTTGCTAGATATCGCATTCAGTTCTTCGCGGGCGCTGTCGCAGTCTATAGAAGAAAGGCCGATGCGGATTTCTACTTCGCGCACGTCAGGAGCAAACCTCAACACCGCGGTGGTGGCATCACTGGCCTCCACCGTGAACGGCTCGCTTGCCGACATGAAGAAATACAGCTTGTATGCGCCAAAGTTGCAAACGGTGCTGGTCTGAACCCAGCCGGAGATATAGCTGCCCGCCACCTCATAGCCGCAAGCGCTGCGGCGCGGATCTATGGCGGAGTTGAAGTCGACAGAAATTACGTTCTCGCCCCCCTTGGGGAAGATGTACCGCTCCAGCGCGCAATGCTTATTTGCGGTGAGCTCCACCTTCACGCCGTTGCTCAGGGTGGCGCCGTAAAAGCCCGGCACCGCCTTTTCAGAGCCTTTGACGATGGATACTGCTGTCCCTGGCACAGCCGGTAGTATGCGGAGGTTGCCGCCGGTGCCGTCGCCGCCGGTGCCGCTCATGCGCGTTACTGAGATGCCGCTTATCTGAGGCACGTCAAAGTCATAACCGGCGTGGCGCTCCTTCACAATGCAGTCGGGGCAAACGGAAGCCAGGCCGAAGGGCACCTGGGCTGCAGGGCTCACCTGCCCGTGGTCGCCGGCCGTGCCCATGAACATGTTCACATACCTGGCATTGCCGGCCGCGGCGCTGATGCTAACGATGGCGGCCGCAAAGAGTATCATCATCTTTTTCATTGGCGCATCGTAAAGCAAAGCGTGCCGCCCTTCATGATATCCTCATGGGAAATCGTCATGCCTTCCAGCGGCTTTCCGTTGAGGGTAACCGAGGCTACACGGTAATTAACATCTGATATATCGTCTGCCTTCACGGTGAATGTCTTTCCGCCGGGAAGGTGAATCTTTATCTTTTCAAGCTGCGGCGCGCCGATTACATATTCCTGCGAGCAAGGGTTCACGGGATAGAATCCCATTGCAGAGAAAATGTACCATGCGCTCATCTGGCCGCAGTCGTCGTTGCCTGTAAGGCCGTCGGGGCCGTCTTTATACTGAGAAGTCCACACCTCGCGGATAAGGGAGGCGGCCTTGTCGCTCTCGCCGGCAAGCGAATACATATAGATAATATGGTGGCTGGGCTCGTTGCCGTGGGCGTACTGACCAATCAGGCCGCTCACATCCACAGATTCGCCGCTGCCAAAGTCGCCGTGCAGGGTAAAGAGGCTGTCGAGCTTTGCCACGAATGCCTCGCGGCCACCCATGGCCTCCATCAGCCCCGGCACATCCTGAAGCACATGCCAGGTATACTGCCATGCGTTGCCTTCCGTGTAGGCGCCGCCGGTTTTCCAGTGCGCCACGTGGAAGGGGTCAAACGGAGTCTCCCACTCCCCTGCGCTGTTACGGGCGCGCATCAGGTGGGTTTCGGGATCGAATACATTGTGCCAGTAGCCGGCACGCTTTTCAAAGAAGGCGGCATCCTCTTCATGTCCCAGTTCGCGGGCCATGCGGGCTGCGCACCAGTCGTCGAATCCGCACTCCAGTGTGCGGGAGACGCTCTCTACCAGGGTCACATCGTCCGGGAAATAGCCGCAGGCATCGTATGCACCCCAGTCGTATTTGATATGGTCTTCTGTAAGAGACCTCTTTATCGCAGCGTAGAGGGTGTCGGGGTCAAAGCCGCCAAAGCCCTTCAGATACGCATCCACAATCACCGGCACGCTGTGGTTGCCAATCATGCCGTAGTTATCGGTGCCGCACAGCGTCCATATGGGGAGGAAGCCCTGCGCGCGGTAGTAGCGCATGAAAGAGTTCACCACGTCGCCAACAATCTCCGGAGCGATAATGGTGAACAGCGGGTGCGCGGCGCGGAAGGTATCCCAGAGCGACAGCGTGGAATAGAACGGATCCTCTGAGACATCGGCGATATTGTTGGGGTGGAGCATCAGATGATACATCGATGTGTAGAATATCCTCTTCTGCTCATCGCTCCCCTCCACCTCTATACGGCCCAGATGGCTGTTCCACGCCTTTTTGGCGCTGAGGCGCACCGCATCAAAATCCCAGCCGGGAAGTTCAGCCTCTATATTGCCGTGCGCGCCGGCCACACTGCTTACGGATATCGCCGCCTTCACCATCAGCGGTTCCGAGCTATCGCCAAAGTCCAGCACGGTGCGGTGATATTTCTCTGCAGTATCGCGCAGCGGCAGTTCTGCAGCCACGGTGTAGGGGCGGCTGAAGGTTATCTCGTAATAGATGGTGCGGTCGTTCCAAGCCTTGGAGTGTGTATAGCCTGTAACCCGCATCGGATTGGAATAATCCACGGCGCAGTCCACCACACGGTTGTACATCCGCTGCAGGGAACCTATCTGCGCGCTCTGCAAATCCAGCAGCAGTTTCACAGACTCGCCATCAGCCGGAGTGTAGCGGTGCAGCGCCACGTGCGGGGTGCAGGTCATCTCTGCCTCAATGCCGAAATCGGTGAGGTCGCACTTGTAATATCCGGGTGTCGCCACCTCGGTGCCCTTGTCAAAGCGGCTTGTGTAGCTTTCGTGCAGTGCCTCACCCGTGAATGGCATCATCAGCAAATCGCCCAGCTCGCTGCTCCCGGTGCCGTCTATGCGGTTCTGGGAGAAGCCCATCATAACCGTGTCGCGCCACTGATAGCCGCCGCAGTAGTCCCAGCTGTAGTTGCCCGTCTGGGGGCCGCACTGCACGGCGCCAAACGGCAGCGCAGCGCACGGATGGCAGTGTCCCGCACCGTCGGTGCCGGCAAACACGTTCACCAGGGAGGTGTAATCCACCCTTGTGCAAGCGGCTGCCAGAAGTACCAAAAGTATGAGACACGCTCGTTTCATGCGTTAGATAACTTTATCCATGGATGCTTTCTTGGTTGCATCGGCCGCCTTGAGCAGGTCGTCCAGCGTGCAACCGTCAATTATCATCTTGTAGTACGGGAGTATCAGCTTTGCAAGCGGACTGTCGGCGGCCTGCTGGCTCACCTCTGCGAGAACCTTCTCTGCCGCAGCAACGCTCTGTGCCTCGCCAGCCTCGTCCAAGTAGCGCTTGATGCCGGCGGCAGCGCCCACGGCAATGTAGGCCGGGGTGATGCCCTGTTCCAGCGCCATCAGGGAAGAGCCTATCATGCGGTCTGCGGGAGCCAGCTTGCGGGCGGGGTCGCCACCCACGCGGGCGCAGGTATCTCCCAACGCCACGTTTGCAAAGCGCCCCAGCAGGTCGGTGATATGCAGCAGGATGCCATCCAGCGGCACATTGTAGTGGCGGCTGAGCGCCATCGCACTCTCCGTCATCGAATTCTGCGCAATCAGGCGAATCACCGGATTGCCGATTGACTGCCATACGAACTCATCGCCCAGCAGCCCGCCCAGATAGGCGGTGGTGGCGTGGCCCATATTGTGGATGAAGAGCTTGCGCTTGATAAAGAAGTCGAACGGCTCAAACGGAACCATCCCCTCTATCTGCGGTATCTCCCCCTTGAAGGCGGCCTTGTCCACCGGCAGGAAGCCGTAACTCTCCACGCACACTCGCAGCGGCTCGCCGTCTTTCATGGCATCGGTCTGCACCGGCACCATGCGGCCGATGGAAGCCTCCACCAGCCCGACGGTGGTATCAAACTTGGCGCACTCCTCTGCGGTGAGCTGCTCCTTTATCATCCCCTCAATAATCTTGTTGGCGTCGTTGAGATTCTCACAGATGATGATGTTCAGCGGCGCGCCCCCCTCTGCCCAGCGCTGTCTGAGGCCGGCCACTATGTTGGGGACGATGAATTTGAGGATGCGGGCGCCCACGGCGGTGGCCATGATTTCGCAATGTGCGATGGCCTGCGCCACGGCGGGGGTGTCATTGCCGTTTACGGCAGTCACGTTATTAATGGTCAGGTCGGTGTTGCCTTCGCTGGAGACTATCCTCAGCGGGTAGCATCGGCGGCTCTGCAGCTCCTCCACAACGGGGAGGGCCACATCCACGAATGTAACCTCATATCCGGAGCGGCTCAAAAGCGCCCCTATGAATCCGCGGCCGATATTGCCGCCACCGTACATCACACTACTTTTCATATACCTTATTTGGTCTTCTACCGTTTTACTGTTATCCAACATCTCCCTGGCACAACCAGCCCTCTCACAACCCTTTATAACGCATCCCCCATCCTAAATCCTTCCCCCCGGGGGAAGGACTTACCCTACGCCCTTCGGGCTTTAATTCTCCATTCGTTCACGTAAAGTGGGAGACCTTAAAGTTCGGGGTATTCGGTGCAGAGCAGTGCCTCTGCGGGTTCGTCCTCTTCAATCTTGGGGAAGCGGCCGATGGGCTCCCAGAAGCGGTTGTCGGTAGCGTCGTCGTTCACCATGGATACCTCACCAATCAGGCAGGTTGCCCCCTCTGCCCAGAAAGTGTGGTAGATATACGGGGTGTAGCATACGCTCTGACCCTTCTTGATCTTATATGTCTTGCCTGCCTCGAATTCGGTAACTACGCCATCCACTTTCAGCTTCACGGTGCCACCCTCAATCAGTTCCTCTGTCTTGGGGTCGGCATTCCAGAGTTTCATGCAGAATTCGCCGTCACCCTCGCGAAAAATGATATCCTCCATCTTGTTCCAGTGGAAGTGGGTCGGGGTAACCTGACCGGGACGTACCATCATGATTTTCTCGCAGTAAGGCTTGCGGTCAAACTCGGGGTTGCCGTTGCGAAGTGTGATAAGGGAGAGGCCTATCTTCTCAAAATCGCCGCTGCCAAAGTCGGTGATGTCCCAACCCATGCAGTTGCGCTTGATCTCTATGCACTCCTTACCCTTCTTTGCCCAGTCAGCGGGAGTCCAGTCCGCCCAGGCGGGGAGATAAAAGTGGCCTTTGCGGCAAAGCTCTTTGTTCTCGCGGATAATCGCGTTGATTTCTGAACGTTTCATATTTTAAGTTTTTAGTTATTTGCGGGATGCGATAAACTCTTTTACTGCCTCCAGGGTGGGAGCGCCGCCGGTAGAGGTGGTGCTGAACAGGTTGAAGCGGGCGCAAGCCGATGCGAAGTCGAGCAGGTCCTCAAGGTCGTAGCCCTCGTGGATTGCATACAGGGCTCCGGCGCAGAACGCGTCGCCCGCACCCACGGTGGATACAATCTCCTCCTTTGCGGGGCTGAAGCTGGGAGCGCTGCAGCAGCGGCCAGCCTTGGTGGCAGCCACGCCACCCTCCGGGAAGTGGATAACCACCATCTTGCGGACGCCCTTGTCCAGCAGCGCACGGGCAGCCTCCTCTACATCCGACATCTTTATGGAACCGTCGGCTGCGCGGAGCTCGATGCCCAGGCTGTTCTCCGCCTCCACCTCATTCACGATGAGGTAATCGGTATACTTGAGGCACGGGAGAACTATCTTCTGATAGCGGTCGCTCTCTTCAGAAACGACGTCCACGCTGGTCTCATAACCCTGAGCCAGCAGACCGTCCAGCGCACGGGCAGCAGCCACACCATATTCGGGATCCTCTTTATCAAGGCCGTCCAGCAACAGCAGATAACCCAGGTGGAAAATCTTGGCAGGCGATTTTGCAGAGAGCACCTGCTCTACGGTAAGCTTGGCGTTTGCGCCGCGGCAGTGGAAGAAAGTGCGGGCACGGCCACCCTCCACCTCCGACATCACATCGGTATATGAAGTGGCTTCTCCGGGGAGGACCTTGATATTGCTGTGGTCTATGCCCAGACGCTCGCAGGTATCAATACACATGCGGCCGTACTCGTCGTCTCCGATGCAGCCGCCGGCATACATGGGCAGTCCGCTCTTGAGACTTGCCAGGTCTGCAATCACATTGTGTGCGCAGCCGCCCAGACCCTGGTCTTGTCCGATAATGTTTGTCAGATTACCCTTCTGGGGGTACACAGTGATGAATTTTACGGAGTCAACAATCCAGTTGCCCACCGCTATGATACCTTTACGTTCCATGTATATTGTTTTAATTTAGTCAACCGATTAACGAAGGTAGTGATATTTTTTACAATTTTAAGAAATATTTAGAATATTTCTGCCATTCAACCGTAGTTTTTTGCCATTATTTTGAGATTGGCCTGAACTTGACCGCACACATCACGCAATCGCCCGCCCAAGTGCTCCCAATGGAAATGAATATCTTACATTGGGAGCGTTTTCGACCATTTTTGCTCCCAATGGCGGGAGTTTTACCCAATTGGGAGCATACCCGGTTCGATTTTTATTCCATTCAATACCGTACATCCTCTATGCTCCCCTATTCTGCCACTCCTCTTCAGTGGCACTTGCCTCACTGAAACTTCTATTCGCTTAACGCTCATTCCATCCCACCCGTTTTACGAGGGCACGGGCGCCCACGGTTTCTTTGAGGCAAGTGCCAACCTTGAGCATACGCTAAAATCGCGACCCGATTACCAACTTCAATCAACGTGAGAATCCATCAGTTTGGCAGCGGCATCGTATGTAAGGCCGGTCACGCGGGCCAATTGATGAATATTGCTGGAGAAACGGTATCGCAACTGGCGGAGCATCTCAACCTTCTGCTGCTGTGAAAGCTCTTCGAAAGACCCTTTTTGGAATAAAGTCCGACACAAATCAGGTAGTGCGTATGAAACCGTCTGATCTTTGAACCCAGGAATTGCTCCTTCTCCTGACTCGAGTCTGGTCCTCGCCTTTGAGGAAGTCCTTAAAAAGTAGTCCATTCGGCCGGGGGTGCGGAACATCTTCTCTACATTCTCCCACTTGACATAAGAACTTGGGAGTATGTACCCATCCTCCCCTATCAGCCAGTGCTCCGGCATGCAAGACTTGCTGTGGAGAATCCTGATACGTGAGCGACCTGATATGGAATCCAAACGGGTACCTTTTGGCGCCGTGGCATTGAAAAATACATTTCCGCTTCCCCACGGATACTGGGTCGGATGTGCACAGATGTTTGCCGCAACCGGATTCATCTGCACATAGGCAATAGCACGTTCAACCGACTCATTTTCAATAGGAATCTCCCTGATATCCACATCATTACTCTTGAGCAGTTTATCGATGTTGTATTTATTGCGAAGATACTTTGAGTGCCGCCGCTTGAACTCGTTGATGAAACGCTCAATATCGTCGCGCACACCCGCCAGAACAAAATGCACATGATTGGACATCAGGACAAAAGCCAGTACGGACACCGACTCGTCGGCAGCGAGCACTGCCACGTAATTCATCCCCGCCTTGAAATCCGCTTCTTCCGGAAACCACAATCCATCCTCTAAATGATCTGTGGTGACAAGCCAAATCTTAATCTCCTGCCTCATAATCATATTGTCAAAGCCACAGTGCTCTGCCTGTACAAATATAATAACCGGAAAGCCCGGATTCCAAATCTTTTTGCTCCTATTTTCACCCTCCCTGCTCCCAATGGAGGTTTTCCAACCCCCATTGGGAGCAAAAACGGCCAATTCTGCCCCCAATGGCAGAAATTTGACGCCATTGGGAGCACGCCATATCCCGGACGATTTGTCAAGAGGCCCTCGATTCTGTTTGCAGCACCGCGCACACCCATTCCTTGTATTTGCGGGAGACGGGAAGGCGGGCGTCGGCAACGGTGACGGTATCGGGGGCTATGAGGGTAGCGTGAGCTGTATTGACCATATATGACCTGTGAATCCGAAGGAATTCATCACCAAGAATATCTTCCCACTGTCCGATACCTGTTTTGTTGCGAAAACTGCGGCCTTGTGTCGCATAGACAGTTACTTCTGTATCATTGGACTCAATATATAGGATTTCGTCTTTGAGGAGAGATATCGTCCTGCGGTCGGAGACGAAATGTAACGGAGTCTGTTTTGACGGGAACCGTTTGCCAAGATATCTGGAGAGAGCTGTGTCGCCAACTATGAATAAGGTTAGAGTCATCCCGATGAACACTGGATTGAATAGCATCTTGGGATACCCTTCATATGTCAGGAGAAAAATATCACGCATCTGGATAATAGAGATATTGGCAAGTACAACCAATGCAGTCTCGGCCACCATAATGGCAAGTATTAGAAACAGGGCATCCAGCAGCCCGGCTTTGCGTGATTTGAAGGATATCTTGGACAAGAAATAGCGTGCTGCCAGAACTCCCGGAAGGAATAGAACGCCAATAAGAAGAGCTTCGGGAAAAGAGAAGCCCATGCTCATAATCAGAACTGCAATCAACACGACGGCAGCTATCCAGAATCCAATAGTTATGAGCTTATTCTTCATCGCAAAAGTAAAGATAGGTCATTTTGTATTAAAACCCATTCTCTGATTGCCGTTGGTGGGATTTAACTACCTAACGATGGGTTTTGACAGTAGGGATTCTTTTCGGTAAATCGTACCTTTGTTAAAAACCAAATAGTTGTTATTATGATTACACTTACTTCCCTTCCTGGCCTCTTTGTTCAAGGAGGCGTTCTCACGATGTCCCTGATCACCGTCCTTCTGGTATGCCTGCTGTTTGCCGCCTGGAAAGCACCCGCCTGGGTGAAAGAAATCGGCATCGCTACGCTTGTCGTATGCCTTATAAGTATTGCTCTAGGCTGGTACAACGCATCGGATGCCCTGATTCAAACAAACGGTGATATCAGCCCTGTATTAGTATGGGGTGGCGTGAAATGCCATATGATTACTCTCATCTACGGGCTATTCGTCTACCTGGTGTCGTTGATTATCCGCATTGTGCGGAAGCCCAGGATATAATTAAAAGGAATTAGTTGCGTAGTTAATTTTTTTAGCTATATTTGTAAAAAATTTAACTCGCATGAAAAGACTTACCAAGAAAGAAGAGGTTATAATGGATCACTTCTGGGAGAAGGGTCCGTTATTCGTCAGGGAGCTCAGGGAGTTGTACCCGGAGCCCAGACCGCACTTCTCCACCCTGTCCACCCAGGTTCGTACTTTGCAGGAAGAGGGTTTTATCGACCATAAGGCGTACGGCCCGACTTATCAGTATTTTGCCAAGGTTACACGCGAAGAGTATAAGCAGCGCTCGCTGATCGGGCTCATAGACAAGTATTTCGACAATTCTTACATCAACGCTGTGTCTGCCTTGGTCAAGGAAGAGAAGATTACAGTGGAGCAGCTCAAGGAACTCATTGAACTTGTGGAGAAGGAGAAATAGCCATGTGGTCGTTTCTTACATATGAGACCAAGGTGGCCGTAGCGCTTCTCGTCTTCTACCTATTCTATCGTTTCCTTCTCAAGAAAGAGACCTTCCACCGGTTTAACCGCATAGTTTTGCTGGCTACGGCTGTAATTAGTTTCCTTTTGCCGCTGTGCATAATCACCATTCGTCGGCCAGCCCCTGCAATTGAAGATAGTAGTATGGTGGTCGTGGGAGATATTTTGACCGATGGTGGCGCAGCTGTGACGGTCTCCACGCCTTGGTGGCAAATCGCACTGATTATTCTTTTCTGGGCAGGGCTGACGTTTGTGCTGGTGCGGGTTATCGTGTCGATACTCTCTATCATTAGGATTATCCGTCACGGGGAGACAGTCGATAAAGAAGACGGCTGTAAGATTATTGTTACTGACAGGGATATCAATCCGTTCAACTGGATGCGGTATATTGTGATGTCGCGATCTGATTGGGAAGGACCGCACCGGATTATCATCGACCACGAGAAGGCTCATATTAAATATGGCCATTCGCTGGATGTGCTTCTGATAAGTACCATAGCCGCTTTCCAGTGGTTCAACCCCGCTATCTGGATGCTGCTGGCCGACCTTCAGGAGTTACACGAATATGAGGCCGACGATGCCGTGCTTCGCGCAGGCACCCCGATTAAGGATTATCAATATCTATTAATAAGAAAAGCTGTCGGCAAGAGCGGCTACTCGGTTGCCAACAGCTTTAATCACAGTATCCTAAAAAATCGAATCACTATGATGTCAAAATCCAAATCCCCTCTGCTGAGGGCTCTGCGAGTGCTCTATGCGCTCCCGCTCCTTTGCCTGGCCATAGGCCTGCAGGCACAGACTGTCTATGACGAGGACGACAAAGTTACAAATTATTTGAATAGTCTGGACGATCAAGAAATACCACCGGTTGTTTTCATAGGATCGAACGTTAAAGCAGTGCCATTGATTATCGTTAAAAGTCCATCTGGTGAAGAGAATGAAATATCAGCAGATGAGGTTAAGTCAATCAGTCATCACAAGGTTGAAACAGTAAAGTGGATAAAAAAAGAAGAGGCAATTGAAAAATACGGTGATAAGGCGGAGAATGGCGTTTGGGTTATTTGTATGAGACCGCCACAGGAAATAGCTCCGATTATCCTTGCACCTGAAGTATTCCCCACAGAACAGAAGTACACATCTTATTCTACGGAATCTGTGATCATGCCAAGATTCCAGGGTCGAGACATGCACGCGTTTCGCAATTGGGTAACTGCCCGGTTTTGTAACAGAGGGGGGCATTCTTGTGATCATTTTGGAACGGCAAAGGTAGGGTTCACTGTTGATGAGAACGGTGAAGTAAAGGATGTTATAATTGAAGAAGGTATATGTGAAAAGATTGACGATTTGCTTCTGTCCATTGTATCATCTTCTCCTAAGTGGGAGCCAGCCACTTTAAACGGACATGCTATAGAGCAGCGCCTGACCCTTCCTGTAGTCATAAGACATAGCAAGTCTGATATCAATGTGATTGAGTCAAAAGTCATTGAGACTAAACATTATCTATCAAATAAACCTGTTAATAATTAGTTCCAACAAACCGTTCGTTATCGCACCAATGAAGGGCTTGGGGGAGCAACGCCACATCTTCCAACTAAAAAAATAGTTGTCAAACTAAAAATTTAGTTATAGCTTTGCGGTATGAAAACGAGCAAAGCACAAGAACTGACACAGGCGGAGCTGCAGATTATGCAGGTGGTGTGGGCCAAGGAGCGCGTTTTTGTAAAGGACGTGCTGGCCGAGATGCCCGAGCCCAAACCCGCCTACAACACCGTATCAACATTTATCCGCATCCTTGAGAAGAAGGGCTTCATAGGCCACACAGCCTACGGCAAGACCTACGAGTATTACCCTCTCATCCCCAAGGAGGAGTACACCGGCACCTATATGACCGACGTGTTGAACAATTTCTTCGGAGGTTCGCTGAGCCGGCTGGTGAGCTTTTTCTCCGACAATAAGGCCATCTCGCTGGAAGAGGCCGACGAAATCCTTAAAATGTTGGAGAAATGATAGCATACGTTCTTGAGACTATCGTGTGCAGCGCGCTGTTCCTGGCGCTGTACCGGCTGCTGGTTGCGGGCAAGGTCGCCCCACTGCCGTCACGTATCTTCCTGGCGG
>JAGCVS010000022.1 GCA_017962235.1 Bacteroidales bacterium | reverse complement strand
GGCGGGAGCCGTAAACGAGAACACACGTTCGGTGGTACTGCCGCTGCCGTTGGGCTGAATGAACCCGGAAGGATCCCACTTGCCGTTCTTGGTGCCGCTGGTGTAGGTAAGACCATCCAGGGAAACCGTCCAGCCTGCCTGGTTGGTTGCATTGGCACTGGCGGCATTCGCCTGAAACTCTGCCTGCCACCCGGCGCTGCTGAAATCCCATTCCTGTGAAGATGCCGCAGGGCCGCCGGCTACAGTGTAGTTGAATTTGAACTCATAGAAACGGATGCCGGCCTTGGGATAGATCAACACTTCTCCGGCCTTGATGTCGAATTCAATGGCTTCCTGGGCATCGACACTCTTGGTCTGCTCCGTGCCGGTGGCATCAACCACCACATATTCACGGGCATTGCCTGCACTTGCAGAGCCGGCAGTAACGATGAGGGTTCCGTCGGCGGGAGCCGTAAACGAGAACACACGTTCGGTGGTACTGCCGCTGCCGTTGGGCTGAATGAACCCGGAAGGATCCCACTTGCCGTTCTTGGTGCCGCTGGTGTAGGTAAGACCATCCAGGGAAACCGTCCATCCTGCCTGGTTGGTTGCGTTGGCGCTGGCGGCATTCGTCTGGAACTCTGCCTGCCACTCGGCAGATGCAAAATTCCAATCAAGCTCCATTTGTATGGGGGCGCCTGAGACGTAGGTAAACTCAAACACATAGAAGCGGATGCCGGCCTTGGGATAGACAAACACATCTCCTGCCTTGATGTCGAATTCAAGAGTTTCCTGGGCATCGACACCCTTGGTCTGCTCTGCGCCGGAGGCATCAACCACTACATATTCGCGGACGTTGCCTGCGCTGGCAGAGCCGGCCGTAACCTTGAGGACGCCGTCTGCAGGGGCATTGAACGAGAACACGCGCTCCGTGGTACTGCCGCTGCCGTTGGGCTGGATGTATCCCGAAGGATCCCACTTGCCGTTCTTGGTGCCGCTGGTGTAGGTAAGGCCGTCGACAGAAACCGTCCAGCCTGCCTGGTTGGTTGCATTGGCGCTGGCAGCATTATTCTGGAACTCTGTCTGCCACTGCGAACTGCTGAAGTCCCAGGTCAGGGTGACTTCGCCGCCCGAAACCACCTTGTTTATCTTCAACAGGGCCTCGGCAACTGCAGATTCTGCATATTTGGTAGAAGTCTCAACGGGACGCGCCATTACAGAAACGGGGTATTCACCCACTGCCAGCATTGCAACTTCCTCGGCGGGAATGGTGTATTGGGGCTCGGTCAGTGTCTGGCTCAAACCATTGAAGGTAAACACATAATCGGCCGCATTCTCTACCTCGGCCCAGCTGATTACGACTGCCTCCGCCGTACCCTCGTCCAGTTTGTTGGGAGTAATCGTCACGGCAGGCGTCTTGAGGGTTTCAACAGTTACTTCGGGCGTCAGGTCTTTGGTCCAGACCACCTTCTGCAGCGTGATTTGAGAGTCTGCAATCACATATATGCTGTTTTCGCCGGAGAGGTCGCCGAGATTGACGATATGTTCCTCTCCATCGGCAAGAAGCGCATAGCGGTCGCCGCCGGCCAGTACCTGGATGGTGCCGACGCCGTCGTCGCTGGTGCCGGTAACCTTCACAGAACCATAGCCGGAAGTGAGAATTTCAACTGCCGAATAGGTGGGAACGCCGGTCTCCGGATTGACAGAAGCGGTTGTGGAGAAATCGATACCCTTGCTCATCACCACATTGGCGGGCACAGTCTCCGTTGCATAGATGCGGGTGTTGCCGATAATGGTATTTGTCGTGAGCTCTTCCGTGTCGTAGATGGTCTTCTCGGTAAAGTCCCAGGTATAATCCTCTTCTACCAGGGTCAGCTCGGTTTCGCGGATAACGACGGGCTGGACAGCATCCCACCAGCGGGGGTCACCGGCCTTAAGGCTCTTGATCTGGCTGCCGGCCGAGCCGGTAAGATAAAGTTTCCCGGCCGCGGAATTCACGCAGGGATCCTCTTCGAGAACGGTCGCCTCGTTTTTGGCAATAGTCTCGAATTCAGCCTCCCCCATTCCGTCGGTTTCGGTGGCAACGGCTGCAGAAACATACCAGGCATTACCCACATTGAAATACACATTACCCTGGCAGACAACACGATAGGAGTCAGACGAATTACGGTTGAGGCGCACCCAGCTGGTGGTCTCGGTCTCGGCATCGTTGTACTCGTTAAGGAACACGTTCTTGATGGATTTGACACTCTTGGCCCCGGTATTGACACGTACGCCAAAAATTCCGGAGTTGTTTGAACTGGTCGGAGTGGCCGTCACATAGTTGAACGTACAGTTCTGGACAAGCACATTGCCCACTTTAGCATTGTCGGACATACGCAAGAAGGTACGCGCGCAGGCGTAGAAAGTCGTAT
Source organism: Bacteroidales bacterium (assembly GCA_017962235.1). Lineage (GTDB taxonomy): Bacteria > Bacteroidota > Bacteroidia > Bacteroidales > UBA932 > Equibacterium. Next base: position 19,600 of record JAGCVS010000022.1, on the reverse strand, counting down.
TCCGGACGGTGAAATCGCCGTTGGTGGCAGCACGGACGTCAATGAAGTCGCCGCCTTCGGTGCCCCTGGCGTTGATGTCGTGGCAATAGCAACCGTCTACCAGATAATTCTGTACGGATGCAGAAGAGGCGCTGCTGGCCACGGTATAAATACCCTTGGCATAGTTGAAAACCTCGCAATTGACGATTTCGATTGAACTCATCTGGGCAGAGATATTCTCTACTATAGAGCCTGTAAGAGCGCCGTCGAATGCCACATCTTCGAGATGCAGCTTGGTGGCGCCGGAAGTAAGGTCGAATACCAGACCGTTTACAACGGGCTTTTTGCCGGCAACGGTAGAGTTACCATAAATGCTCACGTCGCCCACGACGGTGGCAAACTTCTTGGTCGGATCGGGATACGCCGATGTCACATCCAGTCCTGCCTCAGTATAGTTCACGAGGAGCGTGATAGTGCCGCTTTGCTTATCTATGGCGTTCAGAAGTTCCGCTCCGGTAGATACAGCTATGGGGGTTCCATCGATGACGGGACGGGTGCAAGCGGTTACGGAACCGCGTTTGCCGGCCTTGCCGAAGAGGAGAGTGAAGCGGTATTCACGACCGGCGGCAAGGTCGCCGACGGTAGCGCTCGCCGCGTTTATCTGGGCAGAGGTGAGAGCCACGGTCCTGGGCGCATCTCCCTCACGGGCCACTACGGGCTCGACCATAACGGAAGTCAGGTCTGCCTTGTCAGAAGCGTCGTCCCAGGCTATTGTGACATCGTTTGTGTTGCGCCCGGTGACAGCGGGATTCAGGGAACTGCGGACAGCCGAGGTGGCAAAAGTCTTCTCAAGCTTGGCCCAGTTGGACTCAGTCATTTTGGAGCTGATGCCACGCACGCGGGCCTTGAAGGTCTTGTCAACCTCCAGGTTATATGCGGTGAACGGTATCTGCTCTGCATCGACGCTATATTTTGCCACGGGCGTTCCGGAGTATTCATTCACGGCCTGCGTTTCGCTGTGCTCGTAGATTTCCAGCTCGTAGCCCTCGGCATTCTTGATTTTCTGCCAGGAGAAAACCACGTCGGTGCCGGTAGCCGGAACCACCTCCGCCGTGAACTTCATAGGAGTCAACACGCGGTTATAGTCGATGTCTGTAATCTCTCCTATCTCGTTCGGGGAACAAGCGAAGGCGAGAAGAGACACCAAAACCAGCGCAAAGTATTTAAATGCTTTTTTCATATCATTGTCTCCATTAATAACCATAATCGTTTACGATAATATCCTGGCTGTTGGTCACGACATAGTCGAAGATGGGCCAGAACTGACGGGAGTCGGGATCTTTCAGATAGAGATAGCCTATCTTCTCGTCCTTGAGCTTGGAAGGGCTGATGTAGCCGTCCACGGCTTTCCAGCCATCTCCGGCAGGAGCTGCGACCTCGCCGTCCTGCAGACCGTAGATGTCCACTCCGTCGCCGGCTTCATTTACCTTCCACCAGATGTTTCCGCTCAAAGCGGCGTAGTCTCCGCTGAGAGAGGCGAGCGCGATAAGGTCGGCCTTTTCTGCCTCGAGGGCTTTTCCGAGTTTGTTCCAGCGGATCAAATCGGCCTTGCGCAGGAACTCGCCGCAGAACTCGAATGCGCGTTCGTCTACGATTGCATTGAAGAAGGCCTCTTTACCGCCCAGGGAGTTGACATAATCGACAGCTGCGCTCTCGTTGCCGCGGAATGCGCGGCTGCGCACTTCGAGCAGCCAGTTCTTGGCGTCGGTGGTAGGGCCGTTGAGCTCATTTTCGATTTCTGCCGCCATCAGAAGGATATCCGCATATCTCATCACAACGGGCTTGATGCCGTCGTCATTTGCACCGGCGGTGAAAGGACGGGCCACCATCCAGTCGAAACGGAACTTGCCAAAATACCAGGTGTTGATGCCGGCTACTGCGGGAGCACCCTCAGACCAGAACCAGTTTGCACAGGTTACGTCGCGACGAACGTCTTTGGAATCGTACTTGAACCAGAAGTTGGGAGTCGGACCTGCGGTACCGCCAGCCTTGGTGTGCGTATTGCCCAGGATGGTGCTGTTCTCTACCCTCATTGCGAAGGTGTAATTCCAGCGGCCGCGAAGGTCCTTGTTGTTGGCATTGCCGCCGAAAGGAATACAGAAGAGGAGTTCGTTCCCGGCATTGAGATCGAAATTATTCACATTGTACCACAATGTCTTGTAGTCAGGAATCAGATGGCAGGTGCCGGAAGTGATGGCGTCTTTCAGGTATTCAAGAGCCTTGGGATAAAGCACCGCAGCGTCAAGTTCGGGATCGTTGGTCCGGCGGACCGTACCCAGGTCGCCCGTTCCTACCTGCCCGTCGTCGGGACGCAGGGCGAATCCGGCCGCCTGCAAAGCTATGCGGGCATACAGGCCTTCTGCGAAACACTTGTTGACACGGTCCACGCTCTTTGCAGAATAGCTGGACAATTGTCCTATATCGGTGCTTCCCGCATTGGGATAGGGCAGCATAGGGATGGCTTTTTTCAGATCGGAGAGAATCTGCTTGAAGATTTCGTCCCTGCTTGCCTTGGGTTTGTAAATAGTGGTAGAAGTGATGGGCTCGAAACGTGCCGGAACATCACCCCACGCCTTGGTCAGGTCATAATAGAACATTGCCCTGAGCGTCAGCACCTCGGCATAGAGGGCTGCCAAATCGGCATCGTGCTCCAGGTCGGCGAAAGAATCCATTCCCTCGATTGCGAGGTTGGCGCGCTCGATGCCCGAGTAGATGTCGGAGAAAGGATTGCTGGAACTGGAGCCGTTCATCTGGTCGTCGTTGACATTGGGGTTATATGCCACCAGCTGTGTCTTGGCATCATCGCCACCGGCATTATACCACTCGATATCGGTATTGAATCCATACCACGGCAAGAAACGGCCGCGGTAGCTGTTGGTGGCACTGAAACAAGTGTGGATGGAGAATACTTCCTGCTCAGCAAGAGTATAATTTGCAAACACAGTGGCTGCATCCTGGGTAGAAGGAGACTGTACATCAAGGAAATCCTCACAGGAAATCAGAGACACGGCTACAGTCGCAATCAACATATATTTGAATATATTTTTCATATTGCAGTCCGTATTAGAAGGTAAGATTAAAACCGAATACAAAGCCCCTGCTTCTTGGATAAGCCGAGCAGTCCACACCCGGAGTCAGAGGGGTGTCGCGTCTGGTATCAACTTCGGGGTCATATCCCGAATATTTTGTCAGGCAGAACAGATTGGTCCCGGTAACATATATACGCAGCTTCTTGATGTTGACCTTGTCGGTAAGCGACTGGGGCAGAGTGTAACCGATGGTTGCGCTCTGAAGGCGGAGGAAAGAGCCGTCTTCGATTGCCCAGCTGCTCAATATGGCATTCTGGACGAAAGGCGCCCACATAGTCTTGCCGGCGTTCATTGCATTCAACTTTTCGGCATCGTTCTCAACTTCGCCGGTTTCCCAGTTGATGTTGCTCCAACGCTTGTCAACATCCATCATATTGGAAAGGTTGCGCAGCGTGGTGAACTTACGGGATGAGTTGAATTCTATACGGTTGGCATTATATACGTCGTTGCCAATCATAAAGTTAAAGTTAGTGCTGAAATCGAAGCCCTTGAAATAACCGCTGAGGCTGAAACCGCCCTGCCAGTCGGGCAGCGCATTTCCTATCACCTTCATATCGTTGAAATCAATTGCCGGATTGTCGTCAAAGTTTTTGAACTTGGGCGCACCGGGGCGCATAAATGAGCTGCCGATCAGAGAAGAAGCATCTGCAACTCCCTCGTTGAGCACCCATTTGCTGCCGTTCCAGGTCATATCGTCGGTAGTGTAGAATCCGTCGCTGACATAACCTATGATGTTGCCCATCGGCTGGCCGACCTCAACCAGATAATCCCTGTTGATTTCGGTTCCTGCCCAGCCCGAGCTGCTGACTTTCTCTTTAAGACCGCCCAGCGAAGTAACCTCGTTTTTGTTGAAGGAGATATTTGCCGAAACATTCAGGCCAAAATCCTTCTTGGCTACGATGGGGGCATTCAATGTCAATTCTGCACCGCGGTTGCGGGTAGAACCGATATTCTGGTATTGCGTGGCATAGCCGGAACCGGTAATGGGGAATTCGATGAGCAGGTCCTTGGTGTCGTTTTGATAAACCTCGATACTACCTGAGAGCCGGCCCTGGAAGAGGCTGAAGTCCAAACCGATATTATTGGTATAGGTTGTCTCCCAGGTAAGGTCGGGATTGTTCATTACGGAACCTGCCGTCAGGAAGGTATCGCCGGTGCTGATGAAGTAGTTTGCAGAAGAAGATGTGGCCTTGGCCTCGTATTGCTTGAGCAACTGACCGCCCGGGATGTTGTTGTTGCCGGCTGTACCGAAACTGTAACGGATCTTGAGCTGGTCCAGCCAGTTGTGTGTGCCGGCCATAAAATCTTCGTTTGAAATGGTCCAGGAAACGGCTGCGGAGGGGAAATAGCCCCAACGGTTGCCACGGCTGAATTTGGAGGACCCGTCGGTACGGAGCGTGGCGCCGAACGAATATTTATGCTTGTAGTCGTAGTTCACGCGGGTGAAGAAAGACACCAGCTTGTCGTCAGGATTGTAGACGTTGGAAACCTCGTTGGGAGTACCCATAGTGATGAAGTTCCAGGCCAGCTCTGCACCGTAGAAAGCGGGCAGGTCCCTGGACTGCATAGTCAGCAGGTTGCTCTTTGTGATGGTTGTCTCCTGTCCCAGCAGAATGTCAAGGGAGTGGTCCTTGTTGGTAAACGCATCCTTGAAATTGTATTGCAAGGTATTGGTGTTGCGGTATCTGCGGCGGAACGTGTCGTTGTACTTGACAAGCGGGCCGGTGCCGGAGAAGTTATATACCGCATAAGAAGACATACCGTAGAAGCGGTTGTCATTCTGACGATAATCTTCGAAGCCACCGTCGACCTTCAAGAGGAGGTTGTCGACAATCTCCCAGCTGAAGGCCGCATTAGCATTGAGAGTAGTACGGACGCGCTTGCTGTCGTTGTCCTTTATCGCAAGCAGCGGATTCACAGCATCGCCGTGGCTCTCTTCGTCATCGTCATCGCCGGCCGTAGAGGATACAGGGATAGGCTGATAGATGATGGCGTGCTTGAGACGGCCGTTGCTGGAGGTGCTGCCCGACTTGTCGTTCAGGGAGTTTGCCCCGGCGCCGCGCACATCCACTTTGGAATAGCGGACATTCACATCCACTTTGGTGCGGTCGCTGGTTTTGAACTGGCCTTTGAAGCTGAGGTTGTTACGTGCATAATCCGAACCTTTCATAATTGCATTCTCGTCCAGATGCGCAAAGCCGAGGGTCCAGTTATAGCCCTGGCCGCTTCCGGAAACCGAAGCATCGGTGCTGAAAGTGGTGCCGGTTTCTCCAAAAACCTGGTCCACCCAGTCATTGGTCTTCAGTCCGGTATACAGGTCAATATCGGAGAAGTCACCGAAGTAGTTGTTGTATACCGACGAGAGGTTGTCCCTGAGGACGCCCAGCTCGTACTGGAACTTTGTAAAGTTCTCGGAGTTCATAGGGATAATGGCTTGTTTGTTGGCCATTTTCTTGAAACCGTAATAACTGTTGAGGTTTACGGCCACTTTATCTCCCTTTGAGGCGCTCTTGGTAGTGACGATTACAACGCCGTTGGCGCCGCGGCTACCATATATTGCGGTGGAGAAAGCATCCTTGAGCACGTCAATGGACTGGATTTCAGAAGATGGAATGTCGCTGATGGACTCAACGGGAAATCCGTCGACGATGTACAATGGAGAGCTATCCTGGGTGATGGACCCGCCGCCGCGCACGCGTATCTTGATGTCGGCATCAGGATCGCCCTCGGTGGTGGTCACGGACACGCCGGCCATCTTTCCGGAAAGGGCCTGGCTGATGTTGTTTACAGGCTGCTCGGTGATTTTGTCGCTGCTCACGCTGGACACGGAGCCGAGCAAGTCACGGCGCTTGACTGTGGCGTAACCCACCACGACCACTTCGTCCAGATAGTTCTGGTCGGCTCCCAGGACCACGTCGATCTGGGTGCGGCCGTCGATGGCAACGGTCTTAGTCTCAAGCCCGATGAACGAAAATACCAGGTTTACTGCTTCGGCAGGGACCTCGAGGGTGTAGTCGCCGTCAATACCGGTCACTGTACCGGTTTGCGTGCCCTCAACCACCACACCGGCGCCGATCAGCGGCTCGCCGGCATCGTCGGTCACGATACCTTTAATGGTTGTCTGTGCAGACAGACTCCACGCAGTGCCCAAGCATAAAAGAACTAGAAACAGTTTCTTTGCTCGATTTTTCATAGGGTACTGTTTTGATTTTAATTGTTAATAATGATATAGTGTAAATACATTTCAAGGTTGGTGTAGCGGCCGTATTTGTCCAGGGTCTTGGCTATGCCGTCCGCCTTGGAAGTCTTGCTGAGGCCCGCCTCCTCTTCAAACCAGTCGGGGATGCCGTCGCCGTCGCTGTCGGTAGTCTTGGCCAGCTCCTCTGCGGAAGCCTTGTACTCGGGCCATCCGCCCGCCTGATCCTGTGTGTCTATGATGCCCTTGTTGCCGCAGGTGGCCGTGCCGCCGCGGACCTCATCCACGATGCGCTGGTCCACGGCGTCGCGCCTGAGGCTGGCGCCGGCACCCGAAAGGACACTCTCATAGGCCTCAGCGGCTGTCTGGCCCTTTACCTTGCTGCCGTTCACAGAAATATAAAACGCCTCGGAAGCATATACCGAAGCCGGAGCCGTGCCGTTGGGCTGTATGCCCGCCTTGTTGTCGGCATTGACGTTGCCGCACAGGGTCTTCTCTTCTGCAGAGAGGGCGGCGCAGCCGGTGTCAAACACGTTGCCGCCAGCCCAGAAGCTGCCCCAGGTGCCCTTGGTGTTGGCATTCTTGCCGTCGTCGGCGTTGGGAGAGAAAATCCTGCTCACCAGACCCTTCTTGGTGGCGGTACTGGGGCCGGGCTTGTAATAGTTATTGATAAAGTTGAAGAATCCTCCCTCGCCGGCATAGCCGCCGTTGGTGGGACCCCAGTTGTAGAACACATTGTTCACCAGCTCCACCTTCTCGTTTTCGGGCTTGCCGGTGTAGCGGCTGCCGCACAGGCGGGGCGTACGGGAAGTGTGGTGGGCTATCAGGTTGTGGGAGAAGCTTGCTCCGTGACCGCCCCAGATGCCGCCGTAGCCGTGCGCACCCTTGGGGTGGAAGGAGTTGTTCAAACTCTCTGCCACAATGCAGTACTGCATGGTGAAGCGGTCGTTGTCATAGAAAGATGCCGCCTCGTCTATGCACCAGCTCATAGAGCAGTGGTCCAGGATTATATCGCTGTGGTCGCGCCCCCAGACGGCATCTTCCATAGGAATGGAGCCAAGGGCATTCCACTGCTCTTGTGACATAGTGGCCTTATAGTTGGCAGCGCCTTCGTCGCCCATACGGAAACGGACATAGCGGATTATCACATTGTCTGCGTCGACCTCAACCGAATAGTCGGACAGGCAGATGCCGCCTCCGGGCGCCGTCTGGCCCGCGATGGTAAGGTCGCCGTTCTTTATCTTGAGATTGGATTTCAAGCGGATGCGGCCAGCCACGTCAAAGACCACAGTCCTGGCGCCTTTCTGGCCCACGGCCCATCGGAGCGACCCCTCGCCACTGTCGTTAAGGTTGGTGACGTGATAAACCGCGCCGCCGCGGCCGCCGGTGGTGAACATTCCGCACCCTTCGGCGCCGGGGAAGGCACGCACGGCGCCATCCTCTTCATCGGCCGGCATATTGAACTGGGCATAGTCCATAGTCGGCGTCCCGGGGTCGGGGCCGGGGCCGGGAGTTTCGTCTTCTTCGGTGGAGGCCGTCAGGGCCTTGGACCACTCGGAAGTCTGGTCGTCTTTCTTTGCCCTAACGGTAAATTGATACTGGGTGCCGGCGGTCAGCTCCTCTACCACCACGTTGCGCCTGGCCACGGTGCCGGTGTTGATCTGCTTTGCGCCTTCCGAGATTTTCCACTCGTAGGCGGTGGCTCCGTTCACAGGATTCCACTGGAAGGTCAGCGAGGTCTTGGTGGCGCTGTGCAAGGTCACGCCTTCGGGCGCCGCCAGCTTCTCTTCCTGCGGGTCCGCCGGCTTGTTGCACTTGGCGTTCAGGCCAAGCAGCGCCAGCATAATAATGACAAAACGTATCAGCTTTCTGTTCATCGTTTATATGGTTGTTCTATCTCAAGTGCAGCCCAGATCAGGGGACCGATGCCCTTGGGGTCGTTGCTGCGGATTTTTTCGTTGATATAATAGTCGTAGTCGCCGCGGCGGTTGTCCTTGCCCCCCAGACCGGCCACTTCGCAGCAGCGGTTCAGGTTCACAAGGCCTCCCTCACGGGTCACGAAGGTCTTTTTCAGTTTTCTGTAAACCTTTTTTACATAGGGTCGGCACGCCACATATCCAAAGCGGCAGCCCTTGGCCATCGCATAGATGAACATTGCGCTGGCGGTCGCCTCCACATAGTTGCCCTCGGCTCCGGGGCGGTCCAGCACCTGGTACCACATTCCGGTCTTGGGATCGGCGTATCCGGGAAGGATATCGCACAGGTTGCGATAAATCTCCAGCATACGGTCGCGGCCGGGAGTGTCTTCTGGCAGCAGCGGCAGCACATCCACCAAAGCCATCATATACCAGCCCAGGGCGCGTCCCCAGGCGTGGTCGCTCTGGCCGGTGGCGGGGTTGCACCAGAACATCCGGTGCGACGAATCCCACGCGTGGCGGTAGAGGCCGGTGGCGGGGTCGTAGGTATACTCTGCAACCAGCACGAACTGATTTGCGATGTCGGCAAAATTGGCCGCCCGCTCTTCGGGATCTTTCACATAACGTTTGGTATATTCGGCATAGAAGGGCTGCGCCATATAAAGGCCGTCCAGCCACATCTGCTCCGGATAGATCTTTTTGTGCCAGAAGCCGCCCTCTTTTGTGCGGGGCTGGCCCTTAAGCTGGCTGTAAAGGGTGTCCATAGTCCGGCGGTACTTCTCCTTGCCGGTGAGATCATACAGGGTGAACAGGGTTCTGCCGGGGCATATATGGTCCAGCGAATAGTTGGATTTCTTGTATTTGTAGATGTTCCCGTTATCGTCTATGATGGCATCGTACCAGTCATCGACATAACGCATAAGCGTGTCGTTCATATCCACAAACCCCTCGTTGGAGGCCTTGGTATGATACACGTCCAGCATTGCGGCAAGCTCCAGGCCGGTGGTGTAATTCCACTTCAACTTGCCCTGCTGGCCATCGATGTAAGAGGCCTCGGGATTGCGCGCCATCTCGCTGGCCACCACCTCCTCGAACAGCGGGATGCGGGGCGAACAGGCCGCCAGAAGCATTGCGGCGACGATTATGGTAACAGTCTTTCTCATTTATTGTCGTATGGATTCCATTTGATGCCGTCCTGCTCCTGGTACATCACCTTCTCAAAGGTGTACCCGGCCGCCTTGCGGGCAGTGAGTTTGCGGGCCCACTTTACGCGCGGCCCCTCGGCACCGGGGCCGTAACTGCCCCACTCTGCATAGTAAGAATTCTTCTTGGTGTCGGGCTTGCCGGGCTTCTCCCAGTCATGCCATCCTTCGGGAAGGATATGACCCCCGAGCTCGCAGTCTATGAAGACCGTCTTGGCGTATGCCCCCCACGGCCGGCCAAGGTAGCACTTGGTGATGCCCTCCGCGGCTGTCAGGCGGCAATTCTTGAACACATAGCCGTATTTCTGACCCTTGAGGGTAGAGGCGGCCGTCACGTAGCTGTTCTTCTTGGAGTGGATGGTGCAATTCTCGAAATAGGCTATGCTGGGGCCGAAAATGAAATCGGTGGTCCCCTCTATGTAGCAGTCGAGGAAATAATTGCGCTTGATGCCCCCGTCCTTGCCATAGCGGCCGTAGGTGTAGAGAGTGTCCTGATTGCCTATGAAGCGGCAGTTCTTGAAAAACAGGAAGTCACCGTCGGTGAACACCGCCACCGCCTGGCCAATCTCCTTGCCCTCTCCCGCCGTATTCTCGAACGTCAGGTTCTCGAAAGTCACGTAGCTGGAGTGGATGTATATGGTGGCGCTGCCGCTGGTACCTATAGGGTAGCCGGTCAGCGGCCAGTTGTGCTTGGCGGCTTTGTCAAAGGTGATTATGGTGCCGCATGCATCTTCGCCGCTGATGTGCATCCTGAACTTGGAGTGCGGGATGTGGACATTCTCTTTATAGACGCCCTTGCGGATATAAATTGTTGTGATATGCTCGTGGCTGTAGTCGGGCACGGCATCTATGGCCTGCTGCACAGTGGCAAAATCGCCGTGGCCGTCGGGCGACACCACTATGTCGTAGCGGCGCAGGTGACCGGCCAACTCGGGCAGCTGCCCTTTGATCTTTTCGCAGATTATCTCGGTGACCTTGCGGGCGCCGGAGGCCACGGTGTGGGTGTTATCGTCCTTGCCCGTAGAAATCATAAAATACTGTTTGGACGCTTCGTCGCCAAGACCCTCCAGCCAGTCCAGGGTGGCGGTGGTGATGTCCAGCAGCGGCACATTCTCTTCGCGGGCCACCTGCGCCATTGCGGCGGGATAGTCGGTGTGGCAATTGCGGTCCAGCCCATTCTCCTTGAACCAGCGGCGCGCCACGGGAGTCAGCAGCACCGGCCTGGCGCCCATAGACTTGGCCGTGCGCACAAACAGGCGCAGGTTGTCCTGATAAGCGCCGAACGGAGCGGCGTAGCGCTCGGGGTCGCTATCCTTGGCATCGTTATGGCCGAACTGGATAAACAGCCAGTCGCCCGGCTTGAGATTAGCCTTGACCTTGTCCCAAAGGCCGCGGTCTATGAAACTCTTGGTGCTGCGGCCGTTCTGGGCATAATTGATGACCTTGACACTGTCGTCCAGGAAGTTCTGGAACATCATCCCCCAGCCGCGCTCCGGGTTGCCGCCGGAGAGGTCCTTCTCTGCCATGGTGCTGTCGCCCATCAGATGGACGGTGGTAAAAGAGCAACCGATTGACCAGATTGCGGCAAGGGCCGCCATTATCATTAATCTTCTCATAGCTGCTCTCCGTTTACATAGACATTGTGGAAATTGACATCCTCGGCAAAGTTGATTTCAACTGCACTCTGTGCGGTGAAGGTGCTGTTGCTGAACGAAATACCCCGCACCGGCATCTCAGGCAGGCCGTTGATATAGATGGCCTGCTTTGCCCCGGCACAGGTAATGCCGCTGAAGCTGAAATCGCAGAACTCGGGGGTGGTCTCGTCCACCGGGCGGATATCGGAGGTGCCTTTGGCCTTCATTTCGGTGGCGGAGACACCCTCGTAATAAAGGTTGAAAATCACCCCGTAGGTCACGATATCCTTCATATAGATATCGCTGCATACAACATTGTGCACCTTGCCTCCGCGGCCGCGGGCGCTCTTGAAGCGCAGCCCCACGTCGGTGCCTATAAAGTTGCAGCGGTTCACAACCACATTCTCTACGCCGCCCGACATCTCGCTGCCAATCACCACTCCGCCGTGGCCGTGATATACGGTGCAGTCTTTAATAATAAGATCGCGACACACGCGCGCGTGACGGCGGCCGTCGGCGTCCTTGCCCGACTTGATGCAGATGGCGTCGTCGCCCACATCAAAGCTGCTGCCCTCCAGCAACACGTTTTCGCAGCCGTCAATGTCTATGCCGTCGCCGTTGGCGCTGTAGTGGGGGTTGCGTACGGTTATATTCCTCACGGTAACATCCTTGCACCAGAGCGGGTGGATATTCCAGCAGGGCGAGTTCTGGAAAGTGCAGCCCTCCAGCAGCACCCTCTCGCATTCGCGAAGGCTCACCAGCACCGGCCTCAGGAAGGTCTTGATTTCATTCTCGTCCAGATAATCGGCAGGCTTGTTCAGGCTGCCGGCAGTGGCACGGGCCTTGGCGTAGCCCGCGTCGGGATACCACACCTTGCCGTCTTCGCTCACCAGGCCGCCGCGGGCGGTGATGGCCTTCCACTGGTCAGAAGAGACCTTGCGCTTCTTGACCTCGCGCCAGGCGTCGCCGCTGCCGTCAATTATGCCGCCGCCGGTGATGGCAATATCGTGGGCATTCTCGGCGTGGATAGGCGACAGGCAGCGCCGCACGTCCAGCCCTTCGAAATTGGTGTTGATTATTGGATACAGGTCCTGGTCTGTACTGAAAACTATGATTGCATTGTCGTCCAAATGAAGCTCTATATTGCTTTCAAGGCCTATCGGGCCGGTGAACCAGATGCCGGCGGGCACATTCAGGCGGCCGCCGCCTTTGCCCGAGAGATGGGCGATGGCTTTTGCAAAGGCTTCTGTGTTGAGGGTGGTGCCGTCGGGCACACCGCCAAAGTCAGTGAGGCTCACGCTGCGGGCGGGGATCCTTGGCGTCGGGATACCGCTACCCTCCCCTTTTGTTGCCTTGGAGGCGCCTCCGCAGGCGGTCAGGGCCACAATCAGGACAAAGAATAATGACTGCAATTTTCTCATAGTTCACAAATGTATAAATAAAATTTTTAATTCCGTGCACGGTAACGGAAATAATTTTCAATAATTTATGTTGTTTAAAAATAATTGTTTCGTTATCGTACACGGAAAAAGATTTTTTTCTTATACTTGTGGTCGGAAACTGAAACGCTGCTTTGAAAGAGAACATCACCATACTGGACATCGCCCGCCGCAGCGGCCTCTCCAAGGGGACCGTTGACCGTGTGTTGCACAACCGCGGCGAAGTTTCCAAAAAGAGTTACGACAAGGTGATGCGCGTCATAGAAGAGCTGGGCTACGAGCCCAATGTGTACGCATCGCTGCTCGCCTCAAACAAGCAGTACACCATAGCGGTGCTGATACCTGATGCCGCCCCCGGCGAATTCTGGGAGATTTCCCGCCGCGGGATAGACATGGAACTGGCCACTCCCCTCTCTTCCGGGATGAACGTAGTGCACGTCGGCTATGACCAGTACGACGGAGCGTCTTTCTCGGCCGCCTGCCGCAGGGTTCTGGAAATGAAGCCCGACGGCGTGGTCCTGGCCCCTATGTACAAAAGCGAGTCCCTGGCCCTCGTGGGCGAGTTGGCCGCGGCGCAGATACCCTACGCCTACGTCGATTCCAAACTCGAAGAAGAGAACTATCTGGCATATTTCGGTATGCCGATGGTGCAGAGCGGCCATCTGTGCGCCGACCTGCTGACCCAGGGCCACCGGATCCAGAGCGTGCTGATTGTCCGCATCCGCCGCAACGACGAAGACCGCTACGACCCCAATATGCACCGCCGAACCGGTTTCCTGGACTATATGCTGGAAAATTGCCCCGACTGCAAGATCCACTATCTGTTCATAGACCCCACCCACCCCGAGAGAATCGACTCTCAACTCTCAGAATTCCACTCCGCACATCCCGAAGTCCGCAACCTGGTGATGTTCAACTCCCGCATCTACCTGGTCGCCCCGTTCATCGAGAAGAACTACGTGGAGGGTCTCCGCGTGGTAGGGTTCGACAATCTGGACGCCAATGTCGCCGCACTCAAGAAGGGGTGCGTCACAATGCTGATAGCCCAGCATCCCGACCAGCAGCTCGCCCAGGCCATCCAGACCCTGTCTGAATTCATCACCCTGAAAAAGCGCCCCGCCCGCCGCGATAATCTGGTCCATATGGACATCCTGACCCGCTACAACGCAGACTGACCCTGACGGGGCGTTGCGTCGTTCCCTTGCTTTTTATACCTTTGGGGAAAATTATCACCGAGATATGAACCTCTTCAAAGCTGCCCTTTCTTTTATTCTCTGCTTCATCCTTTCGACAAGTTGCGGCGGAGACACGCCCACCCCCGACACCCCCGGCGAACACACCACACCCGTAACCCCCGTCAACACCACAGAATATGTAGAGGAGGCAGAAATGCCGATACTGGCCTGGTACAGCATTCCCCCGGCATACGCCACCCTGGACCGATATCAGGAGCTCAAGAAGGCGGGCTTCACCATAAACTTCTCGCACATCTACTCCATGCAGGACGCCCTGCAGTCGCTTGATCTGGCACAGCAGGCCGGCATCAAGGTGATGTTCATGGCCCCCGGCCTGGACACCGATACGGAGAACGTGGTAAAACAGGTCAAGGACCACCCCGCCCTGTGCGGCTACTTCCTGCGCGACGAGCCCACCAACGATGACCTCCCCGCTCTGGGAGAATGGGCAGACCGCATCCGCGCCGTGGACCCCAACCACGAAATATACCTCAACCTCTTCCCCAACTATGTGTCGGAAGACGTTCTGGGCTCCACATATGAAGAGCACGTGAAGCTGTTCACCAAAACCGTTAAGACCACCATGGTCTCCTTCGACTTCTACCCCGTGCTTGAAAACGGCTACGTGCGCGAATTGTGGTGGCAGAACCTGGAGATAATCTCGCGTGAAGCGGAGGCCGCCGGCCTGCCCATGTGGGCCTTCACCCTATCCACGGCCCACAAACCCTACCCCGTCGCCGCACAGGCCTCCCTGCGCCTGCAACTTTATACCGACCTGGCATACGGCGCCCAGTGCCTGCAATACTTCACCTACTGGTGCCCCACCCCCGGCACCTGGGACTTCCACGACGCCCCCATCACAGAAGACGGCACCCGCACCGATGTCTACAAGCTGGTAAAGGAGATGAACAAAGAGATCCAGGCCCGCGCCGGCATCTTTGTGGGCTGCAAAAAGAAAATGGTATACCACGTTGGCAACGAGATTCCCCCGGGAGTCACCCCCATGCCCAACCCCCTGCCGGAGCCCATCAAGAAAATCGACACCAAGGGCAACGGCGCCCTGATATCAATTCTTGAGAACGGCGACTGGCAATACGTCATGATGGTCAACCGCACCTACACGCAAGGCTTCGACTACAGCATCTCCTTCACCAAAGATGTGGCCCAGGTCTACGCCGACGGCTCCATAATCAACATCCCGGGCCGCAGCGCCAACCGCCACCTCGACCCCGGCGACTGCGCCATCTTCCGCCTGAAAAAATAACCCCAGCTTTTAGAACCGGATTGCAAGCGACGGGTTCAGCATATACTCGCTGTCGCTGGCCTGAGGAACGGCGATGAAGTTCACGCCAAGAGAAACGCCCAATTTGCTGCCAAGCCCCAAATCAACCCCGAGCTTGGGGCTGAGGTACGGCCGCAGCGCATGATGCCACACCTTGGTGCACTTAGGCGCGCCTATCTCATATGTACCGCCCGCCTCCATTCCAAGAAAGAAAGAACTATGCGTTTTCCCCAGCCTGAAATAATGGATATAATCTGCATAAAGCGGTATCATGTTCATTGGGCCATTCTCCACAACCGGACCCGCCTCGGTCTTCTGCGGATGCCATACATAATGCATACCTGTGGCGGCGCCCAGATAATTGCCCTGATCAAAGCGCCAGCCTAGCGATATGTCCGATGTATAGTGCCGACCCCAGCCGATACTGGGACCGCTGCCCTTTACCAAACCCTGAAAATGACCATTACCAGCCTCTGCCAGAGGCGCCACTGCCGCACAAATAACCAACGCGGCCACTAAAGAAATCAAACGTTTCATACGCATTTCTTGCTTTTATCTATTAAATGCATTCGCGAACGAAACATAACGAGGTCCACTCAAAATGTTGAAGCATCGTGGCGCACTTTTTCCAACGACTTTCTCCAAAATGTGATTTTTGGGGCGAAATCTTTTCCGAAAATGTGATTTTGCGACGGAAAATTTACGATTTACATAGAAAAACTCATGATGCTTTCGGGGACCATGGTAAAAGACTCAAGGTACAAAGGATGAGCTCCTTTTGGCATCCGTACAGTTACTTTGGAGGACGATATATTGATTGCCACGCCCAATTTCTCACCAAATGCCAATATTGCAACGGGGCCAGCTGCCCAAACAGATACTGGGCGTAAATTTCCGTTTTCGTCTCTGCGGCGATAGTCAAGTGATTTTAACAAATCATTAAAGAACTGTTGATATGACACATTCTCGTTCCATTTTATCTCTAAAAAAGAACTATAATCAATCGGCGACGGGTATGCTATCTCCTGAGATCCGTAAAAAAGGTTGGAGGCAGGAAGGCTTCGCACCATGAGAAATGCCATCCTTGCGGCACTCTGAGTCATAAAGTCCTGAACAGGAGAAGAAATAGCCGCGGCCTCCTGATCCGTAACGAAGAACAATCTGGAATGTCCCTCCGGACACTGGGCTATCTCAGCAAAAACACTTTGCAAGAATGGCTTGATGTCCTTATTCTTATGTGCATCTATCAAGTTTAACCTTGCCATACTTGAATAAACGATATCAAAGCCGCAGTCATACAATTTTTCGTCATCACCATCCGCCAGCATGATAAAACCGGGCTTTTGCTTTCTGATTGCATTAATTGCATATTTCCAAAACAAATCATAATCGGTTGTGCCGCCCGATGATGGCCCCCGTGAATATATGCAGCGATACCCATCAATATCCAACGTATTAATCCAATACAGCATCGCATCGGTCATTTCTTCCCATAAATCTCTGTTTGCGTAATCCAGTTGAGCGACATCAGACCACTTTTCTTCTGCATCAGGTGAAACAATATTGCCGGAAGCATCCTTCTCATACCACTCAGGATGGTCTTCAATCCACAAACAATCCCACGCCGTATGATTTGCCACCCAGTCGAACATCACCTTCATCCCTTTATTGTGTGCTTGTGCCACCAGCTGCCTCAACTGCGACAAATCACCATAGGCCGGGTCCACCTCTCTGAACCCGGCTACACAATACGGCGACCCTTTGGCCTGATTCTTACCTTCGCGATAGATTGGCATAAAACACAGCACGTCACACCCCAGATCTGTACAGATATGTAATCTTGGCTCAATTAGTCTAAATGGATTTGAAATTATACTCGGACCATCTGATGCGTACAGCCTGGGGTTGAGCAGATAAATGTTATAATATGAGCCCGCCTGGTGTGTTATATCAAAAACGTGTTCTGCGGTAACCGCGATCGGACCGTTGGTTTTTTCTGCCGTTAAGCTATCCACTTCTTCTTGACTCATCCTGATAAAGGTCATGGACACTTCTAACTGCGATGTATAATCATAGATTGTTATGGTGTTCTCATCCCAGAACCGATACATCCATGATCCGGAATCGTGCATGGCAAAGTATGAGGGGCCGCTGCCGGACACATCCGTATAGCTGTATGATATGGTCTGACTGCCTTCCACCACGTATGTGCCCTTTGCGGTATAGTCTCCGCAAGTTTCCTCAAAAGTTCCGTTTTGGTTTAATTCTATAACTTTATAGTACGTACCCGTTTTTGGCAGCTCCGAGTACGTCCCGCCGTGCTTTATGGCTCCGGAGACCATCCCCCAATTTCCCTCCAGCGGATACTTTGGAGAAGACTGGAATAAGTCGCCGCAAGAACATATAGTCACCAACGAAAAATAAATAAGGGCCACATATTGTATTCGGTTCATCTGACAAGGAATACGTGTTAAAAAATGGTGTCTTCTACTGTCACCTCACACGTTGCCGTGAAGCCGCCGTCAGCGGATGTTGCGGTGATGATGGCGGTGCCTGGAGACTCTCTTCTAACGTAACCGTTATGCACAGATACGACTGTGGGATTGGAACTGCTCCAGATGATGCCCTGCTCAAAGGCATTCTTCGGCGATAATGATACGTTCAAGGGAACAGACTCATCTCCAACATACATTTTCATGGTGACTTTTGTCTCCTCCATGCTTATTCCTTCAACTCTTATGGGATCCCCATACACTGGTCTTATAGACGATTCCGCATATCGATATGTGGAGCCGATTCCCCACATGGACGGACAATCTGTAAAAAAACAGAACATAGAGTACGCTTTACCAGTGAAATATGCGTAACAAGTGGCGGTCCAATAATTTGGAAATGACTCCGTCGTCGGCAGGAAGATACGATTTCCGTTTTTCAAGTAATTAATCCACCACCCTCTGTAAAGAATCTTCCTGCTACCCGCAAAATAAGCTGATGATTCTTCCACAAAGGACCATTGATAATCTGGGTTGTCCCTCGTGGCCAGCAATTCGTCCATCTCGCTTTTGCTAGGCAGCCTCCACTTGCCGCCATATTTTATGTATGCCACATCATCCTCTTTGTCCAAATACAGATTCGTACCGTTATATTTGTCTCTTTCGTATTTCTTCTTGTAATAATCCATAAACGAATCCGACAGGTCCCACGGGTCGCCATTATATGGTTCGATTTCGCCCCACATATAGTGTTCCCCGGTGGCCTCTGGGGAATCCGCCCCCACATTTCTGTCTGCCCACAGCACAGACAGGCCCATATCCACCGCATTAATCTTATCGGAAATAACCGTAACAGCACATATTGAAGTCGCGCCTCCGTCGTTAGACGTAACTGCCACTTCTGTTTCGCCAACACCCACAGCGGTCAGAAGACCATCTTCAATTGTCGCTATCGTTTCATCGCCTATAGTCCAAGTAACGCTCATATCCGTAGCATTATCTGGCTCTACGGAAATATTGAATTGTACTTTAGCCCCAATCATAAGCGTTGCTTCTGATGGATTGATAATGATGTTTGTCACAGGCACAACTTCCTCGGCCTGTACGTCTTCATTGCCATAATTGGTTTCGCCCGAAAGGGCTGTGTCATCTCCTGCTTCCTCTAAAGAATTACAGGACGCAAACAGAAATGACAGTGTAAAGATTGCTGATAAGATCCGTTTCATAGTTTTAATTGTTTTTACTCATACGTGTCTTGTTGTTAATCATACTTATCCTTTATCTGCTACTATTCCTTTGCTGCTTTAGTAGCCGGGATAAAACTTATCAGGAATTTGTCCTGTGCTTAAACGATACAGCACGTGCTTGGGTGCATAAACGCCACCAAGATCCGCCGACCTGTACTCCACGGGCAACGTGCCCACAAAATTGCGTTCGCCGTTCATTTTCCAGACGACCCATTTGTGAGACACGAAGGATGGACCTGGCGCTGACATAAAATCCTCACTGGTCCTAAAATAAATATCCAGATTCCCCACGTCTGCTATGTCGGCATATTGTTCCCAAAGACCCAATTCGAGTCCAACGGAGACAATCGTGTGCATATAGCACTCTACAGCATCGTTAACAATATCCGTAGCCGCCACGGATGTCGCGCCATCATAGTGACGTGCAAAAATCCGTATCACATCCCCATTAAGGTCTGAGGAATCTTGCCCGACGAACTGGAAGAAACGGACAGTCCCGTCTTCCAAAGAAGCTTTAAGTATAGTTCCTCTTTTTACAAATTGTTTCATGGTTTTATTCCATATTTATCCCAATATCTTGGGGCGATTGAATTGATTCTGTTCAATAAGTTTTCCAGCCCAAGCGTATTAATTTGAGTTTGTTCCCAAATACGAGCCATAACCGCCGTAACCATGGCCTCCCTGGCTGTTATATACCAGAGAAAGGGACGGAGCGTACTTTATATCCGGAGCCGTATAAATAGGAACGCTGTACGTGCGTGCGCCGCTGCCGGAGACGCCGTATTGCAGTGGAATCTCTCCTACGGAATACGTCGACGAAGAGCTTTTT
>JAGCVS010000021.1 GCA_017962235.1 Bacteroidales bacterium | reverse complement strand
GGTGCACAACGGCATCGAATACGGTGACATCCAGCTGATATGCGAGTGCTATCAGATAATGAAGGAGTGTCTGGGCATGTCCAACCAGCAGATGAGCGAGACCTTTGCAGAGTGGAACAGGGGCGATCTGGACAGTTACCTGATAGAAATCACCCGTGACATCCTTGCCAAGAAAGATGATGAGGGCAAATATGTGCTGGACTACATTCTTGACGCTGCCGGTCAGAAAGGTACCGGCAAGTGGACTGCAGAATCGGCACTGGACGCCGGCATTCCGCTCACGCTGATAACGGAAAGCGTGTTCGCCCGCAGCCTGTCGGCACAGAAAGAAGAGCGCGTAGCGGCTTCCAAGGTGCTCGCAGGTCCCGCTACCAGGCGTTTCGACGGCGATGCCAAGGCATTTCTGGCAGATTTGCAGCAGGCGCTTTTCGCCTCCAAGGTGGTCTCCTATGCGCAGGGCTTCTCGCTGATGCGCGCGGCGGCCGCAGAGAACGGCTGGAGCCTGAATTACGGCAACATCGCCCTGATGTGGAGGGGCGGCTGCATAATCCGCAGCGTCTTTTTGGGCAAGATAAAGGAGGCGTTTGATACCGACCCGGCGCTGGCCAACATAATGCTCGCGCCCTATTTCGCAGATAAGATGGCTGCGGCACAGGACGGCTGGCGGCGTGTAATCGCCAGCGCCGTGGAGAGCGGAATCCCAGTTCCGACGCTTTCCGCAGCCCTCTCTTATTACGACGGCTACCGCAGCGAACGCTTGCCGGCCAACCTGCTGCAGGCACAACGCGACTACTTTGGCGCCCACACATATGAGCGCACAGACCGACCCAGCGGCGAATTCTTCCACACCAACTGGACCGGCCACGGCGGCGACACCACTTCTGGAACCTATAATGCTTAGCACCATGAAATACAGTTTTGACGATTTGAAAGGGCGCACCTGCGTGATAACCGGCGGCTTCGGGGTCATCGGACTCCAGCTCTGCCGCGGCCTGGCGTCGGCCGGAGTGAACCTGGCGGTAATCAGCCGCAAGGCCGGGGAATCCCCTCTGGCAGCAGAAATCAGCAAGGAATTCGACATCAAATGTATCGGCATAAGTGCCGGCGTAACGGACAAAGCTGCGCTGGAAAAGGCGCTGGAGATTGTTCATGAGCAGCTGGGCAAGGTGGATATCCTTGTAAACTGCGCCGGCGGCAATGCCCCGGAAGCTACCAGCAAAGTAGAGCAGATGACTTCTGCGGCAGATATCCCCGACTCTTTCTACGGTCTGGATCTGGCTGGCTTCGGCAAGGTGTTCGACATTAACTTCCAGGGCACTGTGCTCGCCACAATGGTGTTCAGCCGCGATATGGTGGAGGCCGGTAAAGGAGCTGTGCTGAATATCTCCAGCATGAACTCCGTGCGTCCGCTCACCAAGATTCCTGCATACTCCGCCGCCAAGGGTGCAATCAACAACTTCACCCAGTGGTTCGCGGTGCACGTGGCACCGATGGGCGTCCGCTGCAACGCCATCGCCCCCGGCTTCTTCCTCACAGACCAGAACAGATTCTTGCTCACCGACGAAGCCACCGGCGCCCTCAAGCCGCGCGGCAAGAAGATAATAGCCAACACCCCCGTCCACCGCTTTGGCGAACCGGAGGAGATTGTGGGCACCATGCTCTACCTGCTGAGCGACATCAGCAACTTTGTCACCGGCGTCATCATCCCGGTAGACGGCGGCTACAGCGCCTTCGGCGGAGTGTAGTTACTTGGTCTTGAACTTATTCAGGAACTGCTCAAGGGCGGCGGCGCCCTCATCTATCTTATCTCGCATCTCTTCGCGGGAGCCGTCGGAGTTCTTGTTCTGCAGCTTCTCGTAGCGCGCCTTCATTTGCTCTTCAAACTGCTGCTGAGCCTTGAGGCCGGCGGAGAAATCCTGCACAATCAGTTTGTATCCTTTCGGCAGTTCGAATACTTCCGGATACGGAACGCCTAGATGAATGTTGCGTAGATAATTGATTACGCCGCTGGCATCTTCGCAGAGCATGATCCCCGTCTCGGGGTCAGTGTAGGTGGTGCGGCTGGATTGTTCTTCTGATGAGCCATATGGGCCTGAGAACAGTTCTGTGGTGATGACCGTTTTCATGTAGCACCAGCGGTCGCAGGCATAGACCATATCCACCTCTGACACGTCGTCTTTCCGGCTTTTGACATCCACGTTGTTCAGCGCCTGCATCCCTTCTGCAGGCAGTTTGATGATGGTGCGGGTTGCATCGTCTATCTTGTACATCGCCAGGCTGTCCGGTATGGATAGAATCTTTACAATCTTGTTCTCGCCCGTTTCGGGGTCTACACTGCAGGATACGCTGAACTGACGCTTGTTGGCTGCGTTGTAGAACACCTTGGCGGGAGTGCCGTGATTGCCGATGCGATATGCGCAGAATGAGACCTGCGGCCGGGGTTTCTGCAAAGCGGGTTTCTCCCCTTCATCGTGTGCGGGAAGGCCCAGAGGCACATCCAGTGCAACGTCGGGGATATCGTTATAAGTGTAGGGGTTGGGGGTCTGCGCATAAGAGGTCAGCCCCATGGCCAGCAGCGCTACTGCAATCAGTATTATCTTTTTCATAACTTATTCTTTTACAGGACGGATAGGAAAGCCGTTTTCACGGGGAAAACTGTAGCAGTCGGTGTGCCCGAAGCGCATTACATCGCCGCGACGGCGGTCGTGCCACTCAAGGGCGTCTTCGCAATCGGCAGGGGTGCCTACCTGCAGCGCCATTGAAGAGGTCCAGCACCAGGGGTAGTTCTCTTCCTTGAGGCTTGTTCCGTAATAGTAACCGGTCTTGGGGAAGTCTATGCTGTTGCCGTTGGGGCCGGTGACGGTCACAAGGCCCGGCTTGTCGTAGCTGAAGGTACATTTGGTAAAGAGTTCCATCGCCTCTGCGCGGGTGGGCATGCGCCATCCGTTGCCAAGTGCTGCGGTTGCTGCATCGTCTTCGCCTTGCAGCACAATCAGTTTGTCGGCCGTGCCGCTGCTGGCTTCATTGTCGTCTGTAGTGTACTTTTTGTATTTGTAGCCATCCTTAAAGGCGTAGGTCTCATCGCTGAAATCCTTCTTGGATTTGGTCTCGCCCCATGCGTAGAAATTGCCGGGGTCGGAAGGTGTCTTGGCGCCCAGGTTGGTCTTTGCCCATTTTACGCTCAGACCCAGATCCACCGCCTCGGAAGCCTTTACTGAAGCCTCCTTGCCGGAGTCGGCCTTTTTGTTGGAATTGCCGCCGCAGGAGACCAATGCAAGCGCGGCCACACACATAAGGATGAATGTAATCTTTTTCATATCTGTCGTTTTTGATGTTTTCTACAGGATTTTCTGTTCCGTTGCCTTGTGAATCAGCTCGGCAGTGGTGGCGGCGTTGAATTTGATTTTGAGCCGCTGCCGGTACCATTTGATGGCGGGCAGGCTCAGGCTCATCTGTTCTGCGATTTCTGTGCTCTTCTTGCCGTCTGCCATCAACCTCAGCACCCGCGCCTCTTTCTCAGACAGCACTATTTCATTGTTGATATAATCTTCCATTCCGTCACAGCATTTTCGGAATCAAAGTTCGCCAATACATTTGAAATCAGACTTATACAAAAGTATAAATATGAGCGGCGGAAACAGGAATTTCGTCACAGAAAAGGCCGCAAAGGCGCCATTTTTACTAACTTTGGTGATATGAAACGCTTGCTGTCTTTACCGATTCTGCTGATGATTTGCGCCACTGCAGCGCACGCCCAATACAACGACCACCGCGACCGAAAGCTGGATTCGCTGGAGAATGTGGTGGCCGGATGGACGCCGGAACGCCTGGCGACCGCCCCATACGAGACAAAAGCCGATGTGTGTCTGGCATTTTCAAACCTGATGTACGGTTATGAGCGGATTAATCCCGACAGGGCGATGTACGCCGCCCGCCGTACGTATAACCTCGGAAACGAGCTGGAATCGCTTTACCAGCCGTATCTGGCTGCCAAGTTCATGGGCCAGCTGCACTACAATAAAGAACGATACGACAGCACCATCGTTTACTACCGGCTGGCGCTGGGCTATCTGCAGCGGATGGCGGCGGGCGAGGCAGGTCCCGACAATCCGGAGGGCTATCCTCAGGAGAAGATAGACGATGCGGCATCCAGCCTTTACGGCAATATCGGCAATCTGTATTACGAAATCGACTCCCTGCCGCAAGCGATGGAGTATTATTCCAAGGCGGGTGAAATCTTTGACCGATACGGCTGGAAAACCAGCAGCGCCATACTCTGGCATAACATGGGCGATATCCAAGCAGAGGCGGGCAATGACAGCAAGGCGGTGGAGTGCTACCAGACTTCCATCCGCTACGCCACGGAGGCGGGCGATTCGCTATGGGTGGCATCCCCCAAACTGGGCCTTGGCGCGCTGTATATGCGTCAGGGCAAGGTCACAAAAGCCCTCCAGTACCTGCGCGAGGCGGATGAATACTACTCAAATCACGAAGATCAGGAATACAGTGACCGGATTGCCACGCTGGATATCATGGGACAGGCGCTGAAGGCCCAGAAAAGGCAGCGGACACTGCTGGCAGCTGCTCTCGGAGTTCTGGTTCTGGCGCTGCTGTGCCTGCTGATAATCACCCGTCGCACATTGCGACTGAAGCGGCAGAACGCAGCTGCGGACGAGGCGATAGAAGAAGCTCTGGAAGATATTCAGAATACTCCGCAAAGCGGAAAGGGTGTCCAGCAGAGGCCCGTTCTCACAGAACGCGAGGCAGAAATCCTGCCGATGCTCTCCGCCGGCATGACCAGCAAAGAGATAGCCCAGCGCCTATGTCTCACAGAACAGACCATAAAGTGGCGCCGCCAGCGTCTGATCGCCAAGTTCGACGCCAAGAACACCGCCGAGATGATGGCCAAAGCCCGCGAGCTCGGCTTCTGACCAAGTAAGGGTCAGATTTCCATCCGAGACACAAGCCAGATTCGGTCACTTTTGGTCACATTTTTTAGTTCCTTTGCGTTTATATAGCATAAAATTTGGATACCAAAATGGTATTCATTATATTTGCAAAAAGTTATTCATTATGACTGTTGTTAGCATACGAGATTTCAGATCAAACCAGAGTAAGTATCTTGGTTTGGCTGCCGGTGGGGAGAGCGTAATCTTGACGTCCCGCACGGGTAGTTTCAAGATTGTGCCCGTAACGGAGGATGATAGCCTTGTCAGCAAGAAGGAGTTCTTCGCCCGCATTGATGAAGCACGAAAGAGTATTGCAGAAGGTAAAGGTACTTCTGTATCGAGTAAGGAGGAGTTGGATGTTTTGTTGGCAAATCTGTAAATGTATACCCTTGAATTTGCGCCTCAAGCACTTGAGGATTTATCTAAACTGAAGAAGTCAGAACCTGCCGCATTCAGAAAAGCAGGAAAGATGTTGGTAGAACTACAGGAACATCCCAGAACTGGAACTGGAAAACCAGAGCCCCTTTCTGGAGGTAGAATCGGACAGTGGTCTCGGCGAATCTCTCTAAAACACAGACTAATCTACGAGATAGAAGAGACCGTTGTAAAGGTGGATGTGCTGTCTGCCTATGGGCACTATGATGACAGATAGACTCCGCTAATTCAGCTATATCCGTCCGGTATACTTGCCGGCAAAGAGGATGGCGCCGGTGCTGGATTCGCTGATGAGGTAGAGGAAGGGGTGGTCTGCGTGGAAGACTACACGGTCGCCGGGCGCTGCAGCCATTTCTTTCCCCACAGCAAAAGATATTGCCGCAGCTTCAGTACCCTCTTCATCCACTTTAATAACAGCATTCTGCTGTACAAGACTGAGGAACATGGGAGTTTCTGACATTGCGCTGAAATTGGCCATAGCGTTGAAAGCAGAGGGCATTCCCATTGCTGCGAGAATCTCGTTCAGCTTTATTTCAAATTTGGACTCGAATTTGGGCAGCCACAAATCCACGCTGCAATGGACCATGGTGCGTAAAAAAAACTGCCACGATTCTGCTGTGAGGTAATCCACCACATTATCCAGAGTCTTGCCCTCTACGGGAAGGATAACCGTCATTGCATAGGCCCCGTTACCATAAGGAAGCCGCACGGCGCGGATGATATCATTTTCCTGATAAGAGAAACCTTTATTAAGCTTCATCATCTGGACATCCCGCTGGGAACCGTCTTCCTTTGTGAAAGGCTCAGAAGCGGTGTTGCTCTTAGAGAATTTCTCCGCCCACTGGCTCTTGAAGTACAGGGCATTTATCAGATACACTATATCGTTGGCCTCTACTTTATCTACAATCTTGGGGATGAGTCCATTGGTGTTCCTCGAACACCACTTGTTGATTTTGTTGGCGGCACCTATGGCATCTGAGAAGTCCAGACTGAAGAGCTCTGCATCGTACGATTTCTTCACAGCGCTCTTGTAAGAGTCCAGAAGAGAGTATCTCTGGTTCATAACCACCGCATTTGCTATGTCCAGCTTTGTTTTCTTGTCCAGATCGGGCAGCTGTTTGAGCAGCGACAGGCAGTACTCGTTCACTGCGGCCACATCGCCAACATCATATCCCAGGACACTGCAAATCTCCTTCTCTGTCTGGCCGTCAGCGCCGTTCAGGACCATTCCCAGCAGGAACTGCATGCTGAGGGGCGAGATAAAGAAATCGCCGTCGGTTGCATCGTTTACCCGGTCTATGAATTTGAAGGCAAAATCGCCGCTCTGGCTTGCCAGTGCCGCCGACTTGGTGGTCAGCTCAAGTTGTTTGTAAGGGTTTGTGTCTATGCCCAGTTTCTCGCACGAAACGCAGAATACCGCCACAAGCAGCGTCAACAGGAAAACAGATATCTTCTTCATATTAAGAGGTCTTTGTATTATAAATGCAAAGGCTTTGCAAATCTAACTTTTATTGGCCTACAACCCCGTCCGGACCTTGGTTCAAGCGCGAGGGTGTCCCCGAATTCAGTTACGAAGGTGTCCCCGACTGGCCCTCCCAGTATCCGTTACCGTTCTAAAACAGAGAAATAGAATAAGAAAGGAAAGAGTAGGACACGATTCACCGACACGCAGAAGAGGAGAAAGTGTCCCGAACCCAAGGAGGTATAAGCCACGTACATTGCTGGTAGGTTACACCGACACCTCAAGCCCCCATCCCCACGGGAGGGGGGTGTGGGGGGTGGGTAGATATAGGAGTCGCGGCCCGAAGGGCCGAAAGACTCCCTTATTCTCCACAAAAAAATAGCCGCCCTTTAAAGGCGGCTTTTTGTGGAGAATAAGGGAGTTTAGTTAAGTTTTTCCCCTTCTTGTTCATTACTATGCATCAGTGTGTATTGCATTGTAAATGACTGGGTTAATGCAATTTATATAGCTATTAACAGAAGGGTTCCCTTGTGTGTTTTTATGCAAGATTTAGTACTTTTCTCATCCTGGTGCAACTTTTTAGGGGTAAAAATGCACCAGGAAAAATGAGCTTTTTTGCTGCACTTTGTACAAGTGGTTATCTTTGTGTAAAGTATTCCTATTATGGCCAGAGAAGTATTCATTTACAATTCAAGATTATTCAAAAAGAGCCTGAGCCTTGCTGACATCATTGGTGATAGTACTTATAAAGTATCATATCTGGATGAGCATATGAGGATGACAGATCATAAGAGTGAATCCCGTTTCACATTTATATATGATGGGAACTGCATTGGAAGAGGTGTGCAGGTTGTTGAGAATAATAAGAACACTATTCATCTGGCACTCCCTCTTCCTTGTACCAAAGAAGATATTCAGATGCTTTACAAAGTGTCAAGAAGGATAGCTTCTTTATGGAAATCAGATAGTATAACAGTTGAAGATACCAAGGTTGCTTTATCTGAAATAGAACATATGGAAGAATATGATATTTCCATGAACAAGAGTTTTCTTGGCAATGCTTCAAAAGTGTATGTAGATGATGTCACTCTTTTCTGTGCCACTCTTCCCATATGTGTCACTGTAACACAACTTCAAAATTATTCTGAGAATTACCAAGCCTTCAGCCAGTATCTGAATGAGAAACAGCAGATAGGAGCATTCTACTCTTGCCCCATTTTTTGTTCTCTAAAAAGAGAGATTGTTTCTATGTATGTGGGCATTTCAGATGGTGAGTTTATTCTTCCTTATACTCCCCAAATGTCATTTAATAATGATGATAAAGAGGTCCAATGTGACAGAGCATTGGTTGTAATACCAGATTTATTTCCTGGAAAACTTAGCCAATTAGATTTTCAAACCTTTATTGACAGAATACCCAAAGAGAAGAAAACAGAATTTGATTGCCAGCACATACTTGTGACAGGTCTTACTAATAAAGACCTTCTATCAATATTTGGCAAATAAAAACATCTCCCCAAAACCCACCAAAATTGGACAGTCTGGTCACTTGGTGCATTTTTTTGAGTCCAGAAACAAGAAAAAACCCCTTCAGAATGTACTAGAAGGGGTTTTTAGAAAAAATATCTGTGGAGAATAAGGGAGTCGAACCCTTGACCCCCTGCTTGCAAAGCAGGTGCTCTAGCCAACTGAGCTAATCCCCCGCTGCAAAGGAACACAAAAAATTCCTTTCTGCAAAAAAATTATTTGACAACCATCACGGGACGATGCAGGGGCGTGGGCTCGGGACTGCGGCTGCGTAACTGTCGTACGGGGTTCACTACGCCGCTTGAGGGGGCGCTGCCGCGGTTAACTGCATCGTAAGAGACAAACGTCTCGAAGTCGTATTCCCAGCTGTCGCCATAGGCGAGCTTGTGCATGCGGTAATAAATTGCCTCGCGGGAGGGAGCGTTGAACACTCCTGTATTGTGGCGCATTATGCCGTCTTCTGTAGAGCGGTATGCCCCAAGAGTGTATGCGCAGGCCCCTTCAAAAACGCCCAGGTTGTCGTATTGATACCGGGTGTCGCTGAGGAACTTGGCCCACAGCACCTGTGTGGGATCGGAGGTGAAATCGACATTGCGGTAATAGCCCATCTGCTGGGAATCGCGGTATCTGGAGACGGCATCAGCAGGAATGGTTCCAAGGGCTTTGTAGAAGTACTCGTCTTCCAGCTTGCCGAATCCGTGGCCGCACGCTTCGTGTACAAGTACCTGCGCAAACTGTTCTTCGCTGGTGCAGAGCGGCATGTACACAATGGCATCGCCAATACCCCAGTCGCCCTCCATGTCGGACTTGGTGTAGTAATATGTGGTGCCGGCATAAACCTCGGCGTTCATGAATACCACCACCAGCTTGTTGTTCTTTGCCATGGTCTTGGCATCGCCGCTGTAGCGTCCGTCCAGCACCGAATTGGCTATCGCGAGCACCGTCTGGTCGTCTCCGCTCACCTCGGTCCCCTCACCGAACTTGGTGAGCAGCGCCGTGGCGGAATCGTTTGCATAAATCTCGTTGTGCGAAACCACATTCACGTAATATACGTTGAACAGGTCGCGGAAGGAGGAGTACGGCTCCAGGGAAAAGAGCAAATCGGCCGATTGGCGCATAAGATCGTCGTAGGTGCCGTCAGCTATCAGACGGTCGCTGAACGCATCGCCCATGAGGATTATGGGGATGCCGGCCCCCTTGGTGGCTGCCTGCAGCTGTGTCACCTGCCGGTCGGCAGAGAAGTCCTGCGAGCAATAATAATTCTGGTTGAGGTACAGCTTCTGATTCACTGTGAGAATCTTCTGCAGGCCGGCGCCTGTGAAGAATACTGAGCAGGCGCGGTCGCGAGGTGAACTGTTGGCATCGACGTGCACGCAGAACACGCCCGGCTGGTCCGTGGCCTCGCAGCGGGCCCAGTCCACCAGGGTTGCGGCGCGCGGGGTGCCGTTGCACTCCACGTTCACGTAGAAGTCGCCGCCGTCGCTTTCTGCAGCAATATCTGTGGTATCAATCTCCAGCACCGGATTGGCCTCCTGAGAGATGGTAATCGTCTCTGACAGGCCCCAGGCGTTACCGCTGAGGATTGCAGTGGCGGTGCGGGCCACGCCGGTGGTGTTGGCCTCTACATCAAACGACACTGACACGCTGCTTAAGGATACGGATATCCAGTCGCAGTCAAAGTCAAAATCGGGCTCAAAGTTGCACGTGTAGAATATGGTGAAGCGTTCGCCGTTGAAAGATACATCGCGGCTTGTCCCGTCCACTTCCAGTTTCGCCGCCTCCTGAATTATGCCGACATCGGCGCTGATGCCGTTGCCGGTGAGCACCAGTGCCACTTGGCGAGAAGAGGCGGTGAAGTTGGTATCCACGCTGAATACGCTCCTGCGCTCTGTGTGCATGGTGCGCTCTTCCCTTATCCACGGCTTGCTTTCAAGGTCTACCTGCACGTCGCGGCACTTGTTGTGAATCACGCTCAAGATGCCGCCGGCCGGCCCGACCTTATACTGGGCGGGATCCACCTCGAAATAGGTGACCCCTTCCTGGATAACGGTCATGGTGCAGGACATCCCGAACTCTTCCGATGTAAATAAGATATCGCAGGTGCGCGGCTCGCGGGAGTCGGTTTCCTCTACGGTGAACACATATTCGCCCTCTTCAGAGGCCTGTTCAAAGGTAATCCACTCTGCGTCTGGCATTACCAGGGTGAAATCTATGTTGGAGAACACCTTGGTGGAGATTCTGCCCCCTTCAGAAGGCGGGGTACTCTCAGTTACGGAGAGCATCAGGTAGGGCGCCTGCTGGACAACCGGCAGGGTATAAGATGTCTCTCCGGCAAAGAAGTCTATCTCTGCACGACGCTCACTGCCGCTAGTATTGGCGGCAACGTCGAATGTATAATTGCCGGATTTGCGAATCCACTCTGCGGATACGCTGCAGGTGCAATCCATGTTGGTGCGGACATCTACATCTATAGTACTTGCGGCCGGGGGCAGGTTAACCTTCTGTGTGAGAAGTTCAAAGTACTCGCCCCAAAGCTGCCGGACAAGCACATCGGCCTGCAGACCCAGCTCTTCGTTTACAAACGATATGGTGTGCTCGCGGTTCTCCCTGGAAGGGTTGCCGGTTGCACGCACCACATAGGCGCCGTTATCGTCAAGGGTGCAGGTGAACCAGTCCGCCTCCAGGCCATCCGCGGTGAAACCGACATTGGCGGTAAGGGTGAAACTCAGTTCGCCTCCTTCGCGGGGGAATTCCAGCAGCGGCGCGTCTGCCTGCAGAACAGCCGACTGTTGCATAATGGTAACGGTGGCTTCACCGTCCTGGGTTGTAAAGACGATATTGCAACTGCGCGTCTGGCCGGAGGTGTTGGGGGCGGCCTCCATCACAAGATGCGCTATCTCTTTTATCCAATCCGGCTTGCCCGCAATGCTGTAGGTATAATCGATATTGGCATCCACCTCTATCTGCAGGGGACCGCCCGCCGGATTTGCGGAATATGCTGTCTGCGGCAGTTCAAACCGTGGCACCGCACGCTGTGTTACAAACAGGGTGTCGGCAATGTCAAACTTATCGTTGTAAAGCAGGATTTCTGCCTTGCGCGCATCTCCGGTGTCGTTGTCATCTACAGAGAAACTTACGGCATCGGACGATACTATCAGTGACGATATCCATTCTGCATCGCACCCAGCGGTCACGGGGATGTTGGCCAGCAGCGGCACGGACTTCCGTGCGGCGCTCTGGTCCAGCGCGATGTCACGCTGGGGTGCGGTGATGAAGGCGCTTTCCTGGGCGATGGTTACAGTGGCGGAATACGACCCGCCGGTGAAGGTGATGTGCCCCTCGCGCGGCCTTGCGCCGGTATTGGCGGCGATGCTGAAACGCTGCGCGCCATCTGCACCGCCGGCAGCGGAAATCCATTCGCAGTCAATCCAGACGGCGTATTCTACGTTGGAATGTATACTGATTTCGGCGGTGAATTCTTCCGGGCCAAGGTCGATGCTCTGCGGCGACACCTCAAAGGCGTCCTTCTGTGCCTGAACCACTTCTACGATGCACTCCAGGCCATAATCTGCGTTGGTGAAGACGATGCCGCAGGTGCGCCCGTTCTCGGCGGCGTTGGAATCGGCACTTACGGTGAACACGCCGGGATCTTCTGCCGCCAGCGCGCACCACTGTACGCCGGGCTCAAGTGCGGCGGAATAATCCACGTTGCCGCTCACCATGAGGGTCTGGCTGCCGCCCTCGGTGTCAAACAGAACTGTCTCAGGGGAGAAGACCAGCTTTGCTCCCTGTTGGCAAAGGGTAATACGGCGCTCATTGCCGCCGGTGATTATCAACTCTGCCTTCCGGTCTGTGCCGGAGGTATTACGTATAAGGGTGATTGCCTTGCGATTGGTCGCACCCTCCACGTTGGAGAGGGTAATCCAGCCGGAGACCCCGTCAGAAATGGTATATTTCATGGTGGGGTCGGTGTCAAACTCAAAGGTATCTTCCTGAGGGCCGAATGTAAGTTCAGATATGTCGGAAGAGAGCAGGTCAGCGCCCTTCTGGCGGATGGTCAGGACCTTGGAGATGCCGTAGTCTGCCGCAGAGAACACGGCCTCTGCCTCACGCCCGGCAAATGCGGTGTTGTTTGCCGCCTGGAGCTTGTAGGAGATGACACTGCCGGCAGCGGAAGAGCCGCCGGTAATGGAGAGCCACTCCTGTTCCTGCATCGCAAAGTCAAACGGGACGTTGCTCTCTACAGTAAATACAGATTCTCCGCCGGCTGCCTGGAGAACAACCTCCTCCACGGAGAATTGCAAAGTGGGGGCGCTCTGGGTTACAGTCACCGTCTTTTCTGACTTCTCACCGGTGAACGTTATCACGCAGGTGCGCTCCGCACCGCTTAGATTCTTGTCAACCTCAAAAGTGGCGCTGGAACGCTCCACGGTCTTGGTTGTAACCCGGTGAATCCAGTCTGCAGTGAACTCAGTCTGATACTCCACGTTATGGCTCAGCGCCACCGTGAATGTGCCTCCCTGCGGGGATATAGTGCAGCTGTCCTGGGGGGTAACCTCCAGAATCTCCTCCTGCGACACGCACCCTGCGGCCAGAAAAGCCGTGGCAACCGTCGCAATAACAGCTATGAGGAGGCTGCGTTTCATCAGGTGCTATTTCTCTTCCAGGGTTTCGCCGTGGTCGTTCACAATGCCGCGCAGCCAGCGCTCCCGCTGACGCGGATGACCGGGAGAGGCGGGGATGTCACTCCCCTCTGTATTCATCTTGTATTTGCCGTTCTCGTCAACAGCCTTCACGTTGCCGTCCATGTATTTCACCAGCAAATCTTTCTCCAGCTGTTTCCAGCGGATTATCAGGCTGGAGGCCAATTCGCTGGAGGCCTCTGTCATTATGCGGACGGCCCTGCCGCGGTTACCCCTGTTGAACCTTTTGAGGGCATCGGCATCGGTAGCGGCAACCTTTTTCAGGCATTCCTTCTCGTATAAGGCAATCTCACGCTGCAGTTCCGGCGCCACGCGGTCGTAGAACAGATATGCAAAATGGGTCACCTTGTTGAATTGCCAGAAAGCGGAGGTGTCGGAGTATTCCGTCATGCTGCCGTTCCCCTTTGCAAAGGGCATCGGGATGGCATTTACGTTGGTGTATACGGGAGTCAGGGCGCTGGTGGCGGCATCGTCCACGCCAAACCAGATTATGCCTCCGATTATGTCGGGTAGCCAGCTGCGGGACTGGCACAGAATCCAGTAGCCGGTCTGCTGGGTGGCGATGGCACGCTCGTGGACATACTTCTTGCCGTCAACCTCAAACTCCATGGGACGCCAGCGGTAGGGGAGATTGTTGCATCCCGCACCCACGTCCTGGGTCATATCCATGGGAGTCCCTTCAAAATGGTCGCGCATCACGTTTGCCAGGGCGCTGAGGGTCACCTTCTTGGAAGGTTTAACCCACAGCGGCAGGCGGTGTTGCAGGTTGTGCCCCATGGCGTAATCCAGATAGTCGTTTGAAGAAGCTGTGTGAACACCGTCGGCATCCTCCCACTCGAATTGGCCATCGCAGAGTATGTTGAAGGCTGCCCAGGCGCGGCTGTCGCAGAAGCGGGCGCCGCCAAAGTCAACCGGATTGTAGGTGTCGCTGAAGCTGAAGTCCTTGTCCTCGCCGCTATACCAGCCCTTCTCGCGTGCGAAAGAGATAACGTCTGGGCTGTAGAGGCAGTTCTCGGGGTCATCCAGAGGGAAGGTGGTGATACGGGCCTGATTGGCGTGAGCGCAGATGTAACCGTCCGGGATCCTGCGGGCTACCCATACGCTGCCGCTGCCGTCTCCCTTGGACACCATCTCCATTATCCATGCCTCGTTCTTATCTGCAATGGAGAACGATTCGCCCTCTGAAGGATAGCCGTATTTACAGGTCAGGGTATCCATGGTGGCAATGGCTTCGCGCGCGGTGCGGGCCCGCTGCAGGGTGGTGAATATGAGCGAGCCGTAATCCATGATACCGCCGCCGTGCCAGAGCTCCTCACGTCCGCCAAAGGTGGTCTCCGTGATAGTCAGCTGATATTGGTTCATATTGCCAATCTGCTGATATGTCTCAGCGGGCTGCGGTATCTGCCCCATATAGTTCCCCTCGTCCCAGTTGTACACCTTGAGCATAGAGCCCTCGGGCCAGTTCTTGGCGGGATGGAAGTCCAGGCATCCGTACAGCTGATGGCTGTCGGCGGCGTAAGTTACCATTACAGAGCCGTCTGCAGAGGCCTTCTTGGTTACAATCACGTTGGTGCAGGCCAGCGAATACACGGCCGGGAAAAGGGCCAGCAAGGCAATGAGGTATAATTTTTTCATTATTAATTCTTACTTTTGTGATAGGAAAAACCTTCAAATATAGTAAAAATGAAACACTTATCTAAATATATAGCCGTTGCGGCCCTCTTTTTGACCCTCTCCGGTACGCTATGCAAAGCACAGCCGGCGGCTCAGGAAGAGAAGGAATATGCCGATGCGGTGGCCAAGCAGGTAGAGCAGATGATTGAGCATTTCAAGCTGGACGATTATCAGGCGTTCAAGCTGGACACCCTCATGCAGCACTATGCGCCCATCTATCAGGCAGAAATCAAGCGTGTGAAAGATTCCGGCGCGGCCCAGGTGGCTTCTTTCCAGACCGTGGTGGATAAGTGGGCCGATTTCTTTGACAGCGAATACCAGAAGATCTTTACTGAAGAGCAGTGGAAGCGCTACCTCAAATCTCCCGCCGGCCGTGAAAAAAAGAAACGCGACAAGCGTATGGCTGCCGCGCGCGGAGAAGAGATAAAATAACCCTTACTTGATGATGATTACAGGCGGCGGGCAGGATGCCTGGCTGCCTGTGCTGTATGAGCGGTAACGACGCTGGGGCACAGGTTCGGGTTCCGGCTCTGCAATGAGGTTTATCTCATCGTAAGCTGCGAACTCTTCAAAGTTGCCCCCGTGTCCGGGGCCGAAGGCCATCCTCTGGAGGCGGTTGTAGATAGCCTCGCGAGACGGTGCGTCGTATCCGGCAACGTTGTCCAGCATTATGTTGCTCTCTGAAGGATGCCATACCCCGGCCTCAAAGGTGGCTCCGCCCCTGTATATGCCCAGACCCTCGCCGGCGTAGCGCTCGTCTTTGAGGAAGTAGCTCCAGCGCACAGTTTCGGGATCGGAAGTGAAATCGATATTGGTGTATGCAAGGAAATCTAACTGCAGTGTGCGGTACAGATCTGCATCGGAGGCACTGATGGCACCGGTGCCCACGTAATAATACTCGTCTGCAAGTTTGCCAAAGCCGTGCCCGCCAGCCTCGTGGCGGATGAGAGCGGCGTAGTCGTCGGCATTCTCACCGAGGGCGGCAAAGGCGATGGCAATACCACAAGGACCCTCGTTGTGACCCGGATCAAGGCTCTCCTTGAAGGTTAGGAAGCAGCGGCCGGCGTGTATGTCACGGTTCATCAGCACAATTACCACGGCGCTGTCCAAGGCGGCTTCTCCTATCGCTTTCTCTGCGAACTTCTGGCATTTCTCTTTGTTGCCGTCCACATAAGAGCCTTCGCCAAAGTATGTCTCCAGAACGGTGGAGTTGCCGGAGGTTAAATCGGCATAGTAAGGAGATACGATATCCACACGGTAAACATCAAACATGCCGCGGAAGGTGCTGTACGGCTCTATTGTCAAGAATGCCTCCATAGCACCCTCTGCCATGGCGGCAAAGGTACCGTCATCATGCTCTTCCTGGGTGAATGCGTCACCCATAATCACCAGCGGGATGCCGGCGCCGGTGGTGTGCTCCTGCAGACGTGTCACGGTGCACTCGTAGGGGTCGACATCGGGCAGCTTGGCCTTCTGGGTAACGGTTATAGTGGCCGCCACATCGGGCCCTATCAGGGCAATGGTGGCATTGCGGACTTGCTCCAGGGGGTTGTCCAATACCGTGATAACGCCGTTGTCAAAAGAAACCCAGTCGGCTGTTATAACCACTTCATAATCTACGTTGGCGGTAACGGTCACTGTGTATGACCCAGCCTCCGGTTCACACTCAACGGTACCCGGTTCTACGCGGATAGTATCTTTCTGAGCCTGGCTGATGGTGATTCTGCCAATGGAATCGCCCATCTTGAAATTAACCGTGCAGTCGCGTCCGGTTAGATCTGTGTTGGGAGAGACGGTGATGGTAACCGTCACATCCCCGGCGGGGCCGGAGGTCTGGTTCAGGACACACCATCCGTCGCCGCCATCCACGCTGGCAGTCCAGTTGGTGGCGACAGTCATCTTTACGGTGAGAATAGCCCCCTCGCACTGAAGGTCGTAATGGGAGTCCAGGACAAGCTTGGGCTCTATGATTGGCCCAGGTTCGGGCGGTTGCGGCTTGCAGTTCGTAGCCATGGAGACCATGGCCACGGCGGCAATGCAAGCTGCTGTTATAAACCGTCCGAGATGTTTCATGTGACGAATTTAAGAAATAATTCTGAAAATCCAGCTATTTCTGGATGGAGTCCAGATAAGTTACCACGTCGCCAACTGTTTCGAAACCCGCCAGTTCCTCGTCGGGAATGCGCACGCCGTAATCGTCTTCAAGCCTCATGAGCAGCTGGAGGATGTCCAGCGAATCGGCGTGCAGGTCGCGTTTGATCTGTGCGTCCAGGGTAATCTTGTCGGGAGAAACGCGCAGCTGGCGCGCAAGTATGGTTTTAACTTCGTCAAACATATCGTTTAGTCTTCGTAATGTTCGTATTTAATAATAATCTCTTCTGTCTTGGCCGCCAGAGCACTCTGTTCCATGAGGTAAGCCTGCTCTATACACTTGGCCACTGAGACCGCCTTGCTTGAGCCGTGCCCCTTGACCACAGTCTTGGAGGTACCCAGCAGCACGCTGCCGCCGTAGTTCTGATAGTTCATGAACTCTTTCTCGTCTGCAAACATCTTTTTCATGAGCAGCGCGCCCAGTTTGTAGATGGTGCGGGAATAGATGTCCTTCTTGAGTTTCTTTAACAGTTCCAGAGCGGTCCCTTCCGTGGTTTTTACCAGTACGTTGCCGGAGAAGCCGTCCGCCACCACCACGTCATACCGGCCTGAGAGCAAATCGCGGCTTTCCATGTTGCCCACAAAGTTGATCTCCGGGGTCTCGCAGAGCAGCTTGTATGCCTGCTGGT
The DNA here is from genome assembly GCA_017962235.1 of Bacteroidales bacterium. Lineage (GTDB taxonomy): Bacteria > Bacteroidota > Bacteroidia > Bacteroidales > UBA932 > Equibacterium. The sequence goes on along the minus strand of JAGCVS010000021.1, from coordinate 65,760 downwards.
GGATATCGTCGCCCTTCTCAGCTTCTTTTCCCACGTTCAGCATGGCGATGCGGGGGCTCTTCACGCCATATACATGCTGCATATAGAGGCTGGACATTATTGCAAACTGACGCAGCATCTCGGGAGTTACCTCCACGTTGGCGCCGCTGTCGCATATGCCCACCTTGCCGCCGTCCATTGTAGGGAGGATGGGGCAGAAGGCGGGACGGATTACGCCCCGTACGCGCCCGATTCGGGTGAGGGCGGCTGCCACCAGGGCGCCGGTGCTGCCGGTGGATACCATAGCGGCGATATCATCCTCGTCGCGCAGCATGCGCACCGCCTTCATCATGGAACTTTCGCGCTTCAGACGCACCGCGTCGATGGGTTTCTCGTCGCAGCCAATAACTTCAGGGGCGTGCACGATGCTGATGCGGGAGGCGTCATAATCCTGACCCGCAAGGCAGTTCTTGAGGGTTGCCTCGTCGCCGGTGAGTATCATATGCAGGTCGCTGAACTGCTCCAGCTCCATCAGGGCTCCGCAGACATTGGCGTCCGGGCTGTGGTCACCGCCAAAGCAGTCAATCAATATTTTTAACATAGCAGCGGTGCAGTTTTATTTTCTGTTCGTCAAAGCGCTTCCACTGATTCTGGATGGCGTAGTTGTCTTCCAGGTTCATGTTGGTCTCGGCATATTTGATACCCTTGCCGCCCAGCATCTTCATAAGGCCGGCGGATACAATCACGCTCACGCCGCGGTTGAGCCATGCGGGATCCACGCCAATCAGGCAGAGGTCAATCACGTCGGGACGCTTGATAGCTTTGAGCAGGCGGATTATGGCGCCGGGGGTCAGATGACCGCCGCTGCGGCGCACGGCCTTCTCTATGGCTGGGAACGCGATGCCGAAGCATATCATGTTATCGTTCTCGTCCAGGATTACGGCCACATACTTGGGGTCCACCACCAGGCGGAAGTTGTCCAGCATGAGCTTCTTCATTCCCTCCGTGAAGGGGACGCTGCCGTAAATCAGGTCGTAAGATTTGTCTATCAGCTCGAATATGCCGTCGGCGTAGCGCTTGATAAAATCGTCGGTACTTTTGGCGGTGCCGATGTGCAGATTGTAGCGGCGCATCACATAGTCCGCCATCTGGTCCAGCTCGCCGTTGTAATCCTTGGGTATGCGCAGCCGGCTGCCGGTCCAGTCCACCTCCTTTACATATCCCATGCGGTCCATGAACCCGCCGTAATAGGGATAGTTGTAGGTTTCCTCAAAGGTGGCGGGGTATTCAAAGCCGCCCACCAGCATTCCCTCGCGCTCCAAGTCAGAGAAGCTGAGCGGACCCACTACCTCGTTCATCCCCTGCTCGGCGGCCCATGCCTCCACCGCCTCGAAAAGCTTCTGAGCCACTTCGTAATCTTCAATAACATCGAAGCGGGTAAAGCGGCAGCGGCGCTGGTTGTATTTCTTGTTGGCTGCGCGCTGGATAATGCCGGAGATGCGTCCCGCCATTACCCCGTCTTTGTATGCGTTGAAGTAGACGTGTTCGCAGATGTCGTTGTAAACAAAGTCCTTGCGGAAAAGCTTTTTCTCGTCTAAATACAGGGCGGGGGTGTAATACCGGTTGCCCTTGTAAAGCTTCAGTGGGAAGTCCAGAAACTCTTTCTGCTGGGCTTTGGTGGTCACTTTCTCTACTGTAATCATGTCGCAGAGGTATTAACGGTGAATGGCGTGGAAGCAGATTCCCAGCCCGTTGGGGCCGCAGTGGCTGCCAATGGTGGGGTTTACTACGGTGGTGACAACCCTCAGGTCGTCGCCGTAAATCGCCTTGAGCTGCCGCTCCGCCTCGGCTGCGATGTCGGGGCAGTCGGAGTGGCCGATGGTCACGCGGTGACCTTTCACATCGTCGCCCAGATCCTGCACGTACTGCACCAGACGGGCGATGGCCTTTGCGCGGCCCGTCTCCTTGCCAATGGATATCATCTTGCCCTCGTCGCTCAGGTGGATTATGGGACGTATGCCTATAAGGCCGCCCATGGTGGCCGCCAGACCGCTCACGCGACCGCTGCGGCGGAAGAACTTCAAATCGTCTGCAAAGAAGTACATGGGGAAGTGGGGCACCTCTTCCTTGGCCCAGGCCACTATCTCCTCTGCGCTCTTGCCCGCCTTGAACATGTCTGCCGCCTCCAGCACGATGTTGTATGAGAGGGCGCTGATGCCAAGGGTATCTATGGAGTAAAACTTGCGCTCCGGGTATTTCTCTTTAAGTTTTGCCACCGCCATATCCATGATGGTGAAGGTGTTGGATGTGCCGCCTGAGAAGTGGACGTAAAGGATGTCGTTGCCTGCGGCAAACTCCGGTTCAAAGGTCTTGGTATAGAACTCCTCGCTCATGGCGCTGGTGGTGGGAATGGTGCCGCCGCGCAGCATATCATAAAAAGCGTGGGAATCGAACTCGTCAAAATCGACATAGGGGTAGATTACCTTGTCGTTAACGGTATAAGGCATGCTTATGAGCTTTATACCATACTGGGCACACTCTTTGGGGGTGATGTCGCAGTCCGTGTCAGAGAAAAACGTCAGCATAGTACAAAAATATAATCGTAGACAGGCTGCCGGCCTGTGTTAAACATTATTTCAAGGTTGGGATATTTGGCGGTGATGTCGCGCTCCAGCTGCTGCGCCTCCTGTTGCGGTACATCTTCTCCGGTGAAGGCCAGCATCACGTCGCGGCTGCCGGCGTTCATCCTTTCCAGAAGGGCGGCCGCGGCCTGTTCGCGGGCGGGAGAGTCGGAGAGGATGCTCTTGCCACGATAGCCCACAAAATCGCCTTTGACCACCTGTACGCCGTCTCCTTCAGCATCACGGATGGCGCGGGCTATCATGCCGGTTTCCACCGACTCCATGATGCCTGTGATGTCGGCAATCACCTGTTCCACATCGGCGCAGTCGCGGTCGGCGGAGGCGATGCCGTAATACCCTTCACCGATGGTGGAGGAGGGGAGCACCCGCACGTCGGCCTGCTTATAGAGTCCGGCGGCCTGCTCTGCGGCCATCTTTATGTTGGAGTTATTGGGGAACACCAGTATCGTATCGGCATTGACCTGCCCGAATGCCGTCAGGAAGTCTTCCGTAGAGGGATTCATGGTCTGGCCGCCGTGAATCACCACGTCTGCGCCGCACTCCTTGAAGGCGGCAATCAGCCCGTCGCCCGCCGCCACCGTCACAATGCCGTATTTCTCTTTGGGCCGGTGGAAAGATGCGTTGTTGCTGTTGCTCTCCTGATGGTGCTGCAGCGCCATGTTCTCTATTTTCAGAGTCAGGAACTCGCCGTATTGCTGGCAGTGGTTGAGTATCTCGCCGGGGTGGAAGGTGTGCACGTGCACCTTCACTATGGTGCCGTCGCGGAAGGCCACCACGCTCTCGCCGTTGGCCTCCAGCCAGCTTATCAGCTCTTTCTCGTCAAAATGGTCTATGTCTGTCTTGGCGCGGGTCAGGCGCAGCAGGAACTCCGTGCAGTAGCCGAACTCCAGGGTGCTGTTTTCCGTGAATTTGCCAAGGTCCAGAGTATGGGCAGCCGGCTGTGCTGCGGACTGCTCTGTCTCATCGTCATCTTCAATTCCCTCCACGGCCTGTTGCATGCCGTTGAATATGCACACCAGCCCGGCGCCGCCGCTGTCCACAACGCCCGCTTGCCGGAGCACATCCAGTTTGTCCGGAGTGTGGTCCAGGGAGACCTGCATGGCTGCGGTGAGAGTGTCAAAGTAGTGTTCCAGGCTGCCGGCGGCGTCAGCCCCCTCAGCTCCTTCGCGCAACACGGTGATTATGGTTCCCTCCACCGGGACGGGGATGGCGGCATAGGCCTCTTTCACTGCCGATGACATGGCGCGCGCGAAGGCGGCGGTATCGGCACATTCAAGGCCGTCGAACCCCTTTGCCAGACCTGCGAAGATGCGCGACAGGATGACTCCGGAGTTGCCCCGCGCCCCCAGCAACATTCCCTGGGCGGCGGCGTAAGACAGCTGAGCGAGGGTGTCGCCTTTGGCGGCGTCCACGCCCGCTTTGATGGTCATATACATGTTGTCCCCGGTGTCCCCGTCAGGAATAGGGAACACGTTGAGGTCGTTCACTACGGTCTTGTTTTTGAAAAGGCTTTTCGCTCCCTGCCGGAGCATTTTTGAGAACAGAGTATTGCTTATCTCCTGTGGCATGTCAATCAAAAAAGTCCACGAAGGTAGCAATTTTAGTTGAGTCTGACAACCCTGATGCCCTTGGCCGACTTGTGCGTGGATACGTAATCTGCGATGGTCTGGCTGTCAATAATCACCTTCATCGCGTTGGAAGAGGCGTGGATGAAATGCATTCCGTCCGGTTGTTTTACGGCGATGGCCACATGCCCTATGTCAAGCCCGGCGACTGGGGTCACGAAGCAGATTATGTCCCCCTCTTTCACCCCTTTGACAAGGGTGGGGAGTTCTTTCTGCGGCAGATACCAATAGTCGCGCTGGCTCAGATCCACCTCTGTGGTATGGATTAATGTCACCAGCGCAGGGTCGTTTGCAAGTTGCTTGTACGCCTGCGGGTGGGTGCTCATGAAATCGAACTTCTGGTCCAGCGGCGAACCGCCCAAATCCTTGGATATCTCGCGGAAGAATCCATTCTCCTCTCCCTGCGCAATCCAGGCCGATGTATAGTGGTTGCGGGAGTCGTAGCCGCTCACCCGGCCGCGATGGTAGCGCAGGTTCTGGGTCTTGCGGCAGAAGGTCTCAAAGGTGGGCTTGTCCCCCTTTATGGTCTGCACCAGCGCCAGGCACATTTCCACAAACAGGATGCAGTCTGTCTTGCACATGCTTATTGTGAGCCGTTCCGGCTCGATTTCCAGAGTGCCGCCCACATACTCGGTGCCCAGGAACTGTTTTGCCACACGTACCAGAAGCCGGGGCGCCGATTCGTCCTTGTATGGCTCCACGGCCGCCGTCACGCGGGAGAATACATCCAGCGATTCGTCGTCGAACCGCACCGTTGACATATAGTCTTCCTGCGCCCTGCACCCGATGGTGGCAAGGAGCACTGCAATCACTGTTAGAATCCGTCTGGTCATATCCAAATATAGCAATTATTCCGACAGCTCCAGCCAGCGGAGTTCCTTGGCCTCTATGTCGGCAATTATCTGTTCTATTTCGCGGGACTTGGCGGTGAGGGTCGCGATATCCAGCGTGCCGGAGGAGAGTTCTTCTTCCAGCGCCGCCTTGCGGGCCTCCAGATGCGGCAAATCTGCCTCAATCTGCTCTTTTTCCCGCTGTTCCTTCCAGGTGAGTTTCTTCTTGTTCGGTGCGGGTGCGGGTTTCTCACGGGGGGCGGCGGCAGGCTTCTCGGCACGGGCGGCCCTCGCTTCTGCCCGGCGTTTCTCCTGCATGAATTCCCGGTATTCGCTGTAGGTGCCCACAAAATCCTTCACATTGCCGCAGCCCGTGAACACGAACAGGTGGTCGGCAATTTTGTCCAGGAAAAAGCGGTCGTGGGAGACCATTATCACGTTCCCGTCGTAGTCCTTCAGATAGTCTTCCAGCACGTTCAGGGTCACGATATCCAGGTCGTTGGCAGGCTCGTCCAGAATCAGCACGTTGGGGCGCTGCATCAGCACCGTTAGCAGATACAGCCGCCGTTTCTCGCCGCCGGAGAGACGCGAGATGTGGGTGTTGAACATCTCCACGGGGAAGAGGAACTGCTGCAGGAAGGTGGTCACGGCAATCTGGGCGCCGGTGGCGTCGCGTACCGTCTCTGCAATCTCCTGCACCGCCTCCAACACCGTCTGGTGCTTCTTGAACTGCATCCCCTGCTGCCGGTAATAGCCAAAGCGTACCGTCTCGCCGCGGTCGATTTCACCGGCCGAAGGCTGTAGCGCACCTGTCAGCAGGTTCAGGAAGGTGCTCTTGCCGATGCCGTTGGCTCCCACGATGCCGATTTTCTCTCCCTGCGCAAAGTTGTAGGTAAAATCGCGAAGGATGCAGCGGTCGCCGTAGCTGAAGCCCACGCCGCGGCAGTTGACTATCTTGCGGCCCAGCCGGGCGCTGCCCAGGTTGATGGCCAGCTGCTTGGCCTCGCGGATGGGCGCCGCTTTCTCCTGCAGGTCGTAGAAGGCGTTCTCGCGGTATCGGGCCTTGCCGGTGCGGGCGCAGGGGGTAGAGCGCATCCACTCCAGCTCCCGCCGATAGATGTTGCGGTATTTCTCGTTCAGGGCGCTGGCCACCGCCAGCCGCTCCTGCCGCTTCTCCAGATAGTACTGATAATTACCCTTGTAGGTGTACAGATTGCCGCCGTCCAGCTCCAGGATGGTGTTGCACACGCGGTCCAGGAAATATCGGTCGTGGGTCACCATAAACAGCGTGCGGCGGCTCTTGGAGAGGTAATCCTCCAGATACTCGATGGCGTCCAGGTCCAGGTGGTTGGTGGGCTCGTCCAGCACCAGGAAGTCGGCGTTGGTAATAAGCACCCCGGCCAGTGCAACACGCTTGGCCTCGCCGCCGGAGAGGCTGGCGCAACGGCAGTCAAAATCGCTGAGTCCCAGCGAGGTGAGTATCTGCCGGGCATCCTGCTCTATATCCCACGGGTCGCGGTGGGTGCGTGCCGGGTCCACCTTGCCCACCACCTCCTCCAGAATCGTCTTGCCCGCATCAAGCTGCGTCTCCTGCTCCAGGAACGATATCACAATGTTCTTCAGGAACTTGATTTCGCCGCCCCGGTCGCTGGTGTCCTTGCCCGCCAGAATGCTCAGCAGGGAGGTCTTGCCCGTGCCGTTGGGGGCGATGAGCGCAATCTTGTCCCCCTCGTTGATGTTGAACGAGATATGCTCGAACAGCACCTTGGGGCCGTACGACTTGGATATATTCTCTACTTGAAGGTAACTGGGCATTTCACCCACAAAGATATCAATTAAAGATTTTTTATATACATTTGCGGAGAAATGAAAACATCCGGTACCAAATCTTTCAACGTATGTTGTTGCTGTATCATCCTCAACGGGTGGTGCGGTTCCTGCGTTGCATAAGATATGGGTATCTTACGAGCAAAATATATGGAAACCTGCCACCTTGCGGCAGGTTTCTTTTCGTAAGGTGGTGGATTGTTTAATTTTTAATACTTTAGTACTATGATTTACAAGAATCTTACAGAACTTATCGGGCGTACCCCGCTGCTCGAAATCCAAGGTTTTGACGGTCAGAAGGCCCGCATCCTTGCAAAGGTGGAATCCTTCAATCCGGGCGGCAGCGTGAAGGACCGCGTGGCCCTTTCCATGATAGAAGATGCAGAGCAGAAGGGACTGCTTAAGCCGGGCGCAACCATTATTGAACCCACCAGCGGCAATACAGGCGTGGGTCTGGCCTGGGTGGGAGCAGCCCGCGGATACAAGACGATACTTACCATGCCCGACACCATGAGCCTGGAGCGCCGCAACCTGCTCAAGGCGCTGGGTGCCAGACTGGTGCTCACCCCCGGCGCAGAAGGTATGAAAGGAGCCATTGCCAAGGCGGAGGCGCTGAAGTCAGAAATCCCCGGCTCAGTTATTCTCGGCCAGTTTGATAATCCCGCCAATCCCGCCGCGCACGAGCGCACAACGGGCGTGGAGATTTGGGAGGATACCGGCGGCGAAGTGGACATCTTTGTGGCTGGTGTAGGTACCGGCGGCACCGTGAGCGGCACCGGCAGGGCGCTGAAGTTCCGCAAGCCGGCCGTGAAGGTGGTGGCGGTGGAACCTGCATCGTCTGCAGTTCTCAGTACCGGCATCGCCGGCAAACATAAGATACAGGGCATCGGTGCCGGATTCGTCCCGCGCACCTATGACGCCGCCGTGGTGGATGAGGTGATGCCGGTCAGTGACGATGATGCCGTCCGTGCCGGACGCGCCCTCTCCGCCCGCGGACTTCTGGTGGGAATCTCCTCCGGAGCCGCATTCTCCGCCGCGCTTGAACTGGCGCGCAAGGAAGAGAACGCCGGCAAGACCATAGTAGTGCTGCTCCCCGATACTGGAGAGCGCTACCTTTCCACCATACTGTATGCATTTGAAGACTATCCGGTTTAACATGAACAGAGATACAGTAAAAAAACTGATGGAATCGGTGCGGGATGTCGTCTTTTATGAGAAAGGGGACATCTTCCCGCCGCTGGCAGCCCTGATCGGGGAGGAGAAGGCGCGCACTTTTATCGGCGAAGTGCCCGAACTCAGGAGGGAACTTATGACCGACGTGGAGGCGATTGCGAGCAACGACCCCGCCGCCTCTGACCGCGACGAGATAATTGCCTGCTACCCCGGCATAATCGCCATGCTCTCTTACCGTACGGCGCACCGACTGCTGCAGATGGGTATCCCGGTGCTGCCCCGCTTCATCACGGAAATGGCCCATTCCGCCACCGGCATCGACATCCATCCGGCTGCAAAGATTGGCGAATACTTTGCCATAGACCACGGCACCGGCATAGTGATTGGCGCCACCACCGTTATCGGGAGCCACGTGATGCTGTACCAGGGCGTGACCCTTGGCGCCCGCAACTTCAAATACGACGACACAGGACATCCGCTTGACGTGCCCCGTCACCCTATCCTGGAAGACAATGTCACGGTATACTCCAATACCTCCATCCTGGGTAACGTCCGAATTGGCCACGACACAATAATCGGCGGTAACATCTGGCTCACCCACGACGTCCCTCCAAACTCCAGGATCCAGCAGGGCAAAGCCATCTACGTCCGCTCTTTCGAAAACGGCGAAGGAATATAGACTTGGAGATAAAAAGAAAAAGACGACCGCGAGGTCGTCTTTTTCTATCGGCAAGTAGCGGGACCCAGGATTGAACTGGGGACCTCATGATTATGAATCATGCGCTCTAACCAGCTGAGCTATCCCGCCAAAAGATTGGAGTGCAAAGGTAAACGAAAAATCGGATACGCCAAAAAATTATTCTCTGATTACTTTGACCTCTCCGTTGAGCCCTATTTTGATAATCTGAGAGGAGAGACCGGTGGATGTCTCTTCCAGGGAAGGCTCCACAATGTGTTCTACGCCGTCTATTATCGCGGCATCTATCTCGGCAAAGCATGATGGGGTCTCGTCGCCGGAGATGTTGGCGGAGGTGGAGACCACGGGACGGCCAAAGCGGCGGATCATCTGCACGCAGAACTCGTTCTGAGGGATGCGGATGGCCACGCTGCCGTCTTCTGCAATCACTTTGCCCGAGAGACCGACCCCTTGCGGATACACTATGGTCATGGGCTTGTCGTTGATTTCGAGCAGTTCCAGGGCCATCTGCGGAATCTGGCGCACATATTTAGCCAGCATATCGGCGTCGCTCACCAGCACAATCACAGATTTGCTGTCGGCGCGCTGCTTGAGGTCGAATATGCGCTGGATGGCGTCGTCGCGGGTGGCGTCGCAGCCCAGGCCCCACACGGTGTCGGTGGGGTAGAGAATCAAATCGCCCGCCTTGAGAGCCTTCACGGCGGCGTCAACTTCGTATTTAAGATCTTCGTCCATATCGTCAGAAATATAGCAGTGTACTTACGGGGTAATGGTCGGAATAGGGGACGCGGTTCACCGTGGTGCGGTCGCACGATACATTCTTGGGCACCAGGATATAGTCTATGCGCAGCATGGGCCACAGCAGCGAGAAGGTGGCGCCAAACCCGCGTCCGCCATCGGCAAAGCTGTCTTTATGCCCCTCTGCCAGACGGTGATAGGTATACGACATGGGGGTGTCGTTAAAGTCGCCGCAGACCATGGAGGGAAGGGTGCAGGCAGCGATATGGTCGTGTACGATGCCCACCTGCTCCCCGCGCCGCACGTTGTTGTGCGCCAGGCTTGAGTGTACGTTCTTGACCTCGTTTGAGAAGTCGCCCGCCATGTGCCGTATGATGGTGGCAAAGGAGAGCTGGTTGCTCTGCATGTGGCAGTTGTAGACCCTCACCGTGACGTCGTTTATGCGGATATCGCTCCAGATGCACAGGTTGGAGCTGTTGGGGAAATCTATGGTGCCGGAATTCACAATCGGGTACCGGCTCAGGGTAATGTTGCCAAAGTGGGCCCCGTCGTTGCGATAGAAGTAACGGTGGCGATATGGCAGGTAGCTCAGAAGCCTATTCACGGTGGCGGTGTCAGTGGAGTGGAACTCCTGCAGGCAGAGCACGTCGGGCGCCTCGCGTGACACAAATTCGCATATTTTGCTAAGTGTCTGGGAGTAATTCATCCCCTTGGAACCCGCTTCAAAGTGCCCCACGTTGTATGACATGACCTTTACCTCATCTCCCGCCACACTCTTCTCCTCGTTGCCGAACTTGACAAACAAATCGGCGAAAAAGAGCGACGGCAGCAGCGCCACCAGACTGATTATCAGATACCGGCGCATACGCACCAGCCCTATGAAGAACAGCACCAGATTCAGCGCGAAAATGGGTATGTAATACAGACCGAAGAAGTACGGCAGAGACATGAACGCCGGATCTATGAAGATGGACAGATACGACATGCCCAGGGCCACGGCGGCCAGTATCACCACGATGCGGAACAGGATCTGCCAGAAGGAGGGACCGTGCTCTGTCTTCTTCTTGTACCAAGTCTTGTTCTTCTTGGGCTTTTCGCTTTTGGGATAGTGTATCTTGGCCATGTTACTCGCTGTACATTTTACCCCGTTTCTTCCAATACAGTATCAGTGCAAGGCCAAACAGCATGCCTCCCAGATGGGCGAAGTGGGCGATGTTGCCCCCCATGCCGGTGAGCCCGGTAACCAGCTCGATTGCGCCAAAGATAATCACGAACCACTTGGCGGTTAGCCTTACCGGCGGGAAGATGAGCTGCAGCTCCGTGTTGGGCCAAAGCATGCCAAAGCCCAGCAGTACGCCGTAGATTGCGCCGGAAGCGCCCACGGTGGGAGTCATCATGGCGGCGTTGGCGGCGGCAAAGTTGCCGGCTGTCTGATAACTGCTGATTTGCAGGCCCACCACCAGATTATGGCAGAGCGCTGCCCCCAGCCCAGTCACAAAGTAGAACAGGAGGAACTTCTTGCTGCCCCAGGTGCGCTCCAGCGGAACGCCGAATATGAACAGCGTGTACATGTTGAAGAACAGGTGCCAGAAGCCGCCGTGCATGAACATGTGGGTCACCAGCTGATAGTGCCTGTAAAGGGGGGAGGAGAACGCGAACAGAGAGAACAGCTCGTACATCTTGTCCCCAATCAAAGAGGTGAAAATCAGTACGATGATGTTTATGACAATCAGATTTCGCGTCACCGGCGGAATGCTGTAATAAAAGTTCCGCCACCCTAAGCCGTTCATATCTTTCTCTCCAGTTCTTCTGTTGGAATAATGGTTATGCAGCGTACTGCAAGGTCCGCGCCATGAGTGGCTCGCAATATGAGCACCTCGTTTGCCAGCATCTGCGCCTGCACCGGGTTGAGGTTGTGGGACAGCCCTTTAGCTGCAGTTGCAGCCAGAGAAGAGGCATATTGCACGGCTGCCTCGCCCTCCATATTTCCGTCAATGGCGGCTGCCAAATTGTCCATCGCCTCTTTGAGCGCCTCTTCGTCTGCCGGGAAACCATCGGGCACCGCATAAACTATGATGGTGTTGTCGCCAAAGTCGCGGATGTCAAAGCCGAGCTGCGAAATGCGCTCCAGATGCTCCAGGATTATGGAGTAGATGTCGCTGCGGAGCACCACCTGCTGCGGATAAAGCGAACGCTGCGAAATGAAATGCTCCTGCGTGAGGAAGGCGAAGTATTTATGATACAGCACCGCCTCCTGCGCCTTCTTAATGTTGATTACGGCGAGACCTTCGCGCACCGGCGCCAGTATCAGCTTGCCGGAGAGGACGATTACATCTGCATGGGAATTATCCTCCTCTTCCAGGTTATGCCCGTAGCCCCTGTCTTGGGAAACGGGCCGGCTGCCTGCACCGCTGCCGCCGGAGACATCGCCGCCCTCTTTCTCAAAGTGGTCGAACAGGGAGGAGTAGTCCATCTTCGGAGAGCGGATGCCGCCATAACTGCCGCCGTGGCCGCCGGCGGTGCCGCCTGTAAATCCTCCTACATTCTCTTCGCGCCCCATCACCGGGAAATCCAGCACCTCGCCCGATTCAAAGTCGATACTGGGCCCAAAGGCGCCACGTCCCAGCGCTTCGCGTACGCAGGCGGAGAGTATCTCAAAAATGATATGTTCTTCCGTGAACTTGACCTCCGTCTTCTGAGGATGGATATTTACATCCACCTCGGTGGGGTCGCACTCCAGAAAGAGGAAATACGATGGAATATATCCTTCGCGCACCAGGTTCTCGTATGGCTTGCATACCGCCTTGTGCAGCATGGGACTGCGGAAATAGCGTCCGTTTATGAAGAAATACTGGTTGCCGGGGGTCTTGCGGGCGTCCAGCGGACTGCCGATGAAGCCCGACACCTTTATCAGATCGGTCTGGGTGGAGACCTCCACCAGTTCGTTGGCCAGGTCGCGGCCGCAAAGGTCGCTGATGCGCTGCTTTAGGTTAGCGGCGGGGCGGATGCTGTACATGTCGCGGCCGTTGTGCTTGAGAGCGAAGGCGCGGTCCGGATGCGAAGCGGCCACGCGGATGAATTCCTGCTCTATGTGGCGCATCTCCGCCGCGTCGGACTTGAGGAACTTGCGGCGTGCCGGTACGTTGTAGAACAGGTTGCTCACGGCGATGTTGCACCCGCGGGGGGCAGCCACAGGCTTGGAAGAGAGGATGCGGGAGTCGGCCACCTCTATCTGGATGCCGGCCTCATCCTCTTCCCGGCGGGTCTTGAGAGTTACCTGCGCCACTGCCGCAATGGAGGCCAGCGCCTCGCCGCGGAAGCCGTAGGTGAGAATCTTCTCCAGGTCCTCTGCGCTGGCTATCTTGCTGGTAGCGTGGCGCTCAAAGCAAAGGGCGGCATCTTCTGCGCCCATGCCGCAGCCGTCGTCTATCACCTGTATCAAAGTCCTTCCGGCATCCAGGATGCTCACCGATATGGTGGTGGCGCCGGCGTCAATGCTGTTTTCCATCAACTCCTTGACCACAGAAGCGGGGCGGCCCACAACTTCGCCGGCCGCAATCAGATTGGCAATATTGCTTGGAAGGACCCGGATCATACGCTACCTGAACAACTCTACCAGCCCCTGACTGAGATAATAAGCCACCAGGATGGCGGCGATAACCGTAATCATTATGATGATTGTGCGCAGCGGACTCTTCTCCTTGGAAGAACTCAGCCGCTCTGCGGTATCCTTGCGGTATGCGCTGCGGATATACTGACCGGGGATGTATGCGGCTCCGCTGCGGTTCTGTTTCTGCCCCTCAAGGGGCTCGGTGGCCTCCATCACCTCCTTAAGGGTGGCGACATCCTTCAGATCCTCCGCAGCCTGCTGTGCAGAAGCCTTTGCATCGCCCGGATACTCCTTGCCATACTTTGCGTACAGCTCTTTCAGGCGCTCTTTGCGCTCGTCATAATAGCGCGGAGTGTAGTTGAATACTTTGTGCGAGGGTCTGGGGAAAAATGTGATAGCCATAATGGTTTTGTATAATCCAGACAAAGGTAATAAATTTGTCGGAAAGACTTAAGTATGAATTGTGATATCAGAATAGGCAACGGATACGATGTCCACCGGCTGGCGCCGGGTCTTACGCTGACCCTTGGCGGAGTTACGATTCCTCACGATAAAGGGTGCGTGGCGCACTCAGACGGCGATGTGATTATCCATGCGCTGTGCGACGCGCTGCTGGGGACTCTGGCTCTGGGCGACATAGGGCACCACTTCCCAGATACCAGCGATGAGTTCAAGGGTATCGACAGCAAGATACTGTTGCGCCGTACTTATGACATGATTCAAAGCCGTGGCTATTCGCTGGTAAATGCCGATATCACCCTGCTGCTGCAGGCTCCTAAGATAGCTCCGTACGTGCCTCAGATGCGCAGCGCGTTGGCCTCTGTGCTGGAGGTTCCGGTGGAATGTATTTCCGTAAAGGCCACAACCACAGAACGCCTCGGCTTCACCGGGCGGGAAGAGGGTGTGGAGGCATACGCCGCCGTTCTTCTCTGCAAGGATTAATATTATAACGGTCTAAAACAGGCTGGGCGGCACCATCCTTTGGACAGACTTCAGCGCTGACTCCAACTGGCTCTGTTCGGGCATTGCCCGTTCAATTTCGTTGAACATTCGTATCAAGGAGCGACCTATAGCAAAAGCAAGATTCACTGGTACGGCATTTCCAATTTGTTTATACTGATTTGCCATGTTACCCTCAAAAACCCAACTGTCAGGGAAGGTTTGGATACGTGCATATTCCCGTATTGTCAGAGGCCGTGTTTCGGTAGGATGACAACGTTCAGTCTGTTTTTGCGCAGGAGCACAAGTAAGTGTCAATGAGGGTTCATCCATTGAAAGACGTCGCGCCATTCCGGTTTTGCCTCCACCAAGGTAAAAACTACCGCCCATGTAATCCTTCTGCTCCTCAATAGGTAAATCTCGCCAATCGCCACCTTCCGGTACCATCGCCATGATTCTGGCTTTCTTCGCCGGATAGGATTGACCTTCTGAATCCGGTACATCTGTATCGAATAGTTCCCCTTTGCAGAAAGCATCTCGAATAGTCATTATTCGGTGATACGGTTCTGGCCAACTGAAGCGGATCCCACGTTCATAAATGTCATTTCGAATAGCAATAAGAATTAGACGTTCACGTTTTTGTGGAACCTTATACATAATGGCCTTCAAAACACGAGGCTCTACAAGAGTATATCCAAGTTCAATGATAGCATTGCGGATAACTTGTAAAGTCCGCCCATTGTCATGAGATAGTAAACCTTTTACATTTTCACCCATAAACACCTTGGGCTGGATTTCCTTGACAGCGCGGGCTAATTCAAAAAACAGAGTTCCTCGAGTGTCGTTAAGGCCACCTTTCTTTCCGGCGTAAGAAAAAGCCTGACATGGAAAACCTCCTGAAAGGAAATCAATTTTACCTTTTAGCGGTGTGAAATCAACACGATGAATATCTCCCTCAAGTACATTCCATTCAGGATGATTTCGTCGCAAAGTCCTGCAAGCTATGGTATCCAGCTCATTTAGCAGAACATGTCGAAACCCTGCCAAATGCATACCAAGAGCCAAACCTCCGGCACCAGCGAAAAGTTCGACGGATGTAAAGTCGCGGAGAGGAACAACATTGGATTCGTCGTCCCACTTAGTGTGGAGCATCATCTTGACTGGCTCTACATCCGTTAACTCTTCCATAAAGAATCCGCCTTTACCCGCATCGCTCCGGTGATAGGGATACACGCCACTCTCTCCCCACCTTTGGGCAGTGGCAAGGGATGTTCCCATTAGATCGGCTAAATTGGATGCTGAGATGAAAGTGGACATCATAGACCTCCTTTATCTTTGATTTCCTTGGCGATATCCGCAATTTTCTGCAGAATTAATTTACTGCCATCGATGTTGTCCTCTTCAACAACTTCACCAAAGGCCTTCGCCAGGCGATGGTAAAACTGGCGGTCTCCTGTTAAATGTTCCCAGAATTCAGAACCGCAATACACAGGACAGGTTCTGTCAATGTTCTTATAGTTGCTTGACAGTTCATCAGGTTCGCCATATAATACACCGACAATCATATCACCAATGTTGATATCGAGTCTGTCCAGCCTTGCTTTATTCTGTAGATAAGTGAAGTGACCCAAAATGGTAGCAACATCATCTTTATTGATGGTTTGCGGCCCCGCTTTGCATTGACAGTACTTCTTTCGGCCATCAAGGGCATCAATAAATTCGATATCTATACCGGTAATGCCAGATGCATTTCCTGCAATTTGTGCCAGTTGTGAAATGAATACCTGAATGTTCTGACCAAAACTCGTGTTAATGCTGGTTCCAAGAATACGAGGATAGACAAGTGCTTTTGCAAGTGATTCCGGCTCTGTGTTGCCACATAGAAAAGCTGCAAGATAATTCACTAAAAAAGGATTAATCTTGAAATCCTTTAACCTTAGCTCTTGTAAACTCCTAAGGTGATTTGGTATAATAATCTGGCGGAAGTAGGTTTTCCCGCTGATGATAATAGACTCTTTCTGCTTATTTGTCATAATACTTAATTCTATTTTATTTCCCTTCAGGCTCGCCGTAGCGCAGGCCGACTCCGTCCAGCGCCTCGGCACTGTGCTCCGGCTCTGCTTCTCCCTTGAACTTGTTCTCTACGTCGGTGCGCATGATAATGGGCTGCGGCTCGTCGGCGTCATCATCGTCGTCATCTGAGTCATCGTCGTCATCGTCCGGCAGTTCAATCTGACGGTAACGTTTCTGGCGGCGCTCCCAGCGCTCGCGGGCATACTGTTGCATGTCGCTCACCTCGTCCATCTCGTCTATGATTTCCAGACCGAAGATGGTCTCGATAATGTCCTCCAGCGTGATGATGCCGGTAAAGCAGCCGTACTCGTCTATGATGAGGCCTATCTGCTCTTTGTTCTTGAGCAGCTGCTCCCAGATGTCGCTGATGGCAATCTCCTCGTTGAAGAGGGTGATGTCGCGCTTGATGTCACCCAGACGCACCTTGAAACGGTCGTTGGCCAGCATCTCCAGCGCCTCTGTGCGGAGGATGTAGCCGGTGATGTATTCGGGACTGTCCGCATATACGGGGATGCGGGAGTGATGGTTGAAGGCGGGGTCCTTGTAGAACTGCGCCAGAGTCATTTTCTCCGGAGCGATGGCGGCCACCACGCGGGGGGTCATCACGTCAAACGCTTTGATGTTGTCCAGCTTGATGATATTCTGGATAATCTTGTTTTCGCTCTTCTCAAACACGCCCTCTTCCTCGCCTATATTGGCCATGGCGGATACCTCCTCGCGGCTCACGGTCTGCTCGTCTTCGTCGCCGCCCACCTTGCGGGTAATCCACTCTGCCGCAAGCACAAACGGGTATGTGATAACTATCAGCACGCTTATCATCCTGGCGGTAAAGCCGGTGAGACGTCTCCAGTAGGTGGCGCCGATGGTCTTGGGGATGATTTCCGCGAACACCAGAATCATAATCGTCATCACGGCGGAGGTGATGCCCACGGCGGTGCTGTTCCAAAGCTTGGCGGCGATACCGCCGATGATTGCGGCGCCCATGGTGTTGGCAATGGTGTTGAGCACCAGTATCGATGCCAGGGGACGGTCTATATCAGTCTTGTATTTCTTGAGCAGTGCGGCGGACTTGCTGCCATCCTCTTCTCTCATGGAGAGATAGGAGATGGGGGTGGACATAAGCGTAGCCTCCAGCACAGAGCACAGGAAAGAGACCAGGATAGTGGCTAATATTGTGAGGATGAATGCAGTCATGCGGCGATGTCAATAACTATTCCAGACTCCATTCACTGCCCTCTTTGGTATCCTTAACCCGGATGCCCAGTTCTGCGAGGCGGTCGCGCATGGCGTCGCACTTTGCCCAGTTTTTCTCTGCGCGGGCGGCGCGGCGTTCCTCAAGGATGATGTCCATCAGGCCGCTTATGGTCTCTGCGCTTGCACCGCCGGCCTGCTCGTCTTCCAGACCCAGGATGCCGGTGAGCACATCGCCAAAGATTTTCTTGAGCATTATCTTGTCCGTGACGCCAATCTGGATGGCCTTCTCCTTGGCGCGGTTCACAATGTTCACCGCTTCAAAGATGTGCGCCAGTGCAACGGGAGTGTTGAGGTCGTCGCACAGGGCGTCGTAGATATCCTCGTAGATCTTTGCCAGACCGCAGTCGGGAGCGTTGGATGCAGCCTCCAGCTTCTCCGAGTCGCGGGCAGCCTGGAACAGCTTCTTGAGACCCTTCTCTGCCGACTGAAGCGCCTCGTTGCTGAAGTCCAGCGTGCTGCGGTAGTGCGCCTGAAGAATGAAGAAGCGTATCGTCATCGGGCTGTATGCCTTCTGCAGCAGGGGATGGGTGCCGTTGAACAACTCGTCCAGAGTGATAAAGTTGCCGTAGGACTTGCCCATCTTCTTGCCGTCGATGGTAATCATGTTGTTGTGCATCCAGTAGTGGACGCCGCCGCGGCCGCGGGCTGCGGTGTTCTGTGCCAGCTCGCATTCGTGGTGGGGGAACAGCAGATCCATGCCGCCGCCGTGGATGTCAAACTCCTCGCCCAGATACTTGGCGATCCTGGCAGAGCACTCCAGATGCCAGCCAGGGAAGCCTTCGCTCCAGGGTGAGGGCCAGTGCATGATATGCTCCGGCGCAGCCTTCTTCCAGAGGGCGAAGTCATACGGGGAGCGCTTGTCGCTCTGACCGTCCAGCTCGCGGGTGTTGGATATCATCTCGTCCAGTTCCCTGCCGGAAAGCACGCCGTACTTGTAATCGTTGTTGTATTTTGCAACATCAAAGTACACGCTGCCGTTGCTCTCGTATGCGTAGCCGTTTTCCAGAATCTGCTTTACCAGTGCAATCTGCTCAATGATGTGACCGGAAGCACGGGGCTCGATGGAGGGGGGATTCACGCCCAGCCGTTTCATGGCCTCTTCGTAGCGGATGGTGTAATACTGCACCACTTCCATAGGCTCCAGCTGCTCCAGACGGGCCTTCTTGGCAATCTTGTCCTCCCCCTCATCGGCGTCGTTCTCGAGGTGCCCCACATCGGTGATGTTCCTTACAAAGCGCACTTTGTAGCCAAGGTTGCGCATCAGCCGCACCAGCACGTCGTATGTGATGCCGGGACGGGCATGTCCCAGATGCGCATCACCATAAACGGTGGGTCCGCAAACATAGATCCCGACGTGGCCCTCGTGAATGGGTTTGAACAGTTCCTTAAGCCGGGAGGCGGTATTGTACAGATAAATGGCTCTTGACATATAATTTGCGCTTGTAACTAGATACAACCCGCAAATTTAACTGGTTTTTTCGTCTTTACAAATATCCAGATGGTTGGCGGTAATCTCCGAGAAGTATTTGTCCTCGCCGTCCATCCCCTTGTATTTGGAGTTCCGTATGCGGCCGTAGATGTGCACGGTGACCCCTTTTTTAATCTCGTCAAAGTCGGGGGTGGCTTTCCCCTGCCAGATGGCGACATTGTGCCATGTGGTCTCTTCGTGAAGGGTGCCGTTGCGGTCTTTGAAGTGTTCGTTGGTGGCTACGGGGAAGCGGGCGATGCGCGACGACCCCGCCATTGCAATCCGGGGGTCTGTGCCGACCCTCCCCAGAATCTCGACCCGATTGATGGTGAGTCTTTCCATAATGAAATGCTTTTAATGATTAATAATTACGGCTTACGCTTTGCGGAACAAAGGAACGCCGGCAGAAGCCCTGTAACAATACACCAGACGTTTAAAATCGTTTATAAACGTTTAAGCTACGGATGTGCGTTTTTAAAAACGTCCAAAAACCGGCAGAAAGTCCGGAAAGTCATCCCAGCCCCGGAATAATGATGGCTATCTTTGGACTGAGAACTTTTGGGATATGGAGAGATTATGCAGGGAATGCGCCGCCCCGCTGGCGGGCCGCTCGGATAAACAGTTCTGCTGCGATGCCTGCCGTACCGCATGGCACAACCGCCGCTACCGGCAGGAGCAGATGGATCTGACATCTGTGAACAAGGTCTTGCGTCACAACAGAAAGCTGCTGGCCAGGGTGTTTAAAGCCGGATTGAGCACGATACGGCTGTCTGATTCAAGGATGAGAGGATACGATATCCGGTTCTTTACGCAGGTAGAACACCACCTGCTGCGACCGGCGCAGTATCACTGTTACGAATTCAGTTATGTGATAGTACTGGGGAGGATATGCAGGATTGAAAAGGAACCCCGGCCGGGACCTGCTATCTGAGCCACTTTGCGGGGTCTTGCTTGGCGTTCCCCTTCCAGATCTGGAAGTGCAGCTGCGAGGTATTGTCGTCCACCGGTTCCAGTGTGCCCAGAAGGTCGCCCGCTTTCACCTTCTGTCCCGATTTAACCGTGGCCTTGGCCAGTTTGCAGTAGAAGGTGAAGAATTCGCCGTGCTGCACCAGCACGCAGTGGCTGTAGCCGGGCATTATCATAATCTGCTTTACGACCCCCTCGAACACGCACTTGACCTCGCTGCCGCGCTTGGCCGTGATGGTTATGCCGTTGTTGGCGGGCAGTGAAATGTTCTTGTAGATGGGATGGGTCTGTTTTCCGAAACTCTCCGTCACCACACCTTTCACCGGCCATGGCAGGTTGCCCTTGTTCTGCTCGAACTTGCCGGATACGGCGTAGTCTATCTTGTCTTTCTTGGCGATTTCCTTGCCGATGCCTCGCTGCACCTCTTTGTTGAGGCGGTCCATCTCCTTGCGCTTGCGGTCCAGTTCCGCCTGGTATCTCTTCTTGTCTTTGGCAAGGGAGTTCACCACTTTGCGGGTATTCTGCTCTTCCGTGAGCAGCGTTTTATACTCTTTCTCCCGGTCCCGCTTAAGGGCGTCGGCCTCGCTGTACATCTGTTTCAACTGCTCCTTTTCCCCAGCCAGTTGCTGCTTGGCTGCAAGAATCTCCTCCGCCTCCGTGTTCATGGTCTGGGAGAGGTTCTTCAGATATGAGAACCGGCGGTAACCCTGTCCGGGGTTTTCGCTGGCAAGCAGATACATGAACCAGACGCGGTTGTCGCGGTTCTTGTAAGTGTTGTAAACGAGAGTGGAGTAGTACTGTTCAAGGGTGTCTATCTGAGCCTGAAGGGCTGCAATCTCCCTGTCCTTGCCGGCAATCTGTCCCTGCAGATCCTTTATGGCCAGGTCCGATTCTGCAACCAGCTTCTTGCGGCTGGCGCTCTTTTTCTGGAGCAGCAGCAAGTGGTTGTAAGACTCCTTGTGCTTGGTGGAGGCCGCCTTGAGTTCCTTGTCTATGAACTGGATTTCCTCTTTGAGGCGGGCTATAGTCTCATTCTTCTTGGAGGCATTCTGGGCGCGCAGCACCGGCGCGGATGCGAGTACAAGCGCTAATACGCACAGATATCTCCAAAGTCGGTTCATTCTCCAAGTCTGGCTGCCTGGGCGGAATAAACTCCGGCCAGATCGTTTTCACCAAGAGCCTTGAGCACTGTGGCGTAGTGTCTTAGAATCACGCCGCTCTCCTTCCCGCCGTGAATCATGGCGTGTTTGAAGTGTGCCTTAGCCTCCAGATCCTGTCCCATGAGGTGCAGAATCCATGCGTAGGTGTCCAGATAAGTGGCGTTGTCGGGTTCCTTCTCTATGGTAGTACGGCTCATCTGCAGCGCTTTGCGAAGGTCCTTGGGCACCTTTTTCACCGGTTCGGGGTAGCGTTCGCTGATGTAATACGCATAGTTGTTCAGCACCGGGGCATAGCCGGCATCCACCTTGAGCGCCTTGTCGTAATAGCCGAAGGCGGTTTTCTGGTTGCCTGTTGTGTGGTACAGGTCGCCCAGGGCGCTGTAGCATCGCAACTGCTTCTCACTCCCCTTGGGAGATACCGCCAGGGATGTCTTGTAATCCTCTATGGCGCTTTCAAACTCTCCGAGCTGCCAGAAAGATGATGCCCTCAGCTGCAACAGGTCATAATCGTTGGGGAAGCGCTGCAATGCCACGGTGGCGCTGGATGTGACACCGGCATAATCACCGCTGTAATAGCGCATCAGCGGATATGTGAAGTTGAGATTGTAGCTCTCCGGATAGGTGTCGGCGTTCAGCTGCGCGAGGGCCAGGGCATCATCCACCCGCCCTCTCTGGTAAAGATATGTGCTGGTAAGGGCGCAGACAGAAGAGTCGGCGGGGGCGCTGGCGTACAGATTCATCATCATGGTATCTACCTGCGGTGCGAAAGTATACACGAACTGCTGCTGCGAGAGCACGTCCGCCATATAGTCCGATTTGGCCTTGGGCATTATGTCCGGATTGGCCAGGAACGGGTTGATGTTCTCGAAATATTGGTCGTACTGACCCATGGCTCGATGCACGTGCGCCTTGCCGTAGCGCGCTTCGGTGTCAAAGGGATTCACCTCCAGCGCCTCGTCGTAAAACCGGAGGGCCTCCTGATTGTTGAAGGCGGCGGCATTGTACTGTGCCAGGAAGCATGCTGCGCGGGGGGAGTGTGTCTGCTCATAGTACCCCAGCATATAATCGTATGCTTCCTGCGGCTTGTTCTGTGCGAGCAGCACGTCGGTGCGGATGGTGGCCAGGGCGTCCGACTGTCCCACAACGCTTTCCACCTTGTCTATCGCCTCCAGTGCCTTGTCGTATTGCCGCGTAGCGTTGTAGATGCCAATCAGGTCGGAATAGAGCGATGTCTTCTTGGGATGGTCGGTCAGGAGTTTCTCAATGATTTCTGCGGCCATCTCGTGCTTGCCCTGAGACATATAGTTCTGCGCCAGGGCGTAATTGTACCAGTAGTTGTCCGGGTCAAGCTCCACCGCCTTGCGCAGATTCTCAGCAGCGGCGGTGGTGTCACGCAGCATGGTGCTTATGTAATAGTAGGCCGCGTCGTTGTCCGGCTCGGTGTCCACAACCCTCTTGAACTGGTTGAAGGCGGCTCTCACATTATTGGAGTAGTAGAGGCGGATGGCCTCCAGAAAGGCCTCCGACTGGGCCTTTGCCACCGGTTGCGCACCCGCAAAGGCGAGCGCGATCAGTATGATATATCTTAACTTTTTCATTCCAGAATTCGGGTCATTGCATTGTCCAGGGCCAGGTACATATCGGTGTCAAAGGAGCTCTTGTAGTTGCGGGAATTGCAAAGGATAACTCCGCTGACACCGTTCTTGCCGCGGACCCAGAGGGTCGCGGTGCCGGAGAGGCTGCCGGTGTGGTAGGTTGCCCAGTTGGTGAGGGTGCCGTGCCCTATCCACCAACCAAAGCCGTAGCCGCCGGGGTAGCTGGAGGTGTAGTTCGTGTACATCTTGTCCAGCCATTCGGGCTCCAGTATGTCGGGCGGATTGGTGCCGTAGTCTATGGCGTTGAGTATGCGGGCCATGTCCATTGCAGATGCGGTAATGCCGCCGCATGCGGCAGAAATGGTCATGTCGTTGTCGTATGGATATGCGCCGTCCTGAGCGTAGAACACACATTCGTTGTCTCTCTTCTGGTTGCGGGCGTTCTTCGATACCCAGATATCGTTGGCCCCCGCCATGGCGGTGACTTCGCGGAGATAGGTCTCGTAGCCCTTGCCTGTCACTTGCTCGATTACCAGCCCCAGTACGCAGAATCCCAGGTTGGAATAAGAGTAGGTGGTGCCGGGAGTGTATGCCGGGGAGTTGTTCTTTACTACGGTTGCAACCCTCTCTTTCAAAGTCCTTATAGATGCAAAACGACTTGTATAAGGGAAGATAGGGTCGTCGCCTATGTTGGAGTTGGTCCATCCCGACCTGTGGGTCAGCAGGTCCCTGACCTTTATATCGTCAACGCGGCTCGCGTGCGTCCCGGGGAACATGTCGGCCAGCGGTCCGCCGGGGGCGAACACCTTGTCGTCCAGGCTCAGCCGCCCCTCCTGGCACAGCCGCAGGATGCAGATGGAGGTGAGGGTCTTGCTCACGCTTGCCAGGCGGAAAAGGTGAGTCTCAGTGCAGAACACCGGGTCGTTGCCGGCATCGGCAAGGCCGTAGCCAGCGGCGTATACAATCTGCCCGTTCCTGGTTACCGCAAGTCCCACTGCCGGGATGCTGTATGTGCCCAGGAAACTGTAAATCTTGCGGTCTATTGCAGGGATGCCTCTGCGGGCCATCATCATGTATGTCATGGAATGCTCACCATCTTCCGCCACCACCGTCCAGGGCTCGTTCTTTGTGAAATCCACGGGAGTCTTGCCGTTCACAATCTTCTCTTCCCCGACATATACAGTAGCTTTTTTGCTGACCTCAAAATGGGGAATCATGCTGGTCATATCGGCGCCGTCCGGGAAGGTGACAAAGATTATGTCATACCCGCGTATGTTTCGCGGCGAATAAGACAGCTGGGAGGAAAGGGTAGGGTTCACGGAGGGCACGAAATTGAGGGCGGTGAGCACACACTCGCTGGATTTGGGCCCTTCCGGTATTCTTTCTGCCTGAGTGACAGTGATTTTCTCTTCAAGTGGGCCGGCGGCGATGGTTACCGTTCCGGTGCGCGGCTCCTCTCCCAGATTCGCATCACAGGTCAAGTCTATGTCTATTTCAAATTCAGAACCGCTGCCGGCAGTCTGATTCACGTGCAGCCACCCGTCGTCCGGAGTTGCTGTCCAATCTGTAGCGCTGGTAAATGTAAAGGAACACTTGCCACCGTCTTCATTAAAATCAAACTCTGAGGACCCTATGATGTGGATTTCCGGATCCGGATTCACGGGCGGATCGTCAGGATTGTCAGGATTGTCAGGGTTGTCCGGCCCGCACTGCCACATGACCAGACAGGCGGCGGCCATCAGGATATATCGTGCAATTTTTTTCATGGTTTACACAAAAATACGACAATCTTTTTAACAAAAACCACTCCAATCACAAATATAAAAACGAATGAGCTGTTTTTCAAAACGTAAAAACCTGATTATATGGAAGTTTTGCGTGTTGAAAAGAGTCGGCGGCCGCCATATCTTTGTCACAAAAAAGAGTATGATTTGCAAGACGTATGCGGCAGCCTGTATCGGCCTTCAGGTGGTTACCGTAACAGTTGAGGCCGATTTTTCCGCTGGGGTAGGATTGTATATAGTGGGCATGCCCGATATTGCCGTAAAAGAGAGCCTGATGCGCATCACAACAGCGCTGCGAAGTTACGGATACTCAATCCCGGGCAAGCGCATTGTCATAAATCTGGCACCCGCCGATATCCGCAAAGAGGGCTCTTCGTTCGATCTGGCGATAGCGGTGGCGCTGCTCAGCGAGATGGGGGCGATAGATCCGGCCCGGATATCGGACTTCATAATAATGGGAGAGCTGGCGCTGGACGGCCGTATACGGGATATCTACGGCGCCCTGCCGATTGCCGACAGTTGCATCTCCAGGGGCTTCAGAAAGTTCATCTTCCCGCACGATTCGGCCATGGAGGCGGTGGACCTGGACGGCGCCACCATATACGGTGTCCGCACCCTTGCCGATGTGATTGCGGTGCTGAACGGCGATATCACTGCGGAGGAACTGATAATGCACCGCCCCGGCGACACCGCCTTCCACCCTACGGCCACAAACGATTTCAAAGATGTAAAAGGACAGTCGCAGGCGCGCCGGGGGCTGGAAATAGCCGCCGCTGGGGGTCACAACCTGATTCTCATCGGCAGTCCTGGCTGCGGCAAGACCTTGATGGCCAGCTGCCTCCCCTCCATCCTCCCGCCCATGACAAAAGAAGAGTCCATCCAAACCAGTAAGATCTATTCTGTGGCGGGCAAGTCGATAGGGCGCAGCGGACTGATGCGGGAGCGGCCGTTCCGCTCTCCGCACAACAGCGCCAGCGTAGTCTCGCTGCTGGGCGGCGGCACCATGGCGATGCCGGGGGAGATATCACTCGCCCACAACGGAGTGCTCTATTTAGACGAAGTGACCCTTTTCAGCAGGGCGACTCTGGACCTTCTGCGGCAGCCGATAGAAGACGGGAGGATAGTGATTTCGCGCGCCCGCTATCGGGTGGAATACCCCTGCGAATTCATGTTCGTGGCATCGATGAACCCATGCCCGTGCGGCTATTTTAGCGACCCGACCCACAAGTGCAAATGTTCCGAGCGCGAAATATCCCAATACCTGTCACGCGTCTCGGGTCCCATGATGGACCGCATTGATATGCATATCTATGTCGAGAGGGTCCCGGCCGAACTGTTAGTGGCAGAGCCGGCGGCGGAATCCAGCATTGCGATAGCCGCCCGCGTGGCAAAGGCACGCGAAATACAGGCGGCCCGCTTTGCAGGCGACGGAATCTTCACCAACAGCGCCATGACAGCCAAAATGATAACCAAATACTGTAAGTTGACCGCCTCCCAAATCGAGTTCTTTGACAAGATAATAGAGCGGCTCGGCCTATCTGCCAGGGCCTACAGCCGCATCCTGAAGCTTGCCCGCACCATATCGGACCTGGCCGGCAGCAGAGACATCACCCAAGCCGCCATCGCAGAAGCCCTCCAGTACCGCAACCTCGACCGCCTGGACTGGCAGAGGTGACTATTCGCCGGCGAGGGGGAGCCAGACGCGCATGCGGCAGGGCTCGCGGTTGTCCCAGGCGTAGTAGGGGATGAGTTTCATCTGGCGGTCGCCAAAGGTGGTGGTGAGGGTCACGACGCCGCGGAGCAAATCTGGCTCCCAGGTTTGTTCAAAGATGGCGTCGCTTTCAATACGCAGGCTGTCGTAGTCGCCGGGGTTGTCAATTCCTTCCATGCAGTATACCAGCGGGCCGCGCTGAACGGCACGATAGCCTTCGTCTTCCTTCACGCGGGGGTCGGCGGCAACAATCTCGGCTGGCATATCCAGATCTAGAGTTATCTTGTCGCCGTCCTGCCATTTGCGGTCGATTACGGCGTAGCCCTTCTCAACGGGCACATCCACATCCTGGTCATTCACCTTCAGGGTAAAGCTGCGGCACCAGCCGGGAATCCTGAGCCGCAGAAGGCTCTTGAACGGACGTTCGCATCCCACGGTGAGGGAGATGGCGCCTTCCCATGGATAATCGGTCTCCTGCTTTAGGGTGACTTTGCGCCTGCCGACTTTCAAATCGGCGGTATTGCTCATGTAGAGATTAACGTATATGCCATCTTTCGCCACTCCGTAGATATAGTTGCCGATAGAAGGGAGGAACCTGCAAATCTGGCTGGGGCAGCAGGCGCAGCCATACCACGCCTGGCGATGATGAGTGCCCAGCGATTCCAGAGGATTGACATAGAAGAAACGGTCTCCCGCCAGCGAAATGCCCGCCAAGGCGCCGTTGTACATGGAGCGCTCCAGCACATCGACATATTTGGAATCGCCCGTAAACTGATTCATACGCCAGTTCCACAGCACCATACCCACCGAGGCGCAAGTCTCGCAGTAGGCGCTCATATTGGGAAGGCTGTAATCTGTGGTGAAACCCTCGTTGCGTGAACTCTGGCCTATACCGCCGGTGATGTACATATTGCGATGGACGGTATCGTCCCAAAGGCTGTCAAGGGCGGTCATATAACCCTGGTCTCCGGTATAAGCCGCAACATCGGCCATACCGCAGTAGAGATACATGGCGCGCACCGCGTGCCCCGCGATGCTGGTCATCTCGCGCACTGGCAGGTCGTCCTGATAATAAGATTCCTGTCTCCACTTGACCCAGGTGCCGTGGCCATGGCCGCGCTCGTTAATCAGCCACTCGGCAAAATCGAGATACTTTTTCTGGCCGGTGACCTGGTAGAGTTTTACCAGTGCCAGCTCTATCTCTTCATGACCGGGAACCCAGTCGCGCTTGCCGGGGCCGAAAACGGTCATCATATGGTCTGCCATGCGGATAGCGACATCCAGGAGCTTGCGCTTGCCGGTGACATTATAATAAGCCACCGCCGCTTCTGTCATATGACCGGCGCAGTACATCTCGTGCATACCCATATCGCTCCAGCGGTTGTCCAGCCCGGTGAGGGTGTAGTATGTGTTGAGGTAGCCGTCTTCCTGCTGTGCAGCGGCAAACTTGTCTATCCACTCGTCGCACTTGGCCTCCAGCTCGGGGTCGGGGTTGTTCTGAAGCGAATAGGCCATACCCTCCAGCGCCTTGTACACATCGGAGTCATCGAAATAGATACCCGAGTGCTCTCCTTCTCCTTTCGCGGCATTCTCAAAGTTGCGGATGCGGCCCGTCTGGTTCTCAATCTGGTCTATGCACACCTTTAGGGTGACATCCTTGTGGCTCTCCAGCCGCGGGCTCCAGAACCCGTCGTCTATCTTTACGTCAGAGAAGGGGACAGGGGTTATGAGTTTGTTGGTAGCGGTATGGTTACCGGAGCAGGCGCATATCACGAGAGCTGCGCAGGCAAGCAGTATCTTTTTCATAATCTGGGTTTTTTATCCACGGTCTTTTCAAATTTGATTTTGACCCGCACTGGATAGTGGTCGGAGGTCTGCAGGAAATTGATGATGCCGGTGGGGCGGGAGTTCTCCACTACCTCTACCGGAACAGCGCCGTTGTAGCAGAACACATAGTCCAGGCACATGTTAGCCTCCGTGGTGGGCCAGCTGAGCTTGGGGAGGGAGAGGCGTGTCCAGCAACGGTCCATCTCGTTTATGGTGTCGGTGCCGGGGTCGGTGTTGAAGTCGCCGCATATTATCACCGGCTTGTCGTAGCCGTCGTAATGGGCTTTGAACCATTCGTTAATGTACACAGCTTGCTCATATGAAGGCTCGCCCGGAGGGCCAAAGTCCAGATGGGTGGCGCAGAACACGATATCTTCCGTTTCAATCACCGCCACGCTGCGGGGTTCGTGCCCGCTGCCCTGGGGAATCGGTATGGTGTAGGCATCCAGCAGCGGCTTGTTGCACATTGCGCCGTTGCCGTATCCGCCGCCCGCAAAATCAAAGGCCTTGCCAAAGTGATAGTTCCATTCTCCAAGACTCTCTGCAAGGACTTTGAGCTGATATACATTGTGCCGCTGGTTGCAGCTGTCAATCTCGTTCAGTCCCACATAATCGGCCCCGGTGCCCTGTATGAACTTGACCACATTGTCTGTGCGGTCGCTGCCGCCATGACCCAGGTTGGCCACATTGTAGGTTACCAGCGTCAGTTCTACGGTCTGGGTTTCGCCTTCTGTGATATAGCTCCTGTGATGAGGGTAGAGACGCTCCTCGGTGCGCGGTCCGGCAAACAAGTCGGGAGTTATTTCTATCTCGTCGCAACCGGCGCCCGGCAAGCAGAACAGCGCAATTGTGAGGAAGCAGAAGAGATGTTTTTTCATGATGATATCACTTTGTACCCCAAAATTAAGCAACTATCACGAATAAAAAAAGATGCTGCCCTGTGGCAAACACGGGGCAGCATCATAAGAGTCAGTTATAAGGATTATTTCTTCTCGATAACTTCCCACTGATACTCGTAGATCTCGGGCTCGCCGCCGTCGAATACTTTCTCTACCTTGGTTACAAAGCCGTCCTCGTCTTTGGTGTAGGTCTGTACAGCAACCTGGCCGGAACCTTCCCATGCAGCCTGGTCAAGGAGATGCTTTGAAGGCTTGCCAAAGAGGCCTACCTCAATCATCCAGCGGTCGATGCCCGCCTTGTCGGTAGCGTCGGGGAAAATACCTGCGAGGTTCTCGTCAACCATGAAGGTCTGCTCTTTGTACTGCTCAGCACCATCGGAAAAACGTGACCATTTTACAAGGTCGCCCTTCTCCCATACGCAGTTGCATTTTACCTCGTCAAACTTCTTGACCTGGAGCAGGTGGCCGTCCTTGTCATAAGTGCAGGAACGCTCGTCACCGTAGGTGTCGGTGTAAGAAGATACAAAACCGTTGTCGCCCAGAGTGAAGCTCAGAGGATCCTTGGTCTCACCTTCCTTGATGTAGGTAACGGTAGCTTTGTTGCCGCTCCACTTGAAAGACCAGGTGCGCTCACCGCTGTTACGGTCTACAAAAGAGAGCTTGCCATCCTCAGCATATGTGAAAGTGTACTTGTCCCACTCGTCACCGCACATCAGAAGGCGTTTCTGAATCTTGTTGTCTTTGTTGCAACCGGTCATGCAGAGAACTGCAACCATTGCAATAGCAAAAAGAACTTTTTTCATTTTGAATTGAATTAAAATTGGTTGGTTAGTAGTTAAAAGTTGTATAGATTCGATTTTATATACTCAATTCCGGTAAGGAAATCTGTGCGCGGGTCGTCCATGTGGTTGCGGCAGCGGTATTCAAATGTTGCATCGCAGCTCTTGCATGCTTTGTACAACGCGTTGGCAGATTTATAATTCTGACCGTCATCGGAATAGCAAAGATAATAGTTTTTATCAGATGAAAGGTTTATATCTCCCAAAATCTCTGCACTTTCAAAGTAAAGGGTAGAGAACAGGGCCTCTTTCTGCACCGCTTCTGTGCCAGCCTTGCCGATTGCAAGTACCTGATATGCCTTCGTGGGATAGATGTCCTTATAGTATTTCACGCAGTCCGCAAGTGAGTGTACGGCCACGTTGCAGGGGAGCAGCACGAACTTCTTTGAAGAGATTCCGCGCTGCAGGATGGCCATTGCATCTTTTATCCAAGCTTCCGAGGTGCCGTCATATGCGATGTAGAGCCCGGTGCCGCAGTTGCCGCCGGCCTCAGTATAACCGTCGGATACCACAACTCCCTCCGAATCGAACTTGCAATCATCGGGGACGTTTACCTCCCTGAGGGAAGTCTGCCATTCGCTGTGGCCAGCCATAAGGGAAGAAAACCAGGGGAGGACCTCCTCCAGTGCGGTTTTCCAGTAAGATGTGGTATGGCCTCCGTTGGCCACGCGGTATTCGTGCGGATAACCGTTCTCACGCATGAGAACGTGCAGGTCGTCGTTGGCAAAGAGCAGCTGCTGCTCGTCGTCGCCGCAGGTCAGGAACCAGT
Organism: Bacteroidales bacterium; assembly: GCA_017962235.1. Lineage (GTDB taxonomy): Bacteria > Bacteroidota > Bacteroidia > Bacteroidales > UBA932 > Equibacterium. The sequence continues at coordinate 35,355 of JAGCVS010000021.1, read as the reverse complement.
GAACTGAGTTGTATTTATCCTTGTTGGCGGCCGTGAACTGGTGCAGCGGGCAGAGAGACTTGTAGTAGTCTGTCAGACGCCCTTCCCCGGTTTGCCCGACCCCGCCGAAGACCTTGCCCCACTGGTTGTCCCAGCCGCTCTGCGATTCTGTCATGTACTGCTCGTCGGTGCGGAACGACATGGAGAGCGGTGCGCTCATGGAGAACACATCCGGGTGCTTCATGGCCGTGACCATGGCGCCGAAGCCGCCCATGGAATAGCCAGTAACGGCACGATGGTCGCGGTCGGCGATGGTGCGGTATGCCAGATCGATCAGGGGTACCATCTCCTCTGCAAGCATCGTCATGTAGGGGAATGTGCCGTCGTAGCGGTCGCACCAGTAGGTCTTCCAGCCGTTGGGGAAAACGTAAATCATGGGTTCCAGCCCCTTGTCCTCCAGATTGGTGATCTTTGCCTGGCAGGCCATGTAGTGTCCGTTCCAGGAGGTGTTGTCGTCGCCGTATCCGTGGAAACAGTAAACCACCGGGTAGCGATGACCGGGATTGTCGTTATAATCCCGCGGCAGCATGATGTCGTATGTTACGGTTACGCCCAGCGTCTTGCTCACAAAGGTCAGCCCCGTGTTGTAACGGGCAACAGGCACCTGGTCCACGTCCGGCAGGTTGCGGTGCTTGGAGCAGCTCCCGCAGGAGCTGGCCACCAGCATAATCAACAGGCTCAGCAGTATATGCGTGTGATCAATCTTTCTCATAGACAACCATTTCTGAAGCATAAATCTCATAATCGGGATGGGGGTTGTTAAGGCGCAGCGTGAGGATGTGCTCTCCGCTGTCAAAACAATACTTGGAGAATATCTCGTATTTGCGTTTGATGTAATCTATCGGCATCTTAAAGTTTTCTACCTCCACGCCGTCCAGCAGGGCGGTGATATCGGCCACGTAGCTGTCGTCGGCATGTCCGGTCTTGCGCACGGAGCCCTCAACCACTATGCCGTTGCCCTTGAACTGAAGGTCAACGCTGCTGGTGAAGGCCTTCTTGAGCACCCGCTTTTCTACGGGTTTTATCCCCTCGAAACTCTGCTCGTAGCGGACTGCCCGTGGCGACTCTAACTGTATATAAATGCAATCGTCCCCCTCTTTCTCACTTTTTTGTGAAATAATATTTACAAGTTCAAGGTTAGCCCAGCAAACTTCTCCCAGAGACAGCCCGGTGTAGGGGAAAGGGATATTCTTGATGAGTTCGGCCCCCTTCTTCCACTCGTCGGGGATGGCGTCGTAGCCATACATCACGCCCAGGATGCCCGCCGCAGAAGCGGGGTTGCAGTCGGAATCGTTGCCGCAGCGGGTGGCGATGTCCATGGTCTTATAGAAATCGCCGCCACCATAAAGAAGGCCTATAACCACAAACGCGGAGTTGATGGTGGCGTCTATGTTGAAGCCGTTCCAGACCCCTTCGGGGCAGCCCACGTCGTTGGCATGGCGGTTGGTGACCTCGAACCAGCACTGCTTCCAGTCATCGGGATACATCTTCCAGTATTTGATCACATCGGATATCGTGCTGTGGAACTTGGTCCCTTCCGGGATGGTCTTCAGCGCCTCGCACACCACGGTGGGAATGTCGTCGCACACATAAGCCAGACAGTACATCGCGCCGATATACACGCCGCCGTACCAGCCGTCGCCGTAGTTCATTATGTGGCCGATGCGGTCGGAGAGCTCGGACGCCTTGTTAACCTGACCGGGATAGAGCATGCCAATGAAATCGGCCTCAATCTGGAAGTCGATGTCATCGGCGTGCGGATTGTACATCCAGTGGCCCGATTCGGGGGCGCCGCGGCCGTTCAGGATGTTGTACCGCGCCGCCTGGTTGGCGTGCCACAGTTTGTAGTCGGCATTCGCGAAGGCCTCTGCATAACATTCTGCAGGGGCGTCGATGCCATGCTCCAGCATTGTCTCCAGGAAGGTTAGGTCCATGTACACGTCATCGTACAGGCCGGGGTCTTCTATAAAGGTATCGTAAATGTAATTGTCGTACCAGGGGATGGGTATCTCCTCCATGATTAAGCCTCCCTTATACTTGAACTCGGTGGGGCCGCCGTAGGTGCAGCCTATGGTTTGGCCGTACCACCCGCCGCGAATCTTGTCCATCAGGGTGGCGGAATCCATTTTTACCGTCTCCCCATAGGGGATTGCGGGCTTGGAGGTGCAGGCCGCCAGAATAAGGAGAGGAAGAAGTATGTAGATTTTTTTCATTTTGCTTGAGATCCCTCGACTTCGCTCGGGATGACAGGGGAATTAATATGGGATGACAGGGTAATTAACTCGGGGTGCAGTATCAATTATGATAGTATACGTCTTCTATGGGTTTGTCGCCGTAATACTGTATGGCGTTGATTCGCAGCAGATAGGTGTCGGGTTTTGGGTTGCGCCAAACCATCTTCACGTTGTGGCGGCCCGGCTCCATGCAATACTTCCAGGCGGGCTCCAGCTTGCGGGAGGTGCCCTTCATGGGGAGCAAGGAAACCTGATCCAGGGTGCCGTCTATCCACACCTCGATCTCCGCCACATAGTCGTCATCCTCCTCTGCAAGGGCAAAGACTTCGCTGCCTACGTGCTTCTTGCTCACGCGTGCGGCATAATCTGCAGTGATGCCGCGCAGGCAAACCAGATTGCCCCAGATCACAAAGCCGTTGCCGGAGAAGTCAAACTCGTAGGTGTCGCTCATCCAGTCGTCTTTCTGGTCGCGGTAGATGGGGTATGTATCGGTGAAGTTCTGCTCCAGCGGCAACACTTCCACCGGCTTCAGCGGGATGGTTACGGTGCTGTCCGCAACTTCTCCGCCATTAAGCGCAATCAGCTGAAGCGCCTGGTCAAACGAATACTGCGATCCTTTGGCCAGCGATACATCAGTTCCCTCAAAGTCGAGGTCCCATATCTCCATAACGGGCTCTTTCCAAAAGGATGGCATTGCCTCCAGGCCCAGGACCACACCCAGCACGCCGCCCACGGTGGCAGGATTGCAGTCGGAATCCTGACCGCAGCGGGTGGCGATTTCCAGCGAGCGGCCAAAGTCACCGCCGCCGTAAAGCAGCCCCATTGCCACGTATGCAGAATTGATCTTGGCGTCGATGTCAAAGCTCAGGAAGACCCCCTTGGGGCAGCCGGTGTCGGAACCCCACTTCTTGAGGAGTTCGAACCAGGCCTGCTTCCAGTCCTGAGGATACTTCTTGTGGAATACGCGCACGTCGTTCACACACTGCCAGAAGGTGCTCTCCTGCGGTATGCCCTCCAGCGCCATGTCCACAATGCGGGCAGGGTCGCTCTCCACAAACGCAGCGCTGTAGAGGCCTGCCACAAAGGCGCCGCCGTAGAAGCCGTCGCCGCTGTTCATGATGTGGCCCACGCGGTTTGCGATATCAAGCGCCTGCGGAATCATGCCGGGCGACATGAGTCCCACAAAATCGGCCTCTATCTGGAAATCCAAATCATCTGCGTGAGGATTGTTTTTCCAGTTGCCAGATTCGGGGGGCATGATGCCCTGACGGAAATTGTAGCGGCCTGCCTGATTGGCGTGCGCCAGGTGATACGGCGCATATGCAAACCGCATCCCCAGCTGCTCCGAGGTGGCGTCCAGACCCAGTTGCTCAAAGGCCTCTGCAAAGGTGAGGTCGTTGTATACATCGTCGAACAGGCCGGGCTTGCGGTCCCACCAGTATTTCACATACCCTTCTCCCCAGCTGATGGGCTGGTTGTCCGGAATAAGGGTACCGGTGAATTTGAACTCGGTGGGGGCACCGTACACCACGCCGATAGTCTGGCCTGCCCAGCCTCCCATGATCTTGTCCATAAGCGCTTCGCGCGAGAGTGTCACGCTCTGCGGAGACTTAGGCGAGGCGCAGCCGGCCATCAGCATCAGCGCCAGAAGGAGTATTCTACTTTGCTTCATAAACCTGAAGTTCTGTGATGGAAATGAACGCGCTAACATCCTTGGTGTATTTGTTCCAGTGAATCAGCACGGCGTCGTCGCCTATCACCCGTATAGCAGTGGTGGTGACGGCGGGGAAGGAGAAGATGAACTCTCCGTTGTGTGGTTGGAAGAAGACTTCGTCGCAGAAGGGCCAGTCGGGGGTGACTGTCGCCTCCAGAGGCTGCCAGTTGCCGGCTTCGTCCAGATATTCCACGTGCAGGTTGCTGTACCAGCCGCCGAATTCCTCCAGCGGGCCGTAGTGGAACGATACCATATCTGTGGTGATGGGTTTATCCCAGCGATAGCCAAAATAGTCCTGCTTGGGGGCGTTGGATTTGCCTCCCAGCGAATAGAACGCAGCGCCGGGACCGCCCACTACGCCGTCGTTGATTACATCAACCGTATAGGCACGATATGTCTTGGGGATGGTTAGCCAGCAGGAATCCAGGGTGGCTACGTCGGTCTCGCGGGTAAGCGCCAGTATCTCGGCGGCTTCCGGGGCGAGATTGCGTCCGCGCTCTGAAGGGAGCTCGAATGTCATCGCCGCCTCTTTTGCCGGAACAAAGCGGGCCTTGGCGTTGATTGTGAAAATTTTCTCGCCGTTCTCTTCGCGCACTTTCCCGCCGCGCTCCAGGATATTCTTCTCCGCCAGAACCACGGTGCGCTCTATGAGGTCCTCTATGGAGGCATCGGGCATGTCGTAGCGGGTCACGTTTATGTAGCGGTCGTTGAAGGGCTTGGTCCAGTGTTCAAATGGCATGGCGCGGTCCATGGGGATGCTCTCCACGCCGTTTATCACTCCCAGCAGGCCACAGATGGTGGCGGTCTGGTTGTCGCAGTCAAAGCCCAACGCACAGCCAATGTTCAGCGTCTTTTCAATGTCGCCGTCGCCGTACAGCAGCGCCAGGATACCCATGGCGCCGTTGAGGTCGGCGTTCCAGATGCTGCGGGTGATTTCGGGCTCGTTCACGTACAGTTCGTCTGCAATCACCTTGCGGGAGGCTTTCCAGTCGTCGGGATGCTGTTTCCAGAGGTCCAGACACTCGTCAATAATCTTGCGGAAGCGGTCTTCCTTGGGAAGATAACCCTTGGCGTGACGCACCAGGGTGGGGATGTCGTTCTCGAAGAAGGCCTCCGAGTACATTGCGCCGTACACCACGGTGGGCGATGCAGCCCAGTCGTCCGAGGTGATACGTGCGGCCCAGTCGGAGACGCCTGCGGCATACTCCGGCATGCCCGGAGCGGTGTAGGCCCAAATCTCGTTTATCAACTGCGGGTCAATCTGGAACCAGTGCGGGTTGTACTCCTTCTTGCCGGTGTAGGGCGGGGTGAAGCCGTAATGCATCAGTCCCAGCGCGGCACGGTTGGCCAGCCACACGCGGTCGCGGATGTGGTACATCCAGCTATCCTTCACCTGCTGATAGGTGGGGTTCACGCCGTTCTTCTCCATCATCATCAGATAGAGATACTCCACATCGGTGTCGTCATCGGAAAAAGCGCCGTCCACCGCCTCCATCTTGCGCATCGCCTTGTTGAAGACGAACGGCCCTTCGCCCGGTTCATCCACAAACTTGTTCTCGTATTCAAGTCCGTAGATATTGCCCACCATCTGGCCCAGCCAGGCTCCGGCTATCTTGTCTTTGAGCTGTGTGAGGGTTATCTCCTTCTTGCCGCAGTCGCCGCATGAGGCCAGCAGGGATACAGTGAGCAGTATAGCGATTAGTCTCTTCATATTATTTCTTCAGGTTAGGGTTGGCCGCAGCAGCGGTCTTGGGAATCGGAAGAAGATAGTCGGATTCATCCTTGGCCGGCTTTGCCCACCATGCCTCCAGATATTTGTCAAAGCGGATCATATCCTGACGATGCCACCCCTCGATGGCCAGCTCGTGGGCACGCTCCCAGTAGAGATTGTCCAGAGTGAGCTGTGCGGTGGTGAAGGGCTTCAGCCCGGCGCGGGTGCGGATGGCCTTGAAATCGGCCACCTCAGCTGCCTGGGACGCCTTGCCCTGGCGGACCAGCGCCTCTACGTACATCAGCACCACATCGGCGTAGCGCAGCAGGAAGAAGTCATTGTCCTGGCCGACCTGACCGCCGGTGAGGCGGCCGTCGCTCTGATAGGTCCACTTGCAGATACGCGCGCCCTGCAGAGCTTCGCGGTGAGAATCCTTGCCGTATACACTCTCCGGCATGTAGGGGTCGATGATGTACGGTACACCGGGAGAATCTTTATCCTTCTTGTATTCCACGGGGTTGCCGTCCTTGTCGTAAATCTGCCCGTACAGCCAGGTGTCCTTCTTGCGGGTGTCACCCTCTTCATAACTGGCCAGGAAGTCAGGCTCGCCGCATAGGCCGTCCCAAGCGTCGGCGGGGATGCCCAGAGGGCGGCAGAGGTCGGCGGGGAGGGTGGACATGTAAATGATGAATGCGTGGTGGTCGTCTGTGGTGTATACGGTGCTGTAGGGGATAGCAAAAATCTGCTCCGGAGAGTGCTCGTTATACACGTCAAAGTTGTCTTTGTATTTGTCTGCCAGACGATAGTGGCCGCGGCTGATGATGTCGTAGCAGGCCTCCTCCGCCTCTTTCCACATAGGCTTGCCAATCCACTTCTCTGCATTCAGATAGAGTTTGGCAAGGATTGCATCGGCGGCGGCGCGGGTGATGCGTCCGTAATTGGCGGGCGTGGGTTCAACCTGCAGGAAATCGATGTTGTCCTTTATCTCCTTCTCAATGAATTCGAACATGAAGGCGCGGTCTTTCTTCTCAGGATAGCCCGTCATCTTCTTGGTGGTTGAAAAGGGAACGTAGCCCCAGCCGTCGATGCCGCACATGAAGTAATATGCGCGCAGCACCTTGACCTCGGCCACAACGCGATCTTTGGCCTCAAAATCCAGCTTTACATCTGCAAACATGTCCAGCACGTCGTTGCAGGCGGTGATGCCGCTGGACCAGTAGTCCCATGCCATCTCCAGAAGACGGTTGCTGGATGAAATGTCGTGCACATGCACCTCGTTGTAGCGACCATCGTCCCACCATCCGTTGTTGGGATTGATAGGGACGCAGACCTCGTTGGTGTTCTGGATGTTGAAGGTCCACAGGCTCTTCTCCGTGCCCCAGTGTTGCAACGAGGAGTAGGCGCGTGCGGAATACTTCACAAACTGGTCTTCAGTGGTGAAGAAGTTATCTTTGGATATCTTGGAGTAAATCTCCTCGTCCAGGTTGGTGCAGGCGGCGAGAGCCGCGGTGCAGAATAACAAATAAAGTATCTTTTTCATACCTGTTTCCTCCTTAGAAAGTGAGATTTACGCCAAGCGATATGGTGGTTGTGCGGGGGTAGTAGCTGGTGCTCTCTATACCGGGGGTAAGGCCGCTGAGGCTCACCTCGGGGTCCACACCCTTGTAGCCGGTGATGCACAGCAGGTTCTGTCCGCTCAGGAATACCTTTGCGGCATGCAGATACTCGTTGTGGAACGGCAGGTCGTAGCTTACAGAGACATTGTCCAGCTTAAGATAGGTGGCATCCTCTATATACTTTGAAGAATAGCGGATCTCACCGGTATATGCGGTGTTGTCCAGCCATGAAGCCAGAATGTTGCGCAGACCAATCTGATGCAGGCTCTCGTAGTTAGCACGGTAGCTGTTGAATACCTTGCCGCCTATGGCGCTGCGCCAGGTCATGCTGAAGGTCCATTCGTTCCAGCGCAGGTTGTTGCTCCAGCCCAGGGTTACGGCGGGATAAGCGGTGCCTATACGGCTCCACTTGGCAACCGGCACCTTGCCGTGGAATTCATCCTTGAGCACGTCGCTGCCGTCGGCTCCCACATGGTCCCACCAGGGGGCGTAGAAGGAACCCAGGCTTTCGCCCTCCATAAGACGTTGTACATATGCTCCCACGGGGGTGGCTATCCAGCCGATTTCATAATCCTGGTTCTGGAACTCCTCGTTGGTGAAGGTGATGAGCTTGTTGCGGTTGTGCGCAGCCACCAGGCTGGTGTTCCACACCAGATGGCGGGTCTTGACCGGCGTCGCACACAGCGAAAGCTCTATACCGGTATTGCTGATTGAGCCCACGTTGGTGAACAGGGTCTTATAGTCATACGGCGGCACGGGCACGTTGTATTCGTACAGCAGGTCGGTGGTCAGGCGGTAATAATAATCCAGCGTACCGCCCAGGCGGCCCTGGAAGAATGAAAAGTCCACACCCACGTTGAACTCGTTCTTGCGCTCCCAGCGCAGGTCGGGGTTGGCGTTGGATGCCGGTGCGTAAGAGTTGATCCACTCTCCGTTGTAGTAGAAACTGGTGGAGGAACTCATCAGCATCAGCGACTTGTAGTTGGAGAAGTCCTGGTTGCCGGTTACGCCGAATCCGGCGCGAAGTTTCAGCTCGCTTATCCAGTCGATATCCTTCATGAAATCTTCCTGACTGATGCGCCAGCCCAGGCTGGCTGCGGGAAACCAGCCCCACTTGTGGTCGGCGCCAAAGCGGGTGCTGCCGTCGCGGCGCAGGCTCACGGAGGCGAGATACTTCTCCTTGTAGTTCCATATTACGCGGCCAAAGAAGGCGATGTAACGGTTGGAAGAGCGGTTGGTATACTGGTCGGCAAGACCCTCCTTGAGGGCGGTGCCGTTGCCCATGTTGTTATACTTGTAAAAGTCGGAGTCGAATCCGAAGTTCTCCATGTTGGTGCTCCAGTTCATCTGCTTCTGCCATGTGTAGCCGCCGATGGCCTGGATGGAGTGGTCGCCGAACATGCGGGAATACTGTACGGTGCTCTCCCACTGGAAGTTGTCGTAAGAGTTTCCGGCGACATACGCCACGCCCTTCTTGCCCACGCTGCCGGGGTAGAAGCTGGTCTTGTATTCTCCGCCAAAATACTTCTCATCTGAATAGCTTATGAAGTTGTCCCACTTGAGGCCTTTTATCGGAAGGATGTTCAGAGTGGCGCGCACGCTGGCGTTCACCGTGCTGGTCTCGTTAAAGGCGGTGCGTTCATTGAGCATCGCCACGGGGTTCTGATAGTCGGACTCCGGAATGGTGAAATAGCCGCCGTATTCAGTGGCCGTCTCGTCGTAAATCGGCTCGGTGGGGTTGTGTGTGAAGGCCTGGCGGAACGCGCCGTAGTTGGCAGGGGATGCCTTGCGTTTCACGTAGCCCAGGTTGTAGTCCATATCCAGCCATCCCTCCAGCACATGCTGGGTGATGTTGGTCTTGAACAGATACTTGGACGCGTCGTTCCCCTTCTGCAAGCCCTGGTTCTGCTCTACGTTGAGCACGGTGCGGTGGGAGAACCGGTCGTTGCCGCCCGACACTGCCAGACTGTGCTTGTGGCTGATAGGGGTGCGGGTTATCTCCTTGAACCAGTCGGTGTCATATCCGTACAGGGAGCCGACCTTGGCAGGCGCATAGTTGCGGATGGTGTATTCGAACTCCTCTGCAGTCATGGGTATGGCACGGCTCTGTACAGTCTGTACCGATACCTGGCCGTCGTATTCCACGCTGGTGGTGCCGGCGCGGGCGCGGCGGGTGGTGATGATAACCACGCCGTTGGTGCCTCGTGTACCATAGATGGCAGCGGCTGAACCGTCCTTGAGCACGTCTATGCTCTCCACCTCCTGGAAGTTGATATTACGGATGTCGGCATCGGCCACACCGTCTATGATAATCAGCGGGCCCTGTCCTGCAGAGAGGGTGTTGGTACCGCGCAGCAGGAACTGATACGATGCGTTGGGGTCGCCGCCGTCGGGGTTAACCACGGAGAGGCCGGCCACCTTGCCCTGAAGCATCGCCCCGGCGTTGATGTAAGAGCCCAGGTCCAGATTCTCCGCCTTGAGGCTCGCCACGCTGCCGGTGGTCTCCTTCTTGGTGGTGGTACCGTAACCGATAACCACAGTCTCGTCAAGCATGAACGCCTGGGAAGGGGTCATCTTTACATCCACCTTACCGCCGCCCTGCGGCACCGTGAAGGTGAAATCCTCATAACCCATATAAGAAACCACGACTGTGGCGCCGGACTTGGTTTTCAATGTGTATTTGCCGTCAACGTCGCTGGTGGTGTAGTCACCGCCCGCCAGAATCGCGGCAGCGGGCAGCGGCTCGCCGTTTTCGTCAGAAACGTGACCCGTTACGGTCACGCTCTGAGCCACGGCGCTCCAGGCCAGCAATATCGCGGCCAAAGAGAGTATGAATTTTTTCATAGTGATTATTTGTTACATACCGGCTTTCACAACGCAGGCCAGACCTGCGATGAACAGGACGAACATAAGGGCCAGCAGCCAGTAAACCTTCTTGGGTGCACCCTTGAACTCCTTCCAGATGAACACGCCCCAGATGGCGGCTATCATAGGTGCGCCCTGTCCCAGTGCATAGGAAACGGCGGCGCCGGCGGTGCCTGCGCAGATATAGTTCAGCGAAGTACCAAGTGCCCAGATGCAGCCGCCCAGAATACCCACCAGATGGGTCTTGAAGTTACCTGCAAAATACTGCTTGTAGGTGACAGGCTCTCCCACAAAGGGCTTCTTCATCACAATGGTGTTAACGATAAAGTTGCTCAGGAACACACCCAGCGCAAAGATTACCATAGCGGTGTAAGGGGTCATCTTGCCTGCGGCGGGAGCTGCAAAGTTGTTCAGGTCCACACCGTTGTAAACCAGTGCAGAGAAGAACGACATAATGATACCTGCCAGCAGCGCCAGGATGATGCCCTTGCGGTTCTGTTTGGGGTCGCGTTCATCTGACGATACCTTGCCGGAAGCGATGCCGTTGAACACAACTGCGAGCACAACCAGCACCACGCCGATCCAGAGTAGGGTGGTGTTCTGACCTGCGGTGGGGTGGAGCAGCAGATTGTTAAGCACGCCCATAACCAGCGCGATGCCCACGCCCAGCGGGAATGCAACCGCCATGCCTGCCAGCGATACCGATGCTGAAAGCAGGATGTTGGAGACGTTGAAAACCACGGCGCCCAGCACAACCCAGCCAATGCTCTCCCAGCTTACCTGTGCCAGGTCCTGGAGGAACGGGCGGCCCTGGCTGCCGATGCTGCCGGCGGTGAAAGCCAGAAGCAGCGAGAACAGCACCATGCCGATAACATAGTCCCAATAGAAAAGTTCATAGCGCCAGCTCTTTGCGGCGAGCTTCTGAGTGTTGCCCCAGGAGCCCCAGCAGAGCATTGTAACAAAGCAGAAAATAACTGCAAGTGTGTAACTGCCAACGATGTACATAGTGGTATATTTCTAATTGTTATTATTCGAGTTCTTTACGGAAAGGGATGGAAGGCTGTGCGCCCATGCGGGTCACGGAGATGGCTGCCGCCTTGCTGGCAAACTCAACCGCCTTCTCCAGCGGCTGACCCTCTGACAGGGCAACCAGAAGTGAACCGTTGTAGGTGTCGCCGGCACCGGTGGTATCCATGGCCTTTACCTTCATTGTGGGCACCACGCTGCTGCCTGAGGGGGTCCTTACATAGGAACCTTTGCTGCCAAGTGTAATCACCACGTTCTGCACCCCTTTCTCCATGAGGCATGCGGCGGCGCGGTCCAGGTCGGCATCGTTCTCTATCTCGATGCCGGTGAGCTGGCGGCATTCGGTCTTGTTGGGGGTGATCAGATACAGCCCCTTGAGCAGGTCTGCGGAGAGTGGAGCAGCCGGCGCGGGATTGATAATCACCTTTTTGCCATACTTCTTGCCCAATGCTGCGGCGTATTCAATCACCGGCATGGGGATCTCAAGCTGCATGAGGATATAATCTGCTTCGCGGAACAGTGCGTCCGCAGCGTCAATATCGGCTGTAGAGAGAGAAGAATTGGCACCGGGCGCCACCACAATGCAGTTTTCGCCGTCGGCGGCCACGCTGATGAGGGCAACTCCGCTGGGAGCGGCCTTGTCCGTGCGGATATGAGAGATATCCATCTTTTCCTTCTTGTAATTCTCCAGAGTCTGGCGGCCAAACATATCGTCACCTACGCAGGCTATGAAGGCCACGTCACCGCCAAGGCGCGCAGCTGCCACCGCCTGATTGGCCCCCTTGCCGCCCGCCGCAATCATGAAGTTGTCGCCGAGGATTGTCTCTCCGGGCTCGGGAATATGGTCTGTCTTTACAACAAGGTCGGTGTTTGAACTGCCGATAATAAGAATCTTGCTCATAAATATGGTTTTTTAAGTTATTCGATTGACGTCTTGGCTGTAAACCACAAATATAAAAAAAAGATGCGTTTTACCGCATCTTTTCAGGCTTGAGTGTCAGAATCTCCACGAAGTGCGCCTTGATGGCGGCGGCCTGCTGAGGGGTTACGGCAAGGTATCGGCGGAGGCCGTCCGGTTGCGGTTCAAAGGTAGCTATGCCTTCTTCGCCAATGCTGATTGTGCCCGGATCGGAAAGGGTGAACCATTCGACTCCCTCCACGGCATACAGCGTGGCGGTCAAATCCCAGCACGGGCGGTCGTGGGGCATGGGGCAGTAGGCCAGATAGCCCTCCCGCATCGGGTGGGGGATGCCCCAGTCCAGGTCGTTCTCTATGCTTTCGCCGGGATAGCAGATGGCGATGCCCACCTCAAAGGGCGATGTAACAATCTCCGTGGGCCATTCGGCAAACACTTTGCGGCTGGCTTCCAGATCGCCCAGCAGGTTGAATTCGCCGTTCGGTGCGGCGATGCAGCCAGCCATGGTGGTGAGGGAAATCACCTTTTTCTCTATCAATTCGCGGTCGCTCTCCAGCAAGGCGCCCAGGTTGCCCAGGAAGCCTACGGAGATGATTTTTACCGATTTGTCCGGCATTCCGGAAAGAATCCTGCGGTACAGAGATACCGCATCGGGCAGGGTGTCGTAGCGCGAAAGGGTACGTGCGAACACCGGCTGCCCGGCATCGTCCTTCATGTCTGAAATCACCTGCGCGAAATTCACGCCCCCAGTCTCGGCAGGGTCGGCGCCGAATCGCACCCCTATCGGAATCTGATGCCCGTAGAAGGTATTCATTATGTCGATAAACTCTGCCGGGGCGCTCCCCTCCTTGTTTATCATCACCGCCAGCAGGTTCACTCTGCCCGCCTCCACATACTTGTAAAGCATGTCCAGCGCCATGGCATCGTCTATGTCGTTGCCCATGTCGGTCTCGAAAATCACGTTCACAGGGGCTACCGCCGTCGGTTTGGTGGCGCAGGCGGCCAGCATCATAACCGCCGCGGTGAGTATAATGGAGAATCTTTTCATTCGGCAAAAATGTTATTTCCAGACGATTCTGGCACGGACACAGTCGCTGCCGTCGGCCGCCTTGGCGTTGAAGATGGCGGAACCGTCTTCCGCATCTTTGTAATAGACATTCACGGTTTCGCCGTAGAACACCTCGTGGGCGTAGACTATCTCCATGCGGGCGATTTCGCGGTCGTAGATTTTCTCTATGGGGCACACGTCCAGCATCCACTGCAAATACTGCACGCTGTTGGTGTGGCCGTTATAGTCTATGTCGCTGTAGGAGACCTTGATGGTGTGCATTGCGGCGGCCTCTTCCGGCGCGATGGGGGTCAGGCGGCCGGGCATGGCGGCCGGCACGGTAACGCCGGTGGCGCATTCAACTATAGATGTGTCGGTCATTATGTTCACCGGACGGCGGGTCTCCAGGTTCAGGATGGCCCATTCGCTGGTGGCGGTGCCAATCACAGTGCCGTCGGCGGCGTGAATCTCAAAGTTTCGGGAGGTGAGCAGCGAATTGACCTTCTCCACCCAGGTGGTGATGCTTATCTGTTCGTCCTCTGCCGGCATGCGCTCCATCTCAAAGGCCATCTTGAGCAGGATCCAGCTCACGCCGCCCGCGTCCATCAGCTTGAAGGTCCCGAAATTGCGGTCGTTTGCGGCACGGCCGGCGGTGTTCATCAGCACCCGCTCCATGGCCACGGCGCGGAAATGGCGCCTGCCGTCAAGGTCCTGCGGCAGCACCCGGTAAGTGTATGTATTTGTCTTTGATACGTCCATAACAGAAGCAAATTTATATCTTTGTGACAGGATTTCAAACGGAATGAAAGAGATAATTTGCACATTGGAGAACATCGGCGCCGCTGCCGGAGAGTTTCTGGAGGCGGTGGGCGACAACCGTCTGTTTGCCTTCCAGGGCCATCTGGGGGCGGGCAAGACCACCTTTATCAAGGCGCTTTGCGACCGTCTGGGTGTGAGCGACAACGTGTGCAGCCCCACATTCACCATTGTGAACGAATACCGCGCAGCCGATGGCGACAGCGTGTTCCATTTTGATTTCTACCGCATAGATTCGCTGCGGGAGGCTCAGGACCTCGGTCTGGAAGAGTATTTCTACAGCGGCTGCTTCTGCTTCATGGAGTGGCCGGAGAAGATTGCAGAACTGCTGCCGGAAGAGACCGTTGAGGTCCGGATAGAACCGGTGGACGAACATACCAGAAAGATTTTGATATGTATGTAGGCCTCATAAGTGATACCCACGGCCGCTTTGAAGACGATGTGAAGCGCTTCCTGGAGCCGGTGGACGTGATCTGGCATGCCGGCGACTTTGGCGGCATTGCCTGTGCCGATGCCATCGCCGCCTTCAAACCCCTCATAGGTGTCTATGGCAACTGCGACGGAGCCGATGTCCGTGCCGTGTACCCCTTGCAACAGGTGTTCATGGCAGAGGAAATCCGCGTGGCGATGACCCACATAGGCGGCTTCCCCGGCCGCTACGACTGGGAGGCCTACAACCTGATAACCCATACCAATCCCCGCATCTTCGTGTGCGGCCATTCCCACATTCTGCGCGTGATGGGAGACAAGAAGCTGGACACCATGGTGTTCAACCCAGGCGCGTGCGGATTTCAGGGCATCCACGCAGTGCGCACCGCGCTGCGGTTCAAGATAGACGGCAGCGATATCCACGACATGGAGGTGGGGGAGTGGAAGCGCCGTGAAACATGTGATATGTAACCCCATGGAACTGTTCTATTCAAGAGAGATCGCCGCCGGCGAACGGGTGCTGGACCGCCAGGAGTCGGGCCACTGCATCAAGGTTCTGCGCCACCGCGAGGGTGATACAATCCACATAGTGGATGGCTGCGGATGCCTCTACCGCTGCCGCATAACCAAGGCCGACCCCAACGCCACGGTTTTCGAGGTGGAGGAGACGATAGAGGGTTACGGCGCGCATCCCTATCATCTGACTATGGCGGTGGCGCCTCCCAAGAACATAGACCGGTTCGAGTGGTTCTGCGAGAAGGCCACCGAAACGGGCGTGGATGTGATAGTGCCCATCGTGGGCGATTATTCAGAGCGCAAGGTGTTCAAGGGCGACCGCTGCGAGCGCATCATAATTTCGGCGGCAAAACAGTCGCACAAAGGGGCGATACCCTCTCTGGCGGCGCTGACCCCTGTGCGTGAATTCCTGATGCGCGATTTCGCCCCAGGCACACAGAAATATATCTGCTATTGCAGCGATGTGGAAGGGGCGCAGAAGATCCACATCCGCGAAGCGCTGGCCGCAGCACCTGACAGCCGCGACTTTGTGGTGATGATAGGCCCGGAAGGCGATTTTTCCCGCGACGAAATATCCCTCGCCCTGGCCCACGGCTGGCAGCTCATCTCCCTCGGTGACAGCCGCCTTCGCATAGAAACCGCCGCCCTCACCGCCACCTCCGCCGTCTATCTCAGCCGCGTGTAGCATTCTGATTGTCGCACCCCGCGTATTGTTCGTCGCAAAACAGACTTTTGTTATTCACCAGGCGCGCAATTCGTACCCAGACGCGCGTTTGCCGCATGGCTTCACGCCCGGTGCCACCCACCAGACCTCACCAAGCGCGCTCACCATGCCTAGAACGTCATCTGGAGCCATCCCCCGCGCCTGGTGAAAAACAAAAAATATCCGTATCTTAGCACATCATGAGAAAGATAAGCTTCACCATTGCAATCGCAATCCTGTGCCTGGCGGGTACGGGATGCGCTCCCAAGACTACCGGAACAACCGGCTCAGAAATGTCCAATCCAGTTATCGAAACCATTATGGCCCGCAGGTCTGTGCGCCATTACACCGACCAGGCCGTGCCGCGCGAGATTCTGCAGCAGATTGCAGAGTGCGGCGTAAATGCTCCCAATGCCATGAACCGCCAGCAGTGGGAGGTTCGCATTATAGACAGCCAGGAATACTTTGACGGCCTTACACAGGTTATGAAAGAGTCGTCCCCGTTCCCCATGGGTGACGATGATCCCAAGTTCCGCAACGCCCTGCGCAATGCAACTGCCGCCATTGCGGTAGCCTGCCCGGACGATGAATCGGGTATGTGCCTGATAAACGTCGGCCTGTTGTGCGAGAACGTATGCCTGGCCGCCAAGTCACTGGGCCTGGGCTCCGTGGTGATGGCCGGCCCGGTTATGATGATGAACAACACCCCCGCAGCAAAGCCTTTCCTGGACCGCCTCAACTTCAGTGAAGGCTATAAGCTTCGCGTAATAGTGGGGCTCGGCTACCCGGACGAGGAGCCGGAAGCCAAGCCTCGCGACCTTGGCAAGATACAGTTCGCAGAGTAAGCGATACTTATTCCGAGGTAAACGGTAAAAGGGGCAGGTCGTAACTGTTCCAAAGGTAGCCTATGGCATAGTCGTGCCATAGGTATCGTACATACCGCACATCGGCAACCTGATCAGACGCGACGGTTATGGCATTGCCGTTGGCATCAGTGATACTGGCAGGATACCAGACCTTGTTTGAGCCGGCGACCTCGAAGCCGGCGACGTTGTCCAGTCCGTAACCACCGCCGGAGTGCAATCCTTTGCTGCAATTACTCAAGACTATGGTAGCGGAGGCACCGTGCAAGAAAACGTTCTCCAGATCCGGGCTGTCGCTGTGGTATCCTCCCATTCCGTACCAGTGCTCCAGGGCGAGATTTGCCAGGCGCTGCCCGACCTCCGCTTTCCTGCGGGGATGGATAATGCCGGTCTCCCACTCGTAAACAAGGTCGCAGGTAGCTATCATGGCGGAGTTGTCCACAAGCTTTGCCGCAGCTTTCTGCCGCTCGCGCAGTATGGCGGCATTCCCCGAGTCCTGGTCGCCGGCATACTTGTATGGAGCAATCTGGACATAATAGAAGGGGATGTCGGGACGGTCGAACAGTTTACGCCACCTTGTCACCATGGACTGCTGGAACCGGGAATAATCCTGTACGGGTACCAGGCTTACGTTTGAGCACCCCTGATACCATATGAAACCGTTTATGGTATAGTGGCGCAGGGGATAAATCATCCCGTTGTACATGGCGGTACAGCAGGTGGTCGGTGAATTATTGGCGAATTTGATAATGTTCTGGTCTATTGAGTATTCGGAAAGACCTGAGAATAGCAGGGCCTCCCGGTCCATCCAGCATTCTATATAGGAACCGCCCCAGCAGGGGACAATCAGCCCCACCGGAACATTCATCCTTCTGGAAAGCTCCAGTCCAAAGAAATATGCTGCAGCGCTGAATTCTCCGATATGTCCTCCGTCTGCGCTCCACCACTCGCCACGGATGTCTTCCCGCGGCTCCACAGAAGAGATTTTTTGCGCCATGAACATCCTCACTTCAGGATAGAGGTACGCGTCTTTGATATAGTTTTCGCTGTTCTCCACCGGCTGGCCGGACCACCCCGCCATAGGCATCTCCATGTTTGACTGGCCGCTGCAAAGCCATACCTCGCCAATGAGGATATTCTCCAGGGGCACAGACTGGCTGCCGCAAGTGACATTTACCCATTGGGGGCTGAATGTTGCGGCGGGGGTTGCCACGGATACCTTCCAAAGGTTGTCGTATCCGGCGGTCGCCCTGTACTGTTTGTCACTCCAGGAGACAGAGACAGACACTGTTGAACCCTCGTCTGCCCATCCCCAGATATTCACGTTGGCATTCTGCTGGAGAACCATATTGTCGCGTAACACATACGGAATCTTGAGCCCGGATCCCGTTGCTGTCGGGTATACGCAGGGTATCAGAATAGAGGTTCCGTCGGCCAGGGTAATGGTTATGCTTTCACCGTTTTCACCAACTGTGATGTCGCTGATAAGGCTGTGATCTGCCGCACTGCCGGCCTCTTTCCAGCTCTTGCCGTCGTCATAAGAAACCTCCCAGACCATCTTCTGCTCGTTGATCCGGAATAAAGGGGTTATGCCTGGCTGGCCCTGCTCTCCCTGTGCGCCGGTCTCACCCTGGGAACCTTGTGATCCCGTAGCTCCCGGTGCGCCGGGTTCTCCCTGGGGACCCTGCGGCCCTGGTTCACCCTGTTCACCCTGCGGCCCCTGCACACCTTGTTCACCCTGTTCTCCTTTATCCCCTTTCTCCCCTTTCTCCCCTTTCTGATTGAAGGTTATAGTAGAGTTGTCGCTGAAGGTGAGTGTAATCTCACCGTTGGACTCGGAATAACCGATAACGGTCTTACCGCTGTTAAGCTTTTGCAGCAACGCCTGATAAGCGTTAAGATCCCTGGAGGAATTCTCCAGTATGAGAATCCGGGCTTCCAGATTGTCAATACGGCTTTCGTAACTGTCTACAAGGTTAATCAGGTCGGTATCGTCGTAAGAGCTGCAGCCGGAAATGGCCAGGACAATCGCAGCTGCCAGCGCAGGAACCAGATGTGATTTCATTTGATATGGGGTTATAACGGGGTGAATCTATTCTACGACCTCGCAGATGAGGGTGGCGGGGGTGCTGGAGAGTACCCGGACTGAAACGTATTCGCCTTTGGCATGGCCGGCGGCGGGAAAGACGCACGCCTTGTTCTGTGAGGTGCGGCCCATCAAATCGCTCTGGGATCGTTTGGAGAAACCCTCGATAAGCACCTCAAAGGTGCGACCTTCGTCGCGGCGGTTGCTCTCTGCGGATAGTTCGTTTTGCAGGGCGATGATCCGATTGAGGCGTTCTGTCTTGACCTCGGGCGGGACGTCATCCGGATAGTGGCGCGCAGCCAGGGTGCCGGGGCGCTCGGAATACTGGAACATGAAGGCGGCATCGAACTTAACCTCGCGGAACAGCCTCAGGGTATCCTCAAAATCGGCCTCGGTCTCACCGCAGAAGCCCGCTATCACATCGGTGGTTATGGAGCAGTCGGGCATGATTTCGCGGATGCGCGCCACACGCTCCAGATACCATTCGCGGGTGTGGCGGCGGCGCATCTTCTCCAGCATTGCATTGCTGCCGGACTGAACCGGGAGATGGATATGCTTGCAGATATTTGGATATGCCGCCATGGTGAGCAGCACTTCGTCTTTCATATCCTTGGGATGCGATGTTGCAAAACGCACCCGCACGGCCGGCGAAAGCTGGGCCACCATCTCCAGCAGCTGCGCGAATCCCACCTCGCCGTAGCGGTAGGAATCCACGTTCTGCCCCAACAGGATTATCTCCTTGTACCCTGCGTCAATAGCTTCGCGCGCCTCGCGCAGGATGCTCTCAAAGTCCCGGCTGCGTTCCGCGCCGCGGGTGTAGGGCACCACGCAGTAAGAGCACACGTTGTTACAGCCGCGCATGATGGAGATGTAGGCGCTCACGCCGTTGGAATCCATGCGTACCGGGGAGATGTCCCCGTAAGTCTCTTCGTGTGAGAGCAGGGTGTTCATCTGTTTCCCCTCTCCGGCGTGCAGGCACTCCAGCAGCCTGGGGAGGTCGCGGTAGGCGTCGGGGCCCGCTACAAGGTCCACGGCAGGATGCTCCAACAGCTTGTCTTTCAGCCTCTCTGCCATGCAGCCTATTACGCCAACAATCAGGCTTTTATGTTTGTTCTTCTCCTGCCGCCAGTAATCCAGCCGCCCGAATATGCGCTGCTCCGCGTTGTCTCGGATGGCGCAGGTGTTAATCAGCACCAGGTCGGCCAGAGAAGCCTCCTTGCAAAGCACGTATCCGCTCTTGGAAAGGATTGCCAGCACCACTTCGCTGTCGTTTACATTCATCTGGCAGCCGTAGGTCTCTATCAGCACCCTGGGCGCTATGGTATAGTTATTGTGCATCGCTCTCAACAATTACACCGCAAAGTTAGTTTTTTTATTACCTTTGTAGAAGAATGAGCAAGTTTTTCAAAATAGCCGCCATCGTTTTTACAATCGCGCTTATGGGTGTGTCCTGCACCCCGATAAGCGAGAAGATTGCAATCAACGGCTGCGACATTGAAGGGCTGGAGAGTGTAAGCCTGGGCGCCGGACAGTTGAATCTGGGGACGGAGCTGATTGTGGACGCGTCCAACTCATCTGCGCTGGATGTATCACTTGCCGATTTTGAGGCGGAGATATTCTCCCGCAGCGGCAAGCGGGTTGGCACCGTGACTTATGTCCCGGAAAAAGGGCAGAAGAACCCCACGTTGCCCCGCCGCAGTGAGGCACTGGTGCACATTCCGCTGAAAGTGAGCTTTGACAACCCCCTTTCTGCACTCTCCCTGGCCTCCATGACGTTTGGCGACTATGGCGACAAGGGCTACACGGTAAGCTACAACTGCAAGCTTAAGGCGGGCCTTGTATCCAAGCGGTTCAAGGCAGACAAAGTGCCCATTGCAGACCTTGCAAAAGCATTTGACAGATGAAAAAGGCGATAATCATAATACTGACTCTGTTTGCGGCGGCGCCCCTGGCGTTTGCCCAGAACGATGTGATTCCGGCAGTCGACTCCACCTACGCGGCAGCCGCGGCGGTGGATTCCACTCTGGCGGGCAAGGATATCTTCAACCTGCTTGGCAATGATGCCGCCAGCTACGTGCGCGAAGGGACGGTGGTGATTGACCAGTCGCCGGCCATGGCGGGCGCCATGCGTCAGCACATATCCTCCAACGCCAACAAGAAGATGACGGGCTATCGCGTGCGCATCTTCTTTGACAACCGTCAGACCGCGCGTTCCATGTCAGAAAGGGTGGCCGGCGGGTTCAAGGCGCAGCATCCCGGCATCGGAGTATACCGCGAGTATGAAAATCCCTATTTCAAGGTTACCGTGGGCGATTTCCGCACCAAGAACGATGCCCGCAGGTTCCTGAACTCCATAAAGGGGGCATATCCCTCCGGCTTCATAGTTAAAGAAAGAATAAACTATCCCATAATGTAATGGCAAAACAGGGGTTGACACAGGAGTTGCGGCAGACCCAGCGTCTGTCTCCGCTGCAGATCCAGACCATAAAGCTTCTGGAGCTGCCGACGCTTGAACTGGAGCGTCGCGTGCAGCAGGAGCTGGAAGAGAATCCTGTGCTTGACGAGGCCCCCGAAGAGGAGAAGGATCCGGAAGAGGAGGCTCCCAAGAACATCTCCCTTAGCGAATACGGCAACAGCGACCCGACCCCTTCTTACAAGTTGTATGTGAACAACCAGGGCAAGGACGAGAAGCCCCAGTACAACACCTTCTCTGTGAAGGAGAGCCTGCAGCAGAACCTTGAGAACCAGCTGGGATACTGCAAAATGGATGAGCGCAGCTACCAGATAGCCCTATTCATGATAGGTATGCTGGAAGAGGACGGCTACCTGCGTCGCGACCTGGAGAGCCTTTGCGACGATATCGCCTTCAAACTTAATCTGGAGACTACGGAAGAGGAGCTGGAGGGCATCCTGAAGGTGATTCAGAGTTTTGAGCCGGCAGGCGTCGGGGCCCGCGACCTGCGCGAGTGCCTGCTGCTGCAGCTGGATTTGGATAACCCGACCCCCAGTCAGGTGAACGCCCGCCGCATCATAACCGACTGCTTTGAGGCGCTTGCAAAGAAGCATTACTCCAAGATAACCCAGAAGCTTGGCATAGATGAGCAGCAGCTCAAGGAGGCCATAGACGAGATAACCCGTCTGAACCCCCGTCCCGGCGGCCAGATAGACGATTCCTATTCAGACCAGGCGCAGCAGATTGTGCCCGATTTCATACTGGAACTCAAGGACGGCGTGCCGGTGATAACGATGCCCCGCTTCAATATTCCGGAGTTGAGGGTCAACAAGACCTATGCGGAACTGCTGATGCAGGCGGCCGGCAAATCATCCCGTCAGGAGAAGGAGGCGGTGTCGTTTGTGAAATCCAAGCTGAATTCCGCAAAGTGGTTTGTGGAGGCGCTCAAGCAGCGTCAGAAAACGCTCCAGAACACCATGAACGCAATAGTCGCATTCCAGTACGACTATTTCATAGACGGCGACGAGACCAAGCTCAAGCCCATGGTGCTCAAGAATATTGCGGACAGCACCGGGCTGGACATCTCCACCATCTCTCGAGTGGTGAACTGCAAATATGTCCAGACCCACTTTGGAATCTATCCCCTTAAGTACTTCTTCTCAGAAGGTCTGATGACCCAGTCTGGAGAGGAGGCTTCCACCCGCGAGATAAAGGCAATCCTCACGGAGAGCATAGAGAACGAGGACAAGCACAAGCCCATGACAGACGAACAGCTTGTGGATCTGCTCTCCGCAAAGGGGTATAACGTAGCCCGCCGTACCGTTGCAAAGTACCGCGACCAGCTCAACATCCCCATCGCACGCCTGCGCCGGGAGATCTAAGACGCTACCGGTTGTTATAATTCTCCTCGCTGAAACTGAAATACCTGTCGCCGGCCATTATTATGTGGTCCAGCAGTTTGATGTCCAGCAGCGCAGCCGCCCTGTGCAGCTCGTTTGTCTCTTCCACATCTTTCTTCCCGGGCCGGGGTTTGCCGCCGGGATGGTTGTGAACCAGGATGATACCGCTGGCAAGCTTCTCCACCGCCCGCTTTACCACCATTTTGACATCTATCACGGTAGATGACACTCCGCCGCTGCTGAGTCTCTCCTTGGTGATGATGCGGTTGTTACGGTTTAGAAAGATCACCCAGCACTCCTCATGGTCCAGAGGGGCCAGCAAAGGGGTCATGAGCCGCACGACATCCATGGCATCGGTTATTACCGTGTCGGAATCCTTTCCGGCATAGAGGCTCCTGCGGCCCGCCTCGAAGGCGGCCATGAGGGTCACCGCTTTGGCTTTACCGATTCCCTTGATTGCCGTGATACGGTCCAGTGAATAGTTAGATACGCCGCGAAGCGAGTTGCCGGAGAGGTCCAGCAATCGTCGGGCAAGGTCCACCGCACTGCAGTCGCTGCTCCCGGTACGGAGCAGAATTGCAAGCAGTTCAGCATCTGTGAGGGCATCCACACCGCGTTCCAGCATTTTCTCCCGCGGCCTGTCCTCCTGTCTCCATTCTTTGATAGTGGTGTGGTCCATAGTGCATATATAAAACAAAAACTCCCCGAATATGGGGAGTTTTTGCTATTTCTTGAGACCAGAATCTCAAATTATGCCATTTTGTTGATGTGCATTGCAATACCGCTTTTTAAATTCGCAGCTTTGTTTTTATGAATGACGTTGGTTTTTGCAAGTTTGTCAATCATAGCGTAAACCTTGGGAGCGAGCTCCTCTGCTGCTGCCTTGTCGGTGCAATTGCGGATAGCCTTGATGGCGTTCCTGGTAGTGCGTGCATAATACTTGTTATGCAATCTGCGTTTCTCATCCTGACGGAAACGTTTGTCTGCTGATGCGTGATTTGCCATTATTCTTTAATTGTTATAATTTGTAGTGGGTAGGAGAATCGAACTCCTCTTCCAAGAATGAAAATCTTGTGTCCTACCGATAGACGAACCCACCCGGTCCTTCCCAATTTTGGGAGTGCAAAGGTATGTAAAAAAAGAAATATACCAAATTTAATTTATTCCCCGCCCGGAATGTTGTTCCAGTCAAAGGTATAGAGGATAGCCTCCACCTGTCTCAAGTAGTTGCGCTTGTCAAACCTGGGGGCGTATACAAAGGCATCCAGGGTGATAACGTACTGCTTGTCAGCAGAAACGAAAGAGTGGGAGACAAACGGGCCTCCCATGAAGTCGTTGTAGGCTTCCCAGAGTCCGCGAAGCTCCACTATGCTGCGCCCTTTGTTGTCAAAGAAGCTGTAGCCGGGGAAGATATCTGGGTTGAGCATCATGTAGCTCCCCTCTGTGGTGCAGGGGATCTGCGCCTTTGTGACCTCGTTGCGTTTTGCGGCAAGCGCTTCGGGGGTCATGTCGGCCTCGCCGGTGTAAGGATATCTCCAGATCAGGACTCCCTGGATGGAGTATGCAGGCTCGTAGGATATCCAGATAAAGTCTTCTGCCTTCTTCTTTACGGTGAAGCCTTTGGGGAAGCAGGGGCTGCCGCCGAACATTTCATTTACAGTACGGCGGATGTCGGCGTTCTCAAAGCTGCCGATGTTGTTTGTGATTCGGCTCCTCTCAGTCTTCTCCAGAGTGGTGAGAATCTTGTCGCCATACATCTTAACCGCTTCGGCTGCCATGGCACCGTTGGCCGCGTTAATCACCAACACCACCTGTGGTGTGGCCCACACGTCGTTGAATTTGTTGTAGCTGGGCTCCGTATACTTCTTGTCTGTGTTTATCATTATGATGTTGCGGTGCACCCGGAACACCTTGTTGAACGCCTGCTGCGGCACATTGAACAGGTCGTACATCGGCTCCACCTGGGGCAGGTAGGGGACTTCGTTGCACAGCAGGGCGCGCAGAGTGCCGCCCGGTTCGCCTTCCCATTCTACCTTTGAGCATACCACCGCCACTTCGCCGGCCTTGCCGCTGATGGAAGGGAGTATCTGTTTGCCGTCGCCGCTCTTGCAACCGGTGGCAAGCAGTGCGGCCAAGCACAATATGATCGATAACAGTCGGGTCTTCATTGTATTATCGTTTTATCGGAATAAACTTCTGATGTCGTTGCCGAATGCCAGCACCATGAGTGCCAGAAGCAGTATCATGCCAATGGTCTGTGCTACTTCCAAGAACTTGTCGCTGGGTTTGCGGCCGGTTATAATCTCCACAAAAATGAACAGGATGTGTCCGCCGTCAAGCCCCGGGATGGGGATTATGTTGAGCACCGCCAGCATTATGGAGAGCATGGCGGTAAGCGACCATACCCGCTGCCAGTCCCAGGTGCCGGGGAAGATACGCCCTATGGTGATAAAGCTGCCCACGGACTTGTATGCCTTGGTCTTGGGAGAGAATATCAGCCCCAGGTCCTTCACGTAGCTGCCTATGTAGTTGCAGGCCTTTTTGATGCCGGCGGGGATGGCGGGGAAGAACTTGTATGTGTTCTGCGTAATGTGGAAGAACTTGGTGAGGTCGCTTTGCAGCATTACCTGTATCATGCCGGTGGTGTCCACCATCATGGCCGTCTGCTGCCGCACTCCGGCCCGTTCTATGTCCACCAGTATGGAATCGCCCTTATGCTCTCTGAGAGCATTCTGAATGTCGGGCACGAGGGTCATTTCTTCTCCGTTCACCGCCACCACGCGGTCGCCGGGCTGCAGCCCGCAATCTTTGTTTATGGAGTTCTCCATGAAGCCCGCCACCTCAAAGGGGTATGCCAGGGAGAACATTCCGGGCGAGTTGAGCATCCGCGGCAAGTAGCTCTCGTCAATATCAATTGCTATAGTGTCCTGTCCGCGCAGCACCTCGGCCACCTTGGCGCGGGAGTGCACCAGCTCTACCTGCAGCTGGGAGAAATCATCCACCGTGCGGCCGTCAAAGCTGAGAATCTTGTCGCCGTTGCGGAACCCCATCTCATACGACAGGTCGTTCACGGCTATGCCGTACACGGCGTCTTCGTTTTTCAGGTACTCCTCTCCCCAATGGTGCAGCACGGCTGCGTAGAGGATTATCGCCAGGATAAAGTTGAACAGCACGCCGCCAAACATAATCAAAAAACGCTGCCATGCCGGCTTGGTGCGAAGCTCCCACGGCTGCGGCTCCTTGCTCAGCGAGTCGGCGTTCTTGGTCTCGTCTATCATGCCGGCAATCGCGCAATAGCCGCCCAGCGGAATCCAGCCGATGCCGTATTCGGTGTTGTCGGGGTACTTGCGCCAGTCATTGTCGTCCAGAGCGGCCAGGTCGCTGTCGGGAGGCAGCGGCTTGTCGTTCTTTGAGAACCACTTGGTGTGCAGCCTGCCGCCGAACCACTTGCAGCGGAACAGCGAGAACTTGGGGTTGAAGAACATGTAGAACTGCTCTACTCTGGTCTTGAACAGTTTGGCAAAGGAGTAGTGCCCAAACTCGTGTATCAGCACCAGTATGGAGAGGGCGAATATTACCTGTACGATTTTTATGAAAAGTACCATGTGAACGCTTTAGTTTGTCATTTTCCTGGCGATTGCACGCGCTTGGCTGTTGGTCTCAAACACATCTTCCAGCGTGGGTTTAGCCACAAACGGCGTGCGCGCCATCGTCTCCGAGATAATCTCGGGTATCCTTGTAAATGTGATTCTGCCCTGCAAAAATGCGGCCACTGCCTCTTCGTTGGCGGCATTCATCGCGCAAGTAGCGTTGCCTCCCCTTGAGAGGGCCCGGCCGGCGATGTCCAGGCAGGGGAAGCGGTCGGTGTCGGGCTCCAGGAACGTCAGCTTGCCAAGCTGGGCAAAATCCATCCGCTGGGAGTTGAGGTCCAGCCTGCGCGGGCATCCGAGGGCATATTGTATGGGGATGCGCATGTCGGGCACGCTCAGCTGCGCTATCACGGCTCCGTCGCGATACTGCACGGCGCTGTGGATTATCGATTCGGGATGCACCACCACCTGGATGCACTCTGCGGGCATGTCAAACAGCCACCGCGCCTCTATCATCTCCAGCCCTTTGTTCATCAGGCTGGCAGAGTCGATGGTGACTTTGGCTCCCATCCGCCACCGGGGGTGCTTTAGCGCCGCCTCCGGCGTCATCTGTGCAATCTCTTCTTTGGTCTTATTGAGGAACGGCCCGCCGGAGCAGGTCAGAAGCAGCTTTTCCACATCGCGGCGGTCGTTGCCCTGCAGGCACTGGAAGATGGCGGAATGTTCGCTGTCCACCGGCACTATCCGGGCGCCGTTTTCTGCGGCCAGACCCATCACCAGGGAACCTGCGGCCACCAGCGTCTCCTTGTTGGCCAGCGCAACAGTCTTGCCCGTCTTGATTGCGGCAATGGCGCTGGACAGGCCGGCGAAGCCCACGATGGCGGCAACCACTATGTCGATGTTGCTGCTTTGGACGATATCGCATACCGACTCCATGCCGGCAAACACTTTGATGTCCTCTTTGTCAAGCGCATCGGATACCTGGCGGTATTTGCTCCCGTCGCAGATTACCACACTGTTGGGCTTGAACTCGAGCGCCTGTTTTATGAGCAGTTCGCTGTTGGAATTGGCGGTGAGCAGCTCCACCTCAAACATATCCGTGTGCTGTGAAACCACGTCCAGCGTCTGGCACCCAATGCTGCCGGTGGATCCCAGCACCGCTATGTGTATCTTTCCGTCCTGCTGCATGTCAGAAGTTGATATAAAGTGCGGGGTCAATGGCTTCTCCGGCGTGCCACAGCTCAAAATGGAGATGGGCGGCGGTGGACAGGCGGCCGGTGTTGCCCACGCTGGCTATCGGCGTGCCCACCTTTACCTTGTCTCCGGTTTTCTGGAGCAACCGGTCGTTGTGCTTGTAAACCGATATCAGATCGTTGCTGTGCTGTATGGTCATCACGTAGCCGTAATCTTCGCTCCAGTCGGCGCCTATCACGGTGCCGTCAAGCACGCTGTACACGGGGGTGTTCTCTTCTGCAGAAATGTCTATGTAGGGGTGGTTGATGGCCTGGTTGAACGGCTCTGTGACCATGCCTTTCACCGGGGTGAAGAACTTGAGCCCCTCTATCTGGCCGTCCAGACCGGAGCCCTTGCCGGCCATCGCCATCTCTTTCTCCACGATTCCGCGCAGCACGGAATCCTGATGAGCATACATGGCTGCATACATGTCGCCGTCCGCCCCCTGCATGGTGGCGATGCTGTCCAGATCTATAGGCTCGCGGCCACTGAGCACCCGCTGGATATTGCCAATCTGAAATGCCCATAGTGAAACCTGCTTCTCAAGGGAATCCACCTTGAGGCGGTTTTCCAGAGCCTGCTCGCGGCTCTGGCGGGAGGGGTATCCCTTAATGGTCTGCTTCAAGGGGGTGAAGTCTATCAGCAGATATGTGAGCGCCATCACCGCCAATATGGCTGCGATAAGGGCGGTTATGACCCAGCCACGGGTGGCATTGAAGCCAAAGATCCGCCTGCTGCCGCCTTCGCCGCTCACGGTAAAATCATAACTATTTCTGTTTTTGGGCATAATAAACTAACTTTGCGCCGATGAACAGAATAATAGGCATCGACTACGGGCGCAAACGCACAGGGTTGGCGGTAAGCGACCCCACGATGGTATTCGCATCGGCTCTGGACACTGTCCATTCTGCAAATATAATAGATTATCTTCAAAAATACGCGCAGAATGAGACCATTATCCGGTTCGTGGTGGGCTATCCGATGAACCTGGACAACACCCCCAGCGAGGCGGCGCGCGATGTGGATGCCTTTTTGAACCTGCTCAAGAAGCGGTTTCCGGGAATCCCGGTGACCCTGGAAGACGAGCGGTTCACATCGGTGCTGGCACACCGCGCCATGATAGACGGCGGGATGAAGAAGATGGCCCGTCGCGAGAAGGAGGCTGTGGACAAGATATCCGCCGCCATCATCCTCCAGACATGGCTGGACCGCCCCGATGCACAGAAAGAATAATGAAGGAACTATGATATTGCCAATCTATCTCTACGGATCCACCGTGCTGCGCGAACGTGCTGCAGAAGTGGATTTAGCAAAGGCCGACAAAGCCAAGGTACAGGCCTTCTTCAACGATATGCATGAGACCATGCACAATGCCAACGGCTGCGGTCTGGCCGCCCCGCAGGTGGGTGTGAGCGAACGGATGCTGGTGGTTGACGGCAACGAGGTGGCGGAGAATTACCCTTATCTCAAGGGCTTTGTGCGCAAGATGATAAACCCGGAGGTGCTGTCTGAAAGCGAGGAGATATCTGAATATGAAGAAGGATGCCTCTCCATCCCCAACGTGGACGCCGGCATCAGGCGTCCCAAGACCATCACCGTGCGCTACTTTGATGAGAATCTGGAGCAGAAAGAGGAGACTTTCGACGACTTTGCCGCGCGCATGATCCAGCACGAGATGGACCATCTGGACGGAGTGCTCTTCACAGACAAGGCTGCGCCCATCCGCCGCAAGATACTTGCAAAGCGTCTCAACAATATTTCCAGGGGTCTGGCACGCACCGACTATCGCAGCAAGCTGGACAAGTCTTAAAGGTTCAGCAGCCCTTCTGCAATCTGAAGTCTGATTGTTTTTCTGTCGGGATCGACATCAATGATGCACTCCTCGGGGCAGGGGATAAGTGCGCCTGAACTTATCTCAATGCATGGGTTGCCGGGGATGTCTTCAAACGCGGTTATCTCGCCAACCGCCTTCCCGTTCTGGTCAAGCAGCGTGAAGCCAACGATGTCTTCGCCATCTTCGTCGTCTTCATCGTTGAAATAGGGCTCCATGCCCACCAACTCCTCTGCCTGCGCCAGAGAGTCTATGTCTTCCAGCTTGAGATAGTATTTTGCACCGCCTCGGGGGGTTACTTCCTGTATAAAAAAAGGAACCGGCAGTCCATCGAATTCGATGAACACCGGTTCGTTTGCCCTCTCTTCGATATCGACTTCCGGCGCGCTGATAATCACGCCGCCTTCATTGCCGTACGATTTGAGGATGCGCATCGCAGATTACTCCTGCTCAGCAGCGGGCTCTTCAGCGGGAGCCTCGGCCTCTGCGGTCTCGGCTTCAGCAGCCTTAGCCTCTTCTGCAGCCTTGCGGGCAGCTTCAGCTTCTTCTGCTTTCTTCTTTGCGATAGCCTCTGCGCGTGCGTCGTTAACCTTAGCCTCAGCCTCTTTAGCGGCCTTGGCAGCGTCACGCTTGCCGGCAGCAACGCTGGAAACCTTAGCGGCAACCTTAGCGTCGCGCTCTGCCTTCCAAGCGTCCCATTTTGCAGCGGCCTGCTCTTCAGTGAGAGCGCCCTTTGCTACGCCGCCTGCAAGGTGCTTCTTAAGAAGGATACCTTCATAAGAGAGGATGCGACGGGTGGTGGGAGTGGGCTGAGCACCTACGCCAAGCCAATAGAGTGCGCGCTCGCTGTTGACAACGATGTTTGCGGGATTGGTGTTGGGATTGTAGGTACCGAGCTGCTCGATGTAACGACCGTTACGGGGTGCGCGGGAATCAGCTACCACGATGTGGTAAAATGCGAAGTTTTTCTTGCCATGGCGAGCCAGGCGAATCTTTACAGCCATTGTGTAAACATTTTAAAAGTTAATAATTCTAACTCCCTCTTCTTCACGAGAAGAGGCCTGGGGTGCCTGGTGGGACTCGAACCCACGACATTCAGAACCACAATCTGACGCTCTAACCAACTGAACTACAGGCACCGTGTATTGCGGACGGCAAAGGTAAACATTTTTTCCAATATCCAACATTTTTTTGCTAAATTTGCCGCCTATTGAACAAATGAAATTAAATCTTTAATGGCACGCGAAATTAAATTCTCTCTGGTTTACAGAGATATGTGGCAGTCTTCGGGCAAATATGTCCCGAGGGTAGATCAGCTTTTGCAGGTTGCGCCCGCAATCATCGACATGGGTTGCTTTGACCGCGTAGAGACCAACGGCGGCGCGTTCGAGCAGGTAAATCTCCTCTTTGGCGAGAACCCCAACGTGGCGGTGCGCAAATGGACGGCTCCTTTCAACAAGGTGGGCATCCAGACCCACATGCTGGAGCGCGGTTTGAACGCGCTGCGCATGAATCCCGTCCCCAAGGATGTGCGCGAGCTGATGTATAAGGTAAAGTGCGCCCAGGGCACTAACATTTCGCGTTCTTTCTGCGGCCTGAACGACCACCGCAACCTCCGTCTTTCCGTTGAATATGCAAAGAAGGCGGGCATGATAAGCCAGGTGGCGCTCAGCATAACTCATTCCCCCATCCACACCGTAGAGTATTACATGGGTGTTGTGGATAAGGTTGTGGAATACGGCTGCGACGAGATTGCCCTCAAGGATATGGCGGGCATCGGCCGTCCCACCGCACTGGGTCAGCTGGTTGCCAGCATCAAGAAGAAATATCCCCACATCAAGGTTCAGTATCACGGCCACACCGGCCCCGGCTTCTCTCCCGCAAGCATGCTGGAGGTAGCGCGCGCCGGCGCCGATTATCTGGACGTTGCAGTGGAGCCGCTCTCATGGGGTAAGGTTCATCCCGATGTGATCACCATCCGCGAGATGATGAAGGCAGACGGATTCCTTGTAAAGGATCTGAACATGGATGCTTACATGGAGGTTCGCCGTCTCACCCAGAGTTTCATAGATGATTTCTTGGGCTATTTCATTGAGCCCACAAATTCCAAGATGACCTCCCTGCTGGTAGGCTGCGGCCTTCCCGGCGGCATGATGGGGTCCATGATGGCCGACCTCAAGGGCTTCCAGGGCGCAATCAACATGTCGCTCAAGAAGCAGGGCCAGAAGGAGCTCAGCCTGGACGAGCTTGCAGTCAAGCTGTTCCAGGAGGTAGAATATGTATGGCCCAAGCTCGGTTACCCGCCGCTGGTAACCCCGTTCAGCCAGTATACAAAGAACACCGCGCTGCTCAACCTGATGAGCATCATCAAGGGCGAGCCTCGCTGGAAGAACATAGACCCCGACACCTGGAATATGATTCTGGGCAAAGCGGGCAAGCTCCCCGGCCCTCTGGCCCCGGAGATTGTGGCGCTTGCAAAGGAGAAGGGTTACGAGTTCTACGAGGGCGAACCTCAGGATGCATATCCTGATCAGCTGGACCACTACCGCGCAATGATGAAAGAGCATGGCTGGGACTGCGGTCAGGACGACGAAGAGCTCTTCGAGCTGGCAATGCACGAGCGTCAGTATCTCGATTACAAGAGCGGCGTGGCAAAGCAGCGCTTTGAGAAGGATCTGGAGGCGGCACGCGAGAAGGCGGGCGCTCCCATCATTGTAAAGCGTGCCGTGGTTGAGGTTCCCAAGATTGACATCAGCAAGGTTACCGATGTCTATCCGGAGGCAGTCGCTGTGCAGGCTCCCACCACCGGTCAGGTGGTTTGGCAGTACGATGTGGCAGACAAGTCCACCGCTCCCAACGTGGGCGAGAAGGTGAAGGAAGGCGATGTGATCTGCCGCGTACAGGCATACTACGGTCTGGAAGAGATCAAAGCTCCCGCTACCGGAAAATATGTGGCTGTATACCCCGCTCAGGGCGCCAATGTCAAGAAGAACGAGATACTGGCCTTCATCCAGCCCGGCAAGTAGATTGTTTTTTAGCTGAGTTTGGTTATATTTGCGGTTATTAAGCATTTAATTTTAAACACTCATATACGTATATGAAAAAACTTGGTATCATACTGCTTGCGGCGCTGATG
Source organism: Bacteroidales bacterium (assembly GCA_017962235.1). Classification (GTDB taxonomy): domain Bacteria; phylum Bacteroidota; class Bacteroidia; order Bacteroidales; family UBA932; genus Equibacterium. The sequence goes on along the minus strand of JAGCVS010000021.1, from coordinate 3,131 downwards.
CTGCCCGTAACAGCTTTCTCCCAAGATGACGCTTTCTTCTTCAACCACCTCGGAGTCGGTGTAACAGCCGGTCTCGACGGTTTTGGCGGTGAGGTGGGCGTTACTGTAAACAGGAATATCCAGATCCGTCTGGGCTATTCTTTCAGCCAGTTATCCACCAAAAATGTTCCTTCATATCTGCAGCAGCCTTACGGCCAGTATGTTGCTCCCTATTTGAGCTTCCCCACCGAATCGCTCCCCGACGATATTAAAGAGAGCTTCAAGATCCCCGATGGTTCATCTCTGGATCTGGGTGGTCGTACCGGTACAAGCCAGTTCAAGCTGCTCGTTGACCTCTATCCCAGCAAGACCAGCCTTTTCCACTTCACCGTGGGTGCCTTCACCGGCGATTCCCACCTGATTGACGTGTGGACTGAGCCGCTGCCCTGCGACCCCGCAGAGTACAACAACGCATATATCGTGTTGGGTGGCGAACGCGTAGGTACAGATAAGAACGGTCAGATAAAGGCAGATGTCCGCATGGCAGGTATGGATTATATCTGGGAGGGTCTCAAACCCTATGTCGGCATCGGTTTCGGCCGTGCAGTTCCCCGCGGACGCGTAAGCCTGGGTCTGGACCTGGGTGCACTCTACAACCCCGCAGGCTTCAAGGTTTATACATACAACCTCGATGGCGAAGATGTTGAGATTACTACCGATGTCGTTATAAGGGATATCGCCGGCTGGGACGATGCAGAAGTCGCCAAGCATCAGGATATCATAGATCAGGTTAACAAGTATAAGAGTTTCGGCTGGTTCCCCATGACAAGGCTGAGACTCAATGTAAGGATATTCTAACAATCAAATAAAAATCATGAAAAAGACTTTACGCATTCTCACAGTAGCTGTAATGGTGCCCATGATGGTATCCCTTATGGCTGCATCTTGCAAAAAACAACCGAAACCCAATCCCGTTGAGGAAATGCCCGTTCTGCAGCCCACCGTATTCGCAGAGTACATAACTGCAGGTACCGTTGGTGACTACGACATCACCACCACCTCCAAGAGCCGCAAGCTTGTTTCTTACGACTTTAACGGTAGCGGTACTGCAACCCTCGGTTTCAAGGAGATTGTAAACCAGGCTGCACTCACCAAGGCTGGTGAAGCTGTCATTCCGGATTATTATGAGGTACACCCTTACACCGCAAAAGACGGTGCCGGCAACGCTGTGGATTACTCTATCGAAGGCTTCGGTACAATAACCATTGAATTGAAGGAAGAAGATGGCCAGGCCACAGCTGTCGTAACCATCAAAGAGGATGGTGAACCTGTAATCGATAATGTTGAGGCAACTGTTCCTGAACAGGCCCCCGAGACCGTATACACCACTAACATCTGCCGTGACTGGAAACCCACCGGTCTGTTTATCGAGGGTTCAGGTACAGGTATCAAGCAGACCGTCGGCCGCCGCTTCACCGGCTGCGACATCAACGAGATACTCGCTTATCTGAAGGAGAAGGGTCTCAAGCTGGACAGCAGCAAGTATCCTTACCACATGAACGTGGACAAACTGTCACTCTCTTCCTTTGGTGCGATTACCGTATCGTTCGTCAAGTCCACTTTCCAGGATGCTAAACTTCCCGTCCGTGCCCCGTATGTATACAACTGTGACCCTGCTTTCATGGCAGATCCCGCAGCTAACTTTGGCGCTATCCTCAAAGGTATGGTCAAGGATATCACTATCAAGGACGACAGCACCGCTTCCATCAAAGTAAATGAAGATGAAACGTGCGACTTCGCGATCTTTGCACACGTCATTACCAAGACCAACGAGGAGTATCAGCTTAAAGTCGAGATGACTCTCGAGAAGTATTAATCTCTACGGATAATAGATCAGAAAACCCGCCACGCCGGCTGCGATAATTATCAAAATCGGTCCCAGGCGGGTCCACATAGAGAGGGCAAAAGCTGCTGCAAATATTATCCAGCTGATATAGCTCGGGAAAGTGGCAGGAGTGATAAGCGAAAGCGCCGCGGCGCCCAGCAGCCCAATCACAAGTGGCTTAAAAACATTCAACACGGCGGCAAACGCCGTGTTGTTTTTTATGCGCAGGTACAAGCGGCAGATCCAGTATGTGATAAGGAAGGATGGCAGCACCACCGCGCCGGTGGCCAGCGCACTGCCGGCGATGCATGCGGCGGGGGAATAACCCATCGCCTCTATCACGCTGTAGCCGATATATGTGGCGCTGTTTATGCCGATTGGACCCGGCGTCATCTGGCTCACCGCGATTATATCGGTAAAAGCCTCCGCGCTTATCCAGCCGTGTACCGCCACCACCTGGTGCTGGATCAGCGATATCATTGCATATCCGCCGCCGATGGTGAACATTCCAATAAAGAAGAATGTGTAGAAGAGTTCAAAGAATATCATTGCCGCGCCTCCCTGTATTTAGCGATGGCGGCGGCGATGACGCCCACTACCAATATTATATATATAGGTGAGAAGTTGAGCAGGGCGATGAGCAGCATGGTGGCGATGGCGATGATACCGTATATCCAGTTCCACTTCTGGTGCAGGGCCATCTTTATTGTGGGCACCGCTATGAGCGCCACCACTGCGGGACGGATTCCCTTGAAGATTGCCTCCACCACCTCGTTGTCACGATAGCCGGTGAACAGCATGGCGATGGCCAGGATAATGACGAACGGCGGGAGGATGCTGCCCAGCGTGGCCACGATGCTCCCTTTGGTACCCATCAGCCGGTAGCCGATAAATATTGCGGTGTTCACCGCCATCAGTCCCGGGAGCGTCTGAGAGATTGCCAGGATGTCCATGAACTCATCGTCTGTCATCCATTTGCGTTTTTCTACAAGGATGTCGCGCACCACGGCCACCATGGCCATGCCGCCTCCGATGGTAAAAGCGCTCACCTTGACAAAGGTCCAGAAGAGGTTCCAATAGCTTTTCATCACCCTTTTGAACAATCTTCCGCGAAAATACGGAAAAAATTTGGAGGGAAAGAAAAGATGTGTATCTTTGCAGTCCCTTTCCGGAGGGAGGGGGGAAGTTGATTGAATTATTGGAAGACAAAAGTACAAGCAAGCAAGAAAAGAGCAAGCGAAGATTCTTTAGAGAGATAACTCCGAAG
>JAGCVS010000006.1 GCA_017962235.1 Bacteroidales bacterium | reverse complement strand
CTTCGGAGTTATCTCTCTAAAGAATCTTCGCTTGCTCTTTTCTTGCTTGCTTGTACTTTTGTCTTCCAATAATTCAATCAACTTCCCCCCTCCCTCCGGAAAGGGACTGCAAAGATACACATCTTTTCTTTCCCTCCAAATCTTTTCAAAAATATTTTTATTCTATAAAAAAAGTGTACATTTGCCCCTGTAATGGCAAAGTACAACTACATACCCTTTCGTAATCGTGTCCGACGTTAAGCCTGTGGGGCGATTTCAGCTCGCCTTTCACGCTGGCTTACCATTCTTTCCCGGGACAGCAGAATCCCATTACATATTTCACGACATTAATTCCATAATTCATTGTAAGGATGAATATTTCTGTATTGGTGGCTGACAGCAGCCACGCTAAATACGCACAGGCCATCTGCGACGAGATTGCCGTGAGCGCCAAAGAGCGCGGCACCGGCATCGCAAAGCGTTCTCCCGAATATATTTCAGAAAAGATGCGCGCCGGAAAGGCGGTGATTGCAGTGGCAGACGACGGACGCTTTGCCGGCTTCTCATACATCGAGAGCTGGGAAGGCAAGCAGTTCGTGGCCAATTCCGGGCTTATAGTGGCCCACGAGTTCCGCGGCATAGGCCTGGCAAAGACAATCAAACAACGAATCTTCCGCCTCTCGAGGGAGCTTTTCCCCAACGCCAAGATATTCAGCATCACCACCGGTCCTGCGGTTCTCAAGATGAACTACGAGCTGGGGTTCCGCCCAGTAGCGTTCCAGGACCTGACCCACGACGCCGAATTCTGGAAGGGCTGCCAGGGGTGCAAGAATTTTCACATATTGGAAGAGAACAACTATGAGCGCTGCATCTGCACCGGCCTGCTGTTCGACCCCAAGGAACATATCAAGATAAACGTAGAATAACATATGAAAAAGAAAGTAGTAGTCGCCTTCAGCGGCGGTCTGGACACATCCTACACCGTGATGTATCTGGCAAAGGAGAAGGGATATGAGGTGCACGCGGCGTGCGCCAACACCGGCGGCTTCAGCGCAGAGCAGCTCAAGACAAACGAGCAGAACGCATACAAGCTGGGCGCCACCAAGTATGTCACCCTTGACGTGACTCAGGAGTACTATGAAAAGAGTCTCAAATATATGATATGGGGCAACGTGCTGCGTAACGGTACATACCCCATCAGCGTCTCCTCTGAACGTATCTTCCAGGGGATGGCAATCGCCCGCTACGCCAAGGAGATAGGTGCGGACGCCATCGCCCACGGCTCCACCGGCGCCGGCAACGACCAGGTCCGCTTTGACATGACCTTTCTGGTGATGTGCCCCGACATGGAGATAATCACCCTCACCCGCGACGGCAACCTGACCCGCAAGCAGGAGGTGGACTACCTGAACGCGAACGGCTTCAACGCCGATTTCGCCAAGCTGAAATACTCCTACAACGTGGGCATCTGGGGCACCTCCATCTGCGGCGGCGAGATACTTGACAGCAAGCAGGGACTGCCTGAGAGCGCCTATCTCAAACAGGTCACCAAGAGCGGCTGCGAGACGCTGGCGATAGAATTCAACCAAGGCGAGATCTGTGCCGTGAACGGAGTTAAATATGACGATAAGATAAAGGCGATACAGGCCATAGAAGAGATTGGCTGCGCCTATGGCATAGGCCGCGACATGCACGTGGGCGACACCATAATAGGCATCAAGGGGCGCGTGGGATTCGAAGCCGCCGCACCCATGCTGATCATAGCCGCACACAAGTTCCTGGAGAAATTCACCCTCTCCAAATGGCAGCAGTACTGGAAAGACCAGGTTGCCAACTGGTACGGGATGTTCCTCCACGAGAGCCAGTATCTGGAGCCGGTTATGCGCGACATAGAGGCCATGCTAACCTCCAGCCAGCGCAACGTATCGGGCACGGTGACCCTCAATCTGCACCCCTACGGCTTCGAGACCGTGGGCGTAGATTCAGAGAACGACCTTCTCAAGTCCAAGTTGGGCGAATACGGCGAGACCCAGAAGGGCTGGACCGCAGAGGATGCGAAAGGCTTCATAAAGGTCACCTCAACCCCCCTGAGAGTTTATTACGGCAACCATAAAGACGAACTGATATGATTAAAGCCGCGATAGCAGGAGGCACCGGCTACACCGCCGGCGAGCTTCTGAGGATACTTGTGAATCATCCGCAGGTAGAGATATGCTCCGTGATGAGCACCACCAGCGCCGGACGGCCCATAACCGATTTCCACCGCGACCTGCTGGGCGAGACCGACCTCAGGTTCACCGATACCACTGGCGAACCGGACGTGATGTTCCTCTGCCTGGGTCACGGTCTGTCCAGGGAGTTTCTCAGCACACATAAACTGCCGGAACACTGCAAGATAATAGACCTTGGCCAGGACTTCCGCAATGACCCCGATTTTGACGGCAAGCATTTCGTGTACGGTCTCACCGACGTCTTCAAGAGCGAAATAGAAGGCTGCGACTATCTTGCAAATCCGGGCTGTTTTGCCACCTGCATCCAGCTTGGCCTGGCACCCATGGCCGCGCTCAAGATGATTGGGGGCGAGATTCACGTAACCGCCATCACCGGCGCCACCGGAGCCGGCCGCAAACTCTCCGAAACCAGCCACTTCCCATATCGCAACGATAACATATCGGTATACAAGCCCTTCGCCCATCAGCATCTGGAGGAGATAGGCGACACGCTTCAAGCGCTCAGCGGAGAGCGTCAGACGGTGAATTTCGTGCCCATGCGGGGCGATTTCACCCGCGGCATCTTTGCCAGCATCTATTTCAAGTGCGGCGAGAGCGCAGAAGCGGCGCAGGCCATCTTCAAGGAGTATTACAAGGATTCTCCGTTCGTGTTTGTGAGCGACGCGCCAATCAGCCTCAAAGAGGTGGTGAACACCAACAAGTGCCTGCTGCACATTGAAAGCCACAATGGCTATCTTCACATCACATCAATAATAGACAACCTGCTCAAGGGGGCCAGCGGTCAGGCAGTGGAGAACATGAACCTGATGTTCGGTCTGGAACGCACCACCGCGCTGCACCTCAAGGCAAACGCTTTTTAACAATGGATCTTTTCAAGACATATAAACTATGGCCGATAGAGCCCGTGAAGGGACTCGGCTGCAACGTGTGGGACAAGGACGGCACAGAGTACCTGGACCTTTACGGCGGACACGCCGTGATATCGGTGGGACACTGCCACCCAGCCTACCTGAACGCATTGCAGCATCAGGCCGCCGCACTGGGATTCTACTCCAACGCAGTGCAGAATTCGCTGCAGACCACCCTGGCAAAAAAGCTGGGCGAGACCTGCGGCTATCCCGACTATAACCTTTTCCTGTGCAACAGCGGCGCCGAGGCCAACGAGAACGCCCTCAAGCTGGCATCGTTCGCCACGGGACGCAGCAAGGTACTCTCCTGCGCCAAGGCCTTCCACGGCCGCACCAGCGGCGCTGTTGCGGTGACCGACAATCCCAAGATACAGTCACCCTTCAACAAGACGGAGAAGGTGGAGATGATTCCGCTGAATAACTGCGAGGCGCTTGAGGCAAAACTCGCCACCAAAGAGTTCGCCGCCGTGATTATTGAGGGAATCCAGGGTGTAGCCGGCATCTGGGAGCCCACTGCAGAGTTCCTCAAAACCGCCCGCGAAGCGTGCGACAAATACGGCACCCTGCTGGTTATGGACGAAGTTCAGAGCGGTTACGGCCGCACCGGGATGTTCTATGCACACCAGAAACACGGCGTGGAGGCTGATATCGTATCGATGGCCAAAGGTATGGGCAACGGCTTCCCGATAGGGGCCATAATAATCAATCCCGCCATCAATGCGGAATACGGCATGCTGGGCACCACCTTTGGCGGCAACCACCTGGCATGCGCAGCAGCCATCGCCGTTCTGGACATCATCAATGCTGAGCATCTGATAGAGAACGCCGCCGCTCAGGGGGAATTCCTCATGCAGCAGCTGGCCGGCAATCCCGCCATAAAAGAGCTACGCGGCCGCGGGCTTATGATTGGCATCGAACTTAAGGAGGGATACGAGACCCTGCGCGACGATTTGCTCTTCAAGAAACACATCTTCACCGGCGGTGCCGGCAACAATGTGATAAGGCTGCTCCCGCCGCTGTGCATAAGCCGCGTGGAGGCATCGCAGTTCATAGAATCGTTCAACGAATTAACCAGGTAAGCCATGAGACATTTTACCAACGTAAAAGATATAGGACCTTTGTCTGAAGCGCTGGCAAAGGCCAGATACGTGAAGGAGAATCCCTTTGCAGACCAGGCGCTGGGCAAGAACAAGACACTGCTGATGGTGTTCTTCAACTCCAGCCTGCGCACCCGTCTGAGCACCCAGAAGGCAGGTCTCAACCTGGGAATGAACGTGATAGTGCTGGACATAAACCAGGGGGCGTGGAAACTGGAGACAGAGCGCGGCGTGATTATGGACGGCGACAAGAGCGAACACATCCTGGAGGCGATTCCGGTGATGGGCAGCTACTGCGACATAATTGGAGTGCGCAGTTTCGCCCGCTTTGAGAACAAGCGCTACGATTACGACGAGGTAATCCTGAACCAGTTCATACAGTACTCCGGGAGGCCGGTATTCAGCATGGAGGCAGCCACCAGGCACCCCCTGCAATCTTTTGCCGACCTGATTACCATAGAAGAGTACAAGAAGAGCGCCCGCCCCAAGGTTGTGATGACATGGGCGCCCCACCCCAAGGCCCTGCCGCAGGCCGTTCCCAACTCCTTCGCGGAGTGGATGAACGCCTACGACTGCGACTTTGTGATAACGCACCCTGAAGGGTACGAGCTGGAGCCGCAGTTCGTGGGCAACGCGCGGGTGGAATACGATCAGGACAAAGCCCTTGAGGGGGCCGATTTCGTATACGCCAAGAACTGGGCGGTATGCGCGGATGCCAATTATGGCCAGGTGCTCAACACCGACCGCAGCTGGACTGTCACCACAGAGAAGATGGCGCTCACCAACAACGCCTACTTCATGCACTGCCTGCCGGTGCGCCGCAACATGATTGTGAGCGACGATGTGATTGAATCGCCGCAGTCGATTGTAATTCCGGAGGCTGCGAACCGTGTTGTATCGGCACAGACAGTATTAAAAGAAATCCTCCTTGGCCTGTGATGAACGCACTCAAAGTAATAAAGATTGGCGGCAACGTGATAGACAATCCCGCCGCTCTGGAAGCCTTTCTGGAGAGCTTTGCCGCGATGCAGGGTCCCAGGATACTGGTGCACGGCGGAGGGGCAATTGCCAGCCGTACCCTCACCCGGATGGGCATCGAGCCAAAGATGATTGACGGCAGACGCGTCACCGACGCCGATACGCTTCAGGTAGTGACGGCGGTGTACGCGGGTCTCATCAACAAGCAGATCGTGGCCACGCTCCAGAAGTACGGCTGCAACGCCGCCGGTCTGTCCGGCGCCGACTGCAACGCCATCGTCTCCAAAAAACGCCCTGCAGAACCCATAGATTATGGATTTGTGGGCGATGTGGAGAGTGTCAGCGCCCCGGCCTTCAAGATGTTCCTGGACAACGGCATAACCCCGGTGGTGTGCGCCATAAACCACGACGGGCGCGGCACCTTGCTCAACACCAACGCTGACACTGTGGCAAGCAGCATAGCCGTGGCAATGAGCGCCGCTTATGACACGGAACTTATCATGTGCTTTGAGAAGGACGGCGTGCTGATGGACAAGGACGATGCCACCAGCGTTATCCCCATGATAGACAAGCCCCTGTTCGAAAGCCTGAAGGCAGAGGGTAAGGTGAACGCCGGGATGCTTCCCAAGCTCAAGAACGCCTTTGACGCCATCGGCTCCGGTGTAAAGAAAGTGATAATCAAGAACTCCGCAAGGCTGCAGGACGGCAGCGGCACAATCATAATGTAGCGCATGGAACAACTCTCACACATGGCCGCCAACCTGCTGCAGGCGATGATTCCGATACAGGCCCTTTCATACGAAGAGGACGCGCGGGCCGGTTTCCTGATGGGATGGCTCGCCACCCACGGCATAAATGCCAGCCGCACAGGCAATAATATCTGGGCCAAGGAGGTCTTCAGCGAGAACGCCCCCACCCTTATGCTGTGCGCTCACATAGACACCGTGCAGGCGGCGGAATCATATACCTTCGACCCGCTGAACCCTCCGATGATGGAAGACCGGATTCTGGGTCTGGGCAGCAACGACGACGGCGGCAGCGTGGTGTGCATGATTGCCACCTTCCTCTATTTCAAGCAGAAGGGCAGTTGCCCGGTGAACCTGCTGTTGCTGCTCAGCTGTGAAGAAGAGCGTTCCGGAGCGGGCGGCACCCACTCCCTCAAGGAGTTTATAAAGGCCAACGCCGACTTTGCAATCATAGGTGAGCCGACCCGCATGCAGGCCAACATAGCGGAGTGCGGGCTGCTGGTGCTGGACGGCACCGCCACAGGCAAGAGCGCCCACGCCGCACGTCCCTCGGAGGGAGAGAACGCCCTTTACAAGGCGCTCAGGGATATCGAGACACTGCGCAACTTCAAGTTCGACAGGGTCTCCCCCGCCCTTGGCGCCATCAAACTGATGGTGACCCAGATAAATGCCGGCTGCGCGCACAATGTGATTCCAGACAAATGTACGTTCGTGGTGGACATCCGACCCAACGAACTATACGACAACGGGGAGATCCTGCAGATACTGCAATCCAAGGTAGAGAGCACCCTGAGGGCACGGAGCCTCACCAACCGGGCCAGCGCTACCCCATCTGACTCGCCGCTGTACAAGACAGCTCTCCATCTGGGACTGGATATGGTGAACTCACCCACAACATCGGACTGGATGTGCATCCCGGTACCGGCCATGAAGATGGGCCCCGGCGACTCCCGCCGTTCCCATAAGGCAGACGAATACATCCTCATAAGCGAGATATCTGACGGCATAGACAATTATATCAGGTTCATAGAAAACATTCAACTGTAATATACCATGCAGACACTCTGGAACAAAGGCGTAGAGGCGGCGCAGGCGGTGGAGGACTTCACCGTAGGGCGCGACCGCGAGATGGACATGCGGCTTGCGAAATACGACGTGACGGGCAGCAAGGCCCATATCGCCATGCTGGCAAAAGTCGGCCTGCTCGCAAAAGAAGAGGAGGCCCTGCTGCAGAAAGAACTGGACAACATCCTGGACATGATAGAGCGCGGCGAGTTCGTGCTGGAAGACATCGCAGAGGACATCCACTCCCAGGTTGAGATTTGCCTCACCCGCAAACTCGGCGACCTTGGCAAGAAGATTCACTCCGGGCGCAGCCGCAACGACCAGGTGCTGGTGGACCTCAAGCTCTACATGCGCGCCGAACTGGAAGAGATACGCGAGGCGGTATTACAGTTATTCGAAAAGTTGCAGAGTCTTTCAGAACAGCACAAGGATGTGATTCTGCCTGGCTACACCCATGGCCAGATTGCCATGCCCTCCTCTTTCGGGATGTGGTTCGGAGCCTATGCGGAGAGCCTGTGCGACGATATGTACATGCTTGGCGCAGTGTACAGGGTGGTGAACCAGAACCCTCTGGGAAGCGCCGCCGGCTATGGCAGTTCGTTCCCCCTGGACAGGGAGAAGACAACCCGCGACCTGCATTTCGAAGACCTGAACTACAACAGCGTGGCGGCGCAGATGAGCCGCGGCAAGAGCGAACTGGCGGTGGCCTCCGCACTGGGCAGCCTGGCCTCTACGCTGAACAAGTTCGCATCTGACTGCTGCATGTACATGGGGAGCAATTACCGGTTTATTTCATTCCCCGACAGCCTAACCACCGGCAGCAGCATAATGCCCCACAAGAAGAACCCCGACGTATGGGAGATTATGCGGGCCAAGACCAATGGGATAATGTCGGCCCAGGGCTCCATAGCGCAGCTAACAGCCAACCTGCCTCATGGCTACCACCGCGACTTCCAGATGCTCAAGGAGCTGTTGTTCCCCGCCATAGACACCACTAAAGAGTGCCTGGCGATGTGCGTGTACATGCTGGACAACATCATCGTAAACAAAGAGATAGTGAGCGGCAGCGACATGTACAATGACATGTTCACCGTAGAGGAGGTTAACAAGATGGTGCTGGATGGTAAGCCCTTCAGAGATGCTTACCGCGAAGTGGGCGTAGCCGTAAAGGAGGGCCGCTTCTCATACACCGGTGCAAAGACGGTGGAGGGGCTGCACCATACTCATCAGGGCAGCATAGGCAATCTGTGTACAGAGAAAATCAGTCAAAAAATGAGCAGAGCAGCTCGCTGGTAACGGGATCGTACCACTCAGACTGATTGATAGTGAAATTGCCGTCTTTGGCCACAGAGACGGCACATTTGTATTTGCGCTTCCAGCCGCGGCGGATGCTGGAAAGGCCGCCGGCGGTGATATACGCATATACCACGGGGTTCACCACCAGTTTCACCCTGTGCATCGGCTCCTTCTCCAGTATCTCGGCCAGATGGCGCTCCAGCGCATCGTCTATAAGGGTGGTGGGGCCAATCTTGCCGGTGCCCTTGCATGCGGGGCAGACCTCCTGGGTCTCTATCTCTGTGGCGGGACGCACCCTCTGTCGGGTAATCTGCATCAGGCCGAACTTGGTTAGCGGAAGCACCGTATGACGTGCACGGTCCTGATCCATCAAGGTCATCATGTGCTTGTAGAGCTGGTTCTTGTGCTCGTTATCCTCCATATCTATGAAGTCCACGATAACGATGCCTCCCATATCGCGCAGGCGCAGCTGGCGGGCTATCTCTTCCGCCGCTATCATGTTTACCTCCAATGCGTTGTCTTCCTGAGCATCGGTCTTGATGCGGATGCCGCTGTTCACGTCTATCACATGCATCGCCTCTGTATGGTCAATCACCAGATAGGCGCCGTGCTTGAGCGAAACCACCCTGCCGAACGAACCTTTTATCTGACGGTTGATGTCAAAATGGTCGAAGATATTCTGCTGGGCGGTGTAGTGGTGCACTATCTTCTCCTGTCCGGGAGAGATCATTGCCACATAAGCGCACACCTCATCGAAGGTGGCCTTGTCGTTCACATAGATGTGAGAGAACTCGTCGTCCAGCAGGTCGCGGATAAGGGTTGTCACGCGGCTGTTCTCGCGGAAAAGCAGCTGGATGTCCTTGCTCTTGGCCAGCTTCTTCCAGGAACTCTCCCACTTATGTATCAGACCCTTTAGTTCCGCATCCAGCACGGCAGCGCGCTTGCCCTCTGCGGCGGTGCGGATAATGGCGCCGTAGTTCTTGGGGAGGATGCTGTAAATCAGGCGGCTCAATCGCGCCTTCTCTTCTTTGGAGGATATCTTCTGGGAGATGCTCACCTTGTCAGAGAAAGGGAGCAGCACTATGTTGCGGCCCGCTATGGAGATCTCTGCCGTGAGGCGCGACCCCTTGGTGGAGATGGGCTCCTTTACAATCTGGACCATCACCGGCTGACCCACGTGCAGATGGTCCTGTATCTGCCCCTCCTTGGCCAGCGGCTCTCCCAGCGCCACCTTTTCAAAAAAGGCGGTGTAGTTCTTGGAAATGTTGATCTGTTTTACAAACTGGTCGAACGCGGTAAAGTTGACACCCAGGTCCAGATAGTGCACGAACGCCTCCTTCTCATCGCCGATATCCACAAAGGCAGCGTTGAGACTGGGCAGAAGTTTCTTGACCCTGCCCAGATAGACATCCCCCACCGAATAATGAGCCTTGGTGTCGCTCTCCCGGTCGTACTCGATAAGCCTGCCTCCTTCTGTAAGCGCCAGCTGGGCAGAACCCTTCGAGATGCTGATGATCAGATCTTTATCCATTGTAAAAAGGCTGACCTTTGGCCAGCCTTATAACACATCAAAAAGGATTATTTCTTTTTATGTCTGTTCTTGCGCAAACGTTTTTTACGTTTGTGCGTTGACATTTTATGTCTCTTTCTCTTTTTACCGCTTGGCATAACTATTAGTGTTTAGGAGATTATTTCAGCTTTTTGACTTGGTCGACAAAGGTCTTCGCGGGTTTGAAAGAGGGGATCTTGTGAGCGGGGATAGTGATGGTCACGTTCTTGGAGATGTTGCGGGCTGCCTTCTCTGCACGCTGCTTAACAACGAAGCTGCCAAAACCACGGAGATACACGTTGTTACCCTTTGCGAGTGACTCCTTAACGCTTTCCATAAAAGATTCTACCACGTCCAAAACCAACACTTTCTCAAGTCCGGTCGATTTAGCGATTTCGCTAACAATGTCTGCTTTAGTCATAATTCTATATCTTATATTTTAAACGATTTTTCGAAAGGGATTGCAAAAATAGACTTATTTTTTTATTTATCAAACAGATATCGCATTTTTTTTATTTTTTGACTTTGGCACAATGATTGACCTATATGATATTCCATATTTTATACTGACAATTTGACACAATGAAGGATCCGTTTTACATAGCAGGCGAGGAGTCTGCCATGAACATAATACCCGTAATGAACATAGATGCAGGGTACAAGCTCCAGGACGACCAGTTCCCCGACGTACTGCCAATCCTGCCGCTGCGCAATGCGGTACTGTTCCCTGACACTGTCATACCCATTCCGGTACGCAGGGAGAAATCGATACAGCTGCTCAACGAGGCCTACAAATCCAACAAGCTGATAGGCGCCGTGACACAGCGCGACCCCAAGATAGAGGACCCTACGGCAGATGACCTGTTCCCCGTGGGCACAATGGGTCGTATCGTCAAGATAATCGATCTGCCCAACATGCCCGTCACCGCCATCATCCAGGGGGTGCGGCGCTTCAGCATAACATCGGTGGATATCTTCTCCCCCTATCTGATGGCCACCGTGAACTATCTGCAGGACGACCTGTCACAGGTGGGCGATGCCGACATGAATACCATAGTGGACGGCATCAAGAGCGCCGCGCTGCGCATCATCAAACTCACCCACAACGTATCGCAGGAGGCTGGCTATGCCATTCGCGACATAGAAGACAACGCCTTTCTGGTAAACTTTGTGGCCACCACGATAGATGTGGAGAACCCGCTGGAGAAGATGCCGCTGCTGGAAGAGGGCAACATTGTGAAGCGCGCAACCGCCCTGCTGACACTGCTGGACAAACAGATTGAGATTCTCAAGATACGCGAGGACATCCAGAAGAAGGTCAAGGTGGAGATGGACCAGCAACAGCGTGAATACTACCTCAACAACCAGCTGAAGACCATCCAGGAGGAGCTTGGCATGACCGGCGCCGGAGAGGACGTGGATGCGCTGCGCAAGGCTGCGGAAAACAAGAAGTGGCCCGAATTCGTGGCGGAGACCTTTGAGAAGGAACTCCACAAGATGGAGAAGACCAACCCCAGTTCTCCTGACTACAATGTTATATATTCGTACCTGCAGTTCATGGTGGACCTCCCCTGGAGCGAAACCACAGAAGACAACCTGGACCTCAAACATGCCCAGGAGGTGCTGGACGCCGACCACTACGGTCTGGAAAAGGTAAAGGACCGCATCATAGAGTACCTCGCGGTGCTCAAGCTCAAGGGCGATATGAAATCCCCCATACTCTGCCTCTACGGCCCTCCGGGCGTGGGTAAGACTTCTCTGGGCAAGTCCATAGCCAAAGCGCTGGGGCGCAAGTACGGGCGCATCTCGCTGGGCGGTCTGCACGACGAATCTGAGATCCGCGGACACCGCCGCACCTATATCGGAGCCATGGCGGGCCGCATTATCCAGACCATCAAGAAGACCGGCACCGTGAACCCCGTGATAGTGCTGGACGAGGTGGACAAGGTGTTCAACGATTTCCACGGCGACCCTGCCAGCGCCCTGCTGGAGGTGCTTGACCCGGAACAGAACACCACCTTCCACGACAACTACCTGGATCTTGACTACGACCTGAGCAAGGTGCTGTTCATCACTACAGCCAACAATATAGAGACCATCCACCCCGCCCTGCGCGACCGTATGGAGATGATAAATGTCTCCGGCTACCTGGCAGAGGAGAAGGTCTCCATCGCCAAGGACTATCTGCTCCCCAAGCAGCTGGAGCAGCACGGCCTCACCGCCAAGGACCTCAAACTCACCAAGGCGGCCATAGAGGAGATTATCAACAACTACACCCGCGAATCGGGCGTGCGCGGACTGGACAAGCAGATTGCAAAGCTGTGCCGCATCACCGCCAAGAAGATAGCTTTGGGAGAAGAGCGTGAAATCACCCTCAAGCCGGAACAGGTGCGCGAGTACCTGGGGCTGCCCACCAACCATCACGACATGCAAAAGGGCAACGAGATGCCCGGCGTGGTCACTGGTCTGGCATGGACCGAGATGGGCGGCGAGATACTCTTCATAGAGTGCAGCATCAGCGACGGACAGGGGCACCTGAGCACCACCGGCAACCTGGGCGACGTGATGAAGGAGTCCGCCACCATCGCATACCAGTATCTCAAGGCCAACGCCTCCAAGATTGGCGTTGATCCCAAGGTATTCAAGGAGAAGGACTTCCACATCCACGTACCGGAAGGCGCCATCCCCAAGGACGGCCCCTCCGCCGGCATCACCATGGTCACCGCCATCGCCTCCGCCCTCAAGAACAAGAGCATCAGGAAGGGCATCGCCATGACTGGCGAGACCACCCTGCGCGGCAAGGTTCTTCCCGTTGGCGGCATCAAGGAGAAGATTCTGGCGGCCAAGCGAGCCGGCATCCATACCATTGTAATCTCGGAGGAGAACCGCCGGGATATAGAGGACATCAAGGACATCTACATCAAGGGTCTCGAGTTCAAATATGTTGCTACTGTCAGCGAAGTTCTTAACTTTGTATTCGAGTAGGACATTTTAGACCCGGAAATGAACGTCATCATAGAGCCTTCCTGGAAGGAGGTATTGCAAAGCGAGTTCGACAAACCATATTTTGCCGCACTCGCTGCTGCTTTACACCAGGAGAAGGCCCGCGGAGTGACCATCTACCCTCCCGGCAGCAAGATCTTCAACGCCTTTTCCCTGACCCCCTTTGACAAGGTGCGCGTGGTGCTCCTTGGGCAGGACCCGTACCACAATCCCGGCCAGGCAGAGGGGCTCTCGTTCTCCGTGCCCTCCGGCGTCCCTCTCCCACCTTCTCTCAAGAACATTTACCGCGAGATAGAGACAGATCTGGGGCTTGACATGTCGCGTAAAGACGGCTCGCTCCGCGGCTGGGCAGAGCAGGGAGTCTTCCTTCTAAACGCCATACTCACGGTGCGCGCCGGGGCCGCTGCCTCGCACAGCCGGCTGGGCTGGCAGACTTTCACCGATGCCGTAATACAGACCATCAGCGACCGCCGCCAGGGGGTCGTGTTCCTGCTCTGGGGCAACTTTGCCCGCAGCAAGAAAGCCCTCATAGATACCTCCCGCCATTACGTGCTGGAGGCTGCCCATCCGTCGCCGCTGGCGGGCGGGGCGTTTTTCGGCTGCCGCCACTTCTCCAAGACGAATCAAATCCTAACCAATAACGGCTCCACGCCCATAGACTGGAGCAAATAATCATCATGAAAGTTGCTGTATTTCCCGGATCTTTCGATCCCTTCACCCTCGGGCACCTGGAAGTGCTCAAGTCTGCGCTCAAGATTTTTGATAAGGTAATCGTGGCGGTGGGCCACAACTCCTCCAAGGGGGGCGGGTTCTTCCCCACCGACATCAAGGTTCAGATAGCGCGCGACGCTGTCGCCGACCTCGAAAACGTGGAGGTCTGCTCTTTCAGCGGCCTTACCGTTGATTTCTGCGTGGAGAAAGGGGCGAAATTCATAATCCGCGGTATGCGCACCACCACCGACTTCGAGCTGGAGCGCGCCATCTCGCAGGCCAACAAGCGGATGCGCCCCTCCATCCTCACGGTGTTCATCCCTTCCAGCCACGAGTATTCGTTCATTTCATCCACCGTGGTGCGCGACGTGCTGGTTAACGGCGGCAAAGCTACCGACTTCATCCCCCGCAACGTCGATATCGCCAAGTATCTCAAGATGATCCAGCAGTGAGACGCATCGCCCTCATAGCGCTTTTGATGCTGGCGCCGCTGCTTGGCAGTGCGCAGGAGGGCGGTTTTTACGATTCGCTGAAGAGTTATTTCGATGCCGTGTGCGTGATGCCGGTGGACTCCATCAACGCCCGTCTGGACGCGCTGATAGCTTCCGCGACAGACGATGAAGTCCGCGCTGGGATTGCCGGCCGTGCCTTTGATTATTTCATCCAGTGCCCCGTGATGGGGGCCGAAGGGGTGTCGGTGTATATCGCAGACAATTATTTCCTCAACAAGCGTCTCAAATGGCCATCAGAGGAGACGTACCCCACCCTGTATGCCTTCGCTGAATTCAACCGGCAGTCTCTGTTGGGCATGCAAGCGCCGGAACTTACGCTGGAGAGTCTGGAGGGAGGCATGGTTAATGTCAGGGATTACAACGGCGGCTACAAAGTCCTCTACTTTTATGAGGATGCCTGCAGCACTTGCATGAAACAGACCCCGCTTCTGGTCTCACTGCTCAAGGAGTATTCCGACGGCGCACCGCTCAGTTTCTACGCCGTATATACTCAGAGCGACAGAAGCGCCTGGGCTAAGTATGCCATTACCAATTTCGGGAGTATCAACAATCCATTGGTGCAAGTATACAACCTTTGGGACCCGGAGGGCGTTTCTGAGTTCCATAAGAAGTATTCCGTTCTCTCAACCCCTTCCCTGCTGCTTCTGGATGCCGACAACCGCATTGTGGGCCGCAAGCTGGACGCCACCGCGCTGGGGCAGCTACTGGGGCAAAAGGAATCGTTTACGGAGTCTCTTTACGGGCTTCTGACGGATGTAGGAGAGAATCTGGGGCTGGAGCCCGATGCCATGTCTGACATCTGCAAGGCTTTCTCATCCCGGGTTGGCGATGATGCTGCCATGTATCGCGACACCTATCTTGGCATCTTCAATTTCCTGCGCAATCAAGGCAGTTACGATGCCATGCAGAGTGCCGCAATGGTTGCAGATACATATATCCTTGGCAAGCCGGAAATGTGGTCGCCGGAAATGCTCGCATGGGCCCGTGAAGCGGTCAGCCGGCTAAAGATGAACGCAGTTGGGGACACCGCTCCGGATGTGATGCTTCTCAACAAGGGCGGCCGCAGCCGCAACATGCTTTCTCAGGGCGGCCGCAAGTACACGGTACTGTTCTTCAATCTGGTATCATGCAGTGACTGCGCCGCATGGAAAGAGGAACTGCGCGCCATGAAAAAGACTCTGCGCCGCCACGGGACGCGCGTTGTGAGCGTCTATACAGGCCCCGACCCGGAAGAGTGGCGCGCCAGCCTCAAGGTCTGCACCTGCACCTGGCGCGACCTTCGCGCCGACTGGCCCACCAGCGACCTCTACACCAAATACGACGTCTCCATCGTCCCCAGAATCTACCTGCTAGACCAAGATTACACCATCCTCGCCCGCGACCTCACCCCCTCCGACCTGGAGGAGTTTCTGGAAGAGTAATTGATTACTGTCTCTGGCGGTACATTTCCACGATCAGGTCGGCTGAACGTTCCAGGCCAAAGCGGGTGGTATTAAGGCACAGGTCGTAGCTGGCGCCGTCGCCCCATTTCTTGAAGGTGTAGTAGTTGTAGTATGAGGCGCGTTTGCGCTCTTCGGACTCGATGAATTTGCGGGCTTCTGCGGCTGTGAGGTTTTCGCGTTCCATCACTTTCCCTATTCGGTAGTCATCATCGGCAGTTATGAACACTGAGAAGAGTTCCGGGCGGTCGCGCAGCACATAATCCGCACAGCGCCCCACAAATATGCCGGAGCCGCTGTCCGCTATCTGGCTGATGACTTTGCTTTGTAGCGCAAAGAGGTCGTCTCCGGAGAGGACGCCGTTATCTGAATAGGCTCCGGTATCGCCATACATAGTGCCGCGCAGCCCTAAAAAGCGGGCAAAGCGGCCCAGCGCAGAGGGTTTCTCGTCGCGTTTCGCAAAAAACTCGGGGGCGATGCCGCAGTCGCGGGCGGTGAGCATCAGCAGGTTCTTGTCGTATACCTCAACGCCCAGCTTTTCCGCCACCATACGGGCAACCTGCAGTCCTCCGCTCCCTATCTGCCGGCCGACAGTGATGAGTACCTTTGAGTCCATATGCTATTTGTTATTTATCGGTTCGGGAACGTCCTGCGCGCCATCCGGAATGCGGTCAAACTTGCGCATGAACGGGATAATCATGAACAGGGTCACCAGGAATGACACCAGATCAGATGCGGGGAGACTGAGCCACACGCCGTCCAGACCCAGCAGCGGCGGGAACGCCAGCAGGAAGGGTATCAGAAAGAGCAGCTGCCGTGTCAGCGACAGGAATATCGCCTTGCTCACATAGCCGATGCACTGATAGAAGTTGGTGACAACGGCCTGAAAGCCCACCAGCGGGAACATTATCACCGTGAGGCGGAACGCCCTCGAGGCAATCGCCTGCAGCTCCGCATCCATGGTGAACAGTGACACCGCAAGCCTGGGTATTGCCATTCCGGTGATGAAGCCCATTGTAAGGGCAGTTACGGAGCATATTATGGTGAGGCGGAGCACCGCCTTTACGCGCTGGTAGTTGCGGGCGCCATAGTTGTAGCCGGCAATGGGCTGCATACCCTGGTTGAGACCCATGGTAAGGGTGAAGAACAGGAAGCAGAGCCGGTTGGAGATGCCGTAGGCGCCGATAGCCAGGTCGCCGCCGTAGCGTTTGAGCTGGTTGTTTATGAGAATCACCACAAAGCATGAGGCGATGTTCATCAAGAAGGGCGACATGCCTATGGA
This sequence comes from Bacteroidales bacterium, assembly GCA_017962235.1. Lineage (GTDB taxonomy): Bacteria > Bacteroidota > Bacteroidia > Bacteroidales > UBA932 > Equibacterium. The sequence goes on along the minus strand of JAGCVS010000006.1, from coordinate 13,690 downwards.
GAGGGAGCGCCAGGCTATCTTGAAATCAAACTTGAACACCTCGCGCGAGAAGTGCAGCACGTGGTTCTTGTCCATCAGGATCCGGGTGATCCACACCAGTGCCACTACCTGCGCCAGCACGGTGGCGATGGCGGCACCGCGGATGCCCATATTGAAAACGAAGATGAATATCGGGTCCAGGATGGTGTTGAGCACAACCGCAAGGATTGTGGCCAGCATAGCAAGCCGAGGCCTGCCGGAAGAGCGCACCACGCCGTTGAGACCGTGATAGAGGTGGGAGATGATGTTGCCCCACATTATCACAACCATGTATTCGCGCGCATAGGAAATGGTGTTCTCGCTGGCCCCGAAGAAGTAGAGTATGGGGTCCATGAATATCAACGCCAGGGCCGTTACCACCACGCTGATTACCACATTCAGAATCACCACGTTGCCCAGCACGCGGTTGGCCATCTTGTAATCTTTCTGCCCCAGCAGGATGGATATCAGGGTGGCGGCGCCTACCCCGACCAGGGTACCGAAGGCGATGGCGATATTCATCAGCGGGAAGGTCACCGCCAGGCCCGATATGGCCAGCGGACCCACTCCCTGCCCTATGAAGATGCTGTCCACCATATTGTACAGCGATGTGGCGAGCATCGCAATTATGGCGGGCGTGGCATACTGCTTGAGCAGTTTGCCTATCTTTTCAGTTCCTAATTCTACAGGTATCATCTCTAGTTGAACCGCGCGATTTCACTCACACTTCCCTTGACCTTGTCTCCAACCTTGACCAGCGGCGTCACATCACCGGGCACGAATACCGTGAGACGGCTGCCGAACTTGATGAAGCCAGACTCGGAAGCCTGGTCACACGCCGCCCCTTCGTGGGCGTAGCTTACCACGCGGCGCGCCACTATGCCCGCTATCTGGCGGAACATCACCTCCCGGCCATGTGCATCACGCACCACCACGGAGGTGTGTTCGTTCTTTTCCGATGCCTTGGGCACGAACGCGAAGGTGTGCGCCCCGGGGTAATACTTGCTGTATACAATCTCGCCACCTATGGGGAACCAGTTGATATGGACGTCAAACAAAGATAGGAAGATGGAGATTTCCGTGCATTCGCAGCCGAAATACTCCTCTACAAAGACTTTGCGCACCTGCACCACCTTGCCGTCTGACGGCGCCACAATCGCCTCAGGATTGTTTGTCACTTCGCGGTCGGGATTGCGGAAGAACATGAACATCATGGCAATCGCCAGCGCGCACAGCGCCACCAACGTGTATTTGAGAGCCGGGTGCTTGCAGAAAAGCCATGCCAGCACAGCGCCGGCCAGGCAGATTATTGTGGTGACCAGTACGAAAGATATGCCTTCTGGATGGAGTCTCATGGTCAGATGATATTAACAAGTATAAAAAAAACTGTCACGGCCGGAATGGCGAACAAAGCGCCGTCAAAGCGGTCCAGCATGCCGCCGTGGCCAATCACTATGGTGCCGGAGTCCTTCAGGGCGTAATGGCGCTTGAGCAGCGACTCAAACAGGTCGCCGAAGATTCCAAATACAACCACTATGGCGGCGGCGCACAGCCACTGCCAGAGCTTAAGCGAATAGAATCCGGTGAAATAGATGACTACGGTTGTGACAAAGGTGAATATTACACACCCGGCCACCCCTGCCCAGGATTTCTTGGGAGAGATGTCGGGGGCGAGCTTGTGACTCCCCTTGCGTTGACCGAATGCCGACCCGAAAACATATCCGCCCACATCGTTCATCCATACCATCACTATGACGGCAATGAACAGATACGGGGAGTAAGTGCCGGAGGCATCAAACATCAGCATGTTTGTAATAAGGAAAGGGAGCAGCAGATATACCAATACAAAGCTGAGATCCTGCACAGTGAGGCGGTCTATACGGTCCTGCCGGTCAAACAGAACCGCAAACATAACGGCCGCCAGCAGCGGGAACGCCAGCAGCAGCCATTTGCAATCTACATGGTATAGTTTGAACAGCACCGACGCCAGAAAGACGGCAGCACACAGCATAATCATCATGACACGAACGGCGGTGTGTGTGCCACGCCCCAGCGCCATGCGGTAGAACTCTATAATCATCACCACCAGAGCGGCGGAAAAGAACACTGCATAAGACAGCGGATGCAGCAGTACGCCGCCAATCACCGCCACCACCAGCAACACCGCCCCTATCGTACGTTTCAGCAATGATGATTTAGCCATGGTCTAGAATAAGGTGGGTTGGTTGGATGATTCTTCCGTAGCCTCTTCGGGCTTCTCTTCTGCCTTCTTGGGAGCTTTCTTACGGCTTCTTGCAGGTTTTGCGGGGACTACCGGTTCGCTTTCCAGCTCTATTACCGTATCGTCTTCCACTACAGGTTCTGCAACAGGTTCAGCCACAGGCTTCTGTTCTACAAGTTCTACGGGCTCTGCAGGTTCCTCCGGCTTTTCAGGCACTGCCGGTTCATCCGGCTCCGCAAGCTTTTCAGGCTCGGCAGGTGCCACAGCATCAAGCGTGGGCTCCGCCTGCTTTACGGCCTTGCGGCTGCGTTTGGGCTTGGACGCCTCAACCGGCTTTATGCTGCCGCCTATCTGCTCGTTGGGGTTAACACCGCCTGGACGGGGGCCGAGTATCCGCTCCACATCCTCAGAGAAGATGACTTCGCGTTCCAGCAGCAGGGCCGCCAGCTGTTCGAATCCTTCCCGATGCTCCTCCAGCACGCGGGTGGCTGTGGCATAAGCCTCGTCTATGAGACGCTTGACCTCCTTGTCTATCTCTTCTGCCGTCTTCTCGCTGTAGGGCTTGGTGAGGCCCATCTCGCTGCGGCCGGTGGAATCGTAATACGATACGTTGCCAATCTTATCGCTCATACCGAAATAGGTAACCATGGCGTTGGCCTGGCGGGTGAGTTTCTCCAGGTCGTTCAGCGCTCCGGTGGAGATGTCACCGTTCACCATCTGCTCAGCAACGCGGCCGCCTATGGTAGCAGCCATCTCGTCCATGAGCTGTTCGCGGGTTGTAAGCTGGCGCTCCTCTGGCAGGTACCAAGCAGCGCCCAGCGCCTGTCCGCGCGGGATAATGGTAACCTTGAGCAGCGGATTGGCGTGCGGCAGAATCCAGCTTACTGTAGCGTGACCAGCTTCGTGATGGGCAATGGTCTTCTTCTCTTCTGCCGATATAATCTTGCTCTTGCGCTCCAAGCCACCCACAATGCGGTCTATCGCGTCAAGGAAGTCCTGCTTGTCTACAAACGCCTTGTTGTGACGGGCAGCGATGAGGGCCGCCTCGTTGCAGACGTTGGCGATGTCGGCGCCGGAGAAACCGGGAGTCTGCTTTGCCAGAAAATCTATGTCAAAGCCGGGCGAGAGCTTGATCTTGCGAAGATGTACCTTGAATATCTCCAGACGCTCCTTGAGTTCCGGCAGGTCCACATGAATCTGACGGTCAAAGCGGCCGGCACGCATCAGCGCGCTGTCCAGCACGTCCGCACGGTTGGTGGCGGCCAGCACAATCACGCCGGAGTTGCTGCCAAAGCCGTCCATCTCAGTGAGCAGCTGGTTCAAGGTATTCTCCCTCTCGTCGTTAGAGGAGAAGCCGATATTCTTGCTGCGGGAACGGCCCACTGCGTCTATCTCGTCTATGAACACGATGCACGGCGCCTTCTCCTTGGCCTGACGGAACAAATCGCGCACGCGGGAAGCACCCACGCCCACGAACATCTCCACGAAATCGGAACCAGAGATATAGAAGAACGGCACGTTGGCCTCACCCGCCACGGCCTTGGCCAACAGGGTCTTGCCGGTGCCTGGAGGGCCCACCAGCAGCGCACCTTTGGGAATCTTGCCGCCCAGGGTTGTGTATTTCTTAGGGTTCTTCAGGAAGTCCACTATCTCCATCACCTCCACCTTGGCCTCTTCCAGACCTGCCACATCCTTGAAGGTGACTTTGTCCTTGTCTTTCTTATCGTTTTCAAACAGCTTTGCCTGCGACTTGCCCACGTTGAAGATTCCGCCGCCGATGCCGCCGCCACCCATGCCACGCATGGGCATGATGAACATCACCACCAGGAATACCAGCATGAGGATAATCCAGAGCCAGTCCACTATGCGGCCCCAGCCGCTGGTACGCTCTTCTATGACCACGTCAAAGCGGTCCAGTTCCGGCAACTGATGCAGCACGGTGTCAAACTGGCTCTCTGCATTGAAGCTGTCGGAGACCAGGAAGTAGAAATACGGACCGTTCTTAGGCTGCCCGTTCTCTGGGAAATAGTTCTTGAAGCGCTCCGCCTGGCTGGCCTTGATATAGACCTCACCGCGGTTGTTGTTGCGGATATAAACCAGCTTCTGCACGCTGCCTGTGGGCAGTATGTCGTCCCTTATCTCGAACCACTCCTTCTTCACGGGCTTCGCATCGCCGGAACTCCAGAGCATCTGCCCCAGTCCCAGCAGCAGCAAAGCATAAATCAGGAACACCGGCCAGCGCGGACGGCGCGCCTGAGCACCCCTGCCGCCTGCCGGCTTCTTTGTATTGTTTGAGTTACTCATTCTCTTGATAGTTAGTTTTTACGGCGTCCGACCACAAATCTTCCAGATGATAGAACTCGCGGTATTCCGTCTTGAATATATGCACCACAACGTCTCCGTAATCGAGTATCACCCAGAAGGCATTCTCCCGCCCCTGGGCGCGGATGGGGTCGCGCTTGCACTTGAGCCACATCTGCTCAACTATATTATCGCAGATTGCAGTCACCTGGGTGGTGCTGTCTGCGTTGCATATCACAAAACTGTCTGTAATCGCCGTTCCGATAGCAGTCAAATCCATGGAGACCACATCCTTGGCCTTCTTGTCCAGCATGGCTGCGGCGATTATTCCGATTTCTGTTCTTTGCGTTTCGTCAATCATAAAAATATACTAATTTCGCCCATGTCGATTAAATGGCAAATTTATGAAAATTAAATGGCATAACACAATCGATTCCACATTTTCAGCAATGGAAGTTGCAAAATCGCAACTGTCTGACAAAGAGGTGTGGGCGGCCCGCTTCCAGACCGCCGGACGCGGACAGCGGGGCAATGTGTGGTGCAGCGAGGAGGGGGCAAACCTCACCTTCACCATTTTCTTTGTGCCGGATCAGCTGCGCGCATGCGACCAGTTCCGGCTGTGCCAGGCCATATCGCTCGGGGTCTGCAGCTATCTGGCCGCCAAGGGCATTGACGCCCGCATCAAGTGGCCCAACGACATCTATGTGGCAGACAAGAAGATATGCGGCATGCTGATAGAGCACACCGTGGCGGGCGGTATGATAAAGAATTCGATAGCCGGCATCGGCATAAACCTCAACCAGACCGATTTCGGAGCCGGCGCCCCCAACCCCACATCGGTTAAGATGCTCACAGGCACGACCCTCGTGCCGGAAGATGAACTGCCACTGGTTCTGGAGGCGATATTCAATGAATACGACAATTGCAGCGAAGCTACTGCCGTACGCTATAAAGAGTTACTGTATCTGAAAGAGACGCCTCACACCTTCACTGTTGCTGCCACCTCACAGCCGCTGGAGGGGCGCATCACCGATGTTGGCGAAGACGGACGGCTTTGCATAACCGCCACCGATGGCAGCCAGCACCTGTTTGCATTCAAGGAGATTATATATTAGGCGTTCGCCATGAAGGCGATGGTCTGGGCGGGGTCCTTTGACCCGAAAACGGAGCTACCGGCCACAAACGCATCCACACCAGCCGCTGCAAGCATGCCGACGTTGTCGCAGTTGATGCCGCCGTCTATCTCTATGAGACACTTGCTGCCGCTCTCATCTATCATCTTGCGCAGCTTGCGGACCTTCTCCACCGAGTGAGGGATGAACTCCTGCCCGCCGAAGCCGGGATTAACGGACATTATCAGCGCCAGGTCAATCTGGTCCAGCACATCCTCCAGCAGGCTCACATTGGTGTGAGGATTCACTGCCACACCCGCTTTCATGCCGGCGGTATGGATTGCGGCGATGGTACGGTCCAGATGGGTGCACGCCTCAAGGTGTACCGTGAGATACTCCACACCCAGCTTGGCAAAGCTATCTATGAACTTATCCGGGTTGACTATCATAAGATGGGCGTCCAGCGGCTTCTTTGCCAGACGTGCGATATCCTTCACCACGGGCATCCCGAAGGAGATGTTGGGGACAAACACCCCGTCCATCACATCCAGATGAAACCATGTGCACTGGGATGCGTTGAGCATTTCGATATCCTTTTCAAGGTTGCCGAAGTTTGCGGAGAGGAGAGACGGTGCAATTATATTTTTCATAAGCGTGATATTATCAGATTATTTATCCCAGAAGCTGGAGGACTTGTCGTATTTGAGCAGGCTGCTCAGGGTGGATGCGTTGGCCGCAATGCGGAAGCCCCAGCTCTGCCATTTGCCGGTAGGCACCCAGGAGATGCTCATATTGAAGCAGTGGAGGTCGTATGTGGCGCTCAGCTGCGATGTAGTCATGGAGAACGTACCCAGGTCAAAGCCGGTGTTCAGCGATATATTAAGCGCCCTGGTGAGGCGTATCTGCCCGCTCATGGTGGCGGTGCGGGTAAACTTGTTCACCTTCTGCAGCTGGTTGTTGGTGTAGCTGTATGAACCGCTGTAAGACATGTTGAGGCTGAAGCTCAGGTTCCACGGGATATCGGGGTTCATGTAATACAGCCATCCGCCGGGGATGTATTCTCCGGTGAGAGGGTGGTAATAAATACGATAGTAATCGTTCTCGCTGGGCTTGGCTCCGGAGGGGTCGCGGCGGCCGTCGTTGCCGTCTATGTGTCCCTTGCCGTTCATGGAATACGAGAGCGACGCCGATGCGTTGGTAATGCGCGCCAGACGGTGGCGGGTCATAACCAGAAACTTGTTGCACCGCTGGCCGCGCTCGTTCACATCGTAAGGATCGAGGGTCAGGTTGCCGTTGATGCCCACCTTGCCGAACACCGTGGTGCTACCGGAGATGGATATCGTGGAGAGACGCAGCGAGTCGGCCAGGAAGTTATACGAGCCGCCAATGTTCAGTTGGTCTATCAGCTTTATCTTCTTGGTGCCCACGCCGGTGGTGTCTTTGGTATCCTTTACCTTTGCTTCCAGGTTGTTGCCAAAGGAGAAACTCATGGATCCGCTGCGCCCCTTGCCGGGAGGGGCGTTCATCTGTCCGGCGTAAATGTTATATTCTTTCTCAACCTCTTCGCCCTTGCTGTTCAGATAATTGAGGGTACGCCAGCCGTTGGCCGCGGTACCCAATTCGGGGTGATATGAGAGACTGAAGGAAGGGGTAATCATATGGCGGATGGCCTGCAGGTTCCCCTTGGGATTAAACTGGAACAGACCGTAGATACGGGTGCTCATGGAGATGGACGCGGAGTAGGTCTGCGTCACGCCCAGAGTAGAGAACTGCTTGGACATCGTTGTCTCCACCTTCTCTGTCTCGGGGTTGTAGAACTGCGTGGACTTGCGGAAATACATGTTCGCACCGTAGTTCACGCCGGGAGAGAAGTTGAAGTATTTGAACAGCGTGAAAGAAGGCAGACCGATGGTCACCTTGTGGGTCATGCCGTTGTTGAACTTATCGGTGAAGCCCTCCTGCATGAACTCGCTCGCCTTGAAGTTGATCTTATTCTGGAAGGAGGTGCTGTAGCTGAGGGATATCTGCTCGTAGAAGCGCTCCTTGCCCACCCTTACCTTACGCTTGAACGGATAGAAACGGTTCACGCTGAAAGTGAAGTTAGGCAGGGTGAATACATAAGAAGAGTCCTTGGTGTTCTGGCTGTGGAGCATGTTCACCGACAGGCTTCCGAAGCCCAGGTTCTTGGAATATGAGATTGACGACGATGTCTGGCTCTGCACCGCCTCCGACACGCTGGTGGAGTTGTAGCGGCTGTTGGAAGGGCTGCTGAAGTTCACCGATGCGCGGAACGTGGTACCGGGACGCGCCTTGGAATCCTGTGCGTGGGACCATTTCACGCCAAAGTTTTTGGACTCATTATAGCTGTTGGTCCCCTTCTCCCCCGTCTTATCCACCGAATAGGTCACGTTCAGGTCGCCGGAATATGCGTATCTCTTCTTGTAGCGCGAGGTCAGTTCCAGCGCCCAGGAACCGTAGCTGTAGATATCGCCCGTGACTGAGAAATCCAGGTGGTCGTTCACACCCACATAATATCCCAGGTCGCGCAGATAAAGGCCGCGGGCGTTCTCCTCGCCGTATGTCGGCACCATGATACCGCTGGCGCGGTCAGGCATGTCGGGCACGAAACCGAACGGCAGCGCCAGGGGCAGCGGCACATCCTCCACCACCAGATAGGCCGGGCCGAACACGGTATGCTGCGTGGGCTTGGTGATAATCTTGGCCGCCGTCATCTGCAGGTAATAGTGCGGATGCTCCGCGTTGCAGACGGTATATTTGCCGCCGGCTATGTTCACCGACTGGTCGTCCAGCATCTTGAGCCGTTCGCCGCGGAGCTCTCCCTCCTGCTGGCTGGTAATCATATTCTTGATGCGCGCCTTGCGGGTGTCAAAGCTATAGTAGATCTCCTCCATCTTGTACTCCGCCTTGCCGTCTTTGAGCACCGGCATACCCACCCAGTTGTTCTCATAATCCTTGGTACCGCGCGCATAAACTATGTTGTTGTCCAGATCGTAGGCCATGTAGTTGGCCGTGATCTCGGTCTTGCCGTATTTTACCTTGACATCGCCGTAATAGTAAATCACCCTGCGTCCGTTGGTAAAATCCTCTATCACAGAGTCTTTCGCAGCAGAGAAAGCGGGGCGTTCAAGGGCGCTCTTGGGCCTTGGCGGCTTTACCTTGACGGTGGAATCCAATGCGGCGGCAGCCGAATCCACTGCGGTCATGATCAACGTATCCTGCACCAAGACATCGCCGATGCCGCCGGGACGTGGCACAGCGCTTGCTGTTGTATCTGTGCCGGTGTCGATAACTGGCCGCCTGAGGGCAAGGGAATCGGCGACCTGGGCACCCGCAGCATAGCTGAGGCACAGTATGAAAGCCAACACCAATATATATCTCAAGCGACGCACGTCAGACTTATAGTCGAAATTTTATATCTTTGCAAAAGTGCAAATTTACAGATTTTAAGGACTTTTTACAAGTAATATGCCGATTTCGTTATTCAGAAGGGTGTTTGCGGTACTTTTTGTACTCTTTGCGGCGGTGGCTCCGGCGGCCGGCGAAAGCGGCGTGAAACTGAAGAAGGTGGTGCTTGACGCGGGGCACGGCGGCAAGGACCCCGGCTCCATCTCAAAGGACCGCAAACTTTACGAGAAGACCGTGGCGCTGGACGTCACACTGATGCTGGGCGAGCTCATAACCAAGGCCTATCCCGATGTTGAAGTTGTGTATACACGAGACAAGGATATCTTCATTCCGCTGTACCAGCGGCCCGAGATTGCCAACAAATGCCACGCCGACCTGTTCATCTCCATCCACTGCAACTCCGTTGACAACCGCAATGCCGAAGGGTTCGAGACATATGTGATGGGCATGAACGGCAACGCCGCCAACATGGCGGTGTGCAAGCGTGAGAACTCCGTGATACTTCTGGAAGACGACTACTCCACCCGCTATCAGGGCTTTGACCCCAACGACAGCGAGAGCTACATAATGTTCAGCCTGATGCAGAACGCCCACTTTGAGCAGAGCCTGATTCTGGCCGACCTCTGCCAGAAAGCCATGGTTGGCGGCCCAATCGCGAAGAACCGCGGCGTAAGGCAGGCCGGACTGGTTGTGCTCTGGGGCAGCACCATGCCCTCTGTGCTGGTGGAGATAGGTTTCATCTCCAACGATCAGGACAGGGCTGTGCTCGCATCCAAAGGGCAGCGCAAGAAGATTGCCGGGGAACTGTTCACCGCTTTCAAGAAATACAAGGAGCAGTACGAAGACATGAGCGGCGATGAAAAGCAGGAGGAAGTGAAGCCTGAAGAAGAAGCGATGACGAAAGACGAGATGCTGCCGGGAGAAGAGACGCTGCCTGCAGAGCCGGAGGCTCCGATGCAGGAGAATAAGTCCGATGAGCCGGCTAAAGAAACCGTGACAGCGCCGGAAGAGAGCTCCCCTTCCGGGAACTTTTTCGCTGTGCAGATTTTTGCCGTTTCCAAAAACCTTAAACCGGGCGCACCCGAGTTCAAGGGAGAAAAACCGGTTCACAAATTCAAAACCGGAAATGTGTTCAAATATACCATCGGAGAATACAAAACGCAGCAGGAAGCGTCTGCGGCCGCATCGCGGATTTCAAAAAAATTTCCGGGGTGCTTCGTGGTCAAAATAGACAATTTTGAAATCAAAAAAAAATAAATTTTCTTTCAAAATGGGTAATGCTCGCAGAATCAATGGCATAAATAAATAAGTATTTAACAAGTTGTTAACAACCAGCTATTTACAAGCGCGTATTTATTACAATTTGGATATCAGATACTTACAAAATTTCTGAAATTTGCAAGCAAAATTCCATTTTTTATTTAGCTTTTTTTCAACCAGTTTTGTTGTGGCAAATAACCGACATGACAAAGCAGGATCACATAGCTGTTTGGGAGGAGTGTCTTTCCATCATTAAAGACAACATTCCGGAGGAGGGCTACAAAATCTGGTTCGAGCCTATTATTGCAAAGAGCCTGGTTGGACGCACCCTTACCCTGGAGGTTCCGTCGCACTATGTGAGGGAGTATTTAGAGAGCAATTACAGCGATTTGCTGCTCAAGGTGCTCACCCGTGTAATCGGTAACGGATTCCGTCTCATATACAGCGTCCGCGTGGTTGGTAACAGCTACGTCCGCACCATGGAGACGAGCCGCGAGACTCCCGAAAACCGCGATGTCGTGCTCTCCGGAGATGCCCAGCGCTATAACGGCAGCGCATACGCTATCCCAGGCATCCAGAAGGTAAAGATAGATTCGCATCTGAACCCCAATTACGATTTTGAAAACTTCATAGTTGGGGAGTGCAACCGTCTGGGTTATTCCGCCGGCCTGAGCATTGCCAACAACCCCGGCAAGAACGCCTTCAACCCGCTCTTCATATACGGCGGTCCCGGTCTGGGCAAGACCCATCTGGCGCAGGCCATCGGTATCGCCGCCAAGGACAGGTTCCCGGATAAGATTGTCCGTTACGTGAACGCCAACACATTTGTGGCGCAGTATATGGACACCGTGGGCGTCAACCATCAGATTACAGATTTCCTCCGCGTATACCAGGCAATAGATGTGCTCATCGTAGACGATGTGCACGAGTTTGCAGACAAGCGCGGTTCGCAGGGGGCGCTGTTCCAGATATTCAACTATCTGCATCAGTCTCAGAAGCAGCTGATCCTCACCTCGGACAAACCACCGGTAGAACTCTCCGGTCTGGAATCCAGGCTGCTCTCCCGCTTCAAATGGGGCCTTTCCGTGGAGCTCACCATGCCCGATTATGCCACCAAGCTGGCCATCCTCAAGTCCAAGTGCCTGCGCGGCGGCGTAGAGGTTCCGGAAGAGATTCTGGAATACATCGCAGAGAATGTCAAGGGCAACATCCGCGAGCTGGAGGGCACCATCGTCACACTCATCGCCCAGGCCACCTTCACCAAGAAGGAGATGACCATGGAGCTGGCCCACGAGCTTATAGAGAAGATCGTGCAGACGCCGCAGAACGAGATTACGGTGGCCAAGATATCCAAGGTTGTCTGCGACTACTTCAAGATCGCCCCGGAGCAGATTGCCAGCAAGAGCCGCAAGCGCGAGGTGGCACAGGCGCGCCAGATAGCCATGTATCTGAGCCGCACCCTCACCAACACGTCACTCTCATATATCGGCGCACAGATAGGCGGCCGCGACCACGCTACCGTGCTCCACTCGTTCAACACCGTGAACGACCTGCTTGACACCGACCGTACTTTCAAGAAGTACATCAGCGACCTCAAGCGTATCCTCTGTCAATAAATCATTAAAATATACGCCACTATGAAAGAAGGGAAAGTATTGACATTTTTCCGTGACATCCTGCGTATTCCGCGCGAATCGGGCCACGAAGAACACATGATAGAGTATCTGCTTGAATTCGGCCGCAGCCGCGGTCTGGACACCAAGCGAGACGAAATCGGCAACGTGCTCATCACCAAGCCCGCCGCCAAAGGGTGCGAAGAGTGGCCCACGGTGGTGCTGCAGAGTCATCAGGATATGGTGTGCGAGAAGAACGGCGACGTTAAGCACGACTTTGCCAAGGACGCCATCAACGCTTATGTGAAGGACGGATGGATGCGCGCCAAAGGGACCACGCTTGGAGCCGACGACGGCATCGGCATAGCCTCGGAGCTGGCGATACTTGACGACCCCACTCTCAAACTAGGCAAAATCGAATGTCTGTTCACCATCAGCGAAGAGACCGGACTGGACGGCGCCAACGCAATCAGCGACGATTTCTTCACCGGCAAGATCCTCATCAACCTCGATTCTGAAGACTGGGGTCAGCTGTTCATAGGTTGCGCCGGCGGTATCGACACCACCGCCACTTTCAAATACTTCCCCAGCCCTATGCCGGAGGGCCTTGTAGCCGCCCGCTTCTCAATCAGCGGCGGTATCGGCGGACACAGCGGCGACGATATCGACAAGGGTCGCGCCAACGCCGTGCAACTGCTGGCAAGGTTCCTCTACGTAGTTCTTGATTACGACATTGAACTCTGCGCAATCGATGGCGGCAACAAGCGCAACGCGATTGCCCGCGAAGCAAGCGCCACCATCGCCTTCGCTCCCGAGTGCGAAGATGATATCATCGGGATATTCAACCGCATGGCAAAGGCCATTGCAGACGAATACTCCATCACCGACCCCGGCATCAAGTTCTCCGCAGAGCCCGTGAAATGGACCGGCGACATTGTTGACACCAACACTTCATACTGTCTGATTGCCGCGCTCAACGCTGCGCCCCACGGCGTACTGGCCATGAGTGCCGCTGTCAAAGGGCTGGTAGAGACCTCCACCAACCTGGCATCGGTAAAGATGCTGCCCGACAACGTCATAAGGGTTGGCAGCAGCCAGCGCAGCGCCATCAACTCCGCACGCAGGGCAGCCGCAGACCGCGTTGAAGCATGCTTTGCCCTTGCCGGAGCCGATGTCAGCCACGAGGGCGAATACCCCGGCTGGAAACCCAACACCGACTCCCCGGTGCTCAAGGCCACGGTAGAAAGCTATCGCCGACTGTTCAAAGAGGAGCCCATCGTGCGCGCCATCCACGCCGGTCTGGAATGCGGCCTGTTCCAGGGCAAGTATCCCGACCTTGACATGATATCCTTCGGGCCCACAATTCTGGGCGTCCACTCCCCCGACGAACGCCTTGAACTGGCCACTGTGGACAAGTTCTGGGACCTGCTGATAGACGTGCTGCAGCATTTAGGCTAAATTTATTTGTATTTTTACAATTAATATTTAACTTTGCCAACCCTTTTGGGAGAGATGCTCGAGTGGCTGAAGAGGCACGCCTGGAAAGCGTGTGTACCCCCAAAGGGTATCGCGAGTTCGAATCTCGAACGAAACGCGAAAAAGCGCATGCGAAGCAGACGCTTTGAAGCGGTGAGTGAGGGATTCGAACACCCGTTGCGATCGCACGCAAACCTGTTTTCGAGGCAGGCTCCTTCAACCACTCGGACAACTCACCGGTTGGGGGTTGCAAAGTTACGAAT
>JAGCVS010000005.1 GCA_017962235.1 Bacteroidales bacterium | reverse complement strand
CGAGGCGGGATTACTCACCGATGATCTTCACTTCGAGGACGCGCTGGCGTTCGCGAACCTGGTCCCAGTCGATGAAGTATACGAAACCGAAGTCTCCGAGGGAGAGTTTGCCTTCGTCTATCATGAGGGTCTCGCTGCGGCCAAAGAAGCTGCTGCGCAGGTGGGCGTCGGTGTTGAGGCTGCCACGCTCTACCTCACCGGGGTGTGCAAGTGCAAATTCGATATGCTTGGGACCCGGATGCAGGTACTGGCCTTCGTAACGGCAGGTGGGAACGATTTTCTCCATTATGTTGATAAGGTCCTGCTGCAGGAACTCACGGTTAAAATAGGTAACGTCGTGAGAGCACTCCTGAATCATTACGGAGCAGGTGGTGTGGTGGGAGTAAAGTACGCAGATACCGTCCTTGATGCCGCTCTCGGCAACAATCTTCTTGACCTCGTCGGTTACATTGTGGAAGTCGGGCATGTGGTCCTTGGACTGAACGGTTACTTTGCCTTTGTAAATTTTCATTTTGGTTGAATTTAAAGGGTTGGTTAATAATATTGTTGTGGAAATTTATTTCTTGTGGGTCTCGTCCCATGCACGGCGCACGGCGCTTATCATCTCTTCCATGGCCGCTTCGGGGTCTTGGGCGCGCATCACACCGCTGGTGGTGCCGGTAGCGTCGGCTCCGGCGCGGATTACGTTATACACGTCCTGCCCGCATTTGATGCCGGCCGCCTGAAGCACCTGGATCTCAGGATTGACTTTCTTGATGGCGGCGGTGGTTGCGCGCACGTACTCTTCGTCGCTGGTGACACCGGTGCCAATAAGTTCCGACGGCTCTGCCACGATGATGTTTGGATTAAGCAGCGCCACCGCCTCAGCCTCTTTGAGCGAATCGGCGCAGATGATGGAGACCAGACCGACTTCGTCGGCACGCTTCACGGAAGCTGCCAGGTCGGCGAGGGTCACGGGCTTCTCTGCGTGATTGAGCATTACGGCGTGTGCGCCGGCCGCCTTCACCGCCTCGGCCAGGATGGAGCCCTGTCCGCGTCCCACGGGAATCGGGTCGATATGTTGTGCCACTATCACCAGATTCTTGGTTTCGTGGGCCAGCATGTAGATGTCTGAAGGCTGCGGGGTGAAAAGTATCCGAACATCATATTTCTCTGCTGCTGCGTCTGCCGCCTTTGCCAGCTTTAGCAGGCGCTCGCCGTACATATAGGCTTTGGGACCTATCTCAAAGAACGGCGGTTCAATCTTAAATCCTTTATACATAGCGGTTTATTTATTCAGTCTGTCTCCTACCGCGCCGCCCGGGTGAATCAGGGCGAACTGCTCCAAGGTATAATCTGTCATCACCATGAGCGCGTTGAGCATGGCGTCAAAGATAGCAATTGTAACGACATAACTGGTGGTGGCCATCACATTGAGGCAGTCGCTTTCGCGCTCTATCTTCATGGGAACCACAATCTGGGACTTCTGAGCCAGGGTGGAGTTGAGGTTTTCTGTAATGCCGATGAGGGTGACCCCCTTCTTGTTACAGACGTCGATGATGGGGAGCAGCTCCGCCGTCTTTCCGCCGCGCGACACCATTACCACAACATCCCCCTTCTTCATGCAGCCCATACCGCCGTGCACCGCCTCCGCGGGAGAGAGGAACTGTGCGCCGCGCTCTATGCAGCACAGCGAGTGGGCGAACTTTTTGGCTGCGATGCCGGAAGATCCGCTGGCGCAGGTGGTTATGCGCGGGGCGGCGGCAAGTGCCTTCACCGCCTCGTAAAAGCCATCCTCGTCAAGATAGCCGGCGATATCTGCAATGGCCTTGCTCTCTATCATGAGGGACTCTTTGGCCCTGTCAATTACATCTTTCTTTGTCATTTTCATATCTGTGGATTTTGTATTTTACAAATCATGGCGGCCCCTTTGGTGGCCAGTTCGCCGGTGGGCTGGGGGATATAGGTCCTCTGCAGCATATCGGCTTTAATTTGCAGCCAGAGCGGGTTGCGGGCTCCGCCGCCGGAAGGAATCATCTCGCCGACCTGTTTTTCAGGATCCAGTCTGTCAACCAGCTGCACCAGAGTCCTTGCGGTAGATTCGAATATGGCGCGCAGGAAATGGGCGGGAGTATGCTCCGGGCGGATGTTTCGGAACCCGGAAAGACCGGGATAGCTGTCGCTCTGAGGAAGGGCGGTTAACCCGTCACAGCCTGCGGTAACCTTTCTTGCGGCCTCTTCAAGCTGAGCAATGGTCTGCTCTGGAGCGTAATGCTTCTGGTACCACTCAACGGCGGTGGCGCCGTTGCCGTCGAACGCCAGCTGGAAGAAATGTCCGGCATACGGGCCTGCGGCTGTGATGACCCCCTCGCGGGGCGCGTATCCCTCACGATAACCCACGCAGGCCAGCACTGTGCCGGTGGATTCGCTTATGCGATGGCCGGCAGTTACGCCGGCTCCGATTGCAACTGCGTAGTGATCCAGGGCACCGACATAAACCGGAGTTCCTTTTGACAGACCGGCAAGTGCAGCACCATCGGCTGTCACATGGCCGGCCAAAGTGCCGATGGGAATGGGTTCAGACAGCATATTCGCTTTCAGGCCGAAGCTTTCCAGCGCTTCCGGCCACCAGTGGTCCTGCCGCACGTCCAGCAGCGCAGTCATGGAGGCGGTGCTCAGATCGCCCGCCTTGCGGCCTGTAAGGGCAAAGACAAGGTAATCTGAGATGGTCATCACCGATGCCGTCCTGCTCCAGATTTCCGGGCGATTGACGCGGAACCAATCCAGTTTGGCAAGCATGAACTCACCGTTGGGCACAATGCCGATGCCGGTCTTCTCCATGAAGTCGGACTTGCTTGCAAGCTGCGCCAGAGGGGCACAGCCCCTGGCGGCGCGGCCGTCGGGCCAGAGCACCAGCGGAGTAAGCGGGTTTCCGGAGTCGTCCAGCAGGATAAAACTGTTGGCCTGAGAAGAATAACTGATGCCGTCAAGCGCCGATGCCGGGATGCCCGCTTCTGCAAGAGCGGCAGTTACGGCAGCGCGAAGTGCCCGCCAGAAATCGTCTGCATGCAGTTCACACCTTTCGCCGTCAGAAACCTTGGGCACAGCTTCGCGACCCAGACCACGCAGGCTGCCGGCATCATCGTAAATGCCCGCCTTGAAGTATGAGGTCCCAAGATCTATGCCCAGGAATCGGCTCATTCGCTAAGGTTTTCTATAAGCTTCTTGGTTTCTTCAAGCATTGTATATCCGGCAGAAACGTCAAAGAACGAGTTGCCGGATTCGTAGTATCTCTTTTCTACGGCCTCGCGGGTCACAACGTAGCCCTGCAGGTCGCCGTTGGCGTACCCTATGAGCGAGACGTTCTTGCAGGCCTGTTTGAGCCAGAGACCGAACTCCACAAAGATCTCGCCCGGCCAGGCTGCAAAGCAGAAGTCGCCAACTTTAATCACCTGTATCTCTGCAGGAAGGCAGCTTGCATACACGTCGCCCAGTTCGTTGTTGTGAGCCAGGGTAGAGAGCAACAGCGCCTCTTCGCTGCCAAACCAGTCCACCTCTGCGGTGCGGGTTTCGCGTTTGTCTGCCGTGGGGTCGGCCTTAAGCGCCTCGAAATGGGCTTTTGCACGGTCACGGTTGGCCAGGGCCCATTCCATGGAAGGGAACTCGCGGTGAGGCAGATTCAGCAGGGTGCCGGCCACCTTCACGGGAAGGCTGCGGCTGAAAACAACACCTTTGGCAGCCTCGGCAATCACAGAAGCGGCCACTATCTCGCCCAAACGCTGTGCCTCGGAGAAGTTGTTCCCATGGGTCACGTGACGCGGGCTCTGGTCTCCGGAGGTGCCGGTAAAGTATGCCACGGGGCATCCTTCGCCCAGAAGTTCCTTGCGCAGCAGCTCACGGGTATAGTGCGGGAAGTCGGAAGAGCAGAGCTTGGAATCTTCGTGCAGCACTGTGGGGTGCATGCACACCACCATCATTGCGGCGATGTACTTGCCGTCCAAGCCGCGCACCAGCATAGTGGGTACCTGCATATCCTTGGGCCCGGCTGGGTCGTGGCGGTTGGTGCCAAGGCCTGTGGCGTCGCCCATTACATATCCAAGTTCTGCCGGGCGGGCTGCCTCAAAGGCCCGGATGCCAGCCTTTATGGCCTGCTGCTCCACAAAATGGATATACTCCATATCCACCGGCGGCACCACCTTGTCGTTGCGGCTGATAATCACGTCGAACGGCACGGGAGCCGAATGGGTATGGGTGGTGGAGATCATTATGTTGGCCTGAGGTACTCCGGTAGCGGCATTGACACCGTTACGGATATTTGCCACGGAAACCTTGTTCAGGTAGAGAATGTCGTTGGCTATGAACATCACCTGCCGCTCTCCGTTGTCAATAAACAGCGCGGTGGTTGTCAGCGGGTCGTGCGACCCGGTGCTCATGCGCTCTACATATGGATAACCGTAAAGAAATTGCGAGTTGGACGGGGTGATCTCCTCTATCGCTGCACCCGCTTTCAACATTTCGCTTGCCATATTAATACTCGTTAACCCAGTCGGGCTCTATGTTCTTTGCAATTGTCTCAGAAACAAATACAGATGTGGGAACCGTCTGCATAATGCTCTCGGGAATGCGGGGGCTCACAGGGCCGTGCAGCACCAGACGGGTGGTGAAGCGCTGCCATGCAGATGAAGTGCCGTGAATTGTGATGGCGTGGGTGTCGTTGCGGTATTTTGCTGCAAGCACGTCGCGCGGGCCGATGGTGGCAGCTTTAGGCGGCACTGCGGCCAGGTTGCCGCTAAGGCCGAAAGCGCCGTGCAGAGAGTTCTGAGCCAGAGTGAAGGGGCTCAAGGTGCACACGCGCGCGCCCATCTGCTTCCATTCTTCCAGGTCGCCCTGGAACTCGGGTGCGTCGGGCTCGATGAATGCCAGGTGGCCGGTCCAGCCGGGTCCTGCATAAACTATGTCGGCGCCGCCCATATCCTCAATCATCTTGCTGTAGTCGTTGATGTTCTTGTTAGTGAAGCCGGTGAAGTGGCTGCGCTCAGGGCGGAGTTTGGGATCCAGCTCATAATAGAAGTTGTGCAGCATGGCGTAGGTAAAGCCGCACTCCCAGTCTTCCGGAGCGATGTTGCCGTCCTGATCTGCATATTCGTCCATAGCGAACGCATACAGGTTGTGGCAGTCAATATTGAGTGCGTTGCACATACGGGCCACATAGCGGTAGGTGGTCACGGGGTTGGGGAGAATCATCACCACCTTTTTGCCGGTGTCGGAAGACTCTTTGAGACGGCGGACCATATCCTCAATCATATAGTGCTCCACAGAAGCGTCGGGCACCACGCGAATCTTGTAGTCGGGGTTGGGGTGCTTCTCCATATCTTCACGCTTGATGGCCGCCACGCGGTCTATCACCTCTTTATCCCTGAAGGGAACCCACTGCGAGGGCAAGTATGTAAATTTCTCTGACATAACTGTTTATTTTATTGTTTTTTATAATATTCTTTTCCACCTATCCAGGTGCTCTGAACCTGCAGGTCGCCGTCCATAATCACGAAGTCTGCATCATAGCCTGCGGCCAGCAGACCCTTCTGCTTCTCTGCATGAAGCACTTTGGCGGGATTGTAGCTGAGCAGCTTGCTGGCCTCAATCAGGTCGATGCCCAGGAACTTGATTGCATTGCGCAAGGCGGCGTCAAGGGTGAGTCCGCTGCCGGCCAGCGTATGGTCTTTCACACTGCGGGCGGGCGCGCCCGGATAGTCAAAGCAAATGTCGCCCATATTGCCAAACGTGTAAGTGCCGGGCTCAAATCCGGCTCCCACATTGGCGTCGGTAATCATACAAACCTTGCCGGGCTTGCATACCAGAGCCATCTTTACGGCGATGGGGTCTACGTGAACGCCGTCCAGAATAAAATCGACGCTCACGCGGGGGTCGGCCATCACCGCCTCCACTATGCCGGAAGGGCGTACGCCCGGTTCTGATACGGGAGGGCAGGGGAATACGTCGTAGAAATGGGTGCAGTGACGGGCGCCAAGCTCAATTGCCCGCTGAGCCTGCTCTACGTTTGCGGCTGTATGAGTCATGAATACGGGGGTGTCGCACCCCGCCATAATCGGTATCAGGTCAAAGATGCCGTCCACATCGGGAGAAATGCTGAAGATGCATTTATAGGGCTTGGCCGCCTCTATCAGGGCGCGCACCCTCTCCGCGCCGCCGCCGGTTATCGCATCTTTATTGAAGGCGCCGGTGAGGGCCAGGAAGGGCCCTTCCAGATGGAATCCGAGGATATTGGTACCTTCCGGACTGGTGGCCGACAGGGTCTTCAGAAAGGCGGAATCCTTTCCCATCGGGCTGGGGGATACTGTGGGGAGGAAGCTGGTCACACCGTAACGCGGCAGCGTATGGCACATGCCGGCCAGCGCTTCAGGCCCGTTGTCCACCAGATAGTCGTGCACTCCGTGGATGTGCATGTCTATAAATCCGGGGACGATATAACTGTTGGAACAATCTACTGTTTCACACTGCGGCTTTTCTTCTGTCACTGCGGCTATCCTGCCGCCGTCCAGCACCAGATAACCGTTTACAATCGCGGTTTCTGTAACGATTCTTCCTTTTAGAGCTTTCATCTGAAAACTATCTTCCTGTCAACTTGTGGTAATCTTCAAGGATCTGTGCGCAATAAGCACCCACACCAACCACATCGGCACCCATGCTGATAAAGTTATAGCCCATATCGATGAGTTCCGCTGCGCCCTGCACGCCGCCGGTGGTGCCGGCAAACTTGCCATACTTGTGTGCCATCTCCGCCACGCGTTTGCGGGTCTCTTTCAGAAGCGGGTTGCCAAAGTTGAGCGGGTCGCCGATGCCCTGGCTGAAATCTGCCGGGCCAAAGAACAACATGTCGAATCCGGGCAGTGCAGCAATCTCTTCCAGCTCTTCCAGCGGCTCGGGATCCTCTATCTGCAGCACCGTGAAGCGCTGCTCGTTGGCCTGCTGCATGTATTTGGCACCGTCCAGTAGGCAGTATGCGCCATCGGCATTACCGCCGTCTATAGGGCGCCTGCCCACAGGGTGGAACTTGGTGTAATAGACTATCTCCTTGGCCTCTTTGAGGTTCATTACGTGCGGCACCATGATGCCGGTGGCATCCATCTCAAAGGGTTTGATAAGGTTGCTGTAAGGGCCGCGGGAAACGCGTACCATGGTGTCGGCGCCATAGGCCTTGGCAGCCAGAATCTGCGCCTTGATATCCTGCCAGCCGTTCACGCAGTGCTCGCGGTCCAGCCAGAGGCAGTCAAAGCCGCTGAGTGCGGCAATCTCTGCGACCTCCATACCGGTCATGTTCAACTTGAAGCAGGTGGCAACCTGTCCCGCTCTCATTTTTTCGAGCACTCGGCTCTTACGCATATTATCTACCATATACACAAGTTTCGCAAGTTCTGCTTTGTTACTTAATATGCACGTTAGGACAACTTGCGAAACTTTTCCTGACGCACATTCTTTTTTTATAACGTATTATTCTGTGTATCCTTCTTCTTTACACTTCGCTTGATTAATATAAGGAATACCACGCTGGCAAGAGCGGTGAGGCTGGTAACCTGGAGTATCAGGCGCATATCCACGCTGTGGTCGCGCAGGATGCCGATTACATATACACCCAGACCACCGATAACAGTGGTGAACATGTTCATCATGCCGTATGCGGTGGCGCGGTAGCGCTTATCGGTGGTGGCGACAATAATGGGCATCAGGTTGGTATCCACAAACATACGGCTGATGCCGTAAACCACCATGAAGCCTACCGCCATCCAAAGCACTATTGAATAACCGGCAAAGAATGCGGCTGGTGCGGCTATGCAGATGCCAATGATGGGTATGTTGATGCGGGCATATTTGTTGGTCTTGCTCCAGCGGTCTGCAATCCAGCCGCCAAGCAGAAGTCCCACTATCTGCCAGGGATTCAGGAAAAGAGTGGCCAGCAGGCCAGCCTTGGTCTCGGGCAGGTGGAACGCCTCCTGATAGTAGGTGGGCAGCCAGGAGCCCTCTACCTGGGCCAGAATGCCCACAATGCCCCAGAATATCGAAAGGTAAATGAATGACGGATTGGTAAACAGGTGCTTGAACGCCTCTCCAAATGAGGCCTTTTCTTCAGCAGGTTTTTCAACCGCCTCAGCAGGCTGGGGTTCCTTGGGAGCCTCTTTAAGGGTAAAGAAGGCGAAGACGGTATAAGCTATGCCCACGATTCCAAAGAGCCAGAATGCATAGCTCCAGTCCTGATGCACGGTGGCCAGATGCGACCCCAGAAAGCCCAGGCTGCCGCCCAGCACCAGACCAGACATGTGGAAGCCCGTGGCCCGGGACTGCGTCCGCCCCTTGTGATAATCCATGATGAGTGCCAGTGCTGCGGGGAGGTAGCAGGCCTCGCTTATGCCCAAAGCGATGCGGCAGGCAAGCAGCTGCTCGTAAGTAACCACGCGGGATGTGAGCCAAGTGATTACCGACCACGACAGCAGGCTGAGAATAATTACCTTAACTCGGCTGAACTTGTCTGCCAGAAAGCCGGCGATGGGATTGGTGATGCCGTATGCCCAGAGGAGTGACGAGAAAAGGAGTCCATACTGCTTGTCTGTCATGGGGATGGCCTCGCGGATGGAGAGCCGCATGGTAGCTACCATGGAGCGGTCCAACTGATTCAAGGCGGCGGCAACAAAGAGGATGGCAACAACTAACCAGGCGTATCCGGTGGGTTTTTGCTGAAGGCTGGAATTGGTTTTCTCCATCTAAGAAACGGAAGCCCGCATTTGTGCGGAATCCGACTCCAAAGATAAACAAAATCCAGTATTAACGGTTACAGTTCGTAAAGATTCAGGCCCGTTTCGGGGTCGAATTTGCGGCCCACGCCGTCCAGTCCGTAATCCTCTACAAAGAGCTCGCAGGCGCCGTTCACACGGGCGGTAAGAAGGTGGCCGCCAACGCATGTGTAGTCGCGCCGGCTGGCGGTCACATGCAGGTGCAGATACGGCTCGCCATCCTTGCGGGAAATGTTGCCGGCAAGGCATGTAATCTCCATCTGCTCGTCAAAGGTTTTGTCTACATACTTCTTTGTGGCGGGGTTCAGAAAGCGGAAGGTGGCCTGCGAAATGGCGGCTATGCCGCCCACCACGCCGCTGCGCACGTCCTTCTCCCTGCAGAACGCCGCCAGCGCCTCGCTTATCTCAGTATGATTGTCCACACTCAGGATGTACCTGTTATCTGAAGTCTCTTTGTATTTGTACATATTGACACTATTTAGACATCCAAAGATAATGAAAACCCGTGAAAGGCTCACGAAAAAAGGCGGCCTAAGCCACCTTTTTCCGTGAGCCTTTCACGGGACTCGAACCCGCGACCTGCTCATTACGAATGAGCTGCTCTACCGACTGAGCTAAAAAGGCTTTGAGGGTGCAAATATATGGTTATTTCACATATTTGTCAATAGCATCGGCGATACCGCTGCCACGCAGGTTGCGCTGCAGGATGGTTCCGTCGGGGCCGATCAGCAGTATCTGAGGGATGCCGGAGATGCCGTAATCGTCAGTGGGGGTCTTATCATCAGTGAAGATAATTGGATATTTCATACCCATCTGCTCCACAGCCCTGAGAGCCGCGTCGCGTTTGTCCCACACGTTGATACCGATAACCTGCACGCCCTTCTTTGCATAGGCTTTGTCCACCTCGATCAGGTTGGGAATCTCTGCCCGGCAGGGGCCGCACCAGGATGCCCAGAAATCTATCAGCACATACTTGCCTTTGCCCACAAACGCAGAGAGCGCAAGGGGGTTGCCGGCAGCGTCGGTGCCCTGGATATCTTTGTACTGGCAGCCGGCAGCAGTGGCCTGCTGCGCATCCAGAGTGGTGCGCATGTCTGACACCTGCTCATCGTTCTTGATGAAGTCGGCAGCCTCTGCCACATATTCGTCCAGTTCTGCGGGGGTGTCAAAGAGGAACAGCCTCTGCATGAGTGCCAGATAGCCCACAGCATTGTCTTTGTTATCCTTGAACGCCTTGTCGCAGGCATCGGTGAAGGATTCGGCATCTGTGGCGGCGTTCATGCCAGCCATAAGCTCATGCAGGCTCTCCGTGAGCGGACCTGCCTGGACGCGGTCAGTGGAATCCAAGTCTATGGTGATGGTGCCAGCCTCGGGCACGAACAGTGCGCGGTTGATGGTGCGGGGACCGTTGTTGAGCGCTACGGAAACCAGTGCGGTGGGGTCGGCCTCTCCCTTGAAGGAGAACTTGCCGCCAACCACAACGGCGGTATCGGAAACATCGGTAAACTCGTTGTGCAGGATTACCAGAGCGTCCTTAATATCGTCTGTAGGAGTGATTGTACCCTTCACGGTGTACGAATTGCTGCTGCAGGAAAGAGCTGCAGCAGCAATCAATATAATAGAAAAGAATCTTTTCATATACGTATACCGTATGTGGGTTACCATGCGAGGGCGCTTGCGCCCAGGATAGCGGCGTCGGACTCTTTGAGGCTGGACGGGAGCACGGCTACCTTGCCCTTCCAGATGGGGAGCAGGTTGGCTTCCATGGCCTCTTTGAGCGGCTTGAAGATGAATTCGCCGGCCCTTGCCAGACCGCCGAACACCACGATGGCCTCGGGTGCGCTGAAGGCTACGAAATCGGCAAACTGACGGCCCAGCATGGCGCCGGTAAAGTTGAATACGTCAATTGCGAGTTTGTCGCCCTTCACGGCAGCCTCGTAAACGTCCTTTGAAGTGATCTCTTCAACATCGTTCAGAAGACTGTCTTTGTATTTTTCAGAAGAGAGCCATTCGCGTGCAGTGCGGGCAACGCCTATTGCAGAGGCATAAGCCTCAAGGCAGCCCTGCTTGCCGCAGCCGCACAGACGGCCGTTGTGGCGCACCACGTTAGTGTGGCCAAGCTCGCCTGCAAAACCGTCGTGACCGTATACCAGCTCACCGTTGATGATGATGCCGCTGCCCACGCCGGTGCCAAGGGTAATCATGATGAAGTTCTTCATGCCCAGGGCTGCACCGTATTTCATCTCGCCCATAGCTGCCGCATTGGCATCGTTGGTGAGGGTTACGGGAACGCCCAGCTTCTTCTCCATATACTTCTTCAAAGGTACTGCACCGTTCTTTGCCCAGGGCAAGTTGGGTGCGAAAGCTATCTCGCCGGTGTAGAAGTTGCCGTTGGGGGCACCGATGCCCACGCCGCCAATCTGGTCCATGCCCACGCCCTTCGCAAGGTCGCGGATGGCGTTGCACACCGAATCCATGAACTTTTCGCCTTCGTCGGCACCGTATTTAGAAGTGATCACAGTCTGGGCAACGATGTCGCCGCGACGGTCCACGATGCCGATCTTGGTGGTCTGACCACCTATATCAACGCCTACTACGTAAGGTTTATCCATATTAGCTATCGATTACAGATTATTCAACAGGGATGTCTTTGTTAACGTTCTTGTGACCTGCAAGACCGTAGTAGAGCAGGAATGCAAGGCAAGCTACAATAAGCCAGTAGCTGGGGATGGAGCCGACCTTGTCTGCCAGCAGGTTCTGCAGGAACGGGATGATACCGCCGCCGCAAACCAGGGTCATGAAGATACCGGAAGCGGGTGCAGTGTATTTGCCCAGGCCTTCGGTTGCCAGGTTGAAGATGGAACCCCACATCACGGAGGTGCACAGACCGCAGAGGGTCAGGAAGCCGAAGCTCAGAGGGATGGTCCTGGAGCCGATGGTGATGGTGGAGTTCTCAGGGATGAACATCGCCAGGATCAGGAACAGGATAGCCACTGAAGAGGTGGTGATGAGCATGGCCTTGCTGGAAACCTTGCCGCCGATTGCGCTGCCTATGAGACGGCCGATGAGCATGCAGAACCAGTATGCGCCGATAAAGAAGCCTGCAACTGCGGGACCCACGGTGCTAAGGCTGGAGAAGTGGATGTTGGCAGTGTTGGGGATGCCGACCTCAATACCCACATAGAAGAAGATGGCGATTGCACCCAGCACGAAGTGACGGAAGCTCAGAGGGCTGTGTGCGTCTTTCTTGGCGTCGCCTGCCAGACGTGCAGCCTTCTCTTCTGCGGTTTCCATGTGCGGCTCGGGGATCTTGGTGAAGAGGATTACCAGGAATGCGATGGCAAAGATTGCCATGGCGATAATCATCACGGGAGCTGCCTTTGCAACGGTAGCATCTGCGATGGAACCGCCCACCAGCCAACCTACCAGGATGGGAGCGATGGTACCACCGATGGAGTTGCAGCTGCCGCCCATCTGGATGAGCTGGTTACCCTTGTTTCCGCCGCCGCCCAGAGTGTTGAGCATGGGGTTGACAACGATGTTGAGCATACACATTGAGAAACCTGCCACGAATGCGCCAAGCACATATACGAAGAAGCTCTCTGCATAACCGCTGAGGAACTGGATGGCAACACCAATGAAGCCTACGATTACTGCTGCCAGGGCGGTGAATTTATAACCCTTGCGGCGCAGGATGATACCTGCGGGGATGCCCATGCAGGCGTAAGCGATAAAGTTTGCGAGTGTGCCAAGCTGGCTCAGGGCCTTGCTTGCGCCAAACTGGTTGGTTACTACCACGCCCATGGAACCTGCGAGGTTGGTGACGAATGCAATCATGAAGAAGAGGGCAAACATCACGATGATGGCGGGTGTGTAGTTCTGTTTTTTAGTCTCTGTCATAATGTTATTGTTTGTTGATAATAATTGTCGCGTGCGAAAATTCTCACTAAGATATGAAAATTAATTCAATTTGTGAATAAAGAGTCCGCTGCGGAGCTTAGGCTCGAACCAGGTGGTCTTGGGGGGCATAATGTTGCCGGTATCGGCAATGTTGATGAGCTGGTCCATGGAAACGGGGTAGAGGGCGAAGGCCACCGCCATATCGCCGGAATCCACCCGTTTCTTGAGTTCGCCCAGGCCGCGGATGCCGCCCACGAAGTCTATGCGTTTGTCTGTGCGCAGGTCCTTGATGCCCAGAATCTTGTCAAGTACAAGGTTGGAGAGTACGGTTACGTCCAGCACGCCGATGGGGTCGCTGTCGTTGTAAGTGCCGGGCCTTGCGGTGAGGGAATACCATACCCCCTCCAGATACATGGAGAAGTTGTGCAGTCTCTCCGGCCTGTAGGGAACGGTAGAAGGGCAGTGGCAGGGGAGTTCACACTCGCATTTGCCCCCGTCCAGGGTGCAGTCGCAGCGGCACTCCACCTCGAAATCCTTCTGCAGAGCCTCTATGAACTGCTTTGCGGTGAGGCCGTTGAGGTCTTTGACCACGCGGTTGTAATCCATGATTTTGAGCTCGCTCTGCGGGAAAGCGACCGCCATGAAATAGTTGTACTCCTCATCGCCGCGATGGTTGGGGTTCTGCTCGCGCTTCTCTACCCCTATGCGGACGCTGGCGGCGGTGCGATGGTGGCCGTCTGCGATATACATGGCGGGGATGGCGTCAAAGGCGGATGTTATGGCGGCAGTGTCGGCCGCATCTGTGATTACCCAAAGCGTATGGCCGATGCCGTCTTCTGCTACAAAATCGTACTCCGGCTGGCCTGACACGGTGCGGCGGATGATGTCGCCCAGCACCGAGTTATCGCGGAATGCGAGGAATACCGGTTCTACGTTGGCGTTCTGGTCGCGGAAGTGGCGCATGCGGTCGTCTTCCTTCTCCTTGCGGGTCAGTTCGTGCTTCTTGATGGCGCCGTTCAGATAATCATCTACATAAGCGCACAGCACCAGTCCGTATTGGGTACGGCCGTCCATGGTCTGAGCGTACACGTAGTAGTGCTCCTGTGCATCCTGCACCAGCCATCCGTTGGCCTGCCATTTCTTGAAGTTCTCCACAGCCTTTGCGTAAACGCGCG
This sequence comes from Bacteroidales bacterium, assembly GCA_017962235.1. Classification (GTDB taxonomy): domain Bacteria; phylum Bacteroidota; class Bacteroidia; order Bacteroidales; family UBA932; genus Equibacterium. The sequence goes on along the minus strand of JAGCVS010000005.1, from coordinate 133,514 downwards.
GCTCGTGCTCACCGGCTATGGGGTCGAACTCTATCTCGGGTTTGATAATGTGCAGCAGCGATTTCTCGCCGGCTTCTGCCTTGGCCTCCTCCGAGTTGAGCACATCGTAGGGGCGAGAAGCAACTTCGGCCGCATATTTCTTAGGCGGCCGAAGTGCAGCAAAAGGTTTTACTTTTACCATATGTGATTAGAATTTGTTCAGTTGGAACTTGGTGCAGCCGTCCTTGAAGAAGGCGCAGATCTGATTGGCCGCTGCCAGGCCGGCATTGAGGTTGGCCTCAGCGGTCTGGGCGCCCATCTTCTTGGGAGTGGCAAACACCCGCTCGCCAAACTTCTCGCGCAGAGCGGCGTAGTTGCCGGGGGCGATATCGGTGGCATATTTGAGGTCGGGACGCTCTTCCAGAGCCTTCTCCAGCCCCGCTTCGTCTATCACCTCCTTGCGGGCGGTGTTTATCAGAGTGGCCCCCTTGGGCATCTTGGTAATCAGCTCGTAACCGATGCTGCCAATGGTCTCGGGGGTGGCGGGGATGTGAATCGATACAAAGTTGCAGCTGGAATAGAGTTCCTCTACGCTGGCGGCGGGTTCGGCGCCCATCTCTTTAATCTTCTCAGCGGGGATAAACGGATCCACAGCCATCACGCTCATGCCCAGCGCCTCTGCCTTGCGGCCCACCAGACGGCCCACGTTGCCATAGGCCTGGATGCCGATTTTCTTGCCCATTATTTCACTGCCGGTGGCGGGGGTGAACTGGTTGCGGCACATGTAAATCATCATGGCGATGGCAAGCTCTGCAACTGCGTTGGCGTTCTGGCCGGGGGTGTTCATGGCCACCACCTTGTGTGCGCTCAGGGCATCGAGGTCAAGGTTGTCGAATCCGGCTCCTGCGCGGACAACTATCTTGAGTTTTTTTGCAGCGTCAGCTACTTCTGCGGTGACTTTGTCCGAACGGACAATCAGCGCGTCGGCGTCTGCCACGGCTGCCAGCAGTTCCTCCTTGGAGGTGTATTTCTCCAGCAGGGCGAGAGTGTGTCCCGCACCCTCCACAATATTTCTGATACCCGCTACGGCAGCTGCCGCAAAGGGTTTTTCTGTAGCGACTAAAACTTTCATGATATGCTATTTATGAAGTTTTTCGAATTCCTGCATGCATGCTATCAGAGCCTCTACGGCCTCCACGGGGCATGCGTTGTACAGCGAAGCGCGGAAGCCGCCCACGCTGCGGTGACCCTTGATGCCCACCATGCCGCGCTCCTTTGCAAAGGCGAGGAACTCGTCCTGAAGAGCCTCCTTGCCGGGAGCCATCACAAAGCAGAGGTTCATGATGGAGCGGTCTTCCTTGGCTGCGGTGCCCACAAACATGCTGTTGCGGTCAATCTCGTCGTAAAGCATCTGCGCCTTCTTGACATTGATTTTGTGGATTGCCTCCACACCGCCGAGCCCCTTGAGCCACTTGAGGGTCTCGTTCATCACAAAGATAGAGAACACGGGCGGGGTGTTGAACATGGAACCGCCGTCTATATGGGTCTGATAGTTGAGCATGGTGGGGATATGACGGCTCACCTTGCCCAGCAGGTCTTTCTTGATTATGCAGAACGCAACGCCGGCGGGGCCCACGTTCTTCTGTGCACCGCCGTAGATGATGCCGTACTTCTTGACATCCACCGGGCGGCTCATGATATCGGAAGACATATCGGCTACCAGGGGCACGGGGCTGTCAAAATCTTCGCGGATTTCGGTGCCGTATATGGTGTTGTTTGTAGTGATATGGAAATAATCCACGTCGGTGGGGATTGTCCAGCCCTTGGGTATATAGCTGAAGGTCTTGTCTGCAGAAGATGCCACAACCACCGTCTCGCCCAGTGCAGAAGCCTCTTTGCAGGCCTTCTTCGCCCACACGCCGGTCTCAAGGTAGGCAGCCTTCTTTTCCAGCAGGTTCATTGGAACCGTGAGGAACTGGGTGGAGGCGCCGCCCGCCATGAACAGTATCTCGTAATCTTCCGGGATGTGGAGCAGTTCGCGCCAGAGAGCGCGGCATTCGTCCATCACTTCGCCCCACTCCTTGCTGCGGTGCGAAACCTCTATCACCGACATTCCGGTGCCTTTGAAATCCTTGAGTGCCTCAATCGCCGCATCGATGGCAGCCTTGGGCAGTACGCAAGGGCCGGCGTTGAAATTGTAAGCTTTTTTCATTTGCAGTATCTGTTATATTTATCGTTCTTGTTAATGACGTAAAGGTACAAATTCTTCTGTGGTTTTCTCGCAATAGTGACACAATAGTTTCACTTTTTCTCCCTCGACCACTGTGGTGAACCTGGTGGGTACATCCTGGTTGTTTGTAACGCACATCGGGTTGGAGCATTTTGCGATTCCGACCACCTCTGCGGGGAGTTCTATCTTTTTCTTGGATACCACCTGATAATCCTTGATGATGTTCACCGTAGCCTCCGGCGCGGCCAGCGCGATGCGGCTCAGTTCCTCGTCTTCAAAGAAGCGGTCGGCAATCTTTATGATGCCCTTGCGCCCCTGCGACTTGCTTTCCAGGTTGACCCCGATGGTGACGGGGTTGCTGCAGTGGCTGAGGTCCAGGATGTCAACCACCTGGAACAGCCTCCCGGCGGGTATGTGGTCCAGCACGGTGCCGTCTTTAATGGCACTCACCTTGAGTTGTGTGTTTCTCTCTGACATGGTGCGTATGTTCTATTTGTAACCCAGAAGGCAGGCGATGATGGACATGCGCACGTACATGCCGTTCTCCGCCTGTTTGAAATAATATGCGTAGGGGGTGTTGTCCACATCCTCCGCGATTTCGCCAACGCGCGGCAGGGGATGGAGTATCTTCATGTTCTCCCGCACGCCGGTCAGCATCGATTTCTCCAGTCGGTATACGTCCTTGAACCGTTCGTATTCCATGGGGTCGCTGAAGCGCTCCTGCTGCACGCGGGTCATGTAAAGTATGTCGCAGTCGCACAGGTGCTCCGAAAGCGAATCGGTTTCGGTATACGGTATGCCGCGCTTCTGCAGGAAGGTCTTGTATTCCGCCGGCATGCGCAGCGCGTCGGGGGCGGTGAAGATGAATGTCGGGTCAAAGTGGGACATCGCCTGCAGCAGAGAATGCACCGTGCGGCCGTATTTCAGATCGCCCACCATGTTTATGGTCACTTTGTCCAGCCTGCCCTGGGTCTGCAATATGGTGTAGAGGTCCAGCAGCGTCTGGCTGGGGTGCTGGTTGGCGCCGTCGCCGGCATTCACCACGGGCAGGTCGCACACTTCGCTTGCGTAGCGCGCCGCTCCCTCCAGCGGGTGCCGCATCACTATGATGTCCACATAGTTGGAGACCATCTTTATGGTGTCCTTGAGCGTCTCCCCCTTGCTGATGCTGGTGTTGGTGACATCGCTGAAGCCGATGACCTTGGCGCCCAGGCGCTTGGCGGCGGTCTCAAAGCTGAGTCGGGTACGGGTGGAGGGCTCGAAGAACAGGCAGGCGACCACCTTGCCTTCCAGCAGCCGCTGCGTTTTGTTGGCCTCCATCTCCCGCGCAACGGAGAGTATATGCAGGATATCCTCTTTTGAGAAATCGTTTATAGAAATCAGACTCTTTGGCATGTGCTCAAGTTTCGCAAGAAAATTGTTAATACTGTTTTGTGCGTTTGGAAGTCTTGCGAAACTTCTTCCTACCGCACATGCTGCTTATAACGCGTCCCCATCCCTAAATCCCTTCCCCCGGGGAAGGGACTTACTATCGCCCTTCGGGCTCAAATCTAATACACTTGTCTCTAATAGACTCTGTAAATGAATTAGTGGTACTCAGACGTATATCTACCTCAAGGGAGCATTGATTATCAAATATAGTATTCATGGGGGAGAGGCGGAAATCTTTCAGGCACTTCATCACGGCGTTCATCTGGGCATAGTCAAAGCAGATGCGGTAGCGCACGGTGGCAACCTTTTCCACCACTGTGGCGGCGGCGATTGCCTCTGCGGATGCCGATTTGTATGCGTTGATAAGGCCGGAAGTGCCCAGCAGGATGCCGCCAAAGTAGCGCACCACCACAATCAGGATGTCGCTCAGGTTATTGGAGACAATCTGCCCCAGGATGGGTTTGCCGGCGGTGGAAGAGGGCTCGCCGTCGTCGTTTGCGCGCCATTTGTCGCCCAGATGCCCCAGCCGCCATGCATAACAGTGGTGCCGGGCATCGAAGTATTCCTTCTTGATGCCGGCGACGATGGCCTTTATCTCATCTTCTGTTTCTACTGGATAGGCAAAAGCGAGAAACTTGCTCCCCTTGTCCTTGAAGATGCCCTTGGAGGGGGAGGCGATGCTCTTGTAGCAATCTGACGGAGATTGTGACCCGAGGTTCATTTGAGTTGCGAATATACGCCATAATTTGTACATTTGCAAAGTGTCAAAAGATACGTGTGATATGAAGATATACAAGATAAAGGCTACCGTCCCTGTAAGCAGGGTGTTTATGCGTGAGTGGGCTGTACGTGCAGACATGAACCTTTTCCGTTTCAACCGTTTCATCCTCGGGGAGCTGTGCTTTTCCACAGACCAGATGGTGATATACAAGGCTTATGATGCAAACGGCAAGTGCACAGGGCAGTACGGTCTCTTTGACCTGGGCGACGGCACCCTTGACAAGATAACCTTTGCCGATGTCGTGTCCCGCGAACAGGTGCACATCGAACTCATATACGACCTCCGTTCCAAGCGCATGATCAACCTCTATCTGGAGGGCGAGATTGAAGAGGAGCCCCGCCGCAGCTATCCGCTGCTGCTGGCAGAGAAAGGTCACAACCCCGGTCAGTTCGCCGACAAATATGAAGATTACCTCTATGAGAATCCCGTCCGCGGCGCAGGCGCCCCTGCGATAGATTATGACGATGACGAGGATGACGAAGACGAGGAAGAGGGCGAAGAGGAGATCTACGACGGCGGTCTCGAAGACGACACACTTGACTAAAAAACTGCTGGTCATACTCGGTCCCACCGCGGTGGGCAAGAGCGGCTTCGCGATAGAGAAGGCGCGGCAGCTGCATTCCCCGGTTATCAATTGCGATTCGCGGCAGATCTTCAGGGAGCTGAAGATTGGCGTGGCGCGCCCTTCGGACCAGCAGCTGGCGGCGGTGAAGCACTACCTGATTGCTACCCATTCCATTGAGGATCATTACACCGCCGGTTTGTTCGAACTGGAGGCGCTGGCGCTGCTGGAAGAGCTTTTCAAGACGCACGACACCCTGGTGATGGCGGGCGGCTCAGGCTTCTACATCGATGCCCTGTGCAGCGGCCTGGACGACTTTCCCCCGGCCGACCTTGAAATCCGCGAAAGGCTGATGCAGCAGATGGAGGGCGAAGGGCTGGAATCACTGCAGCGGGAGCTGGAACGCCTGGATCCTGATACATATAATTCCATTGACATATCCAACCGGCAGCGGGTGGTGCGGGCGCTGGAGGTGACCCTTGCCACCGGGCGTCCCTTCTCATCCTTTAAGACCTCGCCTGCCAAAGAGCGCCCCTTCGAAATCGAAAAGATCGGCCTGCGTCGCAACCGTGAGAGCCTATATGCGCGCATCGACGCTCGTGTGGATGAGATGATGTCGGATGGGCTGGAGGCGGAAGCGCGCAGCCTGCTGCAATATCGAGACCTGCCCGCGCTGAATACCGTCGGATACAAAGAACTGTTCGGTTATTTTGACGGAGAATACCCTCTGGAAGAGGCAGTGCGGCTAATCAAACGCAACAGCCGTCACTACGCAAAAAAGCAGATGACCTACTGGCGCAGGGACAGTTCAATTAACTGGATAGATCTGGATTAGTTCCCTATCTCGGAGATGAATTTGATGCGCACCAGACGGACCTCCATCTCGTCGTAGTCGCTCAAATCGCGCATCGCCTCGTCTATCGAGTCGCTGTGCGCCTCTTCCTTGAAATAGGTGTAGATATCCTCCATGTCGTCCATGTCCACGGCACGGTGGATATAATAGTCTATGTTGATGCGGGTGCCGGAGTTCACGATGGACTCGATTTCGTCCAGCAGCTCGCTCATGTCCATATCCTTGGCGCGGCAGATGTCCTCGAACGGCATCTTGCGGTCTATGCTCTGGATAATGAATATCTTAACGCCCGATTTGTTGGCTACGTTGCGCACTAGGATGTCGTCGGGACGCAGGATATCGTTCTCCTCCACATAATCTGCAATCACCTTTATGAACTCCTTGCCAAACTTGCGCGCCTTGCCTTCTCCCACGCCCTGACAGTGGTGCAGCTCCTCCAGAGTGATGGGGTAGAGGATGGACATGTCTTCCAGAGCCGGGTCGGCAAAGATTACCCACGGCGGCAGGTTGAGCTTGCGCGAAAGGTCGCTGCGCACCTGTTTGAGGATGGCCAGCAGGATGGGGTCTCCGCCGCCGCCCGATGCGCCCGGCTTGGGGCGGGTAACGATGCCCTCGTCGTCGTCATCGTCGTATTCGGTGAACGAACGCTGCTCCGTGAGCATTACGGGGTATGGCTTCTTGTAGAATTCCATCCCCTTGGGGGTGATGTTTATCAGGCCGTAGCGGTCGATATCCTTGTCCAGCAGGTGGAGCACCAGCCCCTGGCGTATCACGGCGGCCCAGAAGCGGGTGTCGCGGTCGCGTCCCACTCCGAACAGGGGGTGCTTGTGGTGGTTGTAAGACTTTATGAGGGCGTTGGAGACACCGGCCAGTATGTCGGCAAGGTGTTCCGTCTTGAAATTCTCCTTGAGCGAGAGTATCAGCTCCATCACATAGAGCATATGCTGCTGGCCGTCGAACTGCTCCTTGGGATAGAGGCAGTTGTCGCAGCAGCCGCAGTTGTCGTTGGGGTAATCCTCGCCAAAGTAGTTGAGCAGTATCTTGCGGCGGCATTGGTTGCTCTCTGCATACGATACCACATCCAGCAGCAGCTGTTTGCCGATTTCCTGCTCCGAGATGGGCTTGCCCTGCATGAATTTCTCCAGCTTCTGGATGTCCTTGTGGTTGTAGAAGGTGATGCACTTGCCCTCGCCTCCGTCGCGCCCGGCGCGGCCAGTCTCCTGATAATAGCCCTCCAGGCTCTTGGGAACATCGTAGTGAATCACAAACCGCACGTCGGGCTTGTCTATGCCCATTCCAAAGGAGATGGTGGCCACAATCACATCGGCCCGCTCCATCAGGAAGTCGTCCTGATTGGCGGCGCGGGTGGCGGCGTCCAGACCGGCGTGGTAGGGGCGCGCCTTGATTCCGTTCACATTGAGCAGCTCCGACAGCTCCTCCACCTTCTTGCGGCTCAGGCAGTAAATGATGCCGCTCTTGCCGGGGTTCTCCTTTATGAATTTTATAATCTCGCGCTTGGCATCGCCCTTGTCGCGGATTTCGTAATACAGGTTGGGACGGTTGAAGGAGGATTTGAACACTTTGGCGTTCAGCATCCCCAGATTCTTCTGGATATCCGATTGCACCTTGGGGGTGGCGGTGGCGGTGAGGGCGATTATGGGCGCCTTGCCAATCTGTGCCACCGTCTCGTTGATGCGACGGTATTCGGGGCGGAAGTCGTGTCCCCACTCTGAGATACAGTGTGCCTCGTCTATCGCGTAGAAAGAGATGGGTATCGTTTTGAGCATCGCCACGTTCTCTTCTTTTGTAAGCGATTCGGGGGCGACGTAGAGCAGTTTGGTGCGGCCCGCCACCAGGTCGGCGCGGACCTGCTGGATCTGGGTCTTGCTCAGCGAAGAATTCAAAAAGTGGGCGATGTGGGCCTTGTCTTCAGTATTGGCGAATTCGCGCAGGGCGTCCACCTGATTCTTCATTAGCGCAATCAGGGGGGAGATGACAATCGCGCAGCCGGGCAGACACAGTGCCGGCAACTGGTAGCACAGAGACTTGCCGCCACCGGTGGGCATCAGCACAAATGCGTCATGCCCCTCGATTAGGTGCATTATGATCTCCTCTTGGTTGCCCTTGAAGGCGTCAAAGCCGAAGAAAGTCTTCAGTTTGGAATATAATTCGTCTCTGCTGATAGTCATGGCGGTTCTTTCACAAATCTTCCCAGATACCAAATATACCCAAAAAAATGCATTCCACAAAAAAACTTATCCACTATTTTGGCCGTTTTAGGAAATAATGAGTATATTTGCAGTTCACAATTAGACGATTATAAAGTTTAAAAATAATTGAATCAAACAATGAAATCTATCAAGTTTTTTGCAGTCGGCGCCATGGTGGCTCTCATGACTGTTGCATGCTACAATGTTCCTTCAGTAGAAAAGCAGCCGGAAGGCATCACAAAGGCAGAAGTTGACACTGCTAGTTATGCACTCGGTGTTTATTTTGGTCAGATGATTACCATGAACAACCTCGGTGACATGAACATGAGCCAGGTTATGAAGGGTATGAGGGATGTCATGAAAGGTGACAAGCCGGAGCTGGACCAGATGTTCGTAAACACCCACATGAGCGAGTTCATGCGCAAGCGTGACCAGGTAATGGCTGACCTCAACAAGAAGAAAGGTGAGGAGTTCCTCGCAAAGAACACTACCGCAGAGGGCGTTGAGACCACTTTCAAGGGCCTCCAGTATCTGGTAGTCCGCAAGGGTAACGGTGTGTTCCCCACCAACAAACAGGATACCGTAAAGGTCAGCTACGAGGGCTGCACCCTGGACGGCAAGGTATTTGATTCCTCTTACCAGCGCGGCGACACCGCTACTTTCGTTCTCAACCGCGTTATCGAGGGTTGGCAGGACGGTCTGATGTTCTGCGACGAGGGCAGCGAGGTTGTTCTCTGGATTCCTTCGGAGCTTGCATACGGTGCACGCGGTCCTATGGGCCCCAACCAGACTCTCAAGTTCAAGGTTGAGCTGCACGAGGTTATGCCTTTCGTAGAGCAGGAAGAGAAATAACAGCGGCCGCAAAGATTCGGCTGAACCCGATTTAAAGCGCAGTATGCCGGCTAGCTTATAGCGACATACTGCGTTTTGACGATATAAAAGCCCCGGATGTCCACATTCAACAGGATACTCTCTTACGCCAAGCCCTACGGCCGTTACTGGCCGGGGTATCTGGCGTTGTCTATCCTCTCCGTGATATTCGGGATTGCCAATTATGCCCTTATCGGGCCGGTACTCTCGCTCCTTTTTGAGCCTCAGATAATGACCGGGGTGGATCAGGCGCCGGAATTCTCGTTCAGCATCGGCTATTTTGAGCAGATGTTCCAGTATCTGGTGGGCAGCAAAATCGCCTCCGGCGGTGTGATGCGCGCCCTGTGGTTCGTATCGCTCTCGCTGATTGGGGCATCGTTCTTCGCCAATCTGTGCCGCTACCTTTCGCAGCGCATCCTGGTGAGCATGAAGACCCGCCTGATGATGAACGTGCGGCGCGACTTGTTTGCCAAGATAAGCTCCCTGAACGTGGGCTACTTCAGCGACAAGCGCAAGGGCGACATCCTCTCCAGCATCTCCAACGATGTGAACGAGGTGCAGAACACGGTGGCGAGCAGCTTCCATATAATATTCCGCGAACCGCTGCTGGTGATAGGCTTCATGGCGATGTTGTTCTACATGTCGCCCCGCCTGACCATAGTGTCGCTGGTGGCGATACCGGTGTCGGCGTTTGTGATAAGCCGCATCACCCACAATCTGCGGCGCGAGGCGGCGGTGACCCAGTCCCTCATGGGGCGGATAACCAGCCGTTTTGACGAGGCGATATCGGGTCTGCGCATAGTGAAGGCCTTCAATGCGGAAAAGTATGTGCAGGGGCAGTTTGCCAAGGATAACCAGAAGCACAAACAGGTGAGTCAGGCCATAGCCAACCGGCAGGAGCTGGCTTCTCCCGTATCGGAGTTCCTGGGCATCACTGTGGCGGTGCTGGTGCTTTTCTACGGCGGGTGGCTCAACCTGCACGGCAAGCTGGGGATGAGCTGGCCCGGCTTTGTGGTGTACATCGGCTTTTACTGGCGGGTGCTGGAACCCACAAAGGCCATCGCCGCAGCTTATGCCAGCATCCAGAAGGGACTGGTTTCCGGCAACCGCATCTTCGCGATTCTGGATACGGAGAACGAGATTGAAGAGGCCCAGGATGCAAAGCCGCTGGAAGAATTCAGCGACAGAATTGAGTTTGACCATGTCACCTTTGACTATGGCGACGGTCCCGTGCTCAAAGATGTGAGCTTCACCATCCCCAAGGGGAAAACGGTGGCAGTGGTGGGCCCTTCTGGTGCCGGAAAAACCACTCTGGCAGATCTGCTGCCCCGCTTCTGGGATGTCACCGGCGGTGCCATACGCATAGACGGCGTGGACATCCGCAATTACCGCATGGGCGATCTGATACGCCTGCTGGGCGTGGTTACGCAAGACTCCATCCTCTTTAACGATACGGTATACAACAACATATCCTTCGGCATAGAAGGGGTGGGAGAAGAAGAAGTGCGGCAGGCGGCGCGCATAGCCAACGCAGAGGAGTTTATCATGGCGATGCCGCAGGGATACCAGACCAACATAGGCGACCGCGGCCAGCGTCTTTCAGGCGGCCAGCGGCAGCGCATCTCCATAGCGCGGGCGGTGCTCAAGAATCCGTCGGTGTTGATTCTGGACGAAGCCACCAGCGCCCTTGACACAGAGAGCGAGCGGCTGGTACAGGACGCCCTGGAGCGCCTGATGCAGAACCGCACTTCGCTGGTAATTGCCCATCGCCTCTCTACCATTCAGCATGCCGACGAGATAATTGTGCTGCGGGACGGCGCTATAGCAGAGCGCGGCACTCACAAGGAATTATTGGAAAAAGAGGGCTTGTATTCACACCTGTGTTCGCTGCAGGCTGTATTATGACAATATGAGAAACGACTCGTTGAATAAACTCTTTGAGAGCAGCATCCGGGAGCATTGGAACTCTCCGGCGCTCTCCAACTGCGAGGGCGAGACGCTTCTCTACAGCGACGTGGGCAGACATACGGTGATGCTTCAGCATCTGTTTGCCGGTTGCGGCGTGGAGCCGGGCAGCAGGGTGGCGATATGCTCCCGCAACCAGGCGGCATGGGGCGTGGCTTTTCTGGCCGTAATGTCCGCCGGCGCGGTTCCGGTGCCCATACTGAGCGATTTCCGCCCTGGCAGCATCCACTATCTTGTAAACCACAGCGAGTCCAAACTGCTGTTTGCCGGCAGCGCCATCCTGGAGGAGCTGGATCCGGCCCGGATGCCAGATCTGGCAGCCATCATACGGATAGAGGACTTTGAAGTAGTACATACCTCAAACAGCGACATCTCCGGCCGTCTGGCCGCCGCCCTGAGGGAGTTCCACAGAAAATATCCGCGCGGCGTGGCTCCGGAAGATGTGGTGTTCCACAAAGATTCTCCGGAAGATCTGGCGCTGATCAATTATACCTCCGGCACCAGCGGCTTTGCCAAAGGGGTGATGCTGCCGTACCGTTCCCTGCTCTTCAACATAGAGCTGATTCATCGTGTGGCACCGCAGCTGGACTGCAATTCAAACGTGGTCTCAATGCTCCCGCTGGCTCACATGTACGGAATGACCATGGACTTCATCTTTGAGATGACAATCGGGGCTCACGTCCATTTTCTGATGCGCCCCCCGAGTCCTACGGTGATAAAGGAGACTTTTGCAAGGATACGCCCCGACATAATAATGACCGTCCCTCTGGTAATTGAGAAGATATGCCGCAAGGTGATGGCGGAGACGGGCTGCACGCCGGAGGCGGAGAACCTCACTCAGGAACAGAAAAAGAAGGCGTGTGATGCGCTTACCACGATCTTTGGCGGCAGATTCTCAGAAGTGATGGTGGGCGGTGCCCCGATGAACCGTCAGATAGAGGATTTCCTGGCGGCGATAGGGTTCCGGTACACCGTGGGCAGCGGCATGACTGAGTGCGGCCCGCTGGTATCGCTTTCATCCTGCAAGGAGATAAAGCCCCACACCTGCGGGAAGAGGGCATTCTATAGCGATATAAGGATAGACTCTCCCGATGCGGCTAACATCCCCGGCGAGGTATATATCCGCGGTGGCAACCTGTTCCTGGGCTACCTCAAGATGCCGGAACGGACCGCCGAGGTGCTGAGTGCCGACGGATGGTTCCGCACCGGCGACATCGGCACCCTTGACGCCGACGGCTTCCTCTCCCTAAGGGGTCGCTGCACCAGCATGATCCTGAATTCCGCCGGTCAGAATATCTTCCCGGAGGAGATAGAGAGCAGCATCAACACCCTGCCGTACGTACAGGAATCGCTGGTGGTGGCGGACGGCAACCGGCTGGTGGCGCTGATTGTGCCCGACCGCGAAAGCGCGGCTGCCGCCGGTTTGGCTGGCGAAACGTTGAACCGCGCCCTCAAAGACGAGGTCATGACACTCAACGGCGAGCTGCCCACATACTGCAATATCGCCCAGGTTGAGGTCCGCGAGCAGGAGTTTGAAAAGACACCCAAAAACAGTATAAAACGCTATCTATATGACAGACAAACAAAAACAATTTGACCGCAGCTATCTTGACATGGCCGATATCTGGGCGCGCAACTCTTATTGCCAGCGCCGCCAGGTGGGCGCCCTGATTGTCAAGGACAGGATGATTATCTCCGACGGTTACAACGGCACCCCACGCGGCTTTGAGAACGTCTGCGAAGAGGACGGGGTCACCAAGCCCTATGTGCTGCACGCAGAGGCCAACGCCATCACCAAGGTGGCCATGAGCCACAACAGCAGCGACGGCGCCACTTTGTACGTCACCGACTCGCCCTGCATGGAGTGCGCCAAATTGATAATACAGAGCGGCATAACCCGTGTGGTATATCGCCGCGAATATCGTATCACAGACGGGATAGACCTGCTCAAGAGGGCCGGGATAGAGGTTTGCAAATATGAATAAGAACGTTTTTGACAAAGTCATCCGCCCGCTTCTGTGGGTGATTACCATAGCGTTGGCGGCCGGTATCATTATCCGTGCGCTCCCTTCTTCGCGCCACAACACAGTGGACGTGAAAGCGCTCAATTCCGACTGGTCAAAGCTGATTCTGGTGCTGCAGAGCGTGGACAAGAACTATGTGGACGACATCGACCACAAGCAGGTGATAGAGGACATCATTCCCGATGTGATGCGCGAACTTGACCCGCACTCCGTATACCTCCCTCCGCAGGAGCTCAAGGAGGCTGAGGAGTCGCTGGCTGGCGGCTTCGAGGGAATCGGCATCCAGTTCAACGTGCCCAACGATACCGTAGTGGTGAATTCGGTGATTACCGGTGGCCCCTCTGAGAAGGCGGGCATACGGGTCGGCGACCGTGTCATAAAGGTAGACGAAAGGGTGATAGCGGGTGTCAAGATGCCGCAGGACACGATGGTCTCGCTGATGCGCGGCCCCAAGGGGACAAAGGTGGTTATCAGCATATTGCGTCATGGTTCGGACGAGCTGATACCGTTTACCATAACACGCGACAAGATACCCATGAACAGTGTGGACGTGGCATACATGCTCAACGACACCACCGGCTACATAAAGCTCAGCAAGTTTGCCCGCACCACCCATGCGGAGTGCGTTAAGGCGATGGACAAGCTGCGCGAGGCGGGTATGACGCGTCTGGTATTCGACCTCCGCGACAACACCGGCGGTTACCTTGACCAGGCGATGCTACTGGCCAACGAATTCCTTGAGAAGGGGCAGATGATAGTCTACATGGAGGGCAAGGCGCGTCCCCGCACTGACATGCGTGCCGACGGCCGCGGTCGCAACCAGAACCTGGACCTCGCGGTGCTGCTGAACGCCCATAGCGCCTCTGCCAGCGAAATCGTTTCCGGAGCCATTCAGGATAACGACCGCGGTACCATATATGGCGTACGTTCGTTTGGCAAGGGTCTGGTGCAGGAACCGGTCTATTTCTCCGACGGCTCCGGCATAAGGCTCACCGTGGCGCGTTATTACACCCCCTCCGGGCGCTGCATCCAGAAGCCCTACAGTGAGGATTACGAGCTTGAGATTTACGAGCGCTATGCCAGCGGCGAGATGTTCTCTGCCGACAGCATCAAGTACGATACAGAAACCCAGTACAAGACCGTGGGCGGACGCACCGTATACGGCGGCGGCGGTATCGTGCCGGACGTTTTTGTCCCGGTGGATACTGTTGCCACCGACTTCTATGTAGAGTGCAACCGTCTTGGGCTTCAGATAAAGTATGCTTCCGAGGTCCTTGATGCCCATACCAAAGAGATAGCGGCTGCAGCGACCATGCCGGCATTCGAGCGCTTCATCTCCGGCATCGACCTGGAGAAGGGTTTCCTTGCATTTGCGGCCCGCAGCAACGTGACCCCCAAGCCGGGTGAATGGGAACTCTGCAAAGAGTACATCCTCACCCAGGTGAAGGCGCTGGTTGCCCGCTATACACCCATGGGAGACGAGGCCTTCTACCCGATATATCAGACCACGGACAACCTGATACAGATTGCAGTAAAGAATGAACCTTACGACACCGGTGGCAATTGAGCCGCTGCAACGCAGGCTGGACTACAGCGACAAGTACCTCTTCATGGGGTCCTGCTTTGCCGATTCCATTGGCGGAATAATGGCGGAGTCGGGCTTTGATGTAACGGTGAACCCGTTCGGGGTGCTGTACAATCCCGCCTCCATCGCGCAATCTTTCAACCGGATGGATTCGCGCGAGCCGTTCACTTGTGCCGATGTGATCTGCAACGAGGGCCTCTACACATCTTTCTGGCATCACAGCCGCTTTTCACGCCCGTCGCAGGAGGAGTTCCTGAACGATGCAAACGGCGCCCTCACCGCCGCCGCGGATGCATTCGCCGCCGCAGGCGTGTGCGTGGTTACGCTGGGCACCAGCTGGGTGTTCCGTCATCTGGGAAGGGATATGATTGTCTCCAACTGCCACAAGATTGTAGCTTCGCAGTTCCGCCGCGAACGCCTGTCGGTGGAGCAGAGCGCTGCTTTTCTGGCGCCGGTGGTGGAACGTCATCCTGAAAAGGAGTGGATTTTTACCGTGAGCCCCATCCGCCACACGGCAGACGGCGCCCACGGCAACCAGATAAGCAAGGCGTCGCTGCTGCTGGCCATTGATGCGCTGCAGGATCGTTTTGCCAACGTGCATTATTTCCCTGCATACGAGATTATGATGGATGAGCTGCGCGACTACCGCTTTTACGAAGAGAATATGACCCATCCCAGCCATCTGGCGGTGGAGCATATCTTTGAGTGTTTCAGGCAGTTCGCTCTGGACGAGGATTGCTCTGAGAAGATCCGTCTGGCCCGCAAACAGGCCAGGGCGGCCCTGCACCGCAAATTCCAATTTGGAAATACAGCTCTAAACGAGTAATTTTGAAGTTTGTAATAATCAAAAACGATATGGAACGTAAAAAAGTAGCTCAGTTGTTGAAAGAGACACCCGGACAGCAGGTGCTCGCCAAAGGTTGGGTCCGCACCAAGCGCGGCAATAAGAACGTGGCTTTCATAGCCCTCAACGACGGTTCTACGATAAATAATATCCAGGTGGTATGCGACCTTGCCAAGTTCGACGAGGAGTTCATGAAGCGCATCACCACCGGCGCATGCCTCGCGGTTACCGGAGACCTGGTAGAGAGCATGGGCGGCGGCCAGGCTGTGGAGATTCAGGCTTCCGAGATAGAGATTTACGGTGAATGCGATGCCACCTATCCTCTTCAGAAGAAGGGTCACAGCATGGAGTTCCTCCGCGAAATCGCCCATCTGAGGCCGCGCACCAATACCTTCGGAGCAGTGTTGCGCATCCGTCACAATATGGCGTTTGCAATCCACAACTACTTCAATAGCAAAGGTTTCTACTATCTGCATACCCCGCTCATCACCGCTGCCGATGCAGAGGGTGCCGGCGCCATGTTCCAGGTGACCACCCTGGATATGGACAACCCGCCGCGCACAGAAGAGGGCAAGGTAGATTACAGCAAGGATTTCTTTGGCCGTCTCACATCGCTCACCGTGTCCGGCCAGCTTGAAGGGGAACTTGGCGCCACCGCGCTGGGCGAGATTTACACCTTCGGCCCCACTTTCCGTGCTGAGAACAGCAACACCCCGCGCCACCTGGCAGAGTTCTGGATGATAGAACCCGAGATGGCGTTCTACGACATAAAGGATAACATGGACCTGGCGGAAGAGTTCATCAAGTATCTGGTGCAGTATGCCCTGGATCACTGCATGGACGATATCACCTTCCTGAACAACATGTTTGACAAGGAACTCATTGAGCGTCTGCAGGGTGTATTGAAAGACAGTTTTGTGCGCCTGACCTACACCGAGGGCATCAAGATTCTGGAGAAGGCCGTGGCAGACGGCGTCAAGTTCGAGTATCCCGTGGGTTGGGGCATAGACCTGCAGAGCGAGCACGAGCGCTATCTGGTTGAGAAGCACTTCAAAAAGCCCGTTATCCTCACAGATTATCCCAAGGATATCAAGGCGTTCTACATGAAGCAGAACGAGGACGGCAAAACGGTGCGTGCAATGGACGTGCTCTTCCCCAAGATTGGCGAGATTATAGGCGGCAGCGAGCGTGAGGCGTCGTTCGAGAAGCTGAATGCCCGCATAGACGAACTGGGTATGAGCCACCGCACCCTGGAGTGGTATCTGGACACCCGCCGCTTTGGCAGCTGCCCTCACAGCGGTTTCGGCCTGGGATTTGAACGTCTGCTTATGTTTGTGACGGGTATGGCCAACATCCGCGACGTGATTCCGTTCCCGCGCACACCCAACAACGCAGAATTTTAAAAACGACATATCATGTTAATCATCGGCATCGCAGGAGGCAGCGGCAGCGGCAAATCTACCGTAGTGCACAGGCTCCAGAGGGTCTTCAAAGACCGCATCGTGGTAATTCCGCAGGATTCCTACTACAAGGACTGCAGCTATCTGAGCGACGAGGAGAAGAAGGTCTACAACTTTGACCATCCCAACGCCATCGACTTTGACTTGCTGTGCTCCCAGCTTGAACAGATCAAGAAGGGCGAGGCCATAGAGCAGCCGGTGTATTCTTATATAACCTGCGGCCGCAGCAAAGACGAAACCATCCACGTGGAGCCGGCCGACATCATTATTGTGGAAGGCATCCTGATTTTCACCTGCCAGAAGCTCATGAAGCAGATGGACATCAAGGTTTATGTGGATGCCGACGACGACGACCGCCTCTCCCGCATCATGGAGCGCGACATCGCCGAGCGCGGCAAGGACGTAAAGGCCGTTATCAAGCGCTATAACGAGACCGTGAAGCCGATGCACCTTCAGTTCATCGCCCCCAGCAAGCGCTACGCCGATATAATTGTGCCGCAGGGCGGACACAACCACGTGGCCATCAACATTCTTCTGGCCACCATAGAGAAAGCTCTGAACGACAAGACCTGGCTTAAGAAGTAATGGACCTTGCCCTTCAGCACCGCCGGGAAAGCCGGGTGGGACTCTACTCGACAATAATCTTCCATCTTGTCGTGTTGATTATCCTGCTCATTTTCTCTATCGGGCGGCAGCTGAAAAAGGAGAGTAGTTTCATACTCGATTTCACCCAGCAGGAAAAGCAGGAACTCATAAAGCAGGTAGAGCAGGAAAAGGCATTCAAAGACCGCGTGAGCAAAGAGCTGGACGCCATGATTGCCGCAGCCCCCACGCCGGTGGTGCGCAATGTGACAGTGGATGCAAATGCCATCAAGGCCCGCGCGGAACGCGAGGCGCTGGGCACCTCGGTTGAGGCCAAGCTGGAGGCGTCCCGCCGCAAGGCGCTGGCAGAAGCCGAGGCGGAGATGGTGGATACCGGCAATCAGGAAGCCGTCACTGACGAGCATTCGGATGCTCCGGCCTACAGTGGCCCCTCGGTACTCTCCTTTGATTTGGAAGGGCGCAAGGCGGTGCAGCTGCCCATCCCGGCTTACAAAGGTTTTGGCGGCGGTGATGTGGCCGTAGCCATCTACGTTAACCGTTCCGGCCGCGTAATCAAAGCTCAGGTAATAGAATCGGCCTCATCCAAAGACAAATCGCTCTGGCAGTGGGCAGAACGCGCCGCTTCCCGCAGCCGCTTTAACCGCAGCGACTCCGCTCCCGACCCCCAGAAAGGATCTATCGTTTACAGATTTATTGCGCAGTAACTACCCGATGCAGGCGCCGTTGGTAAGGGGCTCTTCGGGGGAGATGATGCGCATCTTGCCGTCGCTCTGACGGGCCATCAGAATCATTCCTTTGGACTCTATGCCGCGTATCTTGCGGGGCTGCAGGTTGGCCAGGATGCATATCTGCTTGCCAACCATCTCTTCCGGAGTGTAGAATTCGGCGATGCCGGAAACTATTTCGCGCTGGTCCAGTCCGGTGTCGATCTTCAGATGCAGCAGCTTGTCGGTCTTGGGAACGCGCTCCGCCTCCAGCACTGTGGCGGTGCGGATGTCCATCTTCTCAAAGTCTTCAAAGGTGCACTGCTCCTTGGCCGCTTCGGGGGCACCGGCGGGCGCTGCGGCAGCCTCGGAAGCCTCATTGGCCTTCTTGGTGTCCTCCAGCTTTTTTATCTGGGCATCCACCTGGGCGTCTTCTATCTTGGCGAACAGCAGCTCCGCGGGGTTCAGCTGGTGGCCGGGCTCCAGCAGCTCTACGTTGCCAAAGCTCTCCCAGCTGCGGTTCTCAAGGTTGAGCATGGTGGCTAGGCGCTCCATTGAGAAGGGGAGGAACGGCTCGCACGCTATCGCGATGTCGGCGCAAAGCTGTATGGAGTGATAGAGGATGGAGGCACAGCGCTCCATATCGGTCTTGGCAACCTTCCAGGGTTCCGTGTCGCTGATGTATTTGTTACCCAGTCGCGCCAGGTTCATGGCCTCCTTGAGCGCCTCACGGAAGCGATAGTGCTCTATGTTGTCTTCAATAGCCGCCTTGATTGCGGGGATCTGGCTCATTACCTCGCCGTCGATGGCTTCGGGTTTGAGGTTCTCCGGCACCTTGCCGTCGAAATACTTGTGGGTGAGCACCACGGCGCGGTTCACAAAGTTACCCAGAATGGCTACCAGCTCGCTGTTGTTGCGTCCCTGGAAGTCCTTCCATGTGAAGTCGTTGTCCTTGGTTTCGGGGGCGTTGGCGGTGAGCACGTAGCGCAGTACGTCCTGCTGGCCGGGGAACTCCTCCAGGTATTCATGCAGCCATACAGCCCAGTTGCGGGAGGTGGATATCTTGTCGCCTTCGAGGTTCAGGAACTCGTTCGCAGGGACATTGTCGGGGAGGATGTATCCGCCGTATGCCTTGAGCATGGAGGGGAATACTATGCAGTGGAACACAATGTTGTCTTTGCCGATAAAGTGCACCAGCTTGGTCTCGGGGTTCTTCCACCACTTTTCCCAGTCGTTGGGCAGCAGCTCCTTGGTGTTGGAGATGTAGCCTATGGGGGCGTCGAACCACACGTAGAGCACTTTGCCCTCGGCGCCTTCTACCGGCACGGGAACACCCCAGTCCAGGTCGCGGCTCACGGCACGGGGCTGCAGGCCGCCGTCCAGCCAGCTCTTGCACTGGCCGTATACGTTGGTTTTCCACTCTTTGTGACCCTCAAGTATCCACTCCTTGAGCCAGGGCTCGTACTTGTCCAGCGGGAGGTACCAGTGCTTGGTGGTCTTCTTTACCAGCGGGGCGCCGCTTATGGTGGAGTGGGGATTAATCAGCTCGTCCGGGCTCAGGGTAGAGCCGCATTTCTCGCACTGGTCGCCGTATGCGCGCTCGTTGCCGCACTTGGGGCAGGTACCCATGATGTAGCGGTCTGCCAGGAACTGGTGCGCCTGCTCGTCGTAATACTGCTCGCTCTCTTTCTCTATGAACTTGCCCTCGTCGTAAAGCTTGCGGAAGAACTCGGATGCGGTTTGCTCGTGTACCTTGCTGGTGGTGCGGGAGTAGATGTCAAAGTTGATTCCGAAGTCTGCGAAAGCCTTCTTTATAATGCCGTGGTATTTGTCCACGATATCCTGCGGGGTGCATCCCTGCTGGAGCGCCTTGATGGTGATGGGCACGCCGTGCTCGTCGCTGCCGCACACAAACAGGACCTCGCGGCCGCGCATGCGCAGATATCTCACGTAGATGTCAGCCGGGACATAGACGCCGGCGAGATGTCCGATGTGTACGGGGCCGTTCGCATAGGGAAGGGCACATGTTACAAGAGTGCGTTTGTAGTTGTCTGCCATATCGTTTAATACTTTTTGAGTTCTTTTTCAAGCAGGGCGCGGACCTGCACAAGGCGCGAGAAGGTTCTGGTGAGCTCTTTCTGACGGGCGTCGTCGCCCTCCTTGCCCGCCTTCACTATCTCCTTCTGCAGCTTTGTCTGCTGCAGCGCCACTATGCGCGATTTGTATTGCAGCATCACCCGCGGCACATCCTTGTAAAGCCGGTGCTCTTCGCTGGTGATGGAGTCGTTGAAGTTCTTTATGGTGATGGGATGGCTCTCGGAGAGCATCTCCGTTATAAGTTGCAGCACATCCTTGTCGTCGTGGAAGGTGAAATACTTTATCACATGCCCCTGAACCTCTTCGCAGTTGTCGCTGGGGACTTTTTCCAGGGCAAAGTATTCGTCGTAAACCTTCTTGTACAGCGGATTCTGAAGCGCCAGGCCGTCCTCTTCCATCTGGCTGCGGATATACTGAGCTACCGTAACCTCAGGTATCTTCTCGCCGCCGTAGTTCATGTTGCTCTCCCAGTGGATGGTATATTCGCCCCACTTTACCAGCAGCTCCACCAGTTCGCGCTCGCACACCGCCAGATAATCGTTGGTGACGGTCCTTGACTCCGCCTTTGCCGCTACCGGCTCGTACTGTTCGGAGGGATATGATTCGCCGCCGTCGGGCGTATATGCGGCATCCGCGGGCGCCTCAGAGGGGGCATAACCGTCTCGGGCGCGGTTGTAATTGCTGCGGGCGGCCATCTGCTCGCGCCGCTTCTGGCGCAGGCGGCGGATGCGGGAGAAGAGGGAATCCTGCTGCAGGTTGAACGTCCCCGCCACCGTCTCGATATAGACGTTGCGGGTTATGTCATCCGGAATCACAGACACCGTCTGAACAATGTCGTTTATCATCTGGGTGCGGCCGTAGATGTCGTTGGGGGCGATATCCTTTGAGAGGATGTCAATCTTGAACGATATGAAATCCTGCTCGTGGGCTGCGATGTACTCCTCAATGTCGGCCTTCTCGTTGGCCTGTGCAAAGGAGTCGGGATCCTCGCCCTGGGGCAGCAGCACAATCTTGACCTCCATGCCCGCTTCCAGCACCATGTCGATGCCTCGCATGGAGGCTTTGATGCCGGCGGGGTCGCTGTCGTAAATGAAGGTGATGCGTTTGGTGAAGCGCTTCACCAGGTTGATGTGCCCCTCGGTGAGGGCGGTGCCGCTGCTGGCCACCACATTCTCAATGCCGCGCTGGTGCATCGATATCACATCGGCATAACCCTCCACCATTATGCACTTGTCTTGCCGGGCGATGGCGTTTTTTGCCTGGAAAAGGCCGTACAGGGTGGAGCGGCTCTTGCTGTATATCTGCGACTCGGGCGAATTGACATATTTGGCCGCCTTTTTCTCAGACGACATTATTCGCCCGCCGAAGGCGATGACCTTGCCGCCCAGCGAGTAGATGGGGAACATCACGCGGTCGTAGAAGCGGTCTGACAGGCGGCCGTCCTCATGCTTGATGCAGAGGCCGGTCTCCAGCAGATACTCCTCTTTATAGCCGTTGTCCAGAGCGAATTTGGTGAAGTTGTCAAAGCCGGCGGGGGCATAGCCCAGGCCGAATTTGCGGATGGTTTCGTCTGTAAAGCCTCTCTGGCGGAAATAGCCCAGGCCAATCATGTGACTGCGCTCCGGGTCCCACAGCACCTCCTGATAGAACTTCTGAGCCGCCTCGGTAACAATCAGCAGGCTGTCGCTGCGCATGCGCAGGGCCGCCTCTTCCGGCGTCTCCTCCTTCTCCACAATCTCGATGCCGTATTTCTTTGCCAGATACTTGAGCGCCTCGGGATAACTGATATGCTCGTGGTCCATCAGGAACGACACCACGTTGCCCGAATGACCGCAGGAGAAGCACTTGAAGATCTGCTTTGTGGCCGACACGCTGAGGGAGGGATGGTTGTCCTGATGGAACGGACACAGGCCGATATAGTTCGCACCGGAGCGCCTCAGCGACACAAATTCGCCGATGACCTCCTCTATGCGGGCGGCATCCATTATCCTCTCTTTTGTGATGTGGTCTATCATCTTTAAGGCGCCTTTTACGACAACCTACAAAAATACGCTTTTTAGTTTGATTATTAGCCGGATTGTCGTTAATTTTGAAGAGAACATGTAGACCAACAACCATGCGGCAATCCAGACTTGTAATGCTTTTTCTGGGGCTTATGGCCTCAGCCTTGTGTCATTTGGCCTCTGCGCAGGAAATCAGGGATATTATAACCAAAGTTCAGCTGTTCCACGACGGCAATGCCCTTGTGAGTCAGATTTGGGATCTCACCGCCACGGAGGGGACAGAATGGTACATTCCCATTGACAACCCCGGTAAGAGCAGAATCACACATTTTACCGTAATTGAGAACGGAGTGGAGTTTGAAAGCGACGGCGATCAGTGGAATTCCAAGCGCTCCATGGCAGAGAAGACCCAGCGCTGTGGCATTGTCCACAAGAAGGGGGATGATATAGAGCTGTGCTGGGGCCTGGGCTCATACGGCGACCATAAATTCGGCATCCTGTACATAATAGAAGGCCTGGTTCAGGATTATGGCGATTGCGACGGCTTCCACTGGCACTTCCTTAACGATGAGTGGTACGTATGTCCAAAGCACGCTTCCGTAACGTTCGTAAACAAGTCGGGGAGCGATGCCTGGTACTGGAATAGTGAAGAAGACAGCAATGTCCGCTTCTGGGGCTTCGGCATGGTTGGCGATTCCGGGATAGAAGACGGCGTAATTACTTTTGAATCCACAGAGCCGCTCCGCTACAAGAGCTTCTTCTCTGCCATGATGCAGTTCAACAAGGGGATGTTCGAACCCAAAGTCACTGCCGACGGCACCTTTGAAGAACTGAAGAAAGAGGCTCTGGAGGGGAGCGATTACGACAGCGGCGATGACGGATTTGACCAGGAGAAGGCGGGCAGGATACTGCTTATCATCATCCTGCTGATTCCTGCCCTTTTCATCCTGTTCATTATTTACAGACTGCTCTGCATGCTGTACTGGAAAGTGTCCGGCCGGCATTACGATAAAAAGATATTCGGCAAGAGCAAGATAAGCGACTGGTGGCGGGATGTCCCTCTGGAAGGCAATCCCACGGCACTGTTCAGCCTGCTTTGCACAAGTGACAAACTCATTACAAATTTCAGCAAGCGGTTCCCCAATCTGGTGAGCGCGTATTTTCTGAAGTGGATTCAGGATGGGCTGCTCGCAGTAGAACGGGACGCCGACAAGTTTGAAAGGGTAAACCTGCGGTTTGTGAAGGGTAAAGAGGATCTGCAGTTCAACGATTATATGGAAGGGGTTGTATACCGGGCAGCTCTTGATGCCGCCGGTGAAAACCTGCTTCTGGAGAAGAACGAATTCAAGTCCTGGTCTTACAGGCACGATTCCACCGTGGTCACCTGGCCCAACCGGGCCATCAGCAGCGGAGAGGCAGTATGGAAGCCACTTTCGCAGGAGGAGCGCTGCCACGCCGTGGAATTCAAGAACTACCTTTCTGACTTTACGCTGATGGATCAGCGTGAGGCACCCGAGGTGGGGCTGTGGAAGCAGTATATGGTGATGGCGGCGGCGATGGGCATCGCAGATAAAGTAGCCAAGAACTTTGAAAAGCTGTTCCCCCAGACTATGGAAGAGTACACCCGCAACTCCAACATGACCGATGTTGCCACCACATATCTGGTTCTCAGCAGCCTCAATGATTCCTCCAGAGCCATGATGGCTTCTGCTATTGACAGGGATGCCCAGAGGCAGGCAGCGGCGGCTCAGGCACGTCGTTCATCGGGAGGCGGCGGTTCCATCTCCTTCGGCGGCGGTGGAGGCGGCTTTGGTGGCGGTCATGGCGGCGGTGCGCGCTAAAAACGACTATTAATCAATAAACATCGATATTATGGAATTATTAGATCAGGATTTCAATCCTTCCCAGGTAGAAGGGACCATCATCGGCGACTTTTCACCGGCCGTGAATGTGAGCCGTCTGGTCAGCTTCAATGGCAAGCTGATTTGTACAAACGAGAAAGTTTACGTCATGCCCAACTACAATGCCGGCATGGTTGATGCCATCGGAGCAGGGTTCTACAAGCCCCGCTGCTTCACTTACGCAGAAATCGACAGCTATAACAAGACCGGCCTCGCCGGCTATCGGATTACCCTCAAAGACGGCACCGTGCTCAACTTCTCCAATGTCTTTGGCAAGATGCGCAAAGGCATCACCGCCGCCCTGGATGAAGGGATGGGAAAATAGGAACCCGTATTATGCAAGAAACGCCCTGCTTTGTATAAGTCGGGCGTTTCTTGTGTCTGGTTAACGGGCTTTGGGACAATGTGCCCGGATGAAATCCAGGACGAACTGGAAATCCTCACCCTCTGCGTAAACCTGATTCTTGCTAAGCGGTGCGTTGACTTTGATAAAGTGCTGACGGGGGAAAGGCTTGATTGACCGCACGCCATCGAACGATGTGTACAAGGCATTGCGGGAGGCAGCCAGCAGGCCGGGACCGGCAGCGGAAGGTCTGCCGGCAGCGAGCGCAGAGATAAAGCCCATCACCTGGGCTTTCTTGAACTGTTTGGGCAGCTGGGCGTGGCTTACGCCTTTTTCGTCCATTTCAAAAAGCACGCAGTATTTGCCGCCGTACGTGATTGCGACAACCGCATAACCCAGTAACGACAGCACAACAAAGCCGCCGAATATGAGAAGCATTATCTTGGTGACGCCCCAGATGTCCTCAAAACCGCTGAATATGAGGTCCAGAAGCCACATGAAAAAGATAATACCGCCGAATATCTTTATGATTGTACCCAGGATAGCCGTACTCTTGAACATATTTAGTTCATAGTACCAATGATACTTACCGTCCGCGCCCAAAGTGATGGCGCTGCCCGGACCTGGCTGTACCAGAGGCATTTCCTGTGAGGCCTTTCTATCCATTACTTTAAAATCTTAATCCCCCATTCCTTATCGTAGTCTTCGCCCATTTGCCAAGGCTCGGAATATAAATCGTGGTCTATAGTCGCGCCCAGCAATGATAAGAAATCGACAAACTTATTGGTGTAAAACATAGACGGGATTGAGTAAGTATCGGTAATGCCATAGACCACAACCATCAAATGAACCCTGATTCCGTGATTCCGGCAATACTCACCAACTTCCTTAGGATGCTGTATGACCCGCATCAATTTGTTAAACAGACGGTCTACATTTAAGCCTCTGTAAATAGGAAGCGCAAATTCGAATGAACTGAAGGAATAGGTCTTTGGTGCCTGTTCGCCCTTATCATTGACAATTAATGTAGGGTGACCATTATAAACGATAGGGTCGCCTTTCTTCCATACGGTCGTCGGCTCAACACCTGTCAAGTCTGATAAGGCTTTGACGTCCATATGCCTCTTGCTTTGGAAGGCTATGTATACTGTTGTCTCAGTCATGCTTTAATAAATGGTTCTCTATTACAAAGTTACTCTTTTTCTTTTGTATACCAAAAGGAAGCACGTTGAGGTTCCCCAGCGTTAATGATGGTAGATCAGTGTAAAGAAAAGGAGGGCCGAAGCCCCCCTTAGCCGCAGGTCGAGTAGCAGCACCTTATCGGCGCAGTCTGTCCAAACTATCTATCGTCCCACAACGAAACGATAGTGAGAACGGACTTTCACGACCTTGCCATTGCAAACGCGCCTATACGCCTTCACCTTGACAAGTTTAGGAGCCTTATACCCTTGGCACAGGCTCACACGAATGCAAAAAACCTTTCTGTTCATGTCGTTAGATTTATAGTCTCGTAAAGGATTTTGGAGGTGTAAAGAAGTACCCCTGCGGCTATATTTCTAATGAAAAAGGTATTTCAGTGTGGGCTGAAACACCTTTTGTTTCTGAGACTATATCCACCGGAGTGGAAATAACCTAACGACAATGCAAAGGTACTATGTTTTTCATGACAAACAAGCTTTTTCTATACAAAAACGGACAAACTGCCGATTTTGACAATTTGTCCGCTTTGGCTCCTCATCTAGGACTTGAACCTAGGACCCCCTGATTAACAGTCAGGTGCTCTAACCAACTGAGCTAATGAGGAATTTTCCTTTTGGGACTGCAAATGTATAACTTTTTTTGGTGAGAGCAAATATTTTTTTGATTCGAAAGGATTTTTTTGCATATCTTTGCACCCGCTACGAGCCCAGATGGCGGAATTGGTAGACGCGCTAGTTTCAGGGACTAGTGATCGCAAGATTGTGCAGGTTCGAGCCCTGTTCTGGGCACAAGAAAAGAGACAGCTGAATCAGCTGTCTCTTTTCTTGTGCCCATACGGGCGCCTATTTTACTAGGGGGCTCTGCCCCCTAAGACCCCTGCGGCGCAAGGCGCCGATTATCACGTTTCTGTTCCCATTTTTTTTCGTGTCCATACGGGCGCCTATTCATCTTTTGTTGTTATATTTGAGGTGTTTATGCATTTAATGTGTAAAGCCTGAACTATGAAGAAAATGAAAAGATTAGCTTGTGTCTTCGTGGGGGCAATGGCGTTGTTTCTCAACGCGGCCTGCGACGGACGGTTGAATCCTGATATCTACTTTGAAGAGACTGCAGAGGGGAGGAATGTACTCTCTTTTACGTTTAACGGAGAGGGTGTGTATCAGAAAACGTCCGGCGGTTTCCCTTCTGAAGCCCCGCTCAGCCGGTGGGCTACATACAAGGAGGATGCGGAGAGCGGGAGCATTGTGGTGGAAGCCAGGCTCAATCACAGGGATTTCTACTGGTTGTCTTTCTCCATTCCTCAGGCTGAGGCCGCAGAGGGCGCCCAGTTCAAGCCTGAGATGGATTTCGAATATGTTTATCTGCCCGAGCTCTCCCATTTAGGAGAACCGGAGTCAGGCCCGGGTTATACCAGCACCCCGGTTGTGATTGACAGGGAGCAGGAGTGCCGCAATGCAACCGTTACAGAAGCCACTGTAAAGATTCGCAAGTGGTCCAGGGGAGAAAAGGTACTTGCCGGCAATTTCACAATGAAGGGTCATTATACCGACAGTACAGGCAAAGTTATACAGTTCCACGTCAAGGACGGAATGTTTGACGTTACTGACGATACTGTGTATTTCACTCGCTAAAAGATACCCGTTACTACCTTTTCACATTCGGATCGATACCGCGCTCCCAGATAAGGTGCGTGATATCTATGCGGCGGTGTCCTTCTACCTTGAAGAGGCGCTGGTTTGTGGTGCGGTGGTTCAGTGGCCCCAGCTTTTCTACGTAGGGCCCCAGCTTGATGTAGTGGAACACACGCCAGTAGGTGTTTGGCACCTCGTTGCGGCCCGAATAAAGCGCCACCTCTATGTCGGGATGATTGTCGCGGATGTGCCACGCCAGGTCCAGGAAAGAGGCATCGTCCTGTCCTTCGCCGAAAAAGAGGAAGCAGTTCACCCCAAAGTTGTCTGCCAGCAGTTCGTCTATTATATCCGTAGTGAGTTCCTCTCCCACGTTGGTCTGGAGAAACGGGGAGTGGCAGCCCGGGCAGCGCATCGGGCAGTTACTGACATCTACGGCAAGAGATACCTTGCCGGGTATCTCTTCCAAAACCACAGATGTCGCCTGTGGAACGTATTTTATCACGGTCTATTTCTCCTCTATTGAAGTGGGAACTTCGCTGGGGTTGTAATAACGTGCCTTGGCCTCTGTCTGGCGCATCTCGCTGAAAGATGACACCCTCTTGAGGTAGCCGATGACCCTGGTGAGGTAGTCCAGATTCTTGCTGCCGCACTTGGGGCACACCTCCAGAGTATCCTTGCTAATGTAGCCGCAGTCGTTGCAAACGGTGTTGCGGCAGTTGAAGGTAAAGTAGTTGGTGCCGTAGTGTGCGGCCACGTTGAGCAGCTGACGGTACTGCTCGAAGCTCAGGTGCTCCTGTACGTTCATGTGCAGCGCGCTGCCACCGTCCAGATACTTCACATAATCCTCGCCGTGCATCTTGAACTTGTCAATCATGGAAAGGTTGGTATCCTCCGGATTGTAGAAGTAAGAGCTGTACATGTTATGGTGAGGCGATACAAAATAGCCGTCGCGGACATCCCACTTGTAGTTCTTGCCGGAGAGGTTCTCTCCCGGAACGAACTCGGTGTTGAACATGGTGTCTTTGGTCTTGTCCTTGCGGTTGCAGACGTTGATGGTTTCCAGCATCATGTTCACGAAGTCCTTGTAGTCGTTGTTGGGGGAGATCTCCAGGCCCAGGAACTCTGCGGCGTCGGTGAGGCCGTTCACGCCCACGGTGAGATACTGCTTGTTCATGGTGATGAAACCTGCGCGGTATACGTCCAGCATATCGGCCTTCAAAAAGTCCTTGATAATCTCGTTGAAAGCAGTCTGGTACTTGTGTACAGCCTCGGTCTCGTCTGTAACCTCCTCGCGGATGTACTGGTAGAGCTTTTCTCGGTCGTACTCTGCAATGGTGAGGGCCACGCCGCGCTTCATGTCCACGCGCTTCTCGTTCTTGAAGTACTTGATGGCAGCGTTCTGAACCAGACGGTTGAGGTTGATGGTCATCACGCTCTTGGAGCCGGTGGCAACCGATGCGGTACCCATGGAGTACTGGTGGGTGGTGTGGTTGTGACCGTCTTCCTTCTGGATCTCGTTGCGCAGACGGCAGCAGCTTGAGAGGCTGTCGGGCGAGTTGGAGATGTAGCAGAAGAAGCTGTGACCCTTGCTCCACATGCGTGCGGTGAAATCTGCATACTCCTTGTCTGCATAATCGTCTCCGCCGTCGGTGAGAAGGGCCATGGTCTCCACGGGGAAGGTGAGCACATAGTGGTTGCGCTCTTCGTTGAACCAGTTCATGAAGTGCTTCTGCAGCCAGCTGAGGGTCTCCCAGATGGGGGCGGTGCCGTCGGGGAAGCGGAAGTCGCCGAACACGCCCTCGAAATAGGGCTTGTCAAAGTAACCGATGTTCCAGAACACGGTCTGGTAGCCGCGGTTGCCGGCGGGCATGTTCATGGAGTGAACCACCTGCTGGAAGTAGTTGTCGATAACCTTTACCAGCGTGCGCTGCTTGAGGTTGTTCTCTACAACGGTGTCCAGCTTGCTAAGGTAATCGTCTCCATAATCCTTGCGGAGGAAGTAGTCAAAGTACATCAGAAACTCCGGAGTGGCAACGGCGCCCATGAACTGGGAACTTACCGAATACACCAGATTGATGAACTCGCCGCAGAAGCTCTTGAGGTCGGTGGGAGCCACGGAAACTCCGCCCAGCTCTTTGAGACCGCTCTCCAGGAACGGGTACATGGTGATGGCTACGCAATATGGGTAGCCGGGGGTGCCGCTTTCGTCGTGCTTGTAAAGGACATGGCTCTCAAGGTCTGCTACATACCTGTCGGCCATTTCGCGGCCGTAGAGCGACTTGATCTTGTCGCGCATGATGTAGCGGTTCTGCTTGATGTTGTTCTCTTTGTAGAGCTCCTGTCCGAGAGTGACAATATTTTTTCTTGTGATGTTGGCGTTGGCGTCGAACTTGGACCCGGTGGCGGCGTTGGAGGCGTTGATGTAGTCCTTGATAAAGTCGCGCTTCTTGCGCAGGTCAAGGCCGGAATCAAAGCGCTCGATGTACTCGAGGGCTGCCTTCTTGTTGATGGACATCAGTGATTCCACCACCTGGCGGCGGATCTCCTGGCTGGAGATTTTGTCGTATATATAAAGGTTGTCTGTGATGGAGACCACTACCTCTTCGGGGCAGTGCTGCCCGGTTGCCATGTAGGCCTGGCGAATGCCTTTCTTTAATTTCTCGTTGTCGAATTCTTCGTATGTGCCGTTGGTCTTTCTAACGTCCATAGTCGCGTCTAGGTTAAACAGTATTAGCTATTTGTCGAGTACAAGATGTAAAGACAAGAAAGCGGGCTGCCGGGGCATCCCGTCTTTCATTCTCTTTCCGGATGTAAAATTGCAAAAACTCTCCCCTCGAATCGATGTTGAAAAATGGAAGTTTTCAACGAAGTTATCAACAAAACGCCTATGCGGCGTTCTGGCGGAGGTTTTACAAAAAATAATTCTAAAGCCCCAGAATCTTCTTTGCTTCCGGGGTCAGATATGCCGCCACCTTCTCGTAAGGGATGGTGAAAGAGGGCATGCCCATGGCGTAGGGGGCTATCTCGTATTGCTGATATTCAAACACGAGCCCGTCTGCAGAAGGGTAGGGCTGCCAGCTCGGGAGCGGGATGATGTCATCGTCTAAAAGAAGATATTCTTCAATGCTGTCGGCATCCACCTCCAGGCCGCATTCTGAGAGATAATCGCATAGACCTTCGCGTATGGCCGGCTGCAGATCTTCTTCACAGTCGGGGTCCAGGAACTGTGCAATCCTGCTGCCGTCAGATTTATCAAACGAGATGCAGCCCTCGCCGGTGATGCCGCCGTGAGCGCCGCCCATGTAGATGTAATTCTGCGACTGGAACACCGCGTATTTGGCGGTGTCGGCAATCTTGCTCAGGGAGAATTCATACTCCCAGCCCGGCATGCTGGCCAGAAGCTCCTCAATCTCCTCTTCTGACATTTCGCCGTCTTCACGCATGTAACCTTCGCGTTCGCTCGCATCCTCGTCTGAAAGGCGGGCGATGGAGGCCAGGGCGTTATCGTAATAATACTTTATATATGCATCTATATCGCCTTTATCGCCGGCATAGGGCTCGAACTGCGGCTCCTGTTCATAGGAGGAGATATGGCTCAGCTGGCCGTCCAAAACTGCCATAAGCTCCTCGCGGATAGCACTGGAGGCCTTGTCTGAAGCTGATGGGAGCTCAACATCGCATGAAAGTGAAGAATGTGCGGTGGTGTCGCTGAAAGCCCATGTCTTTGTGGGCAGCTGTTTCTTGATGCCTTCGCAGGAACAAAGCAGCGAAGCTGCAAGTGCGGTGGTGAACAGTATGCAGGATATCTTTTTCATTAGTGTCGGTTATTGCTTGATTTGCTTTACGGGGTAATTGAAATATGTGTCGGGGTAGGGTTCGTCCTTGAGGGTGAAGTGCCACCACTCGCTGTCGATGGTCTTGAAGCCGTGACGCACCATGGCGCGGCGCAGTATCAGGCGGTTGTTGAATTGTTCTTCGGTTATGCTGCGTCCCTGGGGGCTGGCGCTGTTGTCGCCGGTAAATTCGCCGGTGTCGGGGTTGCCGCAGAAGTCGGGGTGGCTCTCCACTCCAAACCAGTCAAAGGTGCAGCCCATGTCTACGTCGCGTTCCAGATTCATGTCAAACAGGGTCAGGTCCACGGTGGAGCCGCGGGTATGGCCGCTCTTTGCCATGATGTATTCAAGTTCGAAGAGTCGGCTCTTGTCTACGTCGGGATAGAAGTATCTCCTCATAAGGGTGTCGGGAACGTTTGCGGCCCAGTGGACAAAGTGGTCCACGGCGCACTGGGGGCGGTATGCATCAAAGATTTTGATGCGGTATCCCTGCGAAATCAAATCGTCGCTCACGGCCTTCAGGGAGTCGGCAGCTTCGCGGGTGAGCAGGGCGGTGGGCTCCAGATAGCCGTCTATGCGTTCTCCCACAAAGTTGTAGGTGCAGAAATAGCGGATTTCCAGTATCGCGTCGGGGACAACGTCCGTTATTGTAACGAATGCCTTTTCAAAGGCCTTGTCCTCTGAGCTTTTGCATTTGCAGCCCGCAGCAATGGCGCAGCAGCATATCAGCAGCAAAGCTGCGGTTTTTATCTTATTCATCATCGGATTCTCCCATTAAAATAACCAGTCGGTCGCCTTCGTGCAGGGCCATGCTCCCGTGCGGGACAAGGAACTTGTCGCCGCGCCGCACCATAATGACCCGGATGCCGTGGGGCAGGTTCATATCGCGCAGGGTTGCCCCCCGTTCCAGGTCTTCTGCACAAACCGTATGGTCGCGCAGCAGGCCCATCTCATCCGGAATCTCCATGCCGAATGTCTCCGCAATGGGGTCTTCACTGTAGCTGAGGCGCAGCCAGCGGGCCATGGGGTCCAGGGTCATGCCCTGAACCAGCAGAGAGAACAGGGTTATAATGAACACTATGTTGAACATCTCGGAGGCGTCTTGCAGTCCTGCGAGTACCGGGGTGAGTGCAAAGAGGATGGGACCGGCACCTTTCAGACCGACCCATGAGGTGAATATCTTGGCCCTGAATGAAAGCTTTCTGAAGGGGAGCAGGCACAGCAATACGCTGGCGGGCCGCGCCACAAACATCATGAGCACACCTATCAGGAGCGCGGGCAGCAGCCACTGCAGCATCTGTGACGGCCGTGCCAGCAGACCCAGCATCAGGAACATCACCAGTTGCATGAGCCAGGTCATTCCGTCAAAGAAGCTGAGAATCTCTTTTCTGCCGGGCAGTTTGGTTCTGTTGCCGATAATGATGGCGACTATGTAAAGCGCCAGCAGACCGTTACCGTGCAAAATACCGGCGATGCCGTTGGCAAAGAACCCTATGCTGAGAATCAATATAGAATACAGGGAGGTGCCGGGTAGCTTGACTCTGTTCAGGAACCAGGTGGCGGAATATCCCACAATGATACCGATAATCAGGCCTACGACGATTTGCAGCGCAAGTATCCCCAATCCTGAAAGAATCATTGATCCGGCAGGTTCCGTGGCGGCGTTTGAAGATGCAACAATCTGGGCCAGGATAATGGTCAGAGTGTATGCCATGGGGTCGTTGCTACCGGACTCGAGCTCCAGCATGGGGCCCAGGTTCTCCCTGAGATGCATCCGCTTGCCATGCAGGATTGAGAATACCGATGCGGAATCGGTGGAGCCCATGATTGCGGCCAGCAAAAAGCAACCGAGTATGGGCGCTCCGTACAGCTTGCCAAGTATCAAATAGATGAATACTCCGGTAAAGAGTACTGTGAGCAGCACTCCCAGCGTAGAGAGCAGGACTCCATGCCTTACTACCGGCCGTGTCTGCTTGAACGATGTCTCCAGACCTGCTGTGAACAGGATGATTGTGAGGGCGAAATGCCCAATCTCCTCGGCGCCCCTGTAGTCCTCGAAATGTAGACCGAGTCCGTCGGCCCCTGCAACCATACCTAGGATAAGGAAAAGCAGCAGGGACGGTACGCCAAAGCGGGTCCCCACTTTCATCACCAGGATAGCTGCGAAGATCAGTATGGACAGCAGCAGGAGCAGGTGCTCCGACAGCAGACTCACCGAGAAGAGAGAGAGCGGAATCATTGAATCTCAAAGAGGTTGAGGAATCCGGTCATCATGAACACACTGCGGATCTCATTGCTGATGTTGCGTACAATCACTTTCCCGCCTTTCTCTGCAGCGGCTTTGCGCAGCGACAGGAAAATCCTGAGGCCGGAGCTGGAAATATAACTCAACTGGCTGCAGTCCAGAACGATGGTCCCGGCAGCATCGGCCTTGAGACTTTCAATCTGCGGTGCAATCTCCTGGGATGCGGGAGTGTCAAGCCGGCCCACAAGTGCGGCTGTAACTAACTTGTTCTCTTTAGAAATAATGACTTCCATATCTTTTACAGGTTTTTGATCAGGGTAAGGATATTCTTGCCGTCTTTATATTCGTATGAAACTTTGTCCATGATTGTCCGCACCAGATGGATGCCGAGACCTCCAATCGGGCGGTCTTCCACCGATGCGCTTATGTCGGGCTCCGGGGCGGCAGTAGGGTCAAACGGAACGCCGCCGTCTGTGATAGTGAATTCAAGGGAGCCGTCGTTTTTGACTGCGGTGATATCCACGGTACCGTGGGTCCCCTTTGGATAAGCATAGAGCACGACGTTTGTCACCGCCTCTTCTATGGCCAGGTTGAGGTTCATGGCAACACCGCTATCCAGGCCGGTGTTTTCGCAGACGTCATCCATGAAACTGGCCAGACGCGAAATCTGAGATACTTCGTTATCCAGCGTAATCCTGTGCTCTGAAGCGGTTGTCTCGCATCCCAGATAGTGGAGGAACAGCATTGTCAAATCGTCGCTCTGGGGAGCGTTCCCCACAAAGTCGGTGACATGCTTCTGCATGTTCTTCAGATGGTCAAAGGCATTCTTGCGCCCGTGGAGGGCGGCCTCTATCCGATATACGCCAAACTGCTCATGCGCAAGGTTCTCCGCCTCCGAGAGGCCGTCGGTATACAGGAACAATGCATCGTCGTAATGCATCTGTACCTCCTGTTCAACAAAATCCATCCCCTTGAGCACACCCAGCGGGAGATTGGCCTCCACCGGCAGGGTCACGATGGAATCGGTGAGGATCATGGGGGGATTATGGCCGGCGTTGCAGTATGTCAGATGGCCGTCGGTGAGGTTCAGCACACCCAAGAAGAAGGTCACGAACATGTCGGTCTCATTGGCGGCGGCCAGACTGTTGTTGAGGTTGGACAGTATAACGCTGGGGCTGTCTTCGTGGGCGGAGAGGGTGCGGAACATGCTGCGGGTCACCGCCATCACCAGTGATGCCGGAATGCCTTTCCCACTCACGTCTCCCAGGCAGAAGAAGAACTTCTCGTCACGGATGAAATAGTCGTACAGGTCACCGCCCACCTCTTTGGCGGGGACGATATCCGCGGCGATGTCCAGGTCGTGCCTCTCCGGGAAGGGAGGGAATACCTGGGGAATCATGGACATCTGGATGGAGCTCGCAATGTGAAGCTCGTTCTCTATCTTTTCCTTGTTCTTGTTAAGAGTCCTGTATTTGGACTGGCTGCGGACCAGGGCCTGGAGAATCAGAATCAGCATAAGCAGACCCAGGGCCTGAAGCAACTTGACTATACGGTCGGTTTTGCGGATACTCCCAAAGATGTCATCTTCGGGAATCACGATGCACATAAACCATCCTGTGCGCTCAATGGGGGCATAGAATGTAAAACGCTTTATTTTTCCGGCAGTCAACACCGCGTTGCCCGATTCGCCACTCAACATTGCCTGCTGCAATTGTTTGAATTCTTCGCTTTCACGGAATACGTCAACACCTTCTGCGACAGACTGCTGCAGCGCCTGGTCCTGTTCCGGGCTCATCATCAGGTGTCCGGTGCGGCTTGTCATCAGGCAGATGGCGTTTGGGTAAATATCAATGTGTCCGGTGAAGTCTGCAAGCCATTCCAGGGAGATGTCTCCGGTAATGACTGCAGCCTGCCTGCCATATCTGTCGCTGACGGGTTCGGAATATGTGGTCATCAATATTTCGCCGCCGCCTTCGTCTATATAGGGTTCAGACCAGTAGCCGCTTCCGGTCTCAAGCGGTTTTACAAACCATTCCTGGGAAGGGTAGTCATAATCTGCCGTGGCCAGAGTCTTGAAGGCGATTGTGTCGGCTTCCCGGCAGACATACGGGGCGTAGAGCGGATACCGGCGGCTGTGCCCCGGTACAAGAGCCACTGTAGAGCCCACTACAACCGGGTTGCCCTCAACCACGCGTTGGCATACGCGGGAGAGGCTGTCGGGAACATCCAGGCACCACTGTGCAATCCAGAGGCTGTTGCGTACCGCCGCCTCGGTCTGGTCTATCACATCCATAACCCTGTACCGTGTGGCCTCCAGCTGGGTTTCTGCCCGTTTGGTAGCCTCCGCCACAATCCCTTTCTTGGAATAGTAGTACTGGATAAGAGAGGTGGCTGCAAGCGTAAGCCCGGCGACAAGCACAAGCATCAGGCCGGCCCATGTGGACCGACGCAGATACGATTTTCTATTGTTGTCTACGTTTTTCATAGAATGGAGGCAAGGGCGGCGCGGAACTCCGGCATCGGCTGCTTTGTGTCGCGCTCAATGATAAGTGTCTTGAGTCCGGCATAGGGCCGTATCTGCTCTTCAATCTCCTTCAGGGGGATGCCAGCGCCAAAATAGACGGGGGCGAATTCCTGCCAGAAGGCGGTAGAAAGGGACTTGGGCATGTGGAATGTCTCAAGTATGAAAGCTTCGTCGCTTAGGCAGCAGCAAAGGTATACCATTGCCACATCAAACAGATGGTTGCCCCAGCAGAAGTCGCCAAGGTCTATAAAGTACCGTTTGTCGCCCACAAAAATCGCATTGCTGTATTGCAGGTCACCGTGCACGGCGGTATCCTCATCG
The DNA here is from genome assembly GCA_017962235.1 of Bacteroidales bacterium. Taxonomy (GTDB): domain Bacteria; phylum Bacteroidota; class Bacteroidia; order Bacteroidales; family UBA932; genus Equibacterium. Next base: position 97,315 of record JAGCVS010000005.1, on the reverse strand, counting down.
GGTGTGTCGGCTATGAACCGGCCAAGTTTGTCCTTCTCTGCCGCGGAGAAGAACGGATTGTCTGCCATCAGGCGAAAATAGCGCTCTTTTACGTTCTCGAAGGCCGATGTGTCAATATGGGTAGAGTGCAGCCGGCGGCACATCTGCGCGAACTCCGCGGCGAATTGCGCCACTTTCTCCGGCTCGTCTGCGGTGGCGCGGGAGTATGACTTCTTGCCCGCGATGCGCTTGAAGCGGATGCCGTAGCGGCCGTCTTCAGTAACGACATAATCGCCGGGTTCCGGAGTGGGGATGCCCATTTCGTATACCTTGCGGGCCAGCATCATCTCGTCCAGGGGCTGCTGTATCTTGCCCGGGAAGTAGAGCTTAAGCATCACGGAAGGGTCGCTGCGGTGGTCGTAGCTCTCGCCGTTGGCGCCGCCTCCGGAGAGGACGTAATCGTCCATGGATATCTTAATCGCGTCCATCAAAAACCTGATTGATCAGTCGAGCAAATTCTTTATAGGCAAATGTGTCGGAAAGCTCCCAGAGCGATTCCGCGAGGCCACGGTAGTGCCATTCGTGCTCTGAACGGTCGGTGACATGGAAAAGGTTCCAGAAAGCATCGCCCTGCACTGCATAGTCGCGTGCGATGGCCCGCATGTTGGAGAGTTTGTCGCCCAACGCCACAATCTTGGCGTCGTGGGGCGCCTTGGCCAGACGGTCAATCGCCGCTTGCTTGCGTGCGTGCCAGCTCTCCTGCTCGCTGAGTCCGGCCACAAAGGTGTCGCTCTCTGCGGCTACCAGATTGGCAATCCGGTCTCCGAATTCTGCGCGGATCTGCTCCACGGTGACATCGGTATCCTCAACAGTGTCGTGCAGCGCTGCGGCCGCCAGAAGTTCCTGGTCGGAGGTCATGGTGGCCACAATCTCTACTGCCTCCATCGGATGCACGATATAGGGGAAGCCCTTTCCGCGGCGCTCAGTGCCGGCGTGGGCCTTCACCGCAAATACAATCGCGCGGTCCAGCAAATCTGTGTTGAGGGGTTTGTTTGCCATATTCTACTGGTTCATGAACGGCAGGTCCTTGCACTGCTCCACAAGGAAGCCGGCCATGGCATCGTTGTATTCGTCAGGCCCGTTGAGGGTGTCCAGCATCATCTTGAGACCGATGCGGCCGCCGCCGTTTTTCAAAATATATGCGGTGCAGAGATCCTGCGGTGCAAGCGAAGAGGAGAGGATGTCAATATCGGTGAGCCCCAGCTGGAAGCATGCAATCTGATATGCTGCATCTGAGAAATTCTTTATAAGAGAGTCGATATCGCCCAGTGTCAGGAAGCCTATGGCCTTGAACAGCGGCAGGAATGCGGACAGGTCCACCTGCTGCACCTCAGCCTGGTTGATGGAGGCGATACGGCGGTTGAGGCGGTCAAAGGGACCTATGGCGATATAACTGCGGAAGGAATCGCCGTCCAGCTGTACCTCGCCCAGATTGCCAGACGCCACCAGCTTCTGCACGTTGCGGCGGTAATCGGCCAGCTCGCGGCGGATGCGGCTGAACTCATCGTCCACCAGCTCCAGGATGCCCGCCAAGCGGCTGAGGCTACGCACGTAAATGCTGGGAATCTCCACGCCGCTCTTGTATCCGGTGTCATGGTTCATGTTGGCCCAGGCGTGCTGCAGCACAGAGCGCATCTGAACTTCAAAGCGGATCTTGTTGAGCTCCGGGTGGTCCGGGTCGGTGTAGGCAGATTCCGGAATGCGGCAGATATAGTGCAGCGAGAGGTAGCCGAAGCTGTCGGTCTCATGCGCCTTTCGCTTGTCCACGGAGTTCTCCCAGTCAATCTCGAAGAGGCGTTCCAGCACCGATGCCACCTTATCCACATCATCTCCGTAAAACGTGATTACGCGCAGGCCGATGATGTCGGTGATATCGAAGATGCTGGCGTATTTGCTTCCTTTGAGCTTCAGTTTGCCCGCCAGAGACGATTCTGTCTTGACACGGTGCTCCACGGCGGCCACAATGAATCCCGCCTCTTCAAAGAATCCCTTGAGTTTCTCGGGGATTACCTCCGCCATCTGTGAATAGACAGGCAGCAGGGAGCGATACTGCTCAAGCAGTTCCTGGGTGTGGGGGTCAAGCTGTGTTTCTGCCATAAGTCCAAATAACTATAAGTCGTAGGTCAGGCCCACGGTGAGCATCTTGTTGTTGGGTTGCAGGGGAGTGCTGCTGTAGGGTATGGTGCCTCCAAAGCCGTTGCTGTATGCGGCAGTCATATGGAATTTGCACACCGCTGCGCTAAGGGCGCAGCTCCACACCTGGCCGTGGGTGCCGGTGCCGTAATTGCCGGTTATGCCAAAGCAGGCGCACGGATTCCATGCCAGCACGCCGCGCACCTCGCGGTAGGTCATGCTTCTGCCGCTGATGTAATTGGCGGTGGAGCCGATGGCCAGTGCCCTGTAGAAGGGCATTTCATACTTGGCGCCCAGGTTGATGTTGAACGGAATGCCCTCGAGTACAGTTTTATCGTCTAAGGCTTTCAGCTTCAGAGAGTTGAGGAAGCTGTCTTTTACATCTGAGAACTTATCCATTATCTTGCCCTCCTGGAGTTCTTCCATGGTAAGGCTCTGGATGCCGGTGAAGGTGGTTGTGCCCTGTGACTTGCCGCAGTTGCCGTAGTACCATAGCATGCCGCCCAGATCGAGCATGGATGCAGAGAGGGTGAGACCTTCCAGAGGGGTAACGGTGACACCAAGGTCAACTGCCAGACCAGCACCGGAAGGGAGTTTCCAGCGATCCTTTGAGCTCAGGTCCAGGAAGTTCATGTAGCCATCATCGTTGGTGCGGACCTTTTTCCAGCGGCTGGTAAAGTCCAGATTGGCCTCTATGTCTGCCTGATAAGCATCCTCAGAGCAGGTCATGTCAAACTTGGTGACATTGTAGTTGAGGGATTCTATGCCCACCAGAAGCTTGGCACGCGCACCTACGGAGATGATGTCGGAGAACTTATAGGAGAAACCGTATGCCAGTTCTGCCATCACATTGCCCCAGACATTCATGCCGGATACATCATAGGCCCCATCTCCGGTACCGAGTTTGGCAATGGCGAATATCTCCTTGGGGATGGAGGCGCCGTAAGCCGCCCGTATGTTGGCCTCAATGGTGTGGTATGCCTTGTCTTTCTTCCAGCCGAAGGAGAACAGGCTGTAGTCTATGTTGCTTGTAAAGCGGTTGTCGTCTTGAAGGCTGCCCAGGAATTCGTCTGCAGTAACGCTGGAGTGGAGGGCTGTAACCACTTCTCCGTCGCGGGGATAAAGGAAGCTGGCCGCACCAAAGTTATTGCGGGTCTGATTGGCAAACTGGCCTACGCTCAAAAAGCCCGATTCGTTCTGAAGGGCAGGATTGTAACGGTAACCCAGGCGGTATCCGTCCAGGAAAAGAGCCTGCTGGAAGCTCTGAGCGTGCATACTGAGTGCAATCAGCGCCAGCGCTGCGAACATGATGATCTTCTTTTTCATGGCAGGCTACTTTATGGGGATGGTTATTCCGCCGGTAAGTTTGGCAGATGATGATTTCACGGTAAGGCCCTGGCTGGTGTTGAGGGCAACGTCTCCGAGGCCGGCCTGGCCATTCAGGACCAGACTCAGGAGCACCTCCGGAATGTCGGGGATGGTGCCCTCTTTTGCTTCTATGGAGATGACGGCAGTAGTGGTAGCTGGATTCTCAGGCGAACCGCCCGGAACAGTGATATCGGCATCAATCACGATATTATCATCCACCACTGCCTCCTCTTCTTTGCCTGCGCGGGGTTTAAGCACCTTGAAACCGCTGACAGTTGCTGAAAGGGGAAGAGTGTTCTCTATCTCAACCGTAACCTGGCACTTTTTCAGAAGGTATTTGCCTATTTCCAGATCAATCCGTCCGGTAGAAATCTCTCCGGCATTGATGTTAAACTCCTCGGTTATGGCGATACCGCACCTGTAATTGAAGGAAAAGGCGAAGAACAGATTGTCTGTCTTGTCTGCTTTGGAAACAGGCATTGCCGGAAGGTCAAGAGTCAGATCTGAAAAAGCTATCATGGAACACGGAATTGATAGACTCTCGTCAAGGTCCATGGCCAGAATCTCTTCCGTTGCCCTGCCGGGCATGACGCAATCGTCAAGTCCGGGTATGGGAATATTAATCATATCATCTTCGGTGTACACCCATACTGATGCGGAGCAACTTGCATGGACATCCCCGCGGAGCGGATTGGTGGCGGTAATCACCAGTTTCTGGTTAACGGGTTTGAGCCAGATGTAAGGCATCAGTCCCACAATACCTTCTACATATCCAGATTGATATCCGGCGTCCCAGGTCTGGGCGGTGCTCACATCGCCTAAATCCTTTTCTATTTCATATACGTTCATCCTGAAGATATCGTGGTTCTCTTCAAAGTATAAGAAACCGTCGTCATCCACATGGATATATTCTCCCACCATACTGCCTATGCCCTCCATTTCGCTGACTTTTCCAAGAATGGAGTTGACTGTGAACGGTCCCACACTGCCGATGGGCACTGATATCCCGTTCTCAAAGAGGGTGATTTCTTTGTTGAATCCCTCTGATATGTCATAGTCCTTATTTGCGCAGGAGGCGCAGCAAAGGACTATGGCTATCAATGGTATGAATCTGAATCTCATTATACAGGTTTTACGCTATTTCCTTCCAATTATTCCAACCAGATCAAAGCCGATGCCGCCGTAAATGCCATGAGCCGTGTACACAGCGTTCAGGCTTAACCACTTCACGGGCTGAACGGAGATGCCGCCGCCGTAGTTGAAGTAATGTACGCGGCTTCCGGGGGTCACATCGTAGTCGTGATACATGGTGGAGGAGTATTCTCCGGAGGAGATATTCACGGTAGATGCATCGGTGATACCCTCGTTGGTCTGAGCGTAGCCCACAACCGGCATGATTCTGAGCCAGGGAAGCACGGGAATCTGGTAGCCGGCAGTTATCAGATAGGCTTCGTCGTCGTTATACTGGTTGGCATTCACATGATTGTCGTACCTGTGCTGGGGACTTGCCTCCAGGAAACCCACATATACACCGCATATCACGGCGTTGATACCGTTTGCAAAGCGGGAGGGGTGGTTGGAATGGGTCGCAGCCGTACCAAAGTCAAAGCCGAATTCAAAGCGGTTGTTGTTGCTTGAAAAATCAAATAACTGTGCGTTGGCACTGATAGCAAGCAATAATGCGATTGCTGCGAGGAAATAGCGTTTCATATTGATGATTGAAAATACTGATTACTGTTTGGGATGGAGTTTCTTGTAAACCTTGACGCTGGTCAGCAGGCTGGCAAAGTCAGCCTTGGGAACGTAGGTTACGCGGAGATAATTGTCGCGGGGTACGCTGAACTCCATGGTCTTGGTGAGGATGATCTTTCTGGTGGTGAGGGTCACGGGCTCGAGCTTGTTGTTGTCGGGGTACATGGCAGACAGGCAACCGTCAAGCTGCATGGATGAGCGTTTGGGTTTCTTGTAGAAAGCCTTTATCTCCTGCAGTTTTGCAACAGCCTCTTCCAGGGTGCTTCCCAGAGGGATGAACAACTCGTAAATCGGGTCAAAGTTGATAGAGATCAAATCGCCGCCGATACCCAGGTTGCCCACGGAAAGATAATACTGGCGGGGGGATTCATCGTACATGTAGAACACTTCCAGATTGGTGAAGCGGATGTTGGCCTCTTCTGATTCTACCTGGGCGATCTCAACTCTGTTGCGGAGTACGGACTTCTTCTCTGCATCCTGTGCGAATGCGATAACGGGCATTGCTGCCAGCAGCAATACCATGATGGATTTCTTTAAAGTTTTCATATCGGTAATTATTAAGAATAATCAAGCACAATTCCCACAAATGTAATGTATTTACAAGAAAAATACTATAGTTTGACCTCCATTATTTCATCCCAGGAGGTAGTGAATTTGCGGGAGGTCATGGTGCGGGCAGAGAACTGGTCCATCTCTCCCTGCGATGCGAGGCGTACGGTATAGTTTCCTTCGGTGCGGTTTATGGCGTCTATGGCGTCCATCAACTGAGCGCGGCGGTCTCGGTCAAGGGTGTCCATAAATGACTGTTGTACACCGCGTTTGGGCGTCAGCTTGGTGACCATCACCCCCGCCTTCTTATAGGCAAAACCGCGGCGGAAAATCTGCCGCAGCATCTGCGCCGCCCGCTCCGACATCTCCAATGTATCGTCGGTGGCGACTTCGAACAGCGTGGTCTTCATTTGAAAGTTCTGCGGTGCATCTTCGCGGAACCGGTTGGTGAGTATGAAGACGCTCATCTGCTGGGCGCACTGCTTTGCGGCGCGCAGCTTTTCCGCCACCTTGCCGGTGAAGGTGGATACGGCGGCGTCCAGCTCTTCGAGCGTGGTCATCTCTTTGGCGAAAGAACGGGAGATGCACACTGTCTGGCGGTCTGGCTGCACATCCTCAAAGCCGATGCAGGGCTCGCCGTGCAGCTCTTTCCAGGTGCGCAGGCCGGTGACGGTGAAGGTGCGGTAGACCTCCGCGGGAGGGAGGTTGTAAAAGTCCAGCGCGCTCTCTACCCCCATGGAGTGCAACTTGGCGTTGCTTTTGCGTCCGATGCCCCATATATCCCCGGCCGGGAATGTTGCAAGTACTTTTTCTACATCCTGAGTGCGGTACATCAGGCAGCCCCCCTTGAGTGCGGGATACTGTTTGCACAGCTTGCTGGCAATCTTGGCCAGGGTTTTGGTTGGGGAGACGCCTATGCTCACGGGGATGCCCACCTCCCGCCGGATGCGGGCGGAGAGGTCACGGGCAAATGGCTGCAGCTTGTCCATGGGCATCTCGTCCAGATTCAGGAAAGCTTCGTCTATTGAGTAGACCTCTATGCTCGGGGCCGCCTTGCGAAGGATGTTCATCACCCGGTGGCTCATGTCGCCGTACAGCTGGTAGTTAGAAGAGAACACCGCAATATTGTGCTTCTTCACAAGGTCGCGGACCTGAAACAGAGGGGTACCCATCTTGATGCCCAGCGCCTTGACTTCGTTGCTGCGGGCCACCACGCAGCCGTCGTTGTTGGATAGCACCATCACCGGCCGGCGTTCCAGATCGGGACGGAACACCCGCTCGCAACTCACAAAGAAGTTGTTGCAGTCACACAGGCCGATGAAAGCCATCTTTCAGACTTTTTTTACGAGATACTTAACCACACCCCAGATGGCGAACTGGTTGTCGGCATCCACGCGGATGGGCTTGAAATCTTTGTTGGCGGGCATCAGCAGGGCATAATCCCCCATGTTGCGGTAGCGCTTAAGGGTGAATTCCCCGTCCACGAAGCATACTGCCAGGCAGCCGTCGGTGGGTTCTGCACTCTTGTCAATTATCAGCATGTCGCCGTCGCCCACGCCGTCTTCTATCATAGAAACCCCCTTCACCCTCGCGAAGAAGGTGGAGGAGGGGTTCTTTACTAGTTCTTTGTTGAGGTCCAGGGCTACATCCATGAAATCCTCCGCAGGGGATGGAAACCCCGCGTGGACCACGGCGAGCTCTGATTTGTCTGACATGGCGGACTTAGAATCGCTTCAGCCCCACGGCCTCTTTTGCCAGCGCCAGGGTGGCCTGGGCGGATGCACGCGCCTTCTCGCGCCCCATCTCGGTGACCTTGCGCAGATACTCCGCATCGGAAGAGATGCTCTCTATGCGCTCGCGTATGGGTAGGGTCACTTTGCAGATGTCGGCGGCGAGCTGCTTTTTCATGTCGCCGTAGCGGATGGAACAGTCGTTCCACTTCTCCTCGAAGAACTGCACGGTAGAAGGTTCGCTCACAAGCTTGAGCAGGGTGAACAGGTTCTCAATTACCTCCGGTTTGGGGCTGTTGGGCTCGGTGGGGCCGCTGTCGGTAACGGCGCGCATCACCTTCTTGGTGATGGTCTTCTCGTCGTCGCACAGATATACTCCGTTGCCCTCGCTCTTGCCCATCTTGCCGTTGCCGTCCAGGCCGGGCACCTTTACCAGATTGCTGCCAAAGTTGAACGCCTCGGGCTCCGGGAACACCTCGCAGCCGTACATGTTGTTGAAACGGCGCGCCAGCAGGCGGGCTATCTCCAGATGCTGCTCCTGGTCCTTGCCCACAGGGACGTATTTAGCCCTGTGAATCAGGATGTCGGAGGCCATCAGCACGGGGTAGGAGAGCAGGCCTATGTTCACGTTGTCGGGGTTGTGGCGCACCTTGTCCTTGAAGCTGGCGGTACGTTCCATCTCGCCCTTGTACGCGAGCATGTTGAGCAGGACGTACAGCTCGCACACCTCGGGCACCTCGCTCTGTACAAAGATTGCAGATTTCTCCGGGTCCAGACCGGCGGCGAGATATTCCGCCAGGATGGTCTTGACCCCCTCGTGCAAATCTTCCGGATGAGGGTGTGTGGTGAGCGAATGGAGGTCCGCTATGAAAAAGAAACACTTGTGGGTGTCCTGTATCCTTACAAAATTCTTCAGCGCCCCGTAATAGTTGCCAAGATGGAGATGGCCGGTGGAGCGTATTCCGCTTAAAACAATGTCCATTGTCAGATTCTAAAAATTAGTCCTTCACTGCGGCCAGGGCCTCGCGCACCTGTGCCTCTATCTCGTCGCTCAGCTCGGGGTTGTCGCGCAGCACCTGCAGCACCGCGTCGCGCCCCTGTCCAATCTTGCTCTCGCCGTAGCTGAACCAAGATCCGCTCTTGTGTACGATATCGTATTCCACTGCCAGATCGACAATCTCGCCCACCTTGCAGATGCCCTCTCCAAAGACGATGTCGAACTCTGCCTTGCGGAAAGGCGGCGCCATCTTGTTCTTGACAACTTTGGCGCGGGTGCGGTTGCCGGTGGCGGCGTCACCGTCCTTGAGCTGGGTGACCTTGCGCACGTCTATGCGCACCGACGCGTAGAATTTGAGGGCGTTGCCGCCGGTGGTGGTCTCCGGGTTGCCGAACAGGATACCGATCTTCTCGCGAAGCTGGTTTATGAAGATGCAGCAGGTATTTGTCTTGGAAATGTTGGCGGTGAGCTTGCGCAGAGCCTGGCTCATGAGCCTTGCCTGCAGACCTACCTTGTTGTCACCCATCTCCCCTTCAATTTCTGCCTTGGGGGTGAGCGCAGCCACTGAGTCGATAACTATGATGTCGATGGCACCGCTGCGGATAAGGTTGTCCGCAATCTCCAGCGCCTGCTCGCCGTTATCGGGCTGCGAAATGAGCAGCGTATCCACATTCACGCCCAGGTTCTTGGCGTAGCTGCGGTCAAATGCATGCTCGGCATCGATGATGGCGGCGATGCCTCCCGCCTTCTGGGCCTCCGCGATGGCGTGAATCGCCAGCGTGGTCTTGCCGCTTGATTCGGGACCGAAAATCTCGATGACGCGACCGCGGGGATATCCTCCGATACCCAGCGCGTGGTCAAGGGCAATCGAGCCCGACGGAATAACAGAAACAGCGCTATCCGGCTGGTCTCCCAACGTCATAATAGAGCCTTTGCCATAATCCTTCTCGATTTTTGAAATAGTCGCCTTCAACGCCTTGAGCTTCTCCTCGTTTGACACGGCTTGATTCATCTCTTCTTTAGCCATAATAGATTGTGTTTCAGGTTAATATTGTTAGAAATTAGGTTTGGGTCCGTATTTGTTGTAGAACTCTTCTATGATTGCCACAGCCTCATCTACCGTGTCCACTACCTGATAGATGTCCAGGTCGCCGGGGCTTATCATGCCGTGGGGGAGAAGGGTATCCTTGAACCACTTCAGAAGCCCCTCCCAGTAATCCTTGCCGTAGAGTATCACTGGGAAGGAGACCAGTTTGTTGGTCTGGATAAGGGTGAGGGCCTCGCTGAGTTCGTCCAAAGTGCCGTAGCCGCCGGGCATGGCAATGTAGCCCTGCGCATATTTCATGAAGATGGTCTTGCGCACAAAGAAATAATCGTACGAAATCAGTTTGTCGGCATCGATATAGGGGTTGGGGAACTGCTCGAACGGGAGGTTGATGTTCAGACCCACCGATGCGCCGCCGGCCTCCTTGGCTCCCTTGTTGCCCGCCTCCATGATGCCCGGGCCGCCGCCGGTGATGATGCCGAAGCCCAACTTGCTCAGCTTGGCGGCAATCTCTACGGAAGCCTTGTAATATTTATCTTCCGGATTGGTGCGCGCGCTGCCGAAAATTGCCACGCAGGGGCCCGTCTCCATCAGTTTTTCGTAGCTCTGTACGAACTCCGACATAATCTTGAACACAGACCAGCTGTTGTTGGTCTTGACATCGTTCAGCCATTTGCGGCGGAAACTGTTGCGGATAATCTTTTCTTCGTTTGTCATAGGTGCAAACTTAATCAAATTCTTAGTATTTTTGCCTAAAATAATTGGAAAATGGCGCAATTTCTTTTGGGGATGACTCTGGGGGAGCTGGAAGCGGTGTGCACCGCCTCCGGCCTGAAGCGCTATGCCGCCGCCCAGATGGCGGACTGGCTCTACAAGAAGCGGGTCCGCACCATAGATCAGATGACAAATCTTTCAAAGGAAAGCCGCGCCAGGCTGTCTGAGAATTATGAAGTGGGGCGCACCGTGCCGGCCGAGGTGATGACCTCGAAGGACGGTACCCGCAAGTACGCATTTGAGGCAGTCGCCCCCGGCCAGTACATTGAAACCGTGATGATTCCGGACCGCGACCGCGCCACGCTGTGCGTCTCTTCGCAGGCGGGCTGCAAGATGGGCTGCAAGTTCTGCATGACGGGGCGGCAGGGGTTCCACGGCAACCTTTCCGCGCGCGAGATAATCGCCCAGTTCATGGATGTGGAAGAGGCGGAAGAGCTTACCAACGCCGTCTTTATGGGTATGGGAGAGCCTCTGGACAACTGGGAGAATGTGCACAAGGCGATAGAGATTCTCACTGCGGACTGGGGCTTTGGCTGGAGCCCGAAAAGAATAACCCTCTCCACCATCGGCGACCTGGCCACCATGAAAGAGTTCCTGGACACCACCGCCTGCCATCTGGCGGTGAGTCTGCACAACCCTTTCCATGAAGAGCGCAGGGAACTGATGCCGGTGGAGAACAGGTACCCTTTGGAAGAGGTCCTGAAGTTGGTGCGCCAATACGATTTCACCGGCCAGCGCCGGGTCACTTTCGAATACATTGTGTTCGCCGGCATGAACGATACCAAACGGCACGCGGCGGGACTGGCGCGCCTGCTGCGCGGCCTGGAGTGCCGGATGAACCTGATCCGCTTCCACAAGATTCCCGACAGCCCGTATACCAGCGGCAGCGACGCCCTTGTGGAGCAGTTCCAGAAGCGGCTGGAGGCGGCGGGCATCACCACCACCATACGCGCCTCCCGCGGAGAAGATATTATGGCGGCCTGCGGCCTTCTTGCAGGCAAGAATTCAAACCGACAGCAATGAAACGCATCCTCACAACAATCCTCATCACTCTTGTAACACTGTTTGCGGCCAATGCACAGCGCCCCAAGGTGGCGGTGGTGCTCAGCGGCGGCGGCGCCAAAGGAGCGGCGCACGTGGGTGTGCTCAAGGTTCTGGAAGAGTATGACATCCCCATCGATATAATAACCGGCACCAGCATGGGCGCCCTGGTGGGCGGCCTGTATGCAGTGGGCCATTCGGCGGCGGAGCTCGACTCCATAATCACCGTGCAGGACTGGGACTATCTGATTTCGGGCGCTGTGAGCCGCGAGGAGATATCTTACGAGCGTAAGACAGACGAGGCCAAATATCAGATACAGATACCGTTCGGCATCGACTGGAAGGCGGCCCTCCAGCGCAGGGCGCGCTCAGACGGGGAGGAGGGGCTGGAAGATGGCGGCGATAACGCCGGTTCCGGCAACGACCTGTTGCGGTTCGCTCCGGAAGGGGGCACCAACGGAATACTCCCAATGGGTCTGATGGCGGGCCAGAAGATATACAGCCTGCTCTCAGACTGCACAGTGGGTTACCATAACGAATGTGATTTCAACACCCTGCCGATACCCTATGCCTGCGTGGCCACGGACCTGACCTCCGGCAAGGAGGTGGTGTTCAACAAAGGTATCCTCCCCATGGCTATGCGTGCCTCCATGGCCATCCCCGGCGTGTTCCCGCCCGTAAAGACGGAGGATATGGTGCTGGTGGACGGCGGTATGAAGAACAATTATCCCGTGGACGTGGCGCGGGCGATGGGTGCCGATTATGTAATTGGCGTCCGCATGCCCAGCAACAACGATACCGCCGACCTGGACCAGGTGAGCGGCCTGCTGGGCCGTCTGCTCTCCGCCACCACCAGCGGCAAGACAGAAGAAGCGATGGCCGATACCGACATCCTCATCAGGCCCGATATCGAGGGTCTGGGCACTATGAGCTTCACTCTGGAGAGCCTGCGCAAGCTGATTGACAACGGCGAGAAGGCGGCCCGCGAAGCTGTGCCGCAGCTGCTGGAGCTCAAGAAGACCCTGGCGCAGAAGGAGCGGGAGCACGAAGAGATGTTCGTGGGGCCGATGCCCATGGTAAAGGAGCCGCTGCTGGCCACCAAGCTGAACGACACCATAGAGCTGGCCTCCATCAAGTTTGTGGGAATCAGCGACAAAGACCAGGAATACCTGCTCCGCAACTTCCCCCTGGAGGCGGGCAAGAAAATAGCCATCTCTGACATAGAGGCGGCGGTTAACAACCTCTACGCCACCAAGGCATACAACTCTGTGGTTTACACTCTGGGCGGTTCCCATTCCCCGTTCGACCTCACCATGACCATGGTTCCCAACCGCACCAACCGGCTGGGCATCGGCTTGAGGTTCGATACGGAGGAGATATCCACCATCCTGCTCGATTTCGGCTTCAACTACAACAGCCTCTACGGCCACCGGCTGGCGCTCTCTGCCCGGCTGGCCAACAACTACCGCTTCGGAGTCCGCTATTCGTATCTCACCAAGAGCTTTGTGGAGTTTGACGGGAGCTACTGCCTGAGCCGCTATTCCATGCCGATTTATTCCATAACCAGGCAGACCATCCAACCGATAGATTACCTGCAAAACGAGTTTGAGGCGGCGGTGTCTACCGGAAATCTGCGTAAGGTACATTTCAAGGCGGGCTTGAAGGCAGATCTGTATTATTATCGTACCGACCTGCAGGTACCCAACATGCCCGATGCATACAGCACCAACGAGAACCGTTCCATGTTCATGGGACCGTTCCTCAACATAGGTGTGGACAATCTGGACAATGTCTGGTTCCCCACAAAAGGTGTAAAACTGGATGCTACGCTGCGCTATCAGCGCGATATCGCCAACATCAATTACAGGTCTCCGATGCTTGACGCCAGCCTCTCCGCCAAGCTGGTGCAGCCCGTGGGCGACAGGTTTGCCCTGATTCCGTTCGTGCATGCCCGCGCCCTTGCCGGCAACAATCCGCCGCTGGTGATGATGAACTGCATTGGCGGCACACAGGCGGGCCGTTATTCGCCTTACCAGATACCCTTCTACGGCACCACGGGCGTGATTGCCATGGAACCGCTGCTGGCTGTGGCGGGAGTGGATGCACGCTACAATATACACAAGGGCCATTATCTTATGCTGGCGGGCAACTACGGACGCCAGGGAGAGAGCATACCCGACTTCATGCAGAACCGTGGCTTCACCGGCTTCCGTCTGGGATACGGCTTTGACTTTGTGGCGGGCCCCATTGAGGTGGACCTGAACTGGAACAGCCTGACCCACAGTGCGGGCATCTACATGAGTTTTGGCTACTGGTTCTAGATGGACAGCAAGAAGATATACAGCCGGATGGCAAAACTCTGCAGTGCGCGGGAGTATTGCAGGCGGGATATCGAAAAAAAGATAGAGGCGCTTGCGGGCGACGACGCTATTGACACGCAAGCGATAATTTCGCAACTTTGCGAGGAGAAATATCTCGACGAAAACCGTTACGCGGCCTTCTTTGCCCGTGACAAGAGCGCCCTGGCGGGCTGGGGAGAGCAGAAGATACGCCACGCCCTGGCTGCCAAAGGAGTGGAGCGGGATGTGATAGAGAACGCTCTGGGTCAGATAGACGGCAGCAAGGCGCGCGAGAAGATGGAGGCGGTGCTCTCAGCCAAGCTGCGCACCCTCAAGGGGGAAGGGCAGCAGGTGATGGGCAAGCTGTTCCGCTTTGGGCTTTCGAGGGGATATACGTATAACCAAATAAAGGCTTTTTATGATAACGTCAGACGAGGTTAATAAAATTGCACAGCGGTTGAAGACGTTGGGGAGGTATCTTTGACGTACCTGCCAAGCTTCAGCAGATAGAGACTTTGCACGCCACCACTCTGGAAGCGGGCTTTTGGGACGACCCCAAAGAGGCGGAGAAGACCCTCAAGAAGATATCTGCCATTAAATACTGGACCGACGGCTATGCCGCCGCAGAGAGCAAACTAGCCGACCTGGAAGTGCTGATGGAATTCGGCGAAGATGCCGAGGCCGATGCCCAGTGCGCATACGACGCCCTTGTGTCCAGTGTGGAGGCGCTGGAGATGCGCAACATGCTCTCTGCGGAGGGTGACAATCTGGGCGCCATCCTCAAGATAAACAGCGGTGCCGGCGGCACCGAATCCAACGACTGGAGCGCGATGCTGATGCGCATGTATACCCGCTGGGCAGAGCGCAACGGCTATAAGGTTACGGTGGCGGACGTGCTGGAGGGCGAGGAAGCGGGCGTGAAGAGCGTCACGCTGGAGGTGGAGGGCGATTACGCCTATGGCTATCTCAAGGGAGAGAGCGGCGTGCACCGGCTGGTGCGCATGTCCCCCTTCAACGCGCAGGGCAAGCGTCAGACATCGTTCTCATCTGTATTCGTATATCCGCTGGTGGATGACACCATAGAGATAGAGATCAATCCCGCCGACCTGGAATGGGATACCTACCGCAGCAGCGGCGCGGGAGGGCAGAACGTGAACAAGGTGGAGACGGGCGTGCGCGTGCGTCACATCCCCACCGGCATAGTTGTGGAGAACACCGAGACCCGCTCCCAGCTGGACAACCGTCAGAACGCTCTGCGTATCCTCAAGAGCCACCTGTACGATTTGGAGCTGCAGAAGCGGCGCGAGAAGCAGGCGGAGCTGGAGGGGAGCAAGAAGCGCATAGAGTGGGGGAGCCAGATACGCAACTACACCCTGCAGCCCTTCCGGCTGGTGAAGGACCTGCGCACCGGGCACGAGACCAGCGACACCACCGGCGTGCTTGACGGCGATCTGAACGAGTTCATGAAACTCTATCTCATGCAAAACGGTAATAGTAATAATCAATAACGATATGGAATACTTCTACGCACCAATGTTTCAGCTCGGTAAGGATACCACCGAGTACTACTGTCTCACCAAAGAGGGGGTGAGCATATCAGAATTTGAAGGTCACAAGATGCTCAAGGTGGCGCCCGAAGCGCTCACCGCGCTGGCAAATGCCGCCTTCCGCGACGTGAACTTTCTGTTGCGCCGCAGCCACAACCTTCAGGTGGCTTCTATCCTGAACGATCCCGAGGCGAGTGAAAACGACAAATACGTGGCCCTCACCATGCTGCGCAACGCGGAGGTGGCCTGCAAGGGGCAGCTCCCGTTCTGCCAGGACACCGGCACCGCCATTATCCACGGCGAGAAGGGCCAGCAGGTCTGGACCGGCTTCTGCGATGAGGAGGCTCTATCCAAGGGTGTTTACAAGACCTATACAGAAGAGAACCTGCGTTACAGCCAGAACGCACCCCTGAACATGTACGATGAGATAAACACCAAGTGCAACCTCCCCGCACAGATAGACATAGAGGCGTGCGAGGGTATGGAATACCGCTTCCTTTGCGTGGTAAAGGGTGGCGGCAGCGCCAACAAGACCTACCTCTACCAGGAGACCAAGGCCCGCATCCAGAATCCCGGCACGCTGGTTCCCTTCCTCACGGAGAAGATGCGCACCCTGGGCACCGCAGCCTGCCCGCCGTATCATATCGCATTCGTAATCGGCGGCACATCGGCAGAGAAGAACCTGCTCACCGTGAAGCTGGCGTCGACCCATTATTACGATTCGCTGCCCACCACGGGGGATGCTTCAGGCCGCGCCTTCCGCGACGTTGAACTGGAGAAGCAACTGCTGGAAGAGGCTCGCAAGATAGGGCTGGGCGCGCAGTTCGGCGGCGTTGCTTTCGCACACGATATCCGCGTGATACGCCTGCCGCGCCACGGCGCAAGCTGCCCCATCGGCCTGGGCGTGAGCTGCTCTGCAGACCGCAACATCAAAGCCAAGATCAATGCCGACGGCGTCTGGATCGAGAAGATGGACGACAACCCCGGCGAACTGATTCCGGAGGCGCTCCGCAGGGCGGGCGAAGGGGATGTGGTACGCATCGACCTCAATCAGCCCATGAAGGATATATGCGCAACGCTGAGCAAATATCCTGTAGCGACCCGCGTGAGCCTGAACGGCACCATAATAGTGGCGCGCGATATCGCCCACGCCAAGCTGAAAGCCCGTCTGGACGCAGGTGAAGATTTGCCGGCATACTTCAAGGACCATCCGATTCTTTATGCCGGCCCCGCCAAGACCCCCAAGGGGATGCCTTGCGGCTCCATGGGCCCCACCACAGCTAACCGTATGGACCCGTACGTGGATGAATTCCAGGATCATGGCGGCTCCATGGTGATGATTGCCAAGGGCAACCGTACCAAGGTGGTCACCGACGCATGCAAGAAGCACGGAGGCTTCTATCTGGGCAGCATCGGCGGCCCTGCGGCTGTGCTCAGCATGAACAATATCAAGAGCATAGAGTGCGTGGAATACCCTGAACTGGGCATGGAGGCCATCTGGCGCATACAGGTAGAGGACTTCCCCGCATTCATTTTGGTAGATGACAAGGGCAACGATTTCTTTGCAGGTAAATTATAACAGATATGCTGGAGTGTAAGAACATAACCAAACGGTTCGGGGACTTTACGGCGCTGGACAACGTCTCGCTGCAGATACCCGACGGGCAGATATTCGGTCTGCTGGGGCCCAACGGCGCCGGCAAGACCACGTTGATACGTATCATTAACCGCATCACCATCCCCACGGAGGGGCGCGTATTCTTTAACGGCAAGGCGGTGGACGACGAGTTCGTGCGCAAGATAGGCTACCTGCCTGAAGAGCGCGGACTCTACAAAAAGATGAAGGTAGGGGAGCAGATGATGTATCTGGCTCGTCTCAAGGGGCTTACCAAGGCCCAGGCAGAGAACGAGCTGCGCAAGTGGTTTGTCAAGTTCAAGATACAGAGCTGGTGGAACAAGAAGGTGGAGGAACTCTCCAAGGGTATGGCCCAGAAGGTGCAGTTCATATCTACAGTTGTCCACAAACCCAAGCTCCTGATTCTGGACGAGCCCTTTTCCGGCTTTGACCCGGTGAACGCGCAGCTTATCCGTAACGAGATACTGCAGCTCAAGGAGCAGGGTACCACAATTATCCTTTCCACCCACAACATGGAATCGGTAGAGGAGCTCTGCGACAACATCGCCCTGATAAACAAGTCGCATCTGGTGGTCACCGGCGCTACGGACGACGTCCGCGCCCGCTACGGTTCCAACCAGGTTGAGGTGATGTACAACGGCACTCTGCCCGAGGCCGGCAATGTCTTCTCCGTGGCCCTGCAGGAGCAGCTTCGCGACTGCAACCGGGCGGTGCTGGACATCGCCGACGGCTTTGCCATGAAAGACGTGCTCGCGGCACTCTCTTCTTCTGAACAGGATATCGTCTCCGTACGCAGGATGGTACCCCGCATGAACGACATCTTTATCAAACTCGTAAGCGAAACACAGAAATGAAACTCAGCAATATTGGCCTGATAATTGGCCGTGAATACTCCACGAGGGTAAAGAAGAAATCGTTTATCCTGCTCACCATACTCACTCCGCTGCTCATGGCGGCGCTGATGGTGATACCGATGCTCATCGCCCTCTATTCGGGTGAAGACAAGCAGGTGATATCGTTTGTAGACAACACCGGCATGCTGGAGAGTTATTTTGAAAGCACCGGCAAGACGGAATACCGGTTCCTCCCTGTAGAGACCACCCAAGAGAGCCTCAAACAGAGCTTTGAGACCTACGAATCGTCCACTCTGATATATGTTTCACAGCTGGATTCAGCGGGCAACGCGGCTGTCACAGCCTATTCCAAGGAGCCCTTGGGAATGGAAAGCAAGATGTCCATAGAGAGCAAGATAAGCAGCGCGCTGCGCGACCGCAAGCTGCACAACCTGGACATCCAGAACTTTGACGAGATCATGGAAAAGGTGCGCAGCGACGTAAAGATAGATGCCTACACCATTACCAACGAGGGCAAGGAGAAGAAGGACACGGTTGAGATATACATGATTATCGCCTATGTCCTCAGCTTCCTGATTTATATGTTTGTGGCCATCTTCGGTTCCATGGTGATGCGCGGCGTGATAGAAGAGAAGACCAACCGCATAGTGGAGGTCATCGTATCCAGCGTATCGTCGTTCGAACTTATGATGGGCAAACTGATTGGCGTAGCGCTGGTGGCGCTCACCCAGTTCGCCATCTGGATTATACTTATCGGTGCGGTGATGTTCTCCATGCAGGGGGTAATCACCAGCAAGATGGGAGACAAGATGGCCGATATCACCGCCACCGTTGCAGAAGCGACCGACTCCATGCAGGCCACTACTGTGGGCGTACACCCCACGGCGGACATGGGTACCTTGGGAGAGATATCGGGCGTCATGGACCAGCTGTCGCAGATCAACTTTGGCCAGATAATCTTCTTCTTCCTGATCTATTTCGTGCTGGGTTACCTGCTGTACGCCGCAATGTTCGCGGCGGTGGGCTCTGCGGTAGACAACGAGGCCGATACCAACCAGCTCTCGCTGCCCATCACCATCCCGCTCATGATTGGCCTGTTCATCATGCTGCACACCTTCCAGCATCCTTCCAGCCAGCTGAGCGTGTGGGCGTCACTGATTCCGTTCACATCGCCCATGGTGATGCTGGCCCGCATCCCGTTCCAGGTGGTGCCGGCATGGCAGCTGATACTCTCCATCGTGCTCCTGATAGCCACTTTCGTTGCCATCGCGTGGGCGTCGGCCAAGATTTACAGGGTCGGCATCCTCACATACGGCAAGAAGGCTTCCTTCAAAGATTTGTTCAAATGGCTCAAATACAAAGACTGATATGAAAAAGATACTGATTGCCGCGGCGCTTGCCCTGCTGGTGTGCGGATGCGGCCCCAAGGGCTACACCTCCTACTCGTGGGAATACCACGAGCTGGATTCGCGTTACGACGGCGGTACCGACACCTCCGTGCAGGAGGCCATAGCCAAGTATGATTCGCTCATGGCTCCGCTGCAGGAGATAGTATGCTACAGCAATGCAGTATATTCCAAGGAATCTCCGGAGAGCGGGCTCAGCAACTATGCTACCGATGCCCTGCGCCACTTTGCAGAGGAATATTCGGGAGAGAAGATAGATATGTCCCTTCTCAACTTTGGCGGCATCCGCACCGACCTCCCCAAGGGAGCTGTGCGCGTGTACGATATCTTCTCCATATTTCCGTTCAACAACTACCTCTCCATCCTCACTGTTGAGGGAGATACGCTCAAGGATATCTTTGACAGTATGGCCCGCAAGAACCATGTGGAGGCCCTATCCGGCGTGAAGCTGAAGATAGACGGCGGCCGTGTCAAAGAGTGCCTGGTGGGTGGCAAACCGCTGGATTCCAACAAGAACTACAAGGTGGCCACCATAGATTTTCTGGTGACCGGCGGCGACGGCATCGACTGGGGCAACGGCATCCTGATCCGTCTGGATACCCCGTTTGCCCTGCGCGATGTGATGATTGCCGAGATGAAGGCCCTTATGGCGGCGGGCAAGACCCTCGACCTTAAGAAAGACGGCCGCGTAGTTGTAACCAATCCTAAAAAGAAGTAACATGAAGCGCACATTTATAATACTGATGATGGCGGCCATGGCGCTGCCCGTGAATGCCCAGAAGCTGGTGGTGCTTCATACCAACGATACCCACAGCCAGATTGAGCCGGTGCGCACCGGGCGCAACGCCGGCAGCGGCGGAGTGGAGCGCAGGTTCCACTTCATAGACAGTGTCCGTGCAGAATACGGCCCGGAGAACGTGCTGCTGCTGGATGCAGGCGACTACAACCAGGGCACCCCTTACTTCAATATCGGCAAGGGCGATCTGGAACGCGACCTGGTGAACCTGCTGGGTTATGACGCAGAGGCCATCGGCAACCATGAATTTGACAACGGCCAGGAAGAGTTCGCCCGCAGGCTTGCCGGGGCAAAATATCCCACAATCTGCTGCAATTACGACTTTACCGGCACTCCGCTGGAGGGCTATGTACAGCCGTATGTCATCGTAAAGCGAGGCGGTTTCAAGATAGGTATCATAGGGGCAACAGTCCGCCTTCGCGGCATGGTGTCGGCTCAGAATATTGAGGGTATAGAGATGCTCAACACCATAGACGAGGTAAACCGCTGGGCGGCATATCTCAAGAAGCAGAAACGCTGCGACTTGGTTATACTCCTGTCCCATCTGGGCTTTGACGGCGGTAACCTGGAAAACCCTTCAGACCAGATTGTGGCTGCCAATTCCCGCAACATCGACTTTATTATTGGCGGTCACAGCCATACCTTTATAAAACACCCCGCCGAAGTAGAGAACCTCGACGGAGTGATTGTGCCTGTGGTGCAGGCCGGCTGCAAAGGTATAGAAGTGGGCGAACTTAAGATATACTAAAGTCGTTGTCCACGTAGTTGAACAGGCTGGCCACCACGTTGGCAGAAAAGGCGTGGGCAATGGGCACGATCTTGTCCCAGTCCAGCTTCTTGAATTTGGTGAGGGCATATACGGTGCCGGCATTGAAGTTATCGCCGGCGCCTATGGTGCTCACCACAGGTGTCTCCTGCGGAACAGGGTAGGAGGCGTTGAATCCAGGTGAGAATACCTCCGTCTCACGGGCTCCCTTGGTGCATATAAAGTTCTTGCAGAGCGGCGCGATGTGCTGCGCGTACACCTTTGCGGCATCGTCGCTGCCGTACAGGGCAGCGATGTCTTCAGAAGAACCGCGCACAATGTCGCTCATGGCGATGTTCTTCTCTATCTCGGGCAGTGCCATGTTCAGGTCGTGTCCCTTGCGGAAGTTGATATCGTAATAAACGGTGGCGCCGGCCGCCTTAGCCTTGCTCACGATGGCGCGCGTCTGGTTGCGCGTCTCGGGGTTGATGGCAAAGAAAGAGCCGAACAGAACAATGTCGCCGGGGACGAACTCCAGCTCCGGTTCTTCAAAGTCGGGCAGGTTGAGGTCGCGGAAAAACTCGTAGGTGGCGTTGCGGTGCTCGTCCAGCATCGCCATGGATACAGTGCTCTGCCCTTTGGAACGCACCACGGCATCGGTGCTCACGCCGTTCTCTTTCATGAAAGCGATAACGATGTCGCCCACCGGGTCGTCTCCAATCTGGGTCACCATCTTGAGGCCGATGCCGGGCCAGTCGCGGCCGGCAGTGCGCCCGAGGGATATCATTGCGTTGAAAGTGGAGCCGCCAGGAACTGCGGCCTGAGGTTGCATATTCTGGAAAATGAGGTCCAGAACGGTTTCTCCGATGCCTGTGATTGTCATATTATTTATAATTTGATTAGTCGTTCTGACTGCTAATATACAAAAATTTTAAAAAATTTAGTACCATGTATTGCAAGGTATTAAAAAATGTTTATATCTTTGCGGTGGAAAATACTAAACAATACAAAATGAAAAGGATGATTGTTGCAGCAATGCTGCTGATGACCGCAATGACGGCCGGTGCAAAGAACGATTGGAAAGGTAAAGTGGTGGATGAGAGCGGGGAGCCTGTGGCGTACGCGAATGTTGCGGTACTCTCCAGGGCGGATTCTACCGTTGTGTGCGGCACCGTGACGGAAGAGGACGGGACGTTCAATATAGTGACATCAGAGAAAGACGGGATAATGATGGTGGCCATGCTGGGCTATCAGACCAAATATTTAAACCCCAGGGACGGCGCGGTCATAACAATAATAGCGGACAATCTCCTGCTTGAGGGGGCAGCCATCGCAGTGGTGATGCCCAAGACCAAACTTACCGGAGAGGGCCTGCAGACCAATGTGCGCGGTTCCGTGCTGGAAAACGTCGGTTCCGCCAAGGATGTCCTTTCCAAGACTCCCGGCATCGTCAAGGGTCAGAACGGGCTGGAGGTTATCGGCAAAGGTGCGCCTCTGTTTTATATAAACGGTCGCAAAGTGAACGACAGCAGCGAGCTGGACCGCCTGCAGAGCAACGAGATACAGAGCATAGAGGTAATCACCAACCCGGGCGCGCAATACGATGCCACAGTGCGCTGTGTGGTACGCATCCGCACCATCCGCCGTCAGGGCGACGGCTTCGGCTTCAGTGTTGATGCCAACGACGCCCAGTCGCTCCGCTGGGCAAAGGGCAACGATGTGCACGGTGCCTTCAACGCCAACTACCGCACCGGCGGCCTGGACTTCTTTGCGGGAATCAATTACGACCGCAATACCGGACGCCAGCTGAGCTATATGGAAAAAGCAACTTACGGGAATAATCTCTTTGATGACAACGGCGATCTGGTGGCTGAAGACTTCATTCAGAGCGTCTATGGCAACGCCGGCGTCAACTGGCAGATTGCAGACAATCACTTTGCCGGCGGCAAGATAGAGTGGGGCAGGCAGCTGCAGGTGGATGTGATGACCGATGTGAACGACAATGTATACTTAAACCACTCCCTTGTGGATAAGCTTAAGACGGTCTCCACAGACCGCATAGGCAATGAAACCCCCTACAATCTGGGCGCGAACGTCTATTATAACGGCCTGGTGCGAGGCAAACTTGGAATCGACGTCAATCTGGATTATTACGGCAACCAAAGCTCCGCCGTATCTGAATCAGAGGAGGTGAGCGAGATGACCCACGACGCCGCCATAAGCAGCAACAGTTTCAATGCCGGCAAGATGTATGCAGCCAAGGCGGTGCTGTCGTATCCTATCTGGATGGGTCAGCTGCAGGCGGGTACGGAGCAGACCTTCTCCCGCCGCAGCGACCGCTACAACATCAGCGGCATTGCTATACCCGCCTCCGATGCGATGGTTAGGGAGGATAATTATGCCGGATTCGCATCCTACGGGTGCCTCATCCCCAAGGTGGGTCAGCTGAGCGCCGGTATCCGCTATGAGCATGTCCGCTATGCGTATAACGATGTCCGGAGCGCAGATGATCCGATTGAGCGCAACTACAGCAACTGGTTCCCGACCTTCTCCTTCGCGACCCAGGCGGGGCCGGTGCAGATGATGCTCAATTACAGCAGGAAAACCAAGCGCCCCCATTATGCAAATCTATCCAGCGCCATCCGCTACAACAGCAGGTATATCTGGCAGAGCGGCAATGCCCAGCTGCAGCCGGAACTCTCCCACGACATCAGCGCAGGCGCGGTCTGGAACTTTGTGACCCTTATGGTGGACTATTCCCGCACAGACGATGCAATCATGTTATGGTCTTCCCCTTATAACGATGAGGGTGTGGTGCTGGTTAAGCCCCGCAACATAGAGACTCCGTTCAGAAAGATGGCGGCCTATGTGAACCTCACCCCCACCATCGGGCCGTGGAACATCAACTACACCATCGGATTCCAGCCGCAGTGGCTCACCATCAACGCCCCCGACCCGCGCGAGGCCTCCGGTATCCGCGTCACCAAATTCAACGACATGCCCTTATGCTTCGCGCAGCTCCATAACACCTTCACAGTGGCCGGCGGCTGGCAGTTTGAACTGGGCGGAATGGTCATGAACCCCGGCTATACGGAGAACATGTATATCCGCAACTGGTACTGCGACATAAACGCAGCGGTGCAGAAGACCCTGCTCAGGGACGGCTCCCTTGTGCTGAGACTGGAAGGCAAAGATTTGGCCGGCACCGCCCACTACGACATCAACTCCGACTTTGGCAGCCACACCATAATGCAGACCAACCTGATGGACACCCAGAAGGTGAAATTCTCCATCCGTTACAACTTCAACACCGCCAAGAGCAAATACCGCGGCACCGGCGCCGGCACCGACAGCAAAGCCAGGATGTAACAACTATGGTTATCTCCAAACGGGCCGGATAGCGTAACCAAGGTAGCGGTCTCCGTAGAACCAGTCCTCTATGCCGTCTTCGGTAATCCAAAGCTGACTCGCCTCCCAGCAAATATGGGTATTGAGGCCGTTAGCCCAGTAGTACCCGTGGATACCGGCATGGAGGCGACTGTTCCCGGTATACAAGCCGTTGTACGGGAGAAAGATGGTGTTGCCGTTGGGACCGGTAACGATTTGTCCGGCCACACCGTTGAGCCACCCTGTCTGCCATGTGCATTTAGTCATCAGTTCATAGAATTCCGACAATAAGGGCATGTGCCAGAATCTGCCCAGTTTTACATTGGCGGCATCGTCAGAAGAATCAAGAGAGTTCTTGTAATCGACATAAAAGTTGTATCCGGCCATACGGTCCCAGTTGTACCGGGTGAGGGAAGTCCATAAGCCGTCACGACACAGGGAATAGGTGCTCCAGGAGTATGTATCCTTGGGTCGGGTTTCCCCCCATGAATAGTAATAGCCATATTCTTCCGGAACGGAAGCACCCATGTTGCACGATGCCCACTTCACAGAAAGCCCAAGGTCCACGATGTCCGGCTCCGGGATGTACTCCTTTACGGTTACAATGCAAGTTTTCCATTTCCCGCCAGTTTCGGCTACTATTCCGGTGCTCCCTTCATGGAAAGCATAAACGCGGCCGTTCTCGTCTACGCCGGCTATTTCTATGTTCAGCGTTCTCCAGGAAATGCGGTCATATGTGGCGTCCTCCGGATATACTGTTGCATGGAGGGTAATCGTTTCCCCCTCATACAGGGTAACTTCTGCAGGATCCACCACTATCTCTGTTACTGGAACAATCACTTCCACAACACAATCTGCGGTTATTTCCCCAATATACGCCGTTATCGTTGCCCTGCCCGCTGCAAGGGCTCTGATTGTGCCATAATTGGAGACCGATACGATGTCAGGATTGGAACTTACCCATTCCACTTGCTGATAATTGGCACCCTCGGGAAGAAGAGAGGCCTTTATAGTTGCGTATTCGCCTTTATTCAGCTGGATATAATCATTGTCCAGCTGTATGCCCGTGACAGGTACTGTTACACGTACATGGCACGCATCCAGTGCATCGCTGGATTCTGAACGGACAACGATTAGAGTGTAGCCACTCTTGTGGGCGGTTACAAGGCCGCTCTCAGAAACCGTCGCAACTTCCGGATAATCCGATTCCCATATCACTCTCTGGTCTGTTGCATCGGGCGGATTGAAGGTAACCTCCAGCTGGAACGTCTCTCCTCCCTGTAGATCCAGATCTCTTTGGTTAAGGGAGATAAAACCTACCTGCACGACTTTTGGGGCTACATTCACGCGGCATTCTGCTTTGCAGGATTTGTCAGGCGAGAACACCGTCACTATTGCCGTACCCGCTTTTCTTGCATATATGTTTCCCTCTGGAGAAACCTCTGCAACTTCTGGGTTGGAGCTTTCGTAAATGAGGTCTGTTCCAGCAGCCTTATCCGGCTTTACATAAACGTAGAACC
This sequence comes from Bacteroidales bacterium, assembly GCA_017962235.1. Lineage (GTDB taxonomy): Bacteria > Bacteroidota > Bacteroidia > Bacteroidales > UBA932 > Equibacterium. The sequence goes on along the minus strand of JAGCVS010000005.1, from coordinate 71,657 downwards.
AGCCCGTATCCCCTTCAGTAAGATTAAGCTCGGTTGGATCAATGCTGATGCTCTCAATCTGCGGCGTCTTTTCTGCCAAATTGCAAGCCGCCAGAAGGAAAACCAGCGGAAGAATAATTGCGGGGGATTTCATATCGATTGTAAATCACGTAGTTATACGCAAAGCTATTTCTTTTTTTTGAAAAAAGAAACACTACGTGTCAAACCTTATGTCGAGTGGTTACTCCTTGGCGGCGGCCTCTGCCATCGCCTTTTCAAAACAGTGGCGGCAGAGGGGTTCGTAGGTCTGTTTTTCGCCCAACTCCACAAGTTTGTCGCTTGCGATAAGGCGGTGGGAGACGTTGGCGGGGTCGCCGCAGCGGACGCAGATGGCGTGCACCTTGGTCACGTATTCCGCCACCGCCATAAGTGCCGGCATGGGGCCGAACGGCTTGCCCCGGTAATCCATGTCCAGGCCCGCCACAATAACGCGGATTCCGGCGGAAGCGAGCTTCTGAACCACATCTACAATGCCGTCGTCAAAGAACTGGGCCTCGTCTATTCCCACTACATCCACATTGCCGCAGAGCAGCATAATGCTGGAGCTGGATTCCACCGGTGTGGAGAGGATTGAATTGCCCTGATGCGATACAACCTCCTCTTCAGAGTAGCGGGTGTCAATGGCGGGCTTGAATATCTCCACGCGCAGGTTAGCGAACTGTGCGCGGCGCAGGCGGCGTATCAGCTCTTCTGTCTTGCCGGAGAACATGGAGCCGCAGATGACCTCAATCCAGCCGGGTGTTTTTGCGTTCTCTATGAACATTGCTTTGGAAAATAGTTATCTTTGTAGATGGTGAAACAAATATAGAAATAAAATGTCAAAACTCTACATTGTTCCAACTCCGGTAGGCAACCTTGGCGACATGACCCCCAGGGCGGTTGAGGTGTTGAACAGTGTGGATTTGATACTTGCAGAAGACACCCGCACCAGCGGCGTGCTGCTCAAGCACTTTGGCATCACCACCCATGCGGAGAGCCACCATAAGTGGAACGAGCACGAGACGGTGGCGCGCATCCGCGAGAAGATTCTCTCTGGACTTTCTGTGGCGCTGATAAGCGACGCCGGCACTCCCGGCATCAGCGATCCCGGCTTCCTGCTGGCGCGCACCTGTGCGGAGGCGGGCATAGAGGTGGAGACGCTGCCCGGCGCCACCGCATGCATCCCGGCGCTGGTTAATTCGGGACTGCCGTGCGACCGCTTCTGCTTCGAAGGCTTTCTCCCGCTTAAAAAGGGGCGCCAGACGCGCCTGAAAGAGTTGGCAGAAGAGAGGCGCACCATGGTTTTCTACGAATCGCCGCTGCGGCTGGCGCGCACGCTCATCAATCTGGCAGAGGCGTTCGGAGAAGAGAGGCTGGCCTCCGTGAGCCGCGAAATCAGCAAGATACACGACACCACGGTGCGTGGCACACTTGGCTGGCTGTGCAAGTTTTTCACCGACCATCCGCCAAAGGGCGAGATAGTGATAGTGGTCGCCGGAAAGAGCGACAAATAATACAGTTTAACTTTTTTATGGAGGGTAGATATGAAGCGAGAGAAACTTTCAAAGGCTGCCGCCTCCGGTGCTGTGGCTCTCATTTTTTTAATACTCGGTTTTCAGGCCGCAATCTTCACCGGCAATGTGTTCCGATACAACCGCGAGCACCGCGTGGACACGGTGTTTGTGGTTGGTGACGGGCAGAGATCTCTCGACTCCGCTCGAGATGATGCTTCTGTCATTTCGACCGGAGCGAAGCGGAGTGGAGAAATCCAAAAGGGAATCGCACCCCAGAAAGAGCTGGATTACGGCGACTCCCGCCGAATCATTGCGCAGAAGTTGGAGAAGAAGCCGGAGCCGCAGACATTCCCCTTTGACCCCAACACCGTGAGTCATGAAGACCTGGTGCGTCTCGGCTTCAGCGAACGTCAGGCGCAAGTGATAGAGAACTACCGCAGCAAAGGGGGCAAATACCGCAGCGCCCGCGACTTTGCAAAGATGTACGTGGTGGACAGCGCAACCTTCGCGCGGCTGGAACCTTACATCAGCATAACGAAGATGGACCTTAACACCGCAGACAGCGCCGCGCTGCTCACTCTGCGCGGCATCGGGCCGTATTACGCCCACAAGATACTGGAATACCGCAGGCGCCTGGGCGGCATCTTCACAACCAAAGAGCAGTTACTGGAGATAGAAGGATTCGATGAGGAACGCCTCGCAGGCTTCGCGGAGGGCATCGAGGTGGGGAAGGGGCGCCCGTACTTCACCCTATGGGACGCCGACCGCGCCCAACTCGCCTCCCACCCCTACATCGGCACCTACGCCGCCAAAGGTATCCTCCGCTACAAATCGGTTGCAGACACCGCCGCCTGGTCGCTGGACAACCTGGTGAAAAACGGAGTGATAAAGGGGCAGGATGCCCCTCGCCTCAGATATCTGGATGTCCGGTAATCGTTACGCGGCGGGGAGGGTGATTACGAAGGAGGCACCGCCGAGTTTCTGGGAGCGTTCGTATGATATGGTACCGCCGTTCTGCTCAAAGATATCCTTGCAGATGGCCAGGCCCAATCCGCTGCCGGTGGTCTTGGTGGTAAAGTTGGAGCTGAACAGCTTGCCCACGTCGCCTTCACTTACGCCGGGGCCGTCGTCCTCTACGCTTACGCGGTAGTTGCTGCCGGTGGAGGTGAGGGAGATCATCACCTTGCCGCCATCCTTGCCAAGGGCCTGCACGGCGTTGCTCAGCAGGTTCAGAAAGGCGCGGATTATCTGCTGCTTGCGGATATTCACCGGGGCGCTTTCAAGCTCTGTGGAGAGCTCCACGGAGATGTTCTCGTGCGCATCGAACAGCACTAGTTCCTGCCGCAGTATCGGCACCAGATCTTCGCGGGAAACCACTTCGTCTGAGAATAGTTTGGAGAGGGCGGAGAAGTTGGAGGCGGTACGGGAGAGGATATCTATCTGCTCCAGCAGGGAACGGCTCACCTTGTCAAATTCTTCCTGCCAGCCGGGAGCGTTGTCCCTCTTGAGGCGCTGTACGTGCTGTATGCTCAGCTGCATCGGAGTGAGCGGGTTCTTGATTTCGTGCGCAATCTGGCGGGCCATCTCCTTCCATGCGGAATCACGCTCCGTGCGGGCCAGCCGCCGGGTGCTCTCGTCCAGTTCATCTACCATGCGGTTGTAGGTGGTTACCAGCATGCCGATCTCGTCTTTGCCCTCTTTGTATTCCAGATGCTCCATCTTGGTGCCGCCGGAAAGCCGCTCCATCTTGTTCTTGATCTCCGTGAGAGGCCGCGAAATGGAGTTGGCCAGCATCAGGCTTATCACTATACTGATGATGAGTATAAGCAGGTACAGGTTCACAATGCTGGCGATAATCATGGTGCCCTCTTCCTGGAACTGCGACTGCCCGGTTACGTACGGGATGTTGGCAATGGCCACCATCATGCCGTCTATGTTGAACAGCGGGGCGTAGATAGACTGGAAGGTGTTGCCGGCTATGCTCTCCTGCCCGATATAGTTCATGTAACTCTCCTCCACAATGGCGCGGTAGGCGGCATAGTTCATTCGGGAACCCAGTATAGACTGGTTATAGAGTTCCGGCTGCGTGGTGCACACCATCACCCCGTGGCTGTCGTATACGTTAATCTCGTTGGCGGTGCTGGCAGAGATGGACTTCATGGCCTCCTGCAGCTGCGGAGTGTTGATATCGGTATATCTCAAGGCGTACTGGCAGTACTCTGACAGGGTGGACTGCACAATCTCCATGTTGCGCACCATGTTGCGCTCGTTCACATTCTTGTTGCGTTTTGCAACAAAGAGGATGGTGCCCACACCCACGCAGCCCAGCGCCAGCAGGGTGGTGAACAGCACCAGCGATGTGATGCGGCGCTTATATGAATTGCGGGGCATTGAGAGCAGCTTGCTGCGCCTCAGCCGGGCGGTGAGCGGGATTATTATCAGGCCGAACAGCAGCAGCAGATAAGAGAACAGCACCAGATGGCGCAGGAAGCCTGGCACGGGGCGGCTGATTATAACGATATCATCGTCCGATACCTTGTTGATAAAGAAGATGGTATCCCCCTTGCGCTGCATGTAGTAGCCGAACTTGACCCCCTCTGTGTCAATATTTGTGGGGAAGGCATGATGACCGGAGTAGGTCACAAGCCGGCCGGCATAGTACTTGGCGTATGAATAGTACGCTGGCAGAGATAGTTCGGAGGAGTTCTTGAACAGAATCCCGGACATGTTGGTCCCGTTGTCCGATGAGAACCGGGAGGTGATCTCTATGTACAGATTGGTGGTTTGCAACGTGTCGTAATTGATATACGTGAAGACTCCCAGATATGATGTCTGCCCGTTGAAGTTGTTCATGAAGAAGAAGCTGGACCCGGTGCTGAGCGGCGACCCGTATTTGCGGAGTTCGTCGCTGTAATACCCTATGCAGTTCACGGCGGGCGTGTTGCGGTCAATTATCATCTGGGTCTCGCTGTTGCAGGTGGTCACAGTGAGGTTGTACCGTGTAGAGAAAGAGCGCGAAAGGTAGCGCTCCATTATGCGGTTGCGGATGATGTCGCTGCCGCCGTTGGGCCAGAAGCTGAGCAGCGCTATTATCTGGTCGCTCTTGATGCCGGGCTCAATCATCCTCAGCTGCATCTCCAGCGAAAGGTCGCGGTCTACCGAGAGGCGGTCTGTCCATACCTTGTTGCTGTAAAACTCCTTCTTGAGACTGGTGGAGTATATGGTCAGCACCGTGTAGAACGCAACTATGGCGATATACGGCAGTAGATACTTCCAGGAGAAGATGTTCAGCCGGCGGCGTCCCAGGATGGCGGAGATGCTCATCTGTATGCAGTGCAGCAGCGCGGTGAACAGCAGGCCAAAGGAGACCAGGCACAGAATAGGATAGATGTTTATCCGGTTGATGTTGGCCAGGTTGAAGGTGAGGTTGGAGTTATAGACGACAGACCTCAGGGCATAATTGATATAGAGCGCCAGCGCCACCGTGAGAGCCACGCACGCCACGGCGGTAGCGATGCGCTGCGGACGGTTCATGCGGCGGTACAGCTTTATCAGATGCACCCTGAGCAGAGAAAGCCCGATTGCCACCAGAAAGATGTAGCAGTTTATGGTGAGCAGGCTGGCCAGCGAATCCAGGATGTTGCTGCCGGCGTATGTCAGAGGCGAGAAGATGGGGCTGGAGGGGTCGCAGATGTGAGCGAGATACCGCGCCCAGAGCGCCAGCAGGGTAATGGAGACGATATAAACTGCAAACGAATACTTGTTCTTAAGCCCCAGGTGCAGCACGAATGCGGCCGCTATGAGCAGCAGAATCACGATCCAGTGGAGAGGGTAGTACCCGTAGTTGAAGCGGCTGCTGGATTTCTCTGCAATGGAGAACAGCGGCTTGCCGGAGGCGCTGTGCACTACCGCCCCGGAATCTGTCATCAGGGGCTCCGTGGTGTATTTGCTGTCCAGCCTTAGCCGCGGGTTGACCTGACTCTCACCCTTGAGGCTCTCGTGGGAATAATCGCTCTTTATGAAGATGGCGGCCAGCAGACGCTGGGAATCCTGCCGGTAATTCTTTATAAAATACCAGGCGGAGCCCAGGTTCACATAACTCTCGTCATCGTCTATATAGGCCAGGGGGGTGGTGCTGCTCTCTCCCGCGCGATACAGGTGATGCATGGAATACTCCGACTGGTCTGTCACAATTGCATCGTTGTATACCGGGAACTGGTTTATCCAGCAGTGCAGCGAATCGTGTTTATAATGATATATCACCATGTCCTCCGGCAGGCCGGCTTCGTCGTGGAGCTGTACCTCTCCGGAGAGGACGGCACTGGAGTAGCGGTCCAGGATATGCTCTCTGGCAATCAGATGTCGCTCTGCGCTCTTTGCCTCGGACTGGACGTTGCGGATAGGGTCGGACTTAATGAACGACGCCGCAAACAGCGCGGCGGCAACCGCTACCAGCAATATTATGGTGATTATGTACGGCTTCTTCATTCGTGATGGTAAGGCTCTCCCTTGATGATTGTGAAGGCGCGATAGAGCTGCTCAAGGAATATCACCCTGCAAAGTTGATGCGAGAAAGTCATCTTGGAGAGAGAAACCTTCTCATCGGCGCGCTCATACACCGCCTGGTCAAAACCATAGCTGCCACCTATCACAAAGGTAATATCTCTGGGGCTATATAAAAATTTTTTCTCCAGATGGGTGGCCCACTCCGTTGAGGTGAGCATCTTGCCGCGCTCGTCCAGCAGAATCAGACAGTCGCCCGGCGCCACCGCCTTGAGTATCAGCGCCCCCTCTTTCTCTTTAATCTGTTCGCGCGTGAGTGCGCGCACCCCCTTGAGCTCCGGAATTTCAATGATGGAGAACTTGCAATAGTGCCCCAGACGCTCTGCATATTTGTCAATGCCGGTCTTCAGGTAAGATTCTTCTGTCTTGCCAACAAGAATAAGTCGGATATTCATCGGGTGTGGCTTGGTTTTTGTTAATTAATCTGCGGTGATAACAGAAATAAAGGTATGAAAAAATATCTGCTGATAACAATGTTGCTGCTCGCTTCGGCATTCAAATTTAATGCCTCGGCGGTAGAGGATGGCGATGTATTTATCCCTATAGCCAAGTATTTCGAGGCTGGCGACAGTGACAAACTCTCCGTCTGGTTTGCAGACAACCTCCAGGTTGATGTGCAGGGCACAGTGAACAACTGCACCCGCAACCAGGCCCGGCTTATTATGCGCAACTTTTTCACAAACAATACCCCCAAATCTTTCAAGGTGGTGCACAAGAGCGCCCGTCCCCCTATGAGCTACGCTTCAGGCGATTTGGACGCCGGCGGACACCAGTACAGGGTAACGATTTTCGTGAAAACCGTGAACGGTCGCAACGAGATACTCCAGATCAAGATAGAGCAACAGTAAAAACATATTCATTTGATTAATAAAAAGGACGGCCGCCGTGTTCCGGGCAGCCGTCCTTTTGTGTACCTGTGCGGCAGTGATTATTTCACGCGCTCGCCGTAGGTACGGTCTACAGTGTTGACCCTGATCTTGTCGCCCTGATTGATGAACAGGGGCACCATAAGGGTTGCGCCGGTCTCCAGGGTGCACTCCTTGAGAGCGTTGGAAGATGCGGTGTCGCCCTTCACTGCAGGCTCTGTGTAGGTAACCTCAAGCTCCACGTAGGTGGGCAGCTCGCAGGTGAGACAGCGCTCGTCTTCGCCTGCCAGGAAAATCATCTCCACGGTCTGGCCCTCCTTCATCAGGTCGGCGTTCTCAATCATATCGAGGCCAAGGTGAACCTGCTCAAAGGTCTCTGCATGCATGAAGTTGAAACCGTCCTCGTCCTTGTAAAGATACTGGTAGGGGCGGTGCTCCACGGTGATGAGATCAATCTTTTCGCCAGCGTTCCAGGTCTTCTCCAGGATACGGCCGTTCTCCAGGTTGCGGAGTTTGGACTTTACAAAAGCGGGACCCTTGCCCGGCTTCACGTGCTGGAACCATACTATAGAACACGGCTTGCCGTTGAAATCTATGCACAGTCCGTTCTTAAAATCAGCTGTTGTTGCCATATAGTTAGTATCAATTTGGTTTCTAGAGATGCAAATTTAATAAAAATTGCGAAATTAGAGTCAAAATCAATCTACTATGAAACGCAGAGAATCATTCAAGATGTTCCTCAAGCCGGGGATGGAGAAAGAGTACCAGCGGCGGCATGCGGCCATCTGGCCGGAGCTGAAGGCGCTACTCTCCGAATCAGGAGTCAGCAATTATTCTATCTATTGGGACAAGGAGACCAACATCCTGTTCGCTTATCAGGAGGTTGAGGGTGACTCCGGCTCCCAGGATCTGGGCAATACGGAAATCGTGAAGAAATGGTGGGACTACATGGCCGACATCATGGAGGTCAACCCCGACAACTCGCCGGTTTCTATCCCTCTGCCCGAGGTGTTCCACATGGATTGACCCCTGCCGCCACCGCCTCCAGTTGCCAGCGGGGGGTACTTGTAGCGCCGGTGATGCCTATGGTACCGGCGTCTGCTAGCCATTCCGGCTTGAGAGATGCGGGGTCTTCTACCCAATATGTGCGGGGATTGTGTGTGCGGCAGAGTTCGAACAGAACTTTGCCGTTGGAGCTTTCGGGGCCGCTCACAAACAGGATTACGTCGTGGCCGGCGGCAAAAGCGGCGAGCCTGCGGTGACGGTTGCGGACCTGGCCGCAGATGGTGTCGTGAATGGTAATGTCGCCGGTGCGCTCTTTCAGCGCAGCCTTGAGTGCTTCGTATTCCAAGGGGTCGCGGGTGGTCTGGGAAAAGAGTTCTATGTGGCGTGAGAGGTCCAGCCGGTCTATTTCCGACAGGTCTTCTATAACCACGGCATGGCCGTCTGTTTGCCCCACGAGGCCGTTGACCTCCGCATGACCTTTCTTGCCGAAGATTACCACGGAGCCGCCCGTGACGGATACTTTCTGCCAGGCGGCGGCAATGTCCCGCTGCAGCTTGAGCACCACGGGGCAGGTGCAGTCTATAAGGCTCACGCCGCGCTCTCCGGCCAGCGAATATGTAGAAGGGGGTTCGCCATGGGCGCGTATCAGCACCGTGTCGCCGCTGCCAAGCGCCCTCATTTGCTCCAGATCTATGGTCTGCAGCCCTTTCTCTGCCAGCCTGGCAATCTCTGCGGTGTTGTGCACCATCGCCCCCAGAGAATACAGGCGTCCGCCGCCGCACAGGAACTCCTCCGCCTTGTCAACGGCGCGTACCACGCCGTGGCAGAAGCCCGAATCGGGGTCTATCTCGCAGACTTTACAGCGAGAAACCATACTTAGAATTGAGCAGGTCCACCAGCCACTGGATCTCCTGGTCCATCGTCATGCAGGTGTTGTCCAGCACAATGGCGTCGTCTGCCTTGCGCAGCGGGGAGACATCGCGGGTGGAGTCGCGCAGGTCGCGGTCGCGCAGGTTGTGCAGTACATCTATGAAGGTGGTGCCGGGGTCGGTGGTCTCCTTGTAGCGGCGCATCGCCCGCACCATCTCGTCGGCTTGCATGAATATCTTAAGCTCCGCATTGGGAAAGACGGTGGTGCCTATGTCACGGCCGTCCATCACCACTCCGCCGCCGCTGGCCATCTTGTGCAGGTTGTCGTCTACAAACACGCGCACGGCGGGGATGGCGCTCACCGGACTCACGTAGCTGCTGACCTCCATCTGGCGGATGAGCCCTTCAACATTCTCCTCTCCGATATAAGTGTCGGGACGCTGTGAGACTTCCAGGCCGGGCAGGGTGGCCACCAGCGCTTCAGCGTCTATCTTGCCGTTTGCAATGGTGCCGTTGCGCAGGCCGTGGAGGGTCACGGCGCGGTACAGAGCACCCGAATCGAGGTGTATATATCCAAGCCTTTCTGCAATGAGTTTTGCAAACGAACTCTTGCCTGTAGAGGAATAGCCGTCTATGGCTATGATGATTTTGGGCTGTTGTTTCATACTAAGTCAATTTTCACAAAGATCCTCAAAAAAATGACTACATTTGCAAGAATAAAGTATCGCGCTGTATGAAAATATTGATAATAGACGACGAACGCGCCATCCGCAATACCCTCAAGGAGATCCTGGAGTATGAAGGACACACCGTTTCTGTGGCTGAAGACGGCCGGCAGGGCTATGACGCCGCCATGGCTGGCAACTTTGACGCCATTTTCTGCGACATCAAGATGCCCGAGATGGACGGAGAGGAACTGCTCAAGAAACTGGTGGAAGAGGGGTGCGAATCGGCCATAATAATGATATCGGGCCACGGCGACATAGACACCGCCGTGAACTGCATCAAGAACGGCGCCTACGATTTCATACAGAAGCCGCTGGATCTGAACCGGATTCTCATCACTCTGAAAAACGCTACGGAGAAATCTTCCCTGGTGAAGGAGACCCGCATCCTGCGCAAGAAGACAGACAACCGCTACACCATAGTTGGCGAGTCGGAGCAGATCCGCCACGTGAAGGATGTGATTGCCCGTGTGGCCCCCACCGATGCCCGCGTGCTTATTACCGGCAGCAACGGTACCGGCAAGGAGCTGGTGGCGCATAACCTCCACCTGCAGAGCAACCGCGCCGGCGCCCCGTTCATCGAGGTCAACTGCGCGGCCATCCCCTCTGAACTCATAGAGAGCGAGCTGTTCGGCCATGAGAAAGGTTCCTTCACATCTGCCATCAAGCAGCACAAGGGCAAGTTTGAGCAGGCGGACGGCGGCACCCTTTTCCTGGACGAGATCGGCGACATGAGCCTCGCCGCACAGGCCAAGGTGCTGCGCGTGCTGCAGGAGAAAAAGCTGAACCGCGTGGGCAGCGACAAGGACATCGAGGTGAACGTGCGCGTGATTGCCGCCACCAACAAGAACCTGCTGGACGAGATTGCCAAGGGCACTTTCCGTGAGGACCTCTACCACCGCCTGAGCGTGATACTGATACACGTGCCCCCTTTGGCAGAGCGCATAGACGACATCCCCCTGCTGGTGGATTACTTCATAGAGCAGATATGCTCCGAGAGCGGCATGCCCCGCCTCAAGGTAGAGGCCGGCGCATATAAAGAGCTGCAGAAGATGCCATGGACCGGCAACATCCGCGAGCTGCGCAACGTGGTGGAGCGCTTGCTGATACTCTGCAGCGGCACCATCACCAAAGACGACATAACAATGTACGCCAACCCCGCTTTTTAAACGATGAACAATTTAGTAGCGATAGTAGGAAGGCCCAACGTGGGCAAGAGCACCCTCTTCAACCGTCTGGTGGGGATGCGGCAGGCCATCGTGGACAATGTCTCGGGCGTGACGCGCGACCGCCACTACGGCAAGTGCGAGTGGTGCGGACACGAATTCAGCGTGGTGGATACCGGCGGCTTCACCATTAACAGCGACGACGTGTTCGAGAGCGCCATCCGCAGCCAGGTAATGATAGCAATTGAAGAGAGCGACCTGGTGATTTTCATGGTGGAGGTGGCCACCGGCATCACCGATTTCGATGCCGAGATAGCCGACATACTGCGCCGCAGCCGCAAGCCCGTGGTGCTGGCGGTGAACAAGGTGGACACATCGGAAAAGCAGTACGGCGTGTATGAATTCAACGCGCTGGGGCTTGGCGAGCCGTTCTCGATATCTTCCGCCACCGGCAGCGGCACCGGCGACCTGCTGGACGCCGTTCTGGAGAAGCTTCCCGCCGACAGCAAAATAGTGGAGGAGAAGGGGCCGCGTCTGCCGCACATCGCGGTGGTGGGCAAGCCCAACGTGGGCAAATCGTCGCTCACAAACGCGCTGCTGGGAGAAGACCGCAATATAGTGACACCCGTTGCAGGCACCACCCGCGACGCCATCGCCACCCACTATAACAAATTCGGCCACGAATTCATGCTGGTGGACACCGCCGGCCTGCGCAAGAAGAAAAAGGTCACTGAAGACCTCGAATTCTACTCCGTGATGCGCGCCATCCGCGCCATAGAGAACGCCGACGTCTGCATCCTGATGATAGACGCGCAGCAGGGCATCGAGGCACAGGATCTGGCCATCTTCAACATCATCAACCGCAACCGCAAAGGGTGCGTGGTGGTGGTGAACAAGTGGGACACCATAGAGAAGGGAAACAACACCATGAAGGAGTATCGCGAGGCGCTGGAGAGCCGCCTGCAGCCTTTCAACGATGTCCCCATCATCTTTACATCGGTAATAAAGAAGCAGAGGATACTGGACGTGCTGGACGCCGCGCAGATGGTTTATGAAAACTATTCGCGCAAGGTGCCCACATCGGTGCTGAACGAGGCCATGCTGCCCGAGATAGAGAACTACCCGCCGCCGGCATGGAAGGGCAAGTACATCAAAATCAAGTATATCACCCAGCTCCCCACGGCATTCCCGGCATTCGCGTTCTTCTGCAACCTGCCGCAGTATGTCAGGGATCCGTACAAGCGCTTTTTGGAAAACAAGCTGCGCGAGCATTTCGATTTCAAGGGGTGCCCGCTGCAGATATATATCAGACAGAAATAGGAGAGATTTTAGATGAGCGAAGAGAATTCCACCCTTGAAATACCCCAGTACGAATACGGCGAAGGCAGCATTATCCATCTGGAAGATGTGCAGCATATCCGCCAGAGGTTGTCTATGTACATTGGCCGCCGCGGCGACGGCAGCGACCCCACTGACGGTATCTATGTCCTCACCAAGGAGGTGGTGGACAACTCGGTGGACGAGTTCCGCAGCGGCAGCGGCAAGAGGATAGACGTCACGCTGGAAGACAAAACGGTGACGGTGCGCGACTGGGGCCGCGGCATCCCCTTCGGCTCTATGATTATGGCGGTGAGCCGGCTCAACAGCGGCGGTAAGTACAACAACAAGACATACAAGCAGAGCGTGGGCCTCAACGGCGTGGGCCTCAAGGCGGTGAACGCCCTCTCTTCTTATTTCAAGGTGCAGAGCTTCCGCGACGGCCAGACCAAGTGGGCCACCTTCTCCAAAGGCGAACTTACCGGCGAGGGCGAGGAGGCTACCGCAGAGCGCAACGGTACCCAGGTGATATTCACCCCCGATGAAGAGATATTCCCGGGCTACAAGTTCAACGAGGAGTACATCGTGGAGATGGTGAAGAACTATGCTTACCTGAACACCGGCCTCACTCTCAACTACAACAAGACATCTTTCAAGTCAAACGACGGTCTGCTGGACCTGCTGAACGACAATATAGACGAAGAACCGCTGTACCCGCCGATCCATCTGGTGGGTGAGGACATCGAGATTGTGATGACTCACGGCAACAAGTACGGCGAGAATATCTCCTCTTTTGTAAACGGCCAGAACACCATCATGGGCGGTACCCATGTGGCGGCCTTCCGCGAGGCGATTGGCAAGACGCTGAAGGATTTCTACAAGAAGGATTTTACCCCGGCCGATGCCCGCCAGAGTATCGTGGGTGCCATCGCCATCAGCATGGACGAACCGGAGTTCGAGGCGCAGACAAAGGTGCAGTTGGGCAGTAAGGTGATCAACAAGGACGGGCTCACAATGCAGAAGTTCGTGGGTGACTTTATCAGCCGCGAGCTGGACAACTACCTGCATCAGCACAAGGATGTGGCCGATTTGATGCTGGCCAAGATCCTGGCCTCCGAGAAGGACCGCAAGGCCATCCAGGGGCTCCGCAAAGAGACCAAGGAGCGCCTCAAGAAGGCATCCCTGAACAACAAGAAGCTCTCCGACTGCAAGATCCACTATAACGACAAGAACCCGGAGCGTGACTCCACCATGATCTTCCTCACGGAGGGCGACAGCGCCAGCGGTTCCATCAAGAAGATACGCAACGCCAACACCCAGGCGGTATTCAGCCTCAAGGGCAAGCCGCTCAACAGCCACAAGGCCACCAAGACCGATGTCTACGAGAACGAAGAGCTAAGCCTGCTGCAGGCAGCCCTCAACATAGACGAGGATTTGGACAACCTCCGCTACAATTATGTGGTAATCGCCACCGATGCCGATGTGGACGGTATGCACATCCGCCTGCTGCTGCTCACCTTCTTCCTGAAATTCTACCCCGACCTTATCCGTCAGGGACATCTGTATATCCTTCAGACTCCGCTGTTCCGCGTTTCGGACAAGGCTCACAACGTCTATTGCTACTCCACCGCAGAGAAGGATGCAGCCACTGGCAAGATGAAAAACTCCGTGGTGACCCGTTTCAAAGGTCTGGGCGAAATATCCCCGGAAGAGTTCAAGGGGTTCATTGGACAGGACATCCGTCTGGAGAAGGTGCATCTTTCCGGCGACGATCCCGTGGCCGACCTGCTGGAGTTCTACATGGGTGAGAACGACAATATCCGTCTGGACTTTATCCGCGACAACCTGCGCAGCGACATAGACAACGTAGAGGAAGCACAGTAACCATGAAAGCGTCCACGGCAAAGTTCATACTGAACAAAGTGCTTGGCTGGAAGGGCCAGGAGAACTTCCCCAAAGAGGGCAAGTCCCTGATGCTGGGGGTGCCGCACACTTCCGTGTGGGACTTTGTTATCGCCGATCTCTATGCAACTTCCCAGGGGGAGCCGATCCATATCCTTATCAAGGATAAGTTCTTCTTCTGGCCCGTGGGGCCGATTCTTCGCAAATGGGGCGCAATCCCGCTCAAAAGCGACTCCAAGACTGGTGGCACCAGCGCCTTGATGCAGATGATAGAGGCCTACAATACTCACGACAATATCATCATGGGTATCGCACCGGAGGGTACCCGCAAGCCTGTAAAGCGCTGGAAGACCGGGTGCTTTGTGATTGCCAAGAAGGCCAATGTCACGCTTTACACAGGCTTTATAGACTGGGGCCGCAAGTATGTGGGGTATGGTGAAGTATTCACTCTTACAGACGATATGCACGCCGATATGATCCGTCTGCAGCAGCATTACAAGGATTCTGGAGTGCAGGCAAAGTATCCCAAACAGTTCGTCTTCGACGACGAAGTCAAATAGTTCCAAAAAGTTTATACCTTTGCACCCCCAAGGTGAGGCGCTCTGTCGGGGAGCACTTTGTGTTCTCAGGAAAGTCCGGACAGCACAGGGCGGCGCGCTGTGGAAAGCACAGATGGGCGTAAGCTTATGTTGCGCGTAACAGAAAACAACCGGCCCCGGTTCCGGGACCAAGGGTGAAAACGTGGGGTAAGAGCCCACGGGGATATGCGGCGACACATATCCGGTACGCGTCCGCGCGCTGCAAGGCCAAATATACCGGCACATAAGGGTTGCCCGCCCTTTGCCGGGGGGTAGGCTGCATCAGATAAATGACAGGGGGGCGCCCCAGCGCTCACAGAACCCGGCTTACAGTCTCACCTTTTACTATAACGGGACCTTCTAAGGTCCCGTTTTTTTATCTCAGCTTGAATACGTAGGTGATTGTCCCTTCCTGGGCCTCCGGGGCGGAGCGGGAGACGTTGAATTTGGCTCCCAGGGCGGCTTTCTTGGCGCTGTCCCAGAGCGATGTATCGTTCACGGTGGTGCCGGGGGCGCCGGCAACCGCCGATTTAACATTGCCGTCCCGGTCTACGGTTATCTTTACAACCACTTTGCCAGCTTTTTCAACGTTGTATGAGGGCAGGGGCAGCGAGCCCATCACGCTGCGCCCTTCCAGTTTTGCAGAGGGTTCGCCCTCCGGATTGCCCACGCGGGTGTTGCCGGCGGTATGGCCGGCAGTGAGCGATTCGGAAACCTTGTCTGCCACCTGCTGCGCCAGGGTGTCCTTGTCGGTGTTCTGGGAGGAGGTGAACAGAGCTCGCTTGTTTATCTCTTTCTCGCGCGGCGGTTCTGGAACCTCCACATCGCCCTTATCGCCCACGGTGCTCTCCTGGCTCACGTTGGGCCTCTGAGCCACGGTCTGAGCCTCAGATTTCTGCACCAATTTTACGGGTTGCTTTGGCTGTGGTTCCTCTGTACGGGGTTCCCTGCCGGCAGCCACCTCAATCTTTTGGGGCTCGATTTCAGGCAGCTCTTCCGGCTCCATCTCCATGAGAATCTCCACGTCCTGATGGCGGACGGTGGACTTGATTGTTGTGTACGTGCCGAATGCGAACAAAAGCACACAGAAGGCTATCGCGGACATAGTCCCGATAAACCTCGCCTTTGATTCGTATCCGTAGTAACTCATACCGGTGTATTAGGGGCCCCGCCGCTATTCGGGCGAGGTGGCCATGATTACCTTGTAGTGGTTGTGCTTTGCGATGTTCATTACCGCCACGACCTCCTTGATGGGGACGGTCTCGTCGGCATAGATGCTGAAGGTGGGGTCATCCTCACCGTCCAGTTCGTTTCTCAGTTCAGCCTCTATCTCCTCGAATTTCACGGGAGTGGCGTTACCGTTGATATGGTAGGTGACGCGGTTCTGCTGCGGGTAGTGCTTTATGGATACGGTGGCCATGGGCTTTGCCGACACCTGCCCGGTGCTCTTGGGAAGCAGGAGCTTGAGGGCGTTGGGATTGATTAGCGTGGAGGTCACCAGAAAGAATATCAGCAGCAGGAACACGATGTCCGTCATGGAGGACATCGAGAAGCTGGAATCTATCTTGCAGGATCTTTTGAGTGCCATTGCTTCAGACTGTTATTCAACTTCCAGGTCGATTGAACCGGCAGGGCGGGAAACCGCGCCGCTCTCAAGTGCGTCCATGAACTCTATGGTACTGTTCTCCATCTTGTAAACCACGTCGGAGACGCGGCTGGTGAGGTAGTTGTAGCAGAAATATGCTATGATACCCACGATAAGACCGCCCACGGTGGTGATCATCGCGGTGTAGATACCGCCGGAGAGCTGTGAAATATCGATATTGTTGCCCGCGCTGTGCATGTTGAAGAATGCCTGCACCATACCCATAACGGTGCCGAGGAAGCCTATCATCGGGGCGCCGCCGGCGATGGATGCCAGAATAGGGAGGCCCTTCTCCAGACGTGCGACTTCAAGGTTGCCGACATTCTCTACGGCGGCCTGGATGTCGTGCAGAGGGCGTCCCATGCGCTCGATACCCTTCTCAAGCATGCGTGCGATGGGGGTGTCGCTCTTCTTGCAGAGTGCCAGGGCGCTCTTCTTCTTGCCGTCCTGCAGATAATCTGTGATGTCCTTGGTAAAGTTCTTGTCTACCTTGGCTGCGTGGTTGATGGCATAGAGCCTCTCTGCGAATACGTAGATTGCTACTATAGAGAGGATTGCCAGCACAATCATGAGCCAGCCGCCCTTGCTGGCCATTCCCAGCAGGGAGAAGGAATCGCTCTGAGTAACTTCGTTCACGGTGGTTGCAAGTTCTTCAGAGGCTTGGAGTAATGTGGTCAGTAACATTGTTTTGATATTTAATTATTTATTTGTTTTCCAAATTGGTGCCAAAGCTCTTCGCAAAGTAACATAAAAAGGTTATAACGGCAAAAGCGGGTAGGGGTAGGTTATGCTGCACAGCGTGAGCGGTTCACCCGGTACCGACTGCCCTGCGGCGCTGCGGTCGCCCTTGTCCAGAAGTGCCGGAATCTCTTCCGGGGCCAGCTTTCCCCGCCCCACGTCCAGCAGCGTGCCCACAATGGCTCGCACCATGTTGCGCAGAAAGCGGTCTGCGGTGATGTCGAACTGCAGATGGTCGGCATCGACGGCGGTCCAAAGGGCGTGCGTCACATTGCATATAGAGGTCTTGTTGTCCGCCCCGACCTTCTCAAAGCTGGAGAAGTCGCGCCGCCCCAGCAGCATTGCTGCCGCGCGGTTCATCGCCTCCACGTCCAGGGGAAACTTGCAGTAGAAGGAGTGCCATGCAAACGGGTCCTTGGCTGTATGTACCTTATAGCTGTAGCTGCGGCTGGTGGCGTCGAAGCGGGCGTGTGCATCCTCCGGTGCTGCGGCAAAGAAATTTGCCACTATGTCAGTGGGGAGGATGGCATTTATTTTGTACAATAATTGGGCTGGTTCTTTGATAGGAGAAGGGGCGTCAAAGTGGGCCAGATAGCCGCTGGCGCTCACCCCTGCATCGGTGCGGCCGGCCCCTGTGAGTTCCACCCTGAAACCCAGCGCCTTGCCCATCGCATCTTCCAGAACTTCCTGGATGCCGGTGGCGTTAGGTTGCTTCTGCCACCCGCTGTAGCGCTCGCCGTTGTATGACACCGACACAAAGAACCGCATTGGGAAATTATTGCTATTTTTGTCAGATTATCAAGCAAAATTACAAAACATTTTGATATGGACAGTGAAAACATCAAAGAACTGAACGAACGCATCCAGCGCGAGAGCGCCTTTGTGGATCTGGTGCAGATGGAGATGGGTAAGGTGATTGTGGGTCAGAAGCCCCTGATAGAGAATCTGCTCATCGGTCTGCTGGCCAACGGCCACATTCTGCTGGAGGGCGTGCCCGGCTTGGCCAAGACCTTGGCTATCAATACCCTGGCACATACTATGGACGCCAAGTTCAGCCGTATCCAGTTTACCCCGGACCTGCTCCCCGCCGATGTCACCGGCACGCTGATTTACAGCCAGAAGAGCGAGCAGTTCCAAATCAAGAAGGGCCCCATCTTTGCCAACTTCATCCTGGCAGATGAGATCAACCGTTCTCCCGCAAAGGTGCAGAGCGCACTGCTGGAGGCGATGCAGGAGCGTCAGGTAACTATCGGAGACGAGAGTTTCCGTCTGCCGGAACCGTTCCTGGTTATGGCTACCCAGAACCCCATTGAGCAGGAGGGTACCTATCCGCTGCCCGAGGCGCAGGTAGACCGTTTCATGCTCAAGGTGGTGGTCAAATACCCCAAGAAAGAAGAGGAGAAGCAGATTATCCGCATGAACAACACCGGCGAGGGACTCCCCAAGCCCAGCGTGGTTATCAAGCCGGAGGACATCGTGCGCGCTCGCAGCGTGGTCCGCGACGTCTATATGGACGAGAAGATTGAGAAGTACATTGTGGATATCGTGTTCGCCACCCGTAATCCTGAAGAATACGGCCTGTCCAAGTTCAAGAACATGATAGCCTTCGGCGGTTCGCCGCGTGCCAGCATATCGCTCTCCATGGCGTCCAAGGCATACGCCTTTATCCGCCGTCGCGGATATGTGATTCCGGAGGATGTACGCGCCGTATGCTACGAGGTGCTCCGCCACCGTATCGGCCTGACATACGAGGCAGAAGCCGACAACATCACTTCCGAGAACATAATTGCAGATATCCTGAACACAATCGAGGTTCCGTAGTAGCGGGAGGCTGTAACGATGGATAGTAATGAACTCTTAAGCAAGGTTCGCAAGATCGAAATCCGCACAAGGGCTCTGTCGCACCAGATGTTCGCGGGAGAATACCACAGTGCCTTCAAGGGGCGCGGTATGACTTTCAGCGAGGTGCGCGAGTACCAGTACGGCGATGACGTGCGCAACATGGACTGGAACGTCACCGCCCGCCTGCGCGCGCCGTACGTGAAGGTGTTTGAGGAGGAGCGCGAACTCACCGTGATGCTGCTGGTGGACGTGAGCGGTTCGCGCGCGTTCGGCACCACCGTGCGCTCCAAGCAGGACCTTGCCACCGAGATTGCGGCTGTGCTCTCTTTCTCTGCATCCATCAACAACGATAAGGTGGGGGCGCTGCTGTTCAGCGACAAGGTAGAGAAGTTCATCCCGCCCAAGAAGGGGCGCAGCCATCTGCTGCACATAATCCGCGAGCTGGTGGAATTCCAGCCTCAGGACAGCGGCACCGACGTGAGCGAGGCGCTGCGATACCTTACCAACGCCCTCAAGAAGCGCTGCACCGCGTTTGTCCTTTCCGATATGATGGATACCGATGCCGACGGCCGTCCGCGCTATGAAGAGGCGCTCAAGATTGCGGCCAACCGGCACGACCTTTCCGTGATTAACATATACGACAAGCGTGAGAAAGAGATTCCTGATGTGGGTCTGGTGAAGGTGCGCGATGCCGAAACCGGCGCCACAGCATGGGTGAACACATCATCCAGGGCGATGCGCAAGGCATATGCGAAACGTTCGCGTCTGGCAGATGACGAGTGCCGCCAGCTGCTGAACAAATACCGGATTGACACCGTGAGCATCGCTACAGACGATGATTACGTGAAGAACCTTACCGGTTTCTTTAAAAACAGGGGGTTGAAATGAGAAAGCTTTTATTGACGGCTATAATGATGCTTGGTGCGGCTGCCACCCTGAAAGGGCAGGAGGCCGACCCGGTTACGCGTCTGAGTCGCGACACCATACTCATAGGCGACCAGATAGAGTGGATTATCCCGCTGGAGATGGCTCCGGGCGAGAAATACTTCCTGGAGGATATCGCAGACCCGCCGGCTCCCGGCGTGGAGATTATCAAGCCGCTGGTGATGGATACCGTGGTGAACAACCGCAAGAAGGTGGAGATAGAGGGCAAGGTGATACTCACCAGCTTTGATTCCGGCAGCTACTTTCTGCCGCCGCTGATTGCCATGATAGAGCGCAAGAGCGGCAAGGTGGATACCCTTTACATGGACGGCCCCACGCTGGAAGTTACAACAGTGCCTATTGATACCGCCACCTACGTCATAAAGGACATCAAGGGTCAGATCAAATATCCCCTCAAATTCAAGGAGGTGATACCCTGGGTGCTGCTCGCGCTGTTGCTGGCTGCCATCGTTTACGTGCTGGTGCGCTGGATAAAGATGCGCCGTGCAAACCGCACCTTCCTGGGCAAGCCCATAGTGAAGGATCCGCCGCACATAGTGGCGCTGCGTGCTTTGGACAAGATCCGCAAGCAGAAGCTGTGGCAAAACGACAAGCAGAAACAGTTCTATACAGAGGTTACCGACGCCCTTCGCGTGTATGTGGCCGGCCGCTACGGCATAGTGGCCATGGAGCGCCCTTCGCGCGAGATGCTCGCCGACCTCAAGCAGCAGGACATAGAGCCGGCCCTCTACGACAAGATGGAAGAGCTCTTCACCCGCGCCGATCTGGTCAAGTTTGCCAAGTACCTGGCTTCTGCAGAAGAGAACGAAGAGGTGATTCCGGATGCCGTCCGCTTTGTGAACGCCACCTACATGCAAGAGATAGACGAAGACAAGAAGGAGGAGGATTAACATGTTTTTTGAATACCCCAAACTGCTCTGGCTGGAGCTGCTGCTGGTACCGCTGGCGGCCCTGTACATCTACAGGGAGCTGAAGGGACGCGCCCCCGCGCTGCAGGTATCCAACCTGAGGCAGTGGAACTATAAGCCTTCCTGGCTGATGCGTGCCGTGCGCCACGTGCCGTTTGTGCTGCGTCTGGCGGCGCTCGCGCTGCTGATTGTGGCCATCGCCCGTCCGCGCGACTCCAAGAATCTGGAGAAGGTGGATACGGAGGGCATCGACATAGTGCTGGACATGGACGTCTCCACATCCATGCTGGCCCGCGACTTCAAGCCGGACCGTATAGGTGCTGCCAAGGATATCGCCATAGAATTCATAGCCAGCCGCCCTACTGACCGCATCGGTATTGTGGTGTTTGCGGGCGAGAGTTATACCCAGTGCCCCGTTACCACAGACCGCATCACCCTTATCAACATGATGAAGGAGGTGCAGACGGGCCTGATTGAAGACGGCACCGCAATTGGCAACGGTTTGGCCACCGCGGTGGCGCGCCTGAAGGATTCGGACGCGAAGAGCAGGGTGATTATATTGCTCACCGACGGTGTGAACAACCGCGGCGAGATTGCCCCCGAGACGGCGGCTGAGATAGCCAAGACCTACGGCATCCGCGTGTACACTATTGGTGTGGGAGCCAAGGGCGAGGCGCCTTATCCGGTGCAGACCCCATGGGGCATCCAGGTGCAGAACATGAAGGTGGAGATAGATGAAGAACTGCTGCAGAAGATAGCCGAGACCACCGGCGGCAAGTATTTCCGCGCTACGGACAATACCAAGCTGATGGAGATTTACGGCGAGATAAACAAGATGGAGAAGAACCGCACCACGGTGGACAGCTTCCCGGTGTATTCCGAGAGGTTTATGACATTCGCCATCTGGGCGCTGGTGCTCCTGCTTCTTGAATTGTTATTCAAGTTTGTGATTATTAAGAAGTTGCCTTAAGATGTTGCATATAGCTCAATCTGAATATCTATTGCTGTTGCTGCTCATACCCCTCTTTTTCCTGGGGTATTGGTGGTATCGCAAGGGGCAGAAGGCACGCGCTGCGCGTCTGGGCGACCCCGAGCTGGTTTCGCGGCTCATGCCGGACGTCTCCCCCGCCAAAGGGTGGCTCAAGGTGACCTTCTTCTCGCTGGCGTTCTTCTTCTTTGTGCTGGGTCTTTCCCGTCCGCAGTTGGGAGCCCGTCTGCAGGAGAAAGAGACCAGCGGCGTGGAAATAATGATAGCGCTGGACGTATCCAACTCCATGCTGGCGCAGGATTATTCCCCCAACCGTCTGGAGCGGGCAAAACTGGCCATTTCGCGCCTTGTGGACAAGCTGGCCGGCGACCGCATAGGTCTGGTGATATTTGCGGGAGAGAGCTTTGTACAGCTCCCCATCACCACAGATTATGTCTCTGCCAAGGCGTTTCTGGGCAGCATAGAGCCCGGCTCAATACCCATCCAGGGTACTGCCACCGCAGACGCCCTGATGACTGCAGCGCGCAGCTTCAGCACTCAGAGCGAGAAGAGCCGCGCCATAATCCTTATCTCCGATGCCGAAGACCACGAAGGCAACGTGCTTGAGACGGCGGAATCGATAGCGGAAGAGGGGATACGCATCTACTGCATCGGCGTGGGCAGCCTCAAGGGTGAACCCATCCCCATGGGCGGCGACATGCTGCGCGACAAGGACGGCAACATTGTGGTGACCCGTCTGGACGAGAAGACGCTGCGGGAGATTGCCTCAGCAGGCAACGGTGAATATGTCCGCGCCGCCGCCGGCGAGTTCGGCCTGAACCCGATAATAGACAATATCCGCTCTATCGATGCCTCCAAGTTCAAATCGGTGGTGTTCGAAGATTTTGACGAGCAGTATATGTATTTCTTTGGCATAGCGCTGCTGTTCTTTATTATGGAGATGCTGGTTGGGTCGCGTCGCAACCGTCGCCAGCTGTTCAAACAGGAGGAGTCATGATGAAAAGGTTGATAGTTTCCATATTGCTGATTGCGTTCTGCAGCGTGTCGCTGTCTGCCCAGACAGACAGGCACGAAGTTCGCAGCGGCAACCGCGCCTTCCGAAAGAACGATTTTGCGAAGGCGGAGATAGATTACAAGAAGGCGTTGCTCAAGGATTCCACATCCGTGGCGGCGCGCTACAACCTTGCCAACGACCTCTACAAGCTGGAGAACTATCAGGAGGCGGAGAAATACAGCAAGGCGGCTCTGGACAGTCTTGCAAAGAGTCCCCGCGCGGCCGATGCATACTTTAATGCCGGCGACATATACCTGCAGCAGAGGCGCTGGAGCGAGGCGATAGAGGCGTTCAAGAGCTCCCTGAGGCTGAATCCGGGCGACATGGATGCGAAGAGCAACTTGGCCTATGCCCAGAAGATGCTTGAGAAGGAGCAGCAAGATCAGCAAAACCAGCAGAATCATCAGAATCAGGACAATCAGCAGAACAACGACCAGAACAAGGATAACCAGGACAACAAAGACAACCAGGACCAGCAGGATAACCAGAACGACCAGAATAAAGACCAGGATCAGAAAGACGACCAGCAGGATCAGAACAAAGACCAGAATCAGAATCAGGACGACAATCAGGACCAGCAGCCTCCCCAGCAGGACCAGCCGCAGCCCAAGATAAGTCCCGAGGCGGCGGAACAGATGCTGCAGGCTATCCAGGCCAAGGAAAATGAGACCCAGGACAAGGTGAACAAAGAGAAGGCGGCGGCCATGAAGTCCCGCAAGAAAGAGAAGAACTGGTAGGTCCGCGAAAAACCGACAGAGAGTTATGAAAAGATACCTTACGCTATTGCTGATGTTTGTTTCTGCGGCGCTCTGCGCCCAGACTCTCACTATGGAGGCCCCCAACGTGGTGGCCGCCGGCGAGCCGTTCAGGGTGGTTTTTACCGCAGACGGTAACGTGTCCGATTTTGAGTGGGAGGCCCCCGCAGGACTCACACTTATGTGGGGTCCGCAGAAGGGCTCTTCCAGCTCCATTACCATAGTGAACGGCAAGCGCGAGTCCAGCCATACCACCAGCTATACCTATCTGCTCTCTGCAGATGCGAAAGGTACCTATACTATCCCCGCTGCCACCTGCAAGGTGGGTGGCAAACAGTGCACCAGCAACTCCGCCACAATTGAGGTTGTTGAAGGCGAACCCGACCCTGCGGCAAATCAGGGCGGACAGAGCAGCCAGGGCTCCCAGAGCCAGGGCGGTTCCGCATCCCAGGGCGGCAGCCAAAGCAGTCAGTCCGATCCCGCAATCACCGGCACGGTATCCAACGAGGATATCTTCATGAGGCTTAATCTGAGCAAGACTACTGCAGTGAAGGGCGAGCCCGTGACGGCCGTGCTCAAGCTCTATACCCGTGCCGATATCACCGGTTTCGAGGATTTCAAGCTCCCCACCTTCAACGGCTTCTGGAGCAAGGAGACCTACGCCCCCAGCAACCTGGAACTCAACCGCGAGAACATAAACGGCAAGATATACAACACCGCCGTGATACGCCGCTACATGCTGATTCCCCAGCAGGAGGGCACCATTGTGATAGAGCCGGCTGAGACCGTATGTCAGGTGCGTGTGCGCTCCAGCCAGGGGCGCTCCCGCTCTATCTTCGACGATTTCTTTGACAGCTACCAGACGGTTCGCAAGCGGGTGGTGACCCCCACCATCAACTTCCAGGTGAAGCCGCTTCCCTCCGGCGCCCCCGCCTCTTTCGGCGGCGGAGTGGGGCAGTTCAACATCACCGCCCGGTTCGCCAACGACTCCATCGCGGCCAACGAAGCATCTTCCCTGATTGTCACCGTGAGCGGCAAGGGTAACGTTACCATGCTCTCCGCGCCCAAGATAGATTTCCCCACCGATTTTGACGTATACGACGTGAAGACCACAGACCGCACGGAGGCCAACGGCACCGGCGGCAGCAAGGTCTTCGAGTACCCCTTCATCGCCCGCAGCTATGGCGATTTCACCATCGGCCCGATAAAGTATAGCTATTACGATATCTCAAAGGGCGCGTATGTCACCACTCAGGCTCCTGAGGTTACCATAAAGGTATCTTCCGACGGCGTTGAGGTGGTAGATGGTGGCGGCGTGGCCGGCGGTGTGCGCCAGAGCGTGCGCAACATAGGCAGCGACATCCGCTATATCGCCACCGGCGGTGCGGGTCTCGTGCCCAAGGGGCGCTTCTTTGTGACATCATGGCCGTTCTACGCTATTCTGGCGGCGATAGTGGCGCTGTTCTTTATCCTCTGCGCGATAATCAACCGCCGCCGCAAGATGATGGCCGATGTGGCCGGCACCCGCAACCGCAGGGCTAACAAGATGGCCACGGAGCGTCTGCGCCGCAGCAAGGGATATCTGCAGCAGGGACTCGTGGGAGCTTATTACGAAGAGTTGCACAAGGCTGTGATGGGCTATGTGAGCGACAAACTCACCATGCCCGTATCAGACCTCAGCAAAGACAATATCAGCGAGGCGCTCGCATCCCGCGGCGTGCCTCAGGATGTAACGGACCGTCTTATGAATATCATATCCACATGCGAGCAGGCTCGCTATGCTCCAGATTACACTCCGGAGCAGATGGAATACCAGTACCGCGACGCCCTGGAGACCATTACGGCCATTGAGAGCGGCGTGAAACGCAGCGCCCGCACAGCAAAGAAGGTCGCTACCGTGATTGCGGCGCTTCTGGTCGGTTTCAGCGCATTCGCTGCAGATGACACCCTCTGGGAAGATGCTGCGGCAGATTATGCCGCAGGACAGTGGCAGGATGCCCTTGACAAGTATCTGCAAATAGAGCAGCAGGGGCTTACCTCAGACCGGTTGTGCTACAATATCGCCAATGCGTATTACAAGACGGGGCAGCTGGGAGAGGCGATTCTCTATTTCGAGCGTGCTCTCAAGCTGAACCCTTCAAACGCCGATGCAAAGTTCAACCTGGGCATCGCCCGCGAATCTGTGCTGGACCGCATAGAGGTGGTGCCGGAGTTCATCCTGGTAAAATGGGTGCGCGACATCAAATACCTGCTTTCCAGCAATGCCTGGGCGTGGGCGGCGCTGGTGCTGATGACCCTGGTGGCGCTCTGCATGCTGGGCTTCAGATACTTCCGCAGCATAGGGTGGCGCCGCTTCGCATTCATTATGGCGTGCGTGCTCTTCGTACTGATGATATCGGCCTACATTTTCTCGCTCAGCGAACGCCACGACGTGTTGAGTGAGGATGAGGGCATCGTGATGCTCCCCGTATCGTCTGTAAAGAGCTCGCCCGGAGAGGAGGGCAAGTCGCTCTTCATACTTCACGAGGGGACAAAGGTAGAAATCCTGGACCGCCTTGGCACATGGTTCAAGGTAGAAATCTCCGACGGCCGTCAGGGCTGGATGCCCTCCGCCGACGTTGAGGTTATTTAATCTTACTGAATAATCGATCCGGCCACGATGTTGGCTACTTTGCTGCGCAGAGGGCCAACCAGGCCGTCGTCTGTGGGGTGGACGCGGTTTGTGAGCAGCACAATCGCGGTTCGGGTCTGCATATCAATCAACAGGGTGGTGCCGGTATATCCGGTGTGCATGATGGTGGTCTCGGGGTTGAACAAATCGCCGCGCGGGCTGCTGTGCTCGCTTTTCTTGTCCCAGCCAAGTGCACGTCCCACCTTGGGGTCGTTTTCCGGCGGAATGGCTACCATGGTGCGCACTGCAGAGGCGCTGAGAATCCTCTGCGCCGGCACCGGATAGCCGTTGAACTTGTCTTCATACAAGTGCCCGCGCCCCATAATCATCATGCAGATGCGGGAGAGGTCCATCGCATCTGAGAAAACGCCGGCGTTGCCTGAATTGCCGCCGCCACCCAGACGCGCCAGCGGGTCATGCACCGCGCCGATAAGCGGCTTGCCGTTTGCCTGCATCTCTGTGGGCGCCACCAGCGGCAGCAACTCCTGGTGTGCGAGTGGCGTGAGGCAATCGTCTGCAAGGGGGAAATAGCAGGTGTGACGCAGTCCCATCGGGTCAAAGATGTGCTCCTGCACGTAGTCGCACAGCTTCTGCCCTGTAACCTTCTGGATGATGTTCTGCAGGGTTATGAAGTTCAGGCAGCTGTACAGGAAGTCGGTGCCGGGGCGGAAGTTGCGTCCCGCCTCAGTGGCGATGACCCGCATCAGGGAGTCGGGCTGGTTGGTGCCGAAACGTTTTACCAGCTTGTCGGCATCGTAATACGCATCTATGCCGGAAGAGTGGGTCATCAGGTCGCGGATAATTATATCCACTTTCTCCCCGGTTGCGGGGTCAACCCACGGCTTGAACTCAGGGATATACTTCTTTACAGGGTCTGTCAGGCGGATGTACGCCCCTTCTATCAGCTGCATCGCAGCCAGGGTGGTGCCCACGCACTTGCTAAGCGAGGCGAGGTCGAAAATGGTTTCCACAGTCATGGGTTCCACTTTTGGAACCAGAGACTTGTTGCCGTAGGCCTTGAGATAGACGATGCTGTTGTTGCGCACTACGCTGACCACGGCGCCGGGGATGTTCCCCTCTGCGATGCACTCCTCAATCACATCGTCCAGGCGCGACAGGCGCTCCGGATCCATCCCGCGGCGGGCGGGATCGGCCACAGTGACCTGAGCCTTCAGGCCAAACGAGAGCAGCAGTGCCGCCGCAAGTGTTATGATGCGCAGACTAATTTTCATATATTTCAGACATTCTCATCAGGGTTCCTATGCTGTAGTATACGCAGTTGGCCCAGATGTCGTCCTGGGAATACTTGGTTTCGCTGTTGGGCATGGTGGGCATGGTGCCGGTCTCGGGATCCTGAATCTTGATCAGGGTCTCCACCAGAGCCTTGGCCTTTGCCAGGCAGAGCTTGTCGCCAGTTTTGTTGTAGAGATGCATAAAGTTGTTGGCAACCTTGGCGATGCTGGCATCCACAGGGTTCCTCCAGGAGTACTGCTCAAACACGAAGGGAGATGAGAATACGCTGTCCACGGCGCTGAGGGCGTTAGCCTCGTACTCTATCTCGGAGTGCCAGCGGGTGAACTGGTCCTCTGCCCAGCGGGCAATCTCCCAGCAGGCTTTGAGGTCTTTCTCGCTCTGTTCGGGCTTGGTCATCAGATACTCCATGCAGTCGCCGGCGGTGCAGTGGGTGAGGTTCTGGTAGGGAACCTTGTCCTCGATGGGCACATCCTCGAACTGTCCGTCAAAATTGAAACCGGAGATGGTGTTGTCCCACATCCATTTCTCACCTTTCTCCACCATTTCTTCAAAGCCTTCCACACCGTATTTCACCTTGAGGCGGTTGGCCAGCATAAGGATGTCTGCCGGAAGGCAGCGGGCGCCGTTCACAGGTTCCGCCGTCTCGTAGAGCACCTTAACGGGCCAGGAACCGTCTTCTGCCTGGAGTTTCTGATAGGTCTTGGCAATACCCACCGCATGGTCAAAGTACTTCTGCTCTTGTGTAAGGTCGTAGAGGTCCAGCAGGGCGTTTGCTGCATAAGTGGCCTCCAGGAACATGGTCTTGCCCTTGTTAAAGCGGAGTACGCTGGATTTCTCTTCCCAGCCGTCTGCGTAGTAGTATGTGGGAGGGAAAAAGGCCAGCGGCGCATCTTCCGGCTGTGAGAAGGCGATGAGGCCGTCGCAGGCATTGCGGGCAATCTGCAGCGCCGCATCGTAATATTCGGGCACCTCGCGGGCAAGGAAGCACTCGGTCTGGGCTATACCGCTCCAGATCTTGCAGGGGTAGCAGTTGTAATAATAGATTGTATCGGGTTTGCCACCGGCCACCCAGCTCCGACCCAGCGGACTGTCATGCAGTGCCTTGGCAGTCATTATCGCGGCTTCGCGGTAGCCTCTGGGCGCGGGGTCGTAGGGGCCGCAGAAAGGGTTGTCCTTCTCAAATGTGCGGCTCTGAGGCTCGCCCAGATGCTCTCCCTGTCCGTCGTATGCCTGCACGGTAAGAGTCACGGGACCCACCGGAATGTCGTTCCAGATCTCACTCAGGGCGGTGCGGGGGCTCTCGCTTCCAAACACAAAGAACTGCCCGCCGGCCTCTGCGGTGTATGTATAGCCCACAGCGTTCTCTACATCGTCAAAATCGATAACGGGAGCGTAGATATACTTGGTAGAGAATTTGTTCCAGAAGGGGACCTCGCCGCGTACACCGGGGTGCACGGGCTGCAGATACTCCTCCAGAGCCTGCGCGTTCAGCGCCTCATAATCCAGCTCGGGAACTTTGGAAGAGCCGTTGCAACCGGCAATAAACATACAGCAGCATACCGCTGCAACCACAAAAAAGAAGGATTTTCTCATGATGATACTCTTTGTTGCAACAAATATACAACAAAGATTGCTACAATCCTTGGAATTGCAGTTTATAGAGTTTTGGGGTGGATTCGTCGCTGCCCACCCATACGCAGTTGCGGGCGCGGTCTATGTACACAGATTCGTTGTTGGCTATGAATGGGACAGGGTAGTATGTCAGCATGGTTGTGGCAGCGCCGTCAAATACATACAGGCGGTGTGATTCGGAATCTGATACCCACAGCCAGTCGCGCTCCGGGTCGTAGCACAGGCCGGCGACCTCTATGATATCCGAGGCAATCTCCTTAAGACTCACCGCAGAGAGACATTCGCCTTCCAGATTGTACAGATAGAGATTGGCCCCCTTTTGTGTGCCGACATACAGCGTGTTGTCTTTATAGAACGTGATTCCCTCCAGTCCGCTGTTAAGGTTGCCGAAGGCATCCTTCACCTTGAACAGCACTTCGTAATCGTCTGCAGTATAATCGGGCCCCTTTACGCGTGCCACCGACTGGCTGGCGCTCTCCTGCGCGATATACAGTGAGCCTGTTGCAGGGTCGATGGTGATTCCCTCCATATCGGCAATCCTGCCCCAGTATTTTGTGGCGACGCCGTCAAAATCCATCTGGCCGAACCAGCCTTTGTCGCCCACCGCCCATAGCGCAGAGCCGCCGGCGGTGAGACAGAGACCGGAAAGGCCGTGGACACCCGCATCTACACTTGTGTATCCCAGATACACCGGCTTCCCCTCGAACTCCGGCCCGGGAAGGTCATCGCCTTCCACAAAGGGCCGCGGGGTGCAGGCGGCGATATACATTACCGCCAGAGGTGCGAAAAGGCGCAGCAGCCGCATTTATTCCCTGCTGAAGATGAATACGCAGCTGATGGCTGCCACCATGCCGCAAATCTGCCATACTGAAGGGATGGCGTCCAGGCCGGCGATGGCCAGCAGCACGATGGAAAGCAGGCAGCAGATAACCGGCGAGCATGCGTCGGCCAGCGGTGCGATAACCATCGCCTTGCCGTAACGGTTGGCGTAAACCAGCGTGAAAGCGCCGATGGCGTTCAAAATCTGCACGAAGAACACCTTGGTGGGAACGGCCCAGCCATATGCGGTGAGCTCACTCGGAGACTTGAGCAGGAATGCCACCGGGATAAGCACCACGGCGGCGATTGCCATGTATACAAACACGCTCTCCGCATCGGGGGTATGGTTGTTCGCAAGCTTCATCACGAAAGCCTGGATGCCCCAGCATATAAATACAACAGCCGCCAGCAGAATCCATATCCAGCTGGTAACCGAGCCCTCCTTGTCGGAAGGGATGGCGAAGCATATAATTGCCACAAATGCGAGGATAATGCCTATTATGCCCAGTTTTGACACCTTCTCCTTGAGGATGGTGGCGGAGAGCAGCACCGTAACGATGGGAGCCACGGAGATCATGGGCATCACAAGGTAAGAGGGGGCATATTTGAGCGCCAAAAACAGCACCAGCTGTCCGCCGGCTCCCAGCAGCCCCACGCCCATGCTCAGCAGTACCGATTTGGGTCTCACATCCAGCTTCCATTTGATGTTGAACAGCGCAAAGATGGCGCAGGGAATCATTGAAAGGGCCCAGATGACATACACCATCTCGGAGGGGAAGTCCTTGGATATTCCCAGATATGTGTCGCCCAGGGTAGGGTCGGAGAAGGTCATCCAGACGCCCCATGTGAGCATCGTTATTATGGCGTACAGCAGCCAGTTATGTTTCTTTTGTGCCATACCCTTTACTTGATCTCAAGCAGTTTGTTGTAGCCGGTGGCTGCGTCCCAGACACCCTCGTTTGCCAGGGCGGCGCTGAATTCTGGCCGTTCGGGCAGCAGGGGGTCTGCAAGATGCAGGTACAAGGTACCTTTTGCAGCTGGCAGGATAAAGGAGGTCTCTATCCTGTAGCCTCCGGGTTGCCAGGTACGGGGGTCGCTGCCAAGGTCAAAGGTGCTCTTCTCGCCATTGTCGGCTACGAACACCAGCTTGGCGTCGCGCGGATTCATAAATGCGGCAAAGCCGCTGTTGCGCAGGTAAAGGACAACCTTGTATGGCTCGCCAACCTGCGGTGTGGCGGTATGTTTTACCTTACCGATAATTATGCGGTAACCGAGGCGGCGGAGAATCTGCTCAAAGCAGCCGTCCTTTCTCCAGCGGCTCAATACGCTGGTATTATAGTCGATGTTCAGATACGACCAGTGATAGTCTTCCATATCCTTAATGGAGGCCTTGCATTTGCAGTAGTCGGATACCGCGCATGTCTCGCCGCCCATGAAGGTATACTTGGTGTCGCCCTTCCAGAAGGGACGGGAATTGTTCCCGGTAAAAGTTCCGTAATCGTCTGCCGATGCCCCAAAGCAGTCGTTGTAACCGCCTATGCGGGAGACCGACGACCCGTCGTGCGCAGTTTGGGCAGTGAGGGTATCGGCAAGCGACAGGCCATACATATGCATCTTGAAGTCGGGGGTGCGGACCGCAACCTGGCGGGAAGCGGGCAATGCCTCAAGCATGGCATCCAGGACGCGTTTGCGGGGGAGGTAGTCGTCGCTGGTACGGGGGTTCATGCCAAAATGGTCGGTATAGTACCATTCGCCCCAAACCCCGACGTATCCTGCCTGGAACAGCATTATCACATCCTCATTCTTCTGCAGAAGGGGCTTGATTTGCTCTATGTGCCGCATTACCCACTGCTCCTCTGCATCCCATGGTTTGTTGGATGTGGCCTCATTATCCTTGTAGCAGAAGCGCAGCACGCACTTGGCACCGCCTTCGCGCAATGCATCAAAGTTGTTCTGGATTGCCGTAAGTAAACTCTCCGGAATATCGGAGTCCATACATTTGTCCAGCTTGTACTCGGTATAAAGGATGGTGCGACCCTGCTTGCGCTGGCCCTTGACGGTGTTTACGGAAAGGTTGGGATTGGACATGGGAAGGTAGCACGGGTAGTAGAAACCGCGCTCCGGGTTTGTCACATCCCCGTCAAGTTCCTTAAACTCTTCTACCGCAAGCCCTGCGTCCAGGGTTTCGTCTTCGCTCCAGACAAATGGTATTTCAGAGAAATCCTGGTCGTCCGGGTTTTCGGGTTTGTCTACATCCTTCGGGTCCTGGTCCTTGGGGTCTACATTCTCTTCCGGATTGTCGTCAATCGGATTCTTCTCATCGCATGCTTCCAGCGTGAGGCAGCAGGCGATGGCCAGCGCCAATACAAGATGCGTATATTTCATATTATTTTAGTTGCTGTATGCTGCACGGATGGGACCGAGGTCAGAGGAGTAGTCAGTGGTCCAGCGGTAGCAGACACCCCATGCAAATTCCGTGGCAGTATCTTCAAGATTAACGAGGTCTGCCTTCTCAATAGCGAACTCTACGCGTACTTTTGTACCGACGGTCGCAGCTTTCAGGTTCTCCGGCTTGGGGGCGATGTTGTCACCCTCGCCGTTACCTGTATTCTGCCAACCCCACTGGGGAACGGTGCCTGCGGCATTCCACTCATCCTGCTGGAAGTAATCGCCATTGTAATCGTAAGGCACATCGTTGCCGTTGGCATCCTTGACGGTCTTGGGGCCGATATTGGTCTGGTTCCATGCAACGCCAAGCTTGCGGGTGTCGGGATTGAAGAAGAAGAACTCCTGTGAGCACTGCTCGCAGCCCAGGCCGGGGATTGCAGGCTCGCCTTCGCCATCGGCATAAGTGTAGAAACCTGTATTCACATTGCCGTCCGGGTCAAAGAAGAGGTTGAATACTTCGCGGACGCGGTCGTTGTCCTCATCGCCCTTATAGCCAGTGACTCCATTCCAGGAATCGCCCCACTCACCGCAGATAGATGTCTGGGGAAGCGCTTCTACAAGAATCTCTGCGTAGAAGTATACATTGAATTTATCAGAGGCCGTCTTTATCATCTGGACGGGTTCATCTGCACCTGCTGCCTTGAGCATTGCCAGGCAATCGTCTTTGCCGGCAGTCTCAGCGGTTATCTGGTCCCAATCGGCAAAGTCACCGTCGATAGTAATCTGGACGGAGCATACCTGTTCATCCTTGGGGTTGTCCTTGTCTTTGTCGGGATTATCGGGATTGTTCTGAGGGTCCTTATTGCAAGCGAATGCTACAATCGCACCCATTATCAAAGCAGCAAAACGAATAAAAGACTTTTTCATGATAAGTGAAATGATTTGTTTAACGATATAAAAGTACACATAAAAACGCTCAAACGCAACAATTAGTGGATAATACATGCTTCAAAATGTTTCGAAACGTTTTGAATTAAAAAAATATTCAAAAAAATCGAAACATTATGTGAAATCTGTGGTATTCATGCATTTATATACTATATTTGCGAGAGTGAATATTATTTTTCAACCTTAATAAACAACAAATAATGAAAAAGATCTTTTTAACTATCATTGCTGCTGTTGCAATGGTTAGCATGGTTAGCTCATGCAACAAACCCGATGATCCCAACAAAGACCCCAAGGACGAACCTAAGGACGAGCCTAAGGAAGCTGTCGTTATCGATGGTGCATTCGCAGATTGGGCTGCTCTCAAGGATGTGGCTGTTGCAGAGATTGGTGAAACCAGCGCTTACCCCGGCCTTCTCACTCTGAAAGCTACCGCAGATGAAAGCAACATTTATGTTTACTTTGAGTACGAGCTCCAGGAAGAGGGCGAAGACGGTGCACTTCAGACTTCCGCTCCTTTCGAGATTTTCGTAAACTCTGACGGCAATCCTGCAACCGGCGGTGCTTCCTGGCTCTGGTCCGAGATCGGTTACGAGTACATGCTCGAGTGCGAAACCGGTTTCCTTGGCGAGAACAATACCGTTCGTGACATGGACGACATGAACATCTACCTGTTTGACGGTGTAGACGGTGTTGATGCTTGGGGCGAAGGCGGTCACCTGACCCAGCAGGAAGTTACCTCTTTCTGCGAGAGCGCCGGTGCTATTAAGAATGGTATCGCAACCGTAGAGGTATCCTTCCTCCGCAGCGTTGTTAACGCTAACAAGGCTGGTAGCTGCACACTCGGTATCGTTGCTTACAACGGTGGTTGGGGCACAACCGGTGTTCTCCCTCAGGGCGCAGCTGCTGGTGAGGTTGCTCTTATGGAAGTAGCTCTTCCCTAACCTTTGACAGTAGTAAAATTAGAACAGGTGGCTCAGTTGAGTCACCTGTTTTTT
This sequence comes from Bacteroidales bacterium, assembly GCA_017962235.1. Classification (GTDB taxonomy): domain Bacteria; phylum Bacteroidota; class Bacteroidia; order Bacteroidales; family UBA932; genus Equibacterium. Next base: position 37,548 of record JAGCVS010000005.1, on the reverse strand, counting down.
TTTTACAATTCGATCCTCTATTTTATAAAGGATGCTATCAGCTGCCCCCATTCTGCGTTCTCCCGAATGCCGGTAAAGAACTGGGAGCCGGGACCCCATGCATATACCGGGACGGCGATGCCGTTGTGGGACTGATTGCCAAAGGCTACCCCGATGCGGCCGGTTTCAAGGTCACCGTCCTGCAAGGTGAGGGCGCCGGTGGCATGGTCGGCGGTGACCACCACCAAAGTATGGCCGTCGGCCGCAGCCCACTGGAGCACGTCGCCCAGGGTGCGGTCAAAGTCCAGCAGCTCTTCCATAGCCTTTTCAATATCATTCTCGTGCTGCCAATCGTCTATGCTGGAACCTTCTATCATCATAACGAATCCCTTTTCACCGGCAGCTTCGCTGAGCGCTTCAATGCCGCGGGCGGTCATCTTGCGGAACAGGTCTCCGCGCTCCTGCGCCACGGGCAGGTTGTCGTCTGACATCAGGCCCAGAACGGGCAGGGGAGCCGCCAATAGCTCCTCCTGCGTAGTGGCGTAGTTGTAGCCCTTATCCTTCATCTCCGCCACAATGTCGCGGCCGTCCTCGCGCTTGGGGCCAAAGTAGTCGCGTCCGCCGCCGGCAATGTAATCAACACCACCCTCCGCATAATCGGCAATAATCGCATCGTAGTGATAGCGGTAATCGTCATGGCAGCAGAAATCGGCGGGGGTGGCGTCGGCAAGATGACAGGTTACCACAACGCCGGTCTTTTTGCCAAGCTTGGCAGCCTTGTCAAGCATGGAGTACAGGGGCTCGCCCTCGGAATCGCTGCCAACATGGCCGTTGTCGGTTTTCTGCCCCACAGCCAGCGCGGTTCCGCCCGCACCGGAATCGGTAATCAGGTCGCTGGCACTATATGTCCTGGAAATACCTGTGTAAGGCATATTGTCCAGGTTGAGTTTGCCGTGGTTGAGTACCCACGCGCAGCTCACCTGCTCCAGGCCCATGCCGTCGCCAATCATGAATATCACGTTGCGGATTTCAGCATCGGCTGCGGGTGCTTCTACCGATACTATATCGTATGTCTCAGGGGTGATATAATACTGCAATTGCGGCTCGGTTTCTTTTTGTTTGCAAGAAACCACAAGCGCCAGTGAGAGGCCAAAAGCCCCAATGAGTTGTCTTTTCATGGTTCTATTCATTGATTATGAAATCGTCCAGGCCGGTCATGTCGTAACGGTAGATGTAAGAAGTATCGCCGTAGTCGTCACCCACCCAGATGCAGGCGTTCTTATGGTCTACGCAAATGGATTCCGGGTTGGCGGCTTCCGTTACTGGGTATGCACCCAGCAGGGCATCATATACTTTTTGCTGGTCGGTATCTGCATCGGAGGCCAGGAGTTTCTCTGCATCGAGTACGAATACTTTCTTGGCTTCCGAGTCAATCACCCAAAGCCAGCCGGTTTTGGCGTCATAGCATAGTCCGCCGATTTCTGTAAGGAGATACTTGTCCCACGGTTTGATATTCCACTCTACCTTCCCGGTTGCAAGGTCGCAGAGGAACAGGTGGGAGTTGGACTGGGCCCCTACGAATACCTTCCCGTCCTTGTAGTATGCAAGACCTTCCACACCGGAATTGCCATAACCGCTGCAGGCAGAAAGGTTGAAGAGGGTAGTTACCCTGGTGTTGAAATCGGGACCTTTTACAACACCTACGCCCTGGGGCTCCAGACCGATAAGCAGGTCGCCGGTCTCCGGGTTGCGGGAAATATCCTCGCTGTCTCCACCTATATGGAAGGAGCTCAGTACTTTGCCGTCAAAATCAATCCTGGCCAGGTCGCCCTCGTCCCCGACGGCCCAGAGAAAGTCTTCTTCTGCACTCAGGCAGATTCCGGACAATTCCTGCAGGCCGACTGTCAGTTTGGTAGGTTTCCCTGTTACCTCAGGCATTTTGGGAGCGGGGCCGTCGTAAGGCTGGACATAGGCGGTGATATTGCCAAGATCCTTGCATTTTGCCCTTTCAAGGGTAACGTTATCTGTGAGATTATAGATGCCTGTCCAATCGTCATCCTTGCCCAGGAAGATTGTCAGGCCCTTACTGAAAGACATTTCTGCTGGCATCCAGATGAATACCTGCTTGCCCGATGCCACAGGGCCGTACAGATAAGGATAACCGGAATTCTGCTTGTTTGTGAACACGCATGTGCTGGAGGTGTATTCAATCTCAAAGTCGGTGATATCAAGGCCGTTTTTGTTGTTGGAGGCCAGGGCATACCTGTTAAAATCACCATCTATCGTGAAAGCCAGCCCAGACGCTACGTCAATGAACGTAAAGGTGTCGCCTTGCAGGTAAGCAACCGTCATGAGCCTGTCGCAGTCAGAGAAACTTGTCTTGACGCCAAGTTTGCCCTTGGCATGTTTTACGGCCTCGTCAGGCCAAGCGGCATATAGACCGTCGGGATCTGCAGGCGCGGTAGTTACATCCCCGAGTAGCGCGGTTGCGGTTTTGCCGTCGGCAGAGATATCTGTCAGGGTCACGACCTCTGCATACGCTCCCAGTTTACCATGAACGTAAACCTGGTCCCCCGCATTCCATTTTCCCTTGAGCGAAGAAGCCACAAACTTGTATGTTCCGGGTTGAGGCCCCGTCTGCTCATCTTCTTTGTCAGAAGGGTCGGTGTTTTCATTTGGGTCGTCGGGCTCCACGACGGGCTTTTCGTCGCAAGAGCATACCATCAATGAAATTACAAACAACAGGAGGAAAAGTATCTTTTTCATGATAATGGTTATTGTTCTTTGTTAACGGGCGTATAAGAGATTTCAATGGTTCCGTTTGGGGATGATACAAAATAAAAAGGGCCTTGCCTGGTATCGATAATGGTTTGGTCGGGAGCCAGCCTGTGGCATTCCCATTCTTCTGTGTCGGGCAGCGGGCCGCGACCGTAGCAGAGGGCTATCCGACAGGTGTTTGACCATTCGTCGCCAGAAAATTTCTGCATCGATTCCCGGCACGTGGGGCAATCCTGGTCCACAACCAGGAAAAGGGTCCGCACATCAAGCGCCACGGGGTCTTCTTCACAAGTGGGGATTTCTGCGCGGTCACCAACCCTGTTGTGCAGGCAGGATTCCAGGCGGAGCTTATAATCCTCTGCCGCAAAACCGTCCAGTATGCCCTGTTTGAGGATCTTGCCTGCCGCGTGTTGGAATATCGCGCAGGAATGGCAGGGCGACGCAATGACGCTGAATCCGCGGGCAATCAGATCTGTGTATACCAGATAGGTTACATCGTCTTTGCGCGCCTTGTCCAGCAGCATGTCTATGGCGGCAAAAGCATCTTTCTCGGGCGCCTGCACGGCAAGAAGCGCAAAGTCTGCGAACTCGTTCTCTGCGGCGGCATAATCGGATATGTCCGGTGTATGAGAAGACCAATATCCCCGGACGCCACTCGTATCATGGCATCCGGAGATAATGACCGCAACTGCGGCAAAGGCAAGTGCAGCTATTCTCACTTGACCTCAAACAGTTTGTTGAGTCCGGTCTTGGAATCGAACACGTCCTTGTTGGCAAGAGCTATGCTGTACTCCGGCCTGTCAGAAAGCAACGGATCTGACAGTTGCAGATACAGGGTGCCTTTGGCAGAAGAGGGGGTGAAATAACTTACCACGGCATTGTAACCGGGCTGCCAGGTGCGGGGATCCACACCCAACATGGTCTTGACCTCCTTGCCGCTTGCATCAACCCATACCAACCATGCTTCACGGGGATTCATGGGCGCAGCGTAACCGTTGTTATAGAGACGGATGGTAAGCTTGCACTTCTTGCCCGCCTCAATTGCGTCGTAATGGACATCCTTCAACACAAGCCGGTATCCAAGCCGGGACTTGATCTCGTTAAAGCAGCCGTCGGTTTGCCAGCGGGACAAAACGTCGCGGTTGTATCCGTCGTGCAGGTATGTCCAGTGGTAATCTGCAAGATCCTGGAGGGTCGCAGGGCACAGGCAGTATTCCGATACCTTGCAAGTCTCACCACCCATGATGGTGTATTTGGTGTCGTTTTTCCACAACTTGCGGGCTGCATCGCTTTCAAAAGTGCCGGAGTCATTGGCATCGGCACCAAAGCAGTCGTTATGGCCGCCCAGGCGGGAGATGGCAGAACCGTCGTGCGCAGTGGCTGCGGTGATGGTATCCTTCACTGAAAGATCGTACATCTTCATTTTGAAAGCCGGTGTGCGCAGCTCGATCTGGCGCGATACGGGCACTGCGTCCAGAAGGGCGTCGGTGAGGGCCTTGCGGTCTTCCATCTTGTTGAAGTGGGTGGTATAGTACCACTCGCCCCAGGAACCGATGAAGCCGGCCTGCAACACAAACAGTACATCTTCAAAACTGGTGAGGATGGGCTTTACCTGCTCCACATGCTTGAGCGTGATGGCAACGGTAGGCTCCTGGTCCTGATCCAGATTATTGTTGTTATCCCGATATGCAAAGCGTACGATTGCCTTTGCACCGCCGCCTCGTATGGCAGTGAATATATCCTCCATCTTCTTAAGATAGGTGGATGATATATTGCCGCTCATGAAGTCTGTAAGATAGAACTCAAGCAGCCACAGGGTATGGCCGGTGGTGAGTTTGCTCTTGACATCCATCGCGGAGATGGCTGCGGTGTTGGTGTGGATCTCGTAGGCCTGGTACAGACCCCTTTCGGGGTTGGCAACCTCGCCTTCTACCTCCAGGAACGTTACGGCGGTACCGTCTATTTCGCTGTCGGCACCGGGCAGGGTTACATTACCGGAGCCGGATACCTTGAAAGATACCTCTTTCGTGGCTGCGGCATAGCCGTCCGTCTTCTCCTCTGCCTGTGCAATGATAATCTTGACCTCTGTCTCCTCTGCAGAAACGGCAGAAATCTCATATTTCATATCACTTTTGGCAGATACGCTTGCAATGGAGGGTTTGTCTACACTCACGGTGACTGCCCCCTTGGATTTGGTGGAGACAGTCATCGTAAATGAAGAGCCAGATTCGACAGGAGCCGAGGGGATGCCGGTCACGTTGAGTTCTGGGTCGGCAAGCTCTTTGGGCTTTGTCACTGTTTTCGGGCCGTCATCGTCAGGTCCGCATCCTGTGAAGAATGCGAGCAGCATAACAGCCGCGAATGTGAGTAATCTTTTCATCTGGCAGATAGATTAGGGACGCGGATTCTGTTCAAGATCTGTAGCATTGATTTCGTCTGCAGGGAGCTTGAGCGCAATGCGCAGATCGGTGTAGTCGATAACCTCCCACGGGTGATAACCCACGTAGCGGCGGTCAATGGATTTCTTGTTACGATACAGCGAGAACATGCGGTCGCCCTCGAAGCAGAGCTCCATGCGGCGCTCGTCCAGCACGACATCCAGCGCGGATGCATATCCACGGCCGGCCATGTTGGCGGTTGTGAAGTCTGCATCGGCACCAAGACCTGCACGGTGGCGGATAAGGTTGACATCGTCCAGAGCCTCTTTATCCTTGCCGCCTATGCGGGCATAAGCCTCCGCCCTGTTGAGGAATACCTCACCCCAACGGAGAATTGCGGGAGAGCTGAAGGTGGGCTGACCGTCCTGTCCGCTGAACTTGGTGTTGTAATACCTCACGTAGAGGGAAGAACGGATACCGAGGTCCTCGTCCACATCGTCGCGGATAAACGCGGGAGTGCGGCCGTTATAGTAGCTGGCGTCGCCGGTAAGGTTTGCATCAATGAAATAGCGGGTGTAGCCGTTGACCTGCTCCGGTTTTGCAGTGTAGTTCTTGCCTTCATAAGTGAAGCTGTAAGAACCGTCTGCATTGGCGGTGACAGCGTCGCCCTTGACATAACCGGTTACGCAGTAGTCGCCGGATTCGGGCTTCTCGGGCCAGCAAACCATCTTCTTGCCGTTGTTCAGGATGGCCATGGGCTCATAGGTGAAGTATGCCTTGAAGCGCCTGTCCTCGGGATAACGGTTGTAGAGTTCTATGAGCTCGTCGTTGTAATACCACTCGCCCCAACCGATGTTGTCGGGTTCCTTACCCTGCTTGTAGTACATTGCACCAATGGTAGCGCTTTCTGACAGCAGGTCGGTAGGGTAAATAAGGTGGACGCACCAGATGGTCTCGGGAGAATCCCAGGTATGTTTGGGGTACTCTGCCAGCTTCTCAACGGTGTATTCGCCCTTGACAGCTGCAGGAGCCTTTCCTATAAGATCGTTGCAAATGTCGATGCAATCCTGCAGGTGGTCGTCGCCCATGAACAGGTAAACACGTGCCAGAAGGGCCTTTGCTGCATTTACCGATATGTAAGAAGCATCGCCGCGGGCGCTGCCCTTGCTCATATAGTCGATGGCAGTCTTGAGGTCTTCAACAACTGCGTCGTAGCATTCGCCTACAGAAGAACGTTCCGTTTTGGAATAATCCATGTTCCTGCGAAGGACGATACCGGGATTGTCACGACCGCACACATACGGCCTTGCATAGAGGGAAACAAAATTGAAGTGGATAAGTGCACGGAAGAAGTAGTTCTCTCCGAGCATGTGGGCACTTCTTGCACTCTCGTTGGGGTCGATACCGTCTATGTTGGAGTTAGCGGCATAGATCATCTTGTAACCGATCCACCAGAAATAATAGTTGTTCTTGGTGTTGTCCAGATCCTCATAACGGTAGGGATGCAGGAACGGGTCGGTGGAGTGTCCGGAGATGCAGACATTGTCGCCCCTGGTCTCAGAAAGCTGGAAGAGGAAGCGGATGTATGTGTTGCTGTCGTCGTAGGACTCTTTATAGTACAAGGGGTCCTTCAGGAGGGCATAGATACCGTCTGTGGTATAAACTGCTGCAGAAGGGTTCTCCTTGAGCTGGGCAGAGGTCATGGAATCTGAAGAATAGAAATCCATGTTGCAGGAAGTGAGGGCCAGTATGGCAATTCCGATTGCAAATATCTTTTTCATGACTGTGCTCATATTTAGAAGTTGATGTCAATACCCATAACTACAGACATGGGGACGGGGTAGTTGTCGGCATACAGACCGGCCAGTGACCAGGTGCTGCCTTCCAGGCTAACCTCCGGGTCCATGCCGGAGAAGCGGGTGAATGTAAAGATATTGTCTGCCGAAACGTATACACGGGCCGACCCCATCTTTATCTTGTTAATCAGGTTCTGTGGGAGGTCATAAGACAGGGTGACATTTCTCAGACGGAAGAAGCTGCCGTCTTCCAGATAACGGGAAGAGTACTCGTTTGCCTGGCTGTTACCGCCGTTGATGGCTTGCGGGTGGGTAGCTTTAGAGTTGGTACCGTCAGGGTCGCCTTTCTTCCAGCGAATCCATCCGAGGCCGTTGTCAAATGACTGCTGGTTGTAGCCGGCCTTGGCACCGTCGGTATCCATTATGTGCTGGCGGGTGCGGTTGTAGATCTTATTGCCCACAACAAAGCTTCCGGTAGCGCTAAGAGTGAAACCTTTCCAGTATACGGAAGTATTCAGACCGCCGCTGAACCAGGGGGATGCACTGCCCACAACCTGGGGAGTGGCATCGCCATAGGTATCCACAAGGGTTCTTTCTGTGACATTGCCATGCTCGTCAAACTCAAGGTGCTCCCAGAGGGGACGGCCGGTCTCTACGTCAACGCCTTCCCACTTGGGCATATACCATGAATAGATGTCAAGATTCTCCTTGATGAGCTGGGATACCTCTACTTTGGTATTGACAATTTCATCATGGTCGGGAAGCTCCAGCACGCGGTTCTGGTTAAAACCAAGGTTGATACCGGCATCCCAACGGAAGTCTTTGGTCTTGATGATGGAGCCGTCAACAGCAAGCTCGACACCCATGTTGCGTACCTTGCCGACGTTGTCCATCACGGAGAAGAAACCGGTAGAAGGAGGGAGCGGCCTGTCAAGCAACAGGTTGGAATTGATGGTGTGGTATGCGTCCAAGGTCACGTTCCAGTTGTTGAACAGGGTGGCATCGATACCGACGCTGGCCATGTAAGCCTCCTCCCAACCAAGGTTGAAGTTGGCCTGGCGCTCCAGGAATGCAGATACTACATTGTTATACTGTGCAGAGAGGGAGAATGTATCCTGATACTTGAATGCAGCGATATTATCGTTACCGGTCTTACCGTAACCTGCACGCAGCTTGAGGAAGGAGAATGTATTGGAATTATTCAGGAAATCCTCGTTTGAAATGATCCAGGCAGCGGAAGCACCGGGGAAGAAACCGCCACGGTTCAGGGGACCGAACTTGTAGCTCTCGTCGTAACGCAGGGAAGCGGTAACCACATATTTGCCAAGGTATGAATACTGGGCCTGGCTCAGCAATGCCCATGAACGGCTGTGGTAATCGCTACCGGAAACACCCGTCATAATGGTGTTATTGAGGGCTCTCTGGCCGGCGGGCATACCGTTACCGGATGCACCCATGTCGCGGGTATAGCCTTCACCATATTCCCAACCTACGATTGCGTTGACATCGTGTGAACCAAAGGTCTTGTGGAACTTGGCGAGGTTGGTGGTGCCCCAACCGTTCCACTCTGCGTTGCCGTTGGAAAGGTCGCCATTGGGAGAACCGTAAGCGGTGCGGGGGTCAGAATAGTCTTCACTGAAAGAGTTGGTACTGTCGTAGCGGTTGGTGGATGTGAGGGTCAGCCAATCGGTTACGTTCCAGATCAACTGCAAGTCGCCCATGATGCTTTCGCTATGGCTCTTGGAGTAGTTGTAAAGCTCGTTGTGAAGAACGTTGTATGTGTTGGTGGAATACCATTTGCCGCCGTCGGAACGCTTGCTTGAGCTTACCAGCAGGGGTTCTTTGGTGTATCCGCCTTCGCCGTCCTTAACGTAAGGCACGTCAAAGGGGAGCATTACGTAGCAAGCCTCGCGTGTCTGCCAGTTGGCTCCGTTGGTATGGTCTTTCTGATAGTTCAGGCGGACATTCATCATGAGTTTCTCGGTGATGGGAGCGGAGAGGTTGACGCGGGCTGCGTTGCGCTTGTAAGCGGAATTGATAAGTGAACCCTGCTCGTTGTAGTGGTCGAGGCTCACGTAGTAGCTTACCTTGCCGGACTTGCCGGAAGCAGATGCGTAGTAATTCTGTACCACACCCGTCTTGAAGCAGTTGTCAATCCAGTTGAAGTTCTGGTTTGCCAAATCATCGTATGCGGGAGCGTTGCCGGCGAGTTTGTTCTTGCTGTAGATTACAGAATAGAAATCGTACAACTCATAAGAATCCATCGGTTTGAAACGGCCGGAGAGGGCTCTCTTGATACCGGCACTGGCCTTGAAGTTGACGTTTGCCTTATCGCTCTTGGCGCTCTTGGTGGTTACGACAATGACACCGCCGGCTGCAGAAGCACCGTATAGTGCGGTGGCGGAAGCATCCTTGAGCACGGTGAGGGTCTCGATGTCGTTAGGGTTGAAAGAACCGCCTGCTACACCGTCCACAACGTAGAGCGGGCCTGCACCGGCATTGATGGAACCGGTACCGCGGATGCGGATGTCTGCACCGGAACCGGGCTGGCCGGAAGAGTTCATTGCAACCACGCCGGCAACTTTACCCTGCAGCATATTGCCGACATCGGGAGCTGTAACGTCGGTGAGTTTTTCACCGCTCATCGAAACCACAGCAGAAGAGAGCTCTGCCTTTTTCTGGGTAGTGTAACCAAGTACGACCACCTCGTCCAGCAACAAGTTGTCGGGCTGGAGGTTGACATCGATCTTGGAGCGTTCACCGACCTGTTCAGTAACGGTTTTATAGCCGATGCTGGAGAAGGTAAGAGTGGCGGAGGACGAAGCTGAGATAACATAGTTGCCATCATAATCGGTAACTGTGCCACCGCCGTTGGAAGCTACTACTCCGGCGCCGATTACGGGCTCTCCAGTGCTTGAATCAAGCACCTTGCCTGTAACCTGATGCGTCTGAGCGAACATCTGAGACGATGCTGCCAGCATTGCCAGCGCTATCGTCAGAATACGGATGGATTTGAGTTTCATCTGATTACTGTATATGAATGAATAATAATCTTACAACAAATCGTTGAGTCCGATGAGGTTGAAGGCGCGGAAGTATTTGTCCATATCGCGCTCGATACGGCCAAGCACCACGCTTTCTGCATCAATGCCCACACGGGTCAGATTCTCATAGAGGAAGCCGCGGGCGGCAAGGGTGCGGGGCTGCTGCCAGATGTATCGGCAGCAGGTGGCCACTATCCAGTCCTGGCGCTCCGGTGCAAGTTCGCACAGGTCTTTGCCAAGCTCGTCTTCATGCAGCCACTTTTCCCAGCGGTGGGAGTCGTGTACCTCTGCAACCAGGGTTTCGCGCATGTTTGACAGCAGCGCCACCTTGCCTTCTTTCTCAAGGCGTTTCTCAACCTCTTCCAGTTCGCAGAGGGCACGGTATTCGCCCATGGTGAATTCGGGCCCTACATTGGCTGCGCCCATCCCGCAGAGGGGATATTCCTCGGGGTTGGCTACATCATCGGTATAATGACCTTTGATGTAGCTTCCCAGAGGACGGACTTTTGCCGTCAGGCGCCTGGCCACTTCACCATCAAAAATGGTGGTGTCCAAGTCGGTACCAACCTTTCCGACTATGAAGCACGGCCAGATGTCGGCAAGTCCCTTACCAACCAACCCTATTTTTAAATCATTGATGAAAGTGTCAAAAGTAGTCTCGTCTGCAAGACCGCCGTGGACCTCTTCCGTTCCTACCTCGTAAGAGATGGGGGCGATGCCCTTGGACTTGCGGAAGCGCTCGATATGGTCTATCAGCTCAACGGTGCGGGCTGCGACCAGGTGTATGTCGATAATCTCACCCTTGGGGACGTTGATGTCCACGGTAGGGTCGACATGTATCAGGTCGTATCCTGCCAGTACTGCCGCCTCAAAAGATTTCTTGACGCCGTTCATGGCATCTTCAACGGACCATTTTTCAGTGCGCTGTTTGTCCTTGAGCCAGGGGCCGCCGTGGTCTATCGCAATAATCACCGGTCCGGAAAAGTTGATGCGCTCCGCCTCAAAGCGTACGGTACGGCAAAACGCCTCCTGGGTCATCCCGGTATATCCGCCGTCGCAGTCAACCTGGTTGAGGGTGGCTGCAAAGTAGATGGGCGCGTTGTTGCGCTTGGCAGCCCTGAGGCTGGCGCGGATAACGGTGGGGGAATTGGGGCACGCAGCAAAGATGGTGCGAGGGATGCCAGTCTCTTTGTAGAGGGCATCTATGCGTTTGAGAAGATCTTCTGTCTTTGGCATGTTATAACTCTTTAATACTATATATACAGTGTGACACCTTCAACCACGCGGGAGATGTTGCCAGATACGGAAGGAGAGTCGGGGCTCAGGCCGGAATTGATGGACTTGAACATACCCAGCATCTGTGCGGCGAACACGTATGCCACGCAACCGTAGCAGGCGGGCATATCTTCAGTAAAGCCGAGCTCTATGGTAAGGTCGCTCTCTACGCCGGGATCCTTAATGCAGACCACCACACTTGCCTTGACGTTGTTGCTGGCCTGAATCTGTCTGATAAGGTCAAGCTCGTAGCGGCGGATGCGCTCTATGGGAGAAATCAGGTAAACCATGAGCGATTCGGGATTGACGAGCGCCTTGGGACCGTGACGGAAGCCCAGGAAAGAATCAAAGGCGCACATAACGGCACCGTCTGTGAGCTCCTGCAGTTTGAGGCGGGATTCCTCTGCTACGCCCTGGAGCGGGCCGCTGCCAAGGAAGATGGCGCGCTTGAAATCGCGGCGGGCGATCTTCTCAATGTCGGCCTCATATTTCTCCATGGCAGCCTCTACGCATTTTGAGAGGGTTGCGATATACTCCTTGTCCTTTTCCAGATTATCGATATTGGCAATCATGGAGCAGGAGAGGAGCATTGTGGAATAGCTGCTGGTCATAGCCAGAGAAAGGTCGTTGGTCTCGGGAGGGAGCAGTATGCAGAGGATGTTGTCTCCCTTGCGGGCTGCCAGCTGGCCCTCTGCGTTGCAGGTGATAAAGATATGGGCGATGCGGCCGGCGGTGGCTTCTGCCGCCTTTACAGCGCCGATGCTCTCCGGACTGTTGCCGCTGCGGGCAAAGGAGATCAGGATGACCTTGCTGTCTTTATTGAAATAAAACTCAGGTGCGGTGAGGATATCGGTGGTGGCGATGGCACGCGCACCCCTGAACGGAGTGTCAAAAAGCGCGGTTTCGAGCGCGTCACCTATATATGCAGAGGTGCCGGCACCGGTCATTACGATTTCGAAACCCTCCGAGGTATACTTGTCTATGAATGCCTTGATTTCATCTTTGCGCTGCAGCAGTATCTCACAGGCCTCCAGCCATACTTTGGGCTGCTGCTTAATCTCTTTGTAAGTGTAGTAATTCAGTGACATAAAAATTTTGTTTATAGCCGAACAAATTTAAGCAAAAATGAACGGTAATATTTCGTTTTATTGCAAAAAAACATTTCGTAAGGTTTCATATTTACGGTTTCTAAATAGAAACTGTCTCAACCTTTACGTTCATGGACTTTAACTGGTTGCGCATATTCAGGGGAAAACCGCTGTCGGTAACAATGGTGTTGATCTTGTCTACCGATGCGATGAATGCCAGCGCGCGCTTGTTGACCTTGCTGGAATCGAACACGGCGATGACCTCCGCCGCACGGGAAATCATAACCTGGTTGGTGCTCGCCTCCTCTACGTTGGGAGTGGAGATTCCCGCCTCCACGGAAAAGCTGTCCACGCCCAGGAAAAGCTTGTCGCAGTAGAACAGCTTGAGGTTGGATTCTGCCAGCGGACCCACCACAGACAGGCTGGTCTCACGTATCAGACCACCCAGCAGCATCACCTTGAAACGACGGTATTTCACCGCCTCCATCATTGCGTGCACGGATGTGGTGACTATGGTCAAGTTGTTGAATTTGTTGAGGTTACGTACAACTTCCAGGGCTGTCGTGCCAGAGTCCACAAGAATGGTGTCACCGTCTTTTATATGGGCGGCTGCAGCGCGGCCTATGGCTTCTTTCTCAAGGGAATTGACGGTCTGCTTGAAACTGAAGTTATCCTCGTCCGGTTCCAACTGGTTGGTATTGCTCTCCATGAGCGCGCCTCCGTGAACCCTGACCAGCAGCTTGCGGTCCTGCAAAATCCTGAGGTCTTTGCGTATGGTGACTTCAGATACCCCGAATGCCTCTTTGAGTTGCGATACGGTTACTGTAGAATCTTCACGAAGCCTCTGGAGAATGGCCGAACGGCGGCCCTGGGCGGTGTCGTAGATTTTCATAGTGTTTCGGTTTTGTGCAAATGTAATAATATTTCGATATGAAACCAAACGAAATAATAAATCTTTCGAAAAAAAGATTATATTTGTACCGTAGACCAATAAACGAAACTATGAGAAAGTACGACATTGCTGCAATAGGCGAGCTTAACGTTGATATTATACTCAACGGAATAGAATCGGAACCGGAAATCGGTAAGGAAAAATTTGTCCAGGACATGACCGTGACACTGGGTAGTTCAACGGCAATTTTTGCGGCAAATGCGGCTTCGCTTGGCAGCAAGGTTTGCTTTGTGGGAATGATTGGGCGCGACTCTTTTGGCTCCCTGGTGCGCACTTCGCTGGAGGCGCGCGGCGTGGATACCAAGTATCTGGTAGAGGGCGATGTGCCTACCGGCGCATCCATTTGCATGAGTTATGGTGAAGACCGTGCCGTACTTACATACCAGGGTTCCATGGATATCATGGGCTTGGACGATATCGATAAGAAAGTCTTTGAAGAAACAAAACATATCCACCTGAGTTCTATTTTCATGCAGAGCGGCGTGCTGCGCGATTTGGAGAAGATTCTGGACCTGGCGGCAGAGAAGGGCGTGACCGTTTCTTTGGATACACAGTGGGATCCCATGGAGAAATGGGCTTTCGATTACAAGAAGCTTCTCCCCAAGATTACGGTGTTCATGCCCAATGAAAAAGAGTTGCAGGAACTCACTGGCAAGAAAGACCTTGAGAGCGCCATCGCAGAGGTCGTGCCTTACCTTGGCAGTGCCATGATGCTCAAGTGTGGCAGCAAGGGCTCCATATTAATTAAAAAGGACGGCACCCGCACCAGTCTGCCCGCATTCCTCAACAAACAGGTTGTGGATGCGATTGGTGCAGGGGACAGCTGCAATTCCGGCTTTGTGAGCGCCTTTGTAAAGGGCCTGCCGCTTGAGGAGTGTCAGCGCACAGGCAATCTCACCGGTGCCGTGAATACCACCGCTGCCGGCGGTACGGGGGCATTCTCTTCGCTGGAGGCGGTACGTAAGGTGATTCGCGAACGTTTTGGACAGGAAATCAAACTATAAATGAAAAGATTATTTGCAGTGGCGGCCTTTGTGCTGCTGATTGCCGGCTGTGTCCCCAAACCCACCGACTGCCTGCTTTCCGGCGGCCGTGTGATAGCTGGTGTAGATTGTATCGTCACCTGCCAGGACGCGGAGGGTTTTGACTCTCTCACCGTGCGCTCTGTATCCTTTATTAATAATGGTACCAAGCCGGTCAAGGTGGATGCCATGGAGACTTCCCGTATCTGTCTGGAAGGGGAAGAGATATGGTCTTTCCAACCCACTTCCAGCGGGGAACGCCTTGACTGGGTGCTGCCTGTGAAAAAGGGTTTTAAAAAGCGCAACTATCTGGGTATGAATGGCCCCGATTACGGAGGTGGCATCCCTATGGTAAGCCTGTGGACGCCGGAAGCCAATATCAGCGTGGGCATGGCAGAACCGGTGCTGAGACTGGTGTCGATGCCGGTAAAGCGCTATGGCAACACTGCCGAGGCCTGCATCCGTAAAGATTTTGATGAGCCGCTGGTACTGCAGCCAGGTGATACCTTGAAGGCATACGACCAGTTTATAATGCACAGTAGCGGCGACTTTTTCAACCCGCTGCGCGAGTATACCCTGTATATGCAGGCAACCTTTGGCTTTGAGCCTCCGGTCTCACCGGCGGACGCATACGAGCCGGTATGGTGTGCATGGGGCTATGAGCGTACGTTTACTGTAGATGAGGTGATAGGAACCCTGCCCAAAGTGGTGGAACTTGGCTTCAAATGGGTTGATGTGGACGACGGTTACCAGATTTGCGAAGGCGACTGGGAAGCCAACAGCCGCATCACAGACGATGGCATGCGCCGCATGACGCAGGCGATTCATGATGCGGGCCTCAAGGCCAAGCTGTGGTGGGCGCCGATGTGCGCCGATCCCGGCAGCCAGCTTGCCCAGAAACACCCGGAACTGCTCCTGGTACAGAAAGACGGTACCCATGAAGACATCAGCTGGTGGGACAGCTGGTACCTCTCGCCCATAAACCAGGGGGTTATGGATTACACCCTGGACCTGGTGGACCGCTTTATGCTGGACTGGGGCTTTGACGGCTTCAAGCTGGACGGCCAATATCTCAATCTTTGCGAGCCAGACTACAACCCCACCAGCAACCTGGATTATCCGGAGCAGGCGTGCGAGCGTTATCCGGAATTTGTGAAGGGCATTAAAGAACATGTGGATGCCATTAATCCAGATGCGGTGGTGCAGCTCTGCCCCTGCGGATGCGCAATCAACTTTTACTTGTTGCCGTATTTCAACCAGTCGGTGGCTTCCGACCCCACGTCCAGCGCGCAGATCCGCATGAAGCGTAAGACATATGCGGCCATGTGCCCCGACCTTGCTTATTATGCAGATCATGTTGAGCTGAGTGACGGTGGCCTCGATTTCCCTTCGCAAGTTGGCGTGGGAGGTGTTATCGGCACAAAATTCACCTGGCCCAAGGCCAATCCGGACGCTACTGAGTGCGGTGGCAGCCTGCTCACTGAAGAGAAGGAGGCCCTGCTGCGCAAGTGGGTGCCCATCTACTCGGAGAAGATGCTGTCCCGGGGCAATTACCTGAACCTGTACGACTTGTGTTTTGACAAGCCCGAGGCTCACGTCATTGAGAAGGATGGGGCGATGTATTATGCATTCTATGCTCCTGAATGGAATGGCGAGGCTATAGAGCTCCGCGGCCTGGAAGCCGGCAAGACATATACTGTGACCGAATATTCCTCGGATGAGAAGCGCAGTTACGAAATAGATGGTAATAATCCGGTAATATTTCCTACCTTCGAAAAAAATTATCTCATAGAAGTCAAATAACGTAAAGATAAAACAATGAAAAAACTCCTTACCGTATTGCTGGTATTACCGCTGCTGTTTGCATGCGAGCCACAAGTCGAACCTGAAAACCCTGCCTCCGATGACCCTACACCTACCGATATCACAGATCCAGAAGATCCGGTAGAGAACCCCTATGCAAAGGCTGCAACAGAGGTTAAGAACGGGGATGAGATCCTGGTTACAAATCCTGCAGTAGAGAAGTTCCTTACAGAGGTTACATATCCCGATAAAGATTGGTCTACTACCAAGATTTATGACTATTATGGTGGCTTTAACGGCGTTAAATATGATGCGAACGGCAACCCCAGCGAGAGCGGTGAGGTTGTAACAAGCCCCAATTCTGACAGACCCCAGGAATATAGCATACGCTGGAAAGAAGATATGGATGCGGGTGATTTGACATTCCACCTGGAAGATCGCACATGGAGCCGGGATACAGTATTGCCCGTTGGCTCATGCTATGTCAATATCACTAACCTGGTTCCCAAGGCTCATTACACATACAGCGTTACCGGTGCAAACGGCAAGGTTATGACCCAGGGCACCTTTGATACAAAAGGTCATCTGCATCAGGTATTCTTCAAGAACGCCTGCCGCAACGGCCGCGACCTTGGCGGCTGGGAGACCTTGAGCGGCAAGAAGGTTAAATACCGCATGGTATACCGCGGCGGCCGCATGCAGAGCGAGACTGTGAACTCCAAGGGCAAGAAAGAAATCCTGTACGAGGGCATCGGTGCCCAGCTGGACCTCCGCGGCACAAGCGACGTGCTGTCTGCTCCCGTATTCAAGGCGTTGGATTTCTGCGCACCCGTAATCGAGCAGGGCGGTACCACAATGCTCAAGAGCGATGCTGCAAAAACAAAACAGTGCTTTGAGTTTATCGTTAACAGCCTCAGGGCCGGCAAGCCCGTTTATTACCACTGCTCCCTTGGCCGTGACCGTACAGGCACCCTTACCATCCTGCTGCTCGGCTTGCTGGGAGTCCGTGAAGGTGATATCTCCAAAGAGTACGAGGTTACCTATTTCGCTCCCCTGGGCTACAGCGTGTCCAGCTCGGAGACATCCAACAAAGATGCCAACGGCAACTGGCACTTCCAGAATAACCGCACCAAATGGGTATACAGCGATGTCGCTCCTTATTTCTGGAGCCTGGCAGGCAACGGTACCTTTGCAGACGGCGTAGAGAAGTATCTCCTCACTGTTGCAGGCGTAAGCCAGGAGGATATCAACGACTTCCGCCGCATGATGCTTGAATAATAATTGTCAGCAATGAAAAAGATAAACGTATTCCTGGCCATCGTAGCATTTGTTGCACTGGCCGTGTCATGTGAGAAAGCCGACCCGTACGGCTACACCATCAAGAACAACCAGATTGTTTACAACACTCCGGAGCGTCCGGCAGACCAGCAGAGCATGCTGGGCTTTGCCGCTGAACCAATAGAGAATGTCCGCGTGGGCCTCATCGGCCTTGGCGACCGCGGTACCGGCGCCGTATGGCGCATGCCTTTCCAGGAGTTTGCAACCGTGGTTGCCCTCTGTGACCTTTATCCGGACCGAGTGGAGAGGGCTCAGCAGGTTCTGGAGCAGCTTGGCGCACCCCGCGCGATACATGAATTCAGCGGCGAGGAGGGTTACAAGCAGCTTTGCGAATGCGACGATATCGACCTGGTTTATCTGGCAGTGCCCTGGCAGCTGCACACCCCCATCGCGGTGTATGCGATGGAGCACGGCAAGCACGTGGCAATAGAGGTGCCCGCAGCCACCAGCATCAAGGAGTGCTGGGACCTGGTGAACACATCTGAGCGTACCCGCAAGCACTGCATGATGCTTGAGAACTGCTGCTACGACTTCTTTGAGCTGAACTGCCTGAACATGATTCAGCAGGGTCTCTTTGGCGAGATAGTTCACGTGGAGGGTTCCTACTGCCACAACCTGGATCCCTACTGGGACGGCTATCAGGGTGACTGGCGCATGATTTACAACCGCGCACACCACGGTGACGTATATCCCACCCACGGCATTGGCCCCATCTGCCAGGATCTGAACATCCACCGCGGCGACAAGATGGATGTGCTGGTGGCCATGGACAGCGACGCCTTTGCAGGCCAGGCTATAGCCGACAAGCGTTATGGCGACGGTGCTTATGAGTATGCCAACGGCGACCACACCACCACCACTATCCGCACCCGCAAGGGCAAGACCATCCTTGTGGAGCACGATGTGGTTACTCCGCGCCCCTACAGCCGTATGTATCAGGTTGTGGGTACCAAGGGCTTCGCCAACAAGTACCCCAACGAGGGTCTTGCGCTGGGCGGCAGCAACATGGAGATTGTGGCTTACGACGATCTGGATGCTGAGGAATACATGAGTGATAACGAGCGTGACGTGGTTATGGAGGCTTACAAGCACCCCATTATCGCGGAGCTGGAAGAGGTCGCACGCAAGGTGGGAGGCCACGGCGGTATGGACTTCATTATGGACTACCGTCTGTTCTACTGCCTCCACTATGGTCTTCCTCTGGACCAGGACGTTTACGATGCAGCCGAGTGGAGCTCATTGGTAGAACTCACCGAGGTCTCCATCAAGCACGGCAGCATGCCTGTTGTAATGCCTGATTTCACCCGCGGCGAGTGGGACAA
This sequence comes from Bacteroidales bacterium, assembly GCA_017962235.1. Taxonomy (GTDB): domain Bacteria; phylum Bacteroidota; class Bacteroidia; order Bacteroidales; family UBA932; genus Equibacterium. The sequence continues at coordinate 18,773 of JAGCVS010000005.1, read as the reverse complement.
GACCGACGGGCTGAAATTCGCGACTGCAGAATAACAGTCTCCGGTCATAAAAAACTCCGGGCCTCTTTCAGGGGTCCGGAGTTTTTTATTGGCGTGTCGTGCCTACTTTGCCAGTTCTGCAAACCGTGACAGAGCGGTGATGCTCTGGAACGTGCAGTTGGCCCAGATATCGTTGCAATCTTCCATGTTGTGCATCACGGTGGGGATGCATCCGTCCTCTTTCTGAACCTTTATCAGGCTGTCCACAAGGGCTTTGGCCTTGGCTAGCGCCAGCAGGTTGCTGGTGCGTTCATAGATTCTCATCCATGCCATAGCCACCCCTGCGGTGCTGTGGTCAACGGGCACCTGGAAGTCGAATTGCTCATATACGAACGGGATTCTCTCGCGGGAGCTGTCGCTGTATACGTCACCAAGCGGTGAATTCCAGAGGGTGAACTGGTCCTCTGCAAAGCGGGCCATCTCAAAGCAGGTCTTGACCTCCTTTTCAGTGGGTTTGCGCTTTGCCAGCAGATAGTCTATGCAATCCACCGCCACGCAGTTGGTCAGGTCCTGGAACGGGGCGTGGTCCTCTACACGCACATCCTCGAACTGGCCGTTGAAGTTGAAGGTGGCGAGGGTGTTCTTCCAGAGCCACTCTTCGCTTTTTGCCACCATGTCTTCAAATCCTTTGACCTTGTACTGGTCTTTCAGGCGCTGTGCAAGCTGCAGGATGGTGGTGGGCATGCAGGGAGCTGGAATCGTGGGCTCGCCGGTGTAATAGTTCACCTTCATGGGCCAGGAGCCGTCCGCTGCCTGGGTGTTGCGGTAGGTCTGGGCTATATTGCGGGCAAAGTTCAGATACTTCTTATCCTTGGTAATGTCGTACAGGTCCAGCAGGGCCTTGGCGGCGCAGACAGCCTCCACAAACATGGTGGTTTCCTGGTTGCGGTCAAGTACGCCCGTGATGCCTTCGCCCTCGTTCCCCCTGAAATAGGTGGGAGGAAAGTAAGCCAACGGTTCGCCGGCGGGGCGGGCATATTTCATGAGGGCAGCGGCGGCGTTACGGGCAATCTTCAGAGCCTCGTCTTTAAGCTCCGGCTTGTTCTTGGCAAGGAAGCATTCGCACTGTACGGTGGCGCTCCATATCTTGCAGGCGTAGCAGTTGAAACGGTAGCCCAGATTGGGTTCGCCGTTCTCCAGCCAAAGCTGACCGATGGGGCAGGTGTGAATGTATTCAGCAGCCTTCAGTGCGGCTCCAAAATAGTCGTCCGAGACGGCTCCGTAAGGGCCAATAAAGGGGTAGTCCTTCTTGAAGTTGCGTACCTGTGGTTCGCCCACGGGCTGCTTGTCGGCATCTATCGCCTGTACGCTCAGGGCAATGTCGCCATACGGCAGCTCTCCCCAAACGGGGGTCAGCGCTGCACGAGGAGTGTCGCTGGTAAACAGCATGGTATTGTCGCCGCCTGCTGCGGAGAACACATATGCGGCTGCGCCGTCCACATCGTCAAAATCGAAGGCGGGGGCATAGATGAACTTGAAGGAGAACTTGTTCCAGAAAGGAACCTCGCCGCGGACGCCGGGGTGTACCGGCTGCAAGTATTCCTGCACCGCTACCTGATTCAGCACATCATAGTCCAGGAAAGACAGGCCGTGGATCTTGGGTTTGCACGCCGTCATGCAGCACATGGCAACGAGTATAATCAGAAGTGATTTTTTCATATAGGTTGAGGTTTAGTCATTTGAGAGGATGCTGTCCAGCCGTAACAGCTTTTTGATGCTGCTGTAGGTGCAGTTGACCCAGTGCTCGCTGATGTCCACGCTCGCGTCTTGGTAGAGGGAGGTAGGAATGCATCCGCAGTCGGGGTCTTGGATTTTTACTATGCTGTCCACCAGTGTCTTGGCTTTCGCAAGAGAGAGCAAATCGCCGGTGGCTTCATAGATGTTCATCCAGGCGTTGGCCACACCCACGGTGCTGGCGTCAATGGGGCACTGGAAGGAGTACTGCTCGAACACGAACGGGGTTGAGAATGATTCGCCGGCGTCGGCATCGGCATCGGCATCTTCCTCAACGGGAGAGTGCCAGCGGGTGAACTGGTCTTCAGCAAAACGGGCCATCTCCATGCAGGCTGCAATCTCCTTCTTGGAGGGTTTGGGCTTGTTCAGGAAGTAGTCTATGCAATCCACGGCGATGCAGTTGGTGAGGTTCTGGTAAGAGGCCTTGTCGGTCACGGTTACATCCTCGAACTGCCCGTTAAAGTTGAAATTGCTTATGGTGTTCTTCCAGAGCCAATCCTCAGTGGTGGCTATCATCTTTTCAAACCCTTTCACGCCATAGCGGTCGTGCAGGCGCTGCGCCAGCTGGAGGATGGAGGTGGGCATGCACCGCGCCGGAGTTATCGACTCGCCGGTGTTCCAGTTGACCTTCACGGGCCAGGAGCCGTCCTCTGCCTGCAGGTCGCGATAGGTTTGTGCAATGTGCAGGGCGTGGTCGAAGTACTTTTGCTCCGATGTGGTATCGTAGAGGTCCAGAAGGGCATTGGCAGCCATGACGGCATCGGCAAACATGGTGTAGTCGCGGTTGCGGTCTATTACCCGCTGGATGTACCAGATGTATTCCACCCCTTCGCGGGAGTAATATGTCGGAGGGAAGTAGGGCAGGGCACCGTCGGCCGGCTGGGAATGGCTTATCAGAGCGTCAGCTGCGGCGTGTGCTACCTTCAAGGCCTCCTCTTCGTATTCCGGTTTCAGCCGGGCCAGAGCACACTCTATTTGGATGGTGCCGCCCCAGATTTTGTTGGGGTAGCAGTTGAGCTCATATCTGAGACTGGGCAGTTCGCCGCTGCCCAGCCATCCCTGCGCCACGGGGCTGTTGTGGATGAACTCAGCCGCCATCACTGCCGCCTCGCGGTAGCTGCGCGGTGCCGGGTCATACGGCCCATAGAACGGATTGTCGCGCTCAAACTTGCGGCTCTGCGGCTCGCCCACGGGCTCGCCGTCATCATTCATCGCCTGAACGGTGAGCTGTACGGGCCCTACCGGGATTTCGTTCCATACGGGAGATAGTGCTTCGCGGGGGGTGCTGCGCAGGAAGGTAAACTGTTTGTCTGCCGCCGTTACGGTGTATTGATAACAATCCGCACCCTCTACATCATCCAGGTCAAACGCTGGAGCGTAGATGAACTTGAAAGAATAGGGGTTCCAGAAGGGAACCTCGCCGCGTACGCCGGGGTGCACAGGCTGCAGATACTCAAGTGCAGCCTGTGCGTTAAGCGATTCATAGTCAAACTCTGGGACACCAGCCTTCTGGCCGTGGCAGCTAACAACAAGGGCGCAGATTAATGCGCCCCCGATTGTCAGAAAAAGTCTGCTCTTCATTATTGAGCTATGCTCATCAGTTTGAAGATATTGCCAAGTGCACTGGTGGTGCTGGTCATGGCCTGTGACTGGGTAACCTGCTGAGCAGCCTGGGTGTCAACCTCGCCGCTGCGGGTGAGCAGGGATGCCAGGGAAGAGAGGTCCACATTGTTTACCAGCGACGACAGCAGGTTTGTGATGGTGGAGCTGTTGGTGGTGCTGATAGAGTTGTTGGAACCGTTTACAAGACCCGAAGCAAAGCTGCCCAGTACGGACTGGTTGTTGCTGTTGCCCTTTAGACTCTGGATGCTGGTAGCCAGGGTTGCCAGGTTGAGCAGGTTGTTGATGTTGCTGGTGTCCAGTTTGCCGTCCATGAGATACTGGGTAAAGAGACCCAGGAGAGCCTTACCGGTTGTGGTACCGCTGGAAGAGGGGTTGGCATTGGCTACCTGCTGGGTGAGACCGCAGGAGGTGCACATCATTACGCTGAGGGTGAGGGCAGCGATTGCAGATAAGATCTTTTTCATTTCAGTTTTGTTTATAGTTGTTATTGTTCTGATTTTACTTCAGGAAGCTCCAGACCGTATTTCTTCTTGCGGTCTTCCAGCTTGAGCAGGAAGGTGAAGAAGAACGCCAGTACTCCGAACGAGCTGAATATCAACATTGGTGCCAGATACCCGCCGGTCTTGTCAAGAACTACGCCGATGAGCAGGGGCACCAGGCAGAGGCCGATATTCTGCACCCAGAAGATGAGGCAGTATGCACTGCCCAGCACCTTCTCGTCTATGATCTTGGGTACAGAAGGCCAGAGCGCCGCCGGAACCAGAGAGAACGACACGCCAAGCACGAGGATCAGCACCACAGCGAGCCACTGCGACGGGAATGCCGGCAGCAGGAAGGCGAAGCTCAGGTGGCACGCCACCATGATGAGCGAACCTATGAGCAGCATGCTGGCCGCCTTGCCCTTGAACGATATGAATGCGCCCAGGACCGGGGTGAGCACCATGGCCAGGATGGGGAAGAAGCTGAACAGATGGGCGGCGGTGCCGGCATCTATGCCCAGAGTGGCTTCCAGATAGTTGGGAGCATACCTCTGGAACGGGAAGATGGCACTGTAATAGAGCACGCACATCAGGGCCACGATCCAGAACATCTTGCTGGAGAAAATCTGCCCCAGGTCCTTTACGTGGAATTCGTCTTCCGGGCTCTTCTCTTCCGACATGAGGCCGGCAGCCATCAGCTGACTGTCAAACTTGCGGTCCATTATTGTAAAGACGATGAAGAAGATGAGGCCTATGATGAGCAGGGCGGTGCAGAACGCCAGAGGCGCAACCACAGTGCCGAACTTGTTGTATATCAGCGGCGAAATCCACATCACGGCGAACACACCCAGACGGGCGATAGCCATCTCTACGCCCATGGCGAGAGACATCTCCTTGCCCTTGAACCATTTGGCGATGGCTTTGGATACGGTGGTGCCGGCCATCTCGCAGCCGCAGCCGAATATCATGAAGCCCAGCGAAGCCATCTTGGCGCTGCCGGGGAGAGCGGTCCACCAGGAGCCCAGCCAGTTGCAGAACGCGGTGCCCTGGAACCAGTCGCTGATGCCCACAAACTTGATGCAGGCGCCGGCCACCATGAGCGATGCGGAGAGGATGCCGGTATGGCGTACCCCCATCTTGTCCAGGATGATGCCGGCCAGGATCAGGAAGCCGCACACGTTAAGTATATATTCACTCGCCGCATAGGTGCCGAAGGTGGTGCTGCTCCAGCTGAGCTGACTCTCCAGCATGCTCTTGAGCGGGGACATCACGTCCACGAACATGTATGCAAAAAACATCATGGAGGCAATCAGAATCAAGGCCCCCCAACGCGCGAAGGCGTTGTCGTTCATTAACTTTACAATCTTCTCAGACATATCTACATTGTTTTTACTATTTCCATGAATTTCTCCATGCCCTTGGTGGCGACGTCGGTAATCTGGGTGAAGTTCCGGGCGCCGACATAGACCGGTTTGGGGTCGATGAGGTATATCGGGGTGCCGGTCTTGACATACTGCACCAGCCCTGCGGCAGGATATACCTGCAGCGAGGTGCCCACTATCAGCATCATGTCCGCATTCGCGGCGATGCCGGTGGCGGTATCGAACTTGGGCACCGCCTCGCCGAACCACACGATGTTGGGGCGCAGCTGCACTCCGCGGCTGTCGGTGTCGCCCAGGTTCACGGGCTTGTAGCCCACGTCTATGGTCTTGCAGTCCTGCTCGCAGTCTTCAGGACGGACCTTGGTGGCCTCGCCGTGGAGGTGGATTACCTTGGTGCTGCCCCCCTGCTCGTGCAGGTTGTCTATATTCTGCGTGACCACCGTCACGTCAAAGTACTTTTCAAGCTCCGCAATCAGTTTGTGCGCCTTGTTGGGCTTCTTGGTGGCCAGTTCTCCGCGGCGCTGGTTGTAGAACTCCAGCACCAGGGAGCGGTTGCGCCACCACCCTTCGATGGTCGCCACGTCGGCAACGTTGTAGTTCTCCCACAGTCCGTTGCTGTCGCGGAAGGTGCTTATGCCGCTCTCGGCGCTCACGCCGGCTCCTGTCAATACCACCAGTTTCTTCATACTCTGTGTTTTATACAAAATAGCGCCGCTTGAGCCACAACTCAAACATCGGGTCGATGACAAATGCGCGCTCTTCGGAGTCGAAAGTTACTATTTCTTTTTTTGATAATGCTTCTTTCAGGCGGAAAACATTAGCGCTGCTGTGGAGGTGATATTTCCGGAGCACCTCGGAAGAACTGAACTGTTTCACCCCGTCGCACACTGCGCGCAGGAAATTCACCTGATTCCCGGTAAGGTTGCCGGTAATGAAACGATAGTCGTACTCCCTGGAGTCGAGATATGCCTCCACCGCCCCCGCAAAGGTGCGCCTGTTGATATAGCCCGGCGCCACGGTGTCGCAGATGGTTGCCAAACCGTTCATTACCAGCGGATATCCCTTGGAGATATTGTAAAGCTCCAGCGCAGTGTCTTCGTCCAGGTCCTTGCCGCTCTTGAGGAATCCGTTGCGCAGATAAGAGATACAGTCGCTCTGCTGCAGAGGCTCCAGCGGTATGTTGCAGTTGATGCGGTAGAAGAACTTGCGCCTTTCAAATATCTCCTTCATCTTGTTCAGCTGCTCTCCGGTCACAACGTATGCCACGTCCTGGTGGTTGTCCAGCTCGCGCTCCATTAGTTTGAGCAGTTTCTCGCCGCCGTCCATGCTCAGCAGGTTCTGGAACTCCTTGAAATAGATCACGAAGTGAAGGCCGGTAACGCTTGAGAGCAGGTGGGGCAGATTGATTGCGGCGGAGGTGCTTATGCTGCTCAGATTCATGATGATGGGGAGCAGCGCGTCGCGGTTGTAATCCTCTATATGGCCGCGGCAAGAATCCACATACAGCTTGCAGAATGCCGCCTCCGTGGTTATGTTGAAAAGGTCCATCGTCACGATCTTCACCGGGTAGCGCTCCGCCTCCAGCATTTTGAACGCCTTTTGCACAAGGGTTGCCTTGCCGTAGCCGGCGGGAGCGTATATCGTGGAGAACTTCTTATCCCTTATCTGATTCGCCAGAGCGCGCGCCGTTTCAGAACGGGAGACAAACTTGTCGCCCCGGGCGGGATGCTGGCTGTCGAAATAAGAAACCATGGGCCGTTTTTCAGATAACAGGAGTGTTACAAATGTAGAAACAAATATTTTGCAATTCAAATAATTATCGTATCTTTGCACTCCCCAAAAGGGCTATAGACAGTCGATAAGCCATTGACAAAGAGGTATTTAATAGGATATCCGCTTACGGCTATTAATTTTTAAAAATTAATTTATGTACGCAATCGTTGACATTGCAGGACAGCAGTTCAAGGTAGAGAAGGGGAGCAAGATATTTGTGAACCGTCTCGCAGCCGAGGTTGACTCTTCGGTTAACTTTGACAAGGTCCTTCTGATCGACAATGAAGGTGCAGTCCAGGTTGGCGCACCCTACGTTGCCGGCGCTACTGTAAAGGCTACCGTAATGGAGCACTGCAAGGCTGACAAGGTTATCGTTTTCCACAAGATCCGTCGTAAAGGCATGGACAAGAAGAACGGTCACCGTCAGTATCTGACCAAACTTCAAATAGAAGAAATCGCTTAAACCCGTTTAGACTATGGCTCACAAAAAAGGTGTCGGCAGTTCGAAGAACGGCCGTGAATCGGAAAGCAAACGCTTAGGCGTTAAATTGTTCGGCGGTCAGGCAGCCAAGGCTGGCAACATCCTGGTCCGTCAGAGAGGCACTGTCCACAATCCCGGCGAGAATGTCGGAATGGGAAGGGACCATACTCTTTACGCATTGGTCGATGGTACAGTGGCATTCAAGAAGACCCGCAATAACAAGTCATACGTCTCTGTAGTCCCCGCGCAGGCGCAGGGCGAGGCGTAATCGTTTCAAGGGTCTCCCTTCAGATAATAGACGGTTCCCTCGCGGAGCCGTTTATTTTTTTATAGTTTTTGCTATCTTCGCACAGATTATGAAAAAGGTCCTGACAATAGCTCTTCTCTGGGTACTGACCATGGCTCTGGCGGGTTCTAAGTGCGCCTCCAGGCAGACGCCCCAGCAGCCTCCCCAGCCGGAGGAAGTATCGCAGCCGATGCAAGAAGAAGAGCCGCAGCCCGCTCCGTTTGCGGAATATCTGTCGCAAGTGGATTCCTATCCCTTCGTGGTGGTGGACAAGCCGGCGCTTGTGCTGTATCTGGTGGGCGCGGACGGGAATGTCATCAAGCAGTGGGGTGTCGCTTGTGCGGAGAACTACGGCCCCAAGCAGCGCCGTGGAGACCACAAGACCCCGGAGGGGACCTTTAAGATCAACCAGTTGCTCTATGCGATTGGCATTCCGCACGATTTCCACGACGGAAAGGGTCCCATCAAAGACGCCTACGGGCCGTGGTTCCTCCGTCTGGATGTGCCGGGCATCAGAGATATCGGCATACACGGCACTCCGTTCCCCGAATCCATCGGTACGCGCGCCACAGAGGGGTGCATCCGCATGCGCAATGAAGACATAGTGGACCTCAAAGAGAGGGTGGAGGTAGGCACCACAGTAATTATCCTTCCTGATAAACAAGATTAAATCGATATAGTAATGCTACAACTTAAACTCCTCAGGGAAAAGCCCGATTTTGTTGTTGAACGCCTTGCCGTCAAGAATTTTGACGCAAAGGGAATTGTAAGCGAGATACTCGGTTGCGACCGCGACCGCCGTGCCGCACAGAGCGAGATGGATGCCCTGCTGCAGCAGCAGAAGGCAAAGGCAGCGCAGATAGGCGCCCTTATGAAGGCGGGCGACCGTGCCGCTGCAGATGCTGCAAAGGCAGAGGTGGCTGCTCTCAAAGAGCAGTCCAAGGCGCTGGAAGAGAAGATGGCGGAGGCGGAAAAGAAGCAGAACGACCTGCTGGTGCTGCTGCCCAACCTGCCGTGCGCACAGGTGCCGGAGGGCAAGAATGCAGACGACAACGTAATCGTGAAGATGGAGGGTCAGATTCCGGAGCTTGGCGAGGATGCCCTGCCGCACTGGGAACTGGCAAAGAAATACGATATCATTGACTTCGACCTGGGCGTGAAGCTCACCGGCGCCGGATTCCCCGTGTACAAGGGGAAGGGAGCAAAGCTGCAGCGTGCGCTCATCAATTACTTCCTGGAATTCAACAGCAAGGCCGGCTACCTGGAGGTGGAGCCGCCCGTGATGGTGAATGAGGCCTCCGGCTTCGGAACCGGTCAGCTCCCAGACAAGGAGGGGCAGATGTACCACGCTACCGTGGACAATTTCTATCTGGTGCCCACCGCAGAGGTGCCTGTTACCAACATCTATCGCGATGTTATTCTGGTGCAGAAAGATTTCCCCGTGAAGATGACGGCATATACTCCGTGCTTCCGCCGCGAGGCCGGTTCTTACGGCAAGGATGTGCGCGGCTTGAACCGTCTGCATCAGTTCGATAAGGTAGAGATTGTGCAGCTGAGCCTGCCGGAGCACTCGTACGAGGCTCTGGACGGGATGGTGGCTCACGTGGAGGCACTGGTGGCAAGCCTTGGCCTGCCATTCCGCATCGTGCGTCTGTGCGGCGGTGACATGAGCTTCACATCGGCCATTACATACGACTTTGAAGTGTTCAGCGCAGCCCAGAAGCGCTGGCTGGAGGTAAGTTCCGTGTCCAACTTTGAGTCGTATCAGGCAAACCGCCTCAAACTCCGTTACAAAGACGAGAACGGCAAGCCGCAGCTGGCACACACCCTCAACGGCAGTTCGCTGGCATTGCCGCGTATAGTGGCCGCCCTGCTGGAGAATAACCAGACCGCAGAGGGCATTGTGGTGCCCGAGGTTCTGCGCAAGTGGACCGGCTTTGATATAATTGACTAATTTGCCTGTCTGATGATTCGCAACGGACAGCGGGTTATAATGGGAATTGACCCCGGCACCAGCATCATGGGCTACGGGGTCATTCTCATAGATGGCAAAAAGGTTCATTTTGTGGACCTTGGCATAATTGACCTGCGCAAAGAGAAGGACCATTTCACCAAGCTGCAGCGGATATTTGTTGAGGTGGGGCAGTTGTACGACCAGTACAAGCCCGACGATCTGGCCATCGAGGCGCCGTTCTACGGCAAGAACCCGCAGGTGATGCTCAAGTTGGGACGGGCGCAGGGGGCTGCCATTGCCGCCGCTCTGCAGCGCAACATCCCCATCTTTGAATACGCCCCCCGCAAGGTCAAGATGGCCATAACGGGCAAGGGCGCAGCCTCAAAAGAGCAGGTGAAGGAGATTCTGGAGCGCACTATGGATGTAAAGCTGGATATAAAGTATCTGGATGCCAGCGACGCCATCGCCATTGCCATGTGCCACTTCTATCAGCTCACAAATCCCATGACCGACACCAAGACCTCCACCAATTGGAAGAGCTTTGTAGCGGCTCATGCAGACCGTATCGTCAAAAACTGATAAATCCCGTTATCAACCTGAAAACCGGCTCGTAACTCTCAAACCTCATCGTCTTCAGATTGTCGGCGGGGGTGTGATAGTATTGGAAGGCGTCGCCTTCCTGATTCTCCAGGAAGATGCAAGGGACGCCGCGGACTGCAAAGGGGTAGTGGTCGCTGTTGGCTGCCAGTTTGCCGCGGTTCAGGGATTCAAACAGATGCTGTGAATCATTGACCTTTTCAAACTTACAGTATTCTTCCATTCCGGCATCGCTTACCTCGCAGTACTGTACGGGGTTGTTGTCGCCAATCATATCTATGTTGAAAAGGTATTTTATTTGCTCCAGCGGCACTATGGGGTGTTCTGCGAAGAAGGTGGAGCCGCGCAGGTTGGCATCTTCGCCTGAGAAGGCCACGAAATACATGTCAAACTGCGGCCGGTGCTTCGCATAATGGGCGGCCAGGGTCACTATCGCCGCGGTGCCGGAGGCATTATCGTTGGCGCCGGGGTAATAAACCCTGCGGCCAAGGTTGCCCAGATGGTCGTAATGGGCAGTGAACACGTAGCAGCTGTCGTGTCGAGCCCCTTCTACCTTGGCAATCACATTGAACAGTTCATAATCTTTCAAGAACTTGTTGTCGATGTTGACTTTTACGCTTTGGGCACCCTCGATTGCCTCCGGAGTGACCCAGATGATGGGTTTGTCCACAACCTTCTCTCCGTACGCCTTGAAAAACTTGATGGGGGCGGCCCAGGTGTATATCAGGCCGGCGTTGGGACATTCCCCTTCTTTCTGCAGGGCAGAGAAGACCTTCTTGTGCCGGTATGTGAACCAGAAGTCGCAGCATACCATGCAGCCGGCATTCTCCGGCCTTGAGAGATCCTCCATCAGCCGGTCGGCATCAAAGTTCAGCGTGTCGACATGATATACAGGGAAGCTGCCGTGAACGCCGGGCGAATACTCCCGCATGGAGAAATCCACCCCGGCGAGGAGCTTCTTGCCGTCCACACTCATCTGCATGGCGCCGCAGAAAGTGTTTATATCGATGGTGAAAGGCTGGCACACGACCTCGTCTGCCCCCGCCTTTTCGAATTCCCGCTGCAGATAGCGGCCCGCCTTGTTGGCTCCGCCACGGGCATATCCTCGCCCCTGATACTTTGCAGAGCTGAGCTCCTTAACAACCCTTTTGAAGTGCGGCAGATCCTGCGCCTTAAGCGGCACGGCAACCATCGCCGCCAGTAAAACAGCCAGCAGCCACTTTCCCCAGCCCCGACGGAACGTTTGTTTCATATACTATAACTTCAGTTTATAAACGTTGGTGTCGTAGCGGAAGAAGCCGAGGGACTGGTAGAGGCGGTTGGCGGCTTCACGGGAGGGACGGGATGTAAGATGCATGTCTATGGGTGAGAGCTCGCGGCAGGCGTAATCCAGGATGTGCTCTATCAACGCACGGCCCAGATGGCGGCCGCGGCATGCGCTGCTTACCACAACATCTTCTATGCCCCCCTTGGCTCCTGTGGGGGAATGGGTCACGCAAAGGCTGGCGCAGCCGATGATATGACTGTCTTCTACTGCTGCGAACAGATGAGTGGACGGGTCTTCGGCGGCGGCACGGAGCATGGCGGCGGAGACGGCAATCTCCGGGTCCAGTTCGTGCATCAGCCCCAGCAGATCCGTTATCTGATTATCTGAAAGAGTATTGAGTTCCAGTATTTCCATAGCTTCAATTGCGTCTAAGCCTCTTCTTCCAGCACGTTCTGCACTATGTCGCGGCTCCCTACGTAGCTGCGCCACTTGGCCAGCAGTGCAGAGAAATCTTCAGGTATCTCGCTGTCAAAGAATATCTCCTTGCCGGTGCGGGGATGGATGAAACCCAAGGTCTTGGCATGCAGCGCCTGGCGCGGCATTATGGCAAAGCAGTTGTCTATGAACTGCTTGTACTTTGCATAGAGGGGGCCCTTGAGCACCCTGTCTCCGCCATAGCGGTCGTCGTTGAACAGAGGGTGTCCGATATGATTCATGTGGACGCGTATCTGGTGGGTGCGGCCCGTCTCCAGATTGCATTCCACGAGGGTGGTGTAGCCAAAGCGCTCCAATACGCGGTAGTGGGTTATGGCCGTCTTGCCCTGGCTGCCGTCTTCAAACACCTTGAACCGCATCCTGTCGTTGGGGTCGCGGCCAATGTTGCCCTCTATGGTGCCGGAGTCGGCAGCGACATTACCCCATACCAGCGCCCAGTAGGTACGCTTTATGGTGTGCTCAAAGAACTGCCCCGCCAGCCTTAGCTGGGCCACATCGTTCTTGGCCACCACAAGCAGTCCGGAGGTGTCCTTGTCTATACGGTGCACCAACACCCCCATCCGCTCGTCGGTGGCGTCGGCGTCCTGGCTTATGCCCAGATGGAAGGCAAGTGCATTTATAAGCGTCCCGCTGAAATGTCCGAATCCGGGATGCACCACCATCCCGGCCGGCTTGTTCACTATCAGCAGGTCTTCATCTTCGTAAACTATGTTGAGGGGAATCGGTTCCGGATGCACTTCAAAGCCGCGCCGCTGATACGGGAGCATGATGGTGATTACATCCTCCGGCTTCACCTTGTAGTTGGCCTTTACCGGGCGGTCGCCCACATGTACGTACTGCGCCTCCAGGGCCAGCTGCATCCGGTGGCGTGAGGTCTGCTCCATTTTGCTGGTGATAAAGCGGTCTATGCGCAGCGGTGACTGCCCTTTGTCCACCACAAAGCGGTAATGCTCGAACAGTTGCTGTTCATCTTCGAGCTGCTCAAGGTCTTCGGACTGCAGATCCTCTTCCAGCATTTATTTGAGTTTTTCCGGATTTACGGTGAGCCAGATGTCCACGTTGCGCCCCATGGGGATGCGGGATGCGGCTTCCGGACTCTGGGTGAATACCACTGCGTGGAGGCTGTCGGCATAGTTCTTCACGCTGTCGTCGTAGCGGATGCGCCCCACGTTGAGCGAGTTCTCTATGATATTGGCCGATGCCACGCCGGAGGTGAAGCCCTTCACATTGGGCACGTCGGTGGAACTGTCCTCATAATTGAGTCCCAGCACCAGGTCTATCTTGCTCTCCGTTTCCAGTTTCTTGCCGGCGGGGATGTCGGCGCCGCGGTACTGCTGCTTGAGGACGTTGTTGGTGGCGATGTCGCTCACATAGGTGAGCCGGCCCACCTGGAGGCCGCCGGCCATCAGCTCTGCCTGGGCCTGCCGCAGCGAATAACCGATTACTGAAGGTACGGTGACCATGCGCGGCACGGTGGAATTGATGGTGATAAAGATGCGGCGGTTCTTCTTTACGCGGCTGCCTGCCGGCGGGTTCTGAGAGAACACGACGCCCAGAGGCAGGTGCTTTACGAATACCGAATCTGCCACTTCCACGCGAAGGTGCAGATTATTTGCGACCCGATGTACGGTGGTCATGTCCAGCGCCGTGAAGTCGGGCACCGTGAGCTCCCTGTTGTGACGGGTAAACAGCGCCATGAGCAACTGGATTACCAGCAGCATTGCCCCCACGAACACTATTCCCCATATAAAATTGCGCAGCAGGGGTTTATCTTTGAGTGAGAATTTTGCCATAACAGGTACAAAGATATAAAATATCGGGCATAAAAAAAGAGACCCGTAGGAGCCTCTTTTGTCTGCCGCACTAGCTTTTGTTAGAAGCGGTCTTCGCTGGAAACGGTGAGTTTCTTGCGACCGTGACGGCGACGTGCTGCAAGCACGCGGCGGCCGTTGGGAGTGGACATGCGCTCACGGAAGCCGTGTTTGTTGCGACGCTTGCGGATAGAGGGTTGAAATGTGCGTTTCATATTGCGTATTTTTTATTATTTCATAATTTTTGGGACTGCAAAAGTAAATAGTCTTGAGCAAAATACCAAATTTATTGCGCAATGAACACAACTTTTTTTGTTTCGAACCAATCCTCTTTGAAAAACAGACTTATATCGCTGACCATTACCTTTTTAGGATCCAGCATATGACGGGAGAAGCAGACCTCCAGCTCGCTTTCCACATCGCCCCCCTTGAGGCAGATGATGCCTTTTGTGTACTTGCCGCGGACCCAGGGGAGAAATTTGTCCAACGACGCCACGGCGCGCGAGACCACCCAGTCGTAACGCTGCCGCAGGCTCTCTGCGCGGGCATTTATCGCCGTCACGTTGTCCAGCTTGAGCGCCTCCGCCACCGAGCCGGCCACCTTTATCTTTTTGCCGATGGAATCGCATAGGGTGAACTTGTTCTGCGGATAGAGAATCGCCAGCGGGATGCCGGGAAAGCCGCCGCCGGTGCCCACGTCCAGGATGGTCTGCCCGGCAGGTTCCAGCACGCTGCCGTATGCGGCTGCGATGGCCAGCGAGTGCAATACGTGGTGCTCGTAAAAGTTCTCCATGTCCTTGCGTGAAATCACATTGATCTTGGAGTTCCAGTCTGCATACAGAGCCTCCAGCGCCGCGAAACGCTCCTTGCCAAGGGCATCCAGCCAGGGGAAATATTTCAGTATCTGTTCCATTTAATGTGCCTCCAGCCAGTTCTTGCCGGCATTGCAGTCCACAATCACGGGTACAGCCAGCTTGCATACATTCTGCATCTGCTCAACCACCATCTGCATCAGCTTTTCGCGTTCATCTTCATACACGTCAAACAGCAGTTCGTCGTGTATCTGCAGCACCATGCGGCTGCGATAGCCGTCACTCTTAAGTTTCCTGTGGATGGCAATCATGGCCAGCTTAATAATATCGGCGCTGCTCCCCTGGATGGGGGCGTTCACGGCGTTGCGCTCCGCCAGGCTGCGGACGGTGAAGTTCTTGGAGTTGATGTCGGGCAGATAGCGCCGCCGGCCAAAGATAGTCTCCACATAACCTTTTTCGCGGGCCTGGGCGATGACCTTGTCAACATAAGTGCGGATGCCGGGGAAGCTGCGGTAATAATCATCTATCAAGGCTTTGGCCTCGCCGCGGGGGATGCCCAGACGCTGAGCCAGTCCGAAAGACGATATGCCGTACATGATGCCAAAGTTGGCGGTCTTTGCCTGCCGGCGCTGGTCTTTGGTGACCTCTGATACCGGCACGTTGAAGATTTTTGCGGCGGTGGCGGCATGGATGTCGTCACCAGTCTGGAAATCTGCAACCAGCGAAGGGTCACCGGATAAATGGGCCATGATTCTCAGCTCGATCTGGGAATAGTCGGCAGCCACAATCCAGTCGGCCCCCGGCACAAACGCACGGCGGATCTCCTGCCCCAGCGATGTGCGCACCGGGATGTTCTGCAGGTTGGGCTTCACGCTGGAAAGGCGTCCGGTGGCGGTGAGGGCCTGGGTGAAGGTGGTGTGTACGCGACCGTCGGCGGGATTGATGTATCCCGGGAAGGGGGCGATATATGTGGTCATGAGCTTCTTGAGGCCGCGGTATTCCAGAATCATTCCGATAACTGGATGGCGGTCGTTCAGCGCCTGAAGCGTCTCCTCATCTGTGGGATAGGCACCGGTGCGGCTCTTCTTTACCTTGGGGTCCAGTTTAAGTTTCTCGAACAGCAGCACGCCTATCTGCTTGGGAGATTGTACGTTGAGGGCGGGGTCACCGGCAATCTCACGTATCTGCGCTTCCAGACGGGCGATGTCGCCCTCAAGCGAAGCGCCAAAGCTGTGGAGCTGTTCCACATCTATCCTGACCCCTTCGCATTCCATATCGAACAGCACGCCTATGAGAGGCATCTCTATCTTCTCGTAAAGGTGCCACAGATTCTTGTCGCGGAGCTCTTTTTCTATTACGGGGGCCAGCATTCCGGCCGCCACGCAGCTGCGGCGGGCGGTTTCAGCTTCTTTGTCCGATGCGCCCGGAGCGGGCATGGAGAAAAGGTCCAGCTGCACGGGCTGCTCATCCTGGCCGCTCTCTGCATCCGGCTCCAATTCCATCTCCAGATAGCTGCGCAGCAGATAGTCAATCTTGTGGTTCACTTCCGGATTCAGAAGATAGTGCATTATCTCTATATCCTTCAGCGGACCCTGGATGGCTGATGCTGCATTCCCGAGGCGGTGCATGCCCTCCTTGAGGCCGTGACCGCACTTGGCTACAAACGGGTCCGAGAGCAGCGAAAGCGCTGCCCGGTCGTTGTATTCGAACTCCGCCCACTTGTCGCCTGATGCCAGAATAATCTTGTCTGAGACGCTCAGCGCCACGGATCCGGCTGCGCGTGCAGCGGCAAACAGTTCCACAGGAGATGATTCACTGCAATTGAGATGCTTGGTTCCGGGGGCTGCGGCCGCGCTGCCGTCGCCTTCCGGCAGCATCTTCAGCAGGCTGCGGAATTCATACTTGTCAAACAGCTCGCGGACGGCGGCGGTGCAGGTGGTGGTGAACCGCAGGTCGTTCAGCGTAACGCCCACATCTATATCGTCCTTTATAGTCACCAGGAACTTGCTCATCTCAATGTGGTCGCGGGCCGCCTCAAAACTCTCGCGCAGCTTGGGGGTGAGCTCGTCCAGATGGGCATAGATGTTCTCCACGCTGCCATATTTGCCGATGAGTTTCTTTGCGCCGACCTCTCCCACGCCCGCCACGCCGGGAACGTTGTCGGAGGCATCGCCCCAGATGGTGAGGATGTCGATTACCTGACGGGCGCTGGCAATGCCGTAGTTGGCACAGATGGCAGGCTCGTCCAGAACCAGGTCGTCCTCTCCCGCCTTGCCGGGCTTGAACTGGAAGATGTTGCCGTGCACCGCCTGGCCAAAGTCCTTGTCAGGGGTAACCATATACACCTGCATGGTGTCGCCCGCAAAGTGTTTCGCGGCTGAACAGATAACGTCGTCCGCCTCAAAGCCGGGGCGCATCAGCACCGGGATGTCCATCGCCTTGAGTAGCTCGCAAAGGGGCTCCAGCGCGGCATGCACCAGCTCCGGCGCCTCGCTGCGGTTGGCCTTGTATGCGGGATACGCCTCGTGGCGGAAGGTTGCGGCGTGCGGATCGAAAGCCACCGCCAGATGGGTGGGGTTCTGCTTGGAGATAATCTCCAGCAGATATTTGGTGAATCCGTAGAGGATGGAAGTATCCACCCCCTTGGAGTTTATCATGGGGCGCCGCATAAAGGCGTAATACATCCTGAATATCAGCGCGTGACCGTCAATGAGAAATAGTTTGTCCATCTTGACAAAGGTACAAATTATATTCTTATCTTTGCCTTCCGCAAAACCGAATACAAACAATTAATCTTAGATACAATGCGTAGAAAAATCGTTGCCGGCAACTGGAAGATGAATACCACCGTTGCTGAAGGTGTGGCTCTGGCAAAGGAGCTTGTTGCTAACATGGGAGAGGTTCCCGCTGACGTTAATCTGGTGGTGGCACCGCCGTTTGTACATCTGACAAGCGTGGGTGGCGCTATCAAGTCAAGCAAAATCGCCCTCTCCGCACAGAATTGTGCCGACAAGGCCAAGGGCGCTTACACCGGTGAGGTGGCTGCCAACATGCTTGCAGGCATCGGTTGCCAGTACGTAATCCTGGGTCACTCGGAGCGCCGTCAGTATTACGGCGAGACCTCAGCCACCCTGGTAGAGAAGATGGCCCTTGCTCTTGAGAACGGTCTGCAGCCCATCTACTGCGTGGGTGAGATGCTCGCAGAGCGCGAGGCCGGCAATCACTTCAATGTGGTTAAGGCACAGATAGAAGAGGTTCTCTTCGGACTCACTGCAGAGCAGATGGGTCATGTGGTAATCGCATACGAGCCCGTGTGGGCAATCGGTACCGGCGTTACCGCTACCAACGAGCAGGCACAGGAAATCCACGCTTTCATCCGCAAGACCATTGCCGATAAGTTCGGTGCCAAGATTGCCGACGATTGCACTATCCTTTACGGCGGCAGCTGCAAGCCTTCAAATGCGAAGGAACTGTTCGCTTGCCCCGACATCGACGGCGGTCTGATTGGCGGTGCCTCCCTCAAGGCAGCTGACTTTATCGCTATCGCGAAGAGCTACTAAAAAAGAGTGCTCCCAATGGCGGAAGAATACTGCCATTAGGAGCAAAAAAGGCTTTAAATGCGCCCAATGGGGTCAGAAAAGACTCCATTGGGCGCATTTTTTACAGTAGCTCCTTCCAGTTGCCGGAATAGTAGGCGTGATATAACTTCCGGAGCGATTCTGTGTCGCGGTTGCGGATAAACGTATCTTCCAAGTCCTTGAAGATGTAGAACTGGAACCACCAGCCGTCGTGGTACTTCTCGCGCGGGCTGCGAGCGTCCAGCAGTTTGGCATACCAGATTGTCTCCAGCCCGTATTTGCGGGCCACCTTGCGGGCATCCATGGCGCGGCGCCACATCCCGTCGGAGACCTTCTTGAACAGGCGGGTATAGTCCCTGTATTTCATCTTTGAGACATCAATCACGTCGCAGCGGTCGTCCAGGCCAAGCTCGTGCAGGGATGTCTCAAATTCATATTCGCGGTCGCCGTCCAAATCGTATT
>JAGCVS010000020.1 GCA_017962235.1 Bacteroidales bacterium | reverse complement strand
TCAAACTCTTCATTGTATATATTCTATTTCTCTGGCTTCGGAGTTATCTCTCTAAAGAATCTTCGCTTGCTCTTTTCTTGCTTGCTTGTACTTTTGTCTTCCAATAATTCAATCAACTTTCCCCCCTCCCTCCGGAAAGGGACTGCAAAGATACACATCTTTTCTTTCCCTCCAAATCTTTTCAAAAATTATTTTACAGCATCCAATGCCTGAGCCAAATCAGCAATCAAATCGTCGATATGTTCCGTGCCTATCGAAAGACGGATGGTGCTGTGGGAGATTCCCTGATCCTCCAGTTCGGCATCTGTGAGCTGGGAGTGGGTCGTGGTTGCCGGATGGATAACCAGCGATTTAACATCGGCCACATTGGCCAGCAGTGAGAATATTTCCAAGGAATCTATGAACTTGAAAGCCTCATCCTGCCCCCCTTTTATCTCAAAAGTGAAGATGGACCCTCCGCCGTTCGGGAAGTATTTCTTGTATAATCCGTTGTCGGGATGCGAGACCAGCGACGGGTGATTCACCCTGGCCACCTTCGGATGATGAGAGAGAAAATCAACCACCTTCAGCGCATTGGAGACATGACGTTCCACGCGTAACGAGAGTGTTTCAAGCCCCTGCAGAAAGATGAATGCGCTCACCGGCGAGAGCGTGGAGCCGGTGTCGCGCAGCAAGATGGCACGGGCGCGGATAATGTAGGCCAGAGGTCCCACCGCATCGGCGAATACGATTCCGTGATAACTCTCTTCTGGCTGAGTAAACTGAGGGAATTTACCCGACGCCTTCCAGTCGAACTTGCCGGAATCAACAATTACGCCGCCGATGGTGGTGCCGTGGCCGCCGATGAATTTGGTTGCGGAGTGGACGACAATGTCGGCGCCATATTCGATTGGCCGGAGCAGGTAAGGCGTCGCGAAGGTGTTATCCACAATCAGCGGAATACCGGCAGCATGCGCGATGGCTGCCACAGCCGCTATGTCGGTGATATTGGAGTTGGGATTCCCGAAGCTCTCCACGAAGACCGCCTTGGTTTCGGGGCGGATTGCCTTGGAATAGTTGGACAAATCGCTGCCGTCCACAAAAGTAGTGGTTATACCGTAAGGCACCAACGTATGCTGGAGCAGGTCATAAGTGCCACCATATATATTTTTCGAGGCGACTATGTGGTCTCCCGCGCGCGCGATATTCAATATGGAATAGGTGATGGCTGCGGCGCCCGACGCCACCGCAAGCGCTCCCACACCACCTTCGAGGGCAGCAATGCGCCTTTCGAAAATATCCTGGGTAGTGTTTGTCAGGCGGCTGTAGATGTTGCCGGCGTCGGCGAGACCAAAGCGCGCAGCGGCGTGTCCGCAGTTGTGGAACACATAAGAGGCGGTCTGGTAAATGGGCACGGCGCGAGCGTCCGAAGCGGGGTCGGCAGTTTCCTGCCCTACGTGAAGCTGAAGAGTCTCGAAATGAAGTTTAGTGTTGATCATATTTGTATGTTTTATTTGTTATTTTCTGCAGCAAAGGTCATGTCAATGGCAACATTATCCAAGAATCTTTGAAAATTTAGTACATTGTATAATATTTTCTTATTTTTGCAGAAGATTATTCTGAATCATGACACAAAACCTGGACAAAACCGATATTTTGATTCTCCGCGCCCTGCAGGAGAATGCCCGCATAACTAACAAAGAACTTGCAGCAAAGGTGCACCTCTCCCCTTCCCCCGTGTACGAGCGGCTGAAACGGCTGGAAAACGAAGGCTATATAGAGAAATACACCGCTGTACTGGACGCAGAGAAACTTAACCTCGGATTCATTGTGTTCTGCAGCGTGAAACTACAGAAGTTAAACACCGAGATTGCAGACAACTTTGTAAAGCGGATACAGGAAATTCCCGAGGTGACGGAGTGTTACAACATCTCGGGCGAATTCGATTACCTTCTGAAAATCCACGCCCCCGACATGAAATACTACAACCAGCTGATACTTAATGTACTGGGGCGCATAGACAGTTTGGGGTCCATACAAAGCTCGTTTGTAATGAACCCCATAAAGCAGAGCTACGGACTCTGTATCTGACTGTTACCAGATGCTCTCTACGGTATCGATAACCACCTCGTAGAGCGTTGCAGCCCAGCCTTCGAATGAGAACAGACGGCTGTCAGAAGCACAATTCAACTGCCCGGACCAACTGTAGAGACCGTTGTCTACAAATACCTCAACCCCTGTGCGGTCGATATAAAACTCTATCGGGAATGACAGGCCGGTGATATCCTCGGTGGAATAGAATGCGCCGTTGAACAGGCCAAAACTGGGACTGTATTCAAAGAATTCCTTGCCGTTCATTTTGAAGGCCACCCAGCAGGAAGCGTCCAGCTTCACGGTAGCTTTTATGTGAAGACCCTGGTCGGGGTCGGTAAACTTGGCAAGCACTTTATTCACATCGTCTGCATTCATCACCCCGGGGGCAGTGAACTGCCTGTGGAGCAGCGACTCCACCTCCTTGACGGGGTTGCTGGCAAGACGGACGCCGTGCCGTGTGGTGCGCAGGGTGAGCTCTGTGGGAAGCTGCATCTGGCTGTTGAAGGGCATCCCGGCATGGGAAACCCTGCCCCATGCTATCTGTATGCAGCGGCCGTCCGGGGTGTCGCTGAAAGTCTGTGCGGCGTAGGGCACGCCGGTCATATACTGATACCTGCCCGCTTCGGGAGTAAATCTCTCTCCGTCAAAGTCGCCAATCATATAAATTCCGGCTGCACCCAAGGTGACCCACTTCTTGTTGGCGGGGTTGCCGTCCACGGGGAGGCAGAACAGGTCGGGGCACTCGTCAAACCCGGGAACATGACTCTTGTAAGTCCAGTTCTTGAGGTCGTTTGAAGTGTATATGGAGTTGCCGTCCTTCTCAAAGAGCACCATTACCCAGTGTCCGTCCTCGCCGCCGTACCACAGCAGGCGCGGGTCGCGGGTCTCGTGGCTGCCGGCCGCCTCGTGTGAATTCACAACGGGATTGTTCTCATATTTGACAAGGGTGCGGCCGCCGTCCAGACTGTAGGCCATGCACTGGGTCTGCCACTGTGCATGCGCAGTGTATGCATATACTATAGGTGCGACACCCTTCTTGCCCCAGCCGCTGGTGTTGTTCTTGTCAACCACGGCAGAACCGGAGAACATGGTGCCCAGATTGTCGGGGAACAGCACGTCGTCAAATTCTTCCCAGTGCACCAGGTCGCGGCTTACGGCGTGACCCCAGTGCATGTTGCCCCAATACCGCTTGTACGGGTTGTGCTGGTAGTAGAGATGATACTCACCATTATAATATACCATTCCGTTGGGGTCGTTGTTCCATCCCCTGATAGTCGTGAAATGGAACTGGGGACGCTTGGCCTCCTTGTAGAAGGTGCTCTGGCCCATAATCGTATCTGCCACAAAGAGCTTGTCCATATCTGCGGGATCGCCAAAGTATGTCAACTTAAGTTTCTTGCCCATATACGGAGTCAGATCCTTGTAAACCCAGTACATCGGCTCGCCCTGTGCAATCCACACATCCACGTCCAGCGTGTCAACCCCCTTTGTGGTGAACAGCAGGCGCGCGCTGGGCCGGTCGTCGTAAACGGGAATATTCAGGTAACGTTGTTTCACCTTGAACTCCTTCTCCACTGGAGTCTGTGCAAAAAGCGATGCAGGGGCGATTATCGCCGCCAGGATAAGTGCTGTAAACAGTCTGGTTTTCATGATATCTGGTTATTATCGGTTATTAAAGGTAAGACGCATTCCGCGCTGGGCACCGGCGCACGGGATTCCGCGACGGGCGGCGAGGGTGCCGTTCACAAAGGTATAAATTACAGACGATGCAAATCGGGTAACCGGGCTCCAGCCGCAACGCGACAGCGGCGGCATCTCGGAGGGCGATGCGGTGTCAAACACCACCAGGTCGGCATAATAGCCCTTGCGGATAAAGCCGCGCTTCTCTATGCAAAACAGACGCGCCGGAGCGTGGCACATCTTTTCCACCACCATGGGCAGCGTAAACACCCCTTCGCGCACCTTGTCGAGCATCATCAGCAGGGAATACTGCACCAACGGGATGCCGCTGGCCGCCTTCAGGCAGCCGCCCTGCTTCTCTGACAGAAGATGCGGCGCATGGTCTGTGGATATGGTCTTGATTATCCCGGCACGGACGGCGTCGCAGAGGACGCTGCGGTCGGCGGCGCTCTTTATGGCCGGATTGCACTTGATCTGCGCGCCCAGGCGCTCGTAATCATTATCGTCAAAGCAAAGGTACTGCACGCACGTCTCCGTGCTGATGCGGTCGGTGCGGGCCATTACCTTTGACAGAAATTCCACCTCCGCCTCCGTGGAGACATGGAGCACATGCAGCCGCGCCCCCGTTTCCAGTGCGAGCGACACCGCCTTGGCAGTGGATGTCAGGCACGCCGCTGAAGTGCGGATGGCGGGGTGCATAGGTATCGGAATATCTTCGCCGTACTGCGCCTTGATGCGCGCCAGGTTGGCGGCGATTATGGTGTTGTCTTCGCAATGGGTGGCAATCAGCAGCGGAGAACGCTCAAAGACGTGCCGCAGAACGGCGTCGCTGTTCACCATCAGACCTCCGGTGGAGGCCCCCATGAAGACCTTTACCGCGCACGCCCCGGCCGCGTCTGCCGCAGCCACCTCGTCTATGTTATTGTCGTTGGCGCCCAGATAGAAGCCGTAGTTGGCCAGGGAATCGCATGCGGCGATATCCATCTTGGCGTGCAGTGCCTCTGCAGAGACTGCCGGCGGGTTGTTGTTGGGCATGTCCAGGAACGATGTCACACCGCCCGCCACTGCAGCCGCGCTCTCCGTGGCCATGCACCCCTTGTGCTCCGCCCCCGGCTCGCGGAAATGGACGTGGGTGTCAATCACCCCCGGCGCCAGGCAGCGCCAGTCAAGGTCGTATATCTCATCTGCAGAACCCTCCATGGAAGTCTGGCGGGCACTGTCAGAAACCACGTCGTAATCAAACACATCCGCTATGAGACCGTCATTGACAAAAATACCTCCGTGGAAACAGAGGCCTTCGTTTATGATTGTCGCGTTCTTGAACAGCAGACGTGCCATATACTATTGATTGCGGTTGAATTTGCGCAGCCTGAGCTCCATGACTCCCCAGAACGCCTCGCCGAATATGCTGCTGCTCATCTTTGAGACCCCCTCGGTGCGGTCAACAAAGATCATGGAGACCTCCTTGATTTTGAACCCGAGCCTGTAAGCGGTGTATTTCATCTCTATCTGGAAACCGTAACCCTTCATCTTTACGCGGTCAAAGTCGATAGCCTCCAGCACCTTGCGGCGGTAGCACACAAAGCCGGCGGTGGTATCGTAAATCTTCACGCCCAGCATGAAGCGGACATAAGCCGATGCAAAGTATGACATCAGCAGGCGCCCGATGGGCCAGTTTACCACGCTGATGCCCTTGCAGTAGCGCGACCCGATGGCCACGTCGCCGCCGCAGTCGCTGCAGGCACCCACCAGCCGCGGCAAATCGTCCGGGTTGTGGGAGAAATCGGCATCCATCTCAATGATGTATTCATAACCGCGCTCCAGCGCCCATTTAAAACCGGTGAGATAGGCGGTGCCGAGCCCCAGTTTGCCCTCCCGCTCTATTATGAACAGGGAGCCGCTGAACTCCTGCATCAGGGACTTTACGATATCGGCGGTGCCGTCTGGAGAGCAGTCGTCTATCACCAGGATATGGAAGTCACCCTCAAGGCTCAGCACCTTGCGGATTATCTTCTCAATGTTCTCCTTCTCCTTATAAGTGGGGATGATTACTATTTTGCTCTCAGCTGCCATATCGCTCAAAGATACGCAATTATTGTGCAAAATTCAAAGTCAGCCCTATGCGGCCGCGCTGCACATCCACGCTTACTACCTTAACCTCAACGTGTTGCTGAATCTTTAAAGAAGCCTTTCCGCCACCCCTCGGCATGCGGGAGACATGTATCAGGCCGCTCTGCTTGATGCCGATATCCACGAACGCCCCGAAATCTGTGATGTTGGTGACGATGCCGGGCAATATCATCCCCGGCTGTACATCTTCTATGGAGCGTATCTCTTCGCTGAAAGAGAACTCTGATGCCTCGCCGCGCGGGTCGCGACCCGGCTTGCGGAGCTCGGAGACGATATCCCTGAGGGTGGGCAGACCCACCTCGCCATCTACATAAGCCTCCAGGTTGATCTTGCCGCACATGGCCTCGTTGCCCACCAGGTCTGCGACACTGACCCCCATATCGGAGGCCATCTTCTCTACCAGGGAATACCGCTCCGGATGCACGGCGGAGTTGTCCAGCGGATTGGCCGCGGAGGGAATCCTCAGGAAGCCGGCACACTGTTCATAAGCCTTGGCCCCCAGCCGCTTCACCTGCATCAGGTCGCCGCGGGAGGCAAAGTTACCGTTGGCGGTGCGCCACTCCACAATGTTGGATGCAAGCGCGGGACCTATCCCGGAGACATACTGCAGCAGATATACGCTGGCGGTATTCAGGTTCACCCCCACATTGTTCACACAGCTCTCCACGGTATTGTCCAGCTCCTCTTTCAGCAGGGCCTGGTCCACATCGTGCTGATACTGTCCCACTCCGATGGACTTGGGATCTATCTTTACCAGTTCCGACAGCGGGTCCATCAGGCGGCGGCCAATGGATACCGCACCGCGCACGGTGACATCGTAATCGGGAAACTCTTCCCTGGCAATCTCGGATGCTGAATACACGGATGCGCCATCTTCGCTCACCATATAAACTCTGATATCCTCCGGCAGCGCCAGCTTGCCGATGAAACTCTCCGTCTCGCGGCCGGCGGTGCCGTTGCCTATGGCTATCACCTCAACGTGATATTTCTCCACCATATCGGTAATCTTCTTCATGGCGGAGATGCGCTCGTTTACGGGCGGATGGGGATATATGGTATCGTTGTGCAGCAGGTTCCCCTGTTCGTCCAGGCAGACCACCTTACAGCCCGTCCTGAAGCCGGGGTCTATGGCCATGGCCCGCTTCTGCCCCACCGGCGGGGCGAGCAGCAGCTGCCGCAGGTTCTCGCCGAACACCTTTATGGAGCTGATATCGGCCTTCTCCTTGGCAATCCTGAGCACTTCATTCTCTATCGACGGGTGCAGCAGCCGCTTGTAGGCGTCCGCCATGGCGTCGTTCAGGATATTGTACAGTTCGCGGGAGGCAACCCGGCGGCCGTCCAGAATTATGTTGGATATCCGCTCCAGATTGCGCTGCGCTTCGGCCTCCACCTTTACGGTGAGCATCCCTTCAGAAGCGCCCCGGAGGATGGCCAGCAGGCGGTGCGGAGCGATGCGGGTGAGCGGTTCGCGATGGTCAAACCAGCTGCGGTAGTTGTCGCTCTCCTCCGTTTTCTGCGCCCCTTCGCGCGACTGTTTAGAAACCACGGTGCCCCACTTGAGATAGCTGGAGCGCAGCATACTGCGGACTTTTGAATCCTCACTGATCCGCTCCGCGATAATGTCGCAGGCTCCCTCTATGGCCGCATCTTCATCCGGCACATCGGCGTTGATATACCTGCGGGCAAGCTCGTGAGGACGGTCGGCCTTAAGCGCCATGAAAGCGTCGGCCAGGGGTTCCAGCCCCCTCTCGCGCGCCACGGAGGCGCGGGTGCGCTTCTTGGGACGGTACGGTAGGTACAAATCTTCCAGCGCTGTGGAATCGATCTCGGATTCTATCGCACTTCTCAGTTCATCGGTAAGTGCGCCTTGTTCCTGGATCGATACCAGTATGGCAGCCTTGCGCTTGTCCAGATCTGTGAAATACTGGAAATAATGTTTGATCTGCCCTACCTGCACCTCGTCCAGTCCGCCGGTGCGCTCTTTGCGGTAACGGCTTATGAAGGGGATGGTGGCCCCCTCTTCCAGCAGCTCCACGCAGTGCAGCGCCTGCCACTGGTTTATCCCCAGCAGGCCGCTTATATGCTTTATGTATAAATCAGTCATGGGAAACCTGATGTAATTGGTCTCGGTAAGAAGAGAATATCTTGGACTTGGACACAAAGCCCACGTAGTGCCCCTCGGCATCGGTCACAGGCAGGTTCCAGGCTCCGGTGCGCTCAAACAGGTTCATTACCCTGTCCATCTTATCTTCCTCGGAAAGAACCGCCGGGGCGGCCTTCACCATATTATAAATATAAACCGTGTCGTAAAGCTCCGGGTTGAACATATACTGGCGCACATCGTCTACCAGCACAATACCCTGGAATTTGCTCTGCTTGTCCACCACGGGTATCACGTTGCGGTTGCTGGAGGCGATAATCTTTACCAGATCGCCAAGCGTGGCGTCGATATCCACCGGCATGAAGTCGGTCTCTATGAAATCTGAGGTTCGCAGCAGCGTGAGCACAGCCCGGTCGCTGTCGTGGGTAATGAGGTCCCCCTGCTGCGCGATGCGCTTGGTGTATATCGAATAGCGTTCAAACAGCCGCATGGTACCGAATGATACCACTGCGGTTATCATAAGCGGATACATGAGGGCGTATCCGCCGGAGATCTCTGCAATAAGGAAGATTGCGGTGAGCGGCGCCTGCATGGCCCCCGCCATTAGGCCGGCCATGCCCACCAGCGTGAAGTTCACCTCCGGCAGCGATGCGATACCCAGGTTGCCCACCAGCCGCGCCAGCACAAAACCCGTTACGGCGCCGGTGAACATAGTGGGGCCGAACGTACCGCCCACTCCGCCGCCGGAGTTAGTGAGGGCGGTGGCATATACCTTGGCGAACATAACCGCCGCAAAGAAGATGATTATGGTCCACTTGCCGTCTATCAGTCCGGCGGGAATCATGTCCAGCGACGGCGGCAGCTCACCCGCCAGCATGGAACCCAGCGAATCAAACCCCTCGCCGTACAGCGGCGGAAGCAGGAATATGAGTATTCCCAGAAAAACAGCGCACAGAATCCATTTTACAAACGGGTTGCTGATCCTGCCAAGCTTGTCCTCCACCCGCAGGGTAGTGCGCAGAAAGTAGAGCGACACAAGGCCGCAAACCAAGCCCAAAACCACGTAGAACGGGACATTGGAGAGGGCGAACGGCACTATGCTGCTGGAGAATGTCACCGTGTCCCCCATCAGCAAGTATGTCACCATCGTGGCCGATATGGAAGAGAGCAGCAGCGGCAGTATGGAGGTCATGGAGATGTTGAACATGAGTATCTCCAGCGTGAACAGCACCCCTGCCACGGGCGCCTTGAAGATACCGGCTATCGCCCCCGCTGCACCGCATCCCAGCAGTATGGTGATCTGCATGTACGGGAGCTTCATAGCCCGGGCTATGTTGCTGCCGATGGCGGCACCGGTATAAACGATGGGGGCCTCGGCGCCCACACTGCCGCCCAGGCCTATGGTGAGGGCGCTGGCAATCACGGAGCTGAAGGTGTTGTGAGGCCGGATGTGCGCCTCGTTGCGCGAGATGGCCTTCAGCACCCGGGTAACCCCGTGACCTACCTTATCCTTTATGATATATTTGATAAAAAGCAGCGAGAGGAGCATTCCCAAGCCGGGCGTAACCAGATACAGCCACTGGTACGAGCCGCCGGCTATGGCGCCCGACACCAACCGGTGCAGCAACAGAATGGATTGTTTGAGGATTACTGCCGCCAGCCCGCTCAACACACCTGTCAAGACTGCCAGCGCACACAGCAGTTTATATGATTTATTCCTCTTCGTCTGAATCGTCGTCGGAGTGGGTGTTGAAGTCGTTGTCGTTACCGGGAAGCACTTCGCCGTCGGAGTCTCCGCCGCCCTCGTCGGACTGGTCTTCGAACAGCTCTTTCTCCACCTCCTCTACATTATCTGTGTTAACATTAATCTTTACCAGATACAGAACATCCTCAACCACCTCCTCATCTTCATTCTCAGGGCGGAAGGGAACAGCGTGGAAACAACTCCCGTCCGGCTTGTCCACCTTCATTATGTCTCCCATATAATCCGCATATCCGTGAGGATACTTCCTGTCAAAAGCATCCTTCAAATCCTGAGACATATTGTCGTAGCTGATGATGATTCTCTTCTTGGGTTGATTTACTGCCATAGTCGCTTCAGTTGTTTTCTCTATACAATATTAGCGAAACTATTTGAAAAAATACAACTTTTGCCTGCGTTTTTTCTCAATATCTTTTTCAACATATACCGGTTTGAGAGTGCGTGGGTCCATTCCTGAGTAGAACATCACGCTGGACACGGTCATGGGTGTTGGCGTAAAGTCCTGAACCTGCTCCATATACAAGCCTTTGAGCGATTTGTTCTGCGAAAGGGCCATCATATCCCGCATTCCGCAGCCCGGATGACCGGAAATAAAATAGGGCACCAGCTGGAACTTGAGTTTTTCGCGACGGTTGATCTCATCGAACTTTGTGCGGAGCACTTCGAACAGTTTGAAAGAGGGCTTGCCCATCACCGCCAGCACGTTGTCCTGTGTATGTTCCGGCGCCACCTTCAGGCGACCGGAGGTATGGTTCACTATCAGCTCCCTCAGATAGGTCTCGCAGGTGGAATCGTAGCACCCATCGGCCCCCAGGAAAAGGTCGTAGCGTATGCCGCTCCCCACATAGGCGTGACGGATGCCCTTTGTGGCGGCAACTGCATCGTAGAGCTCCAGCAGCGGCGCGTGGTCGTTGTCCAGATTCTTGCACATGCTCGGGAACAGGCACGACTGGCGCGAGCATTTGGCGCACATCTCTTTGTTGCGCCCGCCCATCTTGTACATATTGGCGGTGGGGGCGCCCAGATCGGAGATGTTCCCCCTGAAATCGGGCAGATTGTTCAGCTCCTCCGCCTCCTTCACAATCGACTCTATGGAGCGCGACTGTATGAACTTGCCCTGATGGGCGGCGATAGTGCAGAAGTTGCATCCTCCGAAACAACCGCGGTGGGTGGTGATGGAGAACTTTATCATATCGTACGCCGGGATGCGCTTCCCCTTGTAACGGGGATGCGGCAGCTTTGTGAAAGGCAGCGCGTAAATCGCATCCATCTCTTCTTCAGTTGAAGGGAGATACGGCGGGTTGATGCACACGAACCGGTTGCCGACCTGTTCCACCAGGGTCACGGCGTGCAGCCGGTTAGCCTCCCGCTCTATTATATTGAAGTTCTGCGCGAACGCCAGCTTGTTGCGGCAGCAGCTCTCGTATGAATGCAGGTCAAAGAAATCGCCGTCGGGCTGCTGGTCCGCCACGTAGCCCACCTGGGGCAGGGCACGCATCTGCTCTACGGTGGCGCCGGAAGCCATGGCATCCGCCAGCGCCAGGTTGGACTTCTCCCCCATCCCATATACCAGCCAGTCCGCCTTGCTGTCTATCAGCACGGAGGGCTTGAGGCTGTCCGACCAGTAATCATAATGCGTGAGGCGGCGCAGGGATGACTCTATGCCCCCTATCACCACCGGGACGTCGGGATAAATCTGCTTGAGGATGTTGGTATAAACCGTGACGGCATAATCGGGACGATACCCGGCACGACCCTCCGGCGTGTAGGCGTCATTGCTGCGGAGCCTTTTGCTGGCGGTGTAATGATTCACCATGGAATCCATCGCGCCAGAAGATACGCCAAAATAGAGCCTCGGGCGGCCCAGTTTGCGGAAGTCACGCAAATCATCGCGCCAGTTGGGCTGCGGAATCACCGCCACCCGGTAGCCGTGCGATTCCAGAACGCGGGCTATGACAGCCGTACCAAACGAAGGATGGTCCACAAAGGCATCCCCCGTAAACAAGATGATGTCGGCCTGGTCCCAGCCCAGAGCCTCCATCTCTTTCTTGCTTGTCGGTATGGTGAACGGCGCCATCAGAAGAAAGAATTACATCCTCTCCGGCAGCTGGATTCCAAGGATATCCATAGCCTTTACCAGCACTTTGGCAATTACGGAGATCAGCATCAGCCGCTGCGCGCGGACATCGGCGTCTGTCTCCCTGAGGATGCTTACGTCGTGATAATACTGGTTGAACTCCTTTGCCAGGTTGTATGCATAATTGGCCACCAGTGCGGGCGAATGGGCAGCAGCGGCCTCCTTTATCTTGTCGGGGAAGCCGGCCATTATCTTCACCAGCTCTATCTCCTTGGGAATCAGCGCCGCCTTTGTGGAGGCGGGCTCCATGCCCTGCGCGGCCGCCTTGCGCAGCACGCTCTTGATGCGGGCGTGGGTATACTGGATAAACGGACCGGTATTGCCGTTGAAATCTATGGACTCGCGCGGGTCAAAGAGCATGGTCTTTCGCGGATCCACCTTGATGATAAAGTACTTGAGGGCGCCCAGACCCAGCATCATGAACAGCTTGTCCTGCTCCGCCGGCTCCATGTCCTCCAGCTTGCCGCTTTCCAGAGAGGTCTCCTTCGCGGTCTGGTACATCTTCTCTATCAAATCGTCGGCATCCACCACTGTCCCTTCGCGCGATTTCATCTTCCCCTCAGGGAGCTCCACCATGCCGTAAGATAGGTGGTAAATGGCATCGGCCCAGTCAAAGCCCAGTTTACCAAGGATGAGCTTGAGCACCTGGAAATGATAGTTCTGCTCGTTGCCCACCACGTAAATCATCTCGTCAAAGCCGAATTCATCGTGACGACGGCAGGCGGTGCCCAGGTCCTGGGTCATGTATACCGACGTTCCGTCGCCGCGAAGCAGCAGCTTCTCGTCCAGGCCGTCGGCGGTCAGATCGCACCATACGGAGCCGTCGTCGCGACGGTAGAAGATACCCTTTTCGAGTCCCTCTTCCACAAGCGACTTGCCAAGCAGGTATGTCTGCGACTCGTAATATATCTTGTCAAAGGAGATTCCCAGATTGCGGTATGTGGTGTCAAAACCGTCGTATACCCAACCGTTCATCTTTGCCCAGAGGGCGCGGACTTCGGGGTCACCCTGCTCCCACTTGAGCAGCATCGCCTGGGCCTCTTTCTGACACTTGGTGTTCTTCTGAGCCTCTGCCTTCTGCTCCGGAGTAGCCTCCTTGGGGTCTATCCCGGCAGCCTCCAGCGCAGCGTCGGTCTCTTCCGTGAGCATCTTGTTGAACTCCACGTAATAGTCGCCCACCAGATGGTCGCCCTTTATGCCACTGCTCTCGGGAGTGACGCCGTTGCCGCGCTGCAGCCATGCCAGCATCGATTTGCAGATGTGGATACCGCGGTCGTTCACCAGGTTAACCTTTATCACCTTATCGCCGGCAGCCTCCAGCAGGCGCGATACCGACCAGCCCAGCAGGTTGTTGCGGATATGCCCCAGGTGGAGCGGCTTGTTGGTGTTGGGAGAGGAGAACTCCACCATAACCGTACGTCCCGTGGCGTCAGCCTGTCCGTAATCGGGCGCAGCGGCTATCTCGCAGAACACATCGTTCCAGTATGCGGGAGCTATCTTGATGTTCAAAAAGCCCTTCACCACGTTGAAAGACTCAATCTGATGCAGGTTGGCCTTGAGCCACTCACCTATCTCCTGCGCCGTGGCCTCAGGAGCCTTGCGCGAGATGCGCAGCAGCGGGAAGGTCACCAGGGTGACATCCCCCTCGAACTCCTTGCGGGTCGCGGAAATCTGCACCGCCCCTTCCGGAGCCTTTGCGCCGTATAATGATTCTATCGCACACGCGACCTTCTCTGCAATGAAACCGTCAAGATTCATTTTCTGTTCTCCTTAAAATACCTTTTCATTTCTTTTTTCGCCTTGGGGGCCAGGGCAAACAGCGCTATCATATTCGGGAAGGCCATCAGCGCGAATGTCAGGTCCACAAAGCCCACGACTGCACGCAGCGGCACCACCGCGGCGGCAATTATCATGCAAAGATAAAAATAGATGTAATATTTTCCCTTATCTGCGCCGAACAGCCAGCTGGCGCACTTGGTTCCGTAATACGAATAGGAGAACATTGTGGAGAAGGCGAACACCACCAGGATGGCCAGCAGCAGATAGCGGCCAACCACCGGGATGGAAGCCTCAAACGAGTTCAGCGCCAGCTGGAGACCCTGCATGGAGCTCATCCCCGCTACCGGTATCACATCCTTCTGAATCAATATCGCCAGCGCCGTGAGGGTGCACACCAGGCCCGAATCAATCGAAGGGCCCAGCATGGCCACCAGCCCTTCGCGCACCGGCTCGCTGTTCTTTGAGGCGCCGTGAACCATGGATGCTGTACCCACGCCCGCTTCGTTCACAAACACCGCACGGCGCACGCCCGTGAGGGCGACTGTGATAACACTGGCGATGCCGCCTCCAAGCGCCGCGCGCGGAGTGAAGGCCCCCACGAAGATATCGCGGAACACCCCCGGCACCGCGCTGATATGGGTTACGAGGATGTAGAATACCAGAACGAAATATGCCCCCACCATGAACGGCGTGAGGCGCGAAGCGACCTTGCCGATGCGCTTTATACCCCCCAGCGCCACTATGGAAACCAGCGCCGTGATAATCAGGCCGGTGACAAAGCGGGTCATGGGAGTGATGTTCTCAGGGGCGATGAAGGTGGTGGTGAGCGCCTCCGTAATCTGGTTGGACTGCATGGTGCACAGGGTGCCGAAGAGACCCGACACGGCAAAGAACACCGCCATCGGCTTCCACTTGGGCCCCAGTCCCTGAGTAATCACGTACATCGGGCCGCCCTGCACCACTCCGGCGGAATCCTTACCCTTGAACATCACCGCCAAAGTCCCTTCGAAGAACTTGGTGGCCATGCCCAGCAGGGCGCTGACCCACATCCAGAAGATGGTGCCTGCACCGCCTATGGAGATCGCTATCGCCACGCCGGCGATGTTGCCCATCCCCACGGTGGCGGCGATGGCGGTGGAGAGCGCCTCCAGCGAACTTATCTGTCCGGCACCGCCAGACTCCTTCACGCGCAGCGCCTGCACCGCCCGCCCGAAATGGCGCACCGGGGCGAATCCGCTGTAGAACAGGAAGAAGAGTCCTCCACCTACCAGCAGTATAAAAAAGGGATAGCCGCAGACAATATCACTGACTGCGACTATCGAATCTCCGATTCTCTCCCAGAAACCCATGGCTATTTCAGGCCACGGCTCTTGAGGAAGGGCTCTGCGGTGGGCATGAAGCCGCGGAAGTTTGTGTAAAGCACCTTCGCGTCGTCTTCATTCACGCGGGCCAGAATCTGCTCGCGGTATGCCTTTGCCACTTCCGGATTGAAGATGTCGCCGGTTTCCTTGAACGCCTCGTATGCGTCGCACTCGAAAACGTTGGCCCACAGGTAGCTGTAGTAACCCACATCGTAGCCGTGGGAGAAGATATGCAGGAAATACGGCACACGGTAGCGGGGCAGAATCTCGGGGATAAGGCCGCGGGATTCCATGCACTTGGCCTCGTATGCAAGCACGTCAAAGTGCTCCGGAATCTCCTTCATGGAATACATGTCCATATCCAGATACATGGCAGCCACCAGCTCTGTCTCGGCAAAGCCCACGCCATAGTTCTTGCACTCCTTGATCTTGTCTACAAGTTCCATGGGAATCACCTCGCCGGTGATGTAATGCTTTGCGTATACGTTCAGCACCTCAGGCTCGAATGCCCAGTGCTCGTTGAGCTGCGAAGGGAGCTCCACGAAGTCGCGGACAAAGTTGCCCAGACTCTCGTAGCGGACGTCGCTCAGCAGGCCTGCGATAGCATGGCCAAACTCGTGGAAGAAGGTCTCGGTCTCATCTACGGTGAGCAGCGAGGGCTTGTTCTCTGAAGGACGGGTAAAGTTGCCCACGATGGACATCACCGCCGGAACGTTCCTGCCCTCTGCATCCACCTCGTGCTCGCGGTAGCTGGTGCACCATGCACCACCGCTCTTCTGCCCGGGACGGGCAAACATGTCGATATAGAGAATACCGCGGGTGGCGCCGCTGGGCAGGCCGCACTCGTAAGCCTCAGCCTCGGGATGCGGCAGCGGGAAATCGTTCAGCTTGGTGAAGGTTACGCCAAAGAGCTTGTTCGCCACGTAGAAGATACCGTCGCGGACGTTGTCGTACTGGAGATACTCCATAACGGCGCTCTCGTCAAAAGAATACTTGGCCTGACGCGCCTTCTCTGCGTAATAGCGCCAGTCGGCGGGCAGGATGGTGGTGATGCCGTCTTCCTTTGCCATCTGCTTGATGTCGGCCAGCTCCCTGCGGGCAGCTGCCAGCGACGGCTGCCAAACTTCGTCCAGAAGCTTGTATACAGACTCTGCATTGCCGGCCATCTTGCGCTCCAGAGCATAATCGGCATAGGTCTCATAACCCATTATCTGAGCCTTCTTGAGCTTGAGGGCGATTATTTCAGAAACGATGTCCTTGTTGTCGCACTCGTTATTGTTGTTGCAACGGTTACTGTACGCATCCAGCACCTTCACGCGGAGCTCGCGGTTTGCGGAACTCTGCAGGAAAGGCATCACGCTGGGGTTGTCCAGACCCACCAGCCATTTGCCCTCTGAACCGGCGGCTGCGGCACGCGCTGCTGCATCGGCTATGAAGTCCTCTGAAAGACCTTCCAGATCCTCTTCATTGTCTATGAGAAGGGTCCAAGCGGCAGTCTCGTTCAGCAGATTCTGGGAGAAGAGTGTCTGCAGGGAGTCAATCTTTGTATTGACCTCCCTCAGAGCGGCCTTGCCCTCTGCGTCCAGGTTGCTGCCGTTGCGCTCAAACGACTTGTAGGTCTCGCAGGTGAGACGCATCTGGTCCGGTTCCAGGCCCAGTTCCTCGCGCTTGTCATACACCGCCTTGATGCGGGCGAACAGCTTTTCGTTGAGCATTATGTTGCTGCTGTGGTTGCTCACAATGGGAGACATCTCGGTGGACAGGCGGCGTATCTCTTCTGTGGAAGCGATGGATTCGTTGTTGCCAAACACCATCATCACTTTGCCCAGAAGCCTTCCGCTGCGGTCCAGCGCAGCTATGGTATTCTCAAAGGTAGGTTCTTCCTTGCAGTTGACAATCTGGTCTATCTCTTTCTCCTGAACGGCTATGGCCTTTTTCAGAGCGGGCATGTAATGCTCAGTCTTTATCTCTTCAAACGGCGGTACACCAAAGGGGGTGTCCCACTCTTTCAGAAGGGGATTCTTTTCTTCACAGCTTACTGTAGTCATTGCAATCAGCGTAAGTAAAAGTAGTTTTTTCATATCGTGTTATTGTTTGTTTTCAACTAAAAAAGAGGGTTTCCGTTTTGCGGCACCCCCCTTTTAAAGGCATTGGGAACTAACCCAGATAGCTTTGGAGAAGTTTGCTGCGGGCGCTGTTCCGCAACTTGCGGATGGCCTTCTCCTTGATTTGGCGGACACGCTCGCGGGTGAGGTTGAACTTCTCGCCGATCTCTTCCAGCGTCATCTCCTGACAGCCGATTCCGAAGAAGTTCTTCACGATGTCGCGCTCGCGCTCAGTGAGAGTGGAGAGCGCACGTTCAATCTCCTTGTTCAAAGATTCGTTAACCAGGCCGTAGTCTGCGTTGGGCGAGTCGTTGTTGGGGAGCACATCCAGCAGGCTGTTGTCCTCGCCCTCTACAAACGGCGCGTCCACAGA
Organism: Bacteroidales bacterium; assembly: GCA_017962235.1. Taxonomy (GTDB): domain Bacteria; phylum Bacteroidota; class Bacteroidia; order Bacteroidales; family UBA932; genus Equibacterium. Next base: position 33,027 of record JAGCVS010000020.1, on the reverse strand, counting down.
TACGTGGCGGCCAGACACCCTGAGGGTGTCACTAATCTTCTCCCGCGGTACGTCAAGCATCTCGGCCAGTTCCTCAGGTGACGGCATACGCTCGTTTTCCTGCTCAAACTTACTCAGAGCCTTGTTAATCTTGTTCAGCGATCCCACCTGATTGAGCGGAAGGCGCACGATTCTTGACTGTTCTGCCAAAGCTTGCAAAATGGACTGGCGGATCCACCACACAGCATAAGAGATGAATTTGAAGCCCCTGGTCTCATCAAACTTCTCTGCGGCCTTGATAAGTCCCAGATTGCCTTCGTTGATAAGGTCGGGCAGGCTCAAACCCTGGTTCTGATACTGCTTGGCAACGGAAACCACGAAACGGAGATTGGCGCGCGTAAGTTTTTCGAGAGCCTCCTGGTCCCCTTTCTTGATACGCTGGGCCAGCTCCACCTCCTCTTCTACCGAGATAAGTTCCTCCCTGCCGATTTCCTGCAAATACTTATCGAGGGATGCACTCTCTCGATTAGTAATTGACTTTGTAATCTTTAGCTGTCTCATCTATATTAAAAAATGAGTATAAGGGTTACAAAGGTAATATCTTTTTTAAAGATTCAAAATCATTTCTTTAAGCACCCCTTCCCGCTCTATAGTGAGCACGATATTCTCTCCCGGACGGTACTTGTTTACCTGCACCTGGAGGTCGGATGCGCCCGATATCTTCACAAAGTTTATCTCCCTGATTACATCGCCCTTACGCACGCCTGCCTTCTCTGCCGGGCTGTCGGTTTTCACAGCCTCCACAACCACTCCGGTCTCGGTTTCGCGCATGGATACGCCCAGCATTGCACGCTGCACCTGGCCGTAGTTGATAAAGTCGTCAGTGACCTTCTTTACGATGTTCACCGGAACTGCAAATGAATAGCCTGCATAAGAGCCGGTGAGGGAGATGATGGAGGTGTTGATACCCACCAGTTCGCCCAGCGTATTCACCAGTGCGCCGCCGCTGTTGCCGGGGTTCACCGCCGCGTCGGTCTGGATGAAAGATTCCACGCGGTACTGGCCGTCGTAGTTGGGGAAAGAACGCCCTTTGGCACTCACGATGCCCGCGGTGATGGTGCTTCGTAAATCATACGGACTGCCGATTGCCAGCACCCATTCGCCCAGACGCAGGGTATCCGAATCGCCCATGGGGAGCGCCTCGCAATCTGTTTTGTCTATCTTTATCAAAGCCAGATCTGTAGCAGGGTCAGCACCCACGAGGGTCGCGGTATAAACAGAATTGTCGTACAGCGTAACTTCAAACTCATCGCCGCCGTTCACCACATGGTTGTTGGTCACAATGTAGCCATCCTGCGAGATAATCACGCCGCTGCCTATGCCCACCTGATCCTTGGGAGTCGCGGCAAAGCCGAACAGATAATCCAGGATAGACGAAGGCGCCTGCAGCACCGCTTTCTTGGTGACCTTGACATACACCACTGAGCGGACTGCCATTTCGGCAGCATCGGAGAACGATGTAGACTGGGCAGCATCCACCGGCGCGGTGCGGGAAGGCACCACACGGTTCTGCTGAGCGCGGATGGCTTCCACCTCGTCCTGCGCCTGCTGCTCACTCTGCTGCTGTTTTTCCTGATATTTGTCGTATGCCAGATAACCCACAAGGGCCGTAACAGCCAGGCCCCATATCCACTTTAGAAACTTTTTCATAAACTGTTTTTTGAATTTTGAGCTTTCGTGCGTCAAATTATATGCCACTAATTTAAGTTGCGATTGTGAATTTTTTCTATATTTGTGGATGTAAAAGTGAAAATCTGTCTTTATGAAATTTATAGCATCCAGCACGCAGCTCCTCCTCGGGCTCAATTCCGTTTCAAAGGTAATCTCAACCAAGCCCGCTCTGGCGATACTCGACAACTATCTGTTTGACCTCAAGGACAATGTTCTTGCGGTAACCGCCTCCAACGGCGAGACTTCGCTGAAAACGGAGATAGCCATCGAGAAGGTTTTTGAAGACGGCCAGATCACCGTCCCCGCCCGCCTTTTCACCGATGCGCTGCGCTCGCTGCCTGACCAGCCGCTCACGTTTGCGACAGACCACAACTCGTCGCTTATCATAACCTGGGCCAGCGGTGCCTCCAAGATTCCGTTCCACCCCGCAGAGGACTACCCCGCCCTCCCCGTGATTTCAGAGGAGTTCAACACCCTCTCCATCAGTGCGGAGGCCCTGATGAACGGCATCAGCGACACCATCTACGCCACAGCAGAGGAAGAACTGAGGCCGGTGATGAACGGTATCTTCTTCGATATCGACACCGACTCCCTCTCCATGGTGGCTTCCGACGCCCACAAGCTGGTACGCTACTGGCTGCGCGACATCAAATGTCCCGCTCCCTGCTCTTTCATACTGCACAAGAAACCGGCTGCCATACTCAAGAGCATCCTGGCCAAGGTAGAGGACGAGGTTGTAATCCGCTTTGACAAGCGCAACGCCTTCTTCTCTTTTGGCGACACCCTGCTGGTATGCCGCTTGATAGACGGCAATTACCCCGCATATAAGTCAATCCTTCCCAAGAACAATCCCAACAAGATGATCATCAACCGCACCGAGCTGCTGGGTGCCGTACGCCGCGTGGCCGTTTATTCCAACCAGGCCACCAGCCACGTGCTGCTCAAGGTGGGCAACGGCGAGCTGATGATATCTGCAGAGGATACCGGATACTCTATATCGGCATACGAACGCCTCTCATGCGAATACGACGGCGTGGCTCTGGAAATCGGCTTCAAGGCCCCTTTCCTTGCAGACATCCTGAACAACTTCTCTTTCGAGAACGTTTGCGTGGAGATGGCGGACAACTGCCGCCCGGCGCTGATTGTTTCTGCCGACGGCAACAACGCTTCCGAGGACCTCAGCGCACTGCTGATGCCGGTAATGATGTAGCACATATACGTTATGCAGCTTAAACTCACCCGCCCCCTGCTCTTCTTTGACATAGAAAGCACGGGGCTTAATGTTGCTACAGACCGCATCGTGGAGATATCCATGGTGAAGCTCATGCCGGACGGCTCCCGCCATGTGAAGACCCGTCGCATCAACCCCACCATACCCATCCCCAAGGAGGCACAGGCCGTGCACGGTATCAGCGACGAAGACGTGAAGGACGAACCCACCTTTGCACAGCTCTCCAAATCCATTCTGCAATGGATGGAGGGGTGCGACATCGCCGGCTACAACTCCATAAACTACGACATCCCGCTTCTCACGGAAGAGTTCATGCGCGTGGGTCTCGACCCCAAGTTCCGCGAGCGCAACCTGGTGGACGTGCAGGTGGTCTTCTACAAGAAGGAGCCCCGCACCCTCTCTGCCGCATACAAGTTCTACTGCAACAAGAATCTGGAGGACGCCCACAGCGCCGAGGCCGACACCATGGCGACTCTGGAGGTTCTGGAGGCCCAGCTGGACCACTACGACGACCTTCCCAACGATGTTGCGGAGCTTTCAAAATACACCCGTCGCGAGAAGATGCTGGACTACGCCGGCCGCATCATCCTCAACGACCACGACGTGCCCGTCTTCAACTTTGGCAAGCACAAGGGCAAACCGGTGGCGCAGGTGCTTGCAGACGAACCCAGCTACCTGAGCTGGATGCAAAACGGTGACTTTACCCAGGATACTAAGGCGGTCCTGAGCAAGATAGCCCTCGAGAGCAAAAATGAACATAGTCATCGTTAAACCGGCCGGAGACTATTACTTCCGGGCCGACTCCACCCTGAACCACAAGTTCCTGGACTATTATTGTCCTGAAGCTGTCGCTTCGTTGCAGGTGACACCCGTGCTCTACACACGCATTTCCAAGACCGCCAAGTGCGTGGCGGAGCGATTTGCAAAGCGCTACTTTGACTCTTTCGCATTCGGCTGCCTGATAGACGACGCCACCGCCGGCATCACCCCCGCCATGGCGGTTTCGCTAGATGGAACATGCGTCATGGGGATGGATTTCAGACCGGTGGACGACCTGCCCAGGGGCAGTTTTTCACTGAGATCCGGCGGGCATGTTCTTTTCCAAACCGACAAAGCCCCGGACGCTTCCCGCTTTGCAAGTTCAATTGTTGCAGTATCCTCCCGCTCCATGATGCGGCTGGGCGACATTCTGGCGCTGGAACTGACCCCCGCTTCTCCCATTGAAAGAGGCGAGACCGTAACCCTGTGCAACTGCGGCACAGAGCACTCCTTTAAGATTTTCTAATGATACCGATGTGCTCGAGCGCCCCTTTTGCGGCCAGCGCTCCGGTAGAGAAGGCGAACTGCAGGTTGTAGCCGCCGGTGTCGCCGTCTATGTCCAGAACCTCCCCCGCGAAGAAGAGTCCGGGACGGTTGCGGCTCTCCATGCTGCGCGCCACCACCTCTTCCAGGCTCACGCCGCCGGCGGTGACCACCGCCCTGCGCCAGCCCACGTAATCTGCGATATCCATCTTCCAGTCCTTAAGCTTTGAAGCCAGGTTTGCCAGAGTGAGACGGTTGCCGTCTATGAACGGCTCCACCAGCTCCTGCGGCATATACCCGCGCAGGAAAGAATACTTCTTGCGGTCAAAGTTGGCGGCGGTGACATCCTGCATGCGGGCGTCCTTTTTGACCCGTTCCTCAAGCATGGGCAGCTGCACCGCCGGCTTGAGGTCAATCGACACAGAGACCTTGTCGCCGTTTATCATGGCCCAAACCGCCTTGCGGGAGACCTTGAACCCCACCGGACCCTCTATGCCGCCGTCGGTGAACTGCAAGTCGCCGAACTCAAAGGCCACCATATCTTTGCCCACAATCAGCGAGAGCGATATGTTAAGAAGGGTTATACCGTTCAGGCGGATGTCATATCCGGCCGGAGTAAGCGCCGTGAGCGAGGGAAAGGTCTTCTTTATGGTATGGCCAAAGCTCTGAGCGATATCATAGCCCGCCCCGGTGGAGCCGGTGATGGGATAAGAAAGTCCGCCGGTGGCCACTATCACCGTGCGGGATTCGGCCGTGCCGGAGGTGAACTTGTGGTCGTTCTCCAGCACATAGGCCGTCTCAAAGAACCCTTCCGGATTCACGGAGACGTTGTTCACGTCGCAGCAGAAAAAGGTCTTCACCTTTAGTTTGGCCAGTCTTGCTGCCAGGGCGTCCACCACGGTGGCGGACTGCATGGTCTTGGGGAAGACCCGGTCGTCGCGGGTGAGCACGGTGTCCACCCCGAGCGATTCAAAGAAGCTTATGGTATCGGTATTGGAGAATTCGTAAAATGCCGGTTTGAAGAATGCTGGCTTGCTGTGCAGATGGGTGGAGAACTGCGCCCATTTCTTGGCGTTGGTGATGTTGCACCGACCCTTGCCGGTAAGCATCAGCTTGCGCCCTATCTTGGCATTCTTCTCAATCAGGGCGACCCGCACGCCAGCCTCCGCCGCCTTGATGGCGGCTATGCAACCGGCGGCTCCCGCGCCTATGACAACGACATCGTACATACCTATTTCTCTATCGCACCGCTGCCGGTGAGTTCTCCGTCTTCTGTATACCAGGCGGCAAACTGACCTGCCGTTACGCCGCGCTGAGGGTTCTCAAACAGGATATACATCTTCTCCGGCCGGCATATCAGACGGGCCTTCTGCAGGGGCTGGCGGTAACGGATGCGCACCATGGCGTCGCGCTCTTCGCCAGGTTGCATCGCCAAATCGGGACGTATCCAGTGAACATCTTCCGGCAGAATGCCCAGCGCACGCCGGTAGAGTCCGGGATGCGACTGTCCCTCACCCAGATAGATGATATTCTCCTTCGCGTCCTTGGCAATCACGAACAGCGGCTCTTTGTGACCGCCGATGTTCAGGCCGTGACGCTGCCCTATGGTGTAGAACTGCGCGCCGATGTGCCGCCCCACCACCTTGCCGTCGCCCTTGCGATACAGTATCGGCTCTGCCATCGCCTCCAGCGTATCGGGCTGCGGAAGACCCTCGTAAAAGTCGCGGAAGATTTCCACCGCATCCCCTTCGCGGGCCTTGAGCTGTTGCTGGAGGAACACCGGGAGATCTACCTTGCCCACAAAGCAGATGCCCTGTGAGTCCTTTTTCTCTGCACTGGGAAGACCCGCCTTGCGGGCAATCTCACGCACCTCCGGCTTGGTGAGATGTCCTATGGGGAAAAGCGCCCGGCTGAGCTGTTCCTGGTTCAACTGGCAGAGAAAATAGCTCTGGTCTTTGTTGGTGTCGGTGCCGGCCAGCAGGCGGTATACCGTATTGCCTGCCGCATCTGTGGTCTGTTCCCGGCGGCAGTAATGTCCCGTGGCCACCATGTCGGCGCCCAGCCTGCGGGCATGCTCCAGAAATGCGTCAAACTTTATCTCGCTGTTACAGAGCACATCGGGATTGGGGGTGCGGCCCGCCTCATATTCCTTGAACATGTAATCCACCACCCGCTTGCGGTACTCGCCGCTCAGGTCAACAAAATGGAACGGAATGCCTATCTTCTTGGCCACCATGCGGGCCACCGACAGTTCCTCTTCCCATTCGCAGTCACCGTGCAGGGTGCCTGTGGAATCGTTCCAGTTCTGCATGAAGATGGCAAATACGTCGGCTCCCTGCTCTTTGAGCAGCAGCGCCGCCACGCTGGAATCCACCCCCCCGGAGAGACCCACCGCTATCTTCTTGCCGTCAAACATATTTTGCCATCAATAAAAAAATGTCTACTTTTGTGCCGGGTAAGTCATATACGACCAGCTCCCTTTGAACTCCCCCAGGGCCGGAAGGCAGCAAGGGTAGAAGGTTGTAGCGGTGCGATATATTCAGCTTACCCTTTTTTTATTATCTGTACTTCCGGGTGCAAAGTTACACCAAATTTATCACGTACCGTATCAATAACTTGGTTCGCCAGAGCCAGTATCTCTTCTGACGTGGCTCCGCCAAGGTTCACCAGCACCAGCGCCTGTTTCTCGTATACTCCCGCATTGGCGCGGAGGTATCCCTTCAGGCCGCAGCGGTCTATCATCCAGCCGGCGGAGAGCTTCACCATGCCGTCCGGGGCGGGATACTGAGGCATATCTGGATACTCTGCAAGCAGCGACTCCGCCTTCTGCCGCGATACCACCGGGTTCATGAAGAAACTCCCGGCGCTGCCGATTTGCTCCGGATCGGGGAGCTTGGCCTCGCGCGTGGCAATCACCTTTTCGCGCACCGCCGCCAGAGTAAGTGACGGGCTGTCGATATCCTTCAGCGCCCCATATCCCAAATTGAACTTAGGAACGACACTAAGGCGGAAAACCACGCTCAGCACAAAGAAACGGCGCCCTGCTTCGCTCTTGAAGAAGCTGCTGCGGTAACCATAGCCGCACTCCTCGCGGGAGAACGCCCGTTCTCTCAGAGTCTCCGTATCCAGCGTCTCCACCCGCTCTATTATATCTTTTACCTCGGCTCCGTACGCCCCTATGTTCTGCACCGCCGCGGCACCCACTTCCCCGGGAATCAGCGAGAGGTTCTCCGCTCCGTACCAGCCATGGTTTACGCACCACTGCACAAAGAAGTCCCACACCACGCCTCCGCCGGCACGCACCACCACCGACTCCTCATCCTCTGACAGAACCTCAATGGCGTTCATGGCGTTGTGGAACACCGTCCCTTCAAAGCGGGGATGTGCGAACAGCAGGTTGCTGCCGCCACCCACATGCAGCCACGGGCGGGGGGCATCAGGGATATCCCTCAGCAGTTCCTCTGCGGAGCAATACTCCACATAAGTGCCCGCCACGGCCTCCAGTCCAAAGGTGTTGTATACCGGTTTGTCCTTGTAAATCATCGCCTAGTGGGTCATCGGTTCCTCATGCCTGCGGATGTCAGCGCCCAGGGCCGCCAGACGCGTCTCTATGCTTTCGTATCCGCGGTCTATCTGGTCGATGTTGTGTATTACGCTCTGCCCCTCAGCACCCAGTGCGGCAATCAGCAGCGCGATGCCGGCGCGGATATCGGGGGATGTCATAACCCTCCCCTTAAGGTTGCGCTCATGGTTGTGTCCCACCACCACCGCGCGGTGCGGGTCGCAGAGGATAATCTGCGCCCCCATATCTATGAGCTTGTCCACAAAGAACAGGCGGCTCTCGAACATCTTCTGATGAATCAGCACGCTACCGTGGCACTGGGTGGCCACCACCAGCATTACGCTCAGTAAATCTGGGGTCAGGCCGGGCCAGGGAGCGTCCGCAATCTTCATTATGGAGCCGTCTATGAAAGATTCAATGCGGTATTCCTCCTGAGCGGGACTGTATATGTCGTCTCCCCTCTGCTGCAGCCCGATACCCAGCCTTTTGAAGCTGTCCGGAATGATACCCAGGTTGCTGTAAGATACGTTCTTGATAGTGAGTTCACTGCGGGTCATGGCCGCCATGCCTATGAAGCTGCCCACCTCAATCATGTCGGGCAGTATCGTGTGACTGCAACCGTGTAGGGCCTCCACGCCGTCTATTGTGAGCAGGTTGGAGGCGATGCCGGAGATTCTGGCTCCCATCGCACACAGCATCCTGCACAGCTGCTGCACATATGGTTCGCAGGCTGCGTTATAAATCACCGTGCGCCCTTTTGCCAGCACCGCCGCCATCACTATGTTGGCAGTACCGGTAACCGACGCCTCTGAAAGCACCATATTGCAGCCGGTCAGAGTGCTGGCAGAGAGTACATATTTTGACTTTTCAGTGTCGAATGTAAACTTGGCTCCCAGCCGTTCGAACCCTTCCATGTGGGTGTCAATGTGGCGCCGGCCAATCTTGTCGCCGCCGGGCTTGGCCACAATCGCCTTGCCAAAGCGGGCCAGCATGGGGCCCACCAGCATTATGGAACCGCGCAGGGCGCTGTTGCGGCGGGTAAAATCGTCGCTCTCAAAGAAGTCGGTATCCACATCCGCAGCCTTGAACCGCCACTTGCGCTCCCCGCATTTTTCCACCTCAACCCCCATGTCGCGCAGCAGCGCGATCAGGTTATTCACATCCATGATGTCGGGAACGTTGTCCACCACTATGTCTTCCCGGGTGAGCAGAGTGGCACAAAGAATCTGAAGTGCCTCATTCTTAGCCCCTTGGGGAGTTATTACACCACTGAGTCTGTTGCCGCCGTTTATGATGAATGAAGACATATTTCTGTCCTGTAAAGTACAATTAGTTATATTTTTGCTAATTTAGACAAATTATTGAAACAACACATCTGTTATGGCATTAGAAAAGAGAAAGAATCCGGTTAATATTAAAAAGTTTCTGAAGGAGTTCTTCCTGATGACTTTTGCAATGGGCATCGCCGCCATCGCCGTTCACTACTTCATGCAGCCCAGCGGCCTTGTTGTGGGCTCCATTTCGGGTCTGTCCATAGTGATATACCGCATCACGGGCATCCCGGTATCGGTTCTCACGTTCACCATAAACCTGGTTCTTCTGATACTGGCCTATATCCTCATAGGCAAGGAGTTCGGCACCAAGACTGTATATACGGCGCTGATTCTCTCCCCATGGCTGAGACTATTCGAGTGGATAGACGGCAAATACGGCATCGACCCCACAACCCTGTTCCACTTCCCCAACGGCACGGACTATTGGTTCTATCTGCTCTGCTTTGTGTTCATCCTGAGTTCCACGCAGGCCATACTGTTCAACATCAACGCCTCCACCGGCGTCCTGGACATCATTGCCAAGATAGTGAACAAGTATCTGCACATAGATATCGGCACCAGCGTCACGGTAGCGGGCGCCATTATCTGCTGTTCCGCCTTCTTCATCCCCGGCAACTCGCTGTACCTGATCTGCCTGGGCTTCATCGGCACCTGGATCAACGGCATCGTGGTGGACTACTTCACCGCCGGCCTGAATGCCAAAAAGCGTGTGTGCATAATCTCGCCTGAATACGAGAAACTACAGGACTACATTGTCCACACTCTGACCCGCGGATGCACTCTGTATCACGTCAAGGGCGGCTATTCACAGGACGACAAGTTTGAACTGCAAACCATCCTGACAAACGAAGAGTTTGCCAAGCTGATGGCCAAGATCCGCGACGAGAAGATACAGGCATTCATCACCGCAGGGCGCGTATCCGAGGTATACGGCCTGTGGATGAGACATTCCAAGAACCGCAGCGAGCTGGATTACAACCGCCCGCTGAACATCTAAGGGATTACTTTTTCTGCCACTCCTTGAGCTTGGATTCCAGGGCCGCCTTGGAGTCCAAGACTTTCTTAGCCTGATCTTCGCCCAGAGTGCCGGATTTCAGGAAATCATCGTACATCTTTATTGCCTGGTTGGCGGATATCACAGATGTATAGTTGCTGCCCATCCTGTGGTAAAGCTCTGCCTTGTGGCCAAGCATATCGGCATATTGCAGGGTATTCTCCTTACCCATAGCCTTGTAATATGCCATAATCTCTCCGCACATCCCGTCGGCCTCCTGCAGACGGTCATAATTTACATAAGCCAGAAAGAGATCCAGGAGCATGTCGTCGTAATGGCTGGGGATGCCGCCTCCCATACGGAGAGTCTCCTGCGCCTTGGAGAACTCTTTCTCCAGTTCTTCGATACAGATTTTACCATACTCCTCGCGCGAGGAGACAGTTGCCTTGTACGGGAGATATACTTTTGTTATGAAGCCGTAGTTGAGAAAGTCCAGACGGAGATATTTCTCAATATCCTCACGGTGGCTGTCATAGAGGGCGAATGCGCCTTCACCGTCGCGCATGACTATCTTGGTGGTCATATCCTCCCACAGCTTGGTGAGGCTGTCGGGAAGCGCGGGCAGCGGATCCCCCGCCTTCAGACCTGCTATTTCAACCCCTTTCTTGAGGCTGTCCAGCTCGTGGCAGCGGACATACAGGCCCACCCAGTCCACTTCTGTGCGCAGGCCCATGTCCTGCTCCACATCGGTCTGATAGTAAACTTCTTTCTTCTTGCCGTGGCAGCCTGCAAGCAGCAGCGCCAGCATCATTACAACTACAATCCTTTTCATTATCGTGTAAGTTTTTCGTACCATTTGTCAAACATCGCCTCCAGCGCCCCAGGTTTCTCTATTTCACTCTGGAAAGCCTTCAGCCTGATGTCATTCTCCCCGCCGGGAATCCATATCTTGAGATAGCCGCCGCGGGCATATTTTTCCGCAATATGGGCCTTGAAGCGGTCAAACTGCCCCTGCCTGTCGTACTGAGGATAGTTGTCAAGGCCGTACTGAACCGTGCGCCGCACAATGGTATCGGCATCTATCTCACGGTCAGCCTCCGCCACAATGCGGCCGTATATGCTCCGCGGGGCGCTCTTGGCAGAGGCCCGGTGGTCTTCCACTGCCTGCGCCATGGTCTCTATCTGATCTTCAGTGAACCACTCCCGCAGGTTCTTGTCTTCCCGCATCATCCTGGCAGAAGAGAGGTGGTGCAGTTCGCGCCCCTCGCAGATGCCCAGGTCATGATAGGCGGCGATGGCATACACCATGTCGTAGTTCACATCATAACCCTTTGCCAGCTCTTCGCTGCGGCGTATAACGGCCCCGATGTGATCCAGACGGTGCGCCGCATCGTAATTCTCGTATCGCGGCAGTATGCGGTTTGCTATGTAATCACTGAGAAGCATATGGTGCGAAGATACGGATTTATTACGTATTTTGAGTATATTTGTATTCAAATGAAACAGACAACAGACACCATTTTGATGGTGAGGCCCTGCGGCTTTGCCTTCAACGAAGAGACGGCGGCCAACAATGCCTTCCAACAGCGGCTGGACGGCGACGTGGCGCAAAGGGCCGTGGAAGAGTTTGACGATTATGTATCCATGCTGCGCAGCAACGGGATAACCGTGGATGTGCTGCAGGATACCCCGCAGCCCCACACCCCCGATTCAATATTCCCGAACAACTGCTTCTCCACGCACGGCGACGCGCTGGTGCTCTACCCCATGTTCGCCTTCAACCGACGGCTGGAGAGGGAAAAGCTGAAGAGCGCCCTGGAGAAATACGACTTTGACCGCATCGTGGACCTCACCGCGTTCGAAGAGGTGGACAGGTTCCTGGAAGGGACCGGGTCGCTGGTGCTGGACCGCGAGAACTTGATTGCATACGCCTGCATATCGCCCCGTACCGACGCCTCTCTGGTAGAGCAGTGGGCAGACTCCATGGGTTACACCCCGGTGATGTTCAAGGCCTCCGATATGGGCGGCATCCCCATATATCATACCAACGTAATGATGCACATCGGCACCGGATATGCCGTGGTATGCCTGGATGCCGTAAAAGATGACGTACAGCGCGAACTGCTCTCCGAGACCATTCACAAGAGCGGGAAGGAGCTGGTGGCAATCACCCTGGAGCAGATGAACCAGTTTGCGGGGAACATGCTCCAGGTGCACAACAGCAAGGGCGAGGAGTTGCTGGTGATGAGCCGCTCCGCCCTGATGTCCCTCTCCCGCATGCAGATAGAGACCCTGGAGAAATACACCCGCATCCTGGCGCCCGAAATCCCCATAATAGAGACCGTGGGCGGCGGCAGCGCCCGTTGCATGATTGCGGAAATCTTTCAATAGCCTATGACAGACAAAAAAGCCATACTGAAGCCCTGCCCGGTGAATGTCTGCAGCGAAACCGGCCGTCTGCGCGCCGTGATGCTGCACCGACCCGGAGTGGAGATAGAGCGCATGACCCCGCTCAACTGCGCCCACGCCCTTTACAACGATATCCTGGACAAGATGAACGTGGATGCGGAATATGCCCTTTTCTCCGGAGTGCTGGAGAGATGGGCAAAGGTTTATTACGTAGAGGACATCCTGGAGCAGCTGGTTGAGCAGCCCGCAGTGCGCGAGCATCTGGTACGCGAGAGTGTATTCAACTACGGCCTCCGCCCCGTGAAACTTTCTGCAGAGGCCAATTACCGTCTTGCCAAGGAGCTGATGAGCATGAGCAGCACAGAACTGGCCAGGGTGCTGATTGAAGGGTACGAGAATCCAAAGTGGGAAGGCATCAGCGACAACCGCTACCTTCTGGAACCGCTCTACAACCTGATTTTCACCCGTGACGCCGCCTCCACCATATACAATCAGGTGCTCATCAATTCCATGAGCTTTGAGGTGCGCGAGCGCGAATCTCTCATATACGATGCCATCTTCCGCAACTTCTTCGGAGCCGAGACCCTGAACGCAGAAAGCTGGAACCCCAAGTCCCGCACAGAGGGCGGCGACATCCACATCGCATCCGACGAACTGCTTGTGATTGGAGAAGGCATCCGCACCAACTCCAAAGGCATCGAATACCTGGCAAAGACCCTTTCGCGCGGCAAGGAACGCTTCCATATAATGGTTCAGGAACTGCCCCGCAAACCAGAATCGTTCATCCATCTGGACATGGTGTTCACCTTCCTGGGCAAGCACCACTGCATGGCCTTCGAGCCGATGCTAAAGCGCGAAGGACTGTTTGCCGGAAAGGATACCACCCTGATTTCAATAGAAGACGGCAAGGTACGCTACCGCCAGGTCAACAACCTGATAGACGGCCTGAATCAGCTGGGATGGGAAGTCGAGCCCGTGATTGGCGGCGGCAGCGACCCCTGGGTACAACTGCGCGAACAGTGGCACAGCGGCGCCAACTTCTTCAGTTTGGGCGACGGCAAAGTGCTGGGCTACCGCCGCAACGAACGCACCATCGAAGCTCTGTACCGCGCCGGCTTCAACGTGCTACAGGCACAGGACATCGTATCGGGAAAAGTCAATATGGAAGATTACGAAAAGTTTGTCGCCGTCTTCCCCGCCTCCGAACTCCCCCGCGCCGGCGGCGGTGCCCGCTGCATGACCATGCCCGTCTGGCGCGAAGATTAAAGGCAACAATTTATCATAAAAAGAGCGCCATCTGCTTGAAATATCGAGGTCTTTGCCCTCCGGATATTTCAAAACATAACCAACTATCTTAAGATTTGGCTAAAATCTGGAACATGTCCATTGACAGAGCGTCTGTGGACGATACCTTCGCATCGTAACATAACGACAAGAAGGATGAAAAAGATTGAAGCTATTATCCGCAAGACAAAGTTCGAGGAGGTGAAGGAAGCCCTCCTGAACTCCGACATCAACTGGTTTGAATATCACGACGTGCACGGTATCGGTCAGAGCCGTCAGGAGCGTATTTACCGCGGCGTACAGTACTCCACCGACGTTATCGAGCGCGTTGCAATCACAATCGTATGCCGCGACCAGTTTGTCCAGCCCACCGTCAATGTTATAATTGACACCGCCAATACAGGCGAGGTAGGCGACGGGCGCATCTTTGTGAGCGATATCATTGACACATGGAGCATCCGCACAGGGGAGCACGGAGACACTGTTTTGAGAGATAAAAAGTAATTAAAGGAGGCAACTGTTATGAACGATATAGCCATTTCACTCGATACCGTATGGATGCTGCTTGCAGCAATGCTGGTATTCTTCATGCAACCCGGCTTTGCGCTTTGCGAAGCAGGTTTCACCCGCAGCAAGAACACCGCCAACATACTATTCAAGAACTTTGTAGATTTCATGTTCGGATCCCTGCTCTTCTGGTTCGTGGGATTCGGTTTCATGTTCGGCTCGGACGGTGCCGGGTTTATCGGGCGGCCCAACTGGGGCGACCTCTCATTCTATAAAGGGACGTTGCCGGTCGAAGGGTTCCTGATTTTTGAAACCGTGTTCTGCGCCACCTCCGCCACCATTGTCAGCGGCGCAATGGCAGAGCGCACCAAATTCTCTATGTACGTAATATACAGTGCATTTATTTCGTTGTTCATCTACCCTATCGAGGGCCACTGGACATGGGGCGGCGGATGGCTCTGCAACGATGCCGCAGGCAGCTTTATGATGAACACCTTTGGCGATGTATTCCACGATTTTGCCGGCTCTGCCATAGTGCACTCTGTCGGCGGCTTGCTGGCATTCATCGGAGCGATGGCGCTGGGAGCCCGTCGCGGCAAATATGGAAAGGACGGCAAGAGCCGCGCTATTCCCGGCCACTCACTCACCCTGGCAGCGCTCGGCGTATTCATCCTGTGGATGGGATGGTTCGGCTTCAACCCCGGCTCGCAACTGGCAGCCGCCGGAGAAGTGAACCGCACTGCCATATCGCATGTCTTCCTGACCACCAACCTTGCGGCAGCGGCCGGCGGCGTTGCCACGATGTTCCTGACATGGATCAAGTACAAGAAGCCGTCGTTCTCCCTGATGCTCAACGGTGTACTGGCCGGTCTTGTAGGCATCACCGCCGGCTGCGATATGGTATCGCCTCTGGGCGCCGTCATTATCGGCCTGATATGCGGTACCGTGCTGGTATTCGCGATTGAATTCATCGACCACAAGCTGCATATTGACGACCCCGTTGGCGCATCCTCCGTCCATGGCGTATGCGGCATCCTGGGCACACTGCTCACCGGCCTGCTATCCACCACCAACGGTGCATTCTACGGCCACGGCTGGGGCTTCTTCGGGGCACAATGCTTCGGCATTCTGGTCATTGACCTCTGGGCAGCTGCCTGCGGATTCGCCCTCTTTTACGGCATCAAGAAGTTGCACGGCCTGCGCGTCCCCGCCCGTATAGAAGACGAAGGCCTCGACATCTACGAACACGGCGAGACCTGCTACAACTAAAGACGACGCGACTTAAAACAGAAAGAGGCAACCTTTCGGCTGCCTCTTTTTGTCATATGTGAAGTGCTTATGTTTGTCTTTGCTTCGCAAATCCACAATAACTACTTGACCTCCTCGAAGTCGACATCCTCGGCGGTGCCGTTGGTGTCGGAGCTGCCGCCCTGAGGGCCGGAGCCGGGGTTAGCACCGCCGCCGAAGCCTGCGTCACCGGGGTTGAAGCCGGCACCGCCGGGATTGAAGCCTGCGCCGGGGCCAGCCTGAGATGCCTGTGCTGCGCGGGCCATGTCTTCGCTGGCTGCGTGCCATGCCTCTTCCAGAGCCTTGTTTGCAGCGTCCAACTTGTCGGTGGGAACGGTGCGGCCTGCATCATACTCATCCTTGGCAATCTTGTGGGCATCCTTCAGCCCCTGGAGGGCGCTGTCGATTGCGGAACGCTTGTCAGCGGGGATCTTGTCGCCGTATTCCTTCAGGTTCTTCTCCGTCTGGAATACCATTGCATCGGCCGCATTGATCTTGTCTATCATCTCCTTCTTTGCCTTGTCGGCAGCCTCGTTGGCCTTGGCTTCGTCGCGCATACGCTTGATTTCTGCCTCGGAGAGGCCGGAAGATGCCTCGATACGGATCTTCTGCTCCTTGCCGGTGGATTTATCCTTTGCGGAAACGTTCAGGATACCGTTGGCATCGATATCGAAAGTAACTTCAATCTGAGGTATGCCGCGCGGTGCGGGAGCAATGCCGTCCAGGTTGAAGACGCCGATCTGCTTGTTGTCGCGCGCCATGGGACGCTCACCCTGCAGCACGTTGATCTGTACTGAAGGCTGATTGTCCGAAGCGGTGGAGAACACCTCGCTCTTGCGGGTAGGGATGGTGGTGTTGGCGTCGATGAGCTTGGTCATCACGCCGCCCAGGGTCTCGATACCCAGGCTCAGCGGAGTGACATCCAGAAGGAGGACATCCTTCACATCGCCGGAGAGGACACCGCCCTGGATGGATGCACCCACAGCCACAACCTCATCGGGATTGACACCCTTGTTGGGCACCTTGCCAAAGAACTTCTCCACGATTGCCTGAATGGCGGGGATACGGGTAGAACCGCCCACCAGCAGGACCTCATCTATCTGGGAAGCCCGCAGGCCTGCATCTGCCAAAGCCTTGCGGCACGGCTCGATGGTGGCGTTGATAAGGCCGTCGCACAGAGCCTCGAACTTAGCGCGGCTGAGGTTGGTTACAAGGTGTTTGGGCACACCGTCAACGGGGATGATATACGGCAGGTTGATCTCTGCGGTGGTCTGGCTGGAAAGCTCTATCTTAGCCTTCTCCGCAGCCTCTTTCAGACGCTGGAGAGCCATAGGGTCCTTACGCAGGTCCACGCCGGGGTTATCCTTCATGAACTCCTCTGCCAGCCAGTCGATGATCTTGTGGTCAAAGTCATCGCCGCCCAGGTGGGTATCACCGTTGGTGGACTTAACCTCAAACACGCCGTCGCCCAGCTCCAGGATGGAGATATCGAATGTACCGCCACCCAGGTCAAACACAGCCACCTTCATATCCTTGTTCTTCTTGTCAAGGCCGTATGCAAGCGCTGCCGCGGTGGGCTCGTTGATGATACGCTTAACAGTAAGACCGGCAATCTCGCCCGCCTCTTTGGTGGCCTGGCGCTGACTGTCGCTGAAGTATGCAGGGACGGTGATGACAGCCTCGGTTACAGTCTGTCCCAGATAGTCCTCTGCAGTCTTTTTCATCTTCTGCAGAATCATTGCAGAAATCTCCTGAGGGGAGTAGAGACGGTTGTCGATCTTGACACGCGGGGTGTCGTTGTCGCCGCGCTCAACTGCGAAAGGCACGCGGTTGATCTCTGCCTGGACTCTGGAGTAAGTTTCGCCCATGAACCTCTTGATAGAGTATATGGTACGCTGAGGATTGGTGATGGCCTGACGCTTTGCAGGATCACCCACTTTACGTTCACCGTTGTCGGTGAATGCTACGACGGAAGGAGTGGTACGCTTGCCCTCACTGTTGATGATGACGGCGGGTTCGTTGCCTTCCATCACGGCAACGCACGAGTTGGTAGTACCAAGGTCAATTCCTATAATCTTTCCCATAATTGTATGTTTTTAATTTTCTTTTGTCAGTATTTATTGTCGGCAGAAGAAAATACGAAGATTATGCCAGCGGGTTAAAACTGACACAATGGCAGAAAATACAGGAAAGATTACTCCTGGACAAAGGGGGGCCAGTCCACCGGAGCCACCACTGTGACAGGCTCTTTGCGGGTGGGATGCACAAAGGTGACGCTGCGCGCGTGGAGGCTGATGCCGCCGTCCCGGTTGCTGCGCGGGGCGCCGTATTTCAAATCACCTTTTATGCAGCAGCCGATGCCTGAAAGCTGGCAGCGGATCTGATGATGACGGCCGGTGAGAAGCTCCACCTCAACCAGCGTGTAGCGGTCGAACTGACGCAGAGTGCGGTATCTCAGACGAGCCTCTTTTGCGGCAGGATTGCCGTTGGTGCAGATATACGACTTGTTCTGCTTCTCGTTGCGAAGCAGCATATCGGTGAGCTCCCCTTCAGCCGGCTTGGGGGCGGCGCAGGTCAGCGCCCAGTAGGTCTTGTGGATGCTGCCGTTGCGGAAGGCCTCGTTGAGGCGCTCCAGCGACTTGGACGTCTTGGCAAACATGGCGATGCCGCTCACGGGGCGGTCCAGGCGGTGCGGAACCCCCATGAACACATTGCCCGGCTTGCCGTCGCGCTGCGCGATAAAGGCCTTGAGGGTCTCGCAGAGGGGCTCGTCGCCCGTCTTGTCGCCCTGCACAATCTCCCCCACCCGATTGTTGATAATCAGCACGTGGTTGTCTTCAAAAAGTATGCGGGCGGCGATATCGCCAAACAGTTCTTCGGGCAGTTCCTGATATATCATATCATCAAATCTTTATCGGCCTTTCCCTCACGGATTTCGGTAGAAGAGACGTTCACGAGCGGGGCGTCTATATATCGCACACCCAGCTCGCGGCACTTCTCTTCCACATTATATCCTTTGCGCGGGTAAACCCAGATTTCATAATTATCCACAATCTCTTTCCACTCCCGCCAGCGCTCTATGCCGGCGATGTTGTCGGCGCCCATCGCTATCACAAAGTCGGTGTCCGGCTCCGCCTCGCTGAGCGCGCGCAGGGTATTTACAGTATAGTTGGGCTTGGGCAGGCCGAACTCCACATCGGACACTTCAACCGGCAGGCCCAGCTCCGCCACCTTGGCACGGACCGCTTCCAAACGACGCTCCGCGGTGTCATCGCTGCCGCGCTTGAACGGGCTTTCCGGAGATACCACCATCCGCACCGCATCGAAACCGGCGGCGCAGAGATGACGCAGGATGGCCAGATGACCGGCGTGCATCGGGTTGAAAGTACCAAAGTAAAGCGCGACCCGGCGGCGGGAAGTTCAGTATTTGTCCAGCAGCCCTTCCGCCTCTGCCAGACAGGTGGCCAGATCGTCGTTCACCAGCACATAGTCGAACTGCGGCTCATATTCCAGCTCTGCGGTGGCCTTTGCAACGCGTTCAGCAATCGCCTCCGGCGAATCGGTGGCGCGCTTTATAAGACGCTCGCGCAAAACCTCAACCGACGGTGCCTTGATGAATACGGAAAGGGCGTCGTCGCCAAAGATCTGTTTGAGGTGGACGCCTCCCTTCACATCGACGTCAAAGGCGATGATGTGGCCGGCGGCCCAGATGCGCTCCAGCTCGCTCTTCAGGGTGCCGTAATAAACGCCCTTGTAAACCTGCTCGTATTCCACGAACTCATCGGCTGCAATACGGCGCTCGAACTCTTCGTTGGTGAGGAAATAGTACTCTACTCCGTTCTGTTCTGTGCCGCGCGGGGCACGCGATGTGGCGCTTATGGAGAGCTCCAGTTCTGGGCATTTGCCCATCAGGTGATTCACCACTGTGCTCTTGCCGGAGCCGGAGGGTGCTGAAAAAATTATTACTTTCCGTTTCATAAAGCAAAATTAAGATTTTTAACTAAATTTGCGTGCTCTGAAAACGACAATTAACATAAGTCAAAACAAATAATTCAAACTATGGTTTCTTACAAAGAATTGGGCCTCGTCAACACCCGTGAGATGTTTGCCAAGGCTATCGACGGCGGATATGCAATCCCCGCTTTCAATTTTAACAATATGGAGCAGCTGCAGGCCATAATCATGGCTGCTGCAGAGACCAAGAGCCCCGTTATCCTGCAGGTGAGCAAGGGCGCTCGCGCATACGCAAACCAGACCCTGCTTCGCTACATGGCTCAGGGTGCTGTTGAATATGCAAAGGAACTCGGCTGGGAGAAACCCCAGATCTGCCTCCACCTGGATCACGGTGACAGCTTTGAGACTTGCAAGAGCTGCGTAGACTTTGGTTTCTCTTCTGTAATGATAGACGGCTCTTCCCTCCCTTACGATGAGAACGTAGCCCTCACCAAGAAGGTTGTTGAATACGCACATCAGTTTGACGTTACCGTAGAGGCTGAGCTCGGCGTGCTGGCAGGCGTAGAGGATGAGGTATCCGCAGAGGAATCCCACTACACCAAGCCTGAAGAGGTTGTAGATTTCGTAAGCAAGACCGGTTGCGACTCCCTCGCAATCTCCATCGGTACTTCCCACGGCGCATACAAGTTCAAACCGGAGCAGTGCACCCTGGATCCCAAGACCGGCCGTCTGGTTCCCCCGCCGCTGGCATTCGACGTGCTCGAAGGCGTAGAGAAGCAGCTCCCCGGCTTCCCCATCGTGCTCCACGGCTCTTCTTCCGTTCCTCAGGACGAGGTTGACACCATCAACGCTCACGGCGGCAAGCTCCAGGCAGCTGTCGGCATCCCCGAGGAACAGCTCCGCAAGGCAGCCAAGAG
This sequence comes from Bacteroidales bacterium, assembly GCA_017962235.1. Lineage (GTDB taxonomy): Bacteria > Bacteroidota > Bacteroidia > Bacteroidales > UBA932 > Equibacterium. The sequence continues at coordinate 12,536 of JAGCVS010000020.1, read as the reverse complement.
TGCAGTTTGCAAGATCAACATCGACTCCGACTCCCGTCTGGCAATGACCGCAGCAGTCCGCCGCGTATTCGACGAGAAGCCCGCCGAGTTTGACCCCCGCAAATATCTGGGTCCCGCACGCGACAACATGAAGAAACTTTACATCCACAAGATTGTGAATGTGCTTGGTTCAGACGGCAAGGCAGAGTAATAATCTCCTGCTGATATAGAAAACGGCCTCCCGCAAAGGAGGCCGTTTTCTTTACTCTTTATTCTGGACTTCCAGGAAGAAACACATCGGCGCGTAAGCCGGATAGGAGTCAGAAGACTTGGAGCCGTATGCCAGCGGCGACCAGAAGAATGCGACCGCCTGCTCTCCGTATTTCATCCGGCCCACAGCCATGGAGAAGCCTCTGATTACATCGGTGCTGAAATTCTTCTCACCGTTGTCTCCAAGGGAATAACCGTTCTTCTGATATGTAACTGAGAGCGATTCGTATTTCTTACCCAGGCTGTACAGGCCATAAACCTTTGCGGTATCCTGTATATTTGTGTCAAAGCAGAAGCCGTCCAGCAGCTTCCCCACATAATTCACTTTTACGGAAGTCCCCGGCACAATGGTGTCATTCTCCACAGAGTTGATCTTTAACTTGCGGAAGTAGAAACCTTTCTCAAGAGAGTCAATGCCGAAATAGTTCTTCTTGGAATAATCCTCCAGCTTGTCTATCTGATATTTGTAGATATCGTCTATCACCTCCACCACCTTGAGGTCGTACAGATAATTCTCGCTTGCGGCAGGCTTTGTGCCGTCTTTGCCGTTGGATTTATAATACTTCTGAAGGTCCTTGGGATAATCGTATGTGGTGGCTTCAGGAGGGAGCAGGAAGCTCGCAGACCCGCCGCCGTTCAGAGTCTTGATCAGATTCTCCACAGGGGTATACATGGCAAAGTTGCCCATCTGTACAATCTCGGGACAGTAGTATTTGGTAGGGTTGTATTTACCCATCCGCTTGGCCAGCTCCGCCGAGGTGTATTTAGTGTAATTACCGTCCAGGTCACGCGAGGAATAATCCAGCAGACAGTATGCGGTATCGCCTATGGCAGCGCCCGTGCCCACAGTCTTTTCAAGTATGTATATTCCGTTCTCGTCAGCCTCCAGCTCCCGTCCCAGATTGACTCTCATCCAGGCTTCGCGGATGCGTTTCTGCGCCGTAAGGTTATCTTCAGACACATATTTCGCGCATGAGAGGGCCGCCATGCAGATGGCCGCCAGAACTGCCGCTATTGTTATCGTCTTACGCATTATTCCTGATCAATATCATTCATAAAAACTTCAAAAACCAAGGCCTGGTCACGTCCGACCCCGGCCACCGACCGGTCATAGCCATATTTGCAGGAGAAGATTATATAGGCCTTCTCTCCCGGGCACATTCCCTCCATCCCGTATACCAGACCCGATATCATCTCGTCGCTGCTCAGGTGCGCCTGCATGTCGCCGCGGGTAAACGGGCTGCCGATGCTGCCGCTGAAGGGGTATCCCACATAAGTAAAATCCACCAGGTCGCCGGGGGCGGCAAAGCAGCTGCCGTCACCCTCTTCCAGCACAATCCTGTTCACGCCGTTGTTGAATACCACCTTGGACTCCGCATACTTGGACTCGATGAACTTGGTTATCTTCTCGTCCTGCGACACGGCCGTGTTGGCCAGTTCGTTCTCACAACCGTACAACAATGTTGCCAGAATCAATATGAAAAACACCTTTTTCATCCGGCGAAATACTCGTTTACCTTGCTCTCAAAATATGCAGGAACCTCTTCCATAGGCATATACAGACGGCCGCCGGAGGCATTCCTGTGCCCCCCGCCGTTGCAATACCTGCGGGAGAACTCGTTTACATCTATGTCGCCCTTACTGCGAAGGGACACTTTTATGTAGTCTTCCTCTTCCGTGAAGAAGGCTGTCATTTTAATATCCTTTATGGCAAGCGGCAGATTCACAAAGCCTTCGCTGTCGCCCTTCACAAAGCCGAACTCTTCTTTGGTACGACGGCTCAAGGTGAAATACGCCACGCCGTGGGCGATGCAGCGCATGTTGTCCTGCAGCATGTGGCCCATGAGCCGCATCCGCTGCTGCGAATAAGAGCGGAACACATGGTTGAAGATCGCGTCGCGGTCCACCCCTCTGCCCTGCAGTGCGGACACCGCCATGTAAGTGGACGGGTACACGCTGTTGGCAAAGTTGTTGGTGTCCGTCAGAATGCCTGTGAAAAGAGCCTTAGCGCACTCCAGGGAGAGCTTGTTTACATCGCCGGCCACACCGGGCTGCGAGAGCAGCACCTGATAGAGCAGTTCGCAGGCAGATGACACCTCCGTATCGGAAATCACAATGTCAAACTCCTCTGCCTTTGGGTTGAGATGATGGTCTATGAGGACCATGGCGGGTTTTACATCCCCCTTGCGGGCCTTCTCCACCGCCTTTGCTACACCGCCGGCTCGGTCCGCACCGTTCATGTCAAGGAACACCAGCAGGTCTGCACCGGCCACCAGACGCTCACAATCTTCAGGCGCTTCCGTATAGTACGATACAACTCCTTCCGGTATCAGGAAGCTGAAATACTCCGGCAAGCGGCTGTTGATAATGATGTGTGCGCGCCTGCCAAGCCCCTCTAGGTAACGGTACATTGCCATGCAACTGCCAATGGAATCGCCATCGGGGTTCTCATGCCCAAACAAAACGACATTTGAACTCCTCTGAATCAGCCCATTAAGCCTATCTTCAGCAACCACGACCCGCATTTACTGCAAATTGTTTCTAACTGCAAATTTAAAAATATCTTGCAAGCACTAAATATTATTTTTACTTTTGACAATTAATTTGATTGCCGATCGAATAATAATACAAAACTTAAATATGAAAAAGGTTCTCACTTACATCGTATTCCCCATCATCATCCTGTTGCTGGTGTTCCTGATTTTCAAGAGTGTGATGCAGCCCGTCAAGTTCAACAAAGAGAAGGCTATCCGCGAGGCAGCAGCCATCGTCAAGCTCAAAGACATCCGCACCCTGCAGGTTGCTTACAAGAACGTTAACGGCAAATTTGCCCCGAGCATCGACTCCCTGGTTGATTTCTACAACAACGGCAAGATGACAGTTATCCGTTCCATCGGTTCCATGGATGACTCCATCGCAGTTGCAAAGAATCTTGTAAAGCGCGAGGCTATCGAGATACCCGTAAGGGATACCCTGCTCAAGAACAGGCCCGACTTCAAGGCAGAAGACCTCAAATTCATCCCCTTCACAGACGGTGACACCATTCGCATGCACTCCACCATCAAGGAGGTTTCCGGTGTGGATGTTCCCCTGTTCGAGGCTCAGGTGCCCTATGTTTCCCTGCTCAACGGCATGGACCATCAGCTGCTGGTCAACCTCGTTTACGAGCGCACCGACACAGACCGCTATCCCGGCCTCCAGGTGGGCAGCATAGAGAACCCCAACAACAACGCCGGCAACTGGGAGTAATTCCCGCCGCGCTTCGGAGTTTCACAAAAACTGCCTTTCGCGGGCAGTTTTTTGTTTGTAAGGATTATGAGGATAATATCTGGCACACTTCGCGGCAAGAGCATCAACCCGCCTGCCGGCTATGCTGCACGGCCCACCACCGACTTTGCAAAGGAGGGGCTGTTCAACATCCTGGCCGGGATGATAGATTTTGAAGACACCGTCTTTCTGGATTTGTTTGCCGGCACCGGCAGCATCAGCTACGAGATGGCCTCCCGCGGCTGCGGCGACATCGTGGCGGTGGAAATGAATCCCGCGAACGCCGGTTTCATAAAAAGGACGGCGGCAGCACTGGGCATTGCCGGCATGCAGGTCGTACGCCACAACGTGTTCGACTTTATCGGCATCTGCACCAAGAGCTTCAACTTGGTTTTCGCAGACCCGCCATACGCCCTTGAAGGACTTGAGAACCTTCCCTCAAAGGTGTTGGGAGCCGGTTTTCTGGCCGATGACGGCTGGTTTATCCTGGAGCACGGCGCCGACCACAACTTCTCTTCAGAGCCCTGCTTTATAAAGGAGAAACGGTACGGAAACGTGCACTTCAGCTTTTTTAGAAAAAGTTTTGCATAATCAAATTTAACGGCTATATTTGCAGTCCCGTTTGGAAAACCAAACACTTGGTGCGGTAGTTCAGCTGGTTAGAATACCGGCCTGTCACGCCGGGGGTCGCGAGTTCGAGTCTCGTCCGCACCGCTGAAAATGGCCTTACAGATACCTGTGAGGCCATTTGCTTTCCAAAATGTGGCTTCTTTGTGGCTTCCTTTTATAAATTTTGAAGAAGTATAGATAGATGGGCCTGGAGCGCCACTGGACTTGTGGCTCCCGGCCTTTTAGTTAATTGTGGCTCCCCGGAGAAACCTTCCCCGTCTATACTATTGGAAATAATAGGCAATAGCGATTACCACATATTCTCCCCATCTTGCAGCAACCTTAAACCTGCTCAAGATGAAGATTCTCCTCGATAATGGCCACGGCATTGACACTCCCGGGAAGCGAAGTCCAGATGGATTGTTCCGCGAGTTCGCCTATAATAGATATATAGCAAGTCAGATCCACCAGCGTTTGAAGAGCAACGGCCTGGATTCCCAGCTGCTCGTTCCGGAGATGGAAGACATCTCCCTAGCAGAGCGATGCCGTCGGACCAACCAGATATGTCGCCAGCTGGGCAGTGACCAGGTACTGTTGATATCCATACACGTCAACGCCGCAGGAAACGGCTCAGAATGGGTGAACGCCCAAGGCTGGAGTTGCTACACTACTCCCGGCCAGACACGGGCAGACGAGCTCGCAACGAGCCTCTATCGAGCCGCGACAGAGCACCTGCCCGGCCACAAACTCAGGATGGACTATACAGATGGGGACCCCGACATCGAGGAGAACTTCTACCTTCTCCGCCACACCAGCTGCCCTGCAGTCCTGACAGAAAACTTATTTATGGACAACCAGGACGATGTCGCCTTCCTGGAGTCAGAAGAAGGAGCTGCAGCAATAGTCAGGCTACACGTCGAAGGAATTATTCAATACCTATCATAAGACACAAACAAAGCAGCAACCCCCGAAAGCCATAAAGCCATCGGGGGTTGTTCTGTATCTTAATAACTGTATTGTTTATTCCGCACTCAGCCATTTTTCAATGTCTTCATCATCGATGATGAATTGATAATGGAGACCTGGCCCGTACTTAGAGAAGTTGTCGAGTTCGTAATAATCAGCAACATCGCAGGGATTCTTCTCATAATTGGATGACCCGCTGAAATAGATTGTCTTCCCGTCGCATTCAAGTGTCATTGACACTGGTGCAAGCCTATAAGGAGAGTCTTTGGGTATGTTGTAACAAAACTGGGAATACTCTTCATGCGGTTTCAGCGTAAAACTGGTCTGAGGCCAGAATGTCGGATCACCACCGTTGTCAATATCGGTAAAAACAAGTTCGTAGGAAGACTCGTTCGTAATCCTGACTTCTCTTACGGGGGATGATTTCTGGCTCTTTATGCAAGAGCTCAACAACAGCACACAAAGTAAAGAAACAAGTATCTTTTTCATAACTAGATTGTTTATCCTAATAAATGCAGCAATCCGGGAAATATCACCATAATGTCATTTCTTTTTTTTGCTAACAAGAAAACCCCGCCGGATGAATTCCGATGGGGTTAACTATTCCAGGATTCAGGACTGGAACGGGGCGACTACGCACCTGCAGTCCAGGTGGCTTCGGCCAGCATGGTGCCAGACTTCTCGCCGGTGGAGGAGTTGACATAGAAGTAGCGGAAGAACACCTTGGGCGCGCCTGCGCTCAGGGCACCGTACTTCGCAGCATACTCACTGTGGATATCCACTGCAGCTGCGGTGGGCTCTTCCACCATCTTGATGTTGGCAGCCTTGCTGTAGGCACGGGTTACGCCGTTGCTCTGGCCTTCGGTAGCCTCAATAACCAGGTAGATACCGCCATTGTCGGCGATTGCCTGATCCAGCTTGAAGGTGAAAGTGTCACCCTGGCACACGATGGTGGCAGAGGAAGGAGTCTCCACACCCGCAAGAGTGGGCGGAGTGGTCATGATCTGGCCACCGCAGAAAACGACCCAGTAATTCAGCCTCATAAAGAGGTTGGCACCGGAAATCTTGCTCTTGGTTCCCAGGACAGAGCGACCCTCTGCAGTGTTGGCGGCAGCATTCCACGCGAGAATCTGCGCGCTGGTGAGACCTTTCCAAGCCTGGCTCAGCTGCTTGAACACAGACTTGACGGATGCCTGATAGCTGGTGCGGGTGCTCCCGCCGTAGCCACGGTTGCGGATGTACTTACGGCTCTTGACCTTCGCTGCGGTCACGCCCTTGGCGGAGCCAGACATCTCTTCAAAAGCGATAGAAGGAATGTACTTCATAATAGTAAAGGTTAATGGTTAAGGAATATTTTTAATGAAACGTAAAGTCCAAATAATAGTGTCATCACTATGGCGATCCCGCCAATCTTCAGTTTTACCTTTTGCCAGAACGTGAGCGGTTTCTCAACTTCTACCGTCTCCGGCACCACAATCTCCTGAGTCCTGATGGAGTCCCTGTAGATGATCTTCTTCTCCACGACCACCGGCAGCTTCACCGGTTTCGTCTGTAGGCTGTGGCGGAGCACTCCAGCTGAGACAACTGCATCGCTCCTGGCGTATGTATTCTCCAGATGGGATGTGGTATCCAGCGTGACGTTGTGCTCAATGATCACCGGCAGCTCCACAACGGCCGTGTCGTGTACCGTCTCGGTGATGTAGCGCACTTCTACGGTGCTGTTTCCGGCTACCGGCTTCGCGACTGCGCAGCTGGCGGCAGCAATCAGGAGTAGTATGTATGTCAAAATCTGTCTCATTGTTCTTCTTCAGTAGTCTTGTCAACTTTGTGCCTGAGCTCTGCTTCAAACCTCCGGAACTTCACATCGTATCCGGCCTTGACGCCCAGTATTGCCCCGCATAGAACTAGCAGCTCCGAAACTATGCTGATGGCCGAGTTGGCTATCTCCCCCAGGGGCTCTATGAAGAACAGACACATAGCCGCTATGGTCACTCCAGAAGAGAAGCTCGCAACTGCGATGATGCCCTGCAGTCTGGTCAGCTCTATGTGATTCCTGGTCTTCATCGTTATTACTCTTGAGTATCCCTTACGAGGAACGCGAACACAAACGGCTTGGGGCTGCCCTCGCAGAAATTATACATACGCTCCTGCATCGTGAACACTCCGTTCTCTATGTGAGCCTCGCCCATACCGCACACCTGGGGATTGTAGGCATTCACGCCTCCGATGAAAGCCACGTCGGCAGTTACGTCGGTAGGGAAATCCTTGAGGGTGGCTTCCCACGGCAGATTCTTGTAGTCGTACAGGCAATGAGAGAATCCCATACACAGGAACACCCAGTGCTGGTCGGCTACGAAGTATGCGCTATCGGACATATACAGGTACGGATTCTCCTGCTGCAGTTGAAGCATAGTTCTCTGTACCTTCTGGGGATTGTTGCCGTTGTTCAGGGTGGCATACATCGCAGAGATGATGATGGTCATCTCTCCCTGGTTGTCAAAGAGCCGATGGCGCTCAATCACGATAGTATTCTTGTCGGCGACCTTTGATATCAGTACTGTGCCACCGTCGCAATTCACCTCCTGACCGCTGATTGTGCGCCTGTCGGCGAAGCGAATCGCAACAGGCACTTCCACGCTGCGACCTATGCTCAGGTCGGGCACCTTGATTTCCATACGGGATGCAGCCAGATAAGCCGGCGAGCTGGTGTTTACCGTGAACTTGGCGTTCAGCACCACATACAGGCTGCACTGGTAATCCTTGAACTGGATCTGGCCTGCGCCGAAGTTATTTGATGTAGAAACGAACATATCTCTTGAGTGCTATTATTCATATCTGATACCCACACCGAACACGTGTGAAGGAACGCCGGTATTGCCGGCTATTGTGGCGATGGACAGCTGAGAATAATTCTTGCTATTCTTCACTTCCACTGTACAGAGCTGCACCTTGAGGTTCCCGTTAGCCTCGGTACTCCTGGCGACGCAGTTGAACGGTCCTTTGACCTGCTCCGGGAACGCAGTGTTCAGGTATAGGGAAGAATATCCCTCAGTCGCACCGCCGGTGCAAATTGCATCTATATAAGCGGCTGCGATGCCGGTAGAGAAGTCCAGGTCATAGTCAGACACAGAACTAGCCCTTCCCTCGTACAGATCCATCTCGTTGAATTTGAAGCGGACGGTCAGTCCCTCGATGGAAGCTTCCTCATCCGTGATGCAGGTGATGGAGTCACGAGCATCCAACCCGGTCACGCCGGTGGTTGTGTTCAACCAGTACATCTCAAGGAACACCTTTTCGCCCAGAGCAGGCTGCACGCCGATGGTGGAGAAATAGAGCTTGGTAACATCGGCGTCACCCCAGTCCTCCTCCATACCGGGAGAGATAATCACCGTCTTGCTCCAACCCTTGGACACGCCGTTGCTCTGGCCGCCGGACATCCTCACAACCAGCTTGAACGGCATTTCCTCGTGCTCTATACCCTTGATGATAACGGCCGTAAGAGTAACCCACGCAGCCTCATATACTACGTTAGGCACAGCACGCAGAGCAGCCGGGGCGTCAGCCATAATGCTATAGCCAGCCATCACCCTATTGTAGTTCAACTTGATGTATAGGTTCAGTCCGGAGATCTCCGCCGCCTCACCCAGTATGGTCTTACTCTTGACCCCCTTGGCAAGGGTATTCCAGGCAGCCATCTGCTCAGAGGTCAATGTCTGAAACGACTTCGAAATCTGCCGGAGCGAAGCGCGACGCACCAACTGAACAGGCGTGGCCATACCGGTAGGCCACGTTCTGCAAGAAAGGATGCTACGGCCGTGCACTTGGCGGGCCGTAACATCCTTGGCAGATCCGGAGAATCCCGAGAAGGCTATGGAAGGGCGAACTATCATTTTTCAAATATGTCAGAAGTATCAAACTGCAATCATCTGTCTAAGTGCGAATTTCGGCACATTAAGTGGCAATACAAATTGCGTAATAGTTTCTATATCAACTATTTGAAATTATTTTTCGAATGTGTAAGAAATCAGCCCACATAACACATAAATTACGGCATAGGGGTGAAAAATTCCACTACGATTTTGAAATGTCAGGGAAACAAATGGCAAGAAAAGAAACACACCTTTCTGACGTTTGCTAACTCCATTTCCTATATCCCGAATCTTAAAAGTTTTAACATAGAACTGCCGCAAAAATTCTTTTAAAAATTATGCACAGCCCAGGGCACCAAACAACCAATGGCCAGCCGCTCTCAGAGCCCAATTCTCCAGCAAAGAGATTAACACATATCAGCAAGATTCACAGTGGGTTAAATCGGGTGACAGTCGATAGCAAAAACACTTTTGCAGTACCCGGAAACAGCGATTTTCACTTTTCATATTTCCACATTTTGACTATACTTTTACAACTGCTGTCAAACGGGCAGCAGGACGTCGCGACTCCTTTTTTCCATCACATTTTAAGAAATCGAAACTATGTCAGACACTGATGCAATCCGTGGTCTTGTAAAAGACATCCTCAAACCCATCATCGCAGAAGCCATCGCAGAAGCCAACGCAGAAACCGCAGTGAAGAACGAAAAGCGCTACTACACCCGCGAGGAGGCCTGCAAACACCTCAAGATAGGCACCACCACCTTCTACCGTCTGGCCAACAAAGGCAAAATCACCATCCTCAAGGTCGAGGGCAAGACCCTCGTAGATGCTGATGAACTCGACGAGGCCATCGAGACAAGGGCCGTCTACCGTTACCAGCACTAACCCCAGGAGCGCGCTATGCAGACAGATCCTATCAAAGCCATCAGCGCCGAGATCGAGAGTGCAGCTGCAACGGAGAACATCGGAATGTTCACCATCAAGAGCGCCAACCGCACTCTCTCCGACGCGCACGCAAGGCCCAACCCCGACCCCCTCTACTACGAACTCTGGTACGAAGGCGAGGTGTGTTGCCTCTTCTCCGACTCCAACCTGGGCAAATCCATCTTTGCAGTCCAGATGGCAGAAGAGATAGCACGTCACCAAAACGTACTGCTCGTAGACTGCGAACTCTCCGACAAACAATTCCAGATGCGCTACACAGACCGCGACACCGGCATACTCCACAAGTTTCCCCCGGGCCTGCTCCGGGCAGAAATCAACCCTATGGCACTCAACGTCAAGAACTACGAAGAGAACATCCTTGCCCACATAGAAGAGGCAATGCAGCAGCTGGGATGCAAAGTTGTCATCATCGACAACTTAACCTACCTCTGCAACAACAGCGACAAAGGCGCCGATGCCGGCATCTTTATGATGAAGCTGATGAACCTCAAAAAGCAGTACGGCTGGTCGCTCCTGATAGTGGCTCACACACCCAAGCGGGCACTCAGCAGCCCAATCACCCAGAACGACCTGGCCGGCAGCAAGAAACTCTACAACTTCTTCGACAGCGTCATAGCCATAGGCAAAAGCGCCAAGGATAAGAGCCTGCGCTACGTCAAGCAGCTGAAAGTCCGTGCCGGCGAATTCCGCTACGACAGCGACAACGTCATCGTCTACGAAATATCCAACGCCGACGGCTATGTCCACTTCCAGTTCAGGAACTTTGACTCCGAGTACGAGCACCTCCGCGAACGCACCCCGGAAGACGACAACATCCGCCTTGACAACGTTAAAGAGCTGCTGGACAAGAACAAATCCTATCGCGAGATAGCCTCCATCCTGGGCATTTCCAAGTCTCTGGTGGGCAAGATTGCCACCAAACTCAAGTCCCTGTCCACGTCCACGGGCACAAACGAAGTTGCCGGAACGGACGGTGTGGACAGCGAAGTAATCGAGCTCTCCCCCTCCCTCTTCGACTAACCCAACCACAACTGTCCACGATGTCCATCCAATCCACGGCGGGCACTTCATACCCGCTCGTGGACGCGTGGACACCAGCCCAACCGCAATGTACACCCTCCAGAAATACCAAGGCATCGCAAGCCGCCACACCTGCCCCAGCTGCGGCCAGATGCACAAATTCACCCTCTACGTAGACGAAGAAGGCCACAAGCTAGCCGACAACGTAGGCCGCTGCGACCGGGAGTCCAGCTGCGGCTACCACTACACGCCCAGGCAGTACTTCCTCGACCACCCGGAGGCCCGAGGCGGCAAGTCCTGGCAGGACGAGCTGCAGGCCGAAGTAAACCGCCGCGTCAAAGCGCCGCTCTGCACCATCCCGGATGACATCGTCCGCCGCAGTGTCACCCACAGCCACGACTCCGACCTGATCACCTTCCTGCGAACCTTCCTGGATCCCGTCGTAATAGAGGGTCTAGTTGACGAATACCGCATCGGCGTCAGCCGCAACCGAGCCACAATCTTCTTCCAGATAGACAAAGATGGCCGGTGCCGCACCGGCAAGATAATGAAGTACGACCCCGAGACTGGCCACCGCATCAAAGACCCGAATACCCCCGGACGTATCACCTGGGTACACTCCCTGATGAAAACCTCCGGACAGCTGCCCGACGACTGGCAACTCACCCAGTGCCTTTTCGGCGAACACCTCCTGAAAGAATACCCGGGCAAGCCAGTCGCCCTGGTAGAGTCCGAGAAGACGGCTGTAATTTGCGCCGGCCTGATGCCCAGATACCTCTGGCTCGCCACCGGCGGCAAATCACAAATCAACGACAGGCTCCTGGTACTGAAAGGCCGCAAAACTATCGCCTACCCCGACATCGACGGCTACGACGACTGGACCCACAAACTCGCCTCCTATCCTGACCTTAAAATCAAGGTCAGCACTCTACTCCAGCAAGAAGCCACCCCGGAAGACATCGCTGCACACATAGACATCGCCGACTGGCTCATCCGCTATAAGACACACCCAGCAGCTGCCACCGAAAAGAAACACTCCACCGCCTTCCTCAAGGCCGCTGAACTCTTCCCTCCCGAACATCACGCTAACCTGGAGGCGTTCATAGATGAGTTTGAGCTGGAGTTATGGGGAGTGAAAATGATTAAAGGGGAAACCTCTCAAAGATAATAAGCACTAGGAGAATGCGTGATAGCGGACGAAAGTGTGTATTATTAATTCATTCTCGCCCGACATCTCGAACGGTTGTCCAAAGGGAGCCATCTTAAAACTGCCGCCACCCCAACAGGATGACGGCAGTTTTCATGAAGTAGTATTTATGTTTAACTATGCTTATGAAGCCTTTACTCCTTCTTTAGCTCAATCGCCGGATTCGTTTTCGCCGCCTTCAGCGTCTGCCATAGCACCGTTCCAAAGGCAATGGCCAGGGAGATGATGACTGCCACCACAAACACCCATCCGTAGTTTTCAACGCGGTACGCAAACCGCTCCAGATACACCCTTGCGGCCCAGACGGCCAGCGGACTGCAACTCAAGCAGGCAATGCCGGTCAGTACCATGTAGCTGCGGACATTCCGCCAGGTTTCGTGCGAGACATCGGAGCCGAAAAT
>JAGCVS010000019.1 GCA_017962235.1 Bacteroidales bacterium | reverse complement strand
CTCTGGTTTACCGGTTGTGGCGCCAGCCGCACCGCCGGGTATCCACGTTCGGTTAGGATAAGCGCTGAAAGCATCTAAGCGCGAAGCCGGCTTCAAGATGAGATTTCCATAGAGTGTCGTGGGAGACTACCACGTTGATAGGCAGAAGGTGTAAAGGCAGTAATGTCAAAGCCGATCTGTGCTAATAGCCCGAGAGCTTCGAGAAACAATAAACAAACAAAGAAGTGACGAATAGGGAATACTTTCTGAGTCTCTCTCAAAGACATAGCGTCAGTGAGGGTGATACTGCACTGACGTACTAGAAATAATAATTAGGCGGTGATAGCGGTGAGGATCCACCTCTTCCCATCCCGAACAGAGAAGTTAAGCTCACCAGCGCCTATGGTACTGCGACACCATGTGGGAGAGTAGGAAGCCGCCGATTTCCTTCAAGAGCCAACCCAAATGGGTTGGCTCTTTTTGTTATCTTTATAACATGAAAAGAGTTTTTCTGTATGTGTGGCAGCTGCCGCAGAATGTGCTGGCGATTGTACTCATCGGGGTTTATTCGCTCATTCTGGGGTCGCCGGAGCGGACTGAGTATAAGGGAATCCGGTACAGATGGTTCAAGGGGTGGAAATTTGGAATCTCCTTGGGATATTATGTGATTCTGGGAGACTTTGCACGAGATAGGCTGGATATCATTAATCATGAATACGGTCATACCCGTCAGTCCGTCTGTCTAGGCCCTTTATATCTCATAGTGATTGGTCTGCCCAGCTGTTTGTTTAAGGCATGGGACAGGTTGTTTCATACTCCTGAAAGAGGATGGACGCCTGAGAAGGCTTACCGCTGGTATTTTAGTCTCCCGTGGGAAAGATGGGCAGATAAAGTAGGTGGCGTTGTTAGAGTATGATGTTTTTTTACTTAAATTAGATGTCGCGTTTGAATCATCATTCTAATAAATAACTAATATGGCAAACATCAGCGATCTTATCCTGCAGCAGGTTAAAAAGGCTGCCGGCAATGTAGAAATCCCCTCCAACGTACAGAACACTGTGCTCAACGGTCTGTCAGAGTCCATCCTTGGCAGTCTCACCCAGACAGCTGCAAAAGCTGGCGGTATAGAGCAAATCAAGAGCCTGCTCACTGGTCAGTCCAATGCTGCATCCAGCCCCATCACCGCTCTGGCCGGCAAACTGTTCACCGGCAATATCCTCTCCAAGCTGAATCTGGGCAATCTGCTTAACAGCAAGCTCACCGGCCTTATCCCCACCGTTATGGGCGGCCTGTCAAATATCATCAAGGATCAGGATGGTGACGGAGATGTGGACTTGAACGATATCCTGTTAACGCTCAAGGGCGGCAAGGGTAACAGCATCCTTGGCGCTGCAACCAGCATCCTGGGCGGTCTGTTCAAGAAATAACAGGATCCTCTTTCTAAACTGATGCCCGAACAGGGCACCGTAGTGGTTAATCAGGGTTTCCTGATGGTCGGCTCCTTCCATAAAGAAGGAGCCGAAGCTTTCTGTATTGGCCACAAAGACGCTGGTAAAACTTGAGCGGAGCATGCCATACAGCGCGATACCAAAGAAGTGGTACCAGGCGCCGTAGTTGTCGCCCAGCGGTTTGGAATCGTTCCGGATGTAGGCGAGTTTCCTTTGCATCGGGTCGTCATCCCGTTCTGTTCTGTGTGGCTGGCCGGTGAGCACATTTTCGCAGGCCAGAAGGGACATGTAGACATTTCCCCGGTTGAGCAGGTAACTCTCCGCAAAAAGTTCCGATAATTGCAAGCTATAGTCCGGGTAGCTCATAATGCGCTCTATGAGGGTCTCTTCCGTTCCGGTTATGCAATAGCGTGAGGTCCAGCCGCAGGCCAGACACATGAGCAGTTTGCTTCTCATGAAGAATGGGGCGGGGAAGTCCTTCTGCCTGCCGGAAATACGTCGGCCAAGGCGGTGCCAATAGCCATACAGATTATATCTTTTTGCTTCCGGAGACCATTCGTGTTCCTCTCCCAGCTCCGGCGTGATTGCCGGATAATAATCCTGAATCACATCCATGAACTGATTCAGCAGTTGCTCGTTGTCTAAAGGGTTGGTTCTGCCTATCTTGAAATCGGGGTCTGCGGACTGTCTTTCTCTGCCGGAGACAGCCTGGGGGAGGTTATTATGGAAAAGGTATGAGGTAAGCTTGATGAAGGCGGTGTCCAGCTTGCGTATGAGCAGGGCATCTCCTTGAGCGTCCACCATCATTACCCGGTCCTGCTGGTACATTTCAGACTCGTAGCTGCGTTCCAGCCAGTACTTGAATTCGGATTCTCTGTTGGCGGCCACTCTGGAAACGCCGCACCCGGTGAGAACCAATGCGACCAGAATGAATAGACCTATCCTCCTCATATTCGCAAAGATAGTTACGATTTTTTAATAATTATAGCCCAACGTATTACGCAACTATATCCAGGATGGTGTCCCTAAATAAAAAGCGCCTGCAGGCGCTAGCGGAGCGCGTGCGGGCAGATTCGCAGAATGGCCAGCGCGGAGCGGCGGGGTTTGGGGCAGCGCCCCAGTATTATAGGTGATCCGGTTGGGGCTCGAACCCAAGACCCGCAGCTTAGAAGGCTGCTGCTCTATCCAACTGAGCTACCGGACCGCAGACGCAAGGTTGATAACCTTGCGAAACGGGATTGCAAAGGTAAGTAAATTTAGCGATTATCAAAAAAGAGCCCCTGGATGTCAGCCTCGTTGCAATCGTTGGGGGCAGGCTTTATACCAAGCAGCTTGCAGATAATCAGATAATCGTTTATGTTGCAGAATACGGTGTCGTGCGTGTATCCCTTTTTGAAGTGGGGACCGAAGGCGTAGAACACCATCTGCATGTCGCTTTCGGCGGGATCATAGCCGTGGGCGGAAGAGCCGGGAGCCGGGCGCTTGAAGTCGGGGTCGGCATCACATACAATTCTCCAGCCCAGGTTCTGTTGCACAATCACCTCCGGAATGCGTGCGGAAAAGGTGCCATAGTGGTACTTCTCAGGCAGGCTGTCGCGATGCCAGAAGCGATAGTGCCCCGGGGCATATACGGCCAGCGAATCCATCAGCTCGGCGCAGCATCCCTCTTTGGGCGCAATGCACAGCGGCGCCTGATTGTCGCATCGTTCCACAAGGGCGCCGATTGCGGGATAGAGATTCAGATAGCGCTCTGGCGAAAGGGGTGTGTGCCCGTGGTCGGCGGTGAAAATGAAGTCGATCTTGTCGTATACGGGAGACTTGCGGACCTCCGCCAGAAAGTATCCCAGCACGCCGTCGATATCCTCCACAACATCGCGGGTCTGTTCGCTTACGCTTGAATAGCGGTGTTCAACCGCATCGGGCTCGTCAAAATACCACATTATGAGGTTGGGAATCTGCTTCACATCGGGGTTGCATAAGGCGTCCAGAACCATGTCGGCCAGCTCCATGCGGGTTCGGGCGGCATCGTACAGTACGCCGCCCTGGGGATAATGTCCGTTGATGGGAGCCTCGGCGCCCACCCATCCGTATACATGGCATTTGCGATGCTGCCGCCGCACGGTATTCCATATAGGCTCGCCCAGATACATATCGGGATTGGTGCGGGTTTCGTCGCGGGAAGTAATGAATAGGGTGTCCAGTTCTGTGTCGTAGAAATTGTTGTGCACTATGCCGCTATGGTCGGGGTAGAGCCCGGTGGCCATTGCATAATGGTTGGCGAATGTCATGGAGGGGTAGGCCGGCTTTATTTGCGAATACACGCCCACAGATGCCACAGAATCCAGGGTGGGGGTATTGTACATCTGAGGCAGGTCGTGCCGGAATCCGTCCATGGACAGGATAACCACATATCGGTCGCGGGGGGCGCTGTAGCATGCGGCCGCCAGCAGTGCGGAAAGCAGTATTGCGGCAAGTCTCTTCATAATCGTATAATTAAACAGACAGGCCTCCCGTAAAGCCGGGAGACCTGCCATGCTATAAGACTTAATAATTTACTTTGTAAGCTCACTGAGTTTCTGATAGAGAGCGTCAAAACCCTCGTAGAACTCTTTCTGAACCTCTCTGAAATAAGCTTTTGTCCCTTCTGCCGGATAGTTGCATACCTTGGTGAAAGCGGTGCCGGCAAGTGCCAGACCCTGGTTGATGAGGTCCTTTACCTGCTCGTCTTTCTTGCCTTCGCTATAGTCGCTGAAAGTGATGCAGTCAGAGAGGAATTCGTTGGTTACAAAGTGGATGTCTTTCTTGATAACTCTGAGGTTCATTTCGTTTGTTTTTTATTTGTTACACAAAGGTAATAAAAAATCAGAAATAGAGGACTATGTCCGCTTCGCCTGAGAAATCGGTTACGGTGACGGTTTCCGTGGCGGGGTCATACGAGCCTGCGCTCGAGCGGACGGCCTTTTTGCCGTCAGGATGTGGCAGTCGGACAGTCACGGTAGATGGTCTGCGGGCATCGGGGCAGCAGACATGCGCACGGATTTCTCCTGCAGCGACATTGGAGGTTACATCCAGATCTATTGTGCCGAAATAGCTGAGCACAGAATCCAGGACTATCTTCTTGCCGTTTTCGAGCCACCGGCGTGGAATAACGTTGAGCAACTTGAGGGTATCTCCATCCTCCAGATAGAGCATATTGCGCGTTTCCATGAGGAAGTTGCCCTCTTCGTGCGTCTTGTGGACACTGACCTTGAACAGATGCTCCCAGAAAGTTCCTGTTTCATGGTCAAAATGGGGGGCTACTGTGTAGTAGTAGGTGTTCAGGAAGGGTTTGACCTGCCCGAGGCGGGCCTGAATATAGTTGTGCTTGCCGTAGTAGGGTTGACTGAATTGCGAGTTGCCCTGGCAGATTACATCGCGGTAGTACTTGAGCAACAGGGCGGCGTCCCTGCTGTGAGGGTCAATCACCTCTGTAAAGACAAGGTGCAGCGGGCCAAGCAGTCCGTCCGGCACCATGAAGGTCCCGTGGGAGCGGTACTGCTCCGCCTTCTGGAGGAAGAATCGGGCCGCTGGGGATTCTGCCCAGGGAGAGCAGGTCGGGCACCAGGAACCGTCCGATACCGGGACGACCGGCGATGATGCCAGACACGCGTGGAAAGAGTCCAGAATGTCCTGCCGCCAGGCTGTGGCATCTGCGGTAAGGTTTTGCGCCTCTTTGTCCCCGATATCTTCCAGCAGCTCGCAGATTCTCTTCAAGCCCAGGTAGGAATAACCGTTCAGCATAAACTGATGGTATGGATCTACTGGATCGGCCACCTTGCCGTCTATCATTCCGTAGCCGCGTCCTTTGAATTCCTCCTTGAGGTTTTGTCTTCTCCATTCAAGCAGGTAGTTGCAAGCCTTAAGGATCCTGGGTTTATTCTGCTCGATCCACTGCCGGTCCCTTGTGTAGCGGTAGTATTCCCCGATGGACCATAGAACACCGCCGGTCTCTATTGTGTATCCTCCAAAGTTTGCGATGCGTCCGTCCTCCTGCTGGGTGTCCAGGAAATACTGGAGGCAGCGGCGGGCCTGAGCTGTCAGACCCAGGGACTCGTAATACTGGATGATGGGTGCGCTCTCCGTTCCGATTGGAGAGTAGACGCCCACATTGGGAGCCAGAGCTCCCTGGTCGCGGTCGCCAAAGGTAATCAGGTCCAAGTGCAGGAGTCCCGCCTTGAGCATATTGTTTATCCTCTCTTCCGGGACGTGTATCTTTGCTGCGGTATCAAGCTTTTTCTGCCAGAATGCCTTGCACTGCGTATAGAGCTCTTCATACGGCCTCTGTGCCAGCGCCAGGGCACGGGCGGCGGTTACAGGGCTGTGGGGGAAAAGATAATCGACGTTAAGCGATTCGCCCGGCTGCAGGAGCACTGCCGTCTCGTCGTTGGGCACGGGCTTCCCGTTAATCAAACTGATACAGAAGATGCGGCCGTCTTTGAAAGCAGAAAAGCCGGTGGCAGGGTCATATGTGTCGTCTCCGCCGCGAAAAGTGGCGTAAGGAATCTTCATCCAGGCATATCGCGGTACGTTACCCTTGTTGGTGATAACCGTATGAATGACCAGAACCGTCTCTTCTTCTGCAGGATATGTTTTCGCCAGGATATCGTTCACCAGCTCTTGCTGCGACTGTGTAAACGACCGGCCCTGGGAGAAATTGTCAGAGACCATGCAGTGCGTTCCCTTGATATTCTCCTCTGTCAGGACGGATTTCTCCAGCGTCACGAAACTCTTTGACTCGTATACGACGTCATCATCTTCAGTAACGGAGATGTAGATGGGCAGAACGCCATCCTCGAGGCTTCTGGTTATATTGTCGTATGCCCCTACACCGCGGCTGAAGCTATAATTGTAACTGATCGGATACTCGGAAATCCCTTCGTCTATATGTTGGGTGCTGGCCAGCATCGGGACCACATTCTTGTCGGTCTGGTAGGTGGACAGTGCGTCCGGAAGCTCTTCAGTGATCTGGAACAGGCGGATGTCCCTGCTGATGCCCAGCCAGATAGGGACGCTCATATTCCGGGTGACCTTCTCCGCTGCTTCAAACGAGGCTTCTTCCGCCTGTTCTATCTGGTCTATCTTGGAAACCAGATGGCGGGATTTGATGAGTTCCACCGCCTCGTCGTAAGAGAGGGAGACGCCGTCCGGCAGCACCACGACCTGATATTCAGGAATCCAGATAGGAGATGTCTCATTTACGTCACGTAGGAAGAATGAGAAGGATTCGGAACCATTCGCTACTGAGACGATGGTGGCATTCGGTCCCGGGGCGGTAACAACATCCTGAATGTTGCAGCGAAGCCTTACGCAGGAAGGCTTGCTGACTTTGACGGCACATCCCTTGACGCGCCCCTTGCCCTTAAGGAGCTTTACGGATGCCACAGAGCCGTTTTCTGCCTTGAGTTCGACATTCCCGGACACGGTTTTCCACTCAATTTCAAAGGCATTGAGCCGGATAGGGAACGCCGGCGCCAGGAGTAAACACAATAAAAGTAAAACCCGTGTTTTCATTAGAAATACCAGCCGTTGTTTATGATGCGGGAAACGCCTTTGTCGGCATCTTCGCTGCCCAGGATGCGGCAGGCGGAGACGATATTGTCGCAGCCCTTGTAGTAGTTGGCGCGGCCGCGGACGCAGGAGGCGGTGTGCACTTTGCCTGCGGCGCTGTGGATTATCTGGCCGTCACCGGCGTAGATGGCCACGTGATAGATGCTCCAGGTGCCGTCGCCACGCGGACGTCCGAAGAAGAGCAAATCGCCCGGCTGCAGGTTGCCCCATCCCTGGCTGATGTCAATCTCCTCACCCACGCGCGCCTGCTGCGAGGCGTTGCGGGGGAGCAGGATGCCGCAGTCCATATAGACGCGCTGGGCCAGGCCGCTACAGTCCACCGCCTTGATGCTGGTGCCGGCCCACATGTAGGGCACACCCATGAACTGTTTTGCATCGGTCACGATATCGGCTCCGGAAGGATGCTGACTTTCAAAATATTTGCGGCAGTCGGTCACGTCGCGCGCCGCGATATAGGCCTCCACGCCGTCCGGCAGCCGGCATTTGTAATAACTCCCTCTGCGCGCCAGTTTGGTTACGATACAGCCGCGTACGGCATCGCGCACAATGTCGCTGCCCGCCTTGGGCGCGGACAGGAACGTGGCGTAGCGGGAGGTGACAATCAGGCGCGGAGCCGCCTTCCAGGCCATGGCGCCGTCGTAATCTGTGAATTGCAGACTCCCGTCGGTGACCCAGGCGACATAGCCTTCCGGGGTGATTATCATGGACCACCCGTCTTTCCGCTCTATGATCCAGCAGATGGAGCCCATAACCATCTGGGTGCCCATCTCGGCCTCGTAAGCGGGCTCTTCGCGAATGTTCATCACAGACAGTTTGCAGATGCCGTAGTCCTGACGGGACTTGTCGTCGTCCAGTGTCTTGGGCATGGGCAGGGTGCGTTCCAGATCGCCGGAGGTGACAGCAAAATTTTTGGAGCAGCCGGCCAGAAGAGCCAGCAAAGCAAGCAGGTAAATGTGTTTTCTGAAAGTCATGTCGCCGATTTTTCTGCTAAGGTAATTAATTCTAAATTTGTGTGACTAACCAAAAACGATATGAACTCAATTACATCCTCAAAAATGATAACTGTCGCCCTGGTGGCGATGATGCTGCTGGCGGCACGCCCCGCGGTGCAGGCAGAGACCCGCTGGACAATCAACCCCGAAACAAACGCAATTGTGATGGATGCTGCGGCCAATGCAGGCCACCACGACCACATAGAGATGAGCGGGCAGCGGGCGGCGATAGTCTACTATTGGGGAATTGACGATGCAGGGCGATACTATTGTGAATATCACCATGTATTCCCGCTGTTGAGGATGATACCGAATAACACGCACGCCTTCTTCCCGTACCGCCACACCACCAACGTGGCGCAGATGATTAAGGCGGATGGCAAGACCCCGGACTGGAAGGCGGTTCAAGTTGAAATTGATGGCACCCTCAAGGTCACGGAGAAGGCAGATAATCTGGAACTCTCACGGGTAAACTTCCCCAGCACCACAAAGCAGGCAATATTCGAGATGTTTGCCGTGAAAAACACTTCAGACAAGCCGGTCAAGCTGGATGTTCCCGATTATAAATACACTTGGGAGAGCGACCCTGCGAGGGGCGTAAAGGGGAGCTATGTGATGGATATGGAGCTGGTTAATGGCGGTAAGACGGTTCTCGAGCCCGGTGACACCCGCTATTTCTATCTGGTGATGCAGGCATACGAAAAGAACGAGGCGGCGGAAAGGCGCATCCAGCCGGGTACCATTGCTTTTCCGGCGGAATACGCCGCCCGTATGGACCTGTTCAAACAGCTGAGCGACAATCTGATACTGGATACTCCTGACGAGGTGATAAATACCGAATTCCGCTTTGCGAAGCTGCGCGCCAGCGAGAGTATAATCGCCACCAAGGGCGGCCTGATGCACGCTCCCGGCGGTGAGTCCTATTACGCTGCGTTGTGGTGCAACGACCAGTGCGAGTATGTGAATCCCTTCTTCCCCTTTACCGGCTATGATATCGGCGTGAAATCGGCTTACGACTGCTACATGCAGTATTCCCGCTTTATGAATCCTGAGTATGAACCCATTCCGAGCTCCATTATTGCGGAGGGCGACGACATCTGGAACGGTGCCGGCGACCGCGGCGACGCTGCGATGACCGCATACGGCGCTTCCCGCTATTGTCTGGAGTGTGCTGACAAGAAGGTGGCGGAAGATATCTGGCCGCTGATAGAGTGGTGTCTGGAATACTGCCGGCTGAAGCAGAACGCGCAGGGCGTTGTGGAATCCGACCACGACGAACTGGAGGGCCGCTTTGAGGACGGCGACGCCAACCTGTGCACGTCCACTCTCTATTACGACGCCCTGCAGAGCGCATCGTATCTGGCAAAGGAACTGGGAAAGAGCGGCAAGATGGTGCGCGGCTACCGCCGTCAGGCAAAGCAGATGCGCCGCAATATTTGCAATTTCTTTGAGGCGAATGTTGGCGGTTATGATACATATCGTTATTACGACGGCAACGACACCCTCCGCTCGTGGATATGCATGCCGCTGGTAGTGGGCATCTTTGACCGCGCCGACGCGACCCTGGACGCCCTCTTTGAGAGCGAACTCTATACCGGCGAGGGGCTGCTGACCCAGATGGGGGAGGAGACCTACTGGGACCGTTCCACACTATATGCCTTCCGCGGCGCCTATTATGCCGGCAAGGGTGGTTACATCACACCCAAAGTTAGCGCCTACAGCCACCGCCGCCTGCTGGAAGACCACGTGCCGTATCCTATCGAAGCATGGCCGGAGGGTCGCCAGAGGCATCTTTCTGCAGAGAGCGGCCTTTACTGCCGCATCTTCACGGAGGGAATGTTCGGCATCCGTCCCATCGGTTTCAGGTCGTTCACCATGAAGCCGTCGTTCCCGGATGAATGGAACCAAATCAGCCTGAAGAAGGTGCGTGCCTTTGGCGGTGACTTTGACATCAGTTGTGAACGTAAAGGGAAAAGGATAATTACTATCATTACGAATAATAACACCGGACAAGTCAAGGTTTACAACAAACGCCAAGGTAAAGTATTTAGAGTGAATGTTTGAGCCCGGAGGGCGATTGTAAGTCCCTACTAGCGCTATGACACGCCGTTACAATTCACAGGCAGATTACTTCAAGGAGAAATACGGCGTCCGGCTGCAGAAACTTGTGGTGGACGCCGGTTTCACGTGTCCCAACCGGGACGGCAGCAAGGGGCGCGGCGGGTGTACATTCTGCGACAACAATGCCTTCCACCCGAACTACAGCACTCCTGACAAGAGCATAGCGCAGCAGCTTGAAGAGGGGATAGAGTTTCACCGGGAAAGATACCGCCGGGCCGGGGGCTATCTGGCATATTTCCAGCCCTATTCAAATACATATGCCCCGCTGGAGCGGCTGAAAGCGGTGTATGCAGAGGCGCTGGCCCATCCCGATGTCCGCGGACTGGTGATAGGTACCCGTCCCGACTGCGTGGATGAGGCAAAACTGGACTATCTCGCGCAGCTGGCAAAAGAGCATATCGTTATTGTTGAATACGGCATCGAATCTTGTTACGACGCCACTCTGGAGCACATCAACCGCGGCCACAGCTGGGCCGATGCGGTGCGGGCGGTGCAGATGACCTCCGGCCGCGGCATCGCCACCGGAGCCCATTTCATCTTTGGTCTGCCGAACGAAACGCGGGCCATGATGCTCGCCGCGGCAGAAAAGATCAACACCCTGGAGATAGACAGCGTTAAGTTTCATCAGATCCAGATAATAAAAGGCACGAAAATGGAAGAAGAGTTCTCGCAGCATCCGGAACGCTTCGAACGCTTTATGCTGGAGGGCTACATAGACTTTTTTGTGGACTTTCTGGAGCGGTTGCGGCCCGATCTGGTGATAGAACGCTTTGCGGGAGAGGTCCCGCCGCGGTTTGTGAACTCCACGCCGTGGGGTCTGGTGCGCAACGCGGAGCTGGTGAGGATGCTGGAAAACAGGCTGGAACAAAGAGAAACTTTTCAGGGAAAGCTGTTTGCCCCGAAAAAATAGTATCTTTGTAAAATTTATATCGACTCGACTATGCAAAAGTTCTCCGACAAGATTGTCATGGAAGGCCTGACCTTCGACGATGTGCTGCTTATACCTGCCCGCAGCGAGATTATCCCCCGCGACGTGAACGTATCCTCCATGTTCACCCGCAACATCCCCCTGAGCGTCCCGATTGTGTCGGCAGCGATGGATACCGTTACCGAGTATGAGCTGGCCATTGCAATTGCGCGTGCCGGCGGTATCGGAGTAATCCACAAGAACATGCCCATAGACCAGCAGGCAGACCAGGTTCGCAGGGTAAAGAGGGCGGAGAACGGCATGATATACGACCCCGTTACCATCAAGGGAGACCAGACTGTGGGCGATGCCCTCAAGCTGATGGCGCAGAACCATATCGGCGGTATTCCCGTGGTGGACGGACAGGGTTATCTGGTTGGTATCGTGACCAACCGCGACCTCCGTTTCCAGCACGACGCCAGCCGTCCCGTGAGCGAGGTTATGACCCGCGAAAATCTTGTCACCTGCGGCCCGGACACCGATATTCCGGCTGCAACGGAGATAATCATGCGTTCCAAAGTCGAGAAACTCCCCGTGGTGGATAAGGAGGGCAAGCTCATAGGCCTTATCACCTACAAGGATATTACAAAGATCAAGAATAACCCGGAGGCAAGTAAAGACAGCAAGGGCCGCCTGCTGGTGGCAGCTGCGGTGGGCATCAACTCCCACAGCATAGACAATGTGGAGCAGCTGGTGGCAGTGGATACCGATGCGATAGTGCTCGACACCGCTCACGGCCACTCCGTGTTCGTGCTCGATACAATCAAGAAGATACGCGCGGCATTCCCGCACGTCCAGATAGTTGCCGGCAACATCGCCACCGCAGAGGCTGCAATCGCCCTCAAGGAGTGCGGCGTGGATGCCGTTAAGGTGGGCATCGGTCCCGGCAGTATCTGCACCACCCGCATCATCGCCGGCATCGGCGTGCCGCAGCTTACGGCGGTGCTCTCCGTGGCTGAGGCACTCAAGGGTACCGGTATCCCAGTTATCGCAGACGGCGGCATCCGCTACTCCGGCGATATCACCAAGGCGCTTGCGGCGGGAGCCAGCACCATCATGGCCGGCTCGCTGTTCGCAGGTGTGGAAGAGGCCCCTGGCGAAGCCATTATCCTGAACGGCCGCAAGTTCAAGTCTTACCGCGGCATGGGCTCTCTGGAAGCTATGCAGAAGGGCTCCAAGGATCGCTACTTCCAGGATATGGAAGAGGACATCAAGAAGCTCGTGCCGGAAGGCATCGTGGCCCAGGTGCCTTACAAGGGCACTCTGGCAGAGGTGGTTTATCAGCTTGTGGGCGGTCTCAAGGCCGGCATGGGCTATTGCGGCGCCCGTGACCTGGACGCCCTGCACAAAGACGCCCGCTTTGTCAAGATTACCGCTTCCGGCATGGCGGAGAGCCATCCTCACGACGTGACAATCACCCGCGAGGCTCCCAACTATTCCAGATAGACGTTGTGAAAAGATATCTGCTCATACTCCTCGCAGCGCTGACCCTTGCCGGTTGTTATACCGACGAGAGCGACCGTATAGCCAAGGTCGGCCGGCATATCCTGTACAGACAGGATATAGAGAAGCTGCTGCCGCAGGGGATATCTGCAGAAGACAGTGCCGCCATGGTCCAGCAGTACATTAATACCTGGGCGCTGGCGCATCTGAAGCTGATGAAGGCGGAGGAGGTGCTCTCTGCAGACGAGAAGGATATCACAGACGAGGTGGAGGACTACCGCCGCAACCTGCTCAACTACCGTTTTGAGCGCAGCTATACCGAATCCCGGCTGGACACCACCGTTACGGAAGAGGAGATGCAGGCGTATTATGAAGGCCACAGCACCAACTATAAGTATCCCTACATAATAGCGAAGGCGCGCATAGTGACCCTCTCCCAGAACTCGCCCCATTACGACACCGTGAAGAAGACATACGATTCTGTGAAAGATGAGGACGAGCAGGAACTCCGGGAGGTGGCCCTCTCTTATGCAGAGCGGTTTGAGGAGTTCGGCGGGGCCTGGATGGCCATGCCTGCCATAGCCAAAGCGGTGCCGGGGCTGGACGCAGAGAGCTGCGAGACCATTTTCCGAAGCAGCAACAAGTATATCAAGGTGGGAGACGGCAAGGATTATTTCATATTCCTGACCGCCAAGATTCCGGTGGGAAGCCTCGCCCCCTACGAATATTGCAAACAGGCTATAAAAGACGCGATTCTCAACAAACGGAAGCAGGAACTCTATGCTCAAATGGAGCAGGAGCTGCTGCAGGAGGGCGTCGAAACAAAGAAACTAATCGTATACGATGTTGAAGAATAACAGGTTCCTGTGTATATTGATATGTCCGGTGCTGCTGGCTGCGGCATCGCTGGGACTTCGCGCCCAGGTTTATGAAGGCGGACTGATAGACAAGTCGGTGGCCGTGGTGGGCAACGATATGATCCTGCTCTCCGATATTGAAGAGGAGGTGAAGATGCTCCAGGCATACGGCAATCCCGTGGACAACAACACCCGCTGCCAGATTCTGGATAACCTGGTATCTTCCAAACTGTTCCTCACGCAGGCCCGTCTGGACTCCCTCACCGTTACGGATGAGCAGGTAAAGGAGCAGGTCAACTCCCGCATCAATCAGGCCATGAACGGCCTGGGTGGAGAGAAAGAGGTGGAAGAGTATTTCAAGAAACCGATGTACAAGATCCGGGAAGACTGGACAGAGATGTTCCGCGACCAGCTGCTCATCCAGCAGATGCAGCAGAAGGTTTACTCCGACATTCCCAAGCTGACCCCTGCGGAAATCAAGAAGAAGAGCGAAGAGATGCCGGCGGAGGACCTGCCTATGATACCCACCAAGTACAAGCTGCGTCAGATAGTGCTCTATCCCGATAAAGAGGCAGCTGCCATGGTGGTGAAGGAGAAGCTCCTGGATTTGCGCGAGAGGGTTCTGGCAGGAGAGAAGTTCTCTTCCCTGGCCCGTCTCTATTCCCAGGACCCCGGAAGCGCATCGCGCGGCGGCGAGCTGGGCATGCGTTCCAAGACCATCTACTGGCCGCAGTTCTCAGATGCCGCAATGTCGCTCAAGGTGGGACAGGTGTCCCAGATAGTGGAGACCCCGGACGGTTACCACATCATCCAGATGGTGGAGAAGTCGGGGGACATGTTCAACGCCCGCCACATCCTTATAAAACCCTCTTATACCGCTTCTGACCGCAACAGGGCCTTTATGAAGCTGGACAGCATCCGCACCGGCATCATGGAGGGCAAACAGACATTCGAGGTGGCTGCGTGGAACAATTCAGAGGATTTCAAGACCCGCACCAACGGTGGCGTGATGGTGGATGAGTACTCCGGAAGCTCCAGCTTTGAGAAAGACCGTCTCAACCCCGCCGACTATGCCGTGATAAAGGACATGCAGGTGGGCGAGATATCGGAGCCGTTCGAATCTCTGGATACTGAGGGCAGCGGGCACACGATTTACAAGATTGTCCGTCTGGACGAGTTGATTCCTTCCCATCCGGCATCCTTCGAGACCGACTACGACGCCCTTGTGAGCATGACCAACGAAGAGAACGCCCGGGCGGCGATTGATAACTTTATCAAAGAGAAAAAGAAAACCACTCACATTGTTATAGACCCGCTCTTTAGCGGATGCAAGGTATTCAATGAGGATTAGGACGGGTAAATATGCCTATTTTCTTCTGATCCTGCTTTTTCTGCTGGCATACAGCCCCGATGCTGTCACCAGGCGCAAAGGGAGGTCGGACGACAAGGACAGCTTGCTGACCCTGCTGAATGCAGAGTACGCAAGGGTGTTTGAGCGTCCCGGCAACAGAGAGTACCGCGAGGTGAAGGGCCCCGCGACCTTCCTGCACAACGGCGCCTATATGTTCTGCGACTCCGCAATCTGGAATGTGAGCCTGAACCAGATAGAGGCCTATCAGAACGTTAAGCTGGTGCAGGACAAGACGGTGATTACCAGCGACAACGTAATCTATTATGCCGACGACAACCTGGCCCGCTTCCGCGGCGAACTGGTGGAGGTGCGCGACAAGGACAAGAATACCCTCCGCACCCGCTATCTGGATTACAATACGGAAGACAGCGTGGCCAAATTCTCATTCGGCGGGGCGATGCGCACCGCCAAGGGCGAGGTTATAGAGAGCGACCGCGGCACTTACGACGCCAAGACTGGCATCTGTCGTTTTGACGACAATGTGGAGATGTTCACCGACAGCCTGTTTATCAAGACCTCCCGTCTGGATTACGATACAAATCTGCAGAAGGCCTACTTTTTCAAGATGACCCAGATGTGGAAAGATGACGTGTACATGCGCGGTGAGAGCGGCTGGTATCAGCAGGACTCCGGAGTGGTCTATTTTGACACCAACGTGTACATGGACAACCCCGATTACGAGAGCTGGTGCGACACGTTGTATTATTACCAGCACACGCGCCGGGCTCTGATGCGGAGCAACGTGCAGCTGCTGGATTCGCTGAACAAGACTTATTTTGTGTCGGATGCGGGCAACATGTGGTTCGATACGGTGAACAACCTATACGCATCGCTGTTCCTTGACCCCGCCGCGATAGTGGTGGGAGAGAACACAGACCATCAGATAGACACTCTGTTCTGCCGTGCCGACACCCTGCTGTTCTACACCCAGCGGATGTGCGACCTCACTGAAGAGCAGCTTCAGGACAGCAAGGACGCCATCCAGCAGGTGAGCTTTGACGCGATAGGAGAGGCGGAGCGCAAGGCTGCGGAGAAAAAGGAGCAGGAGATACAGCAGGCTATTGAGAAGCTCCCGGAGTATATAGCATACAAGAAACGACAGGAGATAGCTCAGAAACGTATACAAGACAGTATCGCAGCGGTTCAGGCTCAGGCGGAGAAGGACTCTCTGGCTGCCAAGGCCGTTGCCGATTCGCTGGCTGCGCTGGCTCTGGCCGATTCACTGGCAAAGCTGCCCGCAGGGGATTCCCTGGCTTTGCCTCCGGTGGCCGATTCACTGGCTGCGATGGCCGCTCCCGACACCATGGCTGCCGTGGCGTCGCCCGCCGAGGGTGATAAACCGGAGCTTCCGGCGCTGGATACCCTGGCCGCGCTGCCCGATTCGCTGGCGGTGCGCGATTCGCTGTCCGTGCCTGACTCCCTGTCGGCAGCAGTCGATTCTCTGGCAGCTCCCGCCGCGCCCAAGGATACCACCCAGATACGGTTCGTCAAGGGCTATCGTCATGCAATAATATACCGCACCGATGTGCAGGCGCGCTGCGATTCTCTCTACTTCTCGCAGTTGGATACGCTGCTCAGGATGTACGAGGACCCTGTTATCTGGAACGAGAACCGCCATCAGCTGAGTGCGGAATCGGTGCTGCTGCAGATGCGCGACAACGCCTTTGACCGCGCCAACCTGCATGGCAACGCCATGATTATCAGTCAGGAAGATTCCCTGCACTTTGACCAGATAAAAGCCACCGAGATGCTGGGTTACTTTAACAGCGACAATACCCTGCGGCGCTACGATGCACTTGGCGGCGTGACCGCGATGTTCTACATGCAGGAAGACAGCATCATCACCATACTCAACTCCAAGCAGGCGCAGTATATGATGGTGACCATGAAGAACGGCGTGGCGGAGAGGCTCAAATATTATGAGCAGATAAACAGCGACGCGTTCCCCATCTACAACCTGCCGATGGACAAACAGCGTCTCAAGGGATTCAAGTGGCGCATGGACGAGCAGCCCAAGAGCCGCTTTGAGGTGACCCGCCGCAAGCTGCGTCACTCCAAGCGGGCGTCGTACAAGGCCAACAAGCTGCCCACCTTCAAGCGTACGGACCATTACTTTGACAACTACATGACCGACATCTACCAGCAGATAGCCGACCGTGCAGAGCAGGCCCGTCTGGAGCAGCTGCGCCGCGATTCGATTGAGGCGGCGCTGCAGGAAGAGCAGATCCGGATGGCCGCCGACTCTGCCATGGGCATCTCCAACGCCTTTACGCCGGAGGGCGATGTTCGGATAGATTCACTGGATACACCTCTGCATACCCCTGTGGTCAAGCAGGATACAATCTCCAGACCCGCACCGCCGGCCCTGGGTATAGAAGGCATTGCAAATCATTCAGACGAGGGCTTTGTTGAGGTTAAGGTTCCAAGGGAAGGACATAAACTCACGGCGAAAGACAAGCGTGCCCTGAGAAAAGCGGCACGGCAATTGCGTAGGGATGAGAGACGCCTCAAACGTGAAGCCCGTAAGGCAGAGCGTGCCGCAAAGCGTGCAGCAAGGGCTGCGGAACGGGAGGCGAAGAAGAAAAAACAATAAACAACAGTCAATATGGAAAACAAAGGTAATTTTCTGGCAGGCCTTGCAATAATGGTGGGCCTGATATGCGTGGCGCTGAGCATTCCCCGTGCGGTGAATGTGATGAACGCATCCAAGCGCAACGTGAGCGTGCGCGGTTTGTGCGAGCGCGAAGTAATGGCAGACAAGGTTATATGGCCGCTGCAGTACAGCATCGCCGGCGATGACCTGAGCGCACTTTACAGGCAGATGGAGGCGAACGACGCTGCCATCCGCAGCTTCCTGAACAAGGGCGGCATAGACAATGATGAGATATCTACCTCCGCACCCAGCATCTCCGACGTGTTTACTCAGGAATATGGCGGCAACAACCGTCGCTTCCGCTATGTGATAAAATCCACCTCTACCGTAAGCACCGGCAAGGTAGACAAGGTGCTGGAGCTGATGGCACACCAGAGCGACCTGCTCAAGAGCGGCATCACCCTGGAGAGCGGCTGGGACAGCCGTCCCACCTTCAGCTTTGAGAGCCTGAACGATATCAAGCCCGAGATGATAGAGGAGGCTACCAAGAACGCCCGAGCTTCTGCACAGAAGTTCGCAGACGATTCCGGCAGCAAGCTTGGCAAGATCCGCGAGGCAAACCAGGGCTATTTCACTATCGACGACCGCGACAGCAACACCCCTCAGATCAAGAAGGTGAGAGTGGTTACAAACGTGAATTATTCCCTCTCCAAATAATCTTTGGAACAACTACAGAAAGCCGCGCCTTTGGTGCGGCTTTTTTGTTGAAAAAAGTTGCAAAATAATGCCCTACAGGCTTAGAAATGTCGTATAAAATTGCTATTTTGCACTGTTTTTCTAATAAAATTTCAAGGTATGCAAAACAAATTGCAAGAACTTACCGATAAGCTTTATAATGAGGGACTTGCAAAGGGCAGGCAGGATGCCGACAATCTGTTGGCGCAGGCCCGCAAACAGGCAGATGAGATAATCGCCCAGGCAAAGGAGCAGGCTGCGGAAATCGTGACCGGCGCCAATAAAGAGGCAGAAGACCTCAAAGTGAGGGTAGAGGGCGATGTGAAGATGGCTTCCACCCAGACCATGGCGGCTCTGCGTCAGCAGATAGAGCAGATGGTAGAGGCCAAGGTTGTGGGCGGTGCCGTGGATGCCACTCTGGCAGACAAACAGTTCATGGGCAAGCTCATAGGCACCATCGCCGCAGCTTTTACAGCCGATGGCGCGCAGCAGCCGCTGGAGGTTATCCTTCCCGCCGCAATGAAAGATTCGCTGGAGCAGTTTGTGAAGGAAGGTGTAGGTAAAGAGCTCGCCGGCGGCCTCTCCTTCAGTCTGAGTGAAGATGTGGAAGGGGGCTTCCGCATCGTTCCCAAAGATGGCGGCTATTATCTGGACTTCACGGAAGAGAGCTTCAAGGCGCTCATCGGCGAGTACCTGCGCCCCGCAACAAAGAAGATTCTGTTCGGATAAAGCAGCTTCCGAGGGATGAACAACTACCCGTATATCATCGCAAGTCTTCCCGACCTGGTGCTGGATTTTGAAAGGCACGGGCTGGATTATGATTTTGTGCGCGAGAACATAGTCTTCTCCCTGAGCAAAGAAGATTGCAAGCTGGTGGAGAGGCTTGAGTCTGGCTTCAGGGAAGAGAATATTACGGAGGATTTCTACCGTGAGTGTTCTGCGTGCGGCAATCGCTTCATACGCGAATTCTTCGCGTTTGACTGGAAGCAGCGCACAGAGAAGGTTGCGTATCTGGAGCGCAGGGAGAGCGGTCAGGATTTCGAAGAGAAGGAGGTTCTGCACAAGGCTTTCGCCGTCAAGGATCTGCTCAAGCGGGAGCAGGCGGTGAGCGCCGTGATATGGGACAAGATAGAGGAGCTGGTGATAATGGAGGTGTTCAGCTTGGACGTTATCCTCGCATTCCTGGCAAAGGCCCAGATTGTTGCCCGCTGGAATGCCATGGACCGAGCAACGGGTATGAAGCTGTTCGATGACTTTGTAAAAGAGATAGACGAAACTTACAATAAAAACAAGATAGATTTTAATATATGAAAACTACCGGTGTGGTAACGGGTATCATCTCCAACCTCGTGACAATCAAGTTTGACGGTCACGTGGCTGAGAACGAGATCTGTTACATCGATCTGAACGGAGAAAAGCTCATGTCCGAGGTGATCAAGGTGAACGGCAAGAATGCTTTCGCCCAGGTTTACGAGAGCACCAGGGGGCTGCGTCAGGGCGACAAGGTGGAGTTTGACGGCCACATGCTGGAGGCCACTCTGGGCCCCGGCCTGCTTTCTAGCAGCTACGACGGCCTGCAGAACAACCTTGCCACCATGGAGGGAGTGTTCCTCAAACGCGGCGAGTATACCGCCCCTCTGGACCACGACAAACTCTGGGATTTCACCCCCATCGCCAAGGCGGGCGACAAAGTGGAGGCCGCATCGTGGCTGGGCGAGGTCAAGGAGGGCTGGCTGCCTCACAAAATAATGGTTCCGTTCTCGTTCAAGGGTGTATTTACCGTGAAGAGCGTGGCTGAGGCGGGTCAGTACCGCATAGACGATACCATCGCTGTTCTCACAGATGCCAAGGGCAACGACGTCAAGGTTACCATGACCCAGAAGTGGCCGGTAAAGGTGGCCATTGGCGGTTACAAAGAGAAACCGCGTCCCTACCGCATCATGGAGACCCACCTGCGCACCATAGACACCTTCAATCCCATCGCAGAGGGCGGTACGGGCTTCATCCCCGGCCCGTTCGGCTGCGGCAAGACGGTGCTTCAGCACGCGATTGCCCGTCAGGGCGACGCCGAGGTCATCGTTATGGCGGCCTGCGGCGAACGCGCAAACGAGGTGGTGGAAATCTTCAAGGAGTTCCCCGAGCTGATAGACCCCAACACCGGTCGCAAGCTGATAGAGCGTACCACCATCATCTGCAACACCTCCAACATGCCGGTGGCGGCCCGCGAGGCATCCGTGTATACCGCGATGACCATTTGCGAGTATTACCGCGCCATGGGTCTGAAGGTGCTGCTGCTGGCCGACTCCACCTCCCGCTGGGCACAGGCGCTGCGCGAGATGAGTAACCGTCTGGAAGAGCTTCCCGGCGCCGATGCATTCCCGGTGGATTTGTCGTCCATCATTTCAAACTTCTACGCGCGTGCCGGAATTGTAAAGCTCAATAACGGCGAAACCGGTTCCGTAACCTTTATCGGTACCGTATCGCCTGCCGGCGGTAACCTCAAGGAGCCCGTTACCGAGTCCACAAAGAAGGCGGCCCGCTGCTTCTACGCACTGGAGCAGGCCCGCGCAGACAGCAAGCGCTATCCCGCAGTGAACCCTCTGGACTCTTATTCCAAGTACCTGGAGTATCCTGAGATTGTGGAATACCTTGACAAAACCGTGCGTCACGGCTGGGTGGCAGACGTGATGCGCGCCAAGAACATCGTGCGCCGCGGCAAGGAGATGGCGGAGCAGATCAACATTCTGGGCGACGACGGCGTCCCTCTGAGCTATCACGAGACCTTCTGGAAGTCGGAACTCATCGACTTTGTGATACTGCAGCAGGATGCATTCGACCCGGTGGACAGCCAGTGCCGCATGGAGCGTCAGGATTTCATACTCACAAAGGTCCTGGAGGTGTGCGACCGCAAGTTTGAATTCGAAACCTTTGAGGAGTGCGGCGCATACTTCAAACAGCTCATCAACATCTTCCGTCAGATGAATTTCTCACCATGGAAGAGCGAGCAGTTCGAGAAATATAATGACCAACTAAACAACTTCCTTGGCAATGGCAACAAATAACGCATTTGCAAGAACATACATACAGCTGGACTCCATCACAAAGGCCACCGTCACCCTGCATGCAGAGGGCATCAGCAACGATGAGATGGCCAGCGTTGCTGGACGTCTGGCGCAGGTGGTTAAAATCAAGGGCGACTCCGTGACCCTGCAGGTATTCGCAGGTACCGAGGGCATCCCCACCAACGCCGAGGTCAAGTTCTTTGGCGAAGCCCCCTCGCTGCGCGTGAGCGACGAGCTTTCCGGCCGTTTCTTCAACGCGTATGGCGATCCGATTGACGGCGGCCCCAGGGTGGACGGCGAGAAGCGCTTCATCGGCGGTCCCTCCGTAAACCCGTACAAGAGGCAGCAGCCTTCACAACTGATTCCCACCGGCATCGCCGGCATCGACCTTAACAATACACTGGTTTCCGGGCAGAAGATTCCGTTCTTTGCAGATCCCGACCAGCCGTACAACCAGGTGATGGCTCAGGTGGCCCTGCGTGCCGATGTGGACAAGATTATCCTGGGCGGCATGGGTCTGAGCAACGACGACTACCTCTACTTCAAGCAGGCTTTTGAAGCGGCCGGCGCCCTGAACAAGATTATCAGCTTTGTGAACACCACGGACCAGCCGCCGGTAGAGCGCTTGCTGATTCCCGACATGGTGCTAACCGCGGCGGAATATTTTGCCGTTGACAAGCACGAGAAGGTGCTGGTGCTGCTCACCGACATGACTCTCTATGCCGATGCGCTGTGTATCGTCTCCAACCGTATGGACCAGATTCCGTCCAAGGACTCGATGCCCGGTTCGCTCTATTCCGACCTGGCGAAGATATACGAGAAGGCGGTGCAGCTGCCCGACGGCGGCTCCATCACCATTATCGCCGTAACCACCCTGAACGACGGCGACATCACCCACGCGATTCCCGATAACACCGGTTATATCACTGAGGGACAGCTGTTCCTGCGTATGGATACCGACACCGGAAAGGTCATCATCGACCCGTTCCGCAGCTTGTCGCGACTCAAGCAGCTGGTACAGGGCAAGAAGACCCGCGAGGACCACAGTGCGGTGATGAACACATCGGTGCGTCTCTATGCCGATGCGGCCAATGCCAAGACCAAGCTGGAGAACGGTTTTGACCTATCCGACTATGACAAGCGCTGCCTGGAATACGCCAAGGAGTATTCCGTGAAGCTGCTCGCAATTGACGTGAACCTCACCATAGACGAGATGCTGGACACCGGCTGGAGCCTGTTCAAGAAGTATTTTTCAAAGACCGAGACCGCTATCAAGGAGTCTCTGCTGGAGAAGTATTGGAAAGATTAAGGGCAGATGGCCATCAAATATCAATATAACAAGACATCGCTTACGAATCTGGGCAAGCAGCTCAAGATACGTACCCGTGCATTGCCTACCCTCAAGAACAAGGAGTCCGCTTTGCGGGCGGAGGTGAAGCATGCCAAGGAACGTGCCGACGAGCTCTCGCTGGAGTATCAGAAGGCGCTTGCCAGCTACGATTACATGGCCGGTCTTTGGAACGAGTTCGAGCCCGACCTTATAACCGTGGACGGCGTGGAGCTGGAAGTGGTGAAGGTGGCAGGTGTAAAGACCCCCGCGCTCAAAGAGGTGAAGTATTCTGTGAAGCCCTTTGACACATTCGCCAAGCCCATGTGGTATACAGACGGCGTGAAGATACTCAAGAACCTGGCAATGATAGGGATCGAGTCGCAGATCCTGCTGGAGAAGGCCCGTATCCTGGACTATCAGCGCAAGAAGACCACCCAGAAGGTGAACCTATACGAGAAGGTGCAGATTCCGGGCTATCTGGAGGCGATGCGCAAGATCAAACGCTTCATGGAAGATGAGGAGAACATCTCCAAGGCTTCCCAGAAGATAGTCAAGACCCGCCACGCTGCGGAAGAAGAGGAGGAAGAGGTATGATAGAGAAAATGACCAAATACTCCTTTATCCTGCTGGACAGGGAGAAAGAGGGCTTCATGGAAGACCTCTCCCAGCTGGGCGTGATGGATATATCCCGCTCTTCAAAGGCCATTGACGAGCGCTCTGCAGAGATGTTGCGCGAGGCAGAGGGCATCAAGCGCCGCATAGACCTGCTGGAAAAGGGCAACTGGCAGCGGGACGACGAATATGCCGCCCTGATGCAGAAGCAGACGGAGGCAGAACGCGCCCTGGCTGTAAGGCTCCCCTGGGGAGAGAGCAATCCCGCGAGGGAAGAGGAACTGGAGAGCTGCGGCATCCGCTTCCATTATTATATCATCCCTGAGAAGAAATATAACCCTGATTGGGAAGAGCAGTATGCTGTGCAAGTCGTAAGCCGCAATGGCGGCAAGGTCTGGCTTGCAGTGGCAACGGCTCAGGGTGAGGTGCCCGCGATTCCTTTTGAGGAGGTTGCACGCCCCAGTGGTACCGTGGCTCAGTCCAAGGGGCTCGTAAAAGAGGCTTCCGACGCCGTGGCCACCCGCGTTTCTGCGCTCGAGGCGGAGCGGGACAATCTTCCGGCTCTCAAAGCCGATCTGACCTCCAGAATGCACGACCTTGACGTATATTGGGCCAAGGCAACCGGAGAGAGTGCGGCGGAGGACTATCTGGCAATATATGTCGGATTCGCCCCCACGGAACATGACAAAGAGCTTCAGGAAAAGCTTGATTCGCTGGGTTATTTCTACCTGACCGCACCCGCCACCGCAGAGGACAACCCTCCCATCAAGCTCAAGAACAGGTGGTTCTCGCGTCAGTTTGAAGTGCTTACGGGCATGTACGGCATGCCGGTATACGACGAGTTTGACCCGACCCCGCTGCTGGCGCCGTTCTTCCTGCTGTTCTTCTCAATGTGTATGGGAGACGCCGGATACGGTCTGATTCTGATTGCAATAGGCCTGATTCTCCGAAAGATGAAAGGCGGACTCGCAGAATCGTGGCGGCTGGTGACCATGCTGGGCGTGGGTACGCTGGTTGTGGGTACCCTGCTGGGCACATTCTTCGGTATCAGCCTCGCAGAGGCCTCATGGATTCCGCAGGGGCTCAAGGACTGCATGATAACCGGAGAGATCTTCGGATTCAACGCACAGATGGTGCTGGCCATCGCCGTGGGTGTGTTCCACATCAGTCTGGCAATGGTGGTCAAGGCCATCATTTATACCCGCCGTTTCGGCTTCAAGGAGACCATATCTACCTGGGGATGGGTTACGCTGATAGTGGGCGGGCTCATCGTGGGTGGTTTCGCCCTGGCGGGCGTGATTGATGCCGGCATCACCAAGATAGCCCTCATGGCCATTGGAATTGTGGCCGCCCTGGGCATATTTATCTTTAACAAGCCCGGCCGCAACCCGCTCATCAACATCGGCGCAGGCCTGTGGGACACCTACGGTATGGTCACCGGACTGGTGGGCGACGTGCTCAGTTACATCCGCCTCTTCGCTCTGGGTCTGGCGGGCAGCATGCTGGGCGCCTCTTTCAACACTCTGGCCTCCATGACGCTGGGCTCCAACCCCACGTGGCAGTGGATTATATTTGCCATCATTGCCCTGATTGGCCATGCGCTGAACTTTGCCATGGCATGTCTGGGCGCCTTTGTACACCCGTTGCGACTCAACTTCCTGGAGTTCTTCAAGAACAGCGGCTACGAAGGGAAGGGCACACAATACAAACCGATTATCAAATAATAAACAATAAAACAATAAACTATGAATGCAATTTTAGGTTATCTCGGTATGGGTCTGATGCTGGCGCTTGCAGGTATCGGCTCCAGCTTTGGAACAACCATCGCCGGCAATGCAGCAGAAGGTGCACTGAAAAAGAACCCGGACAAGGCGTCGGGTTACATGATTCTCTCCGCACTCCCCGCAACGCAGGGTATCTACGGTTTCGTGGGTTTCTTCCTGTGGCTGCTTCAGGGCAACGACTGGATTGTTGAGCACGGTGCAATTTGCTTTGGTATCGGTATCAGCGCCGGTATCGTGTGCCTGCTCTCAGGTATCCGTCAGGGTCAGGTTTGCGCCAACGGTATCATCGGCCTCAGCCAGGGTCACGACGTTCAGACCAAGACCATGATCTACGCAGCTCTCCCTGAGCTCTACGCCATCCTTGGCCTCGTGGGCGCAATTCTCGCGATGCTCATGCTGTAACAATCGGCCAGCTGTCTAAAAAGGGTCCGC
This sequence comes from Bacteroidales bacterium, assembly GCA_017962235.1. GTDB lineage: Bacteria > Bacteroidota > Bacteroidia > Bacteroidales > UBA932 > Equibacterium. The sequence continues at coordinate 188,898 of JAGCVS010000019.1, read as the reverse complement.
CATCGTGGCGGACCCTTTTTTGTTACCGTTCCGGGTGGTATTTCAGGATTGATTCCTGCCACTTGGCGGAGTCAATGTGGGTGTAGATCTCTGTGGTGAGAATGGATTCGTGCCCCAGCATCTGCTGCACCACGCGCAGGTCGGCGCCGTTCTCCACCAGATGGGTGGCGAAGGAATGGCGGAAGGTATGCGGTGAGATGGTCTTGCCGATGTGCGCCGCTGCGGCCTGGTCTGTGACAATCTTGAACACCATCTGCCGGGTGAGGGGATTTCCACGTCGGTTCAGGAACAGAAAATCTTCTTTGCCGTGAGCCACGGGGAGGGTGCGCCGCTGCTCCAGATACTGCGTGACGGCCTTCACCGCATATTCTCCCACGGGGACCAGCCGCTGTTTGGAGCCTTTGCCCACCACCTTTATGAATCCGTCGGTAAAATACAGGTCCGATATCTTCAGGTTGGTGAGTTCGCTCACGCGCAGGCCGCAGCTGTAGAGCATCTCCAGCATCGCCTTGTTGCGGTGCCCCTCCTGCTTTGAGAGGTCCACGGAATTGATTATCGCGTCCACCTCCTCTACACTGAGCACCACCGGCAGGTAGCGCTGTATCTTTGGGGAGTCCAGCACGTCGCAGGGGGAACGGCCAATGCGGTTCTCACGCTCCAGAAAGTCGTAGAAAGATTTGATGGAGCTTATGGCTCGGGCCTGGGAGCGTTTGGAGATTTCCTCTTCTGCAAGTATTCCCACATATCGGCATAGATTATCGCCGGTAGCATCTTCGGGCCGCTGAAGCCCCTGCTCCCGCAGATATTCGCACAGACGGGTCGCATCCCTGGAATAGCTCTCCACGGTGTTAGGGGACATGGAGCGCTCGAAACGCAGGTAGCTGCGGTAGTCCGCTATCGCACCGGAAAAACTATCGCCCGCCATCTTTGCTTCGTTTTTTGAAATCGGGGCAGAACTGCGCCAGTCCACATTCTTTGCAGAGGGGCTTTATCGCCTTGCATACATAGCGGCCGTGCAGTATCAGCCAATGGTGTGCCTTGGGCCGGAGCTGTTCCGGGATGTTGGCGGTGAGGTCTTTTTCCACCGCCAGCGGGGTGGTTCCGTTTGACAGTCCAAGCCTGTGGGAAACCCTGAATACGTGTGTGTCCACAGCTATCACCGGGTTATCCCAGAGCACGCTGGTAACCACGTTGGCGGTCTTGCGCCCTACGCCGGGAAGCTTCTGAAGTTGGTCGGTATCGTCCGGCACCTCTCCGCCAAAGTCGTTCACAATAATCTTTGCGGCATCCAGAAGATGCTGAGTCTTGCTGTTGGGGTAGGAGACGGACTTTATGTATGGGAAAACATCGTCGAAGCTGGCAGCAGCCATAGCCGCGGGGGTGGGGAAGGCCTCGAACAGCGCCGGGGTCACCATGTTGACCCGTTTGTCTGTGCACTGGGCAGAGAGCATCACCGCCACCAGCAGCTGCCATGGGTTGTCAAAATGTAGCTCCGGCAGCGCCACCGGCATGTGGGTCTCAAACCAGCCCACAATATCGGCATAGTGCTTTTTCATGGCTTAAAAGTCCAGGTCTATTATGTCCTGCTCGTCTGATAGTTCATGGCAGGAGCAGTCTTTGCAAACGAAAACCCGGCCCGGATATTTGCTCAGCAGGGCGGTGTTGTGGGTCACCATAACTATGGCGGTACCCGTTTCGCGGTTGATGCCGGTGAGCAGTTCCATGATGCCCGCCGCCGTCTCGTTGTCCAGGTTGCCGGTGGGTTCGTCGGCCAGAATCACCTCGGGCTCATTCAGCAGGGCGCGGGCAATGGCCACACGCTGCTGTTCGCCGCCGGAGAGCTGGTGGGGCATCTTGTGTGCCTTGCTGCTCAGGGAAACCATCTCCAGAACCTCTTCTATGCGGGATTCTATGGCGCGGGACTCCTTCCAGCCGGTGCTGCGCAGCACGAACTCCAGATTGTCGTGCACAGAGCGGTCCATAAGCAACTGGAAGTCCTGGAACACCACCCCCAGGGTGCGCCTTAGGTATGGAATTTGCTTGCGTTTAATGCCAATGAGATTGAATCTGCCTACTCTGGCGCTGCCGTTGCTCACGCGGTTCTCCGCTGTAAAAGAGCGCAGGATAGAGGTCTTGCCGCTGCCCACTTTGCCGGTGAGATACACAAAGTCGCCTTTGTTCAGGGTAAAGTCAAGGTTCGCAATCACAAGGCTGTCGCCGTTGTTGATGTCGACTTTTGAGAATTCAATCAGTGGTGTGTTTGCATCCATAAAGCAAAATTAGAAAAAATAGCTTAATTTTGACGAATAATGTCGATAGTGGACCATATGCTTAAAAAGATACTGCTGGCGGCCGTAATACTCATGCTGCTGCCAATCACTTATAATGCTGATGCCCAGACGCTTGGCGGGGATTCTTTCGCCGTCCGGCTGGAGCATGCAAAAGAGTTGTACAACAGCGGGATGTACGTCTCCGCAGAGAAGGAGCTGGAGGCTCTTGCGGCAGATCTTCCGGACAAGCGCTCCCTGCTTTATTCCGAGGTGATGGCCAACAAGGTAATGTGCGCCATTGCCCTGGGCCGCAAGGATGTGGACGGCCTGGTGAAGAATCTGGAGATAGATTTCCCCAACGACCCGCAGCTGGCGGTGCTCAAGATGAACCTGGCGGACGCCAAGTTTGACAGTCAGGATTATTCCGCCGCTTTGTTAATGTATGAGGGCATTCAGCCCCGCAACCTGTACCGCAGCGCCCTCACCCCTTTCTATTTCAAGAAAGCTTACTGCAGTATATACGCCGGCAAATACGACGAGGCCCTTGAGGGCTTCCAGACAGTTATCAGCCGCCCCCAGTCGCAGTATACATATCCGTCCATCTACTATTCCGGCTATGTGAACTATCTCCAGAAGAAGTTCTCGGACGCATATTCTTATTTCGAATCGGCCCGTCAGGACTCCCGCTTCACCCTGCTTTCTGACTATTACATGGTGGAGTGCAAGTTCATGATGAAAGATTATGACTACACCATTGAGAACGGCCCCAAACTCTATTCTCAGGTCAACAAACAGCAGAAGGCGGACCTGAGCCGCATGGTGGCCGAGTCATATTTTGGAAAGGGAGACAATAAGGAAGCGATGCGCCACCTGCAGCAGTATCTCGCCTCCGGAGTGGAGACGACCCGCAAAGACCGTTATTTCTACGGCGTGCTGGCATACTCGCTGGGCGATATCGACAACGCCGTGGATGCCCTGAGCGAGGTGGTGGGCAGCGAAGACGCCATCGGTCAGAGCTCATATTACTATCTGGCCAACTGCTATCTCAAGCGTCGCAACAAGATGGCGGCTCTGGAGGCCTTCAAGTCGGCATCGCAACTCGATTTTGACGCTACTGTGGCGGAGGATGCCATGTTCAATCTGGCAAAACTCAGCTTTGACGTCAACTCAGATATATCGGTGTTCGGCAAGTATCAGGAAAAGTATCCTGAGAGCGGCAAGGACGATATCATAAACTCTTACGTGGCGGCATCGTCGCTTGAAGACAAGGATTATGTTTCTGCGATAGACGCCATTCACCACATTTCGAATCCTTCTCAGCAAGACAGGGCCAATCTGCAAAAGGCGCTGCTGCTCCGCTCCGTGGAACTGATAAACTACGGTGGATACCGCGCTGCCATCCCGCTGCTGCAAGAGTCGGAGACGATAGACGCCCATGCGATGAGCACCAACGTGGCCAAGTATTATCTGGCGGAGTGCCAGTATCACCTGGGCAACTACCGCGCCGCCCTCTCGGAGCAGAACTCGCTGCTGATGGATCCCGGTTTCATGGAGACCGATCTGGGGCCGCAGCTCTGCTACAACGTGGGTTACACCCATTTCAAACTGGGCGATTTTGATTCAGCTTCCAAGTATTTCGAGCAGTATCTGGATGTGGCAGACGATACCTACGGAGACTCTTACAGGGATGCCGGGCTGCGTCTGGCCGATTCATATTTCATGCGCAACAACCATGCGGCTGCGGCCAAGGAATATGAGAAAGTGGCCACACAGTACAAGGACGGCGACCTGTATCCCTGGTATCAGGCGTCTCTGGCATACGGCCTGGCTGGCAACGAGGCCAAGAAGCAGAGCATGCTGGAGTCGGCCGTAACCCGCAACAAGAAGTCGCCGCTGTTCTCTACCGTCCAGTACGAACTTGGTCGCTCTTACGTCCAGTCCGGCAAGGACGAGAAGGCCAAGAAGGTTTTCAATGAGATTATATCGGCCCGCGACAGCCTCTATTATGGCCGTGCGCTTCTGGAGATGGCCATGATAAACGTGAACTCCGGCAACTATAATCAGGCGATATCTTATTACGACAAAGTGGTCCGCCAGCTCCCCGGCACCGCCGATGCCAGCAATGCCCTCTCCGGCATGGAGAGCGTGTATGAACTGCTCAATAAGCCGTCAGAATATCTTGCATACCTAGACAAGGTGGGCATGTCCAACATAAAGACGGAGGGCGAGAAGGAGGATATGATTTTTACCGCTGCGGAGCATCTCTACATGGCAGGGAAGTATTCGGAGGCGCTGCGTTCGCTGCGCGCTTATGTGGATGAATACCCCAAGGGGAACCATCTGGGCAAAGCCTATTACTACACCGCGGAGTCATATCGCAAGCAGGGTCGCAAGGAGTTTGCGGCCGATGCATACGAGAAGGCCCTGGCAACCGGAGTGGGAGATAACACGGAGACCGCTACCCGCAATTACGCCGACCTGGTATACGGTTTGGGACAGTACAGCAAGGCGGCTGATGCGTACGGCAAGCTGCTCACCCTCTCTGCGGATGATGCCGGCCGCACCAAGGCCCGCCTGGGCATGATGCTCTCTGAATACGGAGCGCGCCACTATATGAAGGCGATAGAGCAGGCTGCTCAGCTCAAGGAAGAGACCACCGATGCCTCTGCTCTGCGCCAGGCAGACTTCATCTGCGCCAAATCTTACATAGTGCTTGGCAACCGTGAGGAGGCCAAGCCGCTGCTGACCTCGCTGGCACAGGATGTTAGCGATGCAACCGGCGCGGAGAGCGCCTACATCCTGATTGAGGATACCTACAACGCCGGCGACTACAAGGCCCTGGAAGACATGGTATATGCCTTTGCCGACAAGAACTCGGACCAGGTCTACTGGCTGGCCAAGAGCTTCATCGCCCTGGGCGACTCGTTTGCAGACCGCGGCGAGATTGAGCAGGCCAAGGCCACCTGGCAGAGCATAGCCGACAACTACAAATCTGACGGACGCACAGATGATGTCCTGGAGCAGGTTCAGATGAGACTCAAGAAGATACAATCGAAGAATCCCGCCAAGAAATGAAAAGAATATTGACAGCCCTGGCCACCGTTTTGCTGTGTGGCAGTCTTTATGCACAGATAGACCCCACCGTTGAGGTCAGCCGGCAGTACAAGGTGAATGTCGCCGACATAGACCGTCCTCAGTCGGTAGAGAACCGCGTGGCGGATTCCCTGCAGAAGTTTGATGTCGGATTCGACTACTCCATATTCGACAGACCCTATACGGATTTGTATGAATTCACTCCGTACCAGACCGACAGTATTGCCAAGGTAGAGCACCGCCGTCCGCCGTTTTTGATGGCGCAGGTGGGTACGCAGCTGCCGTTTGCACCGGAGCTGATGCTCCGTTCCCAGCTGGTTACCAAACCTCGCCTGAATATCGGTGCGGAGGCTAATCTGAAAACGGCTATCACTGCACTGGACTATCTTGGACAGGAAGGCGCGCTGGGTGTCTTTCGTCTGAACGGGGATGTCTCCACTAATATGAAGCATGCCTGGAAAACCGGTGAGATGACGCTGATGCTGAACTACGGCGGCGATGCCCTGGTGGAGACTCTGGGAGACAATTCCCTCGCACACACCGTGAGCTCGTTTGAGGTGGGTGCCAATCTGGGCTCTGCAGACCCCGCCGACGGCAGCGTATACTACAATGTGGATTTCAACTATATCGCAGCCACCAAGGACCTGTCCGGGCTGCCTGCCATGGATACTGTATACAACAACAGCAGGATGTCCATAAAGGGTACCATAGGCTCTTCTTTCGACGTGCACCGGATATACGTGAACATGATATACCAGACCGCCATTTCCGGTACCGGAGAGCAGAAGGTGAATGTGGGCTTGCTGGAGTTCACCCCTATCTATGAGTATGCGCAAGGCCGCCTGAAGCTGCGTGCCGGCGCCCGTTTCGGCAACAAGTACATAGACAACGACGCTTCAACCACAATTCATCCGGAGATGGATGTCAAATATGAAGTGGTGAAGAACACCCTGTGGCTGCGCGGGATTGTTTCCGGAGGAAACGAACTCAACGCACTGGTAGATCACCTGCATCAGGCACCATGGCTGTGCAACGCCCTTAAGGGGGCGGCCGGAGCTGCCGCCGATGCCATCGGAGTCCGCAATTGGGAGACAAAAATCTCCCTGGAGAGCATCATAGCGGGCCGCTTTGCCGCATCGCCCTATTTTGCATACAACAATTACAGCAACAAGCTGCAGTTCCGCACCGACTTCTCTCCCACAGGCTTGCCTATACTGCTGCCGGAGTACACAGATTACTCATTCACCCAGTTGGGTGTGGAGACCTCCTGGAAATCGAGGAACCTGATGATATCGGGCAATTTCAGGCATAACATGATTCCCAATAAGGCGGAGAATCCGGTGTATATGCTGGCCGACTGGCAGGTGGATGCATCCATGGAATTCAATATAAAAAGACGCCTGTTTTTGAGCGCGAATTACGCCTTCGAGAGCCAGCGTCTGAGCTGGGGCGGAACCATCCCCAATTATTCCGATTTAACGGTTACCCTGACGGGTGTAATCAACCGTCATTTTGCCGCTTACATCAAGGGTGGAAACCTGCTTAACAACCCCAATTACAGGTATTTCGAGATTCCTGAGCTGCCCCTGAACCTGGGTGGCGGAATCCGCATCAATTTTTAACGTTTCAGGCCCCAAAAATCTCTGTTTTCAGTACCGGATTCTCGCTGTTTTTTCGTATCTTCGCAAGGATATTTTTGAAGATATGGCAGAACAAGAAGAAGTACTGAAAAATCAAGAGACTGAGAGTTATTCCGCGGAAAGTATCCAGGTCCTGGAGGGTCTGGAAGCAGTGCGCAAGAGACCGTCCATGTACATAGGCGACGTCTCCGCCCGCGGCTTGCACCATCTGGTATATGAGGTTGTGGACAACTCCATAGACGAGGCCCTGGCCGGCTTCTGTACAGATGTAGAAGTTGCAATACTTGAAGGGAATTCCATACGTGTACAAGACAACGGCCGCGGTATCCCCGTGGACCTGCATGAGAAGGAGCAGCGCTCCGCCCTGGAGGTCGTGCTCACGGTGCTGCATGCCGGCGGCAAGTTCAGCAAGAACAGCTACAAGGTGTCCGGCGGTCTGCATGGTGTGGGCGTGAGCTGCGTGAACGCGCTTTCCGACCACCTCACCGCAGAGATTCACCGCGACGGCAAGGCTTATGTCCAGGAGTATTCCAAGGGCAAGCCGCTGTACGACGTGAAGGTAGCGGGTCCCGCTTCCGACACGGGTACCATAATCACCTTCCATCCCGACCCCGAGATATTCAGCGTAAGCGTATACGACTATAACACCATCGCAGACCGTCTGCGCGAGCTGGCGTACCTGAACAAGGGAGTGCGCCTGACCCTCACCGACCTCCGCGCTAATTTCGATGAGAACGGCGAGCCCCTCAAGGAGCCCCGTTCTGATGTATTCTATTCTGAGAAAGGCCTGCTGGAGTTCATAGATTATCTGGACAGCAACCGCGAGAAGCTCTGCGAGAGCGCCATCCATCTGGAAACCGACAAGGTTATCCCCATCGAGGTGGCCATGCAGTATAACACCGGCTTCTCAGAGAACGTCCACTCTTATGTGAACAACATCAACACCATAGAGGGAGGTACGCACCTCACCGGCTTCCGCCGCGGCCTCACCACCACCCTCAAGAACTATGCAGACAAAAACGGCTTCCTGGAGAAGCTCAAATTCGAACTTGACCCCAGCGACTTCCGCGAGGGTCTCACGGCCGTGATCTCCGTGAAGGTGGCAGAACCGCAGTTCGAGGGTCAGACCAAGACCAAGCTGGGCAACAGCGAGGTGATGGGTCTGGTGTCCACCGCCGTTACCCAGGCGCTGGAGGCTTATCTGGAAGAGAATCCCAAGGATGCCCGCCAGATTGTGGAGAAGGTTATCCTGGCCGCCACCGCCCGTCATGCGGCACGCAAGGCGCGCGAGTTGGTTCAGCGCAAGACCGTGATGTCCGGTGCAGGCCTTCCCGGCAAGCTTGCAGACTGCAGCAGCCGCGATCCGGAGCAGTGCGAGATATTCCTGGTTGAGGGTGACTCTGCGGGCGGTACCGCAAAGGTGGGCCGCGACCGTAACTTCCAGGCCATACTGCCGCTCAGGGGAAAGATTCTCAACGTGGAGAAGGCCATGGAGCACCGCGCTTTCGAGAGCGAAGAGATCCGCAATATATACACAGCCCTGGGCGTTTCCGTGGGTACTCCTGAAGATCCCAAGGCTTTGAACATAAGCAAGCTCCGCTATCACAAGATTGTGCTTATGACCGATGCCGATGTGGACGGACGCCACATCAACACCCTGATTTTGACATTCTTCTTCCGCTACATGCCCGATTTGATTTACAACGGCTATGTATATCTTGCTACTCCGCCGTTGTATCAGGTCAAGAAGGGCAAGGAGCAGGTATACTGCTGGAGCGACGAAGAGCGCAGCGCAGAGGTTGAGAGACTCTCCGGCGGACGCGGAGAAGCGGGCGTGAAGGTACAGCGTTACAAAGGTCTTGGTGAGATGAGTGCAGATCAGCTTTGGGAGACCACCATGGACCCGGCCAACCGCAAGCTCAAGAGAGTGCACGTAGAGAATGCCGCAGAGGCAGACCGCATCTTCTCAATGCTGATGGGCGACGATGTCCCGCCGCGCCGCGAATTCATAGAGCAGAACGCAAAATACGCCAACATCGACGCTTAATGCGCCGATGCGGGCGGCGTGTTGCCGGCCTCTACAAAACCTCAGAAGATTCTTTAAGATTCTGGAATCCCTCCCCGAGTATCTCGGCGGAGTCGATTACGTTTACGAATGCCGCTGGGTCCAGCTTGGCCACCTTCTCGCGCAGTTCAATCATCTCGCGGCGCTCCACCACCACATAGATAATGTCGCGGCCTGCGCCGGAGTACATTCCCTTGCCGGGGATCAGGGTGGCGCCGCGCCCCATGTCGTTCAGGATATAGTCGCGGAGTTCGTCTGCCTTGGAGGTGATAATCATCATGGTCTTGGCCCGCTTGGGACCCTCCAGTATGAAGTCTATCATCCAACTGTCCACAAAGATGATAATCCAGGAGTACATCGGGAGCTTCCAGTCGCCAAAGGCCACCACGGTGGTGAGGGTGATGAGGCCGTCTACAATCACGGTGGCGGTACCCATCGATATCTTAGTGTACTTGCGCAGAATCATGGCTATGATATCGCTGCCGCCGGTGGTGGCGTGCGAACGGTACACCAGACCCAGGCCAACGCCGTAGATTACTCCGCCGAACAGGGCGGCGATAATCTGGTGCTGATATGCGGTCATCTCCATTATCTCAGGCTCGATGAGCGAAGCATAGCCGTATACGCGGTGAATCAGCTGCATGAAGAGCGGCAGCAGTATGGTGCTCACAATGGTCTTGATGCCAAAGCGGTTGCCCAGCAGTATGAAGCCGATGATAAGCAGCGGGATATCCATGCACACCGCCACCAGCTCGGTCTCAAAGCCCCACAGGTGGTGGGCTACCATACCCAGACCATAAGTTCCGCCGGGAGCGAAGCCGTAGGGCTCCACAAGCATTACTGCGCCCAGGGCAAATATAAAGTTGCCCAGAACCAGCAGCGAATACTCCTTAACCTTTGTCTTTACCGAATCCTTCATAACAAAAAGAGCTGACGGAAAGTCAAGTCAGCTCAAAGATTTGGAGGTACCAAGCAGAATCGAACTGCTGTAGCAGGTTTTGCAGACCTGTGCCTAACCACTCGGCCATGGTACCATGTACCGTCTGATGCGGACTGCGAAGATAAGGTAATTTTCACAAATAACAAAGAATTGTTTACCTTTACCAACTATGAAGAAGATACGCATACCGCTTTTATTCGTGGCTGCGGCCGCCATAATGCTGGTTTTATTCACCGACAGCAACAGTTTCAGATACCGCTATCAGGTGGGCAGCCCGTGGAATTACGAAACGCTGAATGCGACCTTCGACTTCCCTGTGCTCAAGTCCGATGCTCAGCTGCAGCAGGAGCGGGAGCAGAAATCGGAGCAGCAGATGGACTGCTACCGATACGACGATAACGTGGCGTCTCAGGTGGTAAAGGCGTTCGCCGCCATCGGTGCCGATTCGCTGCTCATGGTGGCGGGAGATGCCCTGTACGGCATCTATAACCGCGGCGTGGTATCTTCCCTGAACGGTGCCGGCGGCATGATAAGCGTCCGTCGCGGCAAAAAGATAGAGCAGGTCCCTTCCAGCGACGTATACACCACCGGCGATGCCCTGGAGGTGCTTATGGCGCGTCTGCGGCAGGCGGCCCCTGAGGCTGACGTGGATTCGCTCATCACCGCAGCCGGTCTTGCGGAGGCGATTGTCCCCAACATGTATTTTGACGCCCAGACCACCGCCACATTGGCGCGTCAGGCGTATGAAGACATATCACCCACCTCCGGGATGGTCTATGCCGGGCAGAAGATTATAGGCAGCGGCGAGACGGTCACCGTGGAGACGGCCCGCATCCTGGACTCCTACAAGGCGGAATACATCGCTTCTTATGGCGGTAAAGCCAAGACCGGTTTCCTGCTGCATCTGAGTCATTTGATGATGGTGTTGCTGTTGCTGGCTATGTATGCACTCATGATCCTGTGCACAGACCGCACGTTGTACTGCAGCTTTAACAGCATGGCTTTCCTGATGCTGCTTTATGTGCTGGTATACGTGGCCGTGGCTGTATTCCCCGCATCCAATGAGTCGATACTGTATCTGATGCCGTTCTCCCTGTATATTCTGTATGCGAGGGAGTTCTTCCGCAACAGGGTGTGCCTGCCGCTCTATCTGGCGGCACTGCTGCCGCTGCTGGCTCTGCGCGACAACGGCGTGGAACTCTACCTGATGAACGCCCTTGCCGGCGCGGTGCTGCTTATCAGCTACAAGTATTTCAACAGGGGCCTCAAGCAGTTTGCCAATTCCGTATTCATCTTCATAGCGCTGATGCTGGTGTACGCTACATTCAAGATTGCCACCGGCACCCCGTTTGACCAGAAGATAATACTGTTCCTTGCGCTCAACGCGCTGCTCTCCATAATAGGGTATCCTTTCGTATTCCTGTTCGAGCGCATCTTCTCCCTGGTATCGCAGATGAGGCTGTGGGATCTCGCCGACACCAACAACCACCTGCTGGTGGAGCTTTCGCGCAAGGCGCCCGGCTCTTTCCAGCACTCGCTGTCGGTGGCCAATCTGGCAGAGGCGGCGTGCCGTGCGGTGCGCGGCAACACCCGTCTGGCAAGGGTGGGGGCGCTATACCACGATATTGGCAAGATGGCCAATCCCCTCTGTTTTACTGAGAATCAGACGGCGGGAGAGGATTATCACAAGAACCTTACGGCAGAGCAGAGCGCGCGGGACATTATCCGTCACGTAGACGACGGGCTGGCGCTGGCAAAGCGGCACAATCTGCCGCAACAGGTGGCCGATATGATAGCCTGCCACCACGGCACCACCAAGACCATGTATTTCTATACCAAATACTGCAACGAAGGGGGCGACCCCGCCAATGTGGAGCCATTTACCTACAAGGGCAAGCTCCCGGAGGCCAAAGAAGAGGTGGTGCTGATGTTTGCCGACAGCGTGGAGGCGACTTCCCGCTCCCTCAAGGACTATTCGCCGGAGAGTATCGCCTCCATGGTGAACCGCATTGTGGACGGCAAGATTGCAGAGGGGCAGGTGGCCAAGGGAGACATCACCATGGGCGAGATTGACACCATAAAGCAGGTGTTCATAGAGAATCTGCAGCAGATATATCACGGCCGGATTGCCTATCCGGAGCTCAAGAAATAATACTGAGCGGGCAGATATAATGAACCCCGGGAGTCTTGCGGCTTCCGGGGTTCGCTATGTCAGAGTGTGAATGTCCTATTGTTTGGATTTTACAGGACGGATGGAGTGACCATAAGGACGATCCTCAGTGGCTATACCTGTATACTGATTCGAACCAACAGACATTATCCATGCACGTGACGGAGCAAATTGGTTGTTATCTGAAATGAAAGACTCAACGTATGAAGCCGACCAGTAAGAGGAGGAAGAACTGCCGGGGATATAGCAATCGTGATTGTGAATATGACCGGCGAGAGGGAGAACAATGCTCTTTCCGTTAATCTTGCTGGTGAACCTGCGTGCGTGTACGGCAAATGTATAATTGTTGTTCGTTATGTACCCTGCGTTGGTGAGATACTCGGATGTACAGTTTTCGTACAACTCCAGCCACTCTTCTTTTGTGGGGGTGCGCCAGCCATTGCCAAGTATTACACTTGCGGCATCGTCTTCAGGGTCAAGGACAGTCTTGTTGTCAACAGGGCCGTGTCCCTCCTGATTGTTGTACTTGGAAACCTTAAGAGGCTCTTCTGTACTCCATGAATTGAAGCCGCTTATCCAGTATTTGTATGCCCGCCAGTTATAACCCCATTGGTACCTGGCCGTTGTTGTCCATCCGGTTGCATCCCAGCCCCAGGTTTGGCCGGTATAGTAAACCTCGGTGTAATACTTCTCCGGGTCGCCCCATGCAAAGAAGTCTCCATATTCTACAGGTTTGGTGGCACCCAGGTTCCAAGCACGCCAGTATACTGAGAGACCGAGGTCCACAAGCTCTTCTACATAAGGCTCCTTGACCAGAACCGTGCAGGTAGCCTGTTTGCCGGATGCGGTTGCAGTTATGGTTACTGTACCCTCCATTACACCGGTCACCAGACCATCCTGTACGGTGGCGATATTGGTATTGGAGCTTGTCCAGGTAACGGTCTTGTTTGTGGCATTTGCCGGCTGTATGGTTGCTACCAGCTGTTCGCTCTGGCCTATCTCGATTTCTGTAGATTTCTTGTTGAGTGTAACTTTTTCCACTGGAACAGCGGGTGCAGTAGACTGCTCTACCTTCACAAAGCAATAGGCCTGTTTGTCTCCGGCTGTTGCCGTAACATAGGTTTCACCCACGGCCACACCGGTTATCAGGCCGTTCTGAACAGTGGCGATATTGGTGTTGAGGCTGGCCCAGGTGACTTTCTTGTCTGTAGCGTTATCCGGCAATACAGTGGCTGTAAGCTGCTGGGTTCCACCCACCTGAAGATTAACCTCCTGCTTGTCCAGCGAGATTGAAGCCACGGCTATGATATTGCCGTTGACCGATACCGTACAGGTTGCCTGCTTACCCCCCGCAGTTGCGGTAATGGTCGCTTGGCCCGCTTTCTTGCCGGTTACCAGACCGCCAAGTATCACAGTGCCGCCGCCACCGTAACTGTCGGTTTCCGTTACCGTGGCTATGGATTCGTCCGAACTGCTCCAGGTGACAGTCTTGTCGTCTGCATTGTCGGGGAGCACGGTGGCGCTCAGCTGGTAGGTCTGGTTGATCCCCAGTTCAATCTGGTCTTTATCTATTGTGACGGAGGTGACTTTGACTGCACCCTTGACAACAGTGACAGTACATGCGGCGGAATAATCGCCCGCCTTGGCAGAAATTGTAGCCTGTCCTTCGGAGACTCCGGTCACCTTGCCGTTGGCGTCCACAGAAGCCACCTTGGGGTTGTCAGTTGTCCATGTGACGCTCTTGTCGGTTGCGTTTGAAGGGTTCACGGTTGCCACCAGAGTGACATCGGCTCCAACTTCTATTTCTACTTTGTTCTTGTCAAGAGTAACGGATGTTACCGCAATCACATTGGGCTGGACGGTGACTGCGCAGGTTGCAGAGGCGTTTCCGGCGGTTGCGGTGATGGTGGCCTGACCTGCCGATACTGCCGTTACCTTTCCGTTTGCATCAACAGTAACTACGCCGGAGTCGGATGAAACCCAGGTGACGGTCTTGTTGGTGGCGTTGTCGGGTTTGACGGTTGCGAACAGGGTAGCAATCTCGCCCTCCTTGAGGTTCAGCTGCGATTTGTCAAGGGTAACAGATGTCACCGCAACCACATTCTGCTGCACGGTGACGGCACAGGTTGCAGTTACATCGCCCACCTTGGCGGTGATGGTGGCCTGCCCGGCAGCCTTGGCGGTTACCTTGCCGTTTGCATCCACGGTTGCTACATTCCCGTTGGAGGATGTCCAGGAAACGTTCTGGTCGGTTGCATTGGTGGGGTTGAAGGTGGGAACCAGAACGTATGTGTCACCTTCTGCAAGGGTCAGCGTAGAGGCGTTGAGCGAAAGCGACATCAACGGGATTATCAGCTTGGCAACGGACACCGTGCAGGTAGCATGCTTGTCGCCGGCCCTGGCGGTGATGGTGGCGGTGCCGGGCGCCATTGCGGTAACCTTGCCGTTTACATCCACGATGGCTATTTCTTTGTTGGAAGTGTCCCATGTCACGCTCTTGTCGGTAGCGTTGTCGGGAGCTATCGTTGCAACAAGGTCAAAGGTATCGCCTTCCGTGAGGTCAAGCACTGTCTTGTTCAGGGAGACGGATTCTACTGGGATTACCAGTTTGGCAACGGTAACCTTGCAGACGGCGCTCTTCTCGCCCGCCTTGGCGGTGATGAATGCCTCACCGGCCTGTTTTGCGGTAACCTTACCGTTTGCATCCACCTCAGCCACCTTATCGTTGGAAGACTTCCAGGACACGGTCTTGTCGGTTGCAATCTCAGGGTTCACGGTTGCAACAAGGTCAAAGGATTCGCCCTCAGTAAGGTTAAGATCTGTCTTATTCAGGGATACGGACTCCACGGGAACAATCAGCTTGTCTACGGTTACCTGGCAGTTTGCAACCAAGTCGCCGCAGGTTGCAGTTATGGTTGCAGAACCCTCTGCCTTTGCGGTCACCTTGCCGTTTTCATCTACGGTTGCCACATTGGGGTCGGAAGACTTCCACGTAACGGTCTGTTCGTCTGCGTCTGCAGGCGTTATGGTGACGGTCAGAACTGCCGATTCCCCTTCTGTGAGGAACAGGTCGTTATGGTCCAGCGTTATGCCGGTGGCCGGATTGGTAACGGTCACCACGCAGGTGGCGTTCTGGTTCTCTGCGGTGGCGGTGATGGTGGCGGTGCCGCTCTTGAGGGCGGTTACCACGCCGTCTTTCACGCTTGCCACAGTCTCATCGGAACTGATCCAGCTCACTGCAGGGTTGGTGGCGTCGGCGGGGCTCACGGTTGCTGTAAGGGTGGCGCTCTCGCCCTTTATGAGACTCAGTTCCGGCTTGTCCAGCACGATGGATTCTACAACGATATATTTCTTGGTAACTGTCACCTTGCAGGTTGCCTTGACATCGCCGGCAGCGGCGGTTATTTCTGCCTCGCCCTCTTTCATGGCGGTGACCTTGCCGGCTTCGCCTACAGAAGCGACCTCATTGTTGGAACTGCTCCAGGTTACAGTCTTGTCTGTGGCGTCGCCCGGCTCTACGGTGGCGGTGAGGGTGAACTCTTCGCCCTCTACCAGAGAGATTTCTTCCTTATCCAAAGTGACCTGTTTCACCTCGATAACTGCCGGAGGGTTGCCGGCCTGGGTAACGGTTATGGTCTTGGACACAGTGCCGCACTTGATGGTGATATCGGCTTTGCGGGGCTCTTCTCCCTTGTTGGGCTGGGCGGAAATCGTCATTTCCACTTTGCCCGCCTCGCCGCTGGAGGGCTCTACGGTTATCCAGCCGGGGGCTTTGGTCTCTGCAATGGTGGCGCTCCACGCATCTGTGGCGGTGAAGGTCACTTTTGAAGTCTGAGGTTCTGTGCCGGTGTATTCGCCAAACGAGATGCCTTCAGAGAAGGCGGCTGCGCTCTCTTCTGCAATCTGGATATCCGGAATGACCTCTTCCGGCTCTTCGCAGGCGATTACCGATACGGCAAGGACCGCCAGGATAAGTAAGTACTTCTTGAACATGGTTATGTGAGTATAAAATGATTCTAGACCGTAACTGCTAAGTTACGGAATACTCACTAATAATGCAATAAGAATATTATTCGGATTTCTTCTTCACAGCGGCGGCAGTGGCCTCTATTGCCACTATCAGCGCCCCGCCGATTAGAGCCCAGATTATGGCTCCGGCAAGGTGAGGTTCGCCTGCAAACTGGTTGGGGAGGATGGGGCGGTCCACTCCGCTCTCAAGCAGGATCTTCCACGGCCAAACCTTCACAAGGCTGCCCAGCATCAAGCCCGCCAGGAACATCATGGTGCCGTTGTAGGCTTTTTTAAGGAGCCAGGAGAAAGCGTGGGAGAAGGCCAGTATGCCCAGAATCGCGCCTATGGTGAACACCACCAGCACCGGGATGTTGAGGTTACCCACGGCGTCCATCATGAAGGCGTATTTGCCCAGCAGCACAAGTATGAAGCTGCCGGAGATGCCGGGGAGAATCATCGTGCACATCGCAATCGCGCCGCAGATGAATATGAAAAGCATGCTGTCGCTGGTGTGGCTGGGGGATACCAGGCACAGCGCCACGCCACACGCCGCACCCACGATGAGTGCCAGCCACTGGCTCAGCTTGCGGTCTTTGAGTTCGCGTATCATATACACCGTGGATACCAGCACCAGGCCAAAGAAGAAGGCCCAGGTCTGGATGGGGAAGTGCTCCAGCAGGTAAGACATCACCTTGGCCAGGGAGAAGATGCTCACCACTATGCCGATGGCCACCGCCAGCAGGAAGTTGCCGTTCACGGCCTTCCAGAACTCTTTGAACTTGCCGCGGAACAGCAGTCCCAGGCTCTTGCTGCCCACAGCCTTGATGGATTCGATGAGTTCCTGATAGATGCCGGTAAGCAGGGCGATGGTGCCGCCGCTCACCCCCGGCACTACGTTGGCCGCCCCCATAAGAGCGCCTTTAATCGCTACGACGATATACGATACGAAATTGCGCATTTGTTTTTAAAAAAGCAGAGACCGGACAGTCGCCGGTCCCTGCATTATCATAGGTTTGAATGTAGATTACGCATTCTTGATTGCTGCCTGAGCTGCTGCGAGGCGTGCGATAGGAACGCGGAACGGTGAGCAGGAAACGTAGTTCATGCCAATCTTGTGGCAGAATTCTACGGATGCGGGGTCACCGCCGTGCTCGCCGCAGATACCCACCTTGAGGTTCTCGCGGGTGGAACGGCCGCCCTTCACGCCGACCTCGATGAGCTTGCCGACAGACTCGGTATCGATGCTCTGGAACGGGTCAAACGGGAGGATCTTGTTGTCCAGATAGTCCTTCATGAAGCTGCCGATGTCGTCGCGGCTGAAGCCGTAGGTCATCTGGGTAAGGTCGTTGGTACCAAAGCTGAAGAACTGTGCGGTGCGTGCCATGCGGTCTGCAAGGATTGCTGCGCGCGGAATCTCGATCATAGTACCGAACAGGAACGGGATGTCCATGTCAAACTTCTCCTCGACCTCTTTGTGTACGCGGTCGCAGATACGCTTCTGGAAGTTAAGCTCGTTCACGGATACGGTAACGGGGATCATGATCTCCGGACGGGGGTTGAAGCCCTCTGCGTAAAGCTCGCCGGCTGCCTCGAAGATAGCGCGGAACTGCATCTCGGAAAGGCTGGGGTAGCTGATACCCAGACGTACGCCGCGGTGACCCATCATGGGGTTCACCTCGTGCAGAGCCTCACCACGCTTACGAATCTCCTCTACAGAGATGTGCAGCTCGGCTGCCAGCTCTTCCTGCTTGTCCAGGGTCTGGGGAACGAACTCATGCAAAGGCGGGTCAAGCAGACGGAAGGTAACGGGCTTGCCGTTCATCACCTTCATGGTAGCCTTGGTAGCCTCCTTTACGAAAGGCTCCAGCTCCTTGATTGCCTGCAGACGCTCTTCTGCGGTAGCGGTGTGGATCACCTTGCGGAGTTTTGCAAGGGGAGCCTCACTGTTCTTGCCGTAAAACATGTGCTCTATACGGAACAGGCCGATACCCTCTGCGCCGAACTCGATTGCCTTAGCGGCATCGTCGGGGTTATCTGCGTTGGTGCGTACACCAAGCTTGCGATATTTGTCAACGAGGCTCATGAACTTCACAAAGCGGGGATTCTCGCTTGCGTCCATGGTGCCCACCTTCTCTGCGTAAACGTAGCCCTTGCTGCCGTTCAGTGAGAAGATGTCGCCTTCCTGATATTCCTTGCCTGCGATGAAGAGCTTGCGGGTGCCGTCTGCCTGTTCTTCAAACTTAACGGCGTCGCAACCTACGATGCAGCACTTGCCCCATCCGCGTGCAACCAGTGCAGCGTGGCTGGTCATACCGCCGCGTGCGGTGAGCAGACCGTCGGCAGCGCGCATACCTTCAACGTCCTCAGGATTGGTCTCGTCGCGAACCAGAATGGCTTTCTCTTTCTTTGCAGCAGCCTCAACAGCCTTTGCGCTGGTGAAGACGATCTTACCTACTGCACCGCCGGGGCCTGCGGGCAGACCCTTAGCGATAACGGTTGCCTTCTTCTCTGCAGCGGGGTCAAGCACGGGGTGCAGGAGCTCGTCGAGCTGAGTGGGGCTTACGCGCATAACAGCGGTCTTCTCATCGATAAGGCCTTCGTCCAGCATATCCATAGCCATATTCAGGGCAGCGATACCGGTGCGTTTGCCAATGCGGCACTGAAGCATCCAGAGCTTGCCTTCCTGGATGGTGAACTCGATGTCCTGCATATCGTTGTAGTGCTTCTCGAGGTTCTGACGGATGGTGTCCAGCTCTTTGTAAACAGCGGGCATTGCCTTCTCCAGGGAAGTGAGGTTCTTGTTGTGCTCAGTCTTGGTGGCCTCGTTCAGGGGGTTGGGGGTGCGGATACCTGCAACCACGTCCTCGCCCTGTGCGTTGATGAGCCACTCGCCGTAGAACTTGTTGTCACCGGTAGCGGGGTTGCGGCTGAATGCAACGCCGGTAGCGGAAGTCTCACCCATGTTACCGAATACCATGGACATTACGGTCACAGCTGTGCCCCAATCATCGGGGATACCCTCGATGCGGCGGTAAGCGATGGCGCGCTTGCCGTTCCATGATTTGAACACGGCGCCGATGCCGCCCCAGAGCTGAGCGCGTGCATCATCGGGGAACTCTTTGCCCAGAACCTCTTTTACGCGCTTCTTGAAAGCGTCGCAAAGAGCGATGAGGTCTTCTTCAGTAAGCTCGGTGTCAAGCTTGTAACCCTTCTTCTCCTTAACCTCGGCCATCATGTTGTCCAGCTGGACGCGGATGCCCTTGCCGTCTTCGGGCTCGATGCCCTCTGCCTTCTCCATAACTACGTCGGAGTACATCATGATAAGGCGACGGTATGCATCATATACGAAACGGGGGTTCTTGGTCTTGGCGATAAGGCCGGGGATGGTTTCGCTGCAGAGACCGATGTTGAGCACGGTCTCCATCATGCCGGGCATGGAGCTGCGGGCGCCGGAACGGCAGGATACCAGCAGGGGATCCTTAGCGTCGCCGAATTTGCGACCCATTACAGCCTCGGTTGCCTCGAGAGCTGCGTTAACCTCTGCCTCAAGCTCTGCGGGGAACTGACCGCCCAGGTTGAAGTACTCGGTGCAGCACTCGGTGGTGATAGTAAAGCCGGCGGGAACGGGCATTCCCAGCAGACACATCTCGGCAAGGTTAGCACCTTTGCCGCCCAGCAATTCGCGCATCTTGCCGTTGCCTTCTGCGCTCTTGCCGCCAAAACGATAAACTCTTTTTGCCATAAAAACTTTGATTAAATATTTATTAGTTATTACTTTCGTGCAATAAATCTCGCAAAAATAATAATAATTGTCAGAAAATATGTCAAAGTCACTCAAAGTCGTTAAGAATTCTCTCCCCAAAGGGGCGAAAATGGAAGATGTGTTAAAGTATTTCAAACGCCGCAGCGTGGCTTCCCACGCCGTGGACTGCTTAAACTGGCCGGCGTATCCTTACAAACCCCGCGTAAGCTTCAAGATTGCCCATAACGGCGATGAAATCTTCTTGCAGTTCAAGGTTATAGAGCGCGGAGTGCGCGGCACCTTTGAGTATGACTACAAATCGGAGCCCTGGAAAGACTCGTGCGTGGAGTTCTTCATGATTCCCGATTTGACCAAGCCCGACTACTACAACATTGAGATGACCTGCATCGGGCACGGCACCTTTGCCTGCGGGCCGGACCGCAACCACCGTCACAACTTTGACGATTCCGTGATAAGCCGCATCCGCAGGGTGGCGTCGCTGGGCTCCAAGAGCGTGGTAAAGGAGAAAGGGCGCTGCTGCTGGACCCTGACCATGGCCATCCCGTTTGAGATTTACGGCATCAAAGGCGCGGAAGTTTCCGGCCGCGTGAAACTCGCCAACTTCTACAAGTGCGGCGACGATATGCCGGTACCCCACTATGTCACCTGGAGCCCCGTGGGCTGCGAGAATCCCGATTACCACCGTCCCGAATACTTTGGCGAGCTGGTTTTTGAATAGTTTGCATTAGTCCGGTTCTTTTTCTAAATTTGTGGTAAACAATTAATTACAACCGACATGAAGAAACTTTTAGTACTGATGGCGTTTCTGCCGCTGCTTTTTTCCTGCAATTTGGACGGCATGATAGATGACATGATGAAAGTGTCCCCCACCATCAAGGGCTACTCATACAGCAGCGACGGCCAGATTGATCTTGGCGATTCCGATGCAAGCAGCAATTTTACCGCATTCATCGTGGCCAAGTCCAAATGGGCCGGCAAGAAAGGCGACAAAGTTGACTGCCAGGTGCAGATTATGGGCGACAAGTGGGGCGGTGAACCCGACAAGCTCGAAATCTACTATTTCCAGAAGGGCAAACTGACCTACAACAGCGCTACCTCATGCACCATCAAGATTGACGGAAACTACAAGTTCCTGAACGGCGACTGGGACTTTGTCCTTACAGAAAACAGTGACAAGATCACCCTCACCAGCGGTTCCAAGACGCTGAAACTCAAATTCTGGCACGAGACAGAATAAGGTCGCTCACAGTAAAGTTGCTGCCGCCGGTGAAGATCAAATCTTCTGCGGCAGCTTCTTTTTTTGCCAGAGTGATGGCTTCCGCCACGGTTGAGGTGATGGTGCCGGTGATGCCGCAGCAGGCGAGCTTTTCCGCCAGCTGCTCCACGGGCATGGCGCGCTTGGTGGAGGGCTGTGTAAGGATGTAGGAGACGTGCTCGTCTGGCTTTATCATCATCGGGGCTATGGCATCCACGTCTTTGTCGCTTACCACGCCAAAGATGATGTATACATGACGATAGTTGTGCACCACTTCGCGCAGTTGGTCAAACACGCGGCGCAGGCCGTGGGCGTTGTGGCCGATGTCGCAGATTATATCGGGCTTCGAGGAGAGTTTCTCCCAGCGGCCGTGCAGGCCGGTGAGGGCAGCCGCCCGCTTCAGGCGGGAATTGTCGGCACTGATTCCGTAATGCGTCTCAATAATATCCAGCGCCGTCGCCACAGTGGCAATGTTCTGCTGCTGATAATCGCCGGGTAGGTCCAAACCGTCTGTAGTAAGCCCGCACGGCCGTTCCGGCGCGAACACGATTTCGCAGTCGCGCTCTGCTGCCGCCTGCTCGAAAACCGGCCGGGTCGAATAGTTAATCTCACCGATTACCACCGGCCTGCCGGGTTTGATGATGCCCGCCTTCTCAAAGGCGATTTTCTGAAGAGTGTCCCCCAGATAGGATGTGTGCTCCAGCCCGATGTTGGTGACCACGCTCACCAGCGGGTTGATGATGTTGGTGGAATCCAGCCGCCCGCCCAGGCCGCACTCTATCACCGCCAGGTCCACGCCTGCGGCGGCGAAATACCAGAAAGCCATCGCCGTGGTGATTTCGAAGAAAGATGGCCGGCGGTGTTCTATGAAGCCGTCGTAAGTGTCCAGAAACTCCTCCACAGCCTCGCGTGGAATCATCTCGAAGCCATCCTCGGAGACGACTTTTATTCGCTCGCGGAAGTCGGTGAGGTGGGGGGAGGTGTAGAGACCTATGCGCTGCCCGCTGCCGGATGTGACGCCACCCGCGCAACTGCCCGCACCGCAGCTGAGCGCCGCCGCCAGAAAAGAGCTCACGCTCCCTTTGCCGTTGGTGCCGGCGATGTGGATACAGCGCAGCCCGCGCTCCGGATGTCCCAGCAGCGCGGCGAACTCTACCATCGTATCCAGCCCCGGCTTGTAGGCCGCAGCCCCCACCTGCTGGAACGACGGTGTCCGCGCAAAAAGTTTCTCTATTTTTTCTTCGTAAGTCACGCCGCGAAATTACACATTTTGCTAAATTTGCTGCTACAAACAGTGCCAAATGAAAATATTGTTTTTCCGAAACGACGCGGGCAGCGTTATTGCAGTACAAACAGTTGAAAACCAGCCACAAGAGGCTATAAACGCCCTTGAGTGGCTTTTTTCTTGCGCCAAGAAGACGGATGCAGAGAAACTGGAGGGCTTCTTTGTGGGCCCCCGCCGCGAGATGATTACCCCCTGGAGCACCACCGCAGTGGAGATTGCCCAGAACATGAACATCCGCGGTATTAAGCGCATAGAGGAATACTTCCCGGTGCAGAGCGAGACCGCTTCTTTTGACAAGATGCTGCAGCGCCTTTACCGAGGCCTGGATCAGGACATCTTTACGGTGGACCACACTCCGGACCCGATAGAGTACATCACCGATTTTGAGGAGTACAACCGCCGCGAGGGGCTGGCCCTGTCGCCGGAAGAGATCAAGTATCTGCAGGACCTTTCCGCCAAGCTGGGCCGCAGTCTTACGGACAGTGAGGTGTTCGGCTTCAGCCAGGTGAACAGCGAGCACTGCCGCCACAAGATTTTCAACGGTACGTTCATAATTGACGGCGAGGAGCAGCCCTCGTCGCTTTTCAAGCTGATAAAGAAGACCACGCAAACCAATCCCAACCGCGTGGTATCGGCATATAAAGACAACTGCGCCTTCATAGAGGGGCCCGAGGTGGAGCTTTTCCACCCCACAGACGGCTCTAAACCCTCCCTGTTCAAGCGCGAGCCGGCGGAGACGGTGATTTCGCTGAAGGCGGAGACGCACAACTTCCCCACCACCGTGGAACCTTTCAACGGCGCTGCCACAGGCACCGGCGGAGAGATCCGCGACCGTATGGCGGGTGGCAAGGGCTCGTTCCCCATTGCCGGCACCGCGGTGTACATGACCAGCTACCCCCGTTTTGAAGAGGGGCGGCGCGCATGGGAGGCGTTCCAGGAGCGCAAGTGGCTGTACCAGACTCCGCAGGAGATACTTATCAAGGCCTCCAACGGCGCCAGCGACTTTGGCAACAAGTTTGGCCAGCCGATAATATGCGGTTCGCTGCTCACGTTCGAGTACGGCGACAGCCGCGGCATGTACGGCTACGATAAGGTAATAATGCAGGCGGGCGGCATCGGCTATGCCAAGAAGCGTGATTCCATCAAGGAGACTCCGGGCAAAGGCGATGCGGTTGTGCTGCTGGGTGGTGATAACTACCGTATCGGCATGGGCGGCGGTGCGGTGAGCAGCGTGGCCACCGGAGAATACGCCAACGCCATAGAACTCAACGCGGTGCAGCGCTCCAATCCGGAGATGCAGAAGCGCGCATACAACGCCATCCGCGCCATTGCGGAGGAGGATAAAAACACCATCATATCGGTACACGACCATGGTGCCGGCGGCCATCTGAACTGCCTCTCGGAGCTGGTGGAGGAGGTGGGCGGCACCATCGACATAGCCAAATTGCCCATCGGCGACCCGACCCTCTCTTACAAGGAGATTATCGGCAACGAGAGTCAGGAGCGCATGGGTCTGGTAATGAAAGAGCGCGACGCGGAGCATCTGTGCAAG
Organism: Bacteroidales bacterium; assembly: GCA_017962235.1. Lineage (GTDB taxonomy): Bacteria > Bacteroidota > Bacteroidia > Bacteroidales > UBA932 > Equibacterium. The sequence continues at coordinate 164,854 of JAGCVS010000019.1, read as the reverse complement.
ATTGCAGAACGCGAGCGCGCCCCGTTCTACAAGATAGGCACCACCACCGGCGAGCACAATTTCACCCTGAAGGATAGCGCAACTGGCGTGGCTCCGATAGATCTGGCCATTGGCGACATGATGGGGAGCACCCCCAAGACCGTGATGACCGGCACCACCGTAGAGAAGAAATACCCCGATGTGAAGCCGGTGGGCAGCTATAGCCCTGAAGAGCTCACAAAGGTGATAGAGGATGTCCTCTCGCTGGAGTCGGTGGCCTGCAAGGACTGGCTCACCAACAAGGTGGACCGTTCCGTGACCGGCCTGATTGCCTGCCAGCAGACGGCGGGCGAGATTCAGCTGCCGCTCAACGATGTGGCGGTTACCGCCATCACTTATGATTCCAACCGGGGCATCGCCACCTCCATTGGCCATGCACCCGCCGTGGGTCTGATAGATCCGGCGGCCGGCAGCCGCATGACCATCGCCGAGGCGCTCACCAACATGGTGTGGGCAGCGATAGACGGCGGCCTGCGCGGAGTGTCGCTGTCCGCCAACTGGATGTGGCCGACCCGCAACGAAGGGGAGGACGCGCGCCTGTACAAGGCGGTGAAGGGGGCCAGCGACTTTGCCCTTGCCCTGGGAATCAACATTCCCACCGGCAAGGACTCGATGTCCATGACGCAGAAATATCCTTCCGGGGAAAAGGTCCTCTCTCCCGGCACTCTGATAGTATCCACAGTGGGGCAAGTGAGCGACATTACCAAGACGGTTCATGCCGCATTCGAGAGTGTCCCCTCTACCATACTCTATATCCCGTTCGACCGCAAGCCGGACTTCGCTCTGGGCGGCAGCGCCTATGCGCAGGTATGTTCTGCAGTGGGTGAGGGCTGCCCCGATATCAAGGACCCGGCATATTTCGCAAAGTGCTTCGAGACTGTGCAGGGGCTGGTGAACGAGGAACTCTTGCTCGCCGGGCATGACGTGAGCGCCGGCGGTCTTGTGACAGCGCTGCTGGAGAGCATGTTCGCAAATACAAAGGGCGGTCTGGACATCGACCTGAGAGCTCTGGACGCAAACGTGCTGCTCAGCGAGCAGCCGGGCGTGATTATCCAGGCGGGCATCCCGTTCGTGGAGGATTATCTGAACGGACAGAGAATACAGTATTACAGGATAGGCAGCTGGCAGCCTTCCCGCACCCTGGATATCAAGTATGCCGGCGGCGAACTCCATCTGGATATCGACGCCATGCGCAAGCACTGGTTTGAGACATCGTATCTGCTTGACAAGCGCCAGACGGCGGGCGACTGCGCTCTCCGCCGCCGCGACAACTTCTCAAAGCAGCCGCTGGTATACCGCTTCCCGGAGCAACGGGCAGAAAGGGCGCAGGACGGCCGCAAACCCGTGGCGGCCATCATCCGCGAGAAGGGTTCCAACGGCGACCGCGAAATGGCGTGGGCACTCTACATGGCGGGCTTCGACGTGAAAGACGTCCATACAACCGACCTCACCAGCGGCCGCGAAGACCTCACAAAGGTGGACATGATTGTGTTTGTGGGCGGTTTCTCCAACGCCGATACCCTGGGCAGCGCCAAGGGCTGGGCGGGGGCGCTCATGTACAACGAGCATGCCCGCAAGGCGATTGACGGATTCTATGCCCGCAAGGATACCCTGAGCCTGGGCATCTGCAACGGATGCCAGCTGATGGCGGAACTGGGCGTAATCACCCCCGACGACCGGGCGCATGCCCCCAAGATGATTCACAACGATTCGCACAAGTTCGAGAGCTGCTTTGTGGGGGTCACCATAGAGGATTCCCCCGCAGTGATGCTCAAGTCTCTCAAGGGTTCCAAGCTGGGTATCTGGGTGGCTCACGGCGAGGGCAAGTTCAGCTTCCCCGCCGGCAAGAACGTTGAGGTTGCGGTACGCTACAACTACAACGATTATCCCGGCAACCCCAACGGATCGCCCCTGGGCATAGCCGGTGTCTGTAGCCCCGACGGTCGTCATCTGGCTATGATGCCCCATCCGGAGCGCTGCCTGCGTCCCTGGAACTGGCCGTGGTATCCGCGCGAGAAGCGTCACGATGCCGACACCCCCTGGCTGGATATGTTTGTCAATGCGTATAACTGGCTCAGCAAGCGGTAGTCATGGAACAGGTAATAAGCTTTCTGGAAGAGCTTGCACAGCATAACTACAAGGAGTGGTTCGACGCCCACAAGGGGGAGTATCTGCAGGCCAAGAACACCATAGCAGAAGTAGCCCGCGAGCTGATAGCCCGCATTGCGGAGTTTGACCCCCGCATGAAGGGACTCCGGGTGGAGGACTGTACCTACCGCATATACCGCGACATCCGTTTCTCTGCCGACAAGACCCCGTACAAGACCCACATGGGCATATATGTTTGCGCCGGCGGTAAGAAAAGCGGCCGCGCCGGTTACTATCTGCATATCGAACCCGCTACCAGGACATACTTCATCTGCTCCGGGCTTTACAATCCCACGAAAGAGATGATAAAGAGCGTCCGGGAAGAGATTATGCTCTCCGGAGCAAAGTTCGATGCCGCAATAAAGGATGCAAAGGGGTTCGAGGTGGACTGGGAAGGGGCGCTGACCCGCCTGCCGCTGGGCTGGCAGCCGGGCCCTTACAGCGATTACTATCGCCTCAAATCGTACATTATCATCAAGTCAGTCGATAAAGAATACATCACGGCCAGCAATCTTGCCGGCCGTGTTGCACGCGATCTGAAACCCACCGCACCGTTCTGCGAAATCCTGAACCGCTGTGTGGATTACGTATTTGAAGAGGAGTTATAACCTCCAGCCAAACCTGAAGGCGATGGTTGGCAGCAGCCAGTCATACGTCTTGGTGGTGGCGGTGGCTGTGTAGCCGTCTTCGCTGACCTCCGATAACATGGTGATCACCGTGCGGTTGAAGACGTCCCGCTGGAAGGTGGGACCCACGCAGAAATAGAGGGAACGGCTCTTTTCCGCCCCTTTCAGACGGTAGGTGTAGCCAAACGAGGGCTCCACGTACATTCCGTGCTTCTGTGAAGATTTGTCAAAACGGAACTGGTCCCAGTCAAAGCGGAACACAGCGAATTCGTATCCCACATCCAGACGGACAAACGGCTGGTACTTCTTGTTGGCGGGGGTGAGGTAGTATTGCAGTGAGCCGTATACCGGTACAAAGAAGTTACCTCTTTCGCGTTTCTTTGTGAACTCGTTTGGAGTGTCCAGATTGTTTATCCGCTTGAAATCGGTCAGATAAGCGGTACCCACCATACCACTGCCCACGCCTGCATAAAAGCCGTTACCCCACTTGAAACGGTAACCGTTAAGGATGTTGATTCCGGCGTAGTTGTTGCTGCAGCGGATGGGCCCGATTGAACCCATTCCCTCTATCGAGAGCTCGTAGCCTTGGGCAGATGCGCCCAGCGACAGAGACAGCATGCAGGCGATGGCAAGCAGTAGTTTTTTCATTGTAGCAATCAGTTATTTCTTGAGACTGTCGCGGATTTCACGGAGAAGCAGGATATCCTCGGGAGTTGCCGGGGGTTCGGGAGCCGGAGCGGGCTCTTCCTTAGCTTTCTTCATCTTGTTGATAGCCTTGACAACCAGGAAGATGCACCATGCAACAATCAGGAAGTCGAAGATAACCTGGATAAAGTTGCCGTAGGTGAGGGCAACCTCTGCCTTGCCGGCAGCCTCGTCTGCAGCAGAGAGGACCCATTTCCACTGGGTGAAGTCAACACCGCCAACCAGCAGGCCGATGAGCGGCATGATGATGTCAGCCACAAAAGAGCTTACTATCTTACCGAAAGCTGCGCCGATAACAACGCCGATGGCCATATCCATCACGTTGCCTTTAATTGCGAAGTCTTTGAATTCTTTGAGAAGTTTTCCCATAGTGTTTCAGTTTTATCAGTTATTGTATTATTCGTCTGAGACAAAAGTAAAAAAATAAAATGAAAATCACGACTCCAGCAGCCGCTTGTACATCACCAGGCATATCCAGGCGTCGGTGGCGGCGTAGAGCTGCTGCGGCCAGGAGAGTTGCTGAGCCTCCCAGTTGGAGAGCTGCTGAGCCTTGGAGACGCGGCGCCCAAGGATGATGGCGGTGAGCTTCTTCACACTCTTGTCCTTTATGCCGTACTGCTCTGCAAAATGCTGCAGGTCCATGAAACGGGCCGGCTCAAAGCGGCAGAAGTGCTGCAGGCCGCGCACGTCATCGTTCACGGCGGCGCCCACCTTGGTTATGGTTTTGCTTGAAAGTATGTTGGCCAGAGACTTGGGAATGCCCAGGGTATGGAGCCTGAACAGGTAAGATGTCTCTTCGCTGGAGAGCTGCAGCAGGGCGGTGGGGCATCTGGGAGCATGGGGAGTGAACACGGGCTTGGTCTCGGTGTCAAAGCCAATCATCCTGCAGGAGGCCAGGTCGCGCACGGCGGCGTCAAACTCCGGGCCCTCTTCTGTGATGACTTTGATTTCACCGGGGAAGGCAATCAGTTCCATGCCCTCTATCTCTTCCGGTGTTATGCTCTCTTTAAATCTCATACTACATAGGGAGGTCCGTATAGTGCAGGATCTGCTGATCCCCTATGCGCAGGGCAAGGTTGTTGTCGCTGCGCAGCACCCGGTAGCACTCCATGGCGGCCAGCTCCGAGGGGTTCACGACAATCAATTTGTCGTTTACAACGGAGCGGTAAGGGTAATTGCCGTTTATTCTTTTTGAACGATAATTATTGATTACTTCCTGGAAGGCGGCCGCGATGTCGGCGTCGGTGTACTCTCCGTCCGGCGTCACGTCACAAATCACGGCGCAGATAGGGAAGGGTTTTCCGTCGCTGTAATGATGCTCCAGCATGGCGGCAAACGATGCGGCCAGGTCCCCCACGGAGAGCGAATCAACCGCCTCGAGCTCCTGATTCACCACCGGGATGGCAGATTTTATCCCCCTGTCTGCAAGGATGTCCTGCACTGTCTGCTGATATGCGCCGCTGGCGATTGTAAGGGTATCGGCTATCAGACCCACCGAATAGTTGAGCACGGGCAGTTCCAGAAGCTCTTCCAGCATCCCTTTCACCCCCTCTTCCACAACGCCTATCACCTTTACGCCCGAATTGCTGGCCGCCAGCATGGCGCGGATGTCGTCCAGACCGGTGCCGCGGGTTATGTCGCCCGCCGCAATCACAATCTTGGCGCGCTCCTTATAGCCCTGCGCGCACTTGTCGCCCACCAGGAACAGGGTGTTCTTTATGGCGGCGTCCTTGATATCCCTCCTTCCCTGGTCGTCATAAACGGCGTCGTCGTCGCTCAGGGCGGTGTAATAGATAAAATGTTCGCCGGCAAAGTCGCGTATCATGTCGGCCTGCTCCCCGCCGGTGATATTGTCAAACCGGTCCAGAGTGGCGGTGCGGTCCAGGGTAGTGGTGGTACGCGCGTTCAGGTCAAAGATGCCTATCGGCAGGTCGGCTATGTTGTGGGGATATGTAGAGAAGTCGGTGTAATAGCTGGATGTGGTGTCGTACAGCGCCTGCTGCACCAGCGGGTCAAGGTCCACTTCCACCGGCTTGGCGTCTTTGCAGCCCGGGAGGCGGATTGCCGACAGCATCAGAATAAAGATTGCGAGTGTCCTTTGCATCATTTCTCGTATTTAAAAGTGCCGTAGCGGGTCTTGAGTTCCACTTCCGGCTGCGCCGCGTTCTCTACACGGCCTATCACGCGGGCATCCACGCCAAAGTTGCGGCTGATGGCAATGATATCGGCGGCAGCGCTTTCCGGCACATATATTTCCATACGGTGTCCCATGTTGAACACCTTGTACATCTCGCTCCAGGGGGTCCCGGATTCGGCTTGTATCGCCCGGAACAGCGGTGGGGTGTCAAACATGTTGTCCTTTATCACCTTGAGGTTGCCAATGAAGCCCAAAACCTTGGTCTGGGCGCCGCCGGTGCAGTGAATCATGCCGTGGATTGAGTTGCGGCAAATCTCCAGTACGGCCTTGATCACAGGAGCGTAGGTGCGGGTGGGGGAGAGCACCAGTTTGCCGTAGGTCAAGCCGGTCTCCGGCTCAATGTCGGTGAGACGCTTGCTGCCGGTGTATACAAACTGGCTGTCGATGCCGCTCTCGTAGGTCTCCGGATACTTCTCTGCGATATATTTGGAGAAGACGTCGTGACGGGCGCTGGTGAGGCCGTTGGACCCCATGCCACCGTTGTAGGTATCCTCCCACTCGGCCTGTCCGAAGGATGCCAGACCCACTATCACGTCGCCCGCGGCGATGTTCTTATTGTCGATAATGTCGCTGCGGCGGGCGCGGGCGCAAACGGTGCTGTCCACAATTATGGTGCGCACCAGGTCGCCCACATCGGCAGTCTCGCCACCAGTGAGGGTGATATCGATGCCGTAGCCGCGCATCTGATCTACAAACGCCTGCGAACCCTCGATTACGGCGGCGATAACCTCGCCCGGCACGCACATCTTGTTGCGTCCGATGGTGGAAGAAAGCATCATGCCGCCGGTGATGCCAACGCAAAGCAGGTCGTCTGTATTCATCACAATCGCGTCCTGGGCGATGCCCTTCCACACGCTCATGTCGCCAGTCTCGCGCCAGTAAGCATACGCCAGGCTGCTCTTGGTACCGGCGCCGTCGGCATGCATCGCGATGCAGTAATCATCGTCTGCAAAATCGGGGACCAGTTTGCAGAAAGCGGTGGGGAACAGTCCCTTATCCATCTTTGCAATCGCCTTGTGCACCTCCGCCTTAGACGAAGATACACCCCTTGCGGCGTACCTGCTTGCTTCTCTGTTTTCCATCTGAAAATCCAGTGAGTGGTATCAGTCTGCAAAGATAGCAAATCAAATAATATAGGAGATTTTTTCTTTATCTTTGCCGTGTAAGAAACCCTTTGCGTGGCGATGTTCAGGAGGATTATATGTCTGGCGGTTACGGTGGCGGTGTGCGCTGCCGGGAACTTGCTCGCGCCCGTGGCGATGCATGCGCAGAGCAATGTGCAGCGCTACGTGGATGCGGAGATGAAGACCGACCCCCTGCTGAAGAACGCGGCGGTGGCGCTGCTGGCGGTGGACAGCCGCGGGAATACGATTGCGGCGTGGAATCCCGATCTGCCGCTGCTCTCCGCCTCTACCATGAAGACGATTACCACCGGCGTGGCGCTGGATGCGCTGCGGCCCGATTTCCGCTATGAAACCAAGGTGGCCTATGCCGGCGAGATAGACAGCTTGGGTGTACTTCACGGCGACGTGTACATAATTGGCGGCGGCGACCCCACGCTGGGCTCACACAACAAGATTGCGCCCCCTGTGGAGGGGGTGTTCGCGGAGTGGCGGGCGGCGCTGCAGAATGCCGGCATCTTTGCCATAGGCGGCCTCGTGAAGGGCGACGCCAATATCTTCTCGCAGAACATCATCCAGGAAAACTGGTGCTGGGCAGACCTTGGGGCGGATTATGGCAGCGGGGCGTGCGGTCTCTCCTTTGCGGAGAACCTCTCATACTACTACGTGACCCCCGGCCTTGAAGAGGGCGACAGCCTCTCCGTTATTCCCGCAGGCTGCATATTCTCCGAAATAAACCTGCAGAACGACGCCACCACCGGCGCCCCCAAGACGGGCAACAAGCTGATGTATTACGCCAGCGACCTCTCTCCGGTGGGACGCTTTACCGGCACCTATGCAGCAGACCGCAAAGCGGACACCATTGCTGTCTCCAACAAGTTCCCGGCATTGACATGCGCAGAGGAGTTTGAGCGTTTTCTGGCTGCAGACGGAATCGAAGCGGGCGGAGCCACCACCGGCGCTGCCCCCGACACCGCGATACTGCTCGCCACCACTTATTCTCCCACGCTTCTGGATATCTGCCGCGAGACCAACACCCAGAGCAACAACTTTTATGCGGAGACCATGCTGATGACGCTTGGGCGGCACTTTACTGGCGAAGCTACTTACGACACCGCGCCCAAGGCGCTGGAGCAGTATCTGGCAGACAAGGGGTGCAACACCACCGGCCTGAGGCAGGACGACGGCAGCGGCCTGAGCCGTTTCAACTTTGTGTCGCCACGTTTTTTCTGCAACTTTTACCGATTAATGCAAAAGAGCGATATATTTGCCGGGTACTTGAGCACGTTCCCGACCCCGGGAGGGGAGGGCACCCTCAAGTATGTACTCCGCAACGAGCCCCCGGAGCTTAGGGAGCGCATCCACTGCAAGAGCGGTTCCATGACGGCGGTGCGCTGCTATGCGGGTTTTGTGGAGGCTGTGGACGGAGAGATGTATCGCTTTGCGATATTGGTGAACAACTACGACTGCCCCACCAGCAAGGTCCAGCCCAAGATTGAGGAGTTCCTCAAGCAGCTGGCATTATATGAAAGACAAAAATAAAGAGATATCACCATGCTGACTTTTTCCAAGAAGGCCCTCGCGATGCCTTATTCTCCTATCCGTAAACTCATCCCCCTGAGCGACGAAACCGCCAAGCGCGGCATCAAGATTTACCGCCTGAACATGGGCCAGCCCGATCTGGATTCCCCCAAGGTGGCCCTGGATGCGGTGAGGGAGAACAAACTCTCCATAATCTCCTATCCCAATTCGCTGGGCGATCTGCCCCTGCGCGAAGGGATGGTGGGTTATTACAAAGGCATCGGCATAGATGTTCAGACCAAGGACATAATCGTGACCCACGGCGGTAGCGAGGCGATACAGATTGCGATAGAGGCCATCTGCGACCCCGATGATGAAATCATAGTGTTCGAGCCCTTCTACACCAACTACAATACATTCTCCATCCAGTTCGACGCCAAACTGGTGCCCATCACCACCCATATAGAAGACGGCTTTGCACTGCCTCCAATGAGCGAAGTGGAGAAGGTGATAACTCCCAAGACCAAGGCGATACTTATCTGCAACCCCGCCAACCCCACCGGCAAGCTTTACAGCAAAGAGGATGTGCTGCAGTTGTGCAGCATAGCCAAGAAGCACAACCTGTTCATAATTGCAGACGAGGTTTACCGCGAGTTCTGCTATACGGAAGAGCTGCACTTCTCTTTCATGCAGGTGCCCGACATGGACGATAATATCATCCTTATCGACTCGGTATCAAAGCGTTACAGCATGTGCGGCGCACGCGTTGGCTTTATCGTGTCCCGCAACAAAGAGTTTATGCCGCTGGTGCTCAAGTACGCGCAGGCGCGCCTGTGCTGCAGCAAGTGGGGCCAGATTGCAGCCCTGGCTGCCCTGGACACTCCGCAGGAGTATTTCGACGAAGTGAAGAAGGAGTATCTCAAGCGCCGCCAGATACTGGTGGACGGCCTGAACAAGATAGAGGGCATAGTATGCCCGATGCCGTTGGGCGCATTCTATGCAGCCGTTGAGCTTCCGGTAGACGATTCGGAGAAGTTCTGCCGCTGGCTGCTGGAAGAGTTCAACTACAATAGCCAGACAGTGATGTTCGCCCCCATGGCGGGCTTCTATGTAACCAAGGGGCTGGGCAAGAACCAGGCCCGCTTCGCGTATGTGCTCAAGGAAGAGGACCTGCGTGCAGCCCTCGTATGCCTGGAAAAGGCGCTCAAGGAGTATCCCGGCCGCACAATCTAGAAAACGATGAAGCACAACCTGTTAGACAAGGCGCTGGTAGAACGCATCTTTGCGGAAAGCGGCCTGCCGGTGGTGGGCAAGGCCACCATCCGCGAGATAAAGAAGCTCTCCGACACACTGGAGGCGGCCAGCGGCGTGCACTTCATCCACATGGAGATGGGCAACCCGGGACTGCCGGCGGCCAGGGTGGGCATCGACGCCCAGATAAAGGCGCTGAAGGCGGGCGTGCCGGCCAATTATCCCGATATCGACGGCATCCCGCCGCTTCGCAAAGAGGCCTCCCGCTTTATCAAGAACTTTATCGATGTGGATATCAAGCCGGAGAACTGCCTGGCAACCGTGGGCTCCATGCAGGCGGCTTTCACATCGTTCATGATAATCAGCCGCACCAATGCGTCGCGCACCACAACGCTCTTCATAGACCCCTGCTTCCCGGTGCACAAGTTCCAGAACAAGGTGCTGGGCATTCCGGTGGAGTCGTTCGACATCTATGACTATCGCGGCGAGAAGCTGCGCGGCAAACTGGAGGAGATTTTCTCAAAGGGACACATTCACAGCATACTGTATTCCAACCCCAACAATCCCTCCTGGGTCTGCCTCACAGAAGAGGAGCTGAAGATTATTGGCGAGACGGCGCGCAAATACGATGTGATTGTGATAGAGGACCTGGCCTACTTTGGGATGGACTTCCGCAAGGACTACAGCCACCCCGGCGAGCCCCCTTACCAGCCCTCCGTGGGCAAGTATGCCGATGATTATATCCTGCTGATATCCAGCTCCAAGGCGTTCAGCTATGCCGGCGAGCGCATAGCGATACTGGCGCTCAGCGACCATCTGGCGGCGCGGCACTATCCCGACCTGAAGCGGTTCTATTCTTCTGACGTGTTCCGCAATGCCGTGGTATATGGTGCGCTGCACCCTCTCTCCAGCGGCACCTCGCACTCTGCCCAGTATGCCCTGGCGGCCATTTTCAAAGCTGTGAACGACGGCGACTATAACTTCCGTGACGAAGTCATTGAATACGGGCGCAAGGCGCGTGCCATGAAGGAGGCCTTTCTGGCGGCCGGCTTTGAGATAACCTACGACAAGGACCTGGACGAGGATGTGGCCGACGGCTTCTATTTCACTTACGGCTATCCCGGTATGACCGGTGCCGACCTGCTGGAAGAGATGCTCTATTACGGCATTTCCGCCATCAGCCTGGATACCTGCGGCAGCACGCGCCAGGGCATCCGCGCCTGCACGTCGCTGATAGCAAAAGAGGATATCCCTGAGCTTGCGCGCAGGTTAATCCTCTTCCACGAAGATCATCCGCTGGATTAGAAATACTTGACCTCTTTGTCTTCCAGGGCGCTCAGCAGGTTGTTGGCCATGCGGCTGGCGCCAAAGCGGAACAGGGCGGGGGTGAGCCATTCGCTGCCCAGTACAGTGTCAACTATTCCATAGTAGAGAGATGCATCGTCTGCACTGGCAACTCCGCCGGCGGGCTTGAAGCCTATCTTCTTGCCGGTGGCATTGAAGTATGCCTTGATGCATTCGCACATCACATAAGCGGCCTCGGGGGTGGCGCTCACGCCAATCTTGCCCGTTGAGGTCTTGATAAAGTCGGCTCCCGCCTCGATAGCGAGGAAAGAAGCGGTGGCAATCTCATCGTAACTGCCCAGGGCGCCCGTCTCAAGTATCACCTTGAGGTGCACGGCGGGGTTGATGGATACAATCGCCTTCTTGATGTCGGAAATCTCCTTTGCGGCATCGTCAAAACGTCCGTCGCAGAAAGAGTTGTGCGCCAGCACGATGTCAATCTCGTCTGCACCGTCTTTCACGGCTGCCACGCACTCTGCAATCTTCACGGCCGCAAATGTCTGCGAAGCGGGGAATCCGCCTGCCACGGAGGTGATGTGGATTTCCTTGCTGTAGCGGGCGTCGGCTATGCTCTTGGCCAGGTTGGGGTATACACAGATGGAGGCTGGCTTGGGGTATTGCGGGTAGACATTGTTGAAGTTGTTCACCTTTTCTGTCATGGCGGCAATCTTGGTGGGGGTGTCGCTCACCGTGAGGGAGGTGAGGTCAATCATCCCCAGCGACTTGCACCATACCTCCTTGTTCTGCCACTGAGCTATGTTTTGCTTTACAGCGGCAACCTTGGCGTCGATATCGGCGGGTCGGTAGGAATACTTTTCTAAATAATCCATATCTAAGTTTAGTTATCTGTCTTTTTCAGCTTTTCAAAGTGCTGTTGTGTGGCTTCTCCCCCCTCCGCTGCTTCTCCATCGGCCTTCTCGGCCTCCTTGGCGGCTTTTGCGGCCGCCTTCTCTGCCTTATGGGCATCGGCCTCGATCTGCTTCAATATCTTCTGCTCCCTTTTCTTGAGAATCTTCTCCGTCTTTTCCAGCACCTTTGCCATGTCGCGCGAGTTGGTGAGGTAATAATCCACGGAGGCCATGTACTCTTCTGCGGTGTATCCGTAAGAGCGGAAGACGGGCTTGTAGATGGCGCAGGTGTCTATGAAATGGCGCATGGAACGGTCTGCACCAAAGTATTGGTCAAGCAGAAACATGTCGGCTTTTATGGCGGCCATCTTTCCCTTGGGAATTATCCCTTTCGGAGTACATGAGGCCAGCAAAAAGCAGCACAAAAAAAAGAGCCCGATTTTTTTCATAAAAGCAAATGTAGCTATCTTTGCAACAATAAACAAAGCTTTTATGGCATTAAATGTTCTTGTACTGGGCAGCGGCGGCCGTGAACACGCTCTGGCCTGGAAGATTTCCCAAAGTGACTCCCTCGCAAACCTCTACTGCCTGCCCGGCAATCCCGGAACGGCGGCGATAGCAACCAACATCAAGGCTTCCGCCGGCGATTTTGAGGCGGTGGCGGCAGCTGTGAAGGCCAATGCCATAGACATGGTTGTGGTGGGTCCGGAAGATCCGCTGGTGAACGGCATCGCAGACTTTCTGAAGGAGCGCTTCCCGAAGCTGATGGTGGTGGGACCGTGCCGCAAAGGAGCGATGCTGGAAGGGAGCAAGGAATTTGCAAAAGATTTCATGTCGCGCCACTCGATACCCACCGCGGCATACCGCGCTTTCACAGGGGAGACCCTGCCTCAGGCAAAAGCATTCCTGAAGACCCTGCAGCCCCCCTACGTGCTTAAGGCGGACGGCTTGGCTGCTGGCAAGGGGGTGGTGATACTTGAAGATTACGATGCCGCCTGCAAAGAGCTGGAGGAGATGTTTTCCGGCAAGTTTGGCGCCGCCTCCAGCAAGGTCGTCATAGAGCAGTTCCTCAGCGGAATAGAGGTGAGCGTGTTCGTGCTAACGGACGGCCGCGATTATCTGATTCTGCCCGAGGCCAAGGATTACAAACGTATCGGCGACGGCGACACCGGCCTGAACACCGGCGGAATGGGGGCAGTATCCCCAGTGCCGTTTGCAGATGCTGAGTTTATGAAAAAGGTGGAAGAGCGCATAGTGAAGCCCACCATCGCCGGGCTTGCGGCGGATGGAATAGATTATAAAGGCTTCATCTTCCTGGGGTTGATGAACTGCGGCGGCGACCCCTACGTGATAGAATACAACGTCCGCATGGGCGACCCCGAAACCGAATCAGTGATGACCCGCATCGGCAGCGATTTGCTGTGCCACCTTGCGGCGGCGGCAAAGGAAGAGCTTGGCAAAGAGCGGATTACTATTAAGAACGATGCTGCTGTAACGGTGGTTGTCGTATCCGGCGGATATCCTGGACATTATCCCAAAGGCTATCCCATTTCCGGCCTGGACGATGCTGCGCTTCTGGGTGTGAACCTGTTCCATATGGGCACGAGCGCGGCCGGCGACCAGGTGGTGACCTCCGGCGGGCGTGTACTGGCCGTTACGGCCAACGGCGCCGACATGAACGCCGCGGCGCGCAAGGCATACGAAGGGGTTGCGAAAGTCGCTTTCCAGGACTGCTATCACCGTTCTGATATAACAAAAGATCTGCAGAAGTACATTTAGAGGCTTGATGAAGCGGCGTTTTGACATACGTCAGCACACCTTTGCGGCATCGCTTGTAGTTGCCGTGATGTACGTCCTCTCTACCTTTGTCTTCTCCCGCATGGCAGTCACGGCGGTGCCGGTTATCGCGGGACTGCTGCTGTTCGCGGCCAATGCCGTGGCGGTTTATCTGGTGGTGGATTTCTTCTCCGGAGGCTTCAACCACATGTCCGCCCTGATGTTCGCCATTCTGGCGCTCAGTTTCCCGGCGGTAGCGGTGTATGACCCGGCCTACTTGTGTATAATCCCCCTTAATGCCGCATTTTACATTGGGGTGAGGTTCTATGCCGGTGACAGCAAAAACGATCTGGCGTTCTTCTGCAGTCTTCTGATATCGCTCGCTTCACTGAACTTCCCGCCGCTGGCGTGGGTGGCGCTGTTCATGCTGCTCATGAACTTCTTCCCCGCGGTTGACAAAGCCAGGTTTGTGGTTATCTCCATAGTTGGATTTCTGCTGCCGCAGGTTGTGGCGCTGGCTGTGATTTACATCACCGGCGATGTGCGCATGATATCGCCGGCAGTGTCGGATTATCTTAGCCAGGTGGTTACCATGGACATCTCGATTGGGGCCTCTTCCGCAGCCAGAGTCATAAAAGTCATAACGTTCTTCGTCTTGTTCGTAGTGGCTTTCATCGCCTTTCTGAAGCACAATGCGCAGTACAATGTATCTCACTCCAAGGCGATGATAATGGTTTATCCGTATGCTCTGCTGATTACTCTGCTGGTGCTCCTGTTCCCGTACACAAACCTTACCATGGGCACCATGCTGATTATGGTGCCGGTGGCGATTGTGCTGTATGACTATTTTGTGTGGGGGTCGTCAGACCACGACTGCCGCATTGCGCTTGCGTTCGCACTTCTGGCTGCGCTGCTGGAATATGCATTCGTCGGAATCAAATAACTCCGTTTCTACATAGCCCGGCAGGCACTCCTGCTGATAAGAGAGCAGGTAGCACTTCCATAGGGAAGGATACAGGCGTGCTGTCTCTTCCGGGAACCGCTGCGCCAGAAACAGCAATTCCTCCGGAGTGAAGGGGTGGGGCTGGGAATCGTACCAGAAACGGGCCCCCGCATGGGTCAGAAAGGGCGGTTCTGCATCTACCCGGCGGGTGAGTTTCGCAAGCCGCTGGCGGTCTACCGTGCCGGGGCGCAGATTAACGCCACACATCTCCAACTTGGAGAACAGCTTTTTCGCGCTCATTCTCTTGCCTTTGTAGTAAAGGTTTTCGAGTGACAATCTTACGGTGGTGGGTAAAGAATTCAGGTCGATCCCGAAACGTTCTTTGTAATAATCTTCAGCTCCAAAATCGGTCTTTAGAATCTCCATAGCGTTCTGCATCTTCTTTACTCCAAATGTAATAAAAAAGCCGCAACTTCTCAAGGAAGATGCGGCGCTTTTATCTTGCGGATAAAATTAGAGTTCGTCGAAATCTACGTCTGAGTAGTTGCCGGCGGGCTGGTTCTCATCGCCTTCTGCGGCGGGACGGTCATAGGGACGTGCCTCAACAACCGGGCAGCGCTCTTTGATGTAATCTATGACTTCCTGAAGTCCTTCTGAGAATTTTTCAAAATCTTCTTTATAGAGGAAAATTTTGTGTTTATCGTAAACATATTTGCCATCCCTTTCGATTTTTCTCTTGCTCTCTGTGATGGTGAGATAGTAGTCGTTGCCCTTGGTGGCCTTCACGTCAAAGAAGTATGTACGCTTGCCGGCCCTGACAGGCTTAGAGTAGACGTCATCGCTGTTTCGCTCCTGACTCTTTGCGTTTTCGTAATCTTCAAAATACATAGCGATCTTTTTTAAATTTCTCTAAACAAAGGTAATTTATTTATACATAAAACCTATATTTGTGCTAAAATTTTCTTCCTTTTATGATTAATCGCAGGTTAATCCGCATCAAGGTCTTTAAAGTTCTTTACGCAGCAGAAGCCTCTGAAGAGGTTCAGGTATCGGCAGCAGAGAAACAGCTGCTGCTTTCATGCTCCAAAACGCTTGATTTATATTACTTTCTGTTGAACATCCTGCCGGCGCTCAAGCGGCTTGCCCTGGAGAAGATAGAGGCGGGAAAGAACAAATTCAACCCCACGGAAGAAGAGAAGAATGCCAGCACCCGTT
Source organism: Bacteroidales bacterium (assembly GCA_017962235.1). Classification (GTDB taxonomy): domain Bacteria; phylum Bacteroidota; class Bacteroidia; order Bacteroidales; family UBA932; genus Equibacterium. Next base: position 149,120 of record JAGCVS010000019.1, on the reverse strand, counting down.
TTGTGGACAACAGCTTCATCGCGATGCTGGAAGAGAACAGCACGTTTACGGAAACTTGCAGAAAAAAAGCTCTTGGCTGGGCGGAATTCGACGTGTTTATCAAAAAGCTGTACGCCAGCATAGTGGCGTCTGACTACTACTACGAGTATATGTCGGCGCCCGAGGTCTCAGCCAAAGATGATTGCAAGTTTGTAAAGAAGATATTTGAAGAGGAGCTGGAAGACAACGAGATGCTCTGGGACATCCTTGAGGAGACCAGCGTATACTGGGCGGACGATCTGAACTATGTGCTCAACGTGATTCTCCGCGACCTGGATGCTGTAGCTGCCGGTGGCGGCCTGCCCACTCACGACGTGTTCCTCAAAGAAGACGACAGGGAGTTTGCCCTGCACCTGCTGCAGGCGGCCCTGGTGAACTTTGACAAGTATCTGGCCACCGTGCAGTCCAGCGCCCCCAACTGGGACCCCGACCGTATTGTGAGGGTGGATGCATGCCTGGTGGTAATGGGCATCGCGGAGGCGGTGGCATTCCCCACCATACCTGTAAAGGTTACAATCAACGAATATGTAGATATCGCCAAGTTTTACAGCACCCCCAACAGCCACGTGTTCGTGAACGGCTTGCTGGATGTGATAGTGAAGAAGATGGTGGAAACCGGGGAGATTGTAAAGCAGGGGCGCGGCCTTTACGAAGGCAAATAATCAAGTCAACCAAAATAATAGAATATCATGAGATTTTTAACTTTTATCTTGCAGGAGACTCCTGCACAGCAGGGCGGTGGTTCATGGTCAGTTATGATAATGATCGTTGTGATTTTTGTAATCATGTGGCTGTTCATGATCCGTCCTCAGCAGAAGAAGCAGAAAGAGATGGAGAAGTTCCGCAAGGAGCTTCAGAAGGGCGACAAGGTCGTTACCGTGGGCGGTATCTATGGCGTGGTTTCCGAGATCAAGGAGAACACCGTGGATATCGAGGTTGCGAAGGATGTCCGCCTCAGAGTGGACAAATCCTCTCTGGTAAAGGATTTCAGCGACGCACAGCAGCAGTAGGCGGCCTATGAGCGCACAACGCCGGCGGCAGATGCTACGCAATCTGGGCAACGACTGGGTCGTGCTGATCTTCTCGTTGCTGCTCGCCTTTTCTGTGTGGTTCATACACGGCATGTCCCTCAAATACATGGTCCCCATGAAGTTCAAGGTGACCATGTATACAGATCTGGAGGGGTATGCGGGCGAGTCGTCGAGCGATGATGTGCTTGTGATACGCGCCACCGGCACCGGTTTCTCCATAATCGGCCTCAGGCGAAGCGCCAACGTGGCGCGCAGCATGCACATAAACGTGCCTGGGAACAAGCTCCGTCCGATATCGGGCGAGGCCAACCTGTTTGAAGTTTATACCCGCGACCTTACTGAAGAGCTCTACCAGGTGCTGGGGAGCAACATCACCATCAACTCATTCGATACGGAAAAGCTTACTTTCCGCCTCACTCCGCGCACCCACAAGAAGGTGCCGGTGATGCTGCAGAAGGATATCAGCTGCAAGAGTCAGTACATGATAGCTTCTGAAGAGGTGCTCAAGCCCGATTCAGTGGCGGTGTACGGGGATGTGTCCATTCTGGAGAACATCGCAGCTGTGGAGACGGAGAAGGTTTACTTCTTCAACGCAGATGCCCCGCTGGACGGCAAGGTGAAAATCAAGCCGGTGAAAGGGGCAGAAATGTCAGCCTCAGAAACGGAGTATCACATAGATGTGGTGCGCTATATAGAGCTCACCGCAGAGGTGAGCTTCTCCCCCGCAGGGGTTCCTTCCGGCGTGAATATGATGATGATTCCCTCTTCCGGTACGGTGCGCTACCGGGTTCCGTATGCGCTGGCCGGCACTTACGACAACCCTCCGGTGTTCATGGTTTATTACAGCGACTTTGTGGAGTCGCGGTCGGGAACCGTGGTGCCCAGGCTCTACAGCGCTCCCGCGCAGATGATATCTTACGAACTTGAGCCGGCGGCGGTGGAGTGCATTGTGATAGAGCGGGAATGAAACGGACCGTCATAGCCTGTACGGGCGGCATTGGCAGCGGCAAAAGCGCGATTGTGAGCGCCTTTGCCGCGCTTGGCATCCCCAGTTACGACTGCGACAGCCGCACCAAGGCTTTGTACCGTACCGACAAGGCTCTGGCGGCACGTGTGGCGGAACTGCTTGGAAACGACGTGAAGGCACCGGACGGCACCCTGGATACAAAGAAGATGGCGGCCCGCATTTTTGGCGACGACGCCCTGCTGGCGCAGCTGGAGGCGATAGTGCATCCGGCGGTGGCGGAGGATTTCAGGCGCTGGGCGGAACAGCAGGAGTCCGACATAGTGATTATGGAGTCGGCAATCTTGCAGCAGAAGCCTTTTTTTGATAATTTTGCGGACTGTACCATAACGGTATCGGCGCCTCAAGAGGTTCGCATTCAGAGGGTTATGCGGCGCGACGGAGTTTCGCGCGAGCAGGTGGAAAAGCGCCTGGCCGCCCAGTGGACAGATGAGCAGCGCGAGGCCCGTGCAGATATGGTGCTCACCACAGACGATTGCACCGCATTGCTGCCAAAGATTTTGGAACTGATAGAAAAACTAAGGAATAAATAACGCATATTATGGCAACTGATCTTAAAAAAGTACTTTCAATCTCCGGTCAGCCGGGATTGTTTGAATATATCGCACAGGCCCGCAACGGCTTTGTTGTGGAGGCTATGGCCACCAAGCACCGCAGCTCTGTGCCCACTACCGCCAAGGTCACCACTCTGGCAGATGTATCCATCTATACAGAAGATGGCGAAGCCAGCCTCAAGAAGGTGCTGGAGAGCATGCGCGATGCCCTTGAGGGCAAGCAGGCCATGAGCAGCAAGTCCAACCCGGACGATATCAAGAAGTTCTTTGAGAAAGTGCTTCCCGGTTACGACCGCGACCGCTTTTACGTATCGCACATGAAAAAGGTGCTGGACTGGTACAACTGCCTTGTTCAGTACGCATCCCTCGAATTCGTGGAAGAAGAGGAAGAAGGTGCAGAGGGCGAAAAACCGGCACAGGAACCCGCTGAATAAGTCTTGAAGGTTCAGGTTGTCACCTTAGGCTGTTCGAAGAACAGAGTTGATTCGGAGCATTTGCTTTATCAGATAGCCGCTGCAGGCATCGGTATATGCCCCGAGGATACTCCCTTTGATTCGGGGCAGAGTGACGTGGTGATTCTGAATACCTGCGGCTTTATCGCCGATGCCAAGCAGGAATCTGTAGAGGCCATCATGAAGGCGGTGAAGGCCAAGCTGGACGGCTTTGTAAAGCGCATCTACGTGTTCGGCTGCCTCTCCGGCCGGTATCATAAAGAGCTGGTGGAGGAGATTCCGGAGGTGGACGGCTTCTTTGGCCCGGACGACCGTGCGGCGCTTCTGGGTGCCTTGGGCGTGAAATATTCGCCGCTGCTGGATATCCGCAGACATCTTACCACACCGCCGCATTATGCATATCTGAAGATTTCAGAGGGGTGCGACCGCTCTTGCGCGTATTGCGCTATTCCCGGCATCCGGGGGCGCCACGTTTCGGTGGATATGGACACGTTGGTGGCGGAGGTGGAGGCGCTGGCGGCGCTGGGGGTGCGCGAACTCATCGTCATAGCGCAGGACACGACTTATTACGGGCTGGATTTGTACCGCAAGCGGATGATAGCTCCGCTGCTGGAGCGTCTCGCGCAGGTCAAGGGCATCGAATGGATACGGCTGCACTACAGCTATCCGGAGGGCTTTCCAGATGATCTGCTGGATGTGATGGCGGGCTGCGACAAGATATGCAAGTATATCGACATTCCGTTGCAGCACTGCGATGCCAAGGTGCTGGGCATGATGCGCCGCCCCTCGGACGAGGCGCAGATGCGGGCCCTGATAGAGAAGTTCCGTACCCGCGTGCCGGGCGTGGCGCTGCGCACCACCATGATTGTGGGGCATCCGGGAGAGGGAGAACGGGAGTTCAAGAAGCTGCTCAAGTTTGTGGAGGATATGCGCTTTGAGCGTCTGGGTGCCTTTACATACAGCGAAGAGGAGGGGACCTTTGGCGCCCTCAACTATAAGGACAGCGTGCCGCAGCGGGTTAAGCAGGAGCGCTACGAGCGGCTCATGGAGCTGCAGGGGGGCATCTCCCTGGAGTACAATCTCTCCCGCGTTGGGGCTCAGGAGCGCGTGATTGTGGATTCTTTTGAAGACGGCAACCTTTTCTGCCGCACGCAGAAAGAGTCGCCGGAGGTGGACGGGCAGGTGATAGTACCGGTAAAGGCCGCCCCGGCATCGTTGATTGGAAATTTTGTAAATGTTAAAATAACCGGCGCAGATTATTACGACCTGTTTGCCGGATTAATCTGATTGAATTATGTTACTTCAAGGACAGACAGCTTTGATAACCGGCGCGGCCCGCGGCATAGGCAAGGCCATCGCGCTCAAATTCGCTGCAGAGGGTGCAAACATCGCCTTCTGCGATATCGTGATAGACGACAATGCCCTGGCCACCAAGGCAGAGCTGGAGCAGCTCGGCGTTAAGGTGCTGGCCATGCAGGGTGATGTCTCCAGCTTTGAGTCGGCGGCAGATATCGTGAATCAAACGGTGGAAGCCTTCGGCGGCATCGACATTCTGGTAAACAATGCCGGCATCACCCGCGACGGCCTGCTGGTTCGCATGGACGAGAAAGCGTGGGACGACGTGCTGCGCATCAACCTCAAGAGCGTTTATAACTACTGCCATGCGGCGGTGCCCGTAATGATGAAGGTGCGCAAGGGGTGCATCATCAACGTCAGCTCAGTTGCCGGTCTTCACGGCAATGCGGGTCAGTGCAACTATTCCGCATCCAAAGGGGCCATCGTGGCGTTCACCCGCACCCTGGCCAAGGAGGTGGGCCCTCGCAACATCCGCGTGAACGCGGTGGCTCCCGGCTTCATCATCACCGACATGACCATGAAGATGCCGGAAGAGGTGCGCAAGCAGTGGGAGGCAAGCATTCCTCTGCGTCGCGGCGGCACTCCGGAGGAGATTGCAAAAGTGTGTTGCTTTCTGGCCAGTGACCTGGCATCGTATGTATCGGGCCAGGTTGTCACCATCGACGGCGGCATGATTGCATAGCGTTTCCGGCCACGGGTATGCCATTTTGTCGCAAAAGCGGCAATGGCAAACTATTTGCCTCTAGAAAGAGCCGTAAAAATGCGTATGACTATGAAAAACAATAATAAGAAGAAACACGACGTACAGGCAGAGGAACCCCTGAATGAGCAGGTGGCGCAGGAAGCTGCAGAAACCACAGAAGAGGCTGCAGAGCAGGCTCCAGAGCAGGAAAGCGAAGGGGCTGATGCTGTAAAGCAGGCAGAAGAGCGCGCCGCTGCGGCAGAAGATAAGTATCTCCGCCTTGCGGCAGAATTCGACAACTTCCGTCGCCGTACCGCCAAGGAGAAGCTGGATCTGGTAAAGAGCGCCGGCGAGGATATCCTCAAGGGCATCCTCCCCGTGCTGGACGATTGCGAGCGTGCTATAGAGCAGTTGGAGAAGACCGAGGCCAGTACCTTTGAAAAAGAGGGCACCGGGCTCATCTACAACAAGCTGCGTTCTTATGTGAAGAGCTGCGGCCTGGAAGAGATGGAGGTAAAGGGCAAGGAGTTTGACACCGACACCGCAGAGGCGGTGGCACAGCTGCCCGCCCCGGAACCCGAGCTTAAGGGCAAGGTGATTGAGGTCGTTCAGAAAGGATACACCCTGAACGGCAAGGTCGTCCGCTTCGCCAAAGTCGTGATTGGACTCTAGGAGGGCAAAACCATGGCAGAGAAAAGAGACTACTACGAGGTGTTGGGCGTGGAGCGCAACGCCACGGAAGAGGAGATTAAGAAGGCCTACCGCAAGAAGGCCATCCAGTACCACCCGGACAAGAACCCCGGCGACAAGGATGCGGAGGAGAAGTTCAAGGAGGCTGCCGAGGCTTATGACGTGCTGTCCAATGCCGACAAACGCGCCCGTTACGACCGCTACGGCCATGCCGGTGTGAGCGGTTCTGCAGCCGGCGGTGCGGGCGGATTCTCCATGGAGGATATCTTCTCGCAGTTCGGCGACATCTTTGGCGACGCGTTCGGCGGCGCCTTCTCCGGCTTCGGCTTTGGCGGCAGCCGCTCATCTGCACGGCGCGTGCCGCGCGGCAGCGACATCCGCATCCGCGTAAAGCTTCCTCTGAAAGATATCGTCCACGGCGTAGAGAAAACCGTCAAGATAAACAAGATGGTGCAGTGCCACGACTGTCACGGCCGCGGTGCTGTGAGTGAGGCTGACATCAAGACCTGCCCCGAATGTAACGGTACCGGCATGGTGACCCGCGTACAGAAGACCATCCTGGGCGCCATGCAAACCACCTCTCCCTGTCCGCGTTGCGGCGGCGAGGGCAAGCTTATCACAAACCCGTGCCGCAAATGCAGCGGCAGCGGTCTGGTAAAACAGGCAGAGGAGATAACCTTCAAGATTCCCGCAGGAGTTGCTGAAGGGATGCAGCTCACCATCCAGGGCAAGGGCAACGCCGCCAAGACGGGCGGAGTACCCGGCAACCTGCTGGTGGTAATAGAAGAGGAGCGCGACGCAGAGCTGGAGCGTGACGGCAACGACCTGATCTATTCTCTGTTCATCTCCGTGGCAGATGCCATCAACGGCTGTGAAGCGCAGATACCGTCTGTGGACGGCATGCTCAAGATTAAGATAGAGCCCGGCACCCAGCCCGGCAAGACGCTGCGTCTGCGCGGCAAGGGTATCCCCGATGTGAACGGCTACGGAACCGGCGACTTGCTGGTAGTGGTACAGGTGTGGATTCCCAAGAGAATATCCAAGGACGAGAAGGCCCTGGTAGAGAAGCTGGGCGCCAGCGAGAACTTCAAGGCGAAGCCCACCCAAGACGAGAAGAGCTTTTTCAACCGAATCAGAAACATGTTCAAATAGCGGTTTATGAAGCGCCGGCTCTCAATCCTTTTTGCACTGCTGATATCATTCGGCGCCTTTGCACAGGGCAATGGGGGATACGGCTGGCCGCTGGATATAGAGCCGCCATCGTTTTCAAGTACATACGGAGAGTTGCGCCACAACCATTTCCATGCAGGACTGGACTGGCGCACCAACGCCCGCACCGGCTATGAGCTGCACGCCATAAAGGAGGGCTATATCTGTCGCATCAACGTGTCGCCCGTGGGCTACGGCAATGCGATTTACATCAATCACCCGGACGGTACCATGTCTGTTTACGGTCACATGGACCGCTTCCGCAGCGATATCGCTGCGCGCGTGCGCGAGGAACAGTATAAGAATCAGAGATACCGTGTAGATTTTGAGCTGGACCCTTCTGTCTTCCCGCTGGAGAAAGGGGAGGTGTTTGGCTGGTCCGGCAATACCGGTTCTTCCGGCGGCCCCCATCTGCATATGGAGATCCGCCGCGAAGGGGGCGATTTGCCGCTGAACTATCTTGCATCCGGTGCGTATCCTATCAAAGATACCCAGAAGCCGTCCATCAACAGGGTGGGCTTCTATGCTTTTGAAGATTCCACAGGTATTCCGGTAGTGCGCCGGTTGCAGATGATTGCCGGCCCGGAGAAATTCAAAGGGACAGTGTCTGTAAGCGAGAAGTTCTATGTGGCGATAGATGCGCTGGACCGCATGGAGGGGACCAACGGCCGCCTGGCGGTGGAACGCTATACTGTCTGGCTTGATAACGAGAAGATATTCGAGTTCAAGGTGGACGATGTCCCTTACAGTGTAGGTCGATATTTCACATGTCTGGTGCAGCAGGGAGAGAAGGGACATGACCTGCTAAAGACGTGGTGCGTGCCCAACAACGGGTTGGCGTACAAGATAAACGCGGTGAACGACGGCATCATTACCCTTGAAGACGATGCCGTGCATACGCTTAAGATAGCTGTGGCGGACTGCTTTGGCAACAGCAGCGGCTGTTCGCTCCAGGTCAAGCGGAATCCCGCCATCAAGGTGTATGAACCGGCCGCTCTGGAAGGGACCGTGGCTGCGGTATGGTATCTGCCCACGGTTTTCAGCCGCGACGGCATGACCATGACCATGGAGCCCGCCTCTTTGAATGCATCAACCTATATCAAATGCGAACGTACCGGTTTTGCAGACGTTGCAGCGGGCATTTATTCCGATGTCTGGACAATCGGCAACGATGATATCCACCTTCAGAGGCCTTTCGCTTTGAGGTTGGAGACTTCGCAAGTGCCGGAAGGGCTGAAAGACAAGGCCTATATAGCCCGTGCCGGTAGCGGCGGAGCAAGCTCTTATGCCGGCAATACCGCGGTGGAGGGTGGCCTTCAGGCCCGTTGCCGCTTTGGGACATATTTCGTGGCTGTGGATACCACCGCTCCGGTGCTGCATCCGCGGGTGCTGGACGGCGCGTCGCTGCCCGCAAACGGCCGTTTCTCCATAGAGGCGGAGGATGCAGGGAGCGAGATTGCCACTTTCAATGTGCTCATGGACGGGGAGTGGATACTGTCTCAGTTTGTGAAGGGGAGGATCCAGGTTTATCCCGACAACAGCCATAAGAAGAACCGCAAACACAGGGTAGAGGTAACGGCAGAGGACCACTGCGGCAACGCCTCGCATGTGAGCTTCTCCGTAATATACTAGCTGCAAAAATTTTGCGTTCTGATTTGGCAGAATTAAAATTATTTCTATCTTTGCAGTCCCAAAATAAAGCAACCTCTTGCGAGAATGGCTTTTAAGCCGCAATGTTGCAGTTAATTAAGAGAAGAAATGGATTTACTTCAAGTAGCAAAAGACGCAATGGCTCAGCAGCCTAAGGAGTTCCCCAACTTCAAGGCAGGTGACACTGTTACCGTTACCTACATCATCAAGGAGGAGAACAAAGAGCGTCAGCAGAAATTCCGTGGCGTAGTCATTCAGCGTCGCGGTGCAGGTGTGACTCAGACTTTCACTGTCCGCAAGATATCCAATGGCGTTGGTGTAGAACGTATATTCCCGCTCGCATCACCGTTTATTGACTCTATAGAGGTTAACAAGGTAGGTAAGGTGCGTCGCGCACGTATATTCTACCTCCGTAATCTCACCGGCAAGAAAGCCCGCATTAAAGAGAAAAAGTACAACGCTGCAAAGGACGCTGAGTAGCATTGTCTTTTTCAAAACGGCCGCGTAGCTCAACTGAATAGAGCACTTGACTACGGATCAAGAGGTTTTGGGTTTGAACCCCAACGTGGTCCCTTATAATTACCCATCCCTCAACCCCCTTCCCCGGAAGGGGGCTTGAGGTGTCCTCTGGGTGTAGTTCGTGAGTGCCTCGTTGGGCTCCGCCCCTAACACCCCCGCGGCGCAAAGCGCCGGCCTCCTCCGGAGGCAAAATATTCACTTGCTGCTAGTTTACTATGGGGAGGAGGGTGAAGGAGAAGGTGCGGGGTTGGGGGTGGAGACGATATTTCTCCAGAGGCCGGCGGCCCCAGGAGTCCTCGCCGCCGACACCCATCTGAGCCTGCTCAAACGTGACATGGGTGAAGCCGTCGGGCACCAAGTCCAGAGAATGACGCGCCTCTCCGGCCTGCGTATTGGACTTGTTCTCACGCTCCGGCGTGCCGTTTTCCACGCAGTCCAGCTGGCGGATGGAGAATGGGATGGCGTTGGCTGAGAACTCGCCGGAGGCGGTAATCTGCAGTCCGAATCCGTCATTGTCCAGAATCTTCAGATAGCGCATTCCGGTATGTGTACCCGACTCCTGCGGGCGTACGTATCCGTAATGGTACTGGTCCGCCACCTTCTGTACGTAGTGACCAACCATGGTTGCGGAATTGCGGTCACAGTAGTTCTCCCATGGCCCGTTGCCATAGAAATCAATTGTGCCGAAGCGCCCAAGCATGTCGAACTTCATTCCAAAGCGGAACAGGTCGGGCAGATTATTGATACCGCCTGCATCTTCCATCACCTCTTCTATGTTGATAGTACCGTCGTGATGGATGTGATATATCAACTTCAGGCGGGCAGCGCCCTTTATGGGTTCAAACACTGCAGTGGCCAGCCATCCGTCGGCATCCTCCACTATCTCTAACGAGTCCAGAGTTAGTTCAAGATAGCGCCAGAGACCCATCACATCCTTCTCAAACAGTTTCGCCCCCATGTCGTTTTCTACCTGTGCACGGCCGAATTCGGGCGTCAGGAGCCCTGCCAGCAGACACTTGCCATCTACATCATACTGAATCAGGCATCCAGTATCGGTATTTATGGTGGCGTACCAGGATGCTATGCGGTCTGAGCCGGTGCCGGAGTATGCAAACTTGCCGTGGAAAGCATAACCGTTGGGCGTTCGTTCGCATACCGCAGTACCAACGGCATGGCCATTGGGTGCCGGTTGGGGTGCCGCTTTCTGTACGCAAATCTGGTCGTAGGCCACTTCGGTGCCGGCGGACAGCAGGCCGTCGTGTTCCTCGAGTGTCCAGGAAACGTTGATGAAGATATCTTTCTCCGGAGTAGCCTCCATCAGCTCCTTCGCCTGCTTTCTGGAAAGCGGCAGTATCACGGTTGTGGTCTCGCCGGGGCCAGCATTTACATTGTCTATCGTTCCGCTGTAGATGGCATCTCCGTCCTCTACAATTGTCCAGCGCATGCTGTACGCCGACAAATCTCTGAAGAACTGCTCGTTGTAAACCTTGAGCATAAGCGGATTCTTGTCTGCGGAGGTATGGATGTTCTGCAGTTGGTAGCGGATTTCATAAGCGTGAGGATGCCAGCTGCGGTCTGCCGCCACAATGCCGTTGCAGTTGAAAGAGCCGTCGGAAGCATCGTAGCCGTTGAAGTCGCCGCCGTAGAGATATTTCTTGCCCCCCTTGGTGTCGGTGGGCCATTCCAGCGCCTGGTCGGCAAAGTCCCAGATAAAGCCGCCCTGATAGCAGGGGTACTTGCGAATCAGGTCCCAATACTCTTTGAAGCCGCCACCCGAGTTGCCCATCGCATGGGCGTATTCGCACTGAATCAGCGGCCGCTTGGGGTTCTTCTCGCAATACTTTGCGCTGGAATCCACGGTGGCGTACATCGGGCACACTATATCGGTATTGCGCTCTTCTTCAGCCCGTTCATATTGTACCGGGCGCGAAGGGTCGTGCTGCTTAATCCAATCGTAGCAGGCCATAAAGTTGTCGCCGTTGCCCGCCTCGTTGCCCATGCTCCAGATAATGATGCTGGGGTGGTTGAAGTCGCGGTACACCATCCGCTGGTCGCGAATCAGATGCGCCGCCTTGTAATCGGGTCGCTTGGCCACCGTGGCGGCTTCATAACCCATACCGTGCGACTCAATATTTGCCTCGTCCACCACATAGAGGCCGTAGGAGTCGCAGAGGTCGTACCACATCGGGTCGTTGGGATAGTGGCTGGTGCGTACCGCATTGATATTCAGCTCTTTCATTATGCGGATGTCGCGAATCATATCCTCCTTTGAGACGATGTATCCGTTGTGCTCGCTGAGCTCGTGGCGGTTTGTGCCCTTTATGAGGACGGGTTTGCCGTTCACCAGCAGCTGCGCGTTCTTGATTTCAACGGTGCGGAAGCCGAAGTTGATGGCGGTGCTCTCTGCAAGGCCGGCGGCGGTGTATGCTGCAACCTTCAGCTTGTAAAGATTGGGCGTCTCTGCGCTCCAGAGTGCGGGATCAGCCACCTTTCCGGAGGTGACGGCAACCATTTTGCCGGGCTTTGTGCTGCCTGATGCGACCGTATTGCCGGCTGCATCCTCTATGCTGTATTCCAGCTTCTTGATGCCCTTGGTGGTGATGGCGCCGATGGTGAATTTGCCGTTCATGCCGGCAGTGATGTTGAGGTCTTCCAGCCGCTCCTTGGGGCGAGCGTAGACATACACGCCGCGGGCGATGCCGCAGAAGCGCCAGAAGTCCTGGTCTTCAATATAAGTGCCGTCGCACCAGCGGAAGATTTCCAGCGCGATGGTGTTGGTGCCCGCTTTTACATAATCTGTGATATCGAAGCGGGCTTCCAGTTTGCTGTCTTCGCTATAGCCAACCATGCGGCCGTTTATCCAGACGCGCACGTTGCTGGTGGCGCTGCCTATGCACAGGCATATCTGTCTGCCAATCCACTCCGGTGCTATCTCAAAGGTGCGGCGATACTGCCCCACATGATTCTTCTCTACCGGCGGATAAGGGGGATTATTCTTGTAATGACCTCTCCAGGCATAGCCGATGTTTACATACAGCGGCTCGCCAAAGCCGTTCAGCTCCCAAAGGCCCGGCACCGGCATGGTGTCCCACTCGGAATCGTCGTAGTTCACAGCCTCGAAGCCTTTGATGCGGACATTCGGATTCTCATTCCAGTTGAAACTCCAGATGCCATTCAGAGAGAGAGTCTGCTGCTGGTCCGTAACAAAGGTGGCCCGCATGGGCATGCGGTTCTCTTCAACCACATTGGGGTCCTGCCAGGGCTCCATCTTGGATTTATTCGCTGCAATTACGGGAACTACGGTCGTCACCGCCGCCAGAATCATGAGAAGTCTTTTCATACAGAGCATATTTTCTCAAATGTACTCATTCTCTTTTAAAAAGGCAAAAACAAGAGAGGCCAGGCATGCGCCTGGCCTCTCTTGTACGCCCGTGGGGAATCGAACCCCAACCTAAAGAACCGGAATCTTCAATTCTATCCATTAAACTACGGGCGCGGTTCTTGTGGACTGCAAAAATACAATTATTTCTTATCTTTACACATTCAAACAAAGAATCACAGAGATGAAAGCATTCGTTTTTCCCGGTCAGGGTTCACAGTTCCCCGGAATGGGTAAAGAGCTATACTACAGCAATCAGCGGGCTAAATCGCTGTTCAATAGAGCCAACGAGATACTTGGCTTTGATATCACCAAGATAATGTTCTCCGGCAGCGCAGAGGACCTGCGGGCCACGGCGGTTACACAGCCTGCGATATTCCTTCACTCTGTAATTGCCGCAACCTGCATGGAGGATTTCAATCCCGAGATGACCGCAGGTCACTCGCTGGGCGAGTTCTCTGCCCTGGTGGCTGCTGGCGCTGTGGATTTTGAGGATGCCCTCCGCCTGGTGGCTATCCGTGCCGATGCGATGCAAAAGGCTTGCGAGGCGGCTCCCGGAACCATGGCAGCTGTGCTGGGCATGGATTTCAAGGCCATAGAGGATATCTGCGAGAAGGTAGACGGCGTGGTAGTTCCCGCAAACTACAACAGCCCCGGCCAGCTGGTGATTTCAGGTGAAATGGAGGCTGTTCAGAAAGCCTGCGAGGCTCTCAAGGCGGCGGGCGCAAAACGTGCGCTGGTGCTCCCCGTGGGCGGCGCATTCCACTCTCCGCTCATGGCTCCGGCTGCAGAGCGTCTGGCAGAAGCCATCGGACGCACCGCTTTCCATGAGCCGTTCTGCCCAGTATACCAGAATGTGGACGCCCTTCCCACAATGAATCCGGACAAGATTCGCGAGAACCTTCTCAAACAGCTCACCAGCCCGGTGCGCTGGGCACAGACGGTGGAGAATATGATAGCCGACGGTGCCACCTCGTTCACGGAGGTCGGTCCCGGCACAGTCCTCGCAGGTCTGATAAAGAAAACAGCGCCCGAAGGCGCTGTAGAGATTGTATCCGTAGGTTAGCGGAGAGCGCGGCCCAAAGGGCGGGTGCAATCCGCCAAAGCTGGTTTACTGTATCAGCAGAGAATAGAGTTCGCGTGCCTGGTCCATGCTGTAGGTGTCTACATCGTGGGTGGCGAAGTATTCCTTTATGACTGCTGATTTCTTCTTATACATCTTGCAAAGGGGCTTCTCCATCATGAAAGAAACCTTCTTGCCGTTGATAAACACGGGGCGCTGCTCAAAGGTGTAGCGCATCTCTTTGTTGGCGGTGAGCTGTTCTGTGGTTGCACCGTCTCCGGAAAGGGAGGAGATGTTGGTCACGGAACTCAGCTGTGAAGAGGTGCCGTAGAGGTCTTTTGTACCCATGTCGGTGGCTCTCAAAACCTCCATGGAGGCGAGGATGGACTCGTTGTATTCGATTACTCTGTAATATATGCCCTTGATTTTGAGGAACATGCTCTTGCCGGTGTTCACCTTTACCACGTTGTCTTCATAAAGCAGGGGGATGGTGTCGTTGCCGCTGATCATAACCACGCATTGGTGCAGGTTGTTGATGTTGATGATGCCCTGCGCGGGGTGGAGGGTGATGGGGGTGCCGTCCTCTTCGTAAACGGCGGCGTCCTGGTCAAATATCACGGTGCCTCTGCCAAACTCGTCAAGTTTGTAGAGATGTTCCTTCATAAAAACTTCACTCTTCTCGGGGTCTATGCCTGAGGTTTCGACCTGTGCGAAAGCTGTTGCGGTTACAGCCAATAAAGCGATTGCCAGAAATAACTTTTTCATCAGTTTAAATTTTATTCAAAGGTAGAACTTTCTTTTGAGAGTAATCATATTTTGTGCCAATTTTTTATTAGTTTTGCTTGCGAAATTGGGTTATAAGGTCCCGACAAAGAATCATATCCGTTTTTATATAAATTTTCATACTAAATGGCAAAGAAATTTATCACGTGTGACGGTAACTACGCAGCTGCGCATGCCGCATATCTCTTCAGCGAACAAGCCGCTATTTACCCTATCACACCGTCCTCTACAATGGCAGAGCTCTTTGACGAGTGGGCTGCATACGGTAAAAAGAATATGTTTGGCGACGTTCCCAACGTTACCGAGATGCAGAGCGAGGCGGGTGCCGCAGGTGCGGTTCACGGTTCGCTGCAGGCAGGTGCCCTCACCTCCACCTTCACCGCATCGCAGGGTCTGCTGCTGATGATTCCGAACATGTACAAGATTGCGGGCGAGATGCTCCCCGGCGTGTTCCACGTATCGGCGCGCGCCCTGGCCACCCACGCCCTCTCCATCTTCGGCGACCATCAGGACGTAATGGCGGCACGTGCCACCGGCTTCAACTTCCTGGTGTCCAACAACCCGCAGGAGGCGATGGACCTCGGTGCCGTGGCGCATCTGGCAGCCATCAAGAGCAGCCTGCCGTTCCTCCATTTCTTTGACGGATTCCGCACATCCCACGAGATACAGAAGATAGAGATCCTGGAGGGTGAAGACCTCCGTCCGCTGGTTAGCGAGAAGGCGCTGGAGCATTTCCGCGAGCGCGCCCTCAACCCGGTTAAGCCCGTTACCCGCGGTACTGCACAGAACCCCGACGTATACTTCCAGGCACGCGAGGCTGTGAACCAATATTACGATGCAGTTCCCGATATCGTGGCCCGCTACATGGGCGAGATCGCAGAGCTCACCGGCCGCCACTACCTGCCGTTCGACTATTACGGTGACCCTCAGGCAGAGGATATCATAATCGCCATGGGTTCCGTATGCGATACAGTAAAGGAGACCATAGATTATCTGGCAGAGAAAGAGGGTCGCAAGCTGGGTCTTGTGAGCGTTCACCTGTACCGTCCGTTCTCCCTCAAGTATTTCAAACGCGCCCTCCCCAAGAGCGTGAAGCGCATCGCCGTGCTGGACCGCACCAAAGAGAGCGGCGCAATGGGCGAACCGCTCTATCACGATGTCCGCAATGCCCTCTACGGCACTCGCGGCATCAGCGTATACGGTGGCCGCTACGGCCTCTCCAGCAAGGACACGACCCCCGCACAGATAGTGGCCGTGTTCGACAACCTGGCCCTCAAGGAGCCTAAGAACGACTTTACAATCGGCATCATAGACGATGTAACATACAAGTCCCTCCCCGTGAAGGGCGAGATATCGCTCTCCAAGAAGGGCACATACGAGTGCCGCTTCTTTGGTCTGGGCAGCGACGGTACCGTGGGCGCCAACAAGAACACCATCAAGATTATCGGCGACCACACTGATAAATACGCACAGGCATATTTCGATTACGACAGCAAGAAGTCGGGCGGATACACCTGCTCTCACCTCCGTTTTGGCGACAGCCCCATCCGCGCCCCGTATCTGGTGCGCACCCCCGATTTTGTGGCGTGCCACGTGCCCAGCTATCTGAATAAATACGATGTGCTCAAGGGCATCAAGAAGGGTGGTACCTTCCTGCTGAACAGCATGTGGAGCGAAGAGGAGACGCTGGAGCGCATCCCCGATTTCGTTAAGAAAGAGATTGCTTCCAAGAACGTGAAGCTCTTCATAATCAACGCCACAAAGATTGCGGCTGAGATAGGTCTGGGCGGACGCACCAACACCATCCTCCAGTCGGCATTCTTCAAGATTACCGGCATCATCCCTTACGAGGACGCGGTAACCTACATGAAAAAGGCGATTGACAAGTCTTACGGCAAGAAGGGCGCCGACATCGTGGCCATGAACTATGCTGCAGTGGACCGCGGCGGCGAATACACCGAGGTTCAGATTCCCGAATCGTGGAAGAAGGCTTCAGGCCGCTTTGTGAACCCCGGTTTCAACCGTCTGGCTCCCGAGTGGATCCGCAACGTTGCGGATGTGGCCAATGCACAGGAGGGTGACACCCTGCCGGTGAGCACCTTTGCAAGCCCCGATTTCATAGACGGTACAATCCCCTCAGGCACCGCTGCATATGAGAAGCGCGGTGTGGCCGTATCGGTACCCGAGTGGAATCCCGACAACTGTATCCAGTGCAACCAGTGCGCATATGTCTGCCCTCACGCTGCAATCCGTCCGTTCCTGATGACCGCAGAAGAGGCAGCCAAGGCACCTGAAGGAATGAAGAAGGCTGCGGGCAAGGCCCAGCTGAAAGATTATATGTTCACCATGCAGCTCTCTCCGGCAGATTGTACCGGTTGCGGCAACTGCGCCGATGTCTGCCCCGGCTTCAAGGGCGCCAAGGCACTGGCTATGGTTCCCGCAGAGAGCCAAGCTGCAGAGCAGGCAAACTTCAATTACCTGCACTCCAAGGTGGGCTACAAGGATAACATCCTTCCCAAGGAGCAGAGCGTGAAGAATCTGGAATTCGCACAGCCTCTGTTCGAGTTCAGCGGTGCATGCGCAGGCTGCGGCGAGACCCCCTACCTGAAGACAATTACCCAGCTGTTTGGCGACAGCATGATGGTGGCAAATGCTACCGGATGCTCTTCCATATACGGTGCTTCATTCCCTTCATCACCTTATTGTACGGATGCCAAGGGTCACGGCCCCGCATGGGACAACTCCCTGTTCGAGGACTGCGCAGAGTTTGGTCTGGGTATGCGTCTGGGAAGCGAGAAGGTGCGCGACAACATCGCTGCTCTCATGACCAAGGGTCTGGACTGCCCCAAGTGCTCAGACGAGATAAAGGCTCTCTACACCAAGTGGCTTGAGAACCGCGGCAACCGCAAGGTTACCTACGAGGTTTACGAGCAATTGGTACCGCTCATGGAGAAATGCGGCTGCGACACTTGCAAGGAGCTGCTCAAACTCCAGAAGTTCATCCCCGCACGCAGCCAGTGGATTGTTGGCGGCGACGGCTGGGGCTACGATATCGGTTACGGCGGTCTGGACCATGTACTGGCCAGCGGCAACAATGTGAACTGCCTGGTAATTGACACCGAGGTTTATTCCAACACCGGCGGTCAGTCGTCCAAGTCTACCCCTGCAGGAGCAGTGGCCAAGTTTGCGACCTCCGGTAAGAAGGTCCGCAAGAAAGACCTGGGCATGATGGCCATGAGTTATGGTTACGTATACGTGGCTCAGGTAGCTATGGGTGCATCCCAGGCTCAGCTGCTCAAGGCCCTCAAGGAGGCTGAGGCATACGACGGCCCGTCCCTGATCATAGCTTACGCACCTTGTATCAACCACGGCCTCAAGATAGGTATGGGACATTCCCAGCTCGAGGAACAGAAGGCTGTTGAGTGCGGCTACTGGCAGCTCTACCGCTACAATCCGGAGCTTGAAGAGAAGGGTGAGAATCCTTTCACCCTGGACAGCAAGGAGCCCGACTGGAGCAAGTTCCAGGACTTCCTCAAGGGTGAGGTCCGCTACGCATCCCTGCTCAAGACCTTCCCCGCAGAGGCAGCAGAACTCTTTGAGAAGACAGAGCAGTTCGCAAAGGCCCGCCTGGATTCCTACAAGAGACTCGCAGGCAAGGAATAACGGCCTCAATCTCCGTAAAGATAAAGAGTCACTCGGTTTTGCCCGGGTGACTCTTTTTCCTGTTTAACCAAAAAATACTATGAAAAAATCATCTTCGGTTTATGTAAGTACAAGGTGCGTGCCAAAGATGATTCTTTCTAAAATATTATTTGACTTCTTTGATTGAAATAATCTTGATGGGGTAGAGGGGAAGCCCTTTGGCGTTGGTCTCCACGCCTGCGATGTTGTCCACAACGCTCAGTCCGTCAATCACTTCTCCAAAAACTGTATACTCGCCGTCCAGATGGCGGCAGCCGGCTTCGTCCTGAACAATGTAGAACTGGGAGCCGGAAGATGCGCGCTCCGGATTTACGCGATCGCCGCGGCGGGCCGCTGCAATCGCCCCTTTCTTGTGGGTAAGGCCGGGAACAATCTCTGCGGGAATGGTGTAGTTGGGGCCGCCGCTGCCGTAAAGGTCAACCTTGGTGGTGTCGCGGGTAAACGGGTCGCCGGCCTGGATCATGAAACCGTTGATTACGCGGTGGAATAACAGGCCGTTGTAATAACCCTTGCGTGCCAGTTTCACAAAGTTGTCGCGGTGCTGGGGAGTCTCTTTATAAAGTTTTATGCGGATGTTGCCCATGCTGGTAACCATGTCAAGTACAGGCTCCTCTGCAATGGCGCGGGTGCGTGCGGCATCTGCTTCTGCAGCGGGTTGTGTTGCATCTTCTACGGCCGGAGTTTCAACGGCGGCGCTGTCCACGGGTGTCTCGGACGTTTTGCGTCCGCCACCTCCCTTGGGGCAGGCAGTAAGTATCGTTCCCATAATCATTAGTACAATTATGAATCTTGCTTTCATATTATTATTGTTTATAATTCTCTCTTTTTAACGTAAGTCAGCACATCCTTCAGCGTCTGGGAGCCGGCAAGCCACATCACCGCCAGATAAAGCGCCGCAACCACGGCAATCTTGGCCAGCATCCTCCAAAGCAGGTGGGAGATTGCGCCGGTTATGAAGTGCGCCGCCACTATTGACAACAAAGCTATCACAAAAAACGGCAAAGTGTCCACCAGCAGATGCGAAAGTTTTATCTCTATGATATCGCGCACCAGCAGATACCATATCAGCAGCGCTACGTAATTCACCACGGTCACGGTAGCCGCCATGGTCACCAGACCGTAGCGGTGGGTAATCAGTGCCGCCGATATCTGTAGGGCCGCGTTAATCAGCGTGAACAGCAGATAGCGGTCGCTGCGGCCAGCCGCCATGGCCATCTGGGTAAAGAGGGTCTGCAGCAAAAAGGCGATAAAGTAGAGGCAGTAGATGCGCAGGATGGGCACCGACGGGTCGAATTCGGGATTTATCAGGTTGATGAACTCCGGTGCTATGAAAGCCAGCCCCAGCATGGCGGGGAAGGCGGTGAACGCCACAAAGCGGGTCAGCTTGCGGAAGATGTTTCTCTGGCGGGGGACATCGCCCGTAGCGCGGGTGAGCACCGGCTGCCCAACGCTGGTGAGCATGCCGCAGAACACCTGGTTGGCCATGCCGGCCCACTTGCTGCCCTGCGTATAATAACCCACCTCCGTCTTGGAATATGCGCGCCCCAGAATCACGGAGAATATGTTGGTTTGAATCTGCGTTACAAACGACGCCGCAACCAGCTTGAAGCCAAAGGCGAACATCTCGCGCACCGGTTTGAGATCTATCCTGAGACTGGGCTTCCACGGCGAGAATATGAGCTTGAGCAGAGATGTGACAAGCGACTGCGACACGGAATGGGCCACCAGCGCCCAGTAGCCGAACCCCTTTACCGCCATGATTATGGCGATGACACCCGCCACCACGCCGCCGGCGATGTCCATGGCTGCCCGCTGCCGGATCATCATCTTGCGCAGCAGAACTGCATCTGACGATATCGAAAGGCTCACAAAGAAGAACGAGAGGAACAGCACCCGCGCCACCTTTACCAGCTCCGGCTGGTTGTAGAAGCGGGCGATGGGCCCTGCCAGGAAGAACAGGATGATGTAGAGCAGTGCGCTCACGGCCACCGTGAACCAGAACACGGCGTTATGGTCTTCTGCCCTGAATTCGCCGCGGTTGATGAGCGCCGCCTTGAAGCCCCCCTCCTGCATGGTGACGGCGATTGCGGTGAAGATGGCCAACATCCCCACTATGCCGTAGTCGCCCGGAGCCAGACGGCTGAGCAGCACCAGCCCCACAACGGCCCCGATGAGCTGCTGCAGGCCGTTGTTCATACCGCCCCAGAACAGCCCCTTTGCCGTCTTGGTCTTGAGGGAAGATTCACTCATATCAGAACAAAGTTAGCAACTTTACGGGAAAAGTCATTTCTCCCTGAGATGTCTTATTTTGCGACGGATCTTGCCGGGCCAGCGGGAGATGCGTATAAATGCTTTTTTGATATAGCTCAGGCCCAGTTCCAGGGCGAAGGAGAGATGATTCCAGCGCGAGAAAACGGGGCGGGGGATGCCACGGAGGGCGTATGCCTCGTTTATCAGCGAATCGATACGATACGTCTGGTCCATCTGCACCTTGTATTTGCGGGCCATCCAGCTGTGCACGCAAAGGTCGTGGCCGGCACCGTCTGAAAGTATTGTGGACATGCCGTCTTTGTGACGCCGTGCGGGTAGGTAAAGCGTCTTAAAGTTGTATGCCAGCCAGAGGTAGAAGCTGTAATACGGCTCAAAATCGTAAATGTCAAAGTCGCACTGCAAAGGCTCTGTGACCTGCTGCAGAAAGGCCTCTTTCATCTGTTCCTTAACCGGATGGTAGTCAAAGGAGCGGATCTGTGCCGGACCGGTGTACTTCTCGCGAATCAGCTTCAGGTTCAGGATGTTGAAAAAGGGATTCGTCACAATCGGGTTGTGGCTGCGGGGGCACCCCGGGCCGCAGTCGCAGGCGCCGGCATTCGCCCATCCTTCTTCATATACCCGCTGCGCCAGCGCCATCACCGCCTCGGGTTCGGTCACGTACGCATCCTCGTCAATATTGATTGCAATGTCGCAGTCGGTGTCGCGCAGCATCGCATAAAAATAGCCGTCCGCGGTGCGGTCGGTAAGACGCACGGCCTCTACTCCCTCCGGGTAAAGACCCTTGGAAAGCTTGTACAGCTCAGGAGAGAAAGAGCGGGTGTATATCTTGAACTTGGGCATATATGGCAAAGGTACAAAAAAGGCGGCATTGCTGCCGCCGTTTCTTGCATATCGTTATGTTTAGAACTTAACTCTCCAGGTGAGCAGCAGATCGTATGCACGGTTGGCGATTCCTGCTGCGGGAGCCTCGCATTTGTACTCCATCACGGTGTCGTCAAACGCATAGTCGTCGTAAGGCTTCATGGAGTAGTTGTCAGTCAGACGATATCGGAACGCGAAGTCCAGTGTGGAGTTCTCGCTCACGCGCTTGCCGAGGCCGAACGATACGTAGCGGTAAGGGATATCGTACAGGTAGATGTTGTAACCGGCGCGGAGGGAGCAGTCGTTGAAGGTGTTCAGCTCGCAACCCAGACGGAGGATATCGCACTTGGAACAGGTTCTCTGGATGATATCGTTGACATCGTTGAAGGTGTTCTGGTTGCCGTTGCCGTCTGCCATCTTGGTGTTGTAGTACTTGGTGCTCTCATAATCTATGCTTACCAGACCTGAGCGGCCAAATACGAAGGCCGCACCCAGCGAGTATCTCTGCGGAGCCTTTACCTGGTATTGGTAAGATTTCCAGGGAGACTGGCTGGTAACCGACTTGCAATCCGTGGTACCGTCAAACTCGGACACCATGGTCTCCTGCCAGGTATCGGTGAGGTTATAAAGGGTAGGAGTGGTGTAGGATGCACCCAGACGGAGGAAGCGGGTGGGAACCCAGATGGCACCTATCTGTGCGTTGACACCAACACCGTCTGTCTGCTGCCAGTAGTTGTAACTCATCGACTTGAATCCGCTCTGGAAGTAATTGCCGGCAAGCATGCCGTCCTCTTCATAGAGCAGGTCGTCTACAAAGTTGACGATGTTGAAGTTCAGGTTTGCACCGATATACAGCTTGTCGCTGAAGTTCAGGCCAAAGTTGAAGGCCATGTCGTAGATGCCGCCCTTGCGGATGCGGTCGTAGTTCATGTTGAGGATGTTGTCCACGCCAAGGCCGTCGGTCCACTCGTTTTCAGTTGCACCCAGATAGGAATCGGTCATGTTGTGATAGGGATTCAGCAGGAATGCATCAAATGCAAGTATCTCCTGATTGGTGCAATAGCCCACTTCAAACGCGTCGTCTGCCAGCAGTTCGCTGTTGTCTACACCCTCCAGTCCCTCTGCAAGGTTGCCCAGCAGGCTGCTGCCGGTATGGTTGCCGTTGAATGAGACGTGGGTGTTAAAGTTGGCTATCTTGTTGTAACCGAAACCGAATGTGGTGTTTACAAGGCCGCGGTCCCTGCCGGTGGGAAGCGCGAACACTACGCTTATGTTGGGCACTGTGAATACCGTGCGCTTTGCCACAGGGGAGGTGTAGTCGTTCTCGGAAGTAGAGAATACGGCCTTGTTGGTCTCCCACTGGAATCCGGAGGTAATGGCAAATTCGCAGCAGTTATAGAGTGCGGAGGATGCTGGGTTTATGGAGAGTGCGCCAAGATCGCCACCCAAGGCGGTAAAGGCGTTGCCCATAGCTATGGTGCGCGCGCTGCCCACATAATTCTGCTCAGAGTACCTCAGAGCGTCTTCGCGCCCCTGCGCACCGGCGGAGAAGGATACCGCCAGCAATACAATTGCTATCAAACTGAACTTTTTCATCTTTACCGTAAATCTATCAAGTTAAACAATTATCTATATGGGGATGGCGCTTACCTGCGGCCGCCTGAGCTGCCGCCGGAGGAGTGTCCGCCGCCGGAGGAGTGTCCGCCGCCGGAGGAATGACCGCCACCGGAGTATCCGCCGCTGGAATGGCTGCCGCCTGAGTAGGAGCTACGGGAGCTGGATGAGCTGCCGGAATAGCTGCTACGGCTGGAGGAACTGCTGCTGCGCGAGCTGCTGCCGGAGTATGAACTGCGGCTGGAAGAGCTGCTACTGCTGCGCGATCCGCTGGAGTAAGCGCTGCCACGGCTGGAAGAGCTGCTGCGCGAGCTGCTTCCGGAGTATGAGCTGCGGCTTGAAGAACGGCTGCTGCTTGATGAGCTGGAAGCAGAAGGGGTGCCGCGGCGGGTGGAACTGTTGCTGTATGAAGAACGGCCTGTGGAGGCATTCCTGGTAACAGTTGCGCCGGAAGAGCTGCGGGAGCTTGAGCTGCTGCTGTTTACGCCGGTAGCTGCGCTGCGGGCGTTGGAAGAAGAGCTGCTAACTCTGGACGATGAACTGCGTGCAGATGATGATGCGGAGCGGCTGCTGGAAGCTGCGGTACGCGCGTTGGTGGAGGTATTGCCCACGGTTGATGTACCGCGGCGGGAGGTTGAAGACGAAGCCGATGCCACGCTGGAGCGGCGGCCGTCTATGCGACCGGTTGCCACGCGGGATGCAGATGCGGAAGAACTAGCAAGTGCGGTGCGGGAAGAACGGCGGGCAGATGAGGTTGCCACCATGTTGCTCTCGTTTGCACGGCGGTTCACGCTGCGGCTGATAGCCGATGCCTGACGCATGCGGGTGTCTCCGTTATTATAGTTGCCGGCGGTGCTGCGGCGTCCGTTGCTGTATGCACCAAAGTTGTTATGGTGATGACGGTGTACTCCGCCGCCATGCCATGCAAAGCTGCTGCCCCATCCGTGGTGATGCCAGCCATAGTTCCAGCCGTAATAGTAAGGGCCGTAGTGGGGACCCCAGTAGCCGTAGCTGTACCAGCAGGGGCTGTACCATGGATCGTACCAAGCCCAGCCGCTGTACCAGTAAGGGTCACGCCAGCCCCAGCCGTACCATGAGTCGTACCACCAGGTGTTGTACCATGCGTAGGAATAACGCCAGGGTGAATACCAGCTGTAGCGGTAAGTGGGACCCCACCAGGGGTTGTACCAGGGGTTGTCCCAGCCATAATAATCTACGTATACCACATATCTGTCCACAGGTGCGTCGTCAAACTTGTGCAGACGCTGAGCGTATGTCTCGCCCTCTTCGAGGTCGTAGACATCGTCGTCATAAAGGGCGTTATTATTGTAGTTGCCCGAAACGCCGTCGCGCACTACTGTGAGTTTTGCGCGCTGGGGGCGGCTGTAGATGGTATCATCGTATACAGATGAATAATAGCTGGTCGTGCCGCAAGAAGCGAGTCCGAACAGCGCCAGGAGCGATAAAATAAAAAGTCTGTTTTTCATAATATTACCTCCTATATAATTTATTTTGTATTTTTGCGTACGTTTTCAAAAGCAAATATAGCAATATTTATACCAACGGCAGATTTTATGGCAAAAGAACTGACTTCAAGGAGCGAGAACTACTCTCAGTGGTACAACGATATCGTGATTAAAGCCGACCTTGCAGAGAACTCTGCAGTGCGCGGCTGTATGGTGATAAAACCCTATGGCTATGCTATTTGGGAGAAGATGCACGACGCTTTGGACAAGATGTTCAAAGAGACCGGCCACCAGAACGCATATTTCCCGTTGTTTATCCCAAAATCGTTCCTCAGCCGTGAGGCGGAGCATGTAGAAGGGTTTGCAAAAGAGTGCGCAGTGGTTACCCACCACCGCCTGAAAGTGGCTCCCGACGGCAACGGAGTGGTAGTGGACCCCGATGCAAAGCTGGAAGAGGAGCTTATCGTGCGCCCCACCTCGGAGACCATCATCTGGAACACATATAAGAATTGGATCAATTCATACCGCGACCTCCCCATTCTGATCAACCAGTGGGCGAACGTGGTACGCTGGGAGATGCGCACCCGCCTGTTCCTGCGCACCGCAGAGTTCCTCTGGCAGGAGGGACATACCGCACACGCCACCAGCGCCGAGGCTATCGCCGAGACAGAGAAGATGGTGAACGTATACGCCACCTTTGCCCGCGATTTTATGGCACTGCCGGTGGTGGTGGGCCACAAGAGCGAGAGCGAACGCTTTGCCGGCGCCATCGACACCCTCTGCATAGAGGCGATGATGCAGGACGGCCGCGCCCTTCAGGCAGGCACCTCGCACTTCCTGGGGCAGAACTTTGCAAAGGCGTTTGACGTGCAGTTCTCCTCAAAGGAGGGCACGCTGGAATATGTATGGGCAACTTCATGGGGTGTTTCTACCCGTCTGATGGGTGCGCTTATCATGGCTCACAGCGACGACAACGGCCTTGTGCTGCCGCCCAAGCTGGCGCCCATCCACGTGGTTATGGTGCCCATCTACAAGAGCCAGGAAGAGCGCGAGGCGATACTGGCCAAGATGGATTCCCTCAAGGCGGAGTGCGAGAAAGCGGGCCTTACAGTGAAGATAGACGACCGCGACAACCTGCGCCCCGGCTTCAAATTTGCAGAGTGGGAGCTCAAGGGAGTACCCGCACGCGTGGCCATCGGTCCTCGCGACCTGGCCGCCGGCATGGCCGAGGTTGCCCGCCGCGACACCCTCACCAAGGAGAGCATGCCTGAAGAGGGTCTGGCTGAGAAGCTGAAAGCCCTTATGGACGAGATTCAGGAGAACATATACAGCAAGGCGCTCAACTTCCGCGCAGA
This sequence comes from Bacteroidales bacterium, assembly GCA_017962235.1. Taxonomy (GTDB): domain Bacteria; phylum Bacteroidota; class Bacteroidia; order Bacteroidales; family UBA932; genus Equibacterium. The sequence goes on along the minus strand of JAGCVS010000019.1, from coordinate 123,420 downwards.
GCACACCATCAAGGTGGATACCTGGGACGAGTTCAAAGAGAAGATAGAGCAGGGTTACTTCCTCCTCTGCCACTGGGACGGCACCGGCGAGACCGAGGCCCGTATCCAGGAAGAGACCAAGGCTACCATCCGCTGCATCCCCATGGACAGCTTCGTTTGCGAAGAAGAGGGCAAATGCGTATACAGCGGCAAGCCTTCTCACCGCAGGGTGATTTTTGCCAAGGCTTATTAAAACTTGCAGGATGAAAAAGTCAATTGTCACCGCAGTTCTGGTTATCGTCGGTTTCCTGGGCGCAAGGGCTCAGGAGGCTGCCCCCGCACCGCTCCCGGAAGACCACTGGACTTCATGGGCGCTCACCACGCTGAGTTTCAAGCAGACCTCCCTCACCGACTGGGCGGCCGGCGGCAACGGCAGCGCGTCGTTCGGCTCTACCATAGACGCCAACGCCAACTATGCAAAGGACAAGATAACCTTTAACAACAGGCTGCAGGTGGCATACGGCTTTACCCAGACGTTCGGTGTGGGCTTCCAGAAGAATGCCGATTACATCATCCTGAACGACGAGTTGGGCTATACCCTGAAGGGCAACTTCAGCGGAACGCTGGGCTACGCTTTCAAATCACAGATAAGCCCCGGTTATGCGGGCAACATAGGGAGCGACATCGTGTCCCGCTTCTTCTCTCCCGCAACCATGACCCTCGGTGCCGGTGCAACGTGGAGCCACAAAGGTATCTCCATTACCTTCACCCCGCTCACCGGAAACGTGCAGTTTGTATCGGATGAAACCCTGCGCGCCCGCTACGGTAACGAGCCGGACCAGCTGGCCCGCTGGGAGCTTGGTGCAAAGCTCCGTTTCACGGCCAGCGCAAGCGCCCAGGGGCTAAACGTGAGCACCACCTTCGATACCTTCTCCAACTACCTGAAGAAGCCCCAGAACATGACTGTGGACTGGACCCTGGCGGTAAGCGCACCGCTCACCAAGTTCATCTCGTTCACCCTGAACTGCCGCGCCATCTACGACGACAAGATCAAGTTCAAATCGCTCAACGATGCCAACGGCAACCCCATACTGGACGATGCGGGCAACGTGAAGCTTTTCCCCGCCCTGCAGTTCCAGGAGATTGCCGGAATCACCTTCACATATAAGTTCGAATAGTGCAGCGCGCTTTTGACAACGCTCTGGAGAGGCTGCTTGCATCGGGCGACTGCCCCTTGCTGCTGGCAGTGAGCGGCGGCGTGGATTCTATGACGATGCTTTATCTGGCACTGCACTCCACCCCGGTGCGTAAGCTGGGCGTGGCGCACGTGAACTTTGGGCTGAGGCCTGGCGACTGCGATGCAGACGAAGCTCTGGTGCGCGACACCTGTGCCGCCGCCGGCATCCCGTTCTATGTGAAGCGGTTTGACACCCGCTCTTATGCTGCCGAACACGGGATTTCCATTGAAATGACGGCGCGGGAACTCCGCTACGGATGGTTCACGGAACTGATGGCAGAGCATGGCTACGGCCGTCTGCTGGTGGCTCACAATCAGAATGATACGGCAGAGACCATGATGCTCAATATGCTGCGCGGCACCGGACTGCGCGGGATGGGTGGCATCCGGGAGGCTAACGGCGCCGTGCTGCGCCCCATGCTGGGCTTCAGCCGCCGTGCAATTGAGGAGTTCGCCGCGGAGCATCATATCGCCTTCAGGGAAGATGTCACCAACGCCGATACCGCCATCGCCCGCAACCGGCTGCGCCACAACGTATTCCCGGAGTTCGAGAAGATCAATCCGTCGTTTTTGAACACATTCGCTCTGGAGGCGAAGCGCTTTGGCCAGGCGGAGGAGATTCTGGACGGCTTGTTCGCCGCCAAACGGGCGGAGTTGTGCTCCAGCGACGGCGATACTGAGTGCATATCCATTGAAAAACTGACTGCCGAGCCGCACCGCGATTACTGGATGTTCCGCTTTCTGGAGCCATACTGTTTCACGGCTTCGCAGGTTTCGGATGCGCTGGAGGCCACGGGTTCCGGCAAGGAGTTTCTGAGCCCCACCCACCGCCTGATCCGCGACCGCGAATACTTCAAGATATATCCCAGAACAGATACCGATTACCGGCTGGAGGTTTCTGTGTTCGATATGCCCGCTGGTTTTGACCCTAAAGGGGCGCCTGCAGGCACCCTTTATGCCGATGCCGATACTCTGCCCGAAGGCTTAAAGAGTAGACCCTGGCGTCAAGGCGACCGCTTCACCCCCCTCGGGATGATGGGCAGCCGCCTTGTGAGCGACTTTTTCACCGATCTCAAACTGGATTTGGAGCAGAAGTCGCGCGCCCGCATCGTCTTCTGGGAAGATGCCGCCGGCGAACACATCGCCGCCGTGGCTCCTTACCGCATCGCCGACCGTCACAGAATCACAACGTCCACCAGGCGCGTGGCCGCCATCGGGCTTTCACTTAAAAAACAGTAAGTCATGATCTTCAAGAAAGATATCCTCCCGTACATCATTATTGCAATACTGTTTGTCGCCATCGCGGCGGTTTATTGCTATCCGGTGCTGGAAGGCAAGGTGATTGGCAATGCCGACGGCGTGAACGGTACGGCGGCGGTGCAGGAGTGCCGCAACTACCGCCTCAACGAAGGGGGCAATTCCTGGTGGACGGGGGCGCTGTTCTCCGGCATGCCCAACTACCAGATAGGCGGGGCGCATTACCTCTCGGAGAAGGTCCTTAGCCCGCTGCACAACTTTTTCCACCTGGGACATACAAATCAGATAATGACCATCCTGTTCTATCTGATTGCGTTTTTCATACTGATGCGCTCCTTTGGGGTGGGCCGATGGATGAGTGCGGCAGGCGCGGTTGCGATAGCATTTTCTTCATACTTTCTGATAATCATCGGCGCCAATCACGGCGGCAAGACCAGCTCGCTGGCGTGGATGACCCTGATGATGGCGGGCATGCTGCTCATCTACCGGAAAAAATACGGGTGGGGCAGCGCCATGGTGATGTTTTTCACTGCGATGGGCCTCACGCCGCATCCCCAGATGGCATATTATATCTGCCTGATGACGGGTGTGCTGTGGTGCGCGGAACTCTCCATCCACATAAAGGAGAAGAGGATGAAGCAGTGGGTGGTTGCTACGCTAATCTTTTTTGCGAGCCTTGCAATCGGGGCGGGTGTGACCAGCGCAAGCACCTTTGCCAACCGCGAATATATGACTCAGACCATGCGCGGCGGACACAGCGATCTGCATAAGGGCGATGCTTCAGAGGCTAAGTCAGAGGGTGGTCTGGATATAGAATACGCCACCCAGTGGAGCTACGGCATAGACGAGACGCTCACATTCCTGGTGCCCAATTACATGGGCGGCAGCAGCAATTATGAGCTGGGTCGCGACTCAAAGCTATATAAGCAGTTGGTGTCCAAAGGGGTGCAGCAGCAGGCGGCGGCCGGCTTCTGCCGCAGTGTTCCCACCTATTGGGGCGACCAGCCGTTCACCGCCGGCCCGGTGTATCTGGGGGCGATTATATGTCTGTTGTTCATACTGGGCTTGTTCCTGGTAAAAGGTCCCTACAAATGGGCGTTGCTGGCAGCCACGCTGTTCTCTGTGATGCTCTCGTGGGGATATCATTTCATGCCATTTACAAAACTGTTTTTCAACTGGTTCCCGCTGTACGACAAGTTCCGGGCGGTATCGTCTATACTGGTTGTGGCAGAGATTGCAATCCCGATACTGGGATTCCTGGCCGTGAAGCAGATAGCGGAGGGTAAAGTCAGCCGCAAGGATGTTGAGAAGGCACTCGCGTGGAGTGCCGGCATCACCGGCGGTATATGTCTGGTGCTGGCTCTGGCTGGCCGTTCGCTGCTGCCGTTTGTGGGGGCAAGCGATGCCCAGCTGACGGCCTATTTCAAGCAACAGGGCATAGAGTGGATATTCCCTATGATAGTGGAACAGCGCGCCACGATGCTTACCGCCGATGCGTGGCGCAGCCTGCTGTTCATTGCCATGGGCGCCGGTGTGATATGGCTGATGGCCTCCGGAAAACTCAAGCAGGGATGGGCGGCCGCGCTGCTCGGAGTCCTTATCCTCATAGATCTCTGGGGCGTGGACAAGCGCTTTTTCAACGAAAGCTACTTCCAGAGCCCCCGTCAGTTTGAAAACAACTTTGCGGTGCAGCCGTGGGAGCAGGCCATCCTGCAGGACAAGGACCCCAATTTCAGGGTGTTCAACCTTGCCGGCGGCAACCCCTTCAACGAGAACCGCACCAGCTATCGCCTGAAATCAATAGGCGGCTACAGCGCGGCCAAACTGCGTCGTTATCAGGATCTGATAGACGAGCACCTGAGCCAGATGCACTATCCGGTAATAGATATGCTTAATACCAAGTACTACGTGGTGGAGCAGGACGGCATCACCATGGCCGTGCCCAACGACGGCGCCCTTGGCAACGCCTGGTTTGCAGACAGCCTGCGGGCCGTGAGCGGTGCCGATGCGGAGTGCGCGGCGCTGATGGAGGTGGATCTGAGCAACACCGTGGTGGCGGATATTGATGCTTTTGGCGGTTATGTACAGGGCTTTGCTCCGGCTGGCGAGGGGGCTGAGATACACCTTACCGAATACAAACCGGACCGTCTGGAATATGACTGCGACAGCCCTTCCGGCGGTACTGTCGTCTTCTCTGAGATATACTATCCTTTTGGCTGGAAGGCCTATATAGACGATGTTCCCGCGGAGCACTTCCGTGCGAACTATACGCTGCGGGCCATGAACGTGCCTGCCGGCGCGCATCACATCCGCTTTGAGTTCCGTCCCGACAGCGTAAGACGTGGCAACGCCTTCTCCATGACCTGCATCGTAATGATGTTCGGGGCTATGCTGGCGTTTGCCGTGACGGGCATTTTGCGCATGCGCAGGCGCTCGCGCCAAGCCGCTCCGGAAAAATAATCGTACAACTACTCACAAAATATGCTATATTTACGGGTTATTTGTTAAAATGGCAAAGAATCCGTTTAAACAGCTTGCAGGTGAGACTGCTATCTATGGCTTGAGCACAATTCTGGCAAGGGTTGTGAACTTCCTGCTGGTGCCGCTCTATACCAATATCCTTTCCCGGGAAAACTACGGTATAGTAACGGAGTTCCTCGCATACATAGCCATCCTTCAGGTGGTGCTGGCGTTGGGGCTGGAGACGGGTTGCTTCAAATACGCGCAGAAAGAGAAGAATGCCGCAGAGGCGGGGGATACCAATGCAGACCCCAACCGCATCTTCTCCAACGCGTTCATGATTGTGCTGGGGCTGTGCCTGCTGTTCTTTGTGGGCGTGTCGCTCTTTTCCGGCAGCATCTCCGGCGCTCTGGGCTATGAAGGCTTTGGCAAAATCATAGTCTATGTGGGGGCCATCCTGCTGATAGATACAATCACCGCCATCCTTTTTGCACGCCTGCGGTATGAGCATAAGGCGCTCAAATTCGCGGTGATAAAGACCCTGAAGATATTCACCGAGCTGGGTGTGAACCTGCTGCTTTACCTGGCGCTGCCGCTCTATCTCGCAAACCACAGCGGGGCGTTGATTACCAGCCTGGTTAGCCCCACGCCGGACTTTACATACGCCATCTTCGCGATACTTGTGAGCTGCATCGTGTGCATGCTGATGCTGCTGCCGGAGATTTTCCGCCTGCGCTTCAAGCCGGACGGGAAGGTGTGCCACGCGCTGCTGGTCTATTCCATTCCGCTGATGCTGGCGGGACTGCCGGGGGTTATGAACGACCTTCTGGACCGCGTGCTGATGCGTGCGCTGGACGGTGCCGCATGGCGGGCTGACCTTGGAGTATATCAGGCCGGCGTGAAGATAGCGGTGATAATGTCGCTGTTTGTGCAGATGTTCCGCTACGCGGCGGAGCCGTTCTTCTTCCAGCGGGAGAAGCAGAAGGATTCCAAGACCCTCTATGCGCAGGTGATGACCTACTTTGTGGCCTTCTGCATGGCGGGTTTCCTGTTTGTGATGCTCTATCTGGATGTAATCGGCCTTATGCTGGGCAAGGATTTCCGCATCGGTTTGGAAATCACCCCGATAATGCTGATGGCATACGTGATGCTGGGCATGCAGTTCAACATAAGCATGTGGTACAAGCTCTCCGGCAAGACCAACTATGCGGTGTGGATTACCCTTGCGGGACTGCTGGTTACCATCGTCATAAATGTGGTGTTCATGCCACGCTTCAGCTATCACGCCGCCGCCTGGGCGCATATCGCCAGCTATCTGGTGATGATGGTGATTTCTCTGATTCTGGGCAACAAGTATTACCCGATACCGTACAACTGGAAAAAGATATTGCTGCTGATAGGGTTCGCGCTGGCGATTTACGGCGGCTCACTGCTGTTGCCCGAGATGTCGCTCTGGCCCAAGATGGGAGTGCATACGCTGCTGATGCTGCTCTACCTTTTGCCGGCAGGGTTCTATCTGTATAAAACACGTAACGCCTGATATATGAAAGTCAAGATAGTCAATAAATCCAAGTTCCCGGCACCCGCCTACGCCACGGAGTTTTCTGCGGGTATGGACCTCAAGGCCAACATAGAGGAGCCGATAATCTTGGGCAGCCTGGACAGGACCATGGTGCCCACCGGGCTGTTCATTGAGCTCCCGGAAGGGTACGAGGCGCAGATTCGCCCCCGCAGTGGCCTGGCTGCCAAGCACGGCATCACCGTGACCAACGCCCCCGGCACCATAGATGCGGACTACCGCGGCGAGATATGCGTGCTGCTGGTTAACCTTGGCCGCGAGCCGTTCATCATCAACCCCGGCGAGCGCATCGCCCAGATGGTGGTGGCGCGTCACGAGCGGGTAGAATGGGAGCAGGTAGACGATCTGGCAGAGAGTGCGCGCGGCGCCGGCGGCTTCGGCTCCACCGGCACGTCGTAATAGGCGTGATGATTAGAGCCCGAAGGGCGTAGAGTAAGTCCCTCCCCCGAGGGAAGGGATTTAGGGATGGGGATACGTTATAAAAAGGTTGTGCGTCAGGGAAAAGTTTCGCAAAAGATCTGACGCTCAACAAGAAGAAAATAATATATTTGCGAAACTTGAGCATATGGACTTAAGAGGTGACAAGTTTAATGTAGAGAAGCTTTACAAGCTGTTCAAGGCTTGTAATGGCTACACCACCGACACCCGCGAAATCAAGGGCGGCGAGATGTTCTTTGCCCTGAAGGGAGAGAACTTTGACGCCAACGAGTTTGCTGCGCACGCAGTGGAGCGGGGAGCCAAATGTTGCGTAGTGGACAACATCCACGTTTACGAAAACTGTACTGAAGACCTTACCGACAAGCTGATAGTCGTGGACGATTCGCTGGAGGCGTTCCGCGCTTTGGCCAAGCACCACCGCAGCCTGTTTGACATCCCCGTGATAGGCATCACCGGCACCAACGGCAAGACCACCACCAAGGAGATGATAAACGCCGTGCTCAGCACCAAGTACAAGGTAACCTGCACCCAGGGCAACCGCAACAACCACATCGGCGTGCCGATGACCCTGCTGGAGATAACCCCCGAGACTGAGATTGCAGTGGTGGAGATGGGTGCCAACCATCCCGGCGAAATCACCTCCTCCGTGAATCTGGCCATGCCCACCTGCGGCCTTGTGACCAACGTGGGGCAGGCTCACCTGGAGGGATTCGGCAGCTTTGAAGGGGTCAAGAAAACCAAGGGCGAGCTGTACGACTGGCTCAGCGAACACGGCGGCCTTGCATTCTACGACGTGGACAATGAGTATCTGGACGGGATGGTACGCGAGCGCAAGGGGCTGCAACTGATGCCCTACGGCGTGGATTATTCCGGAATCAGGGTGCTCAAGACCTCCCGCGTGAACCCCTATCTCACCATGGAGATTGAGGTGGCCGATGTGGTGTCTCGCATCACCACCCGCCTCATAGGCTCTTACAACGCCACCAACGTGGCTGCCGCGCTGGCCGTGGGCGGCTACTTTGAGGTAGACTTTGACTCTGCTGTGGCTGCCATCGAGGCGTATGTTCCCTCCAACAGCCGTTCGCAGTTGATAGACACCGGTCGCAACATAGTTATCCTGGATGCATACAACGCCAACGCCAGCAGCATGAACGCTGCTCTGGACAACTTTGCCGCCACATCGTTCCCCAACAAGGCGCTGGTGCTGGGCGACATGCTGGAGCTGGGCAAGTATTCCAAGGATGCCCACGCGGAGATCCTGGCCAAGGCCCGCAAGATCACTAACGAGATATACCTGGTGGGCGCCAGCGAATTCAAGGCGGTGGCCGCCGAGGGAGATTTGGTGTTTGACACTTCGCTGCAACTCAAGGAGTTCTTCCGCAAGCTGCAGCCGGAGGGCAAGACCATACTCATAAAGGGGTCCAACGCGACCCGCCTCCCCCTGATTATGGAGGTTCTTTAACGATTAATAATAAACTACACTGATATGAAAACTTTCTGGAAAATAGTATTCGGTTCGCTGCTGGGATGCCTTCTGGCAGTGCTGGTGGCCATGTTCCTCCTTATCGGCATGGGCAGTGCCGCATCCGCAGGCAAGGGTACCCCCACCGTCCCCAAGAGCAACGCAGTTCTCAGGATAGATAAATCCACCGTGATTTGCGAGAGGGCAGTGGAGGATATGTCCCCCATGGCAATGATGAACCGTTCCAACGGCAGCAAGCTCACCATTCTTGACGCAGTGCGCGCCATTGACGCAGCTGCAGATGACCCCGCGGTGAAGCTCATCTACATGAACACAGACGGCATGAGCATCTCCCTCTCCAACGCAGAGGAACTGCGCGCCGCGCTGACCCGCTTCCGCGCCAGCGGAAAGGCCATCGTGGCATATTCAGAGAACTTCTCTCCTCTGAACTATTACCTGGATTCCGCAGCCGACAAGCTGGTGATGAACACCGACGGCGAAGCTATGATAGTGGGTCTTTCCACCCAGAGTTACTTTCTCAAGGACCTGCTTGACAAGCTGGGCGTTGAGGTTCAGCTCATACGTCACGGCAAGTTCAAATCTGCCGGCGAGATGTACATCAAGAATGCCATGAGCGAAGAGAACCGTCTCCAGACCAAGGCTTTTGTGGACGGCATGTGGAACTCCATGGCAGACGAGATCTGCGCCAGCCGCGACTTTACCCGTGAGCAGCTGGACGGCTGGATCAACAATCTGGAGCTTGAGAAGGCTCAGAGCCTGCTGGACCGCAATATGGTGGATACCATTTACTATGCAGACCAGATGAAGGAGTATCTGTGCAGCCTTGTGGATGCTGAGAAGTTTGAGAAGGTGGGCTTTGTGAAGCTGGGCGACTATGCTCCCGCACGTCTGGCACAGGTGTCCAAGACCAAGGCCAAAGAGAAAGTGGCTGTGCTTTACGCAAACGGCGAGATTGTGAACGACGGCGATGAGCAGACCTCTATCGTGGGAGCCAAGTTCGCAGCCCAGGTAGAGAAGGTACGCAAGGATTCCACCATCAAGGCTGTGGTGTTCCGCGTGAACTCTCCCGGCGGCAGCGTGCAGGCATCGCAGTTTGTACGCCGCGAGATGGAGCTGCTCCGCAAAGAGAAGCCCGTTGTGGCATCTTACGGCGACTACGCAGCTTCCGGTGGATACTGGATCAGCGCAGAGAGCGACAAGATATTCTGCAACAACACCACTCTGACCGGTTCGATTGGCGTATTCGCAATGATTCCCAATATCGGCAGCGGTATTAAGAAGACCCTGAAGATCAACGTGCAGGGTGTCAACAGCCACGACCACAGCGACGCACTGCGCGGCATGCGCAGCCTGGACGCTGCAGAGCAGGCATATATGCAGAACTCGATAGAGGGTGTATACGATGAATTCCTCACCATTGTCTCCGGCGGCCGTGACATGAGCAAAGAGGCGGTTGACGAAATCGCACAGGGCCGCGTATGGTGCGGACGTGACGCCTTCGGCATCGGTCTGGCAGACGAGAAGGGCGGTCTGGTGGATGCCATCGCATACGCCGCTTCCCTGGCAGGTCTGGAAGATTACAAACTGGTTGAATGCCCCGCTCCCAAGAGCACAATGGAGCGTCTGATGGAGATGTTCGGCGGCAAGGTTTCAGTAAAGTCCCTGTTCGGCAACAGTACTCCCGCAAACCGCTGGGAAGAGACCATGACCCAGTTTGAGAAGGCATACGGCTTTCTCAAAGATACTGAGGATGCCACCTTCATGGCCCGCATGCCCTACATCACAGAGGTTAAATAATGAAACTTACAGGCAAGATATCCGTAGCACTTCTGCTGGTGGTCTATATCGCCGCATTCATGGGGTTCCGGCTCCACGAATGCGCCGTGGACCATACGGTGGAGGTGCTGGGTGTGCTTGCCAACGATGTATGCGAGCAGGTACATCATCACCATTGCGAAGATGAGGCACATTGCACGCACCATCATCACCATTGCATAGAAGAGCACGAGAGCACTTCCGGCGAGCATGGCATGCAGATAAGCGAAGCTGACTGCTGCTCCAATTCGCTGCACTGGCTCTCGGAGGCACAGCTTGTGCCGGGCGGCGGAGATGATATCGCCGTAAAGTGCGCCCCTGCACCTCTGATGCAGGCGGCGTTGTGTGAAGCGCAGCCGGTTGTGACATACGTTCAGCCGGATTATTGCATCGCCGGCCGTGCTGCGGCAGGGCGTACTGCTCTCGCACTGTATTCTGTCAGAAGGGTTTAGTGTATGCTGCCGGTCCTATCGGTATAACACACAAATCCTTAATTGACAGAATATTATGACTATAAAAAGAATCACATTCATCATTTTTTTACTGTGTCTTGGCCGGGCGGCTTATGCCCAGCTGGAAGAGGACATTCCAGTGCCTGGAAGCGAGCTGGCAGAAGAGGATACCCTGCAGGAGGCGGTGTACGTAGCGCGGGGCTCCAGTCTGAAACGCTCCGGCAAATTCAACACCGAGGCCATCACCGCCGCCGGTATCTGCAAGATGGCCTGCTGCAACCTGGCGGAGAGCTTCGAGAACACCGCCAGCATCTCCGTGGGCTATTCCGACGCAGTGACCGGGGCGCGCCAGATCAAGCTCCTGGGCCTTTCCGGCGTATACACCCAGATGCAGGACGAGAAGATGCCGGTGATGCGAGGCCTCTCATCTACATTCGGCTTCAATTATGTGCCGGGGCAGTGGCTGGAGAACATACTTATCTCCAAGGGTCCCACATCGGTGGCGAATGACTCCGGCGGCATCACGGGCCAGATTGACATGGAGCACCGCAAGCCGGTGGACGAGACGCCGCTGTTCGTGAACCTGTACGGCAGCAGCGACAAGATGTTTGACGGCAACATAATATCGGCCTTGCAGCTGAATGACCGCTGGAGCACAATCCTGCTGACATACTTCTCCTACGCCAACTCCATGATGGACCACAACGGCGACGGTTTTCGCGACGACCCCACCACCCGTCAGATTAACGTCTCCAACCGGTGGCTGTATTACGACCCCAGCGGTCTTCAGATACGCTTCGGCTTCAAGGTGGTGGACGATGACCGCGTGGGCGGGCAGATGGCCTTTACCCGCGATATGGCAAATCAGCAGCGTCCCGCCGCCTGGGGGTCGCTTATCGGCAACCGCCTCTACAACGGCTATCTCAAGGTCGGAATGCCGATGAACGAAGACCAGAGCAGCAGCCTGGCGTTTGTAACCACCTTCAACCGGTACGAGACCGATGCAAGTTTCGGGTACAAACGCTATCAGGGACTGCAGCACACCTGGTTTGCAAACCTGCTGTATCACAACGATATCAATGAGAGTCACACCGTAGAGGCAGCCCTTACCGGTCAGTTTGACGATACCGGAGAGGAATACCGTTTTCTCCCTGAAGGTTTTGGAAGCATGGCCGGCAGCCTGTTTATCCCCCACAAGAAAGAGATAATGCCCGGCGCAATGGCAGAATACACTTTCCGATACGGCGATCACCTCACCGTGTTGTCGGGAGCCCGTCTGGACTACAATAGCTATTATCAGAAATGGCTGTTCGCACCCCGGGCCACCATAAAATTTGTCCCGGTGCACGATCTGGTGTTCCGTGGCAGCGCGGGGCGCGCATATCATTCTCCCAGCGCGTTTGCAGACAACTACGGGCAGTTCTCCAACAACAGGCAGCTTATATTCAGCTATGTGAATGACCAGGAGACAAACAGGGGCTTTAACATGGATATGGAAGACGGCATCACCTTTGGCGGCAACGTAACATATTATTTGCCGCTTGGAGATGAGGACGCAAGCTTTATCAGTCTGGAATATTTCCGTACCGACTTTGCCAATCATGTTTATGCCGACAGAGAATGGGCGCCCGGCATCACCTGCTTCACCATGGTACAATCGGCCACCCAGACCCTTCAGGCGGACCTGTCGCTGGACTTCAGCGAGCATTTCAATGCTTTGCTCACATTCCGTTACACAGACCCCAGAGTGCGTATTATGGATGCCGGTGTCAGAAAAGAGATTGTCCGCCCCATGACAAACCTCTACAAAGGGGTGCTGAACCTGCAGTACAAGACCAATCTGAGCAAGTGGATATTCGACTTCACCGCACAGCTGAACGGCCCCATGCGCCTTCCCAATTATGCGGCGACGGCCTGGAATATGGATTATTCGCCGGTATACCCCATGCTATATGGCCAGATTACCCACAAGATGCGGGCTATGGACATCTACGCCGGGGTGGAGAACATCACCGGCTTCCGTCAGCACGACGCCATACTGGGAGCGGACGACCCGTTTGGTGCAGATTTTGACGCCTCGGTGGTTTGGGGCCCTCTGATGGGTCGCAAATTCTACCTGGGATTGAGATATACATTGTGGAAATAATAAAACGATAACGATATGAAAGCAAGAATTACAATTTTGATGACGTCTCTGCTGTTAATGGTGTCGGTGGGCGCATTTGCGGCAGACAAGAAGAAACAGGCAAACTATGAGGAGGTTACCTTTGTGACCAGCATAGAGTGCAAGAACTGCGTGAAGAAGTGCAAGGATGTCCTCCCTTACGAGAAGGGGATTAAAGATTGTAAGATAGACCTCGAAACCCAGACAGTCTATTTTAAATTCGACCCCACGAAAACCTCCAAGGACAAACTTGCAAAGGCGATTCGTAAACTTGGATACACCGCTTCTGAAGTGGAGACTGAAAAAGGTACCAAATAAATTATTACATTTGCCGCATATAGAATATAATCTGCGGTACAATGTATAAGATTTTGGAAAAACGGATGCTCGCTCCTCAGATTTATCTGATGGAGATCGAGGCTCCGAGACTGGCCGCGGCTGCCCTGCCGGGCCAGTTCCTTATTATCCGCGACGATGAGAAAGGGGAGCGCATACCACTCACCGTGAGCGACTCCGATGCGGAGAAAGGTACAGTGACGGTGGTCATTCAGCTTATTGGCCGTTCCAGCCATAAGATGGTAGAACAGTTCAACGTGGGCGATTCGTTTGCCGACGTGGTGGGCCCTTTGGGCAACCCGTCCGAGTTTGTGAACGCCGGCGCAGAGGAGCTTAAGCAGCGCCGCTATGTATTCATCGCCGGCGGTCTGGGCACCGCTCCGGTTTATCCTCAGGCCCGCTGGCTGCACGATCACGGCGTGCCGGTGGATGTGATAATCGGTGCCAGAACCAAAGATTTGCTGATATATACGGATAAGCTCTCCGCTGCCTGCGACAATCTCTATCTATGTACCGACGATGGCAGCGAGGGGTTCAAGGGGGTTGGTACAGCCTGCCTGGAAGACCTTTACGCCAAAGGCAAGACTTACACCAACTGTGTGGCCATAGGCCCTATGATAATGATGAAGTTTGCTACCCTCACCTGTATGAAACTGAATATCCCCATCCAGGTGAGTATGAACACGCTTATGGTGGACGGCACCGGAATGTGCGGTGCCTGCCGCGTGAGCGTGGGTGGAAAGACATATTTCTCTTGCGTGGACGGGCCTGAGTTTGACGGTGCCCTTGTGGACTGGGACGAAGCAATGCGCCGTTCGCGTCAGTATAAGCCGGAGGAGGCGGCAGCAATGGAAAGTTATGGCAAATAAGATTCCCAGAGTTGCAGTGCGTGAGCAGGACCCCAAAGTCCGTGCGCACAATTTTGAAGAAGTATCGTATGGTTATGACCTTCAGGAGGCTATGCTTGAGGCAAGCCGCTGCCTGCATTGCAAGAATCCCCGCTGCGTGGGCGGATGCCCTGTAAACATACAGATTCCGGAATTCATAGCGCACGTGGCAGAAGGCAATATTGCAGCAGCATCAGGTGTGATAGCGCAGGATTCGCTGCTGCCTGCTGTCTGCGGCCGCGTTTGCCCGCAGGAAACACAGTGCGAAGGTCAGTGCATTCTGGGCGTGAAAGGCGAGCCGGTGGCTATCGGCAAGTTGGAGCGCTTTGTGGCAGATTATATGCACACCCATCCGGAAGAGTCTCAGGCTGTGGAAAAAGCCCCGGCCAACGGTCATAAGGTGGCCGTGATCGGGAGCGGCCCCGCAGGCCTTGCCTGTGCTGCCGACCTTGCCAAGTGGGGCTATGATGTCACTATCTTCGAGGCTCTCCACAAGGCGGGAGGCGTACTGGTCTACGGTATTCCGGAGTTCCGTCTTCCCAAAGAAAAAGTGCTTGCCAGAGAGATCGAGGCCGTCACAGCCCTTGGTGTAAAGATAGAGACCGATGTAATAATCGGCCGCACCGTCACCATAGATTCACTTATGGAAAAGGAGGGTTTCGAGGCTGTCTTTGTGGGCACCGGAGCCGGACTTCCCCGCTTTATGGGCATCCCCGGCGAGAACCTCAACGGAGTGTTCTCTGCCAACGAGTTCCTGACCCGCAACAACCTTATGAAGGCTTACCTGGACGACTATGCAACCCCCATTCACGCCGGCCGCAAAGCGGTGGTTGTGGGTGGCGGCAACGTGGCTATGGACGCTGCCCGCACAGCGCTCCGTCTGGGTGCCGATACCACTATAGTCTATCGCCGTACAGAGGTGGAACTCCCCGCCCGCAAAGAGGAGGTCCACCACGCAAAAGAAGAGGGGATAGTGTTCCGTATGCTCACCAACCCCGTTGAGGTACTGGGCGATGAAAACGGCAACGTACGTGCAATCAAGTGCATCAAAATGGAGCTCGGTGAGCCCGATGAGAGTGGCCGCCGCAGTCCGGTGCCTGTAGGGGGCAGTGAGTTTGAAGTGGAATGCGACACCGTGATAATGGCCTTGGGCACTTCTCCCAACCCGCTGATTGCCAAGACCACACCGGGTCTTGAACGCACCCGCAAGGGAGGCCTTGTGGCCACTGAAGGCGGTGCTACCACCCGTGAAGGAATATATGCCGGCGGCGATGCCGTGACCGGCGCAGCCACCGTGATCCTGGCCATGGGCGCAGGACGCAAGGCGGCGGCAGAAATCCACAAGAAACTATCCGAATAATTATGGCTCAGGCACCTTCAATTCCAAAAGGGACAAGAGACTTCGGCTGCACCGAGATGGCGCGCCGCAACTACATATTTGACACAATCAAGGGCGTCTTTGGCCTGTTTGGCTATCAGCAGATAGAGACACCGGCAATGGAGAACCTATCTACGCTGCTGGGCAAATATGGCGACGAGGGGGACAAGCTGCTCTATCGCATACTCAACAGCGGCGATGCGTTCGCTTCTGTCGATTTTTCCGCCGCTCCATCTTCTGCCGCCATTACCTCCAAAGTGTGTGAGAAGGGGCTGAGGTACGACCTCACCGTGCCCTTCGCGCGCTTCGTTACCCAGCATCAGAACGATATCACCTTCCCGTTCAAGCGCTTCCAGATACAGCCCGTATGGCGCGCCGACCGGCCGCAGAAGGGGCGCTACCGCGAGTTCTATCAGTGCGACGCCGATGTAATCGGCTCCACATCGCTGCTGAACGAGCTGGAGCTGGTGCAGATTGTGGACATGGTGTTCTGCAAGTTTGGCATCAACGTCTGCATCAAGATAAACAACCGCAAGCTTCTGGCGGGTATCGCGGAGGTGGCGGGTGTGCCGGAGCGGATGATGGACATCACCGTGGCTATCGACAAGATAGACAAGATTGGCCTGGACGCCGTGAAGGCGGAGCTGCGCGAGAAAGGGGTGGGGGACGATGCCATTGCGGTTATCGAACCCGTGCTCACCCTCTCCGGCAGCAATCAGGAGAAGATAGCGTTCATGGGCAAGCTGCTGGCTGCTTCTGAGGTCGGCACAAAGGGCGTGGAGGAGATTTCACAGCTGTTCGCGCTGATAGCAGAAGCCGGCATCCGCCAGAAGGTGGAGCTGGACCTCTCGCTGGCCCGCGGCCTGAATTATTATACCGGCGCCATCTTCGAGGTAAAGGCGCACGATTTCGAAATCGGCAGCATCTGCGGCGGTGGTCGTTACGATGATCTCACCGGAATATTCGGCCTCAAGAACGTCTCCGGCGTAGGTATTTCATTCGGCGCAGACCGCATCTACGATGTGCTTCTGGGGCTGGACAAATATCCCGCTGCCTTGCTTTCGGGCGCCAGCGTGCTCTTTACCAATATGGGAGAGAAAGAGGCTGCGTACTGTCTTGGGGCTGTTGCTCAGCTGCGCCGCGAGGGTATCAGCTGCGTGCTCTATCCCGACGCCGCCAAGCTCAAGAAGCAGTTCGAATACGCCAACCGCAACAACATCTCCGTGGTTGTGGTGGCAGGCGAGAGCGAAATGGCGGGCGGTACGTTCACCGTCAAGAATATGGCCTCCGGCGAGCAGCAGTCAGTTGCCAAAGAGGATCTGCTACACTGCATTAGGGAAGTTTTGTAGTAGATTTTTTGGCAGTTACGATTTTATTTCTACCTTTGCAGTCCCAAATACCGCGGGGTAGAGCAGCTGGTAGCTCGTCGGGCTCATAACCCGGAGGTCGGAGGTTCGAATCCTTCCCCCGCTACAAAAAAGAATGGCCGTCGCAAGACGGCCATTCTTTTTTGTGTCATCTCGTTTTTAGAAATCTGTGAGATCGATTTTGAGGAGGCCTACGAAATCGGGGAGGGAAGCGGTGGCTGCATTTATGGCCTCGATTGTGATTTCGTGTTCACCCTCTGTCTCGTAGGTGTGGGTTTCAGTGGATTTGTATATCCCGGAAGCCCCGTCACCCCACTGGATGGTACCGCTTGCACCAAAGCCAAATATGGTGGGGGCATTGAATACCATGTTGTTGTGCACAATCTTGATAATCTGCGGCCGGCCCTCCTGGGTAAAGGTGAAGCCGGATATCTGGGTGCCGTTTGATGTGAATGAAATAAACGTCTCGCGGGGAGTGGTGCTGTCATTCTTAGTAACGGAGATGACCAGGGAGTGGTCTGTCATCGCCTTGGAGCTGACAATCCTGAGCCAGTCTGCAGAAGGGTCCACGGAGGCCTCGTAATCTATATTGGCACTCAACTGGAACTCTACCGTCTGTTCCAGCCATGAAACGGTTGTGGATGAAGAGGCGGACATTTGCAGCATGTCTTTCTGCCCCTGGGTCACGGTAATCTCCTGGGAGAGACCCTCACAGGCCACTGCAATGGTAGATGTGCGGCCGTCGGGCTGGGAGTTGGAAGAAACTGTGACTTTGATGGTGGCAGTTCCCTTTGCTCCGGAGCTTGGGGAGACCTTTATCCATTTTTCTGCCGGAGTGGCAGTCCAGTCGTAGTTGGAGGTTACCGTTACTTCGTAAGAGCCGCCGGAAGAGGGGGCGTCTATCGAAGAGGGGTTTATGGTGATGCTGGGTGCGGGATTGCAGGCGGCAGCCAGTGCCGCAACCGCTATGATAATCAATAATGAAATATGCTTCTTCATAATCTTAAGAACCGAATACAAACTCTACAGTTTTGGAGTCGCGCCCCTTTGTGAGGGTTATGAAATAAGATTTAAGCCTGAACTGTTTAGTGGAGATGACAAGTTCCCCGTCCTTGAAGCTGACGCCGTCTGTATATGAATTACCGGAGGTGTCTTCTATCTTCCACTCAGCGTCTTTCTTTGTAGAAATAACCAGTTCGCCGGTCTCTGAGGTATACTTGAACGAGGTGACCTCATCCAGGAACTGCTGGTCGGCCACGGGAATCTCGGCTGCATCTCCCTGCTCTACGTTGGCCCGGATGATTGTCCATTCCGGAGTGTTCTCAGAGCGGTACCAGAGGCACAGACGGTCGCCTATAAAGAGCTCTTCAGTGAGCTTGCATTCATCGTCGTATATACCGTAGCCTTGCAGGGAGGGGCAGGTGAAGTCGTCATTCAAGGAAACAATCTCGCCCATGCTGCCATCACGGTGAATAACCGCCAGCGCCAGCTGTCCGTTAAACGGGCGTGAACCTAAATTGAAAAGGTATTCGCACCTGAAGCCGAACTGCTCATCCAGTTGGAATTCTTCAACTGAAGCGGTGAGGCCGTGCCCATCTCCGTTGCCGTCGATCGCCAGGAAATCCACCTTGCTGCCGCCCTCGTCTTTCTTGAGGTTGAAAGTGGCGTGCTGGCCCGATGTATACTCTTTGAACGACGGGTAGGTGAAAAAGGCGTTGTTACGGCCACCCCAGCCCCAGTTGATATGGAACTGGCCCTTTTCTGAATAACCGTCTATCACAAAGGCGTGGCCGCCCTCCTTGCCCTGGCCGGCATAGAGCACCGGACCCACGTTGTCCAGGTTGTCCATAATCATCCGGCACCATTCGTCCTTGCGGAAGTAAACAGGGTAATAATCGATGGCACTGGCATCGTAAAAGAAGTACTTTGCAATGTTGTCGTACACGTCGGATGCAAATGCGCCGGTCCCCTCGGGGGAGTAATACGACTGTACCATGACGCCGGTCTCATGTATGAGAGTCGCCACCTCGTTGATCTCCTCTTCAGTGGATTCGTCTTTAAGCTTGAGTGGCATCTTGTCCCAGTGATACTCGTGTCCAAGGGTTATAGCATCCTCGTGATGCTTTGTCCCGCCGTCGTCTTCATAATCATATGCAGGGAGCTCGCCCTGGCCCGCCTCGGGCCACTGGTGATAGCGCATTATGATGGCTGTTGCCACGGCCACGCAGCCGGCTACGCTGCCGTTGGGGCAGTATTTGTTGTAGGGGTCGGTCTGGTTCCAGGAAGCAGTTTCCAGTATTTTTTCACCTTCATCATACAAAAGGGTACGTCCCTTCTCAACGGATTCCCACTCGCTGCAGGCCTCGCTCTGGGGTTCGAGTCGCCCTTCCCGCACATCCTTAATAATGTTGCGCCACATGTCAAACCAGGCGGTTATGTTCTCCGGCATGCCCTCGAAAGTGAAGGTGCCGGTTCTGGACCAGCCGATTACGGGCGATACGGCATCATCGCCGGCGATAATCACAAAGCCGCCGCGGTCCGATTCAAAAGCATAGAAGTCAGGATGCTCTGCGGCGCCTTTGGTAAGCGTCCGCACCTCTTCTATGGGTTTGAGGTTCACGGTCCGGCCGGTTTTTACCTTGAGATACTGCTTGGCTGCAGCCTCTGCACGGGCAGGAGATACCGGGACTGCATATGCAATATTGAAAACAAGCAGCAGTGATGATATGAGTGTTATGAATCTTTTCATGTCTGATTACAAATGTGAAGGTTTTTTCACGGCCGTAAAGGTAAGAAAAAAGAATTTTATAAATATAATATGTGTAAACGGCTTAAAATTATTACCTGAAACGGCGCAAATACGAACAAATTTTATGCGAATTAATAATGCGATTTCGATTTTGTAAGGCTTTCGGGTTGTTTCAAATACTGGTAATCAGCGGGTTGCGTATAACTTGTTTGGAAAATCCAAAAAAAATCACGTACTTAGCGCGAAATTTTCGAATTTGGAAGAGGAATTCGCAAATAAACTACTATAAACCAAAATGTTTAACTAAAAAGTACTGCTTATGAAAAAAGCAAAACTGATCTTCTGCTTCCTGTTCGTACTTATTGGAATGACGTCCTTCGCACAGAACGTCAGGGTAAAGGGTACGGTCAAGGATGCCGCAACCGATGAACCCATACCGTTTGCATCCGTGCAAATCAAGGGTACTCACGTCGGTGCAGCTTCGGACGTGGAGGGTGTGTTCACCATCTCCGCAGCTCCGAATGCAACCTTAATCGTTTCCTCAATCGGTTATCACACTGTTGAGGTTATCGTTGACGGCAAAAGCAATATAGAGATTGCTCTCCGTCCCGATACCGAAGCTCTGGATGACGTGATTGTGGTTGCTTACGGTACTTCCACCAAGAGCTCCTTTACCGGCTCCGCCGCAATGGTGAAAGAGGAAGTTATCGAGAAGAAAATCACCACCAACGTTACATCGGCTCTGGCAGGTTCTGCTCCCGGTGTACAGGTTATCACCTCCAGCGGTGACCCTACTTCAAACTCTCCGTCCATCCGCATCCGCGGTATCGGTTCCATGAGTGCAAGCAACGCCCCGCTGATTGTTGTGGATGGTGTGCCTTTTGACGGTGCAATGTCTGACATCAACCCTCAGGACGTTGAGAATATGTCCGTCCTCAAGGATGCTTCCGCATCGGCCATCTACGGTCACCGCGGTGCAAACGGTGTCATCCTGATCACCACCAAGAAAGGTAAGTCAGGTGAGGCACAGGTTAAGTTCGACGCCCGTCTGGGTGTGAACAGCCGCCTTATCCCTCAGTATGATGTCATCACCGATCCCGCACAGTACTACGAGGTTTGGTACAAGAAACTGTTCAACAAAGAGTACTATGCAAACGGCGACGCAGCTGCCGCTTATGCTAAGGCAGATGCAAACCTCCTGGATCAGAACAACGGCGGTCTCGGTTACCAGGTATTTACCGTTCCCGATGGCCAGCTGCTCGTGGGCCGCGATTTCAAGATCAACCCCGTGTCTGCTCTTGGTTATTATAATGGTGCATATTACTACAAGCCCGATAACTGGTACAAAGAGGCGTTCCACAACGGCTTCCGTCAGGAATACAACATGTCTGTAAGCGGTTCTTCCAACAGGTTCAGCTACTATGCAAGTGCAGGCTTCCTGAACGATGGCGGTATGGTAGATAACTCCAACTACAAGCGTTACACCGGCCGTATCAACGCCGAGTATCAGGCAAAGGACTGGTTGCGTTTCATCACCAATACCACCTTCTCCCACAGTGATTCCCAGATACCGCAGTATTCAACTACCACTTGGGGTTCCTCCGGCAGTGTGTTCTACATCACCAACAACATCGCCCCGATCTATCCTCTGTACGTACGTAAGCGCGACGAGAACGGTCACCCTTACATCGTAATGGAGAACGGCCGCAAGCTGTATGATGCAAACTCCACTACCGATGCAAACGGCAACTCCGTGCTGAGAGCTGGTACTTCCGGCAACGCAGTGCGCGATAACATCTACAATGACGAGCACCAGTATGCTGACGTGCTGGTTGGCAAGTGGGGCGTGATTGCAACTCCGATTGCGGGCCTCTCACTGAGCGCCAACATCGGTGTCACTGCAGACAACACCCGTTACACTTACCTCGGCAGCAAGTACGGTTCAAGTGCTAACACCGATGGTTACGCATATGCAGAGCACTCAAGAATGTTCACCGTGAACAAACAGTTGCTGGCAGAGTACAAGTTCACCCTTGGTTTCGCTCACAACTTTGACATCCTCGCAGGTTACGAGTCATTCTCCCGCAGGGTTCAGCACATCAGCGGTCAGAACGACCACCTGTATGACCCGTTCATCGGCGAGCTTAACAATGCCGACGGTCACTCCAACGAGTATGCAAACTCTTACACCGATGTGTATATTACAGACGGTTTCCTGAGCAGGTTCCAGTATGACTACGACGGCCGCTACTTCCTGAGCGCTTCCCTCCGTCGTGATGAGTCCTCCTTCTTCGCTCCCGGTCACCGCTGGGGTACCTTCGGTTCCCTGGGCGCTGCTTGGCTTGTAAGCAAAGAGGCCTTCATGTCAGATGTAGACTGGGTTGACCTCTTCAAGGTTAAGTTCAGCTACGGTGTTCAGGGTAACGATAATCTGGGTAACTACTATCCTTACGCTAACCAGTACACCCACAACTACAACGAGAATACTGGTGAGTATAGTATCGCCCTCAGCAGAGTAGGTAACGAGAATCTTACCTGGGAGACCAGCCACGCCCTCAACGGCGGTTTTGACTTCGAGCTCTTCCACGGTGCACTCAACGGTACACTGGAGGTATTCTCCCGCACAACCACCGACCTGCTCTACAACCAGGATGTACCTTATTCTTCCGGTAACCCCCTGAGCTATATTCCTACCAACGTGGGTTCCATCAACAACCTTGGCTTTGACTTGGATCTTAACGGAAACATCATCAACACCAAGGATGTACAGTGGTCTTGGAACGCTAACTTCAGCCACTACAGGAACAAAATCCTCTCTCTTGACGAGTCCGTAGCAAAAGACGGTATCAAGTTCACTGGCGGTATCTATTCTGTGGGTGGTTCTCTGTACGAAGGTTACATGTACAAGTTTGCAGGTGTAGATGAGGCAACCGGTAAGGGTCTGTACTATAAGAAGATCTACGACGTAGACGAGGATGACAATCCTTATTGGACCGGCGAAGAGGAGATTACCGACAATTTTGCTGAGCTCACAAATTCATCTTCACATGATGACCGCTACAAACTCGGTTCATTCCTGCCCAAGCTCTTCGGTGGTTTCGGAACCTCCCTCAATGCATACGGTTTTGACTTCTCCGTACAGTGCTCCTATCAGCTGGGCGGCCGCTACTACGACGGTACTTACCAGGCTCTGATGCACACTCAGGACAATGCCGGCCAGAACATCCACAAGGATATCCTGCTCGCATGGACTCCCGAGAACACCCAAACCAACGTTCCTCGCTGGGATGGTGACATAATGGTTGCACAGACCCCTGTTGACCGTTTCGTGATTTCTTCCAACTACCTGAGCATTAATAACGTAACCCTCGGTTACACCATCCCTGCATACAAGGTTAACAAATACGGTATCGCAGCTCTCAGATTATATGTTGCAGGTGAAAACCTCTATGTCTTCTCAGCACGTAAGGGTCTTGACCCCCGCTTCGCTATTGGTATCGGCTCTATGACCGCTAATACCGGTCTCGGCAGCGGTTCCTATGGCGCGATGAGAAATATCACCGGTGGTATTACCCTCACTTTCTAAGCTAATTTAAAAGGAGAAAGAATATGAAATTCTACAATTATATTATCGCTTTTGCTGTTGCACTGCTGACTCTGGCAGCTTGCGTTGATATGGAAGATGCAAAGCCTGCAGGTGGCTCCCTTCTCGAGGAACAGGTACAGGAGACCAACGCAGCTTCTCCGGAAATGGGTGCTGCTTCTTTCAACGGCCTGTATACTTACCTTGGCAAGCCCAACAACCCTCTGGGTGGCGCTGTAAGGCCTGACTGCTTCAGCTTTATCATGATCACCTTCTGCGATGACCTGGAAGGTGCCGATGCATGGATTCCGGACAACAACTACAACTGGTTCAGCGTTTGCGGCGAGCTCGACTCCCGTAATGCCAACTACCGTAACCCCGGTGTCCGCTACAAATCTCCCTATGACCTGATTGGTCTTTGCAACACTTTCATCTCTTCCTTCCCCGCTATCGAGGAGATGGAGAGTCCCGAGACTATTTACATGGTTGCACAGGCTTATGCGCTGCGTGCGTTCGCTTACCAGCGTCTGGCAATCAACTTCTCTTTCGGTCCCACCATTGACCCGGATGCGCTCTGCGTACCTCTGGTAACTCTGGAGACCACAGATTTTGCAAACAACCCCCGTGCAACCACCACTGAGGTTTACAATCAGATTCTCGCTGACCTGAATGTCGCAATCGAGAACCTTGATGGTTACAACCGTCCCGACAAGAGCCGCATCAACAAGACTGCTGCTCTCGCTCTCCGCGCACGTACTTATCAGGCACTCGGCGAGTGGGACAAGGCATACGAAGATGCTACCGCTGTTATAGAGATGGGTGCAGCAGAGGGTATCGCTCCCAAGACTGCAGCTGAGATCAAAAACTCCATCAAGGACTTCACCGCATTCGAGAGCATCACTGAGAAAGACTGGATCTGGGGCTACGATATGACTGACGTGGTTGCAAGTATTTATGACGTTGCAACTTCCAGCTCATGGATCCGTTCCTTCTCTGCAGAGGCTTATTCAGGCTGGTGCCAGTGCTACACTTGCATCAACACCCTCCTCTACGACAAGATTCCCGACACCGATATCCGCAAGCAGTGGTGGGTAGACGAGAACCTCAAGTCAGAGCTCATCGAGGGCGTTACATGGGACGGTGTCAACGAGATCGCCACCTTCAGCGACGGCGGTGATACCAAGACCACCTACATCCCTTACACCAACGTTAAGTTCGGTTGCAACCCTATCGCTACTACCACCAACACAGAGGACTTCCCGTTCATCCGTGTAGATGAGATGTACCTGATTCAGGCAGAGGCCAAGGCTCACACCATGGAGGCAGAGGGTGCAAAGATCCTCACCAACTATGTCAAGACTTACCGCGACAGCAACTACGATGTTGCAGGCAGGAATCTTACCCTTCTCAACGAGATCTGGTTCCAGCGCCGCGTAGAGCTCTGGGGCGAAGGCTTCTTCACCTTTGACATGAAGCGTATGGGCAAGCCGCTGGTTCGCTTCCATGCTACCGGCAACAAGGGTAACCAGCCCGACAACTTTGCATTTAACCTTCCTGCAGACGATCCTTGGCTGAACATGCGTTTCTCCCAGGGCGAGCTTGATACCAACCACGGTATTGTTGACAATACAGGTGGTGAACTTCCCAAGCCCGGTCTGAATCCTGACCTTCTTGACGGTGTAACTAACTACTAATTTATTTTGAAGTAATATGAAATACTTAAAGATATTTTCTATACTGGCGGTTGCATGCCTTCTGTTTGCCTGCAACAAACAGGAGTATCCCGAATTTTCAAAGGGCCCCAAGGATGCTAAGGAAAAGGTGGTTGTTTACTTTCCCACTACTTATGTAAACGCAGAGCTGGACCCTGCCGACAATACCTTTGATATCACAGCAAAAAGGTCTTCAACAGAGGGAGCTCTCTCTGTCCCTGTTACTGTGACCGATGCAAACAATGTGTTCAGCGCACCTGCATCCATAGATTTTGCAGATGGTGATGATACCGCAGTTTTCACTGTTGATATTACGAAAATGGAACTTGAGACTCCTTACGAGCTCACAGTTACCATCCCCAACGATTACTACTATCTGTATCAGAAAGATCAGAACAGCACCAAGCACATCTTCCACATGAGTGTCCTCAAGCAGAAGTGGAATGATGCAGGTTATTGCGTATTCTATGACGGTAACTTTGCTGAAGAAGTTACTGCAGCAGAAAACGTCAAGATCCAGCAGCACGAGGGAACTGATGATTACCGTATCCTCAATCCCTACAACGCTGTTTATCCCGGTGATGACTTCTTTGCTCCCGCAAACTTCGTGTTCAGCGTATCAAAGAATAAAATAGTCATCACTCCTGGTATCTATGACCTGTGGCCCGGTACCGGTTACACTTTCTACTGGGATCCTGACAACTATGGCAACTACTGCAACTTCGAGTATTCGAAGGAAGGCGATGCTGTAGAGGTTGTTGTAAACCACCTCATCGGCGTGGGTTCAACCCCCACATACGTTGGTATGTTTGCATTTGACTGGTATGGCGGTCCGCTGACAGTTGAATAGTAGAATACGTGTTCTCACAATAGATTATCCCCGGAAACCTATGGTTCCCGGGGATTTTCTATTTCAAAAAAGATCAGAGATACTTATTCCTTGATAATCTCAATCTCCGCGTAGCCGTCCAGTATGTTGATGGCTATGCGCTGCAGTTCGCGTCCCTTGGCGGTGAGCGCCACGGTGCGGCCGTATCGCACGAACAGGGCGGCGCCTATCTCCTCTTCAAGTATGTTGATGTGCTTGGTGACAGCCGGCTGGCTGATGCCCAGCCGGTGCGCAGTTTCGCTGAAACTGAGACACTCCGCAAGGGTGGTGAATACCAATAGTCGCTTGTCTGTCATAGCGATGTAAAGATATAAATAAAAGTTGCTATTTGGTGAAAATGTTTTATCTTTGCAGCCCTTATTAAACACACTATTAATTATTAACACAATGCTTAAACAGTACGAAACCGTTTTCATTGCAACTCCCATTTTGTCTGAAAGCCAGATGAAGGAAGCGGCTGCTAAGTACTCGAGCCTTGTCACCGAGAACGGTGGCGAGATCGTTTACGAAGAGGACTGGGGCCTGCGCAAGCTGGCTTACCCCATCCAGAAGAAGACCACAGGGTTCTATCACCTTATCGAATTCAGGGCTGAGCCCGAATTTGTAGCAAAATTTGAGACACAGTTCAAACGTGATGAGCGCATCATCCGTTTCCAGACCGTATCTATGGACAAGGATGCAGTAGCATACGCTGAGCGTCGCCGCAACAAAAAGGCAGCTGCAACAGAAGAATCAAAGGAGGAATAGTCTATGGCACAGCAGAACAACATCAGGTATCTCAATCCCCCTACAGTGGATGTAAAGAGAAAGAAATACTGCCGTTTCAAAAAGGCCGGTATCAAGTATGTAGATTACAAGGATCCCGAATTCCTCAAGAAGTTCCTCAACGAGCAGGGCAAGATTCTCCCCCGCCGTATCACCGGTACTTCCCTGAAGTTCCAGCGCAAAGTGGCTCAGGCCGTTAAGCGTGCACGCCACCTGGCTCTTCTCCCTTACGTAACTGACTTAATGAAATAAGGAGGCGCACTATGGAAATCATACTCAAACAGGATGTCAAGAATCTCGGATTCAAAGACGATGTGGTAAAGGTTAAGGATGGCTACGCAGCCAACTATCTTATCCCTCAGGGTATGGCCATAATGGCTACCCCCACTGCAAAGAAGATTCATGCAGAGAACTTGCGTCAGCGCGCTCACAAAGAGGCTAAGCTCCGTGGCGATGCTGAAGCTCTGGCAGCAAAGCTGGCAGCTACAACCATCAAGGTTCCCGCAAAGGTCAGCTCCAAGGGCAAAGTGTTCGGTTCTGTTAACAACATCCAGGTTGCCGAGGCTCTCGCAGCTGCAGGCATCGATGTAGACCGCAAGAACGTTGAAATCGCAGGTGCAGACGTCGTTAAGGCTCTGGGTACCTACGAGGCCGTTGTTAAGTGCTACAAGGATGTGAAGGCTACCCTCAAGTTCGAGGTTGTTCCTTCAGAGGATTCCGAGCCCCAGGAAGTTGCTGAGCCCGCAGCACCCGCAGCAGAGGCTCCCGCAGCCGAGTAATCTGTTACTCAAATAAAAAAGGCACCCGCAAGGGTGCCTTTTTTGTTATAGCCTCCTGGCTCCTATTACGCTTTGCGAAATATTGATGATAAAGTCGCCCATCTTTTCGAAGCAGTTCACCAGGTCCATGAAGAATGATCCGGTTTCGTATGGATACGATGCCTTCTCTATGTTGCTCAGGTGCTCTTCGCGCAGACGGTCGCGGTAATTGTTTATCGCCTCCTCGGCCTGGTCTGAGTTGGTGATGTCGCGCAGCTCTACCAGCGGGGTCGCCAGGTTGTGATGCATCGCCTCGTATGCGGCGTCCACAAGGTCAGCCATATGGTTGAGCTTGTTTCTCATATCGTCTGTAAACTTGCCGCCATGCGCCCACACGCGGCCCACAATCTTGCCGATGGTCTCGCCGCTGTCGCCCAGGGACTCCATCTCGCCTATGATGCGGTAGAATTCGCGCACGCGCGCCTGGCCTTCGCGGCTCAGCTCGTGCTTTGTAACATCGCTCAGATAGGCGGCAATCTCACGCTCTACATTGTCGGTAACCTCCTCGTAATGTATCAGCTTCTCATCGGCCTTCTCAAATTCTTCCTGAGAAGTAGCATTGATGGCGGCGCGGATATACGCCAGGTCGCGGCGGCAGAGCTTGCCGAATTCCACAACCTCCAGCTTGGCGCTGTTCAGAGCAAGGTCGCCGGTACCGATATTGCCGGCCCCGATATATTTGAGCCTGTAGGTCTCCTTTTCCTCTCCCTTGTTGGGAACCATCCAGGTTACCATCTTCACCAGCTGCGGGATGAACCAGACCAGAATGAGGGTGGTAATCAGGTTGAATACGGTGTGCAGCATTGCCACGCTGTAGGGGAGAGATGCTTCCAGGCTGGCGCGGGTGGCTGCATCTACCTCAGTGAACGATACGTTCACAGGATTGGGGAATCCGAATGCCTCTACGGTGATGCCCACCAAGGCCAGGAACGGCTTGAACAGTATCAGCGCCAGTATCACACCAAACAGATTGAACAGGAAGTGCGCCCTGGCGGTGCGCTTTGCACTCACGTTGGCCACGGCAGCCGCTATGTTTGAAGTAACAGTGGTACCAAGGTTGGAACCCAGCACCATTGCAGTGGCCATACTGAACGGGATGTAGCCCTGCGCCACCAGCACCATGGTGATGGCAGTGGCGGTGGCGGAACTCTGCAGCATGAGGGTGATTACCGCGCCGGCAAGCATGAACAGTAATATGCTCCAGAATCCGTGGCCGGACAGGGAACTGAGGAATGTCCTTACCCCCTCGTTATCGAGAAGCACCGTGGATGTCTCCTTGAGGGTGGTGATACCCAGGAACAGCAGGGCAAAACCCATCAGGAACTCGCCAAAGTTCTTGTATTTCTTCACGCTCATGCATACGAAAGCAAAGAACATGAGCGGGATGGCAATCATGCCCAGGCTCCAGCTGCTGCCGCCAAAGCTGAGCGCGAAAATCCACGCGGTAACGGTGGTACCGATGTTGGCACCCATGATCACGGCGATGGCACTGCCCAGGGCCAGCAGACCGGCGTTCACAAAGCTCACAATCATCAGCGTGGTGGCGGTGGAACTCTGCACCATTGCAGTTACCGCAACGCCGGTGAGGATGCACTTGAACGTGTTGGAGGTCATCTTGGCCATGAAGGTCCGCATCCGGTTCCCGGCCATCTTCTGCAGCCCGCCGCTCATGAGCGACATTCCGTAGAGGAACATTCCAAGCGAGCCCAGCAGTGTTAGAATCTGTAAGAACATATGGTGGGTGTTATAATGGTCTTATAAAGATAATCATTTTTTTGCAATTGCCGCCAGATAATGTGTGCCGGCTTTGGTGAGAATCTCAATCCGGCTGAATCCGGCCTGCTTAAGCTGCGCTTCCAGTTCTTCAGCCGTGTAGAGTTTCATCCCCTTGATTATATGCGAAGCATCAATGGCGGGCTGGTCTTTGCCGTCCGATTCGTTGCAGACGAAGAATGTGCCGCCGGTTTTGAGCACGCGCCACACTTCGCTGAAGGCACGGGCGATGTCGGGCCAGAAATAAACCGTTTCAAAGGCGCTTACGCAGCCAAACGCGCCATTAGTGAAGGGCATGTCCATCACATCCCCCTGAAGCACATTACAGCGCCCTGAGGCGATTTCTGCGCTGTTGAAGGCGCGGCTTTCCTCTACGCTGATATCGGAGAAATCCAGCCCGGTGACGCGGGCGTGGGGCAGAAAGTCCATCCAGCGCGCCAGGTTGGCCCCGCCGCCGCATCCGGCGTCCAGTATTTCGGCGTCGGAAGGGATATCATTCAGCAGGGAGAAGCCCCACGCCGCCAGCTGAGCATGGGTGCCGCCGTTCATGCGGCGGATCATGGTGCGGCCGTCGTCGCCCTGGGGCCGCCGGGCATTCTGCAGATAGTCGGCATCGCCCTTTCTGGCCTCGTGCCGCAGCCGGTCCTGCTCGCTTAGAATGGTCCTGCTCTCGTCCATCGGTATAAAGATTATCGGTTACGAAAATACTGCTAATTTGAAATAATCTGCTTATCTTTACCAAAGACTATTCAGGAATTTATTAACACAAAAAGTATTTACAGATATGGCAAAATTCAGATGTCCTGTTTGCGGTTACATCCATGAGGGTGACGCCGCTCCCGAGAAATGCCCTTTGTGCGGCGTGCCGGGTGAAAAATTCATAGAAGTAGTAGAGAACGCCGGTCCGCTGGTATTTGTGGACGAGCATGTGCTGGGCGTGGCAAAGAACGTCCAGGACCCCGAAATCCTGAAGGGTCTGCACGATGATTTCAAAGGTGAATGCACAGAGGTGGGCATGTACCTGGCCATGAGCCGTCAGGCAGACCGCGAAGGTTATCCCGAGATTGCGGAGGCTTTCAAGCGCTATGCATTTGAAGAGGCTGAGCACGCTGCCAAGTTTGCAGAGCTGCTGGGCGAGGTTGTATGGGACACCAAGACCAACCTCAAGAAGCGCATGGAGGCGGAAGCCGGCGCATGCGAGGGCAAGAAGCGCATCGCAACCCTGGCAAAGCAGCAGAATCTGGACGCCATCCACGACACGGTGCATGAGATGGCCAAAGACGAGGCCCGTCACGGGAAGGGCTTCGAGGGGCTATACCACAGGTATTTTAAGGACTAAAAAAAGGCGCCGGGAGGCGCCTTTTTTTATGAATACAAGAACCGTTTGATACTCATCTTCGGAGTCTTCTCAAACGGGGTCTTCTGGAGTTCCACCTTGGTGAGCTGGCTGTAGCCGGGCAGCAGTTTGTTGGCGCCAACGCGGATAGCCTCAGCCATATCTGCCTGCTCTTCTCCGTTCTCCGGGAGGATGGCCTGATCCGGATATACCAGAGCGACCAGCTTGCCGGCGCGGTCTACAACCACACTCTCTGCAACGCCGTACTGATTGTTCACAACGGCCTCAACCTCCTCAGGATAGATGTTCTGTCCGTTTGCGGAGAGAATCAGACTCTTGCTGCGGCCGCGGATAAATACATTGCCGTCGGCGTCCATGGTGCCCAGGTCGCCGGTGCGTAGCCATCCGTCGTCTGTAAACAGGGTGGCGCTGGCCTCATCGTTCTTGTAATAGCCGATGCAGACGCTCTGGCCGCGGGCCTGGATTTCGCCGGCCACATGCTCGGGATCATCAGAATCGATGCGGATTTCAACTATATCAATGGCGCGTCCGCAGGAGCCCTGCACATATTCAGGGGCGGGACGATATGCCAGCAGCGGGCAGGCCTCCGTCATGCCGTAACCCACGGTGTAGGGGAATTTGATCTTGCGGAACCACTTCTCCACCTCCGGGTTAAGCGCTGCACCGCCCATGATGAACTCGGTAACGTTGCCGCCGAATGCCTGATAGAGACCGTCCTTTATCTTCTTGAAGATCATCTGGCGGATGCCGGGGATGGCGGTGAGAATCTTCATCACTGGCTTCTCCACCACCGGTTTGATCTTGCTCTTGTATATCTTCTCCATCACCAGAGGCACGGTTACCAGCAGGTGGGGCTTGTAATCTGCATAAGCCTTGAGCAGCACTGCGGGGGTAGGGGTCTTGCCCAGCCAGTACATGCTGCAGCCGTTGCATACCTGATACATGAACTCAATCATGAGGCCATACATGTGGGCCATGGGGAGCATGGTAACCATGTTGTGGTCGGGAGCGATGGGCATCCAGCGGTTGCAGAAGTCTATCATCGCGCTCATGTTGCGGCGGGTGAGCATTACGCCCTTGGGGTTGCCGGTAGAGCCCGAGGTGTAGTTGATGATGGCCAGATCGTCCATGTTGTCGGTAGCGTAGCATACGTCGCCCGGGCCAAAATCTTCAGGATACTTGGCGGAGAAGGTGTCTTCCATGCCTTCGTAAGCCTTCTTGACCTTGTCGTCCGCAGCAAAGAGCAACTCCCAGTTCTCAATGTTCACTGCAAAGCGCAGGCGCGGCATTGCCTCTGCGTTCATCTTGGCCCATTTGGCGCCGGTAGTGAACAGGCCCACGCTCTCCGAATGGTCTACAAGGTTGCAGACGGAGTCGGGGGTGAAATCGAACAGGATGGGCACAGCCACGCTGCCGTAGGTATTGATTGCCAGGAACACCATGCCCCAGCGGGCGCAGTTGTGGGCGCAAATGGCCACCTTGTCGTCCTTGGGCTTGATGCCTGCGGCATTCATGAACAGGCTGAGTTTTTCAATGCGAATGGCCATCTGGCCAAAGCTGTAGCTTTCGCCGCCAACATCGTTGAGGGCTTTCTTGTCCCAGAACTTGCAGACATTCTCCTGCAAACTGGTCAAGTAATGAGGATATTCTGTTACCATTGGTATTTGTTTTTCTGTTAAAAGGACTGCGAAGATAGCGAATTAACGGTACTTTTCCAAAAGGCGGGCTATCTGCTCTCGGCGGTCCAGCAGATACTGGGGGTCTTTGATGTAATATTTTACATCGTGAGTGGCGTCATCGTCCTGGAAAACGGTGTCGGGGAGGGTCAGCAGCCCGCGCGCCTTCTTTGCGTCTGATTTGCTCATCATGGGAATCTTCTGCTCCAGAAGAGTCAGATACTCATAGTCTTCTATTCCGTCGCGCAGGATTTCCAGACGGACGCAGGGAACCGGTTTGCCGGTGTAGGGGGTGTCGCGGTCGATGCCTGGCTTCCGGTTGTTGTGATAGAACAGCATTCCGTCGCCGTTGCCCCATATTTTCTGGTCCATCTCAAAGTTCTTTGCCCCGACTTCTCCGCTGATAAAACTTGCGGGTTCTTCCCACACGCTTTTGAAAGCACCGTTCTCCGTTGCAGAAAGGGCGGTCCAGTAATTGTTCCGCCAAATCAGAATGCCTTTCAAATCCAAGGTACGGGTAGCCCAGATCCACATGCGCATATCGATGCCGTCGTGGTCTATGAAATTGGTAAAGAAGGGGGCACGGGTGGCGGTGCACAGGTAGGTCCACACCTCTTTGCCGGGTATGGATTGTACGCGACCAATCTTGGCGTGGTCGTCAAGACAGTTCCAGCTCACGCAGAACATGTCGGTGACATCAACGATGTCCAGCCTGGGGTCATCTGCGTTGTTTGCGAGCCATGGGAACTGTTCTGCTATGAAGGGGCGCAGCCGGGGAGCGTGCTTTTTGATAAGCGCATTGGTGGTGTGAATCATAGGGTAGGCATCCGGGAACGGCTCGTCCACCCAGTATATATATGCCTTGTCCAGCAGGTTCAGCTTCTCAAACTCCGCTTCTATCTGCTGCACGCAGTCCTTGAAGATAATCTCGTGCTCTTCGGTGCCGAAGGGGAAGCCGCAGGCATTGTGAAGTACGGGGATATCAAAGGTGAAGCCTGTGAACCAGGGGGTTTCGCCATAATATTTTGCAGCTGTCTTCTCAAATGCACTCCAGTCGATGTTTACCTTGAAGCGGGATGTGTCGGGCTCGAAGTTGCCTTGCGGGAAGAGGTTCTCGCCGGTGTCCTGGTCTAAGAACCGGACATTGTCGTACCAGGTCTTTCCTGTGGACTCGCCGCCGATGATGGCGCTGGTGCCATAGAGGCGGATGGAGGCGTATGCTACATCTTTGGGCAGTCGTTCGATATTCAGGGTGTCGCTCTTCCACTCATCACCGGTCTTGAAATGGATAAAATGGCTGCGGTAGGGGAGCGGTCTGCGTGCGGTGTCGTAGCAGTCTACCCTGAGAGTAGATTTGGACGGGCCGTCGGAACGGTTGTCAAAGATGACCTGATATTTATTGTCGGGCGATATCGGGATAAACTGCTCCGTGGCGCGGGCGTATTGATTGCTATCGTAAGAGCCATCGGAAACCATGTAGCTGTATCTGCCCTCTGACATGGTGTCCGGATCAAAGTTTCCTCCGCGCCAGTCGATGCCTTCGTAGCTGTATTGGGCCGGAGTCAGGTAGAACGGGGCATAGGAGGGGGAGATGCGGTAGTCGTGGTACATCTCCAGATAGTTGTGGAACGCTTCCTCTTTCTGCTCCTGCGTCTTGAGGTTTTCGTAGGCTATCACGTGATCGAAACGGAAGCCGAAACCGGAATGGAGCGTCGGGACGGCGGGCAGGGTGATGTCGCGCACCTTGAGGCTGACGGGGATTGTGACCATCCAGCCAGAGGCATCTTTTAGTGTCACAGAGCCCTCAAGTGTCCCAGCAGGCATATTTGCAGGAGTGTAAAGCGTTATCCAGAAAGATGTATTTTCGCCTTTTGGGGCGTCTTGCGGCTCTTCGTACAGCGGCAGCGGGTCGGGCCATTCGCCCGGCCAGCCGTAACTGTCGTTGGTGTAATATGTGGTGACGTATTCCACCTTACGAATGTAGGCGGAGATGCCGTCGGGCTGTGTAAAACCAGGTCGCCCGTCCGCTATGATGACGGGATAACCGTCAAATCCATCCACCGAGACGGAAATTCCTTTCAGATCCTCCTTTGGGTTGATAACCACGATGAATGACTCGTATTCGTGGCGCGCGGTGGAGAGGCTGACACCTCTGGCGCGCCGCTTGGCCACCGGAGTGTCTTTCATCACCTTGTAGATGCCTTCGGCCCACCATACGGCCGCCTTGGGGCCGTTATCCACAAGATAACCGTAGCCGCCCTGTGCAGTCATGTACGGGTCGCACTTGTCCATCTCGCCGGGCAATTTTGCCCCCTTGCCGTGAGTCTGTCCCGCCGTCGGCAATGCCAGGCACAGCATCATCAGTATCGTAGTAAAGTATCTCATCTCCTAGTATTTCTCTATAAGGTTGGCTATCTGCTCGCGGCGCTCAAAGAGGTATTGCGGGTCGTGGATAAACCAGATGTCGGTGGTTTCCAGGTTGTCGTCGGCAAAGACTTCGCGGGGCAGAACCAGAAGTTTGCGGGCTTTGGCGGCGTCGGAGGCGCTCATGCGGGGGATGCGATCTTCCAGCATAGTGAGGTATTCGAAGTCTTCCATTCCGTCGCGCAGCGTCTCCAGACGGAGGCTGGGGATGGGGTAGCCGGTGTAAGCGGTGGTCTTGTCCTCATTGGGCCTGCGGTTGTGCGGGTAGAAGAAGATACCGTCGCCCACGGCCAGCAGACGCTGGGTGAGCTGGTCGCTGGTCGCAAAGCAGTAGGGCTCTTCCCAAGGGTCCTGGAGCTTACCGTCTGTATATTGAGAGCCGGCGTTCCAGTATGTAGAACCCCACATCAGGATGCCTTTGAAACCGTACATATATGTTGCCCACAGCCATATTCGCATCTCTATGGCATCGGCGTCAATGAAGTCGGTGAAGTAGGGGTGTTGCGTGAGGGCGCACAGGTAGTTCCAGGGTTCCTGTCCGGGCCGCTGCTGATATCTCTTGATGACGTCGTGGTTCTCGAAGCACTCCCAGCTCACGCAGCTGATATCGGTGTTGCCGCTGATATCCATTGTGTCGTAGCGGCGTTCGCGCCATGTGATGAGCTCCGTCATGAATGTGGTGATTCCGGGGGCGTATTTCTTGAGCATGCGGTGGGTGTCCTCCAGCAGGGGATATGCCGGCGGCATGGGCTCGTCACCCCAGTAGACCAGGGTCTTGTCCAGCATTCCGGCCTGCTTTAAGCCCTCATTGAGCTGAGTCAGGAGGCTTGCCATAACCTTCTCATATTCTTCTGAACCCTGGCGGAAGCCGGCAATCTGGCCGGGGCGGGAATTCTCAAAATTGACGCCGCCTATACCGGGAATATTGATGGAGAAGAACCGCATCTGTTCATTATCACGGTACTTTTCTGCAGCTTTGTTGAACTCTGTGAAATCGACTTTGACTTTGATTTTATCCACGTCGATTTCAAAATTGCCCTGCGGGAAGACATTCTCGCCGGTGGTGGTGTCTATAACCTTCACGTTGTCGAACCAGGTCGTGGCGGTTTCGCTGCCTGAAGCCAGGTAGCCGGCAGCAAACAGGCGCACATGGATGTATCTGGTGCGGGGATCAAAACGGTCGATATTCAGCGTGTCGCTCTGCCACTGGTCGTTCATGTTAAGGTGTTTGAACCGGCGCCGGTAGGTGAGCAGGTTTTTGTCTGCATCGTAACAGTCCACAATCAGCTGTGTGGTGGTCTCTTTGTTGGATTTGAAACTTACGCAAATCTTGTAGGGGGTCTCGGGTTTGACCGGGATGAATTTTTCCCGCCATACAGCCTCGGCATTGCCGCTCACGGAGCCGTCGGTAACCACAAAAGAGTATTTGCCTTCTGCCGCGGTGGTGCCGTCGTAATAACCGCCTGTCCAAGCAGGCTGGGTGATATCGTACTTTATGGGATTCAGGTAGAACGGGTCGCGGCTCTGCAGCTTGTAGTCGTTGAAAGCCTGGATATAATTGTCAAAAGCCTCGCGCTTCTGCTCCGGGGTATTGAGATTTTCGTACCTGATGACCTGGTCAAACCACAGGCCAAAATCGGCGTTGCAACTGGGACGGACGGGCAGGGTAAAGTTGCGCACTTTGACCTCTATCGGTGCGGATACTTTCCATCCGCTGGCGTCCGATACCGTAACGCGGCCGCTGAAGGCCTTTTTGGCGAATTCTGAAGGAGTTTTGAGCGTAACCCAGAAGGATGTATTCTCGCCGGCCGGGGCGTCAAAAGGGGCCTCAAAAAGCGGCAGCGGGTCTGGCCAGTATCCGGGGAAACCGAATTTGTCGCTGTTGTAAAACAGATTGACGTATTCCGTCTTGCGGATGGTAGCCTCGATGCCCTCCGGCAGGCCGCTGAGCTCTATCTTGAGGTCTTTGATATCCTGCTTTGGGTTTATCACCATTATGAACGATTCGTATTCGTTCTTGGCGGTGGTCATCTTAATGGTGCCGGCGCGGCGCTTTGCCGTGGGGGTATCCTTCATTACCTTGTAGCAGCCCTCTGCCCACCATACGTCTGCTTTGGGGGTGTTCTTGATAAGGTAGCCGTATCCGCCCTGCTGGGTCATGTACGGGTCACATTTGTCAAGTTTTTCTGCCTTCCAGTTCTTTGCGGAGGCGGGCAGCGCCACCATAAGGGCGCAAACAATAATAAGCGATATCTTTTTCATACTAACGATATTTGTCAATGAGTTCGGCAATCTGTTCGCGGCGTTGAATCAGGATTTGAGGGTCCTGGATGGTGTATGCCTCGGGGTCGTCTATGCTGTCGTCTTTATATGCCTCCTCCGGGAGCACCAGCAGTTTGCGGGCTTTGGCAGCGTCGGAAGCACTCATGCGGGGGATGCGCTCTTCCAGCATCGTCAGATATTCAAAATCCTCAATGCCGTCGCGCAGGATTTCCAGACGTACGCAAGGGATGGGGTAGCCGGTATAAGCTGTGGTCTTGTCCTCGTTGGGGTGACGGTTATGCGGGTAGAACAGCGTGCCGTCGCCGGTAGCCAGCAGACGCTGGATCAGCTGGTGGTTGCTGCCAAAGCAGTAGGGGTCTTCCCACTGGTTCTGCAGCGTGCCCGGGGCCGACACGGTGGGGGAGTTCCACGAGGTGCTGGACCAGATAAGGACGCCCTTGAATCCGAACTGGTAAGATGCCCAGAGCCAGATTCGCATGTCGATGGCGTTGTGGTCAATGAAGTTGGAGAAATAGGGATACTTGGTGCCGCAGCACAGGTAGTTCCAGGCCTCCTTGCCGGGAACCTGGTATCTCTTAACGATATCGTGGTTCTCGTAGCAGTCCCAGCTTACGCAGCTGATGTCGGTGCAGTCGCTAATGTCCAGGCTGTCGCACGCGTGGCCGCGCCAGGTGCTCATCTCGGTCATGAATGTCTTGATGCCGGGGGCGTATTTCTTGAGCAGGCGGTGGGTGTCGTAGAGTACCGGGTATGCCGGCGGATTGGGCTCGTCGCCCCAGTATACATAGGCTTTGTCCAGCATCCCGAGCTCTTTGAGACCGGCCTGGAGCTTGCGCAGCGACTTGCCCATCAGCATTTCGTATTCCGGAGTGCCTTGTTCAAAGCCGCCCAGATGGCCCAGGTAAGAGCTGTCAAAGTTCACGCTGCCGATGCCGGCGATAGGAATGGTGAAGTAACGGAAACTGTCGTCGGAATAATACTTCTTGACAGCCTTTGCAAAATCGGTGAAATCTACATCGATGGTTATCGATTCGGGGTCGACTTCATAGTCGCCTTCTGGGAAAAGGTTCTCGCCGGTGGCCTGGTCAATCAGGCGGACATCGTCCCACCATGTGGTGCCTGTTTCGTCGCCGTTACGGTAAGCTCCTGCACCAAAGATGCGTATCTGCAGATATTTGGTACGGGGGTCAAGCAGTGGCAGGTCCACAAAATACTCTGCCCAATCCTTGCCGGTATCTACCCATTGGAAAGCGCGGCGGAAGGGGATAATCTTCTTGTCCGCATCGTAGCTGTCTACCAGGATGTGAGAATATACAATGGTGTCGCTGCGGACCCAGGCGGCAACCTTGTATGCGTGGTCGCTGTTAACGGGTATCAGATTGCGGCTGTAGCGGCCCTCTGTATTGGCGGTGGTGGCCTTGTCTGTCAGCTTGTAAGAGTATTTCCCCTTCTTGACATACTTGCTGTCGTAGCAGCCGCCGCTCCAGTCGGTGGGAGAAACGGTGTACTTGACGGGGGTGCGGTAGAAGGGGTCGCGCACCTGGATGCGGTAATCCTTGAAGGCCTGCATATAATTATCGTATGCAGTCTGCTTCTGCTCTTCTGTCTTGAGATTTTCGTATGCCTCTACCTGCCAGAACCAGAGCCCCATATCTGCATTTACGCTGGGGCGGGTGGGGAGCGTGAAGTCGCGCACCTTTACGCTTACCGGCACGTTTACCCTCCAGCCGCCGTCGGCAGTGAGAGTCACGTTGCCCTTGTAGCTGCTCTTACCGTGGCCCGCGGGGGTCTTGAGGGTAATCCAGAACGATGTGTTCTCGCCGGCGGGAGCATCGGCGGGAGCATCGTACAGCGGCAGCGGGTCGGGCCACAGGCCGGGGAACCCGAACGAATCGCTGTTATACACGACGTTGACATACTCCGTCTTGCGCACGGTCGACTCTATATCCTGCGGCAGTCCGCCCACCTCCACCTTGAGGTTCTTGAGCTCCTGCTTTGGATTGATTACGACTATGAACGATTCGTACTCATTCTGTGCCGTAGTCAGCTTCACGGTACCGCCTTTGCGCCTGGCCACGGGGGTATCCTTCATCACCTTGTAGCACCCCTCGGCCCACCATACATCGGCCTTTGGAGTCTTCTGGACAAGGTAACCGTAGCCGCCCTGGAGCTTCATGTACGGGTCACACTTCTCCAACTTCTCGGCAGTAAACTTTTTCTGTGCGTTCAACGGAAATGCCGCCAACACCATCAGCAGCAGAATAGGGAAGATAGATCTTTTCATAGTGTTACAAATATACAAACAACCCCCCACAGACACAATAGTACAAATTCTGTTTATATCTTTGTAGGCATGAAACGATTAGACTTATTTGTTGCGATAGCAGCGATGATGCTGGCGGCGGGTTGTGCCGGCGGATGGAGCAGTGCAGAAAGGAAGCTTATTGAAGACCAACCGGCGGTAATGCGGGTGCTAACGGTAGAAGACGAAGCGGACCTCAAGGTGCTGCGGACCCCCTGCCACGATTTCTCTGCGAGGGAACTGGCAGATCCGTTGTATGCCACTCTGGCGGCCAAGATGGTAGCTACTGTCACTTCTCCGGAACAGAATGGGGTTGGCATAGCCGGGCCGCAGGTCGGATTGTCCCGCAACGTGGTTGCAGTACAGCGTCTGGACAAAGAGGGCGAACCCTTCGAGGTCTACCCCAATATCAGAATCACCGCTTTCCGTGGAGACCCCGAACCCGGGTCTGAAGGATGTCTCTCTGTGCCCGGTCGTCGCGGCAAAGTGCTCCGCTGGCGCGATATCGATATCAGATATACATCTGCAGAGACCGGCCGTCAGGTCACAGAGCGTATCCAAGGCTTCACCGCCGTCATCTTCCAGCACGAAACCGACCACCTGCAAGGCATCCTCTACACCGACAAACTGGTACAGGAAAACCAAGAATAGCCGCTTTTGTTTGGAGATTAAGAAAAGGTTTGTACCTTTGCGTATGATTCATGATTGATGAATCTGGAATACGAACTAAAGACAGACATTCAGCCCAAAATGGATGTCTGTTTTATTTGAGACTTACCGAGGGGAGATAATTACAAAATACATAACCTCTATACTATGAAATCATTACGATTTGCTTTGGGACTTACTCTGTCCTTGATTGTTGCGGCATGCGCACAGTACGATGACGAATGGATTAAGCAAGGTTTTGCCGACCTCCAGCAGCGTATGACCACTCTGGAGACGCGTGTCAATTCTGACATATCGTCTCTGTCGGGTGTTGTTACGGCGCTGCAGGAGAAGAACTTTGTTGTCTCTTGCGTGCCGTATTCAGAGAACGGCGTGCAGGTCGGCTGGCAGCTGAATTTTGCCAAGGGCGACCCGGTTATAATCCATTTTGGCAAGGATGGGGCGAACGGCCAGGACGGCCACAGTCCCAAGGTTGGCGTGAAACAGGATACCGACGGCGTCTGGTACTGGACACTGGACGGAGAATGGCTTTTGAACGAAGCTGGGGCAAAGGTACAGGCAATTGGCACCGACGGCAAGAATGGCCTGACCCCCAGGTTTAAGATTGACGGCACCGAATGGTATGTGTCGATGGACGACGGGCAGACATGGACCCCGGCGGGCAAGGCGACCGGCGACAACGGCAAAGACGGCGACTCTTTTTTCAAGAGCGTTACTGAAGATGAGAATTACGTATACCTGACTCTGGCCGATGAAACTGTGATCCGTATACCCAAGGCCACAATCCTTGCGATAACCTTTAACCCGTCGGAAAGCATATCGATAAAGCCAGGAGAGGAGACAGACGTAACATACAAGGTGACCTCTGCTTTCACCCCCGTCAAGGTCCAGGTGGTTACTTCTTTTGATATCAGGGCAAAGGTAACACCCGCCAGCGAAGATGGCCTATCCGGCACCATCACCCTTGCCGATTTTGGTATGCATGATGAATTCAGCCAGATAGTAGTTATAGTTGACAACGGGCAAAAGGTCCTTACGCAAGCTTTCAACATGGAGAACGGCGGCCTGCAGGGCTATACCGGCAAAATCAACGGCTACGAATGGGTAGACCTTGGCCTGCCGTCCGGCATTAAATGGGCCAGCTGCAACGTGGGCGCAAACCAGCCGGAAGAGTTTGGCGATTATTTTGCGTGGGGAGATCCGCTGCCGTACTACATAGACTGGAAGCTCAATAAGTGGAGAGAAGGTAAGGAGACTGGATACAATAACGCAAATTATAAATGGTACAAATTGAACGAGGGTTATTACCTGACCAAATACTGCATAGGCAGCCAGGATGGAATAGTAGACAATAAGACTGTACTTGAACCGGAAGATGACGCAGCCTGTGTTAACTGGGGCGGCTCCTGGCGTACGCCCACTGCAGATGAATTGACAGAACTCAAAGACTGTTGCGCGTGGATATATGGCGAGCAGAACGGGGTTCATGGTATGTGGGTATACGGTCCCAATGGCCAAAGTATTTTCTTCCCCGCAGCGGACTATTTCTATTGGGGTGGCCCTTATGGTCATGATGACGTGGGTTGCTATTGGTCTTCTTCTGTCGATGAATATGACCTTGTGGTGTATTTAGGCTTCTCACCAAATTATGTCGAAATCTTAAGTGGCTCTCGTACCGAAGGTTCCCCGGTTCGTGCTGTCACAGAATAATCGTTCATGCGGTTTCGCGCACAGCAATATGAAAGATGCCCGGCAGAAACCGGGCATCTTTTTTTTACAGGTATTTCTCGATTAGCGTGGCGATTTGGGAGCGGCGTTCCAGGAGGAATTGAGGGTCCTGGATGTAGTATTTTTCCGGGTGGTCGGCGTCGTCGTCCATGAAGACCGATTCGGGGAGAACCAGCAGGTCGCGGGCGGCGGCAGCATCGGGCTCACTCATGCGTGGAATCAATTCTTCCAGCATCTTGAGGTACTCGTAGTCTTCTATACCGTCGCGGTTTATCTCCATGCGGATAGAGGGGATGGGCTCGCCGGTGAAGGCGGTGGTCTTATCGTCGTTGGGGTGGCGGTTGTTGGGGTAGAACATTATGCCGTCGCCGCAGGCATAGAATTCCGGGCCGCCGCTGCGCCCTATGCCGTAGCAGTCGGGAGTCTCCCAGACGTTCATCAGTTGCCCCTCCGGCATGGCGCAGGCGGAGTTCCAGCAGGTGGCGCTCCAGATAAGGATGCCCTTGAGGCCGTACATATAGCTTGCCCACAGCCACAGCCGCAGGTCAATGCCGTTGTGGTCTATGAAGTTGGTGAAGTAGGGGTATTTGGTGGCGCAGCACAGGTAGCTCCATACCTCCTGCCCGGGGCCGCAGTAATCGAGCACCTTGGGGTGGTTGTCAAAGCAGTTCCAGCTCACGCAGCTGATGTCGGTGACGTCGCCCACGTCAAAACTGGCAGGCTTCTCAAGCCAGGTAACCTGTTCCGTCATGAAGGTGCGGATGCGAGGGGCGTATTTCTTCATAAATGTATGAACCTCGCGGATATAAGGGTAGGCTCCCTCGAGCGGCTCGTCGCCCCAATAGATATAGCACTTGTCCAGCACGCCGGCCTTCTGGAGCCCGTCCTGGAGCTTAGCCAGGTAATCGGCCATCAGCGATTCATATTCCGGGGTGCCAAACTCATAACCGCCAAACTGGCCGCGGGTAGAGAAATTGGCGTTGACAGATCCGAGCCCCTGTACATTCAGTACAAACGAGTTAAAGCCGCCCTCGCCAAAATACTTTTCCGCAACCTTGTTGAACTCGGTGAAATCCAGGTCCACGGTGCCATCGTCCTTAATGGTAGTCACTATAGGTGCGTACCAGAACGGATTGTACGGAGAAATCTTATAGTCCCGGAATGCGTCCAGATACTTGTAGAACGATTCTTTCTGCTGCGCCAGGGTCTTGAGATTCTCGTAATTGATGACATGGTCGAACCACAGGCCGTAGCCGCTGGATACCGACGGAGTAGCGGGGAGTGCAAACGGCCGCACCTTGACGCGGAGCGGGATACGCACCTTCCAGCCCTCGCCGGAAAGGACGACCCGGCCGCGGCAAGTGCCACTGCGGCGGGTTGCGGGCGTCTTTATGGTAATCCAGAACGATGTGTTCTCGCCGCCCGGCAAATCTTCCGCCACATCGTAGAGCGGCAGCGGGTCGGGCCACTGCCCGGCGTAACCAAAAGAGTCGCTGGGGGTGCGGACGGTTACATATTCTACCTTGCGCACTTTGGCTTCGACGCCCTTTGGCAGCCCTTTGACGCTGACCTTAACAGAGCGTAGAGTATCTTTTGGATTGACAACAACGATAAACGATTCGTATTCATTCTTTGCGGTTGTGAGTTTTATCTTGCGCCCCTCGCGTGTAGCCACGGGGGTATCCTTCATGGGTTTGTATACCCCCTCTGCCCACCATACATCGGCTTTCGCAGAACTTTTGGCCAGATAGCCGTAACCCCCCTGGAGGGTCATATACGGGTCACACTTGTCCAGCTTCTCCGCAACGTACTGTTTCTGTGCCGATGCGGAAAAGGCCACGCACAGCGTAACAACAAGGAGGAATACTTTCTTGTACATGGTTTCTGGTGTTATTTGGTGAGGATGATGGCGAATCCGCCGCCGGAAGCCATGTGAACGTTCAGCGGCTCATTGGCAGAGATGGTCTTGAATTCGTGTTTGAAGTCGGTGCCGTGACGCTCTGCGTTGGCGCCGTCGCGGTAAATCTCAGCCTTCCAGGAGCCGCCGCCCAGGAAGCTCAGGTCCAGGGACACGTCGCGTGCGTCCCAGTTGGTGGTGCCGCCCACGTACCAGGTGTCGCCGCTGCGGCGCGCCATGAGGATATATTTGCCAACTTCGCCGCCCAGACCAACGGAGTCATCGAACACGGTGGGGATGCGGGAAATGAAACTCAGGCACTCTGGCTCCTTGCGATAAGCGGTGGGGCCGTCGCAGAGCATGCAGAGGGGAGATTCAAAGATTACATATTCTCCAAGCTGATGGCAGCGGGTGCCCTGGCTCATGGTCTCGCGGCTCTTGAGGTAAGTGCCCTTGGTACCGTTGCGCATAGCGCCCTGGGTGTAATCCACCACGCCGGCAGCCATACGGATGTAAGGGAAGGTCACGTCGTTCAGCGGCATGTCTATCTCTATGCCGGTCCAGCGCATGTTCTCCAGGCCGTATACACCCTCGTAGTTAAGCACGTTGGGGTAGGTGCGGTTCAGGCCGTGGGGCTTGAATGCGCCGTGGAAATCGAGCACCATGTGGTATTTGGCAGCGATCTGCGCAGCCTTGGTGTAGAAGTCCAGCATCAGCTGGTCGTCACGGTTCATGAAGTCAATCTTGAAGCCCTTGACGCCCATTGCGGAATAGTGCTGGCAGACATGCTCCATGTCGCGTGCGAATGCATAATAGCCGGCCCAGAGAATGATTCCAACGCCCTTTTCTGCGGCATATGAGGTGAGCATCTCAAGATCGATAGCGGGCACGATGTCAAACAGGTCGGCCTTGCCCTCCGTGCTCCAGCCGTCGTCCATGATTATGTATTCTATGC
The DNA here is from genome assembly GCA_017962235.1 of Bacteroidales bacterium. Classification (GTDB taxonomy): domain Bacteria; phylum Bacteroidota; class Bacteroidia; order Bacteroidales; family UBA932; genus Equibacterium. Next base: position 79,008 of record JAGCVS010000019.1, on the reverse strand, counting down.
CGTTCTCCGCAGCGAAATCGATGTAGTGCTTATAAGTATCGTTGTTGATGCCAACCACAAAGTCCACGCCGGTAACATAGAAATTGTTCCACCAGTCCCATGCCACCTTGCCGGGTTTTACCCAGCTGAAGTCGGAGCCCTTTGCGGGAGCGTCGCCCAGACGGTACACTATATCGTTGTTGACCATCTGGATATCTTCCGTACTGATGGCAAAGATGCGCCAGGGGAACTTCTCCAGCGGCTTGCATTCCGCCAGATAGTCGTAGCGGCTCTTGATTACCTCCTGGATGTTGTTGTATCCTCCCTGCTCCATCTCCTTTGGCAGGGGAGCCCACACGCCGTGGAGGTTGCTGGTGCCGTTGCCCTGCAGATACATGCCGGGATAGCTGTACAGAGCAGACTCCATGATGTTTATCTTGCGCCCCTTGGGAGCGTCTATCATCTGCGGCAGATACGCCAGCTTCTCCGGGTGGATGTTGCTGAGGGGATAATACTCATAGATGTTCTCGAAAGAAGATTCAAATCCGTTCCACGAGAAAGCCACCCAGGTGTTCCAGTCCTCGGCAAAGTTGAACTCCGCCGTTTCGCTCTGCACCTTGAAGGGTTTCTTACTCTTGGAAACAAAGCGGTATGCGATGCAGTCGTCGTATGCACGGAATATCACGTCGCAGTTCTTGTAGCTGAGGGTGAGCTCGTTATACTTGTCGCGGACCTCTGCCTTCTTGTATGCGATGACCTTGAAGGTCTCGTCCACGCTGCGGCGGGTGAACCGCTGCAGCTTTCCGACGCCGTATGCGGTGCCGTCGGTGAGCTTCATCTCCACGCGGGAGTCCTTCATAAGGCAGTCACCATCGTAAAAGACGGAATAGGAAAGGGTTTTTCCAGCGGTGACGTTGGCTACCACATGCCCGTCGGGCGACATTACCTGGATGTTCTTGTCTGCACCATAAACAGACAGCGACCCCATGCACAGGATCACCGCTGCAATGAAAAGAATCTGTCTCATTTTCATCGTAAGAAGTATTATTGATTATTATTTGTATCGATTATATTGTTCACCACCACGGTGCTGTCTTCCATGCGGAGGCGCAGCCAGCCGGTGATTTCTTCAATCTGTGCGGCGGATAGGGTGTCCCGGGAGCGGACGATGGCGTTGGTGACGGCCACCTCTGCGATGCTGTCCCCCGCCATGCGCGTTTCGGAGCCGCGGGAAAGCGAAAGGGCGGTGACTGCGGGATACTTGTATTTTAGCTCCTTGGCTATCTGCTGATAGGGGATGGCGCTCTGCTCTGCCTGTTGCAGCTGCCCCTCCAGCTCGCGGATGCGGGCATCCTTGGCGGCGATGGCCTCATCTGCCCGTTCATAGACACCCTTGAGGATGTCATCTGCCTTGGTGCCGAAGGAGTTCACCTTGATCTGCAGTTTGTCGGGCTTGATGCCGTGCCTCTCCGCGGCCTTGTTCAGGTATTCCATGTCGCCCTCAGTGAGGTCGCCGGCAAAGTATACCACGGCTTTGTCGCCGGTGATGCTGTAGTCATAGATATATGCATCGCCGAACATCTTGTTCTCCTCTATGAAGGCGCGCACCTCCCGCTCCGTGTTGTTGTTTCGTATCATCGATATCGCGCTTATCACGCTGGGCACGATGATGGCTACCAGGATGATGCTGGAGATGGTGCGGAAGCGGCCGCCCTGTGTCATGTCCTCATTAATCCTGTCAAACTTGAGGTGGCGGGCGGTGAAATAGGTCGCCATCAGAATGAAGACGGTATTGATGAGGAACAGGTACAGCGCGCCAAAGAAATAGTGCCAGTGGCCGCCCGCAAGGCCGAAGCCGGCGGTGCAAAGGGGAGGCATGAGGGCGGTGGCGATGGCTACGCCGGAGAGCACCGTGCCGCGGTCTTTGCGGCTGAGCTCCAGGGTGCCGGCGATGCCGCCGAACAGGGCTATGAAGACGTCATAAATAGTGGGCGACGTGCGTGCCAGCAGCTCGGTGGGATTGGCCATCTTGAGCGGCGTGAGCAAAAAATAGAGGAACGCGGCCAGCAAACTCACCACCACCATCACCAGAAAGTTCTTGAGAGCGCCTACAAGCAGCTTCTGGTCGTTGATGCAGAGCGACAGACCCATGCCAAAGATAGGGCCCATGAGCGGCGAGATGAGCATCGCGCCGATAATCACCGGGATGGAGTTGACGTTGAGGCCCACGGAGGCTATGACGATGGAACATACCAGGATCCAGACGTTGGACCCGCGTACGTTGACTCCCTTGCGTATCTTTTCTGCTGCCGCCGCGGTGTCCAGCTCGTCTCCCATGGAGGTGATGGCCCGCCATGCGGCTTTAATTCTGTCCTTGTCTATACCCATAACGATTTTTACTCTTATGGGTACAAATCTACAAAATTATTTTTCTTCGTAGATAAGCACTGCCTTCTGTCCGGAGTTTATTTTGCGGGCAATCCTGCGGATGTCTTTGGTGGTGACGGAGCGGTAAATCTTTTCTGCATCGTAGCCGTATTTGAGGCCCCAGCGGACATATTCCAGCATGCGGTTTTCCTGCGAGGGGAGGGAGCGGGAAACCTTTTTCTCCGTCTCATAGTAATGCTTTACAAGATACTTCAGGGCCAGTTCCATCTCCTCTGCGGTGGGACCGCTGCTGCACATGCGGTCCATCTCGTCCTGAATGTCACCCAGCAGGATATCCTTCATTTCGGGGCGGGTCTGGAAGTGGACTGAGGATTTTGTGGGAACGGCCTTCTCGTTGCTCACATCGGTGTTCATGAACACGCTGTAGGCGCCGCCGCGTTCCTCGCGGATAAGGTTGAGGTACCGGGCGGACATAATGTAATCCAGGAATTCAACTTCTGCGCGCTCGCGGGGGGAATTGCCTACCTTGGAGAGGAAGTCGTAACTGATATCGGTGAGTGGCTCCGACACGGGGTCGTGCTGCTCCTGATAGCGCAAATCGCCCTTGAACGCAGGCTTGGCGGGGAGGTACTTGCCTTTCTTGTAGGGATAAGCGGCACTCAGGCTCGCCACATACTTGCACACCATGTCGCGGATAAGGGCCTCGTCAAGGTCGCTGCAGATTATCACCCGCAGGGAGGCGATGTCGCTATAGCTGCGCTTCCAGACATCCTCCAGCATAGGCATCTGCACCGCCTCTACAGCTGTGCTGTCTATCTTGTGCATCCACGGGTGTCCGCCGTAGAACATATCCAGTGTCTTTTCATCAAACAGGTTGCGGGGGTTGGGTTCCTTGCCCAGCGACTTTAGGGTGGAGGCCTTGGTGTTCCCCAGTTCGCGTTCGTTGCCCACGTAGGGCTCCATAATCTGCAGCCAGGCCGCCTTGAAAGCGGTTTCTATCTTGTCTGCGCGGGCGGTGACGTCCAGCTTGGCGGAGTTGGTGCCGCCGCCAATCATCAGGCTCACGCCCGACATCTCGGGATAGTTGTTGTATTCGGAGTGGTTGTGGCCGCGGCTGCCGGCGTTGCGCTTCAGATAATTTATGGCAAAGCGGGCGGCGGTGATGCTGTCCTGCTCCAGCGCCTTGAGGCCGGTGTCAAACAGCCAGGTCATGGAGAGATGGTTGGTACCCTCTGCAGGTGCGGCGTGCTTGTAGAATACGGTGATGCCGTTGGAGAGTTTCCACTTTTCAAAGTCCATCCCCTTGACGGGTGCGGTCTTGACAATGGTGCCGGGGGTGGCCTCTACATTAAGGTCCAGCTCCGGATACTCTTTATATGCGGGAGCGATGTCGGCGGCGCGGGCTGCGGCCAGCAGCTGTTGCATCTGCTCTGCGGTGGGAGCGGCGTCAGGCTCCTTCACGTTATTATAACTGTTGGAATAGATCTTCTCGCACTGCTCGAACATGAGTTCGGGGTAGGGGGCGATATCCTCTGCCGTGATGCCCTCCAGCGCATCGCGGCGCACCGCCTGCATGGTGCCGGGAAGCACCAGCGGAGCGTTGTTCAGGAAGCTTGCGAGGATGCAGTTCACTATCTCGCGGCTCTGGATATCCTCCCGTTCGCGTATGTTATCCAGATGCATCCGCTGGCCGATATGCAGCTTGGCCGCCTCCAGTTCGCGGTTGCTGATGCCGTGGCGAAGCAGGCGCTGGATCTCTGTCTCCGTAAAGCCGACGCATTCCAGCAGCGGATGCTTGCCCCGCGGAACCACGGTGAACATGGTCACGTACATGTCGGGGCTGTAGCTGTTGGTAACGGCAGTGGCGTTCTGTACCGGGCACTCCTTTGCCTTGCAGCGCTCCATAAGGCGGTCTGCCAGCACGGCGTTCACCACCTGGCGGCACATGAAATCCTTGTAGAACTCTGCGCTGCCGTGGTCCGTGATGGTGGCGCGCTGCTTATAGAACGCCTTGTATGCCTGGTACTTTATCTCGGGGTCGGTCATGTCGGCAAACAGCGGCTCCGGGTGCACGGGAGGGATGTATTCCCCCTTGGGCTCGGGGTTCACTGCCGCCGGGATGTCGCTGAACAGGCGCTTCACGCGGGCCTCCATGGCCTCGGTGTCAAAGTCGCCCACAACAATTATCGCCTGAAGGTCGGGGCGGTACCACTTGTGGTAAAAGTCCAGTATCTCTTCCCGCTTGAAGCCGTTAATCACCTCAAGGGTGCCGATAACGGTGCGCTCCGCCTGCTTGGAGTCCTTGTAAATCAGGGCGCTCTGCTGGCGGGCCATGCGGCTGCGGGTATCGTTGCCAAGCCGCCACTCTTCGCTTATCACGCCGCGCTCGTCGTCCAGCGCCTGCTGCTCGCACGATATGTCGCAAGACCAGTCGTGCAGTACCATAAGCACGCTGTCTATGAAACTGTCGCGCACCAGCGGCACGTTGGAAAGGTTGTATACCGTCTCTGTCTTGGCGGTGTAGGCGTTTACGTTATACCCGAAACGTACCCCCTCTGTGGCCAGGAATTCCAGGATGCCCTTTTCAGGATAATGCTTGGTGCCGTTGAAGGCCATGTGCTCCAGGAAGTGCGCCAGGCCGTTCTGGTTGTCCTCTTCCTGCAGCGCCCCCACGTTGTGGGCGATGTAGAACTCGGCGCAGCCGGCGGGGTTGGCGTTGTGGCACAGATAATATGTCATCCCGTTGGCGAGTTTTCCGGTGAGTATGTCGGAATCGGCGGGAATTGTCTGGGCACCGGCGGCGGTCACAACCGCAAGCGCACACAGCAGAAGCATGGTACGTTTAATCATGTGGCGATATGAGGGGTTAGAAGGTGCAGCCTACGCTGACCGTGATGATATTTCTGGTTTTCCCGGTGAGGAACTCGGGGGCGGAGAGAAGGGTGGTGAAGCTGTCCTCCACCTTGATCCAGGGGGCGAAGGACTGCCCTATAAGTCTGGTGTAAGTAAGTGCGAGAGACGCCCCGGTGCGGGGTGCGGTCTCAAACTCGAAATGCTTGTCCAAATAGTTGTCAAAACTGCGAAGCGCGCCGGAGGTGATGCCTTCTACGTAGGTTCCGTCGCGTTTCTTGGTACCCTGGCCAAATGCGTAGCGGCCGGCAGCGTCCAGGGTAAAGATATTGCTGCCTGCAAAGAAGTTTTTCTGGCAGAAGAGTTCCGCGCTCAGGCGGGTGAGGGTCTGGGTGCGCCAGAAAGGATACACCGTTTCTGTAAGCTTCATGGAGTCCCAGTCGGCGCTGACGCCTGCCATGATGGAGGCGCGGCCCTCCGTAACACCGCCATACCAGCGGTAGTCAAAGCCGGCAAAGCGCATTTGTTTGTTAAGCACAAGTTCCTGGCCGGTGTAGTCAACCACGGTGTTGCCGCCTTCAGGAGTGGTATATTTGAACTTGTTCTCGTAATTGTTCAGCATCTCCGTTCCGGCCGTGAGCGCTATGCGGTGCAGGCTGCGGCCCGCCGGAATCAGCACCTGGCCGCTGTAACTCAACTTTGAACCGCCAAACTCAAAGAAGGTGGCGGTGGTGGAAGAACGCTTGCCGTAATAACCGTCGCGGACGGTGTAGCTGAATTCGTTGGTGAACTTGTCCCAGAACACAAGTTGCAGGGCGCCGCTCAGATAGTCGCTGTTCATTGGGCGCGGGGTGGAATCGGGGATATAGTTGTAATCGCCGTCCAGCTGTGCCACGGTACCGAAGAATATGCCCTTGTCGGTATCTATGAAGTACTGTCTGTCTGTGGTGCCGTATATATGACCCTTTACATTCTCCAGGGTGTTGCGCCAGCTCACGCTGGTGCCCATGGTGAGCCAGTCGGTGATTATTACGCTCACTCCGGCATTCACGTTCAGGTCCATCCAGATGTTGGAGAAACGGGGGTCCTTGATTTTTGTCTGGTCACCGGCCTGATAGTTAATGCCGGCACCAACGCGGAACCTGCGGCTTGGCGTGAGGGCAATCTCACCGCCAAGCGTATAGAGTTCGCGCTGTCTTGTCCCCACGGTCTCCTCCGTGCTCTCATAGAAGGCCACGGGGTCGTAGCCGGGGAACATCATTATTGGTCCGCCCATATCCTTCCCGGAGAAGTCGCTCCACTTTACAAGGCCGTGGAATGCCACCAGGTCGGATATACGGAAGTATGATTCGGTGCCGGCAACCACCTCCCAGCTGTCGGGGGATTCGCCTATATCGCGCAGGCCGCCGTCCGCCTTTTCAAACGAGACGTCGGCGGTGGCAATCCTGCCGTCCCAGAAAGATACGGCGGAGGGATTGCTCAGCGTCAGGTACGGGTTGGTATCGTATACGAAGCGGAAGTCGCGCGCCGCCTCCTGTCCCGCGGCGTTCACCGCGAGACAGAGAAACATTGCGCATATTGCCGGAAACCGGAATTTCATGTCAGAATAACTCTTTTATGTTATTTGAGAGAAGCCTGGACTCTCTGGTGGAAGTCCTTGCCGGAGTCGTTGGTATCGGAGTAGATGATGTGCGCACCATTTGCCATGGAGGCCTCTGCATCGATACCGGACTCGTCGGTGGAACCGGTGCCGTTAAGTACATTGTAGGTACCCATTGCGTACATGTAAACCAGCTTGCCTGCGTTCTCGGGGAGAGCCTCGGTAGCCTCTTTGTCTACATTACGATATACTGAATGGCCCTGGTCGCCGGTGTGAGCCACATAACCGGTGTTGATGCTTGAGGGGAAGCGGAACAGGCTCTTTGCAAGGTTACCAGCATCGAATACCTCAACAGCGTCCACAACCTTGTCCTGAGGGAACTTGGCCACGGTGAGGGTAGCAGTCTTGTCGTAGTTGTCCTTGTCCTGGCTAAGAGCGTCAGCCTCTGCCTTGGGCATCTTGCCGATATACAGACCGGGAGAGTTCACAGAAAGAACCCATGCGTTGCCGGCTGATACGGGGAAGGTGGTCATGTAGTGGTTGGTGGGGATAGCCTCTGAAGTTTTGTACTTGGCGTTCTTGAACACAGTCATGATCTCTGTGTTGGACATCCAGAAATACTCGGGCTTGCTCAGGTCTACGGATGCGGTCACGGTCTGGGTGTGGTCAATTGCACCGAAGATTGCGATTACGATTTGGGAGTAAGCGGGAATCTTGACTTCTGAAGTGAACCACCAGATTGCGCTGTATGCGGGAATCCAGCCGAGGTCCTCATACATCAGCTTGCCGTCTGTGATATACTTGTTGGCAGCGTGGGCGTTGCTGGGCATGATCAGAGAGAACACGATGTCGGTTGCATCTGCCTCATACTCTGAGTTATTGTACAGAATCACATATGCATCGTCGCGATATGCACCGGAAGCGTCGTTCTTCTGGCAGCCGCCAAAGTAGAGCTCCTTGATGATGATCTGCTGGCTCACAACTTTCTTGAGGTCGAGAGTGAAGGAAGTTGAACCCTCTGCCACAGCGATGTTGTTGTTGGCGCCGTTGAAGGCGATGCGCTTGCCATCCTCTGCGGTCTTGTAGGTTGCAGAAGCGGAGTAGGTGCCTGCGGGAACCTGATAGGTAACGGAGCCGTTGGCGTCTGTGGTAGCGTCGTAGCTTGCAATACCGGCGTCATCGGTAAGGGTTACCTTGATGCCTTCAACTGCAAAGTTTGCGCCCTCTGACTTAAGCTGTACGTTGATGCCGAAGATAGCGACGGGAGTGGGGCCGGGATCGGGACCGGGTCCGGGATCAGGGCCGGGACCGGGTTCAGGTTCGGGTTCCTCAAAACATGCTGTTGCAAATACAGCGATGGCAGCGATTGCCATGAACTTAAAAAGCTTTTTCATGTTATTAAGAATTTGGTTAGTTGAATTTCAGTCGTAATGTAAGTCCGTAATAAAACTTGGGTATGTATCCGCTCGCAGAACTCCAGTTGCCAGTCTTGGTGGAATATACCTGTGCGTAATTATTGAAGAAGTTATTGGCGTAGAAGGATATGGAAGCCAGGTTGCCTATCTCCTTGGTCACGCTGAAGTTGGCGCTGAAGTAGGGGCTGATTTTATCTGCAATGAAGGTGTAGTTGTAGGTTTTGTTGTCCACAATCAGGTCTGCGAGGTCGTTGTAGAGACTCTTGTCGGCATCCTTGCTGGCTGCAATCAGCGCCTCGCCGAACGGCCTCAGGGTGGGGTCGTCGTAGCTGGAGTAGTACTCCGGCCAGGTTACGGTGTAGCAAGGGCCGTCGTAAACAGAACCGTCGGTGAAGGACATATTGTTGTTCTTGTCCGTAATCACCATGCTGCGGGCACTGCCGTCGGCTTTCTCGCTCAGGTTCTGGGAATAACGGTACAGGCTTGCTTCAAGTTTCATGGACACAATCATCCTCACTTTGGGGATGTGGGTGGTTACGGTGAGGTTGGTCTTCACGCTGCGGGTCTGGGTGCCGTTGGTGGTGCTGTTGCCGCCCACGTACCAGCCCACATACTTGAACGGGGAGCCGTCGGCAGATTTGGATGTGGCGGGGCAGTAGGCCACCATATCGGTGTAGACCGATTTGTAGCCGTAATACGTTCCGTCCACACGGATCTCTGTATTGAGAGATTTGATGCGCTTGAAGTCGATTACCCATTCCAGACCGTAGCGCTTCACCGGGTTGTCGTCGTTATCCTCGCTGTAGCTGGACACGAACTGCTTGGTGGGGGTGTTGGGGGCAACCACGGATGCCAGGCGGCCGGTGCGGTCGCTTACGGTTATGGTGCCGTCAACGGGGCTCACGGAGTAGACCCTGTCCTCTGCCGGAATCGCCAGACCCTGCACGGATGCCTCCGTGGTGAGGTTGTAGCCAAAGCGTTCGTAATCTGTATATCTGTTGTATCCGTCCACGGTGAGGGTGCGGAATGCCGCCAGAGAGATGCGGTTGCCTCCCAGGTTCATCTCCATGCCGACCTCGGCCTGGCGGTTGCGCTGCCAGCGAAGGGCGGGATTGTAATTGATGGTGCGCGGCATCACGTAATATGCCTCGTAAACCATATTGTTGGCATCTGCAGTGGATTTGAACACGCCAATGTCAAAGTAGCTGGGAGTGGGGTAGAGCACTGCAAATGAGGGCTGCTTTACAGCTACGCCCCAGCTGGCGCGAACGGAGAACTCCTTCAGGAACTCTCTGCTGCGGGTGCGCGGGGTGAAGGCGGTATATTTGGCATTGAAGCGGGGCGACAGGCTGCTGGTGACGCCGTAGGCGCTGCCGGGAATTACGGTGTTGTCGTTGCGCACGCCGGCAATCAGGTTCAGATGGGCGTCGCGCCCTATGTTCAGCATGAAGTTGTCTTCCAGATAGGCGCCTATGTTGTGCATGGCCGGCACGTCGCAGAACCGCCATTCACGGTAGGAGGGTGCGGTGGACATATCCTCTGTATACTCTCCCACGCCAAAGTTCTTGTCTGTGGACCAGTCCACGCCCACTTTGACCTTGTTGTTTATGTTGCCCGCCGTCTTGGCCCAGTTGGCCTTGAGGGTGACCTTGGTGCTCAGAGGACGGTCGTCCAGCGCCATTATATTATAAAAGGTCCCCTTGGGCAGCAGCACTGCATCTGTATTCCCGCCGGGGGTATAGTCGCTGTTTATGTAATACCCCTGCTCTGCAGAGTGCAGCGCCATGGTTGTGGTGGTCTTGGTATACAGGCTGTTCTCACGCTGAAGCTTGTCGCTGTAAACCGCAGATGCGTTGAGCTCCACATTGGTAATCCAGCTCTTGCTCAGCAGCCAGTTCAGGTTGAGGTTGGCCCGCAGGGCATTGTCGCGGTGGGTCAGGAAGGTCTCCAGCATCTTGTCGGGGTCGGAACGGTTGTCCAGCCCGCCCAAGTTGCCGGCAACGCCAATGGTGAGATGGAGCGGAGTGTCGTGGAGCGCCCCGCGGTTGTACATATTGCTGTACGATACGGAAAGCTGCTTGCGGTCGTAAGAGGTGTAGGGCGACATCGGCTCGGATACCGAACGGGTATACTCCGCGCTCACGTTAAGCACGCCCAGGTTGCCCAGACGGTCGCTTACTCCCAGACCGAAACCCTTGCTCAGCGATACCTGTTTGGTCTTGGGGCTGGTGGACATGGTCACGCTCCAGGGGGTCTTTCCCTTGCGGGTATTGATTTTCACAACACCGGAACTCATGTCGCCGTATTCCACGCTGGGGACGCCGGTGATGACCTCCACCGACTCTATGTTGGAAGATGCGATATTGTTGGTGGATGCGCCCGCCACGCTGCCGCTGCGGCCGGAGAGGGAGGAGTTGGTGAACGATGCGTTGTTGGAAAGACGCACGCCGTCTACCTCAATCGCGGTGCCGAAGGCCGCGCTGCCGCTCTCGCCGCTGCCGGCGCGGATGGCTATCTGCTGGTCTGACGTAAGCGACGGGTCTTTGGTGGCGCCGCCGGGCAGCAGTGCCGATATGTCAGCGACATTCATCACCTGCACGTGGTCCAGGGCAGTCTTGTCTATGGTGCGGGAGGTGGTGGCGCTGTTGGCATTCTCCTGCGCGGTGACCACGGCCCCCTCAAGGGTCAGGTTATCGGCCTGCAAAGAGAACTTCAAATTTGTAACGTCCTTGGAAAACTCAACAATCTTGACGAGTTCTACATATCCCAGACACGATACCTTAACGCGGTTTTTGCCAACCGGGACATTTTTGATTACAAACTTGCCGTTCATGTCGGCAACAGCCCACTGCTCTGTGGCTTCCAGTTGGATTGTAGAGAAGTCCACAGGGTCCCCGGTGGCCTTGTCAACAATCACGCCCGAGATGGTAACTGTCTGAGCAACAGTTTTCAGGCAGAAGAGGAGGCAGAATAGTATGGTTAAGGTTTTCTTCATGCCACAGTATTTCAACTTCAAAGGTATTTATTTTTTATTTAACTTCGCGCAAAATGAAACGAATACAATAATAAATAATAATATGGCAAAGAAATCCACTATCCGGACAAACTGGCCCAAGTACCTCCTCCAGTGGGGTACTCTGGCAGCATTGATATTCTTCCTGACCGGCCTGGCGGCAAAACTGTTCCCCAAGACCGGCGCGGTGAACCCCGAGGCTTACTGCCCCTTTGGCGGCCTCGAGGCGCTGGCCACATACATCCAGCGCGGCTCGCTGCCCTGTTCCATGACCACCATGCAGATAGTGATGGGCATCGCCCTGGCGGCGGCTGTTATCCTGTTCAGCAAGCTCTTCTGTGCATATCTGTGCCCCATAGGTACTGTAGAGGATTTGCTGCTCAAGGCGCGCAAGGCCCTCAAGATCAAAGCTGTCAATATCAAGGACGGCAATTGGCTGGACAAGCTGCTCCGCATTGTGAAATATGCCCTGCTGTTCTGGATTGTATATATGACAGTGTCTTCCAGCGAACTTTTCTGCAAGAATCTGGATCCGTACTATGCAGTTGCAACGGGCTTCAAAGGTGAAATCACCCTTTGGATGAGCCTGGTGGCACTGGGTATAGTGATTCTGCTGGGATTCTTCATAAACCGCTTTTGGTGCAAGTATATCTGCCCGCTGGGTGCCATATCCAACACTTTTAAATTCTGGACATGGCTGTTGGCACTGGTGCTGCTTTGGTGGGCTCTCGCACTTGTAGGGCTTCATATCAGCTGGGTATGGCTGCTGGGCGCCTTCTGCGTGCTTGGTTGGGCGCTGGAGGTATTCCACCGCAAACCCAAGCTGCAGATTCTGCACGTAGTTCTGGATGAGGAAAAGTGCGGCCGCAGCTGCTATTCCTGCCAGAAGAACTGCCCCTACAACATCGATGTGCCTTCGTTCGGCAAGAAGGTGACCAGTGTTGATTGTACCCTGTGCGGCGAGTGCGTGGCTGCCTGCCCCACCAAGGCGCTCCATGTGGGAGTGGCACCTGTGGCAAAGAAGGGCGGCTGGCGCAAGTTCATCGCACCCGTGCTGGCTGCGCTGCTGCTGGCGGCTGCATTCATTGTGGGTGACAAGTTCGAGCTCCCTACCATAGATGAGCAGTGGGGCGTGGAAGAGGGGATGAAGCTTGAAACGGTGAAGGTCACCGGCCTCAAGACCGTGAAGTGCTTTGGCAGCTCCATGGCGTTCAAGGCCAAGATGGAGAAGGTGCCGGGCGTGCACGGCGTGAAGACTTATGTGGGCAGCCACACCGTGGTTGTATCCTACGACCCTTCCGTGACCAACGCAGAGGCTATAGAGAAACAGATATTCGTTCCCTCCAAGTTCAAGATTGCCACTCCTGATCCGGAGCAGACACCTCAGCTCAAGGTGATGACCCTCCGCGTGGAGAAGATGCACGACAAGATGGATTTGAACTACTTTGGCCTGCAGTTCCGCGACGAGGAACGCCAGGTATACGGCGTGGAGTCTGAATATGACTGCCCCGTTGTGGTGCGCGTGTTCATGGATCCCGAAACCGATGCCCCCGAGGCGTGGTTCAAGGAGATTGTGAACCGCAAGAAACTGGAGGTTAAGCTCGCAAACGGCGGTATCAACGAGATCCCCATGGGCCTGGAGTTCGTAAAGATGGAGCCGCAGGTGGACACTGTTGCCACCGCAGATTTCCTCAAGCGTATGTTCAGCCCCTTCAAGGCGGAATACAGCGGCAAGTATCCTTCTGCCGACACCACCGTTATCCGCAAGCGCGCAGAGGTGTATGCCGGCCAGCCGCAGTACATCCTGGAGTTCGAGGATGAGCGTTACGAGAAGCCGCTGATTACCCGTTCGCTGCCCTACCTGAGCAACCACCTGTCAAAGGAAGAGGGTGTAATCGGCACCTATGTGGTGCTCAACGGCAACCTGAAGCCGGCACTGCAAATCCGCTTTGCCGCTCCCGCCACCGCAGAGCGCATCTGGGAGCTGATGACCATGCCGCAGTGGACCATCACCTACAAGGACGGCGAGAAAACAGAAGACGCCCGCATAGGCTTTGAAACCCCGGGCGTCGTCCATCCCTACGCTGTAGCGGAGTAAATCTTACTGCATAGTGCGCTTGACATCTTCCCAGCGGTAATAAGGGCCGCCGGGGAGGGTGATGAGGCGCACTTCGCGTTCGTTGACGTAGAATTTCACGAGCACTTCGCCTGCTTTGTTGCGGTAGAATACCATCTGGAGGTTGCCGGCAAAGGGGGAGAAGCGGTAGCCGCGCCAGTGGACGCTCTGCTCAATGGTAAGACGTTCGCCAATGCCCTCTATGCCCAGCCGGGCCAGGATGGCCATCAGGTGGGTATCGTGGCCGAAGCGCAGGTCTGCGACATAATCGCCGCCCGCAATCGCCTCGTCTGCCTTATCGATAATATCCTTCATTATTGCAGGTACTTCCGGCAGAGCCATGCGCCTGTCGCCAAACTCCACGGAGTTGCATTCGCGCAGGTAGAGGTTCATGGCGGTGTTCTCTGCGTGCCAGTAGAGGTCGTCTATGTTAAAGATGTCCAGCAGGGTGGTGTCCATCTCGTAAGCGCCGCTGGCGATGGCCACCTCAAAGGTCCGCTTTGCGAATTCGCTTGCAGAACCTACAAGGGCGCGGCCCGCCTCCGGGTCGGTGAACACCTGTGCCATGAAATAGGCTGTGTCAAGCGGATGCGCCTCGGCGTGGGCGCGCAGGTACGGCTCGGTATCCTTGCGGATGTCGGGGGTATCGCCGCCGCTGATATAACGCATCATCTTGTCGCCCGTATCCCATCCGAAGTCAAGCTTGGGGTTCAGGGAGAGCAGTTCGCCGGTAAAGGCGGTCATGGATATGATGCAGCGCTGCGATGTGCTGGAAACGGCGCGGATGCGGTGGCTGCCGCGCAGGATTTTTTTCTCGCGGTTGTACAGCCTGCGTGCGATGCCGCGGTGCTCCTTGGCCCCCAGCGGGGTAAGCCGCCCGCCCATATCGTCGTATCGGCGCACAATCTCCGCTATCATGCCGTATGCCTTCTCGCCCTGAGCGGTCAGAAGGCCGGCGTCATGGGCTCGGGTAAACATCTCCAGTGCGCCGCGATAGCCGTCGGCGGGCCAGTCGCTGCGCGAGCCGTGCCGCCCGTAGTGGCTTATGTAAAACGTTTTGTAGCCGCTGGGTGCGGGGGTCATCCTTGCCGGAATGACTTCGTAGGGGTCCAAAACAATGCTGCAGCGGAAGGGATTTTTGCGGATGTCATCCATCAGCTGCTCGTCTTTCTGCTGCGCAGAGGCGCTCATGGCCATCAATGCGCATACAATTATCAGGATATACTTTTTCATGGTAGCGTAAAGATAGAAAAAACTTGTTAATTTAGTAGTCGATAACCCGTGGCGCGATGCCCTAAACAGCGTAATTATGAACAGTGTTCTCAAGAATCTCCTTATGATGCCGATGCTGGCAGTGATGATGGCCGGATCCTGCGCGGAACTCCCTCCGCCAGACGACCCGGTGGACCCGCAGGAGCAAACCGACCCCCAGGAGCAGACTACACCCCAGGAACAGACAACCCCTCAGGAAATCGTTATTCCTGACCTCCCTGTGGGGCAGATAGTCACCATCCAGGAGATTGGCGTGCTGCCCACCAACACCCCGGCAGAGAACAAGGCGGCGCTGCAGGCAGCCATAGACGAGTCGGGTCCGGAGGGGCTGGCGATATTCGTGACTCCGGTAGAAAACGGCTATCCTATGGACGGCGGCATAGACCTCAAGCGCAACGTTACGCTGATAGGTACCCACGGCCCCACCGGCCGCGGCACGGTGAACTCCACCCACGACGGCCCCACCGGCTCGCTGTTCGTGATCACGGACCGGGAGCACCCGTTCATCGCGACCCGCTCCGCCACCCGCATAGAGGGCATCCAGTTCTACTATCCGGAGCAGGCATACAAGAACACCACCGGCATCATAAAGTATCCGCCAACCATCACACTTCCTGAAGACGAAGGGGCGCAGGGGGTCACGCTGCGCGATCTGACTTTCTACGGCGAATGGTTCGCGATGGATTTCCGGGCAAAGGGAGGGTGCGAACAGCTGCTCTTCGAGAACTGCTATGGATATCCCCTCAGCGGCCAGTTCATAGCAATTGACAAGTGCTATGACATCCCCAGAATCCTGCACTGCCACGTGAATCCCGCCAACATGCGCGAGTTCGGGCGAGGCTTCCCCCCGTCCATCATAGACTATGCGATTAACCAGGGGACATTCACATACTGGATAGACCATACCGACAATGCCGTGGTGATGGATATCTTTACCTTTGGCAGCCACGGCGGCATCTATCTGGGAGAGAACACATACGGCCAGCTCACCAACTTCAATTTTGACTGCGTGAAGGTGGGCATATACCGTTCCGGTAACATCAATAATAACCGCACCTGGTTGATATCGCAGGGCTCCATAATAGCCAACGCCGGCACCGATGTGAACGTGGTGCATCCGGTGTATGTGACGGGCCTGGGCGGGCACACCTCCATCACCAACGTAGAGAGTTTCTCCGGCGGCAACGGCGCCCTCACCAACTGTGCGGCCAGCAAAGACTTTATCTATCTGGATGGCACCGGGTACTATACCGTGGCGCTTACAAGCTGCCGCATGAGCGGCTATCAGGCAGACGATCCCATTACGGTGCGCAACCCGTTTGCCACTCTGCGGGCGGTGAACTGCGTGGACAAGGACAACAACTTCTTTGACCGCACCGTTAATCCGGTAGACGATTATGAGAGCGGTACCACCACCGTTATGGACAACTGCGACAATGTGGCGGGCTGGAAAACCGGATTTGGCTCCGGTGTTTCCCTTGACACAGGCAACAACAGGGAGGGGAGCGGTTGCATCACTGCTTCCGGCAAGTCGGATGCGGTGCTCTTCTCAAAGAAGTTCGATACCCCGGTAAGCGCTGCGATAAGCACCCGCAAGGGTCATTTCAAGATGCAGATGTATATCTCTGACATCAGCGCCATAGACCTTTCAGCGGAGGGGTCCATAGAGGTCACCAGCAGCGGCACTTGCGACAAGGAAGAGTTCGCATGGTACATCAGCAGCCTGAACCTGAAGAGCGGCTGGAACCAGATTGACCTCAAGCTTTCTCAGTCTGGAGTCACTGGCGGCAACCCGGATTTGAACCGGATGAACTTCATCAGAATTTACCACCTGGGAGTAAAGAAAGATGTCACCATCAAACTAGATGACATCAAATTCGTGCAGGAGTAGCGCCCGGCAGCCTTCGTCTATGTCGCGGTAGGCCGCCTCAAAGTCGCCCGTATACCACGGGTCGGCCACGTCGCGCCGCGAACCGGCGTAGGACATCATCAGATGGATCTTGCCCTCCGGGTCGTCCGGGATAATCCGGCTCAGCCACTGCAGGTTGGAAGAGTCCATACAAACGATGTTGTCAAAGCGGCCGTAATCCTCTTTGGTGATGCGGCGGGCGCGCTTGGCATTGTCAAAGGGGATGCCGTGCTGCGAGAGGCAGCGCTTTGCCGGCGGATAAATCGGACTCCCCAGATCCTCTGCAGACACCGCCGCCGACTCCACGTAAAAGTGCCCGTCAAGGCGCTTCTGCTTTACCAGAGCCTTGAAAATGAACTCCGCCATCGGGCTCCGGCATATGTTTCCGTGGCATACGAACAGGATGCGCGTCATCTCTTATTTGCCTGTGTATGTGCCCTCGAACAGGATGGTACCGGAGGTGGATTCACCAATCACGAATACAAACGGGTGGTCTGCATAGAAGTAGACACGTTTGGGCTCCACACCGGGACCCACATCGGTGGCGCCGGCCATCTCAACAACTGTTACTGCGGCCGCTTCTGTGCCCCATTCCGCCACCGAAATGCGTGCTTTCTGGATAACACGGTCTATCCAGTAATAATACTGCACTTCCTTTGGCTGGAACATCATATCGAATTGGGCTTTGCCGCTTACAAAGGCGTTCTGCAAACCCAGCGACTGCAGAGCATCGTTCAGATTGAACTTGTTCTCTATGTCAAACTTGGGGAGTTTCACATAGACTTCAGCATCGCGCTTGAAGCTTGAAAGGATACTCTTCCAGGAGGTTGTTGCCAGTTTGCTCACCAGTGCGTCCAGATTGTTCTCGTCCGGGAGCAGTATGTACATTTTGAATTTGCCGTTTGCATACGGGAGAGCTAAAACCTTGTAGCCGTCCATCTCTGCGTATGCATGATACTGCATGTTGTTCATCATGGGCACCTTGACAGTGCTCTTGTCTGTACGGGTAAAGGTATCTTCGCGCGTACCATATTCCCGGAACATCGGTTCATATTCGGTCCCGGCCCATTTGGCTTTGAAATAGAGGGCGTTCATCAGAAAGGCGACAGCCTCTGCGGATATCTCCGCCGGCTCAATGACCTTATCTATAAACCCGTTGGTATTACGCTTGGCCCAGTCGTTTATGGTGGCGGCAACTTGTGAGGGAGATGAGAAATCCATGTTCTCCACGGCAGCATAGTAGTTGTTCTGTACAGTGGCCCGGAAGCTTTCCAGCAAGGGAAACTGGTCGTTTACGAGCAGCGCATCGGTCAGCTTGAGGGTTACGTCCAGATCCACGGCGGGCAATTGCTCCAGCATGGTCTTGCAATACGCGTTCAGTGCAGCTATACCATCGTTGCCATAGCCCAGAAAGTCGATTATCTCCTGAAGAGTCTCGCCGCTGGCGCCGTTGGCCGTCATTGCCAGGGCATACTGCAGGCTGAGGGGGG
Source organism: Bacteroidales bacterium (assembly GCA_017962235.1). Classification (GTDB taxonomy): domain Bacteria; phylum Bacteroidota; class Bacteroidia; order Bacteroidales; family UBA932; genus Equibacterium. The sequence continues at coordinate 60,976 of JAGCVS010000019.1, read as the reverse complement.
ATACAATCATATTGTCCCCGTTGTACATCTTGTCAAGAAAACGGAAAGCCATTCCGTTGCCCGCCTCCACATAGCCCTGTTGGGTGGGCGTAAGAGTTACCTTGGTGATAGCCTCAGATGGGGTGGGGAAAGTGATTTCTATGGGATTCTTAACCTTCTCCCTATCAAAAAAGCCGTTGCATGCAGTCATGGTAATCATTATAAATACCGTAATCAGGATATTAATCTTTCTCATAATGATTCATTTGTTATCGCAAAGCTAACAAATAATGAGTACTTTTACACTTGTTGAATAACCATCATTATGAATAAGCATTTATCATTTATTATCTGCGCGATGCTCGGGCTGCTTGCGGCCGGGTGCGCAGAGGCCACTAAAACCGATTCTGAAATGGAGAATCCCGTTATCGAAACCATCATGGCACGCCGGTCGGTACGTCATTATACAGACCAGGCCGTGCCGCGCGAACTGCTGCAAAAGATTGCTGAGTGCGGCGTGAACGCTCCCAACGCCATGAACAAGCAGGAGTGGGAAGTCCGCATAATAGACAATCCCGAATACTTCAACGGCGTCACGGAGCTCATGAAAGAGCAGATGCCTATCTTTGTTAGCAACGACGACCCCAAGTTCCGCAACGGCTTCCGCAATGCCACTGCCGCTATCGCCGTAGCCTGCCCCGACGATCCGTCAGGGATGTGTCTGATTAATGTGGGTCTGATGTGCGAGAACATCTGCCTCGCCGCCAAATCGCTCGGACTCGGATCCGTGGTTATGGGCGGCCCAGCAATGATGCTCAATACCATGGACGGCGCCCAGCCCTATCTGGAAAAACTCCACTTCAGCGAAGGCTACAAGCTTCGCATCATAGTAGGCCTCGGTTACCCCGATGAAGCCCCCGACGCCAAACCCCGAGACCTGAACAAGATACAGTTCGTGGATTAATTCTCACCGGCACAATAACAAAGCGGCAGAGCTCAATGGCTCTGCCGCTTTGTTTATAAACAGCTGAAGAATCAGCTAAATGTACAATTAGTACTCCTCTTCGTTCCAGAAGAAGTCTTCTTTGGTGGGGTAGTCGGGCCAGATGTCCTCGATTGAGTCGTATACTTCACCGTCGTCTTCGAGGTCGGAGAGATTCTCGATAACCTCCAGAGGAGCGCCGGAACGGGTGGCGTAATCTATCAATTCGTCTTTGGTTGCGGGCCACGGTGCATCCTCAAGTTTTGATGCCAGCTCAAGTGTCCAATACATATCTTTTAAAATTTTGGGGCTGCAAAGATATAATAATTTTAATATACAACTAACTTTTTTTTGATAATTGTAATTCAACTATTTGCGCGAGGGCAAACAAGTAGTCAGACAGGCGGTTAAGGTATCTTGCGCAGGTGGCGTCTGAGGCCATTTTTGCGGCTATTGCAACCACTTTGCGCTCGCAGCGGCGGCAGATGGTGCGGGCCACGTGACATTCGGCTGCCACTGCCGGCGGACCGGGTATGATGAAGGAGAATTTTGGGGGCAGGAGGGCTGTCATTTTGTCTATGGAGCTCTCCAGAAAAGCCAGCCACTCCTCTTCTTTCAGCGGCCGCAGGAAATCCTGTTCGCAATCGCATGCCAGATGGGCGGAGATGTCCATCAGGTGCTGCTGAATCAGGAAGATTTCATCTGCCATAGGCGCCAGGCTGTCATATTGAAGCAGGTGGGCGCGTACCACGCCCAGGTATGATATCAGTTCGTCGGCATCGCCATAGGCCTCTACGCGACTGTCGCATTTGAGCACACGGCGCCCGCCAACCAGGCTGGTGGTGCCGTCATCGCCTTTCTTTGTGTAGATTTTCATTGTGTTGTGTCAGATTCTATCTTACCGTCCCGTATGCAAATAACACGCCGCGCGTATGCTGCAATCTGTTCAGAATGAGTAACAAGTATCACAGTGTTGCCGGAAGCGTTTATAGAGTCCAGCAGAGCCATGATTTCTTCTGAAGTGGCGCTGTCAAGATTGCCGGTTGGCTCGTCTGCCAGAATGATGGAGGGGTTGGTTACCAGCGCGCGGGCAAACGCCACCCGCTGCTTCTGTCCGCCGGAAAGTTCGCTGGGGTCATGCTCCATGCGCTCTTCCAGCCCCACCTGACGCAGTGCGGCCCGCGCCCGCTCCAGACGCTGCGCGCGCGGCACTCCGGCATAAATCAGCGGCATGGCGACATTCTCCAGCGCGCTCATGCGGGGCATCAGCGCGAATGACTGGAACACAAAGCCGATCTGCCGGTTGCGAACCTCGGCCAGTGCCGCGTCTTTCAGTGTGCCCACGTCGCGGCCGCCCAGCAGGTATCTCCCGCTGTCCGGGGTGTCCAGGCAACCCAGCACATTCATCATGGTGGATTTGCCGCTCCCGGAGGGGCCCATGATGGCCACATATTCGTTTTTATATACCGTAAGGCTCACTCCGTCCAGAGCTCTCACCTCCACTGCGCCGACCCGGTAGGTCTTGCGCACATCCTCAATTTTGATAATCTCTTCTGCCATACGTGTTCAAAGTTAATCCAATAATCGGGATAAATTGAATTAAATTAGTTAGTTTTGCGTATTATAAAAACGTACGCAATGGCATATAGCGATACAGAGCATTTTGACGCGGAGATTACCGAAGAGCTTAAAAAACACTATTCGGAAATTCTGCGGCTTTTGGGTGAAAATCCTTCCCGCGAGGGGCTTTTGAAAACCCCGGAACGGGTGGCGAAGGCCATGCAGTTCTTCACCAAAGGATATGCAGAGGACGGGGCGGAGATATTGCGTCAGGCCATGTTCAAGGAGGAGTACCGGCAGATGGTGCTGGTAAAGGATATTGAGCTGTACTCCATGTGCGAGCACCATATGCTGCCGTTCTACGGCAAGGTGCACGTGGCGTATATCCCGGACGGCTACATCACCGGCCTGAGCAAGATTCCGCGGGTGGTGGAGACATTTGCCCGCCGGCTGCAGGTACAGGAGCGTCTCACGGTGCAGATACGCGACTGCATACAGGAGACCCTCAAACCGCTGGGAGTGGCCGTGGTGATAGAAGCGGCGCACATGTGCATGCAGATGCGCGGGGTGCAGAAGCAGCATTCCGTGACCACCACATCTGCATTCACCGGCGTCTTTCTGAAGGATATGCGCACGCGAAGTGAATTTTTACGCCTGATTGGGCTGGAAAACAGATAACGACCATGAAAATAATCATCTCAGGTGCAGGAGAAGTCGGTTGCCACCTTGCCAAGCTGCTTGGCGACGACAACCATGACATAACCATGATTGACAACAGCCCGGAGCGGCTATCCAAGGCGGGCGAGATTGCCGACATCATGACCGTGTGCGGCAACCCCACCTCCATCAGTGTGCTTCAGGCGGCCAAGGTAGACAAGACCGACCTGTTTGTGGCGGTATTCCCGGATAAGGACCAGAACGTGAACATAGTGTCCGCGCTGCTGGCCAAGGAACTGGGGGCCAAGAAGGTGACTGCGCGAATCAACACCGCGGAGTATCTCTCTTATGAGAACAAGTCGCTGTTCACCCAACTGGGCATAGACCTGCTGTTCTATCCGGAGCGTATGGCGGCATACGAGATTGCCGATATCGTGCGTGAGGCTGGCATGACGGAGTTCGTTCAGTTCGGCCACGGCAAGCTGCAGCTGATAGAATTCAAGCTGGCAGAGGATTCCCCCCTTATCGGGCGTGAGATATCGGACTTTGTATATCCAATTGAGCAGCTGCCGTTCCGCATAGTGGCCATCTCGCGTGGCGAAGGCACCCTGATCCCCAAGCGCGACACCAAGATGCGTCTGGGTGATTTGGTGTACATAATAGCGCGGCGCGATACCCTGGACAGTGCGCTCCAGGAGGCGGGCCGCAAAGACAAGGCGGTGGACAACGTCTTCATTCTGGGCGGCGGCCCAATGGGCGAGATGCTGGCTGCCAAGCTTGAAAAGACGATACCCTCCATCAAGATTATTGAGAAAGACCGCAAGCGCTGCGAGGAGCTTTCGCAGATACTTGAAAAGACGATGGTGATAAACGGCGACTGGCGCAACACCGACTGGCTTTATGAAGAGGAGATACAGCGCTGCGACGTGTTTGTGGCCACCACGGATGATTCCGAGACCAACATCATGACCTGCGCCGCGGCCAAGAAGATGGGTGTGCCCAAGACTGTGGCGGAGGTAGAGAACATAGAGTACATAAAGCTTGCAGAGGGGATGGGCGTGGATGCCGTAATCAACAAGAAGATTCTCTCTGCGAGCCGTATTTTCCGCTTTACCCTTACAGACAAGATACGCTCCATCAAATATCTGAGCGAGAGTGACGCCATTGCCCTGGAATACATAGTTCACCCCGGCAGCCCAGTGACCAAGGCGAAGATTAAAGAGCTCTCCATACCCTCCGATGCAATTATCGGCGGCGTAATCAGGGGCACCGAATCGTTTATCGCCTATGGCGACACTCAGATTGCCGCTTACGACCATGTGGTTGTATTCACGCTGCCATCTTCGCTCAAGGCGCTGGACAAACTGTTCATGTAATTACAACCCCTGGGAGACCTTCTCCATATACTCAGAAAGGGTTAACCCAAACGTTTTCTTGAGGCACCTGTTGAGTACCTTGGGATTGTTGAATCCGCATCGCTCCGCAATTTCGGCGCAGGAGAGTTCCCGGTATTCGTATGCCTTCCAGATAAAGTAACGCAGCCGGAACTTTATTACATACTCCTGAAAGCCATAGCCCGTGTCGCGCAGCGCGTCCCAGAGATAGGTACGGTTGGTGCCTATCGCCTTGGCCACGTCTATGCATCGCAGACCGGGGTTCAGATACAGCTGGTCTGTGAGCAGTTTGTCGGTTGCACGGCTCAGTATATCGGCTTTGGAGACATATCGTCGCAGGGATCGCCTGCGCCTGAAAAGCGGAGACATGGTGCTACCTGTTGACAGTTCGCTTGCAGTATTCACCGGGGGTATAGCCGGTAAATCTTGAGAATGATGAGGTGAAGGTGCTTACGGAATTGAATCCAGCGGCCTTCCGCAGGTCTTCCATTGATATATTGTTGTCGTTCGACAACAAATCTATTGCCTCTTTCACGCGGTAGGAGTTGAGCAGTTGACGGAAGTTCATTCCAAACTTGTCGTTAATCAGTTTTGAAAGGGTAGTCTTGTTGGTGCCCAGCCTCACAGCGATGGAGTCTATGGAGACCCTGCTGTTCAGATACGGCTTTTTCTCTGCCATAAAGAGCTTGAACCGTTCTGTGAGCTCTCCCTTCTTCTTCTCCGCCACATTATAGGGTGTGGCTTCTTCTTCCAGTACATGACTGGCAACAGCGGCGTGCTGGTCTTCCGGAACCGGATACTTGAAAGCCTGACGGTAGTACGAACGGCGGTGGCGTGTGATAAAACCTGTCATACAAACGGCCGCGGTGAAGAAAACGGCCGATACCAACAAAATGATAAAGGTGATGTTGTTCATAACGCAAGAATATTACTAATGCGAAATTATTGGGTTAAAAATAAAATGACAATGCCCCGCCGAAGCTCTGCGGGGCATTGTTTCTATTTCTAAAAACAGAGTTTACGTTTACGATTTCTTCATTGGCTCGAAACCTTTGCCGTAGACTTCTGAAACGTTCCCGATGGAGACAAACGCATCGGGGTCCACATCTTTTATCAATTTGAGAATTTTGCTGGTTTCTGTACGTTTTACTATTACAACAACCAGCTTGCCGTTATGTTTTGAGTATCCGCCCTGGCTCTCCAGCAGAGTTACGCCGCGATGGACCTCGTTGCAGATACGGTCTGTGAGAATTTCGTATTGTTCAGTAAAGATGAACAGTTGCACCGACTGACGGCGGCCGTTCAGCGTGAAATCCAGGGAATAGTTGGTGACGCCGGTGAGCACAAAACCGTACAGCAGTATCAGCAGCTTGGCGCTGAGGGGGGCACCGTTGGGTATCAGCATGGAGGAGGCGATAATCAGCAGATCCAGTATGGCTATCACGGCGCCGGGAGAGACTCTGTAATACTTGCTCACCATAAGAGCTATGATATCGGTGCCACCGGTGCTGCCGCCCTGGGTGAAGGTGAGGGCGATGCCCAGACCCACCATGGCTCCGGCGAATATCACGCACATCAGCTTGCCGTTCTCCTGGGTGAATTCCCGTGAGAACTCTACCGGGATTACATCGGGCAGTATGCGCAGAAACAGCGCGGTGACAACCAGCGCGTATATGGTCTTGGTTCCGAAACCGCCTCCCAGCACCTTCATGGCAATCAGCACCAGGATCACATTGATGATGATGTATGAATATGCCACGTTGAAGCCGGTGCTGTACTGGATTATGGAACCCAGGCCGGTGATGCCGCCGCCCACCAGATTGTTGGGGAGCAGGAACACCGTCCACGCCAGGGTGTACATGAGCAGCCCGATGGTTATCAGCAGGTACTCCTTGAAGGCGACCAGCGCCCTGGTGAATGGTTTCTTGCCGCTCATCGCTTAGCAGACCACATTGATAATCTTGCCGGGCACCACGATTACCTTGCGGATGGCGCCGCCGTTGAGGTATTTCTCCGTGCGTTCGTCGCCCCGCACGGCAGCCTCTGCCTCGGCAGCCGGCATATCCTTGGGCAGGCTTATCTTGAAGCGCATCTTGCCGTTGAACGATACCGGATACTCTACTGCAGATTCTATGGTGTACTCTACGTGATATTCAGGGAACGATGCAAAGCTGATGCTCTCAGTGTGTCCCATCTGGCTCCAGAGCTCCTCTGCGATGTGGGGAGCGAACGGCGAGATGAGGATTGCCAGCGGCTCCAGGATTGCCCGCTTGGTGCACTTGAGGTCGGCGAGTTCTCCCACTGCAATCATGAACGCGCTCACAGATGTGTTGTATGAGAAGTGCTCTATATCCCACTGTACCTTGCCGATAAGGCGGTGGAGCGACTTGAGTTCTGCAGCGGTGGGGGTGCCGTCGGTTACGGTGCAGCCGCCGTCGCCGCAGTAAAGCCTCCAGAACCTGCGCAGGAAGCGGTGTACACCGTCGATACCTTGGGTATCCCAAGGCTTGCTCTGCTCTATGGGGCCGAGGAACATCTCGTACAGACGCAGGGTGTCGGCACCGTAGCGCTCGCAAATCAGATCTGGATTCACCACGTTGAACATGGATTTGCTCATCTTCTCCACGGCCCAGCCGCAGATGTATTCACCGTCCTCAAAGATGAATTCGGCATCGGCATACTCGGGACGCCATTTGCGGAAAGCTTCGCAGTCCAGACGGTCGTTGCGCACTATGTTGATGTCCACATGGATCTCCGTGGTCTCGTATTGGTCTTTGAGGCCGCAGGAAACAAACTTGTTGGTGCCCACGATGCGGTATACAAAGTTGGAGCGCCCCTGTATCATACCCTGGTTGATGAGCTTCTTGAAAGGCTCCTTCTCGCATACGTATCCGATGTCGTAGAGGAACTTGTTCCAGAAGCGGGAATAAATCAGGTGGCCTGTGGCGTGCTCCGTGCCGCCCACATACAGGTCCACGTTGCGCCAGTACTCATCGGCTTCGCGGCTCACCAGGGCCTCGTTGTTGCGGGGGTCCATATAGCGCAGATAGTATGCGCTGCTGCCTGCAAAGCCCGGCATGGTGCTCTTCTCCAGTGGGTAGCCGTTGTATGTCCAGTCCTTGGCCCTTGCCAAAGGGGGCTCGCCAGTCTCAGTGGGGAGATACTTGTCTATCTGTGGCAGGCGCAGCGGCAGTTCGCTCTCCGGCATGGGAGTGGCTACACCGTCTTTGTAATAGATGGGGAAGGGTTCGCCCCAGTATCTCTGACGCGAGAAGATGGCGTCGCGCAGGCGGTAGTTTATCTTGCGGTGGCCGATGCCATGCGCCTCAACATAATCTATGGCGGCGGGAATGGCCTCCTTAACTGTCTTGCCGTTCAAGAAGCCGGAGTTGCACATGATGCCCTCCTTGGCGTCGAAGCTCTCCTGCGAAACGTCGCAACCCTCAATCAGCGGGATGATGGGGAGGTCAAACTGTTTTGCAAAGGCATAGTCGCGGGAATCGTGGGCCGGAACCGCCATGATGGCGCCGGTGCCGTATCCTGCGAGCACATATTCAGATATCCATACGGGAACCTTGTCGCCGGTGAGGGGGTTCAGGGCGTAGGAGCCGGAGAATACGCCGGTGACCTTGCGGGTCTCCGCAATGCGCTCCCTCTCGGTCTTCTTGCGGGCTGCGGCCTGATATGCCTCCACGGCAGCCTTCTGCTCCGGGGCGGTGAGTTTTTCCACCCACTCGCTCTCGGGGGCGAGCACCATGAAGGTCACGCCAAAGATAGTGTCGGCGCGGGTGGTGAAGATGGTCATGTCATATTCCTTGGTGCCGTTGAACACCTTGAACACCATCTCGGCGCCCTGGCTGCGTCCAATCCAGTTGCGTTGCATCTCCTTGAGGGAGTCGGTCCAGTCCAGCTCTTCCAGTTCGTCCAGCAGACGGCCGGCGTATGCCGACACGCGCAGCTGCCACTGGCGCATCTTGCGCTGCTCCACGGGGAATCCGCCGCGTATGGAGAGACCCTCCTTCACTTCGTCGTTGGCCAGCACGGTGCCAAGCTGCTGGCACCAGTTCACGCTGGTCTCGCCAAGGTATGCAATACGGTATTGCATCAGCACATCCTGCTGCTGCTTGTAATCCATCGCCTTCCACTCAGCTGCAGTGAAGGGTTTTACGGCACCGCAGGCCGCGTTTACGGCTGCGCTGCCCCCCTCGGCAAACTTTGCCTCAAGGTTCTCAATGGGGAGTGCCTTGTCCGCATCGTTGTCGTAATAATGGGCAAACATCTTGAGGAATGCCCACTGGGTCCATTTGTAGTAATCGGCGTCGCAGGTGCGTACCTCGCGGCTCCAGTCAAAGGAGAAACCAATCTTATCCATCTGGCCGCGGTAACGGGCGATGTTCTCTTCTGTGGTCTTTGCTGGATGCTGGCCGGTCTGGATGGCATACTGCTCTGCGGGCAGGCCAAATGCATCGTATCCCATGGGGTGCAGCACGTTAAAGCCGCACAGCCTCTTGTAACGGGTATAAATGTCGCTGGCAATGTAACCCAGCGGATGCCCTACATGCAACCCCGCGCCGCTCGGGTAGGGGAACATGTCCAATACGTAATACTTGGGTCTGGAGGGGTCGGTCTTTACCTCAAAGGTCTTGTTATCGGCCCAGAAGCGCTGCCACTTCTTCTCGATTTCTACAAAATTGTAATCCATTTGCAACTGTTTCAAGCGTTTCAAACGGCTGCAAATATAAGTAAATTACCGTTTTCTAAGCCTGAATTCTACCGGAATGGTGATTTTTGTGCGAACTTTTTTGCCGTCCACCATGCCGGCTTTCCATTTTGGCGAAGCCGATACAACCCGGAGCGCCTCGGAGTCGAAAGATTCCCGGAAGCTGCGCTCTATCTTGACGTTGCTCACGCTGCCGTCGGCCTCCACAATGAAGGAGACGTGGACCACGGCCTTGTAGGATACGTTACCATCCTTGTCCGTTACCTTTTCAAAGCCCTCGATGCCGTCTGCAACAGCCGTCTGAGGGTACTTGAGATACTTGTATACCCATTTGTCAAGGAAACCCCGTGCGGGCCCGCGGAAGAACTCGGGCGGGGTGTCGCACTCGCTCATGGAGTAGACCCTGCCTTCCGCAGCATCGTCCTTTGCACCGAGGTTCTCTTTGCTGCACAGCGCCTTCACAAAGGCGGCGATGTACACCGCTTCCGCGGCCATGTTGTCGTACTGCAGCAGACCGGGGGTGTCGCGTACCGTTCGGTATTCTCCGCTGATGCCGGTAGAGAAGGTGAGGTTGGGGATGCCGGCCTGCTTGAACGCCAGGTTGTCGGAGGGGAAAACCATCCCGTTGTGGATGGCCGGCCGTGCCGTGACGGACTCGTGCTCCAGCACATAGCCCGTAAGAGCGTTTATGGTCTTGGGCTCTATGGCAGTGTAGATCTCAAACGGATTAGCGCTGCCGCCGCGCCCCAACATGTCCAGATTCACCATCATCTTTACATCGGCGATGTGGCTGAAGCCCCCTTCAGTGGCAAAGTAGCGGCTGCCGGCAAACTCCTCTTCCATGGCGCCGAAGCCCGCCACGATTACGCTGCGGTCAAGGGCGTCGGACTCCTCCGTGAGAATGCGGGCCACCTCCGTGAGCACCGCCACCCCCGATGCGTTGGCGTCGGCGCCGGGATAGATGCGCCTCTGCGGAACTCCGTCCACGTTCACCATATAATAGCCCAGATGGTCAAAGTGGGCTCCCACCACGATATACTCGTCGCGCAGCTTTTCGTCGCATCCTTCTATTATGCCGACTATGTTGCGCGAGGCAATGGTGTCGCCCTGCGCCGTGATTATTGAGAAGGTGTCGCCTTCGCGGGAGGTGAGCATGGTGACGCCCATCTTTTCAAGCTGGTCGTAGAGATAGCCGGCGGCTTTTTTCTCGCCGGGGGTGCCCGCTTTGCGCCCTTCCAGGGCGGGGGAGCAGATCTGGCCGATATGGCTGCGGAGGCTGGCTTCAAGGCTTTGCGCAGACGCCGCGGTGGCGGCATACAGCAAGGCCATGGCCAAGATGGTGCGAATCATTTTCATACTCCCGCCGTATGGTCAAAGATGGTGCCAGAGATGCTAGCAGAACGGCGCTTTCACAACCTTCGCCTTCAGCAGGCGGTCGCGCACGTTGACAAAGATTTCGCTGCCCAGGGCAAACAGAGGGGCATCCACATAACCCATGCCTATGGCTTTCTTTGTGGTGGGACTCATGGTGCCGCTGGTTACGTGTCCAATCTGATTGCCGGTGGCGTCGCAGATGGGGTAGCCGTGGCGGGCGATGCCTCTGTCAACAAGCTCGAAGGCCACCAGTTTGCGTTTGAGTCCTTCTGCCTTCTGCTTCAGCAAAAAGTCGCGGTCCACAAAGTCACCTTTGGTCTCGGTGAACTTGGTTATCCAGCCCAGACCCGCCTCAAGGGGTGATGTGGTGTCGTCCATATCGTTGCCGTACAGCAGGTAGCCCTTCTCCAGACGCAGGGTGTCGCGGGCGCCCAGGCCAATCGGCATGATGCCGTAGGGCTCTCCGGCCGCGAAAATCGCGTCCCAGAGTTTCTCACCGTCAGCATTGGGGGCATATATCTCGCATCCGCCGCTGCCGGTGTAGCCGGTGGTGGCCAGCAGAACATCCTTCACGCCCGCCACGGTGAGCTGCTTGAAGGTGTAGTTGGGCATCGACATTATATCTTCGCTGCAGAGCTTCTGCATCACTTCCATGGCCTTGGGCCCCTGGATGGCCAGCTGGCAGGTGTCGTCGCTGGCGTTCACCAGGTCTATGCCGGGCTTCATTGAGAAGCGCTCCGCAAAGGAGCAGATGTGCTCCCAGTCCTTCTCTGTGTTGGAAGCGTTCACGCCAAGCAGGAATTTGGTATCTGAGAAACAGTACACAATCAGATCGTCCACAATGCCGCCGCGGCCGTTGGGCAGGCAGGTGTACTGGGCGCGCCCGGGGTAGAGGGCGTCGGCATCGTTGGAGCAGATGTACTGCAGCAGCGCCTTGGCATGTCTGCCAAAGAGCCAGATCTCTCCCATGTGCGATACGTCAAAGACTCCGACCCCTTCACGTACGGCTGTATGTTCCTTGTTGATTCCGATGTATTCTATCGGCATGTTGAACCCTGCGAACGGCGCCATCTTGGCACCCAAAGCGATATGCTTCTGCGTGAAAACTGTATCTTTCATATAGTGCGAAGGTAGCCATTATTATACTAATGACAAAAATAACCTATATTTGTAGTAGATGAAGAGGATACTGTTAATAGTGCTGATGATGGCGGCGGCGACGTCCGCGAGCCTGGGTGCCGAGCGCGACACGCTGCACATGAGCTTCATAGGCGATGTGATGGCGCACTACCGGCAGCTCAAGGTGGCGCGCATCCCGGGCGCCGACAGCACTAAGTCGTCTTCTTACGATTTTAGCTCTTATTACAAATACACCCGCAAGTGGCTTGAGAAAAGCGACATCAGCGTGGCCAACATGGAGAACCCGGTGGGGCTGGCTCCCTATACCGGCTATCCCATTTTCTCCGCTCCGGAATCCATCGTAACTGAGACCGTGAATGCCGGGGTGGACCTGCTGCTGGCGGCTAACAACCACATCTGCGACAAGGGGCGCCGCGGGCTGGACAGCACCTGGGCGGTGTATCAGCGCACCCCAGCCCGGTATACCGGGATGTGGCGGGACACCATGGACGAGCAGATGAACAACCCCGCGATAATAATGTGCAGGGGCTTCAAGATAGCCTTCATCAACTTCTCCTACGGATTCAACGGGTTCGAGATTCCCGCGCCATACGTGCTGGGCAGCATGGATTCCCTGCAGGTAAAGCGGGCCATCGCCAGGGCAAAGGACCGCGATGCAGATTATATCGTCGCCCTGCCGCACTGGGGGGTGGAGTATAATCTGGATTACAGCGCTGAGCAGCGTCGCTGGCGCGACAACCTGTACCGATGGGGGGCCGATATGATAGTGGGGTCGCATCCGCACGTGCCGCAGGCGGTGGAGTACAAAGACGGCCGCATCACCGCCTATTCGCTGGGCAATTTCATCTCCAACATGAGCATCGCAAACGGTCAGATAGGCATCCTGCTCAACGTGTCGCTGGTGCGCAATGAAGACGGCACGATTGAGGCACTTCCGCCGGAAGTAATTTGGCTCTGGTGCGGCCGCGGCGGCTTCTTTGAAGAGAATTACACAACGATACCCATCGAGGAGTGGCTGGACCGCCCAGATGAGTTCATCAACCGTGCCCAGTACGACAAGATGGTGCGCGAATATACACGCATAAAACAAAAATTTCCGCAATATTGAACAAGACAATCACCCTTACCGACGTTGACCCGATAGAGATTCTGGGTGTCAACAACAAGCTTTTCGACCAGTTCCGGGGCTATTTCCCCGAGCTCAAAGCCATTTCCCGCGGCAACGAGATAATACTTGTGGGCGCCGATGCCCAGATAGCCCGCTTTGAAGAGAAGCTGCAGCAGCTGATAGCCAAGAAGATGACCAAAATGCGCCTGAACAGCTACGATGTGGAATCGCTGTTCGAGGCGGAGGAACGGGCCATGGAGACGGGCCGGGTGGAGATGCCCGACGGCGGCGACTATGTGATTGTATACGGCTCCGACGGCAAGTGTGTGAAAGCGCGCACCCCCAACCAGAAAAAGCTGGTAAAAGAGTATTACGATAACGATTTGATATTCGCCCTTGGCCCTGCCGGCACCGGAAAGACCTACACGGCGATTGCGCTGGCGGTGAGGGCGCTTAAGAACCGCGAGGTAAAGCGGCTTATCCTGACCCGTCCGGCGGTGGAGGCGGGCGAACGGCTGGGATTTTTGCCGGGCGATTTGAAAGACAAGCTGGATCCCTATCTTCAGCCTCTGTACGATGCCCTGCTGGACATGATTCCAGCCAAGAAGCTGCAATCCCTCATGGAAGACGGAACCATCCAGATTGCCCCGTTGGCCTATATGCGCGGCCGCACCCTGGACAAGGCCTTCGTGATTCTGGACGAGGCGCAGAACACGTCGCTGTCACAGCTCAAGATGTTCCTGACCCGCATGGGCAACGACGCCAAGTTCATCGTTACGGGCGATGCCACCCAGATAGACCTCCCCAACAAAGGCGATTCCGGCCTGCTACGCGGGGTGGAGCTGGTGCATGGCATCCGCGGCATATCAGTAGTTAATTTCACCAAAGAGGATATAGTGCGCCACCCGCTGGTGACCCGCATAATAGAGGCGTTTGACCGTAAGGAGAAGGGAGAAAAGGAGGCTTAGCGTACGCAGCGCACGCTCATTGCGATGCCGGTGGAGCTGGTAGCGCCCGGCATGAACGCTGCGGAATCCCAGTAAATGTAGCGATAGTAAGCCTGGTCGCTGCCATACGGGGTTGCGCTCCACCACATTCCAAATGACTTGAGACCGTAGAACCCGCCGTCGTTGGTTTGCATGTAGCCGCAGGGGAGGGGGTTGAAATTCACACCGAGCTGTTTGGTGTCGTGAGTATTGTTCACAGAGAACGGCCATAAGCGCTCTCCGTTGAAGTATGCGTCCGGAGTAATCTTGTCGGCCGCACCTGCCCACTCATTCTCAAATGTGACATTGCCGCCGCAAAGAACCTTGCCCAGATCTTCCCAGTCTGCATTGGTGGGGAGACGCCACCCGTCGGGGCAGATGTTGCTGCCTGAGGCCTCCTGCCAGGTGTAGAGACGCCCGAAAACGTGGTTCATCACGCGCGAATATGCGAATGCCTCGCCGGCGCCTTCCCATGCCAGATTCTCTGCAAACCAGTCCAGGTTGCCGATGTGCTCCCAGCGGTATGCCCTCAGGTCACGCCTGTCCACAAACACCTTCTGCTTGTCGTAAGGCAGCCCTTGCAGCGAACCGGTCATGAAGGTGGTATCCACTGAGATGATGGTCTTCTTGGTGCTCTCCACTATGTAATTGGGGTGATATGCCAGCACCTTTACCTCATAAGAGTCGGGCTCCTTGGGGAACTGGACAATAATGGAAGGGGCGAAAAGGGTGTCAGGCTGGATGGTGGATATGACCCATCCCCATTCGGGGTCAACGGGGTCCGTAATGCCCCTTGCAGAGAGTTCCACCAGAGAGCCGGCGCATACATAATCGTCTATATCGAACGTGATGGTTCCCTCCATGTAGTTGTAAGCCGCACCGCTGTCGTCTATGCAGGCGTTGGCGGCGCAGAGAGCGGAGGCAATCAGTATGCCCAGGATGACCTTTTTCATTAATCGCATAATCGGGGCAAATTTAATAAGAAAATATCATACTTTTGCATTATGAAGATAAGAATTGCACTTGCGGCGGCGCTTCTGGCGCTTCTTTATGGGTGCGGCAGCCAGCCGCAGTACATCCGGTTCTCCGGCTTCGCGCAGGGCGGTGAATACTATGTCACCTGCAAGGTGCCCGACGCCCGCAAGGCAGACGAAATCAAAAAGGCGGTGGACGACACACTCACTGCCATAGATATGTCTGTTTCCGGTTATAACAAGGGCTCGCTGCTTACCAAGGTCAATAACGGAGAGAACCCGCCTCTGGACGATATCTTTGTGGAGCTGATGGAGATTTCCCGGCGTATCTGGCGGCAGACCGGCGGGGCGTTTGACCCCTCGTGTGCACCGCTTTTCGATTTGTGGGGCTTCGGATTCACCAACGGCAGGATGCCCTCCGCTGCGGCGGTGGACAGCGCCATGACCCTTGTGGGAATGGACCGGTATCAGGTGGTTGAAGGGGCCGACGGCAACCGCTATCTTCAGATGCCCCAGGGGGGCAAGATAAACTTCAACGCCATAGCGCAGGGCTATTCTTGCGATGTAGTGGCGTGCGTGCTGCGCAGCTACGGCAGCGACAACTATATGGTGTCGCTGGGCGGCGAACTGGTCTGCAAGGGGCTCAGCGCCCGCGGCGATGCATGGAGGGTGTGGATAGACCGCCCTGAAGACGGCAACAACACCTCCGGCGCCCTCAAGCAGGATGTGATATCGATATCGGACTGCGGCCTGGTTACCAGCGGCAACTACCGCAAATTCTATATTGTGGATGGTGTGAAGTACTCGCACACCATAGACCCCCGCACCGGCTATCCCGTGACACACGATTTGCTCAGCGCCACCGTGATTGCAGAGGATAGCGCCACCGCAGACGCCCTGGCCACCGCCATGATGGTGCAGGGTGTGGAACGCTCACAGCAAATGGTTGCAAGCTGGGGCGGCAACCCCTCGCGCGGTGCATATCTGGTATACGGAGCACAGGACGACATGAAAGTCTGGCACACCCCCGGCCTCGTTCTGGAAAGCGGGAACTAGCAGGCCAGCAGCCTGGAAACCAGTTCAACAAGCAAGTCGCCGTCGGAGGCCTCTCCGCGGGCGTTGCTCTTGCTGCGGTAGTCAAACTCCTTGAGTATCGCCACCGCCTTCATGCATGATTTCAGAGGATAGTTGCGGGCATACCGGCCGTAGTCGCGGCGCATTATGAAGGGGTTGAGACCCAGGGTGGCCGCCATGGTGGCCTCGTCCATGCGCTGGGCCGCGCAGGCGTGGTAGCGGAGCATCTTCAAGAACTGGCTTGACAGGGCCGCCCCTACCATCTGTATGGGGAATCGTTTGGAGTTTTCGCCAAAATAATTGGAGATTCTGTAGGCCTTGGCCGCATCCTTCTCGCACAGCGCGCCGGCCAGTTCAAACGCGGAGTATTCGCGGCTCATCCCCACATTATCCTCTATCGCCTTGCAGGTTATGCGCCTGCTGCCTCCGGCCAGGGCCTTGCCCAGCTTGTCCACCGCCAGTGCTATCTTGCTCAGGGAGGTGCCGCACGCCTCGGCAATCATATCGGCCGCGCCCTCTTCCATGGTAAAGCCTTCGTTGCGTACAAAATCCTCTATCCATCCGGTAATCTTCCACTCCTTTACCGGCTCGCATTCCAGCACCACGCCAACTTCTCCAGCCCGTTTGTAAAACTTGGTGCGTTTGTCAATGTTCTTGGCATTGCTGTCGGCAGGGGTCTTGTAGCAGATTACCAGCACGGTGGTGGGCATCAGCTTGTCAAAGTAGGCATCAATCTTCTCCACGCCCTTGAGCCCCTGCGCCTCCTTTACCACAATTACCTGCCGGCTCACCATCATGGGGAACTGGCGCGCATGGCTCACAATCTCCTCCGGGGTGGTGTCTACACCGTAGTAAATCATCTGGCCAAAGTCGCGTTCTTCTGCCGGCAGGGCGTGCTCCATAATCAGGTTGCAGATCCTGTCTATGTAGTAGTGCTCCTTGCCAAACAGCAGGTAAAAGGGTTTGATGTCGCCCTTTCTGATGTCCGACTCAATTTTGGCGGCCAAAGGGCCGGTTTCTGTTGCTTGTTTAGCCATAACGGCTGTGAAGATACGCATTTTTTCTATCTTTGTAAAGATGGAAGAGAGCAATCAGATATTTGACCCGATACGCAAGAAGTTTGTTAAGCTTACGCCGGAAGAGGATGTGCGGCAGCACGTTATCAAGGTGCTGACCCGCTGCCAGGGCTATCCGGAAACGCACATCGCGGTGGAATACGGCTTCAAGTACAACAAGCGGCAGTATCGTGCCGATATCGTGGTGTTCAACCGGGCGCTGCAGCCGCGCCTACTGGTGGAGTGCAAGGCACCGTCCGTAAAACTCACTGCAGAGGTCATAGACCAGGTGGTGCGCTACAACTATGTGCTGGAGGTGGAATACATCCTGATTACTAACGGAGAAGTTTACTATCTTTGCCGCCGCGGCGAAGGCGGCCAGTGGCTCAAATGCAGCGCGATGCCCACCTTTGACGATTTGTGCGCGATATGATAGACCTCGAATCCAGCATCATCTTCAAGACCGTCTCTGCAGAGGCGGAGGCGATGGGCGTGCGTGCCTTCGTTATCGGAGGATACGTGCGAGACTGGTTCATGCATCGCGACAACAACGACGTGGATATCGTGGTGGAGGGGAGCGGAATAGACCTTGCAGAAAGGGTCGCCGCCAAACTTCACAGCAAAGTCTCCGTCTTCCGCAATTTCGGCACCGCCATGTTCCGTTACAAAGGGGTTGAGGTGGAATTCGTGGGGGCGCGTCGCGAGTCGTACGACCGCACTTCGCGCAAGCCGCACGTAGAGGACGGCACCCTTGAAGAAGACCAGAAGCGGCGCGATTTCACCATAAATGCCATGGCCTTCAGCCTCCAGAAGGAGGATTACGGCACCCTCGTGGACCCGTTTGGCGGCATCGCCGATATCGCGGCAAAAATAATCCGCACTCCGCTGGATCCCGATACAACTTATAGCGACGACCCGTTGCGCATGCTGCGCGCGGTGCGTTTTGCCACCCGGCTCGGCTTCGACATCGTCCCGGAATCGATAGCGTCCATGCGGCGCAACCGCGACCGGCTGCAGATTCTCTCAAAAGAGCGCATCGCAGACGAGCTGAACAAGATTTTGATGACCGCCACACCCTCCCGCGGCTTCTATCTGCTGGACGAGTGCGGGCTGCTGGATGCAATACTGCCGGAGCTCACCGCCCTCAAAGGGGTGGAGACAGTGCACGGCCGCGGCCACAAAGATAACTTTGCCCATTCGCTCAAGGTGCTGGACAACGTGGCGGAAGTGAGCGATAATCTCTGGCTCCGTTGGGCTGCTCTGCTGCATGATATCGGCAAGGCTCCCACCAAAAAGTGGGATGAACAACTGGGCTGGACGTTCCACAATCACGACTATGTGGGGGCAAAGATGGTGAAAGGGATATTCACCCGGCTCAAGCTGCCGGTGAGCGAACAGCTGCCTTATGTGCAGAAGATGGTGGCGCTGCACCTGCGCCCCATAGCGCTGGTAACCGATATCGTAACCGATTCAGCAGTACGCCGCCTGTTGTTTGACGCCGGTGACGACATAGATGATCTGATGATCCTCTGCAAAGCCGACATCACCTCCAAGAACGAGATCAAGGTTGAGACCTTCCGCGCGAATTACGAGATGGTGCGCCGCAAGATGGAAGAAGTGGAGGAGAAAGACCGCATACGCAACTTCAAGAATCCCATCACCGGCGAAGTAGTGATGGAGCGCTATCACATGGAGCCGTGCAACACCATCGGCCAGATAAAAGAGCGCATCAAGAACGCCATCCTGGACGGCGAAATCCCCAATGACTACGACGCCGCCTACGCTCTCATGGAAAAAGTCGCCGCCGAGATGGGGCTGAAATAATCAATGACTGTTTTTAAGCCGCAGGCTTGCTGTGCTCGTAGAGATACTCGGGCGCCAGACCAATCTCGTTGTTCCAATCAACGGTCCATCCATCCAGTGTATAGTTCTTGAAGTACTCCACGTCCTGCAGCTTGGTGAGAATGCCTTTATCAAAGACTGCTGAGAAATCAAACACACGTACTTCTCCCGTACTGAAGGTCAACTTCAGAAGATAATCGGAAACATACTCCGCATTGGTAACATGTAAAAAGTCCGTGTTCATTTTTCTTTTGTTTCGCTGCTTATTCCAAAGGACTAATCTTGTCAAAAGGCTGATATGTCCGCATCTTTTCCCAATTGTTTAACAGCTCTTCCTTGTGTTGGTCAAGCCATTCATTCACCATGTTTACTACTCTTGGTGGCAGAGTTCCTCTTATAGTGCCAGTGGCAATGTCTATCGTAGCTTCATAACCCTGATACTTAACGTGAAAATGCGGAGGATTATGGTCGCTGAAGAACATAGAGATAACAATACCGTAGAAAGAACTAATTTCGGGCATAACGCTTTCTGAATTGCAAAGTTATAAACTTCTGGTTAATACTTCTCATCACACATGATAATCGAAGAGCATCATCTTCGATCAGTCTTGATGCCGATGACAAATATATAGCAATCCCGGAGCATTTATATCCACTAAAACAACCAGATTATCAAATATTTACGTTTTTAAAAACGTAATATCTGTTTGTGAAGAAAACAGCGTTCGATGCCCGGCAAAACGCTCGCGGCAGCAATGCTTCTGCTTTATAATACTGGGGCGCTGCCCCAAACCCCGCCGCTTCGCGCTGGCTATTCTGCATGCCTGCCCGCACGCGCTCCGCTATCGCCTGATGGCGAACTCTACCTGCGCACACTTCTCTCCGCCCTCGCCAACACAAGCAAGTCCCGCGCCCCCAGATCCCCTTCTTTGTTCGGCCTTATACCAAAGCCTCACAAAGCGGGGTGAGATATTGCCGTGAAGCATTCAGTCGCTTCGCTGATTATTTGCCGGGCAATGAGGCTCGGCCCCCAACAAGTCTAAAAGGTTGTCTTAGTGGGCAAGGTCCTCTCAAAAGCGACATACCTTGCCCATGTCATGGACGTAACATCCTATAGCTTAGTATCCTTCGAATAGCACCTGGGCAAGGTCCACAACATCTGAAGAGACCTTGCCCGCCTGAGCTATCACATATTTTTCTTCCACATTATATCAGGCATCTCTGGATTTGGATTCTTCAGCACGATTGTGGAATCTGTCCGTTCCACGATTTGATACGTACCATAGAGCAGGACATCAAATACATCGTCGTAGAAATCGATGAAGTAGTGCTCCATCATCCACTTGTACTTCTTTACATCATCATTCTTTGGGAAATCCTTCTTCCATTGTGCCAAAACCTGCTTTTTGTAATCTCCGTAATCTGACAACTCTCGGGTACTGTACGCCTCATCAAGCCATGCTTTGACGGTTAATGATGGCGACCCTTGCGGTGCTACTACAAAGGTAGAATCTGTAAGTGTAAGTCTGATATCGACGGATTTATTGCCATTAACAAGGAAATAATAGCCACCTGTGGATCGGAACGTGCCCCAGAACTGACTTCCTTCACCATATGATACAGCCTCGTGTCGGCGAGTGAGCGATAATTCAGCCTTCCCTGAACCCACTTGCGATATTTCCACTATAAGTTCCGACCCATCGCCCCCTTCGTATACCAACCATTTCCCCTCCAAAGATTGCGCAGGCAGAGGGAACTCTATTAGAGCCGCAATAATCAGCGAAAACAAACGCTTCATGTAGCTACTCATCTGTCATAGCATCGGTTATGGCTTCAGTAAGTTTAAAGGTAATCTCATTGTATCGTTGTAGTTGCTCTGAAGATATATCCTCATCAAGTGATTCATAACGTTCTGCAAACTTTGCAGCCCTAATTGATAACTTTTGCAGATCAGTAATGGCAGAAAGGTCTGATTCTAATGAGCGCTTGTACAATTTTTTGTATGTCTTTGCGTAAGAGTCTACAAATTTCTCGTAATCATCCAGGAACTTATCAACATTATCCGCTTTACTTTTTTTCTTTTCTGATGAAATTGTTGGTAGTGATAGTGAGTTATCTGCCTCCTGATATTCGTATTCATACTCTCCATTATCGCATTTAACAGCACTTAAGTAATAGTGTGTTTCATCACTAAGTGATATGTACCAGCACTTTTTGTCTTTCTGATATTGGTGAACCGTAACCGTTGGAGTGGGATTGTCTGCAAAGTAATTCGTAAGTACTGCTGTCGCTAAGGAGTCCAAGGTCGCTTCGGTTGGATTCATCATCTTGTCTGGTACACCGATAACGTGTTCGAATATAAATTGCTCGTCAATGGATGTGTCAGCCGTGAGATAGCCCGAACTAATCAAATGAGCCCCATCAACACGCAGTATGGCATCTTGAAAGGCTTTTATCTGTTTGTTAGTATGGTTCACATACGGTTTGACTTTTCTCGCAAGACGATCTGCTTTGGCGGCCATTTCATCACAGTCTTCTGCATCACGAACGATGTTGATGATATAACTGTAGTCCCCAGTTCGATTGTAGTTATTAAGCCTGGTATAGAGTTCTTTCTCTGTCCTTTTTGCTTTTGCTGCCAAATCTTTGGCTTCTTTAGCCTCAGGGTTGGCTTGTGATGCCATATTGTCCAAGAGAGAACTCCAGCGAGATGCCTCATCCTGTATTTCATCCTGAATCCCTTCCAGACGAACTGAAAGAGGAAAATCATTCATGATGTAGTTTTCAACAGGGGAAGAAGAGCATGCCGATAAAAAAACGCAAAGAATAATTATTTGAGGGCGTTTCATAGTGGACTAAATGTATAGCGGTTATACCATATCCTTGATAAAGTCAAACAATAGCATTGACCCTTCTCCAAGTATCACAGCCCAAATGATCCAGACAAGCAGATAGATGGCGCCTGCTATAATACCAATTATTCCAATAACGTGGCCTGCTGTTAGTAAGCCTGTATTGGTATATAAGGCAGGGTTAGAAGCAACTTTTCTTTTCCCTTTTCCACAAATAGCAGTACCTACAATTGATAGTACAAAGCCAGCTATGGGGATCCAATCGAGCAGGAATCCGGCCAATGATAGAATGAAGCCGGGAACTGTACCTGGCGCAGTCTGAGGCTGTGTGTTAACAGTTTGAGTTTGAGATTGAGTTTGCGAGCCTTGTTGGGCTCCACATTTAGGGCACCACTGGGCGCCTTCGGGGATTTCAGCCCCACATTTAGAACAGAACATAGTGCTATAAGTTAATAATTGTTGGTCTATACATACAAAAAACGCGGGCGCAGCTTGTCCGGTAGTGGTCGTAGGAAACCGTGAAGGAACAAGTCACGCCCGCTAAATACCAGTAAGGTATCTATTACGGGCGCTCACGACTTGCCTGATCCTTCAGTTTAGAAATTTCCTACGTTCCTACGCGGTCAGAGCAAATTGCAAACGCTAATATGTCTATGTTGCAAAGGCTTATAAAAGCCCTAGCAAAGACAAATATAGCGATATTTTCTTACAATAAACACTATCGGGCCTTTTTTCACCCGAGACAAAGATAGCCGCCTGCCCCCTGACGGCAAGTAGTCTTTTAATGTCAATTTGGATTGATGTTAGGCCTCCTTCAGAGAGTCCGGTTCGTCTGCGGGCATTAAAAAGTCAGAGGCTTTTGAGGGTGAGATAACGCTTCTGCCCAGGCGCTGTTCCAATTGCTTTCTGGCGCCTCCGGCAATAGCACCGCCTTCACGTGCAACGTTGGCGCTTTCCTGGAATCCTTGTGGGTTGCGTTCTTTGCTTATCTCAGTTGCAGACACTTCTGCCAGTGTATTTAATGCCAGTTCAATATTGGTCATATTGTCTCGGAGGCTTTCTTTGTGCAGACCTTTGAACTTCTTGTATTGCCTGGTGGTTTTGCCGCTCCATCCACGGGTGATAATATCTGTCAGCGAAGCATATTGCTGCCCGGCCTGTACTCCGGCCCGATCCCATTCGTCTGTAAGTTCTTTCCGGACTTCTATACTCTTTATTCGTTGGTTTATCCATTTATCGGAATATCCCAAGCGTCTATAGTCTGCATACGCCTGCTCAAAGTTGAGCTCGGGATCTTGCATCTGGTCTATGCGTTGCGATGCAACTTGCGCCATCCATTGCTTAAATGGTTCTGCCTTTGGCGAGGGAATGCTTTGAATTAAACGGAAAACTTGCTCTGTATCAGCGACATCGGTGAGACGCATCTTGCCGTCCTCGGCTTTTAATTTCAACTGGTAACAATTTGTTACCGTTTGATTTCCTTCTTTTTTCAGTCTGCCTTTGAGGACTTTCCAATACTTTCGTGCTGATTGATAATCGCTGTCCATCAAAGCGGATACGATATCAACTATTGAGAAGTACCACTTCTCTTCTTGGTCGTCCCATACACTGCGAACCATCTTGTCTTCAAATAATTGAATCTGCTGCTTCTTTGTCATAACGTCTATCTTTTACAATTATCCGACTGTAAAGATAATTAATCTTTGCCAAGGATGTGCGTAAATCACTGGAAATCACGCAAATATTTCTGTTTTTAAAAACGTGAATTCAGAAATAACACTATTTTGAAAGCTCGTTCATGCGCTGGATTAGGGAGTCCTGGAGGGCGGGAAAGGTGTCGTTGTAACGCTGGAAGACGTAGTCGCGCAGGGCGGGGCGGATGTCTTCCGGGATGCGTGCGGGAAGGTCGGTGTTGATGGAGGCCGTTTTTTCTGCGAAGGCAGCCCAGGCAGCGTTGGCTTCTGACCGGGAGGTGGCACGGGAAAGGGCGTCCAGGAATGCCGGGACTTCCGCATCGTACCAGGCATCCACCTCTGATTTGGCGGCAGAAAGCGCGTCTGTACGGGCAGATTCTGCCTCTTTGAGAGACGATAGTTCTTTTTGTGTACTGATGAATGCGTATGTCAGGCAACCCAGAGTGATTACGACGGCGGCGACAAGTGAAACCCATAGCGGAAGGTGGCGGCGCTTCCATGCGCGCTCCAGTTCTGCTGCGGATGCGTAGCGCTTGGCAGGTTCATTCTGCAGACAGCGATTGATGATGCGTCCATAGCCGGTGGAAAAGATATCACGAAGGATGATGCCGATGGAATAGACGTCGCTGCGCGCATCGGCCCGGCCGTCTTTTATCAGTTCCGGCGCTGCGTATTGCCGTGTGCCGCCAAGGGCTTTGGCAACGTGCGTATCATCGTCGGCAAAGCCAAAGTCAATCAGTTTTACGGAGCCCGATGAACGGCCAATAAGGATGTTGTCCGGCTTAAGATCGTTGTGGATGACACCTTTCCGGTGGAGGTAGGCCATTACGGACAGCAGTTCTGCACAGATGCGCCGGCGCTCTTTCTTGCTGGGGTTGTGAGCCACCCAGTCAGTGAGGGTTTCTCCGTCTACGAACTCCTGAACGATGCACGGCCCAACGGGCGTCTCTTCTTCATATGTGAATACATAAGCGAGCCCGGGATGCGACAGGCCAATGGAAAGTTCGTACTCCCGCTTGAGCTGTTCCAGGCCTTTGGCGCTGCCGTCGGATGTTTTGAGCAGGAGCCGCTTGCCAGCTTTGGAGGCGATGTACAGCCGGCCCTCCTTGAACGTGGAGAGAATAGTATACTGGCCGCCAAAGTCCAGCTCCGGGCCTATTTCCCGCAAGGTTTCACTTACCGGTTCTGACATAAAATGACATTGTTTAGCAAAGATATTGTTTTTAGCTTTGTCACGCAATGTCAGTTTCAGCGAATATACCGGAAATAGCGACTCTGCGACAGAGGGTAGAAGAGACGTATGGACAGTCCCTGGCTACCCACAATTCTTTTATTTTCCTGGTAGATGAAATTGGCGCAAAGATCCGGGAACACATTTCTGAAAGTACATTAGAGAGGCTTTGGGGCTACTCTACAAGGGGCGCTGAAGCTATATCGCTCCGCACTTTGGATGTCCTGGCGCGCTATGTCGGGTCAGGGTCATGGAAAGAGTTTTGCACGGACTTGAAGAATTCTTCTCCAGACGAGTCGGAAGAGTTCTCTGGAGAATCCATTGTGTCTTCAAGCCTTGAGATGGGGCAGTGCCTGCAGCTGGGCTGGCTCCTAAATCGAATGATTATTCTTGAATACCTGGGCAACAACCGTTTCGCCGTGAAGGAGTCACAGAACTCCAGCCTCAGGCCAGGCGACAGCTTTGAGTGCCTTCAAATCCAGGTAGGCCGCCCGCTCTATATGGACCATTTCCGCCGTGCCGGTTCCCAGACAGAGACCCGCTATGTTGCAGGCGAACGCAGCGGCCTCACCCTTGCCCAGGTTCTATAAAATACCGCTCAGATTGCCCTCTGGGCGGGATTATATGTCTGTTTCTAGAAACGCGCTCCTTTTGTGAAAATTCTTTTTCTGTTTTGGCGACGGCAATTCTGCAAAATTTGAGAATTTGTCGCATCTGAAGGGATGCTCTGCATATACATTTGCCCTCGACATACTTGTCAACCCATAGCACACACCTGAAAAAGGAATAATAGTGCAAAACAAAAGGAGCCGGCAAGCCGACCCCCATTGGGAAGGTACCCGAATCCTCCTTTTATAATCAGCAATGATTAAACTATTGTTAATCAGGATTGTGATTATTATAAAACGATAATCCGTTCCTGTGGGGTTGTCTTATTTTTGCAGGGGCAACCCCTTTCGGGTGTTTATGCAAAGGTAGTAATCAGAATTGATACTGGCAAATTTTTACAGGCCGTACACGGTGTAGGGGCCGACTGTGGTGCCTTCGCTGCTTTCGAGGTATTCTTTGAGGGAGGTGGATTCGCGGGCTTTGGCGGTGGGGACAATCAAAACGCCACCGCGGCGGTCGCCGGTGAGGAAGGCGTCCACATCGTTTCCAAAGTCAGTCACTTCGCTATCCAGGTAGATGTCCATGTTCTCCGGCCGGTTCATGTAAAGGGTGTTGATGTTGCCGCCGTCGGAGGCCTGCAGCGCGGCTTCCGCCACTTTTTCATATGCCGTCCATTCGTTTAGCGGTTCTATGGTGAGGCCGGCCGCAAAAACCGCCAGGAACATCGTCACAAACATGGCGATGGCGCCTTTCTGCCATCCGCCTACGCATGTAACTATTATGCTGCCAAGCCCGGCCAGGGCAAATACTGCGGCTATTGCAAGCAGGGTGGTGCAGAACAGATAGGGCAGCTCCAGCGCCAGTGCAAAGGCCATCAGGGAGAACGGTTCGCTACCGTGGGCAAGGTACAGCGTCCAAAGGGCCGCACCCAATATCATAATGATTGCTGCCGATACGATAACTGCTGCCTTTTTAAGGCCATTGGCGCGCGCAGAGGTGGTGATGTCGAACACCGGCATCAGATAGGCGATAAGGGGCAGGATGGGGGTCAGGTAGATGGCCAGCTTGCCGCTGAAGGCGGAGAGCATTACAAAGGTCACGGAGATGGCGGTGAGCAGCACCCGTTCATACGTATTTCCCTTTGCCGGCTTTATATACAGATATATGAGTGCCGGGATCACCAGCAAAGTATATGGCAGGACGCAGTAGAGGATTGCTCCCAGATAATACCAGAAGGGCTGCTTGTGGGCAAAGGCGTTCACGGCGCGGTCCAGCGTCTGGTGGAACAGGAGGCTGTTAATGTATTCCCGGCCGCCCTCCAGGTATGCCCCAAGTATCCAGCCGCCAAACAGAAGCAGCATTAACAGCCATTGCCGCCAGCCCAGGAATTCCCAGATCCGCCCCAATTTGCGCTCCAGGGCCAGGAATACCACAATCGTGACCACCGGCACCAGTATGCCCACCGGCCCCTTGGAGAACAGCGCCAGGAAGATGTACAGCCCCAGCAGCCACTTGTCTGTACGCTTACTCTGGCAGATATACAACTTGTAGAAGGTATAGAGCGCCAGAACTATGAACATGGTCATGAGCATGTCCATGCGCAGATAGAAGGTCTGCAGCATGATTAACATACCGCCCAGCATCACCGCGACTGCCAGAAGGCGCTGGAGGGTTGTAATCTCCCCGTTTCCGGCGTTGAGGCGCAGCCACTTGTCCATGACTGCCACTGTTATGAAAGTGGGCAGAAGGGCCGTTAAAATGCACGGCAGCCACATGCACGTCGCGCTGCAGAACAGGCGAAGGAACATCAGTATCCAGAAGAACAGCGGCGGTTTGTCCGTGTAGGGGATGCCGTTGTCAAAAAAGCAGAAGAAGTGCCCGCCTTTGAGCGCTTCGTCCACTATGCCCAGGTAGCGCAGTTCGTTTGACGGCGAAGGGTCGCGGAAGAGCATCATGGGCAGCACGCACACCGTTACGAATGCGAAAACACTAAGGAGCGGGTGCCGCCTGATGAAACTCTTCATACGTTATCCGAGATTGTTCTCGCCGCGGTTTATGGTGACCCAGTTGCGGCGCATCCAACGGTAAATGAAGCAGTCTGTGAAGCCGCGCAGGCGGTTGAACATGTTGAACTTGGATTTGCCGGCGGCGCGTTCGCGGTGACGTACGGGCACCTCTTTGTAGCATCCGCCGTCCTGCAGCAGCACCAGCGCCGGGATAAAGCGGTGCATCCCGTTGAACATGGGCAGCTGACGTGCGGCGTTGCGCTGCAGAACCTTCAGCGGACAGCCGGTATCGCGGGCGCCGTCGCCCGTCATCATGCGGCGCCAGCCGTTGCCTATGCGCGACTGTATCTTTTTGCCGATGGTGTCTTTGCGGGCGGCTCGTACGCCGGTGACCAGAGGATAGTCGGCCGCGTGTTCCAGCAGCAGATTGAAGTCCTCCGGAACTGTCTGCAAGTCGGCATCGATATAACCGATGTAATCCGATTCGGCGGCGTCAAAGGCGGTTTTCAGCGCGCCGGAAAGGCCCAGGCGCCGGGGGTGCGAAACATAATAGAAATCGGGCCGCCGGGCGCAGATATCCTTTATCAGCTCCAGGCTGGAATCGGTGGAACAGTCGTTTACAAGCAGCACGCAGGCTTTCATTATGCAGCGGGGCAGAAACTCCGCCAGGCAGGCCTCCAGCGCGGCCAGGCTCTCCGCCTCGTTGTACACGGGAACGGTGATGGTAAACTGATAGTCTGCGGTCTTGTTCATTTTGAGCGTTTATTTCACGATTACCCTCTCCAGACGGCGGTCTATGCCGGTGAGAATCTCGTACGGAATCGTCTCCAAAATCTTTGCCAGATCCTGAACCGTGGGGTTATCCCCGAACACGGTTACAATGTCGCCCGCCTTGACATCTATGCCGGTGACATCCAGCATGCACATGTCCATGCAAATCGAACCGATGGTGGGAGCCAGACGGCCGTTTACCATGAACGATGCGTTGCCGTAGCCCAGGCGGCGGTCAACCCCGTCGCCGTAACCTATGCGGATGGTGGCAATCTTGGTGGGGACGTGCGTGAGCTCACCGCGGCGGCCGTAACCCACCGTACCTTCGCTGATCTCTTTCACCTGCAGTACGGGGCACTTGAGGGAGGCGACCGGCTTGACCTTTTCGCTGCCAACGGCGCTGATGCCGTACATGCCGATGCCGATGCGCACCATGTCCATCTGATACTGCGTGAAGCGCTCCGCTCCGGCTGAATTCAGGATGTGGTGCATGGGGCGTTCTTCAAGGCTGCTCTCGATCTCTGCGCAGAGCTGATTGTAGAGCTCTATCTGAGACAGTGTGAATGCGTCGTGTCGCGGTTCGTCGCTGGCGGCAAGGTGGGAATAGATAGATTTCACGCGTACCTCTTCGCACCCTTCCAGCGCCTTCATGAGGGCGGGGATCTCGTCTTTTTCAAAGCCCAGACGGTGCATGCCGGTGTCCAGCTTTATGTGGATGGGGTAGTGCTTGATGCCCAGCGAACGGAGCACCACCTTGAGCTTGTTGAGGTACTCCACGGAGGGGATGCCCGGCTCCAGGTCGTACTGTATTATATCTGAATAGCAGTCGCAGCCGGTGCTCAGCGCCAGGATGGGGGCAGTGATACCCGCCTTGCGCATTATCACGCCCTCTTCCAAAGTGGCGATGCCCAGATAGTCGGCACCCGCCTCCAGCATCAGCCGGGCGAACTCCACGCCGCCGTGACCGTATGAGTTGGATTTTACCAGCACCAGTATCTTGGTGGTATCCTTCAGAAGGCTTCTGAAATATTTAAAATTGTGCAGGGCGGCACTCTTGCTGATTTCAAGCTCGGCCTGTGGTAGTCTCATTGTTTTTAACTGCTAAATAAAGATTCCTGGAATAGGTTATAAACCCGACTGACTGCCCTAGGCAGAGCACCCAGTCGTGCCGTATGAAGCCGTAGGCGACGATAACTGCGGAGCCCGCCAGACTGATAATCCAGAAGCCCTTGGGCAGCACCGATTCGCCCCGTGCGCGGGAGTATAAGAACTGATATATGAATCTGAATGTAAATATCACCTGACCTGCGCAGCCAAAGACGATGAGCCAGGCGGGAATGCCCTCGTTGTGAAATATGCGGGCGGCGGCATCTGCATCAAACACCATATAGGCGATGCCGGCCAGCGGCAGCAGCGTGAGAACGGAGAGCAGAGGAATGCTTACCGGCCGCTGCATGGCCTGCCAGACCCCCTTTGCCTTGAGGTTCCAGATGTAGATGTAATAACTGATCACCTGCCCCAGCATGATGGCAAAATCTTCACGCAGCCAGCCGTACAAAAAAAACAGCAGCGAGGCCACCAGGCTCAGCACCCAATAAATGGTGGGGGAGGTTACTTTATGCTGTTTTTCTGAGATCAGCCACTGGACAATCATTCTGGCAGAGAAGAGTCCCTGAGCCAGAAATCCGAGTGCGTATATGAGCCAGTTGCTGTCCATCTGAAATAACCCTGCAAGATACGGCAAAAAAAAGAATCGGTCAAAAACATGACCGATTCTTTAACTTGTATAAGGTAATGCCTTTTCGAATTATTTGGCAGCCTCTACAGATGCTTTGCGGAATTCCTTCATCAGCTTGCTAACTTCGAGAGCAGCCTTGCGAGCGCGGGTGCCGGCAGCTTTGTTACCTTTTTCTACCTGAGCGGCAGCGTTCTTCTGGAAAGCTTCGATTTCTGCATTGATTTTTGCAACGAGTTCTTTCATGATTTTTGATAAGTTATTTGGTTAATAATTAGATGATTGTTTTTATTTTTTGTGAAATTAAGCCTAATTTTTAAAACTTCCAAATAATTTTAAAAATTTTCCGTTTTTACGGTGAATAAACCGTAATTATTATCATTTTCAGGCTCATTCATAAGAGGTTTAACCGATTTACCTGCCAAAGAACGGCCGGCGTTTGCTGGAAGTTCCGGGAGCGCCGGATAAGTGCCGTGAACTATGTGGTGAAGGCAGGCCGCGATGTTGTCTTCAGTGGGACCGAAATCGTGATAAAGATCGTCTGGCCGGATGTTGTCGGGTACCATTCCGTCATCCGGGATATACACCCCGTCGCCGTTACAGTTGTAGAAGCAGATGGGGAGGAACACGTATTTGAGTCCGCTGTAGTCGCCCTTCTTGTAAGCGGCCAGGTTGGGGTACATGAATACGTACATGCCGTTGGGCTTGCCGTATGTGATGCCGCCCACCTGTTGTATGTTCGCCAGCGGCTTGAGGCCGTTGAGGGTCATCTCAGATGCGGACGCGCTCCCCTTGCCGGTGATAAAGTAGAGGCATTTGAATTCGGGGGAGTTCTTGTCAATCGCCACGGCATTGGATTCGTCAAGCTTCGTGAGGCGGTTGTTGTGCTGGCGGGTGACATATACCTTGCCGTCGGCGCTGCGCGGGGCAACCAGGTTCACAAACAGGTCGCTGGCACGGGAATCGCCGCCGCCGTTGTACCGCAGATCCACAATGAGGGTCTTAACGCCGCGCTCCTTGAAATATTCCATGGGCTCGGAGATGTCGTCCATCATGGATTTGCCGTTCACATCGTCGTCTGCCTTGAAGGCCAGATAGTGATAGTATCCCACGGGGGCGGTGAGGCCGGGATAGTCTTCAGAAGTGAAAACCTTCTTGACAAGGCAGGGGCGCGTGTTCAGCGACTCGGCTGCCGTGATGCTCTTCTCCACGATGTTGCCGTCAGGGTCCTTGAAAGTGAAAAGGTGGGGGACAGTGATGCTGGGGGTGCCTATCAGGGCGTTGAACTCGTCTTTATTCTTTTCAGAAGAGAGCCAGTAGTCCAGCACGTCCCTCCCGTCCAGGGAGGTGAGTACCCATCCGCGCTTGATCCCCGCCTTGTCAAAGGGAGAGCCGGGGTATACGTAGCGCACCATCACGTTATAATCCAGTATCCTTTCGAATTCAGAGGGGCTGTGAAACTGACCCAGGCTGGCGCCGTAAGTGCCATAGATAATGCCGGATTCTTCTGCAATAAAGGTCTGGCCGTCTATCATCCAGCTCCAGCGGTCCTTCTCATACAGCAGGTCGTCAAAAAACTCGTATATGTCGGTATTGTTGTCGTACTTGATATCTGGGAGAGACTTGTACCAGTAATAGTACGTAGACATTATGGTGTTGCGCAGGTATGAACATGCCTTCTCGTTGCTCTTGTCGGTAACCACATTGCTGATATGGTTGCACGAGACGGTGCAGGCCGCAAGAGCGATGAGCATGGATACTTTGCAAAGAATACGTTTCATGACTTAATTGTCTTTTTCAACGATAAAAACATCTTCGCCGTCTTCCTGGAAGTAATAGTTCTCGCGGGCGAACATCTCCAGGGTG
The DNA here is from genome assembly GCA_017962235.1 of Bacteroidales bacterium. Classification (GTDB taxonomy): domain Bacteria; phylum Bacteroidota; class Bacteroidia; order Bacteroidales; family UBA932; genus Equibacterium. Next base: position 29,367 of record JAGCVS010000019.1, on the reverse strand, counting down.
TCTTTGTTGGATGTCAACTGCTGTATGCGGCTGTCGGTGGCCTTGATGGCCTCCCGGTAATAAATCTCCTCCTGCTTCTGGCGCCTAAGGGTGGACATGCTGTGCAGCATCTGGGTCAGGCTGGTGCGGCTGTTGAACAGAATCAGCAGCAAGAATATGAAAGATGCAATGAAGTACTTGTTGAGCACCACACGCACCACCGGACTCTTTGCTTTCAGCTCAGAAATCCTTTCCTTTGCTTTACTGAACAGTGACATATTTGCAAATTTATTAAATTTGGAATCAAATATCAACCGCATGAAACATTATTTGCCCGGTTGGGCGCAAAGCCTGGTACTCGTAGTGATTTTCTTTGCAGGGTCGCTTGTGACTTCTGTGCTGTATCTGCTTGGCGTAAAGTCAAATTCCCTGATTTATGCCGTCACCATGGTATTCCCGCTGCTGTTCGCATATATCGCATCTCAGAGAAACCGCAAGATGGGACTGGGGTATGTCCCTTTGAACGATCCGCAAAGCGGTAAGTTCAAGAGTATGGTACCGGTGTTCGCAATCGCCATACTGGCGACCCCCTTCCTGGGGGCGCTGTTGGAACCGATAACCAGCCAGTTCAAGATGTCGGACACCCTCAGGGCGGCCTTCGAGAAGATGTTTGACACCTCGCACCCGGTGGACCTTTTTATATCGGTGTCCATTCTGGCGCCGCTTTGTGAGGAACTGCTGTGCCGGGGCATCATATGCCGCGGTATGCTGTCCCGCAACAAGCCGTGGGTGGCAATCCTGTTTTCCGCCTTCATTTTCGCCCTGTTGCACGGCAATCTGCAGCAGGGGTTTGCAGCCCTGGGACTGGGAGCTTTCATGGGCTGGATATACTACAAGACCCACAGCCTGTGGTGCACCATAGCGATACATTTTACAAACAACACCCTGTCACAGGTCATGATGTACTCTTTCCCCGACCTGAACATGGACGCGACATATGCGGATGTCATTCCGCAGCCCTGGTATGGCATCTTTTTAGTAGTCAGCGCAGTTATCGTGGCTGCGGCCATTTATCTGATACAAACCAATTACAATAATGAACAAAGCACTTTATCCTTTGCGGTTCGACCCTCTGCAGGTGGAGAAACGCTGGGGCGGGAATGCCCTTCTGAAGAGGTTTAACAAGCAGGCGGCGGCAAGCCAGAAAGAGGCTGGCGTCAACCTGGAGAGCATTGGCGAATCCTTTGAGCTCTACGAGTTCGGGGAGGATTACAGTTCCCTTATCACCAACGGCTTTCTCAAGGACAACAGCATCAGCGATGTGCTGGAAACTTATCTGGGCGACCTTGTGGGAGACAACATATTCGACTTCTTTGGCACCCAGTTCCCGCTGCTGGTAAAATATCTGAACGTAGAGGGGCGCCTCTCCGTGCAGGTACACCCCAACGACCAGGTGGCGGCGGAGCGGTACGACTGTCTGGGCAAGAACGAATTCTGGTATGTGGTGGATGCCAAGCCCGACGCCCGCATCTATATGGGCCTAAGCCGCGACAGTTCTGCATCTGAATTCTATTCCAAATGCAAGGACGGCACCATTACAGATATACTGAATGTTTATCATCCCAAGCCGGGCGACTGCTTCTATATCAAGGCGGGCACGGTGCATGCCGCGGAGGGGGGCATTGTGATAGCGGAGATTCAGGAGAACAGCGACGCCACCCTGCGCCTCTACGACTGGGGCTTCGAGAACAACCCCGCGACCCGTCGCGCCATCCATCTGGACGAGGCGATAGACTGCATCGACTATGAGAAATACAAGGCGGCCGAGCTTTACCGCCCGGCAGCTGTGGCCCGCGGCGTGGTGTGCGACTGCCAGTGGTTTACCATAAGCGTAATCCCCCTCAAAGAGAAATATGCTGCCGATTCCGACGACTTCAACAGCTTTGTGCTGTATATGTGCACGGCGGGGTCGGCGACCCTCAGCTGGGAGAGCGGCAGCGAAGAGATCACGGCGGGCGATACGGTGCTGATACCTGCGACGATGGGCGCCTACAGCTTCACCCCCAAGTCAGAAGGCACCTCCCTCATGGAGACCCATATTCGACAACTTACAGAAGAAGATACATATTTGCGAAGATAGTAAAGTAAGTCCCTTCCCCGAGGGAAGGGATTTAGGGATGGGGATACGTTATAAGCATTGTGCGGGGGGAAGAAGTTTAGCAAACTCCCGAACGTGCGATAATAACCAAATAGATTATTTGCTAATCTGAGTGTTATGGCAGATTCTACCAGAATTGACAAGTACCTGTGGTCCATCAGGGTGTTCAAGACCCGCAGCGACGCCACCGACGCCTGCCGCGGGGGCAAGGTCCTGGTGAACGGGCAGGACGCCAAGCCCTCACGCGAGGTGAAGGCTGGCGACATGATACAGGTCCGCAAGGGGCCGGTGCAGTATAAATACAAAGTAGTGCAGCCAATAGACCGCCGTCAGGGAGCCGCCCTTGTGCCGCAGTATGCAGAGAATCTCACCCCGGAGAGCGAACTGGCAAAGCTCCACGCTCCGCACGAGTCGTTCTTTGTGGTGCGCGACCGCGGCGCGGGAAGACCCACAAAAAAAGAGCGCCGTCAGATGGACACTCTTTATTCCGGTTTGGAAGAAGGATTTTCTTCTGATGATTTTGACTGAGGCGGCAAGGTCCGGTTGAACCGCGTCATGGCCCTGTCAGGACCCTCCAGCACAAAACATTTTATAGCCTCGCATGCATTTGAGAGCACGTCGGGGAGCATCCGCTTTTCTTCCAGCAGAAGCTCGTGAAGCACAAAGTCTATCTGTCCGCCGGGGGCGAAGCCGTTGCCTATGCCCAGGCGCAGACGTGCGTACTGATTGGTGATCAAGTGATAGTCTATGCTCTTGAGGCCGTTGTGGCCGCCGTCGCTGCCGCTCTTTCTCAGGCGCAGCGTCCCGAAGGGGAGGGCCAGATCGTCTACCACCACCAGCAGGTTCTCAGGGGCGATGTTCAGCTTGTGGAACCAGTATGCCACCGCCTTTCCGCTCAAGTTCATGTAGGTGGAAGGCTTTAGCAGGTGCAGCGTGTTGCCCTTGAGCTTCATCTCCGCCACATCGCCGTAGCGGGCGGTAGAAAAAACAACATCGGATGCCCCTGCAAGGGCATCCAATGTCATAAATCCCATGTTGTGCCTGGTGAGTGCGTACTCGGGACCTATGTTGCCAAGACCCGCTATGAGGTACGACTGAGCCATTGCACAAATGTACAGGAGAACTACTCGGCAGCCGCCTCGGTGCTCTCTGTCTCTGTTGCAGCAACTGCGTTGCGGGTAGAGAGGCAGGATACGATGATGGTAGCCTTGGGGTTCACGATGGTGATGTTGTCAAACTTGAGGTCACCTGCGGTGATACGCTTGCCGATTGCCAGAGGAGTTACATCCACGGTGAGGTCATCGGGGAGATTCTCCAGCAGACCGCTGATGCGCAGTTTGCGACGGGATACCTGAAGCTTGCCACCAGCCTTTACACCAACGGAGTTACCGGTGATGATCACGGGAACTTCAACAACCACGGGTTTCTTTGCATCAACTGCCAGGAAATCTGCGTGGAGGGCGCGGTCGGTTACGGGATGATACTGAACCTCACCCAGGAGTGAGGTGCACTTCTTACCCTCGATATCGAGGTCCACGATGTGGCAGTAAGGGGTGTTGGTGAGAGTCTTGAGCTCTTTCTCATCTACTGCGAAAGGGGTGTTCTCAACGCCGTTGCCATAAACTACGCAGGGAACTTTACCCTCTTTGCGGGTTGCGCGTACGTCAGCTTTGCGGCCGATGGTTCTCTTGGAACCGTTAATAGTCAGATGTTTCATAAAACTTGTTTAAAATGTGTTACTCAGCTTGCGACACATAGGTCCGCAGGCCCCATTGCACCAAAATGCCCCACGGCATTTTTAACGGGACGGCAAAGATATAAAAAAAATTGTTATTCGATAACTTTTACGGCCTGATTCCAAGCTAATTGCGAATAATACTCGTTCAGCTTGGGATAATTGGGACTGGGAACATAGGTGCTAAGGCCGCAGAAGTGCTGCATCTTGATTCCCAGGAAGTGGTCTGTGGTGTTCTTGTAGGGGACAGCCTTTTCCAGCTGGATGGAGAACTGGGCAAAACGGTCTGTAGTTGCGAACTTCTGATAGAAATGAGACAGGTCGTAGAAGTAATCCTTGGTGGAATTGTAGAAAAAGTGCTGGACACCGTTGCGCTGAACCGCCTCCATCTCGGCGCGGGATTCAGAAACGATGGTGGCGCATATATTTGCCAGGGCGTCCAGCTTGCTGCAGTCCACAAGGCCTATCGTACCCGACTGCTGAGTTCCGCTCTGGCTCTGGTACATGTTGTAATATTGTTCACAGATATACTCCAGACCCTCCCTCCCGGGGTGGTTGAAAAGCTGGTCCAAAATCACATTGTACGGGAAGCCAGTGATGAGTATCTCGGTGGGAGATGCAATGATCCAGTCGCAGCAGTTGCGCAGCTGATATGCCACCTCCACGGCGCCCATGTAGCAGCAGTCCAGCAAGGCTGCCTCCCAGTGATACTTGCCCAGCACCTCGGCAAAGTCCCTGATGTCAATCTCGTCTTTGGTATAGGCGTCGTAGCCTATGCTGGCCCTCTTTATGGAAGATTCGCCGCCGCCGTCAAAATAGCTTGCGGGGAGCCATCCGGTACCGTGAGAAGAGAACAGCAGGCTGCGGTATGTGGGCTTGCACTCATGCTCTGCAGCTGCCAGGACCTTTGCAAAGGAGGCGGGGTCGCAGGCGTTGAAATCGTCGCCGAAAGTGGTGATTGTCTCCTGGATTATATTACCGGATTTGTTCTTGTAGTATCTGCACAGGGTACCCTGGCTGCGGAGCGTGGTAGCGGAAGTGTTGCGGTTCTGGAAGAACACCAGCAGCTCTTCTGTCTTGGATTTCTTGTCCGGGACATAATTGGCCAGCATATCGGAGATATTCCCCTCTGCAAATGTAGAGAGCGAGGTCTCCGTGGCGGCGATATAGAGCAGCACCATGCGCTTTTCCGGGTCGTTGCGGTGCAACCAGTCGCTGCATCCGGTGGATACAGCAACCGTAACGGCAAGGAACAGTATGCCCAGAAAACGTTTCATCCGTGCAAAATTACAAAACATTATCATTTAGACAATAACCATGCCCGAGAACAAGGCTGTCAATTATTGACACTGCATCCGGGGTGAACTCTGCAGAAGAGAAAAACTGCCACCGTCCGCGGCTCCTTGGGGTGCCGCCGTAAATCTTGATGGCCTGGCGCGCCACTGCGGGAGCGGGATTTACAATCTGTGCGCGGCCGGCGGTGATGCGCTCTATCTCCTCTGTCAGGAACGGATAGTGGGTGCAGCCAAGCACGATATGGTCGGCGCCCGCCTCCAGCATTGGATCGATGTATTTGTGGAGCAGCGCCACCGTCTCTTCTGAATGAATCCGGCCGCTTTCAACAGCCTCCACCAGGCCGTAGCCGACCTGCTCGATTACCCTCACGTCGCCCTGAGCGGCGGCGTAATGCCGCAAAGTGTTGTGATACAGCTCTCCGGTGAATGTGACGGCGGTGGCCAGAACACCTATGACGCCGGTTTTTGTATTCAGGATGGCGGGTTTGATGGCGGGTTCCATCCCCACAAAAGGGATGTCAAACGTGCTGCGCAGATGGCTGATGGCCGCGGCGGTGGCGGTGTTGCAAGCCACCACAATCATGTCGGCACCCTGCTCCTGCAGGAAGCGCGCCACCTCGGATGCGCGGTCGCGCAGGAATTCGTTGGACTTGGTGCCGTACGGACAGTTGCGGCTGTCGGCAAAGTACAGATAGTCCCTGCGACCCGGCAGGGCGATTATTTCTTTGAGGACGGACAAGCCGCCGAGTCCCGAATCGTAAACGCCTATCATAGTTTTAACCTTGCTGATATGGAGAATGTGTTGGAAGCCGTGAGGTATGCGGCGCCGATGTCAAATTCCGGTGTGGTGACAAACAGCCCCGCAGAAGCGTAGGTGGGGAGGATGTCCCCTCTGGTGCAGATGTGTGCCCCGAAGCGTAGCGCCACTGTGCGGTTGTATATGTAGCCGGCGCCCAGGCTGGCCAGTGCGGCGGAGTATGCCGGCATTGCCCCCAGGTCTGCGGCGGTCTCTATGGCGTGCTTCTGAGCTATGTTGAAGAGGCCGTAGTAACCCGTTTTTATGGTAGCGGGCAGTGGATATGAGCCGTATCCGTAGCTGATGGCGGGCCCCAGGTTTTCGCCCAAGACGCCCAGCGATACGCTGCGGCCGACGCGCCATATGGCGCCGATGTCAAATGCAGGGGCGCCGGCGGTATTATGGTCGGTGAGGGCGGAGTGGATATATTTCCCGCTTAAGTTCAGCGCCAGTTTCTCTACGGGGGCATAGGAGGCGGTGAGACCAGCATACAGCTCCGTTGGCTGGGTGGTGCCCAGCGGCTGTCCGGAACTGCTGTAAAGGGTGGTCTCTTCCATGTTGTTGTAGGTGAACAGCAGCCCCACGGAAAGATTGTCCAGCACCCTTACGCGGGCATCCACATTGGTGAGGTTATAGTTTATGGCACTCTTCTGCCAGTAGGTCTTGCCGATGCCAGCCTCGAATACGTTAGCCTCCAGCGGCAGGTTCCAGGGGCCGGCCACATGGGCTCCGCCCAGTGCCAGACTCTCTGCCGTGCGCTGTATGGTTACAAACGGCACCGCCTGCGCATGTGCCTGTATGGCCAGCGCTGCAAACAGCAGGATCATTGAAAGGCGTCTGGTCATAGCTTCACAATCTTTCTGGTTTCTGTACTGCCGGCCGCGGTGGTGGTTACGTTATAAACGCCTGCGGCACAGCCGGACATGTCCACAGATGCGGGGGCAAAGGGGGCTGCATCCAAAGTTTCTTTCACAACAGTTCCGCCGGCGGCGTTCATCACCGTGACGTCCACGCTGCAGGGCTTTCCTGTGCGCATGTACAGTTTGCCATCGGTCACAGGGTTGGGGTAGAGTTCAACTGCATGGCTGCCGTCGCGTATCAACATCCTGAAAGAGCAGATGGCCTTTTCGTCAAGGCCGTCGGCGGCGGTTATGGTAATGTTCGCAAGACCGTATTGCTGCGGTATGAGAACAAGCGTGCCGTCGTCTTTGGTGCGGGCTTTAACAACCAGCGTATCGTCTATTGCCACATCAAAAGAGAGTGTCTCGCCGTCGGCGTCGGAGAAAAACTCCTCCATATCCAGCGTTACGGTAGAATTGTCGCTCAATATGAAGTCCTCAATCTGCTTCACAAGCACCGGGGCGTGGTTGTCCAGCACGGTGTAGGTCACCGTGAGCTTGCCCTGGAGCCCGTCCGGGTCGGTGGCAACAATGTCAAAACTGAACGTGCCGTTCGGGGATTTGTATCCAACTATGTATACATTAACCAGGTTGCCGTCCTGAATCAGCTGCACTGCGTCGCCGTTGTCAGAGCGCAGGGTGGCCTTGAGTTCGTCGCCGTACGGGTCGCTGAGATGGTACTCCAGGGAGAGCCGTTCGTGAGCCATCACCTCCATGGGCCCGGTGGGGCCGCTCACAGAGGGCGGCAGGTTCTCCGAGGTGACCACGCTCTTTACAGGAGAGAGCGCGGAAAGATGTCCATACTCGTCCTGCAGGGCGATGGCCATATAATATCGCCGGTTGTAATCCAGCTCCGGAGTCTCTATTATGAAGGGTTCGCCGCTCACATTCTCGCGTATGATGCACCGGGCGTATGGGATACCCACCGTAGAGGAGAACGGATAACCGGAAAAATAGATGTTGGCTCCCGTTACCCAGCTGCCTTCGTCGCCGGGGTTGTCCATTGCGGCCGATACGGTGCAACGGATGCGGTGACCCACAGTTTCTGTGTCAAATGACTGAATGGAGAAACGGGCATGGCCGGTATCTGCGGCGATTGCATCGGATGCATTTACGAGCCCCACTCCGGGGTACCTGTGCTGGTTGTATGCGCTGATGTCCGTGGTGTGACGCAGCAGTATGTCAACCAGATTGTTGCGGGTGAACCCAGGACCGCCGCAGTTGGCCACAATCAGGGCTGCCACGCCCGATACGTGGGGAGAGGCCATGGAGGTGCCGCTGTACCAGTCGTATTTGTTGCCGGGCACGGTGCTGTAAATCTCGTGCACATCGCCTCCGGGAGCGGCCAGGTCCAGCCAGTCGCCATAGTTGGAATAGGAGGCGATAGTATAGTCTGCATCCAGAGCGCTCACGGCCAGCACCCCTTCATAGGCCCCGGGGTACACCGGGGTCTTGGTCATCTCGTTGCCGGAGGCAAACACCACCAGTCCGCCCCCCATGGGGCCCTTCTGGTTGCCGTGGGAGTCATATCCGGCGTATTCGTTAAAATAGTCTATGGCTTTTTTCACCGATTCCGGGATATACGATACCTCATCAGAATAGTCCCAGCTGTTCTGGCAGATGATGGCGCCGTGGTCGGCGGCCCATTTTATGGCGCTCACCTCGTTGCCCGACTGATTTGACCCCTGAATGAAGATCTGGCACGACATCAGTTTAACTCCGGGCACCCCCTTGGCCGCGTCACCGCCCGCGATGGAGCTGCAGCCGATGCCGTTGTTGTTCACGGCGGCTATGATACCGCCCACATGGGTGCCGTGGTCCTCTGCCGTGACCACATAAGACTTGTCGTAAAAGTTATATCCGTATTGTCTGTTTCCGCTCTGCTCCGGGTTGTGCCAAAGGTTGGCCATCAGGTCCTCATGAGAAGGGTCCACGCCGCCGTCCACCACCGCCACAATAATGTCGCTTTTGCCGCTCACAAGGTTCTCCCATACCGGCAGCACGTTGATGTCGCAGCCGCTGATCGCATCCTTGTCTGTCAGGCGGTTGCAGAAGTTCCACTGGCCGGACAGGCCGGGGTCGTTGAACGGCAGTTCGCCGGGGGCGTAAACACGCTGAGTGCCATACTTTTGTGCGCCATGCCTCCACCCGGTGGAAGCGGCCTGGATGCGTTTCACCTTGGGGCGGTATTCGAGCTTCTCTATACCTTCGATTCCCACAAACGAGACTCCCGCCTTGGTGAGGGGGATGTCGCCGTCAAATTCCACGTCGTACCAGCGGTGGAGGCCGCAGCGGCGGGTGCGCTTTTCAAACTCCTCTTCGTACGGGAAGGTCCTGCTTACCGATGTGATGCCCATACTGGCATTCTCAGTTATGAACGACGACGGGTCGGCCTCCATGCGGCGGGCCATCTGCTCGCTCACATAAACCCTTACGCGCCCCTTCTGCAAGGCCGATGTCTTCACGCTGATGCCATCGGCGGTGGTGACATACTCCGCCTGCGGCTGCATCTCCAGCTCCCTGGAAACGCAAGAGACGGCTGCCAGAAGCAGCCCCGCACATATTATGTGAAAAAGTCGGCGCATATTCGTACAAAGATAATAAAAAAGCCAACCGAATCTCTCCGGCTGGCTTTCCTTATATTTGCCAAAATTGAGTATCCCGATGGAATATGTGTTTAAAACGCTCGCGCTCGTAACAGAAATGCTGGCTATTAAATAGAATTATTGATAGGTAAGTGTCAAACCACACTGTTCCATGTCTGCTTTTGTTACTGACCACACATACTTTAACGGGTGTATACGTTCAAATTCTTCACAAGATAATGTCCGCACATCTCTCCAAAGATATATGTAAACGTCCAACCAGAATTCTTCTGGATTATCCACGTCAAAATAGTGAATATACCCATAGTCTCTATATGAATGGGGCGGAATACAAACAGAATTAACAAAAAGATCTCGCTCCATGTCTGTGCCATTCGGCACTTGGACGCAGTACTCCATATGCGTATGGGACATGATAACAGCTATTGAATCTTTAGAATCATTCTTAACAATGAAGGGCTGGTATTCTCTTTTTTGACAACTATATAGAGATATCACTATCAGTAATTGTGACATCAAAGCAAAGACTCCCTTTTTCATGGCTATAAAAATATTAGACGCATAGTAACACCTAGCAAGAAATACTCAAAAGCATTCCATTATTACATGTATTCCGATTATTCAGACGATGGCGAATATGTAAGTATCCAACCACACTGATCCAAGTCTGCTTTCGTTACCGACCACACATGCTTTAATGGGTGTGTTCGTTCAAACTCTTCACAAGACAGCGTCCGCACATCACTCCAAAGATAGATGTAAACATCCAACCAGAAGTTTTCCGAATCGTCCTCATCAAAATAGTGATTATACCCATAATCTCTATATGAATGGGGAGGTATACAAACTGTTTTGATAAAAATATCACGCTCCATGGATGTGCTGTATGGCACTTGGACGCAGTATTCTATATGCGAAGTAGACATGATAACCGCTATTGAATCTTTAGAATCATTCTTAACAATGAACGGTTGATAATCTTTTTTTTTGCAACTATATAGAGATATCACTATCAGTAATTGTGACATCAAAGCAAAGACTCCCTTTTTCATGGCTATAAAAATATTAGACGCATAGTGAAATCAAGCAAGTATAACTCAAGAACATAAAGCAAAGGGTCTGTCCAGTGGAACGCACCGTCTGTTGGATAGCCATAATAATTATTGCCACCATCTCGCGGGTTGATATAAGTAGTATATTTATCGTTAGAAAATGCGATTTTATCAAAGGCCGTTGCTAACCCCACTGTCGGACCATAGTATTTATCAAAATAGTTTGCCCCTTGTTTACTGGCATTCGCTTCAAACCATCTATCGATGTGCGCAGGCCCTAAGTCAGAAAGCTCTGCGCTCATAAGACTGGGCAAACCAACAACAAAAAGAAACGCGAGCCCCTGCTGCTGGCTTTGAATATAATGGCCATATTCGTGTACGAATAAATTGTCGCGCCAATCTGCAATATAACCCTTCGGGCCCGCTGAGAAATGTCCGATTGTTACAGCACCTCCTTCTAAACCCATATCAACGGCAGTAATTCCGTAATTATGCGTAATACTGTTGACAAGTCCAAGTGCGTTCGCTCCAGAAACAAAGATATCACCTATCACAGTTTGGGGCAATTGCCACGTAAAGCGAGATACTACTTCCCATATCTGACCTCCTTCGCTTTTATTCGAATCTGTATAAAACCATGCTTTATCTATTTCCCAACCAAGCTTAGTCTGAGTCCAATCCCATTCTTCGCCTTTTAATGTCTTAACAAATACGTTATTAATCAAATCCGACATAAGGCCGAGTATTGTCCCAAATACCTCCCCACTTTCATCCGTATACTTCAGCGGATTGTTCAGACAATACGCGTAACGGTTGAAGTTGCCGGGGATGTCGGGCGCCTGTATGAAAGGATCCGGGGAAAGGAACCGGCCGAGAACCGGATCGTAGAGCCGGGCATTCATGTTTATGAGGCCGAACATGGTCAGGTGTTCGTGCCCACAGTATCCACGCCATAGGGCCGAAACCGGACTGCCGGTACCCCACGCACCATAGTTCTTCCTCTCCACCCAGTTACCATTGGTATAGGCGAGGTGGGTGATGCTTCCAAGATAGTCCCTCCCTATGACGTAAGGGGTCCACGTTGTACCGCCGTTGCTCTGCAGCACCATCGGCGCAGAATATGCGTCACCACCCAGATACAGGTTCTCTGTGGTTATGCCTTGTTCATCATCCACCTGTACCTCATAGTTGCCGCCGATATAATATCTGGTCAGTTCATCCGTACTAGGTAGCGTCACTGTCATCTTCACGCGGTCGTGGGATGCGTTGTACATGAACTCTGCCGAATAATTCCCCTGAGTTATGGTGGCCGGCCTGTCGTACGCCTTGTATGTCACCGTCTGGGTTGCCGTACCAATAGAGGATGGTGATGAAGTGTCCAGGCTTGTTATGGTGTATGGATGCGTGCTTGCAGTGTAGTCCATTGTCCCCACTCCTCCGATGGAAGTGATATTGTTGGCTACACTATATGTTATCGTATTGCTTCCGATGGCGGAGAGACGCCCTAGATTGTCGTATGAGAACGTCTCCGTTGTGGTTGTGCCACCCTGGGTTCTCGCCCGGCTGGAGAGATTCCCCGTTGTCGCATCAAATGTGTATGCGAAGTTCTGAAGTGTGCCGTTGTTCAACTTGCGGAATGTAGGAAGGCCATAATCAGTATAACCATATGATCGCGACACGTTTCCCGATGTTGCGGACGTTGGCTGCCCAAGGGGGTTCTCCCCGTCGAGCTGGAATACGACGGTGTTGTCCGGAAGAGTTATGGATGTGTTGTGGCCGTTCGTATATCCGTATGTCTCGGTCGTGATGTATCCCCTCTGGGAGGTATAGGCGATTGTGGAGACGTTGCCACCCGAACCATATGTATATGCCTTCTGCAGCCAACGGCTGTCGGGGACAGATTCCTTGAAGGAAAGCACGCGGTCATAAGCATCATAGGTATACTCCGTGGATGTGCTGTTGGTGGATACCGCCGAAATCAATCTGCCGCACGTATCATATGAGAACACCGTGTTGAAATCGGGCCGAACGATACCCGTCATCCTGCCAAGAGCATCATAGGATGATATGATGCTTCCGAGGGCATTGGTCTCCGTGACAGAAGAGGTACCGTTGCTATTGATGGTGTATGAGGTGGTCCGGGTTCCGGCGGAGGGGTCCACAATGGACGTGCGTCTTCCGATGGTGTCATACGCGAACGTTACTGTTGTGGAGGTGGTCCTGCCAACGGAAGAAAGCTGTCCGTCGTCTTGATAGTTATAGGTGAATGTGCCGGAGGCATCTGTGACTTTCTTAAGGTTGCCGGCGGGATCAAACCTGCGTGTAACCGACACACCATCCTTAACCTCTGTAACGGCAGTACCCGAATACAACCACGTAGTCTGTCTTCCAGAGTCTTCAATTATGCTTTCTACCCGGCCGTAATGGTCATAACCGTACGTCTTCCAGTGCAGATTTGAAGCGTTCTGATATGGAAGTGACACACGAAAAATCAAGCCGCGTTGTTTATACTCCGTCTTGATCGTTTGCCACTGACCATTGAACCGCTTCTGTGAAGAAAGGACGTTTCTCCCCATGGCATCATAGGTCACCTTGACATCCGGCTGACCCGTAACTGTTTTCGATTCCTCATAAGAGCCCACGGTGCTCCATGAACGTGACACGGCTTCTATCGTCCCGTTGGGATATGTGGTCTGCAGAACGCGTCCCCAGCCGTCGTATGTGACGGATGTGTTCTGCCCCTTGTAATTGGTGATGGTTGTCGGGGCGCCATATGCATTGAATCCGGAGTAGAGCGTCACATGTCCCATCTCGTCCGTAGAAGACACCATGTGCTTGCCGGAAGAATCGTAGGCATAGGACTTGCCCACGAATACATTGGACCCACTTGGTGCAGACTCTTCCCTTGTTATGTTGCCATGGGAATCATATGTCCACTGCTGTGTGGATACAGAATAGAATACCATGCTTGCCGGCGAGTCGTACCTGGCCTTGTATGTTCTCTTTTTAACAACCCTATACAGGGTATCCCTTACAAAAGTGAACCGTTCGCCAAGATTACGGACATTATCACCGTTACGGTCGCTCATTGTGGTCTGTGTGTTCACCGACCCGAGCACATATTTGTTTATGTTGTTATGATGGTCATATGATATGGTTGTCACATCACTGGTACTCATCTGGCTCGAACCGACATACCCTGTCTTTACTGTATAGATATACTGCGGATAATCGTAACTGTCATATGTGTATGTCGTTGTTGTTGTCACCCCTGTAACATTGTCACTGGTGACCATCTGAGAAAGACGGGGTGACAATTTGCCGTATGTTGTGGTATGTTCATCAAAGGTATACGTCGTGGTTTTGAAAGCCGTAGCATACTCGTTGGTAATATATTTGGCCTCGTTAACAGGTATGCCTCTCTTCTGGGGATTATAACTGTTCAAGTACACTTGCTTTTCGCCGTCTAGAGTCGATTCCGTTCGAGTCTTGCAGAAGCCGCAGAAGCCGAGACCACGGGTGTGGACCACGCCGTCATGCCACTCGTACGTTTCACTAAGGAAGTCGGGTGATGTTGAAGCAGAAGAAAGCATGCCATTAGCAACGGTGAGGACATACAGCGGCAGGGTCCGCAACTGGTAACCCGCAGATGTGACTATACCGGTTGGGTTATCCGTCCAGTACAAACTATGATGTGGAAGATACCCATAATCGTTCACTACAAACTTACCATAGCTGTCCTTGGACTGCCGCATCAAGCGCATCTGCTGCGCATAGGAAGTATAATAATAATCGTATATGTATTGTCCGTCGGCAATCATGAAACTACTCATGGACGTGTAGTCAACGACGTTTGGCGGCAGGATATTGCCAAGGGCTGACACACTGATATTGCCACTCTTATACTGTCCGAACGACAAGCCGCTCTGGTTGGGATAGAATCCGATACTCGTACCGCTTATCTTCATAAGGTCGGGATAACCATCCCTGTCAATGTCCATGAACAGAAAACCGTCCGTTGATGAGACAGAACATATCTGTACGGTGGTGTTGACATAATCCAACCCTGTATTCATGTAAAGATCCCATCCACTACCAGTATCGGGGGCTTTGAGGATATCAAGATATCCGTCTGAATTGATATCGGTATAGTATGTTTGGTTGGAATCAATAACTCCTACAGGGACACTTGTAAGTGTCCTCTCCAGCGTATACCCGTTCTGGTTGAGCCTGTAAATCCTCAAGCCGCCGGATGTTGCCTGACACACCTCTGTTCGCCCGTCTCCGTCTATGTCCGCTGCGAAAATCCTCTTGTCCTCTGAACTTGAAATCTGCATGTGATATGTTGACTCCAACTGAAACAGTTTGGTTTCAGTGTCCAGGTCCACCAACGCCACTGAAGCAGTCTGGCTTTCATTGAAACTGTTGTCAGAATATGTCAGCACCATCAGCTGTGTCTTGCCGTTGCCAAGGAAGTCGCCCCACCTGTAAGTACGCAGGTACGGACTGACATGGTCAATTCCATCAATGACCCCTGTCAAGTAAACACTGAAGTCCGTATGATAAGTAGGGTTCCCCCATGAGTCCAGCCTGTATTTGGAAATGTCTAGGCTTGTGGTCATCGTTAACTCACTGGTTGCACCGCAGCAGACCCTGATCAGTTCATCAACACCATCACCGTTTGTATCTACTGCCTCTGCAGTCTGGAATCCGGTGCCGGTGGGCATTGTCGCCATATATGTCTCATTCTGTATGCTGGCAGTAAATGCATAGTTTGACGCGGAATAGTCACAAATGTATCCACCCAAACCATCTTCTTCATATATGGGAAGGTCTCTGTATGCAATAAGGCCGTCGTTGTAATTGCCCACAGAAAACTTACCCCGTTTCAGCACAAAAGCGCTCTCCCCTGGAGAGAAAATGTATGCCAAGGAACGCGTTTTTGCCAGTTTGATAGAATCTTGTCCGGAGTGTGGGAACGCCTCCGTCCAGTATGTAAATGTCAGGGGAGGAAGACTATTTCCCGAAGAATTTGAGAGGCTGATTGTCTTCAACATCTGCGTTCCACCGATTGTCTGATAAGTCAGGGAGTATGTATACAGGGTTATCCCCGACGATATCGATGTAATACATGTGATTCGGGGAGAGCGCCTTATCTTCTTCCCCGCAAAATAGATATATGCGGTATCTGCAACAGATGTGAACTGTACAGATGCCGTTGCTGTTCCCGAGTTATTGAATCCGTAACTTATACTGTTAAGGGTATGGTTGCCGTCCGTGTTATCAAGCGTGTAGGCGTATTCTATCTTCTTGCCCTCGATATTTGTGGCACGGACAACCGGATATGCCGGGAGTGTGAAACCAAGGTCTGTGCCTGTTCCAAAGACGGCCCGTGTGCCGTCCGGATAAAGGACATTGAAGGATTTTATGTAACCGGATACTCCACGGACCGGTGCAACCAAGATGTGGCCGGTGGCGGTTACAAGCGGATACGCAGATTTGGTAACGGAATTATCATTACGGACAAGTCGGATTCCGTCCAGGCAGAAGACACCGGCTGTGTCCTGGGCCGAAGCAGCCTTTACAGTGTCATCCCAATAGATGGTCTTACTTGTAAGCGTGATTGCTGATATTCCCCCCAAATCCCAGCCATAACCGCCGTAACCATGGCCTCCCTGGCTGTTATATACCAGAGAAAGGGACGGAGCGTACTTTATATCCGGAGCCGTATAAATAGGAACGCTGTACGTGCGTGCGCCGCTGCCGGAGACGCCGTATTGCAATGGAATCTCTCCTACGGAATACGTCGACGAAGAGCTTTTTTCTCCTGGACTGACATAAGGTTTCAGCCTCAATAACTCTTCCATCATCTGCTTCCGGCACGCGTCTTTCTCTGCCTGTGTCTTCACCAGCGGGCCATACTGCACGGTATCTTGCTCTGCCGTTGACGGGAGAAGCGGGGTGGTGTTTATAGAATCTACGCCGGCAACATCTGCAACATCTTCCGAAGCAACTTCTTGTTCAGAAAAAACATCAATTTTGCTACCTTTAGACGGAACCGCACCCTGATAAACCCGCGAGGTCCTGTTTCCAATCGTGTCGTGTGAATAATTAAAGCGGTATGTCTGCCCGAAAGCAGTACACCAAAACAACAACAAAGCGGTAGAAAGGAACAACCGTAGTTTCATAGAGGAGCTTTTTTTCAAAGATAGAGAATAATGGAATAAGGAGCAAGAAGAAGACAATGTATAAAGATGGCTTCAATGGAAGGCCTTGTTGAATGGGGTACATATCTACAGGGGGGATTAACAATAAAAAAGCCAACCGAATCTCTCCGGCTGGCTTTCTTAATTGATGGCGACAGGTAACTATCGCTGAGTCATGCGCTCGTAATCCTCTGCGCTGGTCACGATGAGCTTCTCGTACTCACGCTGACCGGTGCCGGCAGGAATCAGGTGACCGCAGATCACGTTCTCCTTGAGGCCCTCGAGCAGGTCTATGCGGCCGCGGATGGCGGCGTCGCCCAGAACCTTGGTGGTCTCCTGGAAGGATGCGGCACTCATGAAGCTGCTGGTGCGCAGTGCGGCGCGGGTGATACCCTGCAGTACCTGGTTGGCAGTTGCAGGTTTCGCATCGCGGGCCACGACAGGCTTGAGGTCCTGACGGCGCAGAATGGAGTTTTCGTCGCGCAGGGCGCGTACGGTAACAATCTGGCCGGGGTGCATCTCGGTGGAGTCACCTGCATCGGTAACCACCTTCTTGTCGTAGATGTTGTCGTTCTCGTCTATGAACTCCCACTTGTCCACCAGCTGCTCAGTGAGGAACTTGGTGTCGCCGGGATCCACAATCTGAACCTTGCGCATCATCTGACGTACGATAACCTCGAAGTGCTTGTCGTTGATCTTCACACCCTGCATACGGTAAACGCTCTGTACCTCGTTCACGATGTACTCCTGAACGCGTACGGGACCCAGGATGGTGAGGATGTCGCTGGGGGAGATGGCTCCGTCTGACAGCGGCATGCCGGCGCGGACGTAGTCGTTCTCCTGTACCATGATCTGCTTTGACAGAGGCACGTTGTAGGTCTTCTTCTCTCCGCTGCGGGAGGTTACGATAATCTCGCGGTTACCCCTGCGGGCCTTACCCATGGATACCTCGCCGTTGATTTCTGAAACGATAGCGGGGTTCGAAGGGTTGCGGGCCTCGAACAGCTCGGTTACACGCGGCAGACCGCCGGTGATATCGCCGGCCTTACCGGTAGCGCGCGGAATCTTGAAGATGATGTCACCGGTGGATATCTTCTGACCGTTCTCCACGTTGATGTGGGCGCCCACAGGCAGGTTGTACTGCATGATGTCGTTGCCGTCAGCATCAAGGATATGGATGGAAGAGGTGACATTCTTGTCGCGGCTCTCGATAATGACCTTCTCGCGGTGTACCGAATACTCGTCGGCAGCCTCTTCGCGGTAGGTTACACCGTCTATGAGGTTCTCGTAGCGTACGGTACCGGAGAGTTCGGAGATTGCCAGTGCGTTGTAAGCATCCCAGTTGCAGATCAGATCGCCCTTCTTCACCTGGTCGCCGTGTGCAAAGAACAGCTCGGTGCCGTAAGGGATGTTGTACTGCGACAGGGTGATGCCGGTGGTTGCGTCCTTGATGGTCATCTCGGCGGTGCGGCCCACAACGATGGTGTGGTTGGTGCCGTCGGGATCTACCTTGGTGATGGTACGCAGCTCCTCGAATTCTACGCGGCCGTCGTACTTGGCCTTGATCTCACTGTCGGATACCACGTTGGAAGCGGTACCACCCACGTGGAACGTACGCAGGGTAAGCTGGGTACCGGGCTCGCCGATGGATTGTGCTGCGATGACGCCCACAACCTCGCCCTTCTCAACCATGCGGCCGGTGGCCAGGTTGCGGCCGTAGCACTTGGCGCAAACGCCCTTGCGGCTCTCGCAAGTGAGCACGGAACGGATCTCTACCTGCTCTATGGGGAGCTTCTCTATCTGCTCCACGATAGCCTCGGTAATCTGCTCGCCCGCCTCCAGGATAAGTTCGCCGGTGAGCGGGTTGTAGATATTATGCACGGAGGTACGGCCCAGGATACGCTCACCCAGGGTCTCCACGATCTCGTCCTTGTCCTTGATGGCGGTTGCCACAAGGCCGCGGAGAGTACCGCAGTCCTCTTCGTTGATAATCACATCGTGTGATACGTCCACCAGACGACGGGTCAGGTAACCTGCGTCGGCAGTCTTCAGCGCGGTATCGGCCAGACCCTTGCGGGCACCGTGGGTGGAGATGAAGTACTCGAGCACGCTCAGACCCTCCCTGAAGTTGGCGAGGATCGGGTTCTCGATAATCTCCGCACCGGCGCTGCCGGACTTCTGCGGCTTGGCCATCAGACCACGCATACCGCACAGCTGGCGGATCTGGTCCTTACTACCACGGGCGCCGGAGTCAAGCATCATGTAAACGGGGTTGAAGCCCTGGTCGTCTGCTGCAATCTGCTTCTCCACAATCTTGGTGAGGTCGTTGTTGGTCTTGGACCATACGTCGATAACCTTGTTGTAGCGCTCGTTGTTGGTGATGAAGCCCATGTCATAGTTGCTCTGGATTTCATCAACCTCCTTGTAACCCTTCTCTATGAGTTCGTGCTTCTGCTCCGGAACAATCACGTCGGCCAGGTTGAACAACAGACCGCCCAGGTATGCCATCTTGTAACCGAGGTCCTTGATATCGTCCAGGAACTTGGAAGTGCGAGCCACGCCGGTGTACTTGAGCACGTCGCCGATAATGTCGCGCAGGTTCTTCTTCTTGAGCAGGGTGTTGATGTAGGGCACCTCGTCGGGAACTACCTGGTTGAACATGAGGCGGCCGGGAGTGGTCTCGATGATCTGTGTACCGAGTTCGGGATGCATCTTGTCCTTGGGCAGACGCACCTTGATCTTGGTCTGCAGGGTCACGCGGCCCTCGTTGTAGGCGATGATGGACTCTTCGGGGCCGTAGAATGTAAGGCCCTGGCCCTTGGCGCCTTCGCGCTCTTTTGTGATATAGTACAGGCCAAGCACCATGTCCTGTGAAGGCACGGTGATAGGCGCACCGTTGGCGGGGTTGAGGATGTTGTGGCTACCGAGCATCAGCAGCTGTGCCTCCAGCACTGCGGCGTTGCCAAGCGGGAGATGGACGGCCATCTGGTCACCATCAAAGTCGGCGTTGAACGCGGTGCAGGCCAGCGGGTGGAGCTGGATAGCCTTACCCTCGATGAGGCGGGGCTGGAAGGCCTGGATACCGAGTCGGTGAAGGGTAGGGGCACGGTTCAGCAGAACGGGGTGACCCTTCATCACGTTCTCGAGGATGTCCCAGATTTCGGGACCCTGTTTGTCCACGACCTTCTTGGCGCTCTTCACGGTCTTCACTATGCCGCGCTCTATGAGCTTGCGGATGATGAACGGCTTGTATAGCTCTGCGGCCATGTATTTGGGCAGGCCGCACTCGTGCATCTTGAGCTCGGGACCAACCACGATAACGGAACGTGCAGAGTAGTCCACACGTTTACCCAGCAGGTTCTGACGGAAGCGGCCCTGCTTACCCTTGAGGCTGTCAGACAGCGACTTGAGGGTGCGGTTGGCCTCGCTCTTCACGGCGTTGGACTTGCGGGAGTTATCGAACAGGCTGTCCACTGCCTCCTGGAGCATACGTTTCTCGTTGCGGAGAATCACTTCAGGAGCCTTGATGCTGATGAGCCTCTTGAGACGGTTGTTGCGGATAATCACGCGGCGGTAAAGCTCGTTGATATCGCTGGTCGCGAAGCGGCCGCCGTCCAGGGGCACCAGAGGACGCAGATCCGGCGGGATAACCGGAATCACCTTCAGGATCATCCATTCGGGACGGTTCACATCCTTGGACTCGCGGAAGGCCTCGATCACGCTCAGACGCTTCAGGGCTTCTGCCTTGCGCTGCTGGCTGGTCTCAGTCTCGGTCTTGTGACGGAGGTCGTAAGAGAGGGTGTCCAGGTCAAGCTCCTTGAGCATGTCGTAGATAACCTCTGCACCCATCCCGGCGATGAATTTGTTGGGGTCGGTGTCGTCGAGGGCGGCATTCTCCTTGGGGAGCTTGTCCATCAGGTCCAGATACTCGTCTTCTGAGAGCAGGTCACCACGCATTACGTTGTACTGCTCTGCTGCACCTGCCTGACGTACGATGTATTTCTCGTAGTAGATTACGGACTCGAGCTTCTTTCCGGGGATACCCAGCAGATAACCTATCTTGTTGGGAGTGGAACGGAAGTACCAGATATGTGCCACGGGAACGGTGAGGGTGATGTGACCCATACGCTCGCGGCGCACCTTTTTCTCTGTAACTTCCACGCCGCAGCGGTCGCACACGATACCCTTGTAGCGGATTCTCTTGTACTTGCCGCAGTGGCACTCGTAGTCTTTCGAGGGACCGAAGATACGCTCGCAGAACAAGCCGTCGCGTTCGGGCTTGTAGGTGCGGTAGTTCACGGTCTCAGGCTTGAGCACTTCGCCGCGTGACTGATCCAGGATGGCTTCGGGAGAAGCCAGGCTGATAGAGATGCTGGTAAAGTTGCTCTTATCTTTTGTATCCTTTTTAAAAGACATATTCGTTGCTGTTAAATGTTATCAGGGAAAAAGTTTACTCCAGTTTAACGCTCAGTGCCAGACCGCGGAGTTCGTGGAGCAGCACGTTGAGAGATTCGGGAATACCGGGCGCAGGCATGGTATCGCCCTTGACGATAGCCTCGTATGCGCGCGAACGTCCTGTGACATCATCACTCTTGATGGTGAGGATCTCCTGCAGGATGTTGGATGCACCGAATGCCTCCAGCGCCCAAACCTCCATCTCACCGAAACGCTGGCCGCCGAACTGGGCCTTACCGCCCAGAGGCTGCTGGGTAATCAGCGAGTAAGGACCGATGGAACGGGCGTGCATCTTGTCGTCTACCATGTGACCGAGCTTAATCATGTAGATTACACCCACGGTCGCAGGCTGGTCGTAGAGCTCGCCGGTTTCACCGTTGCGCAGATATGTCTTTCCGTAACGGGGAACGCCTGCCTTGTCTGTATACTTGCAGATATCTTCAAGCGACGCACCGTCAAAGATAGGAGTTGCAAACTTGAGTCCGAGTTCGCGGCCGGCCCAACCGAGCACGGTCTCGTAAATCTGACCCAGGTTCATACGGCTGGGCACACCCAGAGGGTTGAGCACGATGTCCACGGGGGTACCGTCCTCGAGGAACGGCATATCCTCGTCCTTGACAATCTTGGCCACGATACCCTTGTTACCGTGACGGCCCGCCATCTTGTCACCAACGCGGATCTTACGCTTCTTGGCAACGTATACCTTAGCCAGCTGAAGGATGCCGTTGGGCAGCTCGTCGCCGATGGAGAGGTTGTAGGAAACCCTCTTGAACTCGGCTTCGATATCCTTGTGGGCGATGATATAGTTGTTGATGAGCGCCTTCACCATGTCGTTGATGTGCTTGTCGGCGGTCCACTTAACGGGGTTGATCTCCTCGTACTTCTCGATAGCCTCGAGAGCGGCGCGGGTGAACTCTTCGCCCTTGGCGATCTTGCTGATGCCGAAGGTGTCCACAACACCGCTGCACTTGCGTCCCTTAACCAGAGAGAAGAGCTTGTCTATGAAGATCTTGCGGAGGTCTGCCTGCTTGCGGTTCTTCTCGTCGGTAGCGGCGGTCATCTGAGCCTTGATCTGGTTGCGCTCCTTCTTGCTGTTCTCTTTGGTGATGCGGGAGAACAGACGGGTCTCGATAATGGTACCGGACAGTGAAGGATTGGCCTTCAGGGAAGCGTCCTTCACGTCGCCCGCCTTGTCGCCAAAGATGGCGCGCAGCAGCTTCTCTTCAGGTGAAGGGTCGCTCTCGCCCTTGGGGGTGATCTTACCTACCAGGATGTCGCCGGGCTCCACATGGGCGCCGACGCGCACGATACCGTGCTCGTCCAGATCCTTGGTGGTATCCTCGCTCACGTTGGGGATATCGTTGGTGAGTTCCTCCTGGCCGCGCTTGGTGTCGCGGACCTCCATGATGTATTCATCAACATGGATGGAGGTGAAGATATCCTCACGTACGATGCGCTCGCTGAGCACGATAGCATCCTCGAAGTTGTAACCCTTCCAAGGCATGAACGCCACCTTGAGGTTGCGGCCCAGTGCGAGCTCGCCGTTCTGGCTGGCGTAGCCCTCGGTAAGAATCTGGCCGGGGGTCACCTTGTCGCCCTTGCGAACGATGGGCACCAGGTTGATGGTGGTGTTCTGGTTGGTCTTGCGGTAGTGGGGGAGCTTGTACACCGTAATCTCCGGTGCAAAGCTTACAAACTTCTCGTCTTCTGTGCGCTCGTATTTGATGTGAATCTCACGGGCGTCCACAAATACCACCTCACCCTTGCCTTCGGCAACTATCTGGGTGCGGGAGTCGCGGATCACGGGACCCTCGAGACCGGTACCTACGATAGGCGATTCGGGCTTGATGATGGGCACTGCCTGACGCATCATGTTGGATCCCATCAGCGCACGGTTTGCGTCGTCATGCTCCAGGAACGGAATCAGCGATGCTGCGATGGAAGAAATCTGGTTGGGAGCGACGTCTATAAGGGTAACATCGCCCTTGCCCACAACGGGGAAGTCGGCCTGCAGACGGCAGCTGATACGGTCGTCGGTGATTTCACCGTCGTCGGTGATGTTCACGTTGGCCTGTGCCACCAGCTTGCCTTCCTCTTCCTCTGCGCTCAGATAAACGCAGCCGTCCTTGCTCAGGTCCACCTTGCCGTTCTCCACCTTGCGGTAGGGAGTCTCGATGAAACCGAGGTTGTTGATGCGGGCGTAAACGCACAGAGATGAGATAAGACCGATGTTGGGGCCTTCAGGAGTCTCGATAGGGCAGAGACGTCCGTAGTGGGTATAGTGCACGTCACGTACCTCGAAACCTGCACGGTCGCGGGACAGACCGCCGGGACCCAGGGCGGAGAGACGACGTTTGTGGGTCATCTCTGCCAGAGGGTTGATCTGGTCCATGAACTGCGACAGCTGGCTGGTGCCGAAGAACGAATTGATGACACTGGACAGAGTCTTGGCGTTGATCAGGTCGGCGGGGGTGAACACCTCGTTGTCGCGGACGTTCATGCGCTCGCGGATGGTGCGGGCGATGCGGCTCAGGCCGACATTGAATTGGTTCGCAAGCTGTTCGCCCACTGTACGGATACGACGGTTGCTCAGGTGGTCGATGTCATCGACGTTGGCTTTCGAATTTATGAGCTGGATGAGATATTTAATAATCTCGATGATGTCTTCTTTGGTGAGGACGCGTACGTCTGCGGGGGTCTTGAGGCCGAGCTTGCGGTTGATGCGGTAGCGGCCTACGTCGCCCAGGTCATAACGCTTGTCGGAGAAGAAGAGCTTCTCAATCACGTCGCGTGCAGTTGCCTCATCCGGCGGTTCGGAGTTGCGCAGCTGGCGGTAGGTGTACATTATGGCCTCGAGTTCGGAGTTGCACTGGTCCTTCTCCAGGGTATTGTGGATGATGGCGTAGTCGCTCAGGCTGGGATCCTCCTTGTGAAGCAGGATGGTAGTAACGCCGGAGTCGATGATATCCTGGATGTTGTCTTCGCTGAGCTCTGCATTGCGCTCCACGATGACCTCGTTACGCTCGATGGATACCACCTCGCCTGTGTCTTCGTCCACAAAGTCCTCCACCCAGGTCTTGAGCACGCGGGAGGCGAGCTTGCTGCCGATGTGCTTCTTGAGGCTGGTCTTGTTAACCTTGACCTCGTTTGCCAGACCAAAGATATCGAGGATATCCTTGTCGGTCTCGTAGCCGATGGCGCGCAGAAGGGTGGTGACGGGCAATTTCTTCTTACGGTCGATATATGCGTACATCACATTGTTGATGTCGGTAGCAAATTCGATCCAGCTTCCCTTGAACGGGATGATGCGTGCGGAGTAGAGCTTGGTGCTGTTGGCATGCATGCTCTGTCCAAAGAATACACCCGGAGAGCGGTGTAACTGCGATACCACGATCCTCTCACTTCCGTTGATGATGAATGTGCCTCTGGGGGTCATGTAGGGGATGGCACCCAGATATACATCCTGGATAGTGGTGTCAAAATCTTCGTGTTCCGGGTCCGTGCAGTACAGTTTGAGCTTGGCTTTCAACGGTACGCTGTAGCTGAGACCCCTGTCAAGGCATTCCTCAATCGAATAACGCGGAGGATCAACAAAATAGTCGATGAACTCCAACACGAAATTGTTGCGTGTGTCGGTTATTGGAAATATCTCCTGGAATACTTTGAACAACCCTTCGTTACGACGGTTTTCTGCGGTTGTGTCCAGCTGGAAGAAGTCGTGGAAACTCTTGAGCTGTACCTCCAGAAAATCGGGGTAGTCCAGATGAACCTTAGAAGTTGCGAATGAAATTCGCGAGCTTTTAACGTTTTGAGACATTTAGAAAAATATTAAATAAATATAGGATTATTTAGACGGCAAAAAGGTTTAGAGCCTAAAGGGGCTCTAAACCTGTTAGTCAATCCCTGTATATGGGTCGAATTATTTAATTTCAACCTCTGCACCTGCAGCTTCCAGGGTCTCCTTGATCTGCTCTGCCTCAGCCTTGGAAACTTTCTCCTTAATAGCCTTGGGAGCACCGTCAACGAGGTCCTTAGCACCCTTGAGGTCGAGACCGGTGATGTTCTTGACTTCCTTGATGACACCAAGCTTAGCCTGGCCTGCAGAAGTGAGGATTACATCGAACTCAGTCTGCTCTGCGGGAGCAGCTTCGCCAGCTGCTGCTGCGGGGCCGGCTACTGCTACAGCTGCTGCTGCAGGCTCGATGCCGTATTCTTCTTTGAGTACCTGTGCAAGTTCCTGCACTTCTTTAACAGTAAGGTTAACCAACTGTTCTGCAAATTGTTTGATATCTGCCATGATTGTTTATAGTTTTAATTGTTTTGTTTACTTGAATAATTAATTGTTTCTCTCTTCGAGAGTCTTTACAAGACCGGCTATGCAGCCGCCTGCATTTGCCTGCAGACCGCTGATAACGTTCTTGACAGGAGACTGGAGTATCGTAATGATCTCGCCGATGAGTTCTTCACGGGACTTGATGTTGCAAAGGGTCTCGAGGTGCTCTGCGCCAACATAAGAGCATTCCTGTACGTATGCACCCTTGAGAACGGGCTTTCCGAATTTCTCTGCCTGCTCCTTGATGAGTTTTGCGGGAGCGTTTGCAGTATCGGTGAACATCAGGGCTGTGGAACCCTTGAGGGTAGAGCAGAGTGATTTCATCTCATCGCCGCCTTTCTCCAGAACTTTCGAAAGGAGGGTGTTCTTAACCACTACAAGCTTGATGTCCTTGCCAAAGCAAGCACGGCGCAGTGCAGAAGTCTGTTCTGCATTGAGGCCTTCTATATCGGTGATGTAGAAGTTGGGCCTCTGTTCGATAGCCGCCGAAATCTGATCGATTATTTGTGACTTAAGTTCTTTTCTCATAATCGTTACTGTTTATTATTCGGTGGCACCTACGGTCTTGGGATCTATATCGATACCCGGGCTCATGGTAGAGCAGAGGGATATACTCTTGATATAAGTACCCTTGAGTGCTTGCGGTTTGAGTTTTACGATAGTGTTGATCAGTTCTACGGCGTTCTCGTTAAGCTGCTCTGCAGTGAACGATACCTTGCCGATAGCTGAGTGGATGATACCGGTCTTGTCAACGCGGAAGTCGATCTTACCGGCTTTAACCTCCTTGACAGCCTTGCCGATCTCCATGGTGACCGTACCGGTCTTGGGGTTAGGCATGAGGCCGCGGGGACCCAGGATACGGCCGATAGGGCCGACCTTACCCATCACGGAAGGAGTACAGATGATAACGTCAACATCTGTCCAGCCGCCTTTGATCTTCTCAATGTAATCATCCAAGCCTACATAGTCGGCGCCAGCTTCCTTAGCCTCGTTCTCCTTGTCGGGAGTACAGAGTACCAGGACGCGGGTCACTTTACCTGTTCCGTTGGGAAGAGTCACAACGCCACGGACCATCTGGTTCGCTTTACGAGGGTCTACACCAAGACGGACAGCCAGTTCGACAGAAGCGTCAAACCCTGCATAGTTAATCTCTTTAACTACGCTGCAGGCCTCGACCAGCTTGTAGAGCTTCTTGCTGTCATACTTAGCAATAGCTTCTTTCTGTTTCTTTGTTAACTTACTCATTGCGTGTGAAAATCTTCTTATTTAACATCAGCAGGAAATTCACCCTCTACATAGATACCCATGCTGCGGGCCGTACCTGCAACCAGCCTCATTGCTGAAGCCTCGGTAAAGCAGTTGAGGTCGGGCATCTTGTCGTTCGCAATCTTGCGGACCTGGTCCCATGTGAGAGTAGCGACTTTCTTTCTGTTAGGCTCGTTGCTGCCTTTCTGAACTTTGGCAGCCTCCTTGATCATAATTGCCATAGGGGGTTCTTTGACCTCGAAGGTGAAAGATTTATCACTATAAACAGTGATGACAACGGGCAGTATTTTGCCGCTCTTGTCTTGAGTGCGGGCATTGAACTGCTTGCAGAAATCCATGATGTTGACACCCTTGGAACCCAGCGCGGGACCTACGGGCGGCGACGGATTGGCCGCACCGGCCTTAATCTGCAGTTTGATAAACCCTGCAATTTCTTTAGCCATAATTGTTAAACTTTTGTTACTTGGGCAAAATTGAGTTCAACAAGGGTCTTGCGTCCGAAAATCTTTACGGTAACGGCCAGCTTGCGCTTGTCGTCCATAATCTTCTCGACCGTGCCTTCAAATCCGTTGAACGGGCCGTCGG
Source organism: Bacteroidales bacterium (assembly GCA_017962235.1). Classification (GTDB taxonomy): domain Bacteria; phylum Bacteroidota; class Bacteroidia; order Bacteroidales; family UBA932; genus Equibacterium. The sequence continues at coordinate 2,002 of JAGCVS010000019.1, read as the reverse complement.
TAATCTTTATGGGTTCGCCAACGGTAAACGGAGTGATAGTCTCCTCGTCCTGGTCTGCGAGAGAGTCTATTGCGCCCAGGATGCGGGCGATCTCAGACTGACGCAGGGGGACGGGGACACGCTTGACCACCTTCACCACTTTTGTCTTACCGTTTTCAACGCGGCGCTCTTCCTTGGTCTCTGTGTTCTCAGAGAGGAAGCCTGCCACGAAAGTAAGATTCTTGATGATGTGCTCGAGCTCGCCGGTAAGAGCAGCCTCGATGTAAATATACCCGGGGAAAAGCACACGCTCCGCACTGACGCGCTTACCATTTTTGATCTGGTAATATTTCTCAGTGGGAATGAGGACTTGAGACACCAGGTCCTGAAGGCCGTTGTTCTCTATTTCCTTTTCGATATATTCCTTGGCTTTTTTCTCTTTACCGCCTGCGGTACGGACTACATACCATTTCTTGGCAACTTCGCTCATAACTATAATTGGTAGATTCCAGTCATAATAGTCCTGAACACGAAGTCCATAAGCCACACGACAACGGCACATATCAGAGAAGCCACCATAACCAGGATTGCAGAGCTCTGGAGCTTGCTCCAGGTGGGCCAAGTAACCTTGGTGGTGAGTTCTTTGTAAGACTCCTTAATGTAAGTACCTATTTTGCTCATTGTTATTCTATTGGCGGCGGCGGAGATTGGAAGCGGTTCTGCGCTGCCTATTAATAACACATTGGATTCGTAACCATCCAATATTTTGCAGGGGAAGCAGGATTCGAACCCACATCGACGGTTTTGGAGACCGCTGAACTACCCTTGTTCTATTCCCCTATACCACCACAAAGCCGGCCGCAGCAATTCTGGCGGCCGGACTCTGTGTAAGGTATTAATTAGTCGTCAACTGCGATCACCTGACCTGCACCAACGGTACGGCCACCTTCGCGGATAGCGAAACGCAGACCTACGTTCAATGCTACAGGGTAGATGAGCTCGACCTTGATCTCGACGTTGTCACCAGGCATAACCATCTCGGTTCCCTCGGGAAGAGTGATCTCACCGGTGATGTCAAGAGTACGGATAAAGAACTGAGGACGATACTTGTTGTGGAACGGAGTGTGACGGCCACCTTCGTCTTTCTTCAGTACGTAAATCTGACCCTTGAACTCCTTGTGAGGAGTGATGGTGTTGGGGTGAGCGATAACCTGACCGCGCTTAACCTCTTTCTTGTCGATACCGCGGAGCAGCAGACCTACGTTGTCACCTGCCTGACCCTCGGGGAGGAGCTTGCGGAACATCTCGACACCGGTAACCACAGACTTCTTGGGCTCGTCGCCGAGACCGATGATCTGGATTTCGTCGCCTACGTGTACAACACCCTGCTCGATACGACCGGTAGCAACAGTACCACGACCGGTGATGGAGAAGATGTCCTCGATAGGCATCAGGAACGGCTTGTCAGTCAAACGAGGAGGCAGCTCGATATAAGTGTCAACTGCATCCATGAGCTCGAGAACCTGCTTCTCGCACTCGGGGTCACCGTTGAGGGCACCCAGTGCAGAACCGCGGATAACGGGAGCGTTGTCGCCGTCAAAGTTGTAGAAAGAAAGAAGCTCACGAACCTCCATCTCTACCAGCTCGACCATCTCGGGATCGTCAACGATATCAACCTTGTTCAGGAAGACAACGATGCGGGGAACGTTCACCTGGCGGGCCAGAAGCACGTGCTCACGAGTCTGGGGCATGGGACCGTCGGTAGCTGCAACAACGAGGATTGCACCATCCATCTGAGCTGCACCAGTTACCATGTTCTTCACCTAGTCGGCGTGGCCGGGGCAGTCAACGTGTGCGTAGTGACGGGTAGCGGTTTCGTACTCGATGTGAGCGGTGTTGATAGTGATACCACGCTCTTTCTCCTCAGGAGCATTGTCGATCTGGTCGAAGGACTTGACCTTGTCGGCATTGCCGGAGACTCTCTCGGCCAGCACCTTGGTGATGGCGGCGGTGAGGGGGGTCT